>NZ_JBHTVV010000005.1:0-587488 GCF_042792755.1 Nocardia sp. NPDC056611
GACAGCGGGCAGCCGAATATTGGGAGCCTCCCACCGGGCACCTGGATCAAATCCTGGCCGGGATCCGATCCTGACACCAGTCTCTAACTAGCCGAATACCGCGCTGACGAACCGGCCGGCGCGGGCGGCCGGAACCTGTTGCGGTGCAGAAAGTCCGCTGCTGGCGAATGCCGAGTGGCACGTAGTGGAGGTGAAACTGGACAAACCCCTCCAGGATGTGCCTCTCGGCGACGGGATCCGCATGGCCGAAACCGGATCGTTGGAACGCGCGCTCGGCGGCGATGTGGGGTTCTCGGTGAGCCAGGGCTCGAGTGACATGTACTGGAACGTCGTCGAATTGGTGGTCTGTGACCTGCTGCGAGCCGGTCCGTTCATCTGCGCCCCCGGTAGCGGCCACTGAAAGGTATCTGACGCTCGACCGCGTAGTCGAGGACGTGGCACCTTCGCGCGGATCCAGGAACGATTGGCTATGAGCGCGAAATCCGACACCATCTGCGTATCAGCAACCGTCGGGTCGTGTCCCTGATGCGTGCCACCGTTCAACGGCCTGGACCATCTCGCGGCCGAGGTAGTCGAGGTATCGGCTGATTTCGGTCAGGCGGATTCGACGGACGACCTACCGGTTCAGCCGCGGCTGACCGGCACATCCCAGAACGCGAGTTCGTGGCGCATGCCGGTCAGGAACAGCTCCTCCGCGTTGTCGCCGCCGGCTTCGTCGAGCATCTGGGCGCAGCGGGCGGTGAGGGCCGCGAAGCCGGGGTCGGCGTAGGTGTCGATCCAGCGCTGGTAGCGCGGGTCGGCGGGAGGGTTCTGGGCGAGGATCGCGCCGAGTGTCGAATAGCCCCACATGCAGGGGTAGAGGGCGGCCAGGCCGTCGGCGTAGTTCGCGGCCGAATCCAGCAGGAACGCAGTGTATTTCGTGCACGGCTCGCCCTTGGTGGCGCCGTCGAGGTCGGCGCCGAACTCCGCGGCCAGACTACGGTGCAGCGAGATTTCGTCGTGGAAAGTGGCGTGCGCGAGGTCGACCAGGTCACCGAGGTGGGCGGCGGGCGCCTGCCAGGCGAGGCGGGAGAAGACGCGGACGTAGTCGAGGAGGAACAGGTAGTCCTGTTCCAGCCAGGAGCGGAACACCGGCTCGGCGAGGTCGCCTTTCGCGATCCCCGCGACGGTCGGATGCGCAAGTTGCTCCTCGACCAGCGGGCGGCCGAGCTGCTCCAAACGTGCTGCAAGACTCATGCGAGAAGTCTCTCCTACTCGCCTGATCGCGGTGGCGGCGGTGTTGCGCCGGGTCCGCCGCGCTGACCGAACCTCGCGAGCGGCAGTCTGGCATCGAGTACATCGTGCTGTCACTACTGAACGATGTCGGTAGCCCAGCCACGGTCCAGGCAGGCAGGCGCGAGATGATCGCGGCAGCGGCGTGGTTCAGATCGATGACGAAGTCCACGGGTCAAAATCTCCTCTTGACCACCCCCTGCCGAACATTTCGACATCTACGTCGGCGAACACTTCGAATGAAATATCGCGCACCAGCTCGCTTTCCTCGCTCAGAACGTCCCCTCACCGCCTGAATCGACCGCGCACCTTCGATCGCAACCGAGGAGTCATCCACCGTGTCTCGCTACCACCTCGCCGGACGCACCGTCCTGATCACCGGCTCCGCCGGCGGACTCGGATCCGCGCTCGCACGCGCCGTGGCCGCCCGCGGCGCCAACCTGGCGCTGCTCGACCTCGATGGCGACGCCACCGCGCGGCAAGCCGAAGCGCTGGGCCCCGACACCGCCGCCCGCGGGTGGGCCGCCGATGTCCGGGACTTCGACAGCCTTCAGCGGGCAATCGATGCTGCGGCCGCGCATTTCGGTCGTATCGACGTGGTGATCGCCAACGCCGGCGTCGGGGCAATGGCTCCGCTGGCCACTGTCGACCCCGCCGTCTTCGAGCGCGTGACCGACATCAACTTGAACGGCGTCTGGCGCACGTTCCGCGCCGGGCTCCCACACGTCACCCAGCAGAAGGGCTACCTGTTGGCGATCTCCTCGATGGCAGCGTTCGTGCACTCTCCCTTGCAAGGCGCTTACACCGCGAGCAAGGCCGGGGTGTGGGCACTGGCCGACTCGACCCGCCTCGAGGTGCGCCACCTCGGGGTCGGTGTCGGTAGTGCGCACCCCACCTTCTTCAAGACGCCGATGATGGACCAGATCCACTCCGATCCCGCCGGAAACACCCTGTGGAAGGGAAACGCCAGTGGCCTGTGGAAGATGATCCCCCTCGACGACGTGGTCGCCGGCATCGTCTCAGGCATCGAACGCCGCGCCGACCTGATCGTCGTGCCGAAACGACTCGGCCTACCCGCACGGATCCCAGGCCTCATCCGACCCATCGTCGACCGGATCGGATTCCCGGGCAGCACCATCCCCGACGCCATCGCCCAAGCATCACCCACCGGGTGGAACTGACCCCGCCGCATGCCGCGGTGACCGAACCTGCCACCGCAGACGGCCAGCGACACGACTGGGCCCCGCGCGGAACACCGGGTGGAGCTCAATGAGTCTGTACCCGTTACGGTTTGCGCGCCAGCTACTTGTTCTTCGACGGTGACGCTGTCAATGCCCCGAAGGTTCAGCGGCCCATCGCGTTCGGCCACCGTGGCGCTGCTCGACCAGCGGTCATGCCGAAGGTCGTGCGGCCGCCGCAACCGCGATATCCCTTTGCCCGCTGAGCCGATCCGCGTCTGCGCGTTGTCCGCGTGCGGCGCGCTGGTGGGCGCCGTACGGACGTTGGTATCGGGGCAGTGATGTTGCGGTGGCATCGGCACGCGAAGCGGCGTACGCGGAATACCTCCGCAGTGGTTGTCGGCGCGAGAGCCACTGCCTGCCTGGGCGACGGATGGCGACGCCCAGCCAAAGCTCGACAACAGGCACGACCCGAACATGGGGTAATGCCGCAGACAGCGCTGACCGAACCGACCAGCGCGGGGCGGACCCCAGTTGAGACTGACCGCGGTGCAGGAACATCCGCTACTGCCGATTATGTGTAGACCTCGCCACCGACGCAGGTCACCGACCTACGGCTTTTGTTGTTTCTAGGCCGGGATCCGCGTCGGTTCGACAGCATCGAATATGGTTCGCGCATGTTTCCGATGTGGCGAATCACGTATGTCAGAGCGGCCCTTCAGCAAGGCCCCTGGCGTGCCACCGCTCGTGGGCTGGCGAGTTGGATCGTGATGGTCGGGGCTCCGGCGGTGACTGTCGGGGTCGTGTTGACGGTCGTATCGGGCTCCGCTGCACGGGGACTCGTTATCGCCTTCTGGGTGATGCTCATGGTGGGCGTCGTGCTTGTCGCGGGCGGGCTCTGGGCGTGGAGGGTCAGTGGGCTGGTCGACAAGGAAATCAGGGCGCGTTATGGCGTGCTGTGGAAGGTCGAGTCCGCACGACTGCTGCTGCGCCCGCCGGTACGGCAGGACGCGGTCGCGCTCGCCGCGACGATCGATGCGGAGATGCTTGCCGGGAACGGGTGGTCGGAACGCGATGCTCAGGTAATGGTGAAGGCCGTCGGGTCGGGGCTACCGACTCCTGGGCTTCTCGTGTTCGAGGCGTGGTCGGACGGGTCCCTGGTAGGTGGCGCGAGCGTGCACCCGAGCGGTAGCGACACATCGGCGCAAACTCTCGGCTGGTGGATCGGACCACGGCACCGGCGCGCCGGCTACGCGAGCGAAGCGGTGGCCGCGCTGGTCGAGGCGATCCACGACGCCGGTTTCACTACCGTCGAGATCGGCACGAGCGAGTCGAATCTCGCGGTGCAGCGCATCTGCGACAGGATCGGAGCGACGGAAAAAGATCGTCGAGCGCAGCAGTTGCCGAACGGATCGGTCGTCCCGGGAATCTGGTACGAGCACCGGCAGGTGACTGCGGAAATGCCTTGACCCTGCCGAGTTCTCGGCGGGTCGTCGCCGAAGGCGGCATAGCCGTTGTTGCTGTTGGCGATCAGGTCCAGGTTGTCTATGCCTGGTTTTGCGAATCGAAGGCAGCCAGTAAGGACTTCATCGGGGTTCTGGGGGTGGATAGCGAACCGCAGGGCGTGTCCTCAGCCACACGCACGCTCATGCCGCGACCCGCGCGGTTCAGCGACGCCTCAGAACAACCGATCACCCGAAGGCGCCGGTGCAGGCGTAGTCGGCAAGTGGTCGCGCTCCTCGTCGTCGATGACATCCTGAATCGCATCGATCTGGTTCTGGACCACCTCGGCGCGCGCCACCAACTCGACCCGGTCGGGCTCGGTGAGGCTCTCGGCACCGAGCTTCTCGAAAACGCAGGAGAGGGCTGACCGTAAGTCCTCCAGTTTGCTGTCTGATTCCACAGGTCCTCACCCTACGTCCGGTCCTAAACGACAACCGCCCGAGCCCAGAGGGACTGCGCAGCGCTTCCCCGGGTTCAGCCGGCCTCGAGGGATTTGCGGATCTCGGCTTGGATCTCGAGTTGCGCCCGCGCCGCGGTCAGTCCGGCGGTTACCTCCGCGGCGGTGCGCTGGGTGGCGGCCGAAACGTATTGCGCCACCGCGGCTTCGATGGATTCGACGGCATGGGTGGCGGTCGCCCGCTGCTCGGTCAGGGCGGCGGCGGGCAGGGCCGCCATGGCGACCAAGCGGTCGTCCCAGGCCAGGGCGGCCTGCTCGAGTTCGGCGCGCAACACGATCGTGGTGGCGTCGTCGAGGGTGTTGGCGGTGTGCAGGGCACGGATGGCGTCGCGCAGGCGACGGTGCAGGCGCGGCTCCGGGTCGTGCGAGCCCGCCCACGAGGCCGGGGCCCGGGTCGGCATGCCCGGCACCACCTGGTTGGCGGTGGCGGTCGCGGCCCGCTGACCGCGCGACACCAGGACGATGCCGCCGGCCACGGCGGCGATCAGGATCAGCGCGACGGCTACGAAGATCAACACGGTCGGTTCCGCTCTGCTCGGTGGGTCATCGATGGGTGGTAGGGCGCGGAGGTACGACGGTGGAGTGGCTCGGCCCGCTCGGATGATGGCTCGGCGTGTGATGCCCGCGCGCGACCGCGAACGCCACCACCACCGCGACGATCACGGCGAGCACCGCCAGGATCGCGGCGATGATCTTCGCCTTGCTCCACGGCCGGTCACCGGACACCTGCCCGGTCAGGCCGTTGATGTACACCTGATAGGTCTTGTCCATGTAGACGACCGTCAGCAGCCAGATCGGCAGCAGCACATGCTTGTACGCCAGCCAGTTCCAGTTGGTGTTCAGCTCGTGGATGCGCTGGTGGTCGCCGCCGATGTCGGCGCGCACGCTCGACTCGATGGCCGACTCGATCCGCTGCTGCGCCTCCGGGAACGACTCCTCGGCGTCCTTGTCGTAGGTGCGGCACAGGTGCCCGGCCACGAACTCCGGCGAGTAGGCGCGCGCCTGCTCCACCGGCCACGGTTCCAGCGACCGGATCCGGTCCCGGTTCAAGTTCTCGTTGGCCAGCACCGGCAGATCGGCGAACTCGTTGCCGACCTCGCCGGCCACCGAATGCCATCGCGTGTGGGTCTCGTAGATCGGATCGCCGTCCTCGTCGGTCCCGACCCGCACCTGATAGTCGTCGCCGCGCTCACCCTGATACCAGCTCGCGGTGTCCGCGTCATAGGTGAAGTAGGCCGTGTACAGACTCGAGAAGGCACCGATCCGCCGGTACTTCCGGAAGTTCGACGGCGCGAACCACCGCTTCGACACCCACTTCTCGACCAGCTCCCGAGCCTGCTTCTCCCCCACCAGGAACGGCACCACCCCGTCCACCGGCAGCCGAGCGGGCGCATTGTGCACGTCATCACGCTGAATCGGGGTAGCGCAGTACGGGCACCGAGTGGCGGTGAGGCTGCCATTGAATCCCGTTGTCCCACCACAGTTCTGACACTTCACCTCCCACTCCCCCGTCACCTGCGGCCCCGCCGCCTGCCCCTGCAACTCCCGCAGCGCCGCCATCGCGGGCCCCAACTCCCGAGCCTGCACCGGCACGTTCGGAGCGGTCACCGGCGACCGGTTCCCGCAACTCGGGCACAGCAGATCCTGCCCCGCCGGATCGAACACCAACTGCGCCCCACACGCCGTACATGGATACGTCCGTGTCATCTCCGTGCCGTGCAACATGGCCCGATCCGGCGCCACCGGCTGAGCCCGCGGCCCAGGCCCTCCCGCTCCATGCTCGGGTTCGCTCGCCCCGGGCACGAACACCGGAGCCACAACTATCGGCTGCGGCATCGCACCCATCGGGGGCTGCATCGGCGCATTCGGCGCGAATCCACCCGGAAGCGGCGGCGGCACAGCCATTCCCACGCCCCCACCGGCGGGCGGAGCGCCGACAGGACCGCGCAACCCCTGCGCGGGAAGCGGCGGCGGCATCGGAGATCCCGTGGCCCCGGGCAGGGGCGGAGGGCTCACGGCACCCTGGGGCGGCATCGCGGCGCCCTGGGGCATCGGCGGGACACCGGTCACATCGCGCGGCGGAAGCGGGGGCGGCACAGGGTTTCCGACGCCGGGCATCGGCGGCGGCATCGTCCGTCCGGGTTGCGCGGCGCCCGGGAGGGGCGGCGGGCCGGACGGGGCCGCCGTCTCGCCGCCGGGGTTGGCCGCGACGGGAGGGGTCCACTGGCGGGGTTCCGCGGTGTGCGGGGCGGCGTCGCCGCCGGGCAGCGGGGGCGGGCCCGCGGGCTGCTGCGGGGGCTGGTGGTCGTTCATGTGCGCTCACTCGGTGCGGCGGACTCGCTGGTCACGCTGTTGCGGTGGAAGGAGTTTCGGGACGCACCGAGTTGTCGGGCGTTCGATCGGGCGGGTGACCGGATTCGGGTACGGCGAAACGACCCGTCGGCGGTCAAGCGCCGACGGGTGGGCCGGGCGGGTCCGGTTGCGGAGGTCGCCGTTACTGCGGGGGCAGCGGCGGCGGAGTGCCCGGCAGCGGCGGCGGGGTCGCGAAGAGGGATTGCAACGCCGGGACGGTCGAGGCCGGGGCCCAGCCCGCCATGCCCTCGGCCCACACATTGGTATCGCGGGTCAGCTGTCCACCCGAAACGTATTGGCGTAGCTGGTCGATCGGGAACGGGCCCGCGGCCTGGCCGCCATTGTCGAAGTGGAACTGCTGCTGACCCGGCAGCGGCGGCGGGGCCTGCTGCGGCGCGGGCTGGGCGTAGCCGCCCTGCTGGGGCTGACCGTAGCCGGGCTGCGGCTGCATGCTGCCCTGCATGGCGCCCGCCATCTGCCCGCCCAGCACGACACCCATGCCGGCCTGCATGGCGGCTCCCATTCCCCCGCCGGGGTTCTGGGCGGCGGCGAGCATGGCGTCGGCGGCCTGCATCTGCTGGTACCGGTTGAGGTCGACATTGTTCATGAACCCGCCGGCCTCGACACCGCGCGCGACGCCGCGGGTCATGGCCTGCTGGATCTCCTCGGGCAGCGAGATGCTCATGGTGACGCCCTCGACCCCGACACCGAAGCCGGACAGTCGCTGGCCCACGAATTCGCGCAGCTTGTCGGACAATTCGACCTGGCGGCCCTGCAGGTCGATGGCGCCCAGCCCGCTGGCCAGCACCATGTCGGAGAACGCGAGCGCGACATTGGCGCGCAGCTGCTCACTGAGCACGTCCGCGTCGACCTCGGCGTTGGTGCCGATCATCTGCCGCAGGAACACCTCGATATCGGTGACCCGCACGTTCGCGGTGCCGTTGGCGCGGATCTGCACCATCCGGAAGTCGGGGTCGCGCACGGTGACGGGCTGCGGTGTGCCCCACCGCATATCGGTGACCGCGCGGGTATTGACGTAGTACACCTCGGACCGGAACGGCGAGTTGAACCCGTGCCGCCACCCCTGCAGGGTGGACATGATCGGCATGTTCTCGGTGGTCAGCGTGTAATGCCCGGGCCCGTACTTGTCGGCGAGCTGCCCCCGATACACGAAGACGGCCTGCTGCCCCTCCCGGACGATCAGCTCCGCACCGTTCTTGATCTCGTTCTCGTACCGCGGAAACCGCCAGGCCAACGTGGTCCGGCTGTCATCCAGCCATTCGATGATGTCGACGAATTCGCCGCGGATCATGTCGAACAGGCCCATCGAGCTCTCTTTCCTCCCTCAGGCGCGACCGCAGCCCGCGCCGAGTATGGCACAGGTCAGCAACGCGCCGGTCACCGTCAGATGGCTATCGAGCCAACCACGAGCAGTGTTAATGATCCATGAACGACCAAGGCCCGCGCGGGCTTTCCCGCACAGGCCATAGCGGTCGGCTACCGCTAGCCGCGCGGCTCAGGCGGGCGCGCCGAGCCCCCCACCCGCCACGCCGGCGGTGAAGGCGTCCCACTCGCCGGGCGCGAACACCAACGCCGGACCGGTCGGATTCTTGGAGTCCCGGATACCGACCATCCCCCCGTCGAGGAACGCGACCTCCACACATTCCGAGTTTCCAGAGCTGCGGCTGCTCTTGATCCATTCGGCTTCAGCAAGGTGACGATCGTTCATCCTCAGAATTCCCTTCTTGCGCACTGCCGCAGCATGTTTCGACTCGTGACCGCATCCATCGCGACGTGCTGGATCGTCGCGAACGCCCGACGGTATTTGCCGACATCTGCCTCTCCCTCAAGGTACATATCGCCCGTATAGCTCTCGACATAGATGACCGTCGGTTCCGCGACGCCCTTCACGTCCGGCTTGAAGTCGAGCGTTACGAACGGCCCGACCGGTGTCCCGAGTGGGAATCCCGCCTGGAACGGCACGACGCGAACCGTGATGTTCGGGCGAGTACCGAGGTCGGCCAGATGCCGAAGTTGCGTTGCCATGATCACGTCATTGCCGACTGTGGTGCGCAGGGCCGATTCGTGCAGCACCAGATCGACGGTGATGGGCGACCGCTTGCGCGTGATGATCGTCTGCCGCCTCAGTTTCAGCTCGATCCGCCGATCCTGCTCTTCCTCAGAGTCTTTCGGAAAGTAGGTCCGGTTCAGCGAGCGGGCGTAGTCGGCGGTCTGGAACAGCCCTGGAACCAGGTCCGGTCGGTAGATCTCCATCGATTCGGCCTCGGTCTCCATCCGCATGTAGACGTCGAAGTTGGCCCGAATGAGGTCGTTGAAACTGTTGTACCAGGTCTTTTCGGCCACCTGCCGGGCGAGTTCGATCATGGCGTCGGTCTTCTCGTCCGGGATCTCCAGGATCTTGCCGAGCTCGCGGAGATCGCGATCGAGAATCCGCCCCGGCTCACCCCGCTCCAGCCGGGAGTATTTGCTGTGGCTCCATTGCATCGCAGCCGCTACCTCAGCCTGCGTGAGTACGGTGTTCTCTTCGCGCTGGCGGCGAATGTACCGCCCGAGCTGCCGACGTGGCAGCGAAGCGCGGGGGTTCTCCTCGGGCATCGCAAACTCCTCGACTCGGTCAGAGTGGCACTGCTCCGATCCCAGAGTGACAGCGCTGCTGGGCTTTTGCGGCTGCTTTACGAGAATCCCTAAATGACAATGTCACAGCTGATCGTGGGGTGGTCTCCTTGACGGACAACGACGACACCCCAGGTAGGTGACGATGTCCAGCAAGAACCCGTGGTCGGTGCAGGCGATCATCGACCGGATCGAACGAGAGAAGCGCCAGGCGGCCGACACGGCGGCGGAGCAGACCGCAGTGGTCGGCTATGCGGTGCGCGGGCTGTGGTCGTGCTATTCGGATCCCGGCAAACTGACTGCCGCGCAAGCGCATATCGCGATGCAACTGCACCTCGGGTGCGGTGTCGGCACCTGCCTGGTGCGGCGGCGGGCGCGCACCGCCTTGGTCTCCGCCGGGCGCATGGTGCTCGACGCACGCGCGGAACGCCCCTCGGCGTCACCCAAGCGGTCGCTGCTCACTCTGCTTCGGGTGGCCGCGGTCGCCTACAGCACACTGCTTTTCGGTGGTCGCCATGCCGTGCGATGACCCGGACCAGGTCGAGATTCAGGTCATCCAGGACGTTCTCGACGCCATCGAGGCTCGCCTGCGCGACCGTGAACGCCACGGCTGGCGCTTGATCGTCCCCCGCTCCCGCGTGTACGCGACCGTGCTGCACGCGGTCATCGTCAGCGCCCGCGAATCCCGCCGTCTCCCCGCGACTCTGGACCACGCCGCCATCCTCGACACGATCCTCGACGGCGCCGAAGCCACGGACCCCGACACCGGCCTCCGCCCGATCGAGGACGTCCTCGACCATCACACCGTGCCGATGAACTGAACCGTTCCGGATGGCTCCGGATCAGTCCGCGGGGACCTTGACCGCGATTTCCCCTCCGAGGTGGTAACCGTCGGCCAGACGCAGGTTGTCACCGCTCCAGAACCGGCCCGGGTCATACCAGTTCGGGCGCTTCTCCGGCAGCAGGCTCATCGCCTGGTAGGTCATGGCGACGATCTCCGCGCAGTACGCGTTCTCCAGTCCCGCAGTGGTTTCGGGCGTGGCCGATCGCTTCGCTCGCGGTACCCGGCCGCGCAACCACCGTCCCGCGAGCGCGGTGGTGGAGGGGAAGGGCATGCCGTCCAGCCTCGCCACCATCCGCAGCGCGGCATCCTCCATCTCCCGGGTGACCGGCCGATCCAGCTGGCGGATCCACGCCTGCTGCTCATAGACGTTGGCCCAGCGCATGACCGCGGCCCGCAAGTCGTGCAGCTGGGCCCCACGATGGTTGTTGCCCGACCAGACGTCGGGCAGCGAACGACCGAGCTCGGCATGCCAGATCAGGGCCGGGAGATCATCGATCACCACCGCCATCCCGACATGGTTGACCGGACTGTTCGTCAGCCCCCGAATCGCCCGGTCGGCACCGGAATGCCCCCGAAACAGCCACAGATCACCGGTCCTGGTGAGATCGACCGCTTCATCCAAACCGACACTCGACAGCGCTTCGCGTGACACAACCGCTAGCCTAGGCGCATGCGCTGGTGGAAGTGGCTCGGCTTGGCAGGCGCCGCAGGTGTCGCGGCGACCGGAGTGGTGATCGTGCGCTCCGAACGCAAACGCCGCGCCTACACCCCCGACGAAATCCGCGACCGCCTCCACGCCCGCCTCAACGATCGGCCGGCGTAGGGCTGAGCCCGTGTAGTCCTCGGCCTCGATGTATCAGAGCAGACAGGGCCGATCCGGGTCGAACACCTCGCTGACCTCGCCTCGATCGAGCGTCGCGATGAGGGCGTCGGTGCCATGATCGATCTTCAGCGCAACCTCTGCCTGATGCAGCGGCACCAGGGCGAGAAGGTTGATGGCCGTGCTGGATTCGATGACCCTGGCTTCCGGTTCGACGTCGAGCATCGGAGTCACGACCACACCCGCGAACGGCGTATCCGGGGCATAGGGCTGAACCGGATCGCCGTTCGGGACCAAATGCCATGCGCCGAGCCATGTCTCGCGTTCGTGAGGGAACCGAGCCATGTACTTCAGCAGGTGGACCGGCCACGACCCGCCGTCGTCCGGTAACGGCCAATCCGCGGGCAAGCCGATCATCAACTCGGCGAAGGGGCTCACCCCCTCCGGCACTCGCATCGGCCGTCCGCTCATCCCCTCGGTGACCAGCGTCCGGTACGGTCGGCCTTCCGTCGGCCCCACCACGAGCACATGCACGCGATCCGCCATGCCGACCTCGTGCATCACGAACTCGATTGGCCCGAAGTGTTCTTCGACATGACGTTCGATGGCTTCGTCGTGCTCCACGACAGCGAGCCTACGGTGCCGGGCACGAGTGTCCGGCAGTGCGTCGAACCGCCGGCACCCATGCTTCGAAGCGGGGTGGGCACACTGACGAGTGCCAACACGGGCAAGTGACGTAGAGACTTTCCAGCAAACCAATCTTCTGGTGTTAACGTAGCGCTCACGGCCCTATTGACCTGTCATAGACAACCGACAGCAACCATCTGGCGCCGCCCTAGTCGCGACCTGGAGGAGTAGAACCCAGATGCTGGCATCCATCGCCCGCTCGGCAGCAGTAGCCGCACTCGCAGTCCCCCTGCTGACCCTCGCGGCCCCGTCCGCCTCCGCGGCCGAGCCCGCCGCCTCGGCCCCCGCCCAGCCCGCGGCGCTGCAGAACATCGACGCCCCCTACATCTCGATCACCATCTGCCTCCACATCCCGACCCCCGGCTCCGCCACCCTGGACTGGTGCTGGCCGTAACCCCGACAGCCACACCACCGACGGCCCGCTCGGCTTCGACCGAGCGGGCCGCCGCCATTCCTGCACCCCGCAGCGGCCGGAACGCTATGCGGTAGAGACTCGTTCGCGGCACAGGAGCACGCTGGTGACATGCTCGTACCGTGGTTGAGCACTTTTGGCCCGAGAACGTGGAATTGGCGCGACGCAGCCGTGCGGCATGGGCCGCCACGGTGGAGTCCTTGCCGGTGGGCAGCCCGGTGACCGGCAAGGTGATCGGGCGGCAGCCGTTCGGGGTCTTCATCGAGATCGACCAGATCCCGGATGCCATCGGCCTGGTCAGGGTCACTTTCCTGCCAACGGATGCGGAGCTGCCCGCCCGCGGCGAGTTGGTCGAGGGCCATGTGCACTGGCATGAATCGCACAACTGCCAGGTGATCGTGATGCCGTCGGGCGGTCGCGAATCCGACTACGCCAACGCCGTCTCGCCGGAGCGCCTGGGATGACCGTCGAAGGAGATTACGGGGCGATGGAGCCGTACCGGGTTCACTGCTTCTCGGCGCGCGAGTAGTGCCCCTGGCGCATGAGGTCGAGCAATTCGGCGGGTAGGTCGGTGATCGGGTGGGCGTAGGCGGCGGCGAGGTCGACGGGGGTGGTGACGTGGACCGACCAGCCGTGGCGGGACAGCCAGTCGCCTGGGTCGGCGCGGGCGTCGTCGTAGAGGAGGTCGCTGACGTCCAGGTTGCCGAAGGGGTTGGTGCCGAAGAATTTTTCCTCGGTGTCGGCGAAGTGTTGGGGGTCCAGGCCGCGGCTGAACTCGTCGGAGGCCACGCTGCTGCCGGGCGCGGACAGCGCGTCGATGCGCTCGAACAAGGCGTCGTGCGCGTGACCCGGCAGGAACGGCAACAGCCCCTCGGCCGACCACGCCGTGGGTTGGCCCGGATCGAATCCGGCGGCAATGAGCGCAGCGGGCCAGTCGTCGCGCAGATCGACCGCCACCACGCGGCGATCGGCCTTGGCCACGGCACCGTGCTCGGCGAGAACCCGGTCCTTGAACTCCAGCACCTGGGGCTGATCGATCTCGAAGACGACCGCGCCGGCGGGCCAATCCAGCCGGTACGCCCGCGCGTCCAGACCGGACGCCAGGATCACCGCCTGCCGCACACCCCGCTGAAACGCCGCGGCGAAGAACTCGTCGAAGAACCTCGTCCGAACGCCCATGAACCGCCCGAACCGCCTGGCCTCGCCCACCGACTCCGGGTCGGCCAGCATGTCGATGAAATGCGGTTCACCGGCCGCTTCGACGAACCACGCCGCGTAGCCGTCGTGGATCATCGGCTCGGGATCTACCGTCTCGAGTGCGCGAAACGTGGCGACGCCCAGGGCGGTCAGGCCCACGCTCGTCACAATGTCCCAGCTATCCCCTTCGGTTCGCATCAAGGTCACCCCACTGGTGTCAGAGATCGTCCGAGTTTCGTCGAGCCGAACGCGAGTATCGACCCAGTCGATTCTGCGCCCATACGGAAACTCCGGCAACCATCCAGACACCTTCCGTAGCCAGGTCCTGCACGTATACACGCGACGACCCGTTGCACCACGAAGATGAGGCCAACGACAATCTGGGGATCAGTCCGGGATTCTCCGCCATGTTCCCGAACAGCCGTCAGTTCTGACTTTCAGCAATGTTCAGGCATCCTCGATGATAGGAAGTCTGCCGCATCGCCGGCCCGGGTGAATTCTGTATCGATCCATACCGGGCCCCGATAGCGAACACCACCCGGACCAGACGGCCGGGTGGTGTCGGTGCGTCGCGTCGGAGCGCGTTCGTCGTGCCGCGCGAATCCCTACTTGCGGCCGGTGAATTCGTCCATCGAGTGGTAGACGCCCACCGTGTTGAGATAGAAGTCGCGTAGCTTCAGCGGGAGAAGGCCGGAGATGGCGCGGTTGAGGCGGGAGGTCCAGGGCAGGACGACCAGGGCCGAGCCCTTCTTCATCTCGGTCCAGGAGGTGTCGACCACTTCCTCCTGTTCGAGGATCGGGGTGAACCAGAAACCCTTGGCGCCGTCGAACATTCCGGTGTTGATGTAGGTCGGGCACACCGTGGTGAACTTGACGTGGTCGGTGCCGGACTGTTCGAGTTCCAGGCGGACCGAGTCCGACCAGCCCAGGGCCGCCCACTTGGAGGCGGCGTACACGCTCATGCGCGGGTTGGAGACCAGGCCCGCGGAGGAGGCGATGTTCAGCACACGCGCCTCGACGCCGGTGTTGGCGACCATGGCGGGCAGGAACTCGAGGGTGATGTACATGGGGGCCAGCGAGTTGATCGCCATCGTCTTGTCGATGTCGGCCTTGTTCGCGGTCTCCCAGAAGTAGCCGTTGCCGCGCACGATGCCGGCGTTGTTGACCAGCACGTCGATGCCGCCGACCTCGGCGCGCACGGTCGCGCCCGCCTCGGCGATGGCGTCGCGGTCGGACACGTCCACCACGTAGTGGTGAATCCGGCTGCTGCCCAGGGCCGCCAGCTCGGCTGCGGTCTCCTTCAGCGCCGTCTCATTGACGTCCCACAGCACCACGTCGGCGGCCTGCTCGGCCACCGCGCGGCGCGCGAACGACTTGCCCAGACCCATGGCGGCCCCGGTGACCAGGACCTTCTTACCGGCTACGGTCTTCATACCCCTCTGTACCCCTGTCGAATGGTCGGCGGAATCACTTCTGCCGCAGTGTCTTCATGACGTTCAGGTAGAGCGTCATGGTCTTGGCCCACAGCTGCTCCGACATGCCCGGCAGCGGCGCGATGGGCAGCACCCGCTGCACCGCGATGGTCTGGGTGTCGATGTACTTCAGCAGTCCCTCGGGTCCGTGGCGGCGGCCGGTGCCGGAGATTCCGAGTCCGCCCGACGGCGCGGCGACCGAACCCCAGGCGGCGATGAAGCCCTCGTTCACGTTCACCGATCCGGCGTTGACGCGGGCGGCCACCTCGCGGCCGCGGGCGGTATCGCGGCTCCACACGCTGGCGTTGAGGCCGTAGGCGGTGTCGTTGGCCTGCTCGACGGCCTCGTCGTCACTGTGCACGCGGTACAGCGACACGACCGGTCCGAAGGTTTCCTCGCGGTAGACCGTCATGCCCTCGCGCACGCCCTCGAGGATGGTGGGCTCGTAGAAGTACGGGCCCAGGTCCGGGCGCGCCTTGCCGCCGGCGAGGACGGTCGCACCCTGGGCGACGGCGTCGTCGACGTGCTTGGAGACATTGTCGATCTGGCGCGGGAAGGTCAGCGACCCGATCTCGTAGCCGAAGTCGAGGGTCTTGCCGAGCGTCAAATCCTTGGTGTGCGCGACGAATTCACGGACGAACTGGTCGTACACCTTGTCGTGCAGGTAGATTCGCTCGATCGACTCACACAGCTGACCGGCGGAGGCGAAGCAGGCGCGCACCGCGATCTTGGCGGCCGCGGAGACATCGGCGTCCTCGAGCACCAGCAGCGGGTTCTTGCCGCCCAGTTCGAGCGAGTAGCCGATCAGCCGCTCCCCCGCCTGCTGGGCGATGGTGCGGCCGGTGGCGCTGGACCCGGTGTAGTCGACGTAGTCGGCGCGCGCGATGACCTCGGTGCCGACGACCGCGCCGCGCCCGAGCACGGCCTGCCACAGCCCCTTGGGCAAGCCCGCCCGCTCGGCGATGTCGATGGCCCACAGCAGGGTCAGCGCGGTCTGATTGTCCGGCCGCCCGATGACGGCGTTACCGGCGAGCAACGCGGGCAGCGCGTCGGAGGCGCCCAGCGCGAGCGGATAGTTCCACGGCGAGATGACCGCGACCACGCCCTTGGGCCGGTTGCGCACCTCCACCTGGGTCAGCACCGGCATCACGCCGCGCGGCTTGCGGTGCGCCAGAATCGATTTGCCCTCGGCGGCATAGTAGCGGGAGTTCACCGCGACATCGGACACCTCGTCGAAGGCGTGCACACGGGACTTGCCGGTCTCGAGCTGGACGATGTCGAGGATGGCGTCCTGCTCGGCCAGCACCAGATCGTGGATGCGGCGCAGCAGGGCGGCCCGCTCCCCGACCGGCACCTTCGCCCATTCGGCCTGCGCGGCGCGCGCGGTGGCGAAAGCGGCCTCGATATCGGTGACCGAGGATTGCGGCAGGTCGGCGATCTTGGCGCCGGTGGCGGGCGCGAACACCTCGACCGAGGGCGCACCGCCCGCGACGGCATGGCCGAGCAGGCGCTGGACCAGGTCAAAAGGCAGCGCATCGGCGGCGGCGAGCTGCGGGGCAGTCGTCATTGGTCGCCCTCTCGAAGAGTCGGATCCGGTGGAGCTCACTATTAACTGAACACCAGTGTTACATGAACACCAGTGTTAGATTAATAGACGTGACGCATGCGATGTCAAGCCCTCCGGCGGACAAGGCCACCCCCGCCCGCCGCGGCCGCCCCCCGCAGACGGAGCAACAGGCCGACCAGGTGCGCGCCCGCATAGTGCTGGCGACCGCCGAGGTCTTCGCCGCGCACGGATCCCGCGGGCTGAGCGTGGCCCGCATCATCGAGGAGGCCGGGATCGCACGGCCGACCTTCTACCGGTATTTCGCCAATGCCACCGAGCCCCTGCACGCGGTGCTCACCGTCTCCAACGACGACCTCGTCGGCGGTATCCGGTCGGCCCTGGAACGGACCGAGGAGCCGGTCGAACTCGGCATCAACATGATCGAGGCGTATCTGCACTGGGCGGGCGGGCACGGCTCGATGCTGGCGCCGTTGTTCGCCGAACTGCACGATCCGAGCTCACCCGTGTCGGAGTATCGGAATCGGGTGGTCGACGACATCCGGGTTCTGGTGCGCAACAAGATCACCGGGCTGGGGCGGCCCGCCCCCACGGACCTCGAACTCGATACCGCGCTGCACACCTGCGAGTACGTCGTGTTCCGCATCTCGGCTGCCGCCCCACACGGCGAACCCGACCAGGCCACCATCGATGCCGCGCGGTTGACCATGATTCGCGGCGTGCTCACCATGCTCGGCACCCGCCAGGACGTGGAGTACGCACTCACCGTTCCGGGGCTGTTCGAATCAGCCTGATCCGGGCCAGTCCATGCGTTCGGCCCGGACCGGCGATCGAATGGCGTACGGACTGAACGGATTCGAATCCGTTCAGTGTGCGTCGAGGTGAGCTTCGATGAGTTTGACCGCGGTGCCCGCGCCGTCCTCCTGAGCGATCCGTTCCGCCAGCCGGGTGGCGTTGTCGCGGTAGAAGCTGTCGGTGGTCATCGCGTGCAGGGCCGAGACCAGGCGGTCGACCGAGAGTTCCTGCTGCGCGATTGTGGCCGGGCTGACGCCGAGTTCCCGCGTCCGTCGGGCCCAGAAGCCCTGGTCCGCTTGGCCGGGGACGGCGGCGAACGGCATGCCCGCGCGCAGGCTGGCCGAGGTGGTTCCGGCGCCACCGTGGTGAATCGCGGCGGCGACCTGCGGGAACAGCCAGTCGTAAGGCACACTTCCGATGGTCAGGACGTCGTCACCACTGATGTCGAGGTTCATCCAGCCCGTCTGCACGACCGCGCGGCCGCCGAACCGCCGCAGCGTCTCGTTCAGCAGCTCCGAGAATTCGGCGCGACGATCGCGACCTTCGGTGGTGCTGCCGAATCCGACGAACACCGGGGGCGGGCCGGCTTCGAGGAAGTCCACCAGCTCGGCGGGCGGCTCCCAGTCGATGGGCCGGGGCGGCCACCAATAGCCGGTGACCTCGAGCCCCGGGCGCCAGTCCGCGGGCCGTGGCGACACACTCGGCGAATAGCCGTGCAGCACCGGCCATTCCGACGCGGTGCGCCGTCGCCGCAGTGCGCGGGCGGACACCTTCGGCAACCCCAGGTCCCGCCGGAATTCGGCGACCGGCCCGCGATAGACGGTGTCGAACACCCATGCCCCGACATCGGCCGTCAGCCGATTCCGGAACCCCCCGAAGTCCTTGTCCCCGACCAGACTCGGCGGATGCTGCGTGGTCGCCGACAACGGGAACAGCCGCAATCCGATCGCCGGAATCCCCTTGGCCTCGGCGAGCTGGAACCCCGAGAACTCGGTGATCGGACTCAACAACAGCGCATCCATCGGCTCATCGATCAACGCCTCGATCAACCCGTTCCCCAGGAACCGCTGCCCCTCCGGCCAAGCCAGCTTGTCCGGCACCACCAGATCCTCGTGCCCACTGAGATCGACATTGAACGGATCCGACTCGTCCACCTTGACGTCGGCCCCCATCAGCCGAAATTCGAGCCCCGCCTCGCTGATCAACTCCCGGAACAAACAATGCGCGGCCACCACCACCTCATGCCCCGCGTCCCGCAACCGCAACGCGACATCCAGCAACGGCGCCACGTCCCCCCGAGTCCCCATCGCCGCAATAACCAACTTGCTCACGCGTCAACTCCTGCCCGACGAGACCCGATCGAATTCACCCCTCGAATATCGAATGCGCACTCCCACTTGGCAACTGATCGAACACCCCAGTCATGTGCGTGCGGCTGGCGGACGACCACGGCCTCGGGCACCCTCACCGTCCGGTACCACCGGCAGGGGTAGCGAACTCGACGGCCGCGAAACACTCCATCGCGGAAGTCGGTAGCGTTCTGCACCGGTGGTCAAGATCGACTCGGGGGAAGGACACACCAACACATGCAACAGATTTCACTGCCGTCGACACCGCGGCAACGGAACCGGCGCACACGGTTTCGGCTGTCGGCGGCGCTGGCGGGCATTCTGTTCACGGTGCCAGCTTGCTCGTACGGTACCGAAACAGATAGCCCGACCGGGTTCACCTCGCCGCCCTCCTGCGACGATGCCGACCGCTCCCTACGGAGCGCGCTGCGCGACTATGTCCCAAAGCTGTTCCAAGAGAACCGGCATCTGCGGACAGAGAGCTCCAATTTCTCGGGCTACTCCCGTTCGGTGCGCTGCGAATTAGTCCTCGAGAATCCGGTGCCACGCACGGCCGATGTGCCCGCGGCCGGGCCACTGTCACGCACCATCGTCATCAACCTCGACGTCTCCCCGCCATTGAGTATCAGCACGACCATGAAGCCCAACCGGCCGGATCCCTGGGTCACGTCGACCACGCCTCTGCCTGGTGTGGGTGAGGAAGCGCTGAGCTGGTCCGGCCAGCAGCGACCGGGATACGACGAAGGCGGAGCCACTGCTCGGGTCGGTACGCTCCGCATCGATGTGACGCTCTCCGGTATGGACTGGTCCGGCGGTGAAGCCGTGCCCGTGTGGGAGTCGCGCTATTTGAAGCCGGATCTTCGCTCGGGCGCGGAATCCCTCGTCACCGCTCTGGCCGCTGACCTCCCGAGGAACCTGCCGCGGACCACGCTCACCTGGCCACTGCCGACGCCGTCGACGACAAGCCCTCCGATCGAAGAACCACCCATGACGGTGTGGGATCCGTGCACGATTCCCGACTCCTCGATCACGGCCGCGGGGTTGGATCCGGCGAGTAAGAAGATCGGCGGATACAGCCTGTTCGACGGCAAGAAGGCCTGCCAGTGGCACAAGGACGATTTCGACTTCTCGATCAGTGCCGGGTCCAATCGGTTCCTCTATGCCTTCTTCTACCCTGGATTCCACACCACGTTCCGACCGATCGGGATCGGCGGGCGTGTGGGCTTGAGCCTCCCGAAGGAGTCCTACAGCGAGCACAGCTGCAACCTCGCCTTCGACGCACCGCAAGGCGAGCAGGCCGGCGCACCGGTGGGTGTGGTCGAGATGGTCGTCTCGTCGTGGAGCGATCGAAACTACAGCCGAGATGAGCTGTGCGGCAAACTGTTCGGCATCGCGGGCCCGCTCATCTCACAACTGCCACCAGGACGCTAGACCGGCAGAGAAATCCAGTGGCCGGTTTCCTGGTCCCGGACTCACAATCCAGCGATGGCTGTCACGGAGAGGGCGGGCCGGATTCCGGTCCGGGTTCAGGCGATCGGGTGGGGCCTGGTGTCGTGGGTGTTGTTCGCCGGCTCGGGGCCGTTGGCCAAGGCCATGATGGTGGGCGGCTGGAGCCCGGTGGCGGTGACCTCGGCGCGTATCGTCCTGGCGGCGGTGTTGTTGTTGCCGGGTGTGGCCTGGTTTCGTCCGCAAGGGCTCCGGTTCTCGCGGTCGGATCTTTGGTTACCGGTCGCGTATGGACTGCTCGGTGTTGCGGGCGTTCAGTTGTTGTTCTTCGTCGCGGTGGCCAAAATTCCGGTCGGGGTGGCGATAGTTCTCGTCAACCTCGCCCCCGCATTCGTCGCAGTGTGGATGCGAACCGCCCGGGGTGCGCGCCTGCGCGGGTCAGTCTGGGTGGGAATCACATTCGCCATTGCCGGATTAGCGATTGTCGCCCGACCTTGGCAGACCTCCGGCCTGAACCTCCTCGGTCTCACGGCAGCCCTGGGATCGGCGATCTGCTCGGCCGCCTACTTTCTGCTGGGCGAGTACGGCGCCCGCCGATCCGACCCCTTCGGCCTCACCGCGACCGGCCTCCTGATCGGAGCCGTCGCGGTCACCGTGATCGCTCCTCCGTGGACCTTCTCGTCCGACCTGCTCACGGCACCAACCGCACTCGGCGATCGGCACCCGCCCGCCTGGCTGGTCCTGCTGATCCTGGCCGCCCTCGGCACCGCCGTGCCCTACCTGACCGGTCTTCGAGCCCTTCGCGACCTGTCCCCGATCGCAGCCAGTGTCCTGGCCGTGGTCGAGCCCCTGGCCGCCACCGTCCTGGCATGGCTACTGCTCGGCCAGTCGCTCCACCCGACCCAGATCCTCGGTGCGGTCATCATGCTGATCGGCGCGACGGCGGTGCAGGTCGGCGGTGTCAGTGGAGAAGCTGCTCAGCGATCGACTGGACTCGGGCGTGGGTGATGCCGGATCGGTGCTCGATGGCGAGGGGGTGGTCGGTGGGTTCGAGTTCGAGGAGGGGGCGGGTTCCGAGCGGCTGGGTGTGGAGTTTGGTTTTCAGGTTGATGGTGGTGGGGGCGTAGATCGGGATCTGGGTGGAGAGCCAGCCGAAATAGGGTGGTTCGTCGACTCGGGCGGGGTCGTTCCACAGTTCGGACATGCGGTGGAAGTTCTGTTCGCTGAGGGAAATCCAGACGCCCCAGGCGAATTCGTCGTCGCTGTCCAGGATGGGCAGGATGATGCGGGCGCGGACGAAGAAGTGTTCGCCGGCGATGACGCATTGCTCTTCACCCAGAACACTGCCGGGCGCTTCGGCTACCGCGTCGTTCCAGTAGGCCGGGGCGGGGAAGGCGAAGCTGAGCGGTGGGCCGTCGTGGAGTTCATCGCAGCTGGTGCAGGTGAAAGTTGAGCTGGTCACGACGGCAGCGTAGGCGGGGTCAGCCGATCGGTTGACAGTGGTGTCGGCCGGATGGGGGTGGGAGAAGGAGCCGGTGCACCGATTCGGGCGTAGGTGGGGGTGCGGAGCATGGGAGAGGAAGGCAATCACTCGACGGATGGAGCAGCGGTTATGGGGACCTCGTGGTGGCGTGGGCGTGCTCGGGGAGCCCGGGTCGGGGTCGCGGTGCTGGCCGGGGCGGTGCTCGTGGCCGCTTGCTCGGCCGAGCCGGCGGAGAAGGAAACCGCGGACACGAGTCGGCAGACACAAAACAGATCGGTGATGATGTCCGACAACAGTGGTTCCGGTCCGGTCGACGTGCCGGTGGAACAGGCGAACAAGGCGTTGCTCAGGGCGGCCAAGGATGGCGACGCGGACGGGGTGCGGGCCGCGTTGAATCAGAAGGCACAGGTGGAGACTCGGGATGGGTCGGGACGGACTCCATTGATGATCGCCGTACTGGATGACAATCTGCCGGTGGCCAAGGTGCTGATGGAATTCGAGGCGGATCCGGATGCCAAAGATGATCGCGGGGAGAGTCCCTGGGTGAATACCGGGGTCACCGGCAGTGTCGCGATGATGGAATTGCTACTGCCCGCGCAACCGGATTTGACGTTGCGGAATCGGTTCGGCGGGAACGCGCTGATTCCGGCGGCGGAGAAGGGGCATCTCGATTACGTGCGAGAAGTGTTGCGGCAGACCGATATCGACATCGATCACGTGAACGATCTCGGCTGGACCGCGCTCCTCGAAGCCGTCTACTACGGCAATGGCAGCGCCGTGTATCGCGATATCGTCCGGGTGCTGGTGGACAATGGCGCGAACGTCTCGATTCGTGATGCCAAGGGGCGCACCGCTTATGACCACGCGGTGCGCCGCGGGTTCAGTGAGATCGCGGCGATGGTGAAACCCACGTGACGCCGAGCGGCTCGGCGCGTTCGAAATGGATGGCGGGGTCGGTGATCTTGCCGAAGCGCAGGGCGGGCAGGTCGCGGAGGTAGTTCATGTGCAGTTTCCACGGGGCGCGGGTGCCCTGCTTGGGGAGGATGTCGAGGGAACGCAGGACGTAGCCGGGCTCGAAATCGAGGAAGGGGGCCGGGCCGACGGCGGGGTCGCGGACCGGAGTGGCCTTGGTGTAGCCCTCGGCATCCATGTGGCGGAGCAGACGGACGACGTATTCGCACACCAGATCCGCCTTCAACGTCCAGGAGGCGTTGGTGTAGCCGATGATGAAGGCGAAATTGGGGATGCCCGAGAGCATCATCGCCTTGTAGGCCATGGTGTCGGGCAGGTTGACGTCGTGGCCGTCCACGGCGAGGGCGACGCCGCCGAAGGGGATCAGGTTGAGGCCGGTCGCGGTGATGACGATATCGGCGTCGAGGTCACGGCCCGATTCGAGGCGCAGGCCGGTTTCGGTGAAGGTGGCGATGCGGTCGGTGACCAGGTCGAGCTTGCCCTGGCGGATGGCGCGGAAGAAGTCCCCATTGGGTGACAGGCACAGGCGCTGGTCCCACGGCTTGTAGCTGGGATTGAAGTGGGTGTCGATGTCGAAACCCTCGGGGAGCCAGCGTTGCTGCCAGCCGCGGATCCAGGCGCGCATGCGCGTCGGATAGCGTTGCGACAGTTGGTACATCGCGGTGCTCAGGGCGACGTTCTTGGCGCGGGCCACCGCGTACGCGGCGCGGGCGGGCAGGAACTGGCGGGCGCGGTCGGCCAGGCCGTCACGGGCGGGCAGGGAGATGATGTAGGACGGCGACCGTTGCAGCATGGTCACATGCGCGCCCTGCTCGACCAGCGCGGGACCGAGGGTGACGGCGGTGGCGCCCGAGCCGATGATGACGACGTGTCGGCCTTCCACGTCGACCGACTCCGGCCAGTGCTGCGGGTGGATGATCGGTCCCGGAAAGCGTTCCGTGCCTGGGAAATCCGGGGTGTAGCCCTCGTCGTAGCGGTAGTAGCCCGAGCAGCTGAACAGAAAATCCGCGGTCAGAGTGACCGGTTCCCCGTCGTGCTCGGCGGTCACCGTCCAGCGGTTGCGCGGCGAGGACCATTCGGCCCGCACCACCCGATGCCGGTATCGGATGTGACCGTCGATGTCGTTCTCGGCGGCGGTGTCGCGCAGGTAGGCCAGGATGTCGTCGCCGTCGGCGATGGCCTTCTCCCCCAGCCACGGACGGAATCGATAGCCGAGGGTGAACATGTCGGAGTCGGAGCGAATGCCCGGATAGCGGAACAGGTCCCACGTGCCGCCACTGGCCTCGCGTGCCTCCAGCACGGCATACGTGCGCTCGGGAAAGGCGCGCTGCACATGGTAGGCGGCATCGATGCCGGACAATCCGGCCCCGACAATGAGCACATCGACGTGCTCCGGCGTAGTGGCCATTCCCCCAGCGTATTCTTCACGCCGCGAGCGCAGTGCCCGATGCGGCTACGAACGCGCCAAGAATTCCCCGATCACGCCCGCCACCCGGTCCGGCGCGCCCTTGTCGATACCGAAGTGGTCCAGCCCCGGCACGGTGACGCGCTCGCACCGCGGGATCACCGAGGCGAGTAGCTCCTGGTCGGAGACGGTCCATGCCCGCCGGTCCTTGTCCCCGTCGACGAGCAGCACCTCGGCGCTGATCTCCGCGTAATTCCGATACGTATTGTCGAACCGCGCGTACTGCCGATGCTCGACGAGATTCTGCGGCAGCTGCGCGATGACCTCGTCTTTCTCGGGCGCTTTCATCATGACCGGCATCATGCGCCGGAACATCCACCGCGGCGTCTTCCGGATGGCGTCCGGCCCGATCGCCCGCAGGAACTCGATGAAGGCCTCGAGGGGTTTGCCTTGGGCGAGATACTTCTCGTAGGCGTCCATCCATCCCAACGGCATGGACCCGTTCACCGACAGTCCCGGCTCGTACACCGCGACCTTCGCGATCCCCGTGTTCTGCAGGGCCGCCTCGAGCGCCACGAACCCCCCGTAGCCGTGCCCGATCAGAAATGCCGCGCCCGTCTTGTCCTGGAGCGCTCGCACATCCGCGCAATCGTCCTCCACCCCGTGCCCGGGGCGCTGCGGCCCGCTCTCCCCGTGCCCCCGCCGCTCGATGGTGTGCACGGTGAACCCGCCGGCCAGGGCCGTCGCGAACCGCTCGTATCCGCTCGCCAGGGCCAGCACTCCCGGAATCACGATCACCGCGGGCCCACTGCCCCTGCTCAGGTACGCGATCCGGGTCCCGTCCTCGGACACCACGGAGTCCGCGCTCGGTTCGGCTTCGAAATCGACCATGACAAGCCCTCCCCTAGTCGGGCCGCCCTGCTCAGAAGGACCACGGCGACAGCGGCATCGAGCACCGCCCACGCTACGCCGCCCCGGCCACCACGCCCACGCCCGGCAGAACTCCGCACCCCCGCAGCGTGTCCCGGCCCCGGATCACTCCCGATTACGCAGGCCGCTCGCCCGCAGGACGCGGCGGGCGATGCCCGACCGGATCGATTCCTCGGTCCCGAGGATCCGCACATGCTTGCGGGCCCGGGTCACGGCCGTGTAGAGCAGCTCTCGCGTGAGCAGCGTCGATTCGGGCCCGGGCAGCACGGTCGACACGGTGTCGTACTGACTGCCCTGGCTGCGGTGAATCGTCATGGCGTACACGGTGGTCACCCCGGGGAACTGGGTGGGATGCACCAGGTACGGCTCGGTGCCGCGCTGCAGCGCCGCGCGCAGCGTCCCGTCGGGAGCGCGCACGATGACACCGGTGTCGCCGTTGTAGATCCGTGCCTCGTGGTCGTTGGCGGTGACCAGCAGCGGCTGCCCCGGATACCAGTGCCCGGCACCGGGATCGGCGCTGATCCCCGCCCCGATCACCCAGCCCGCGGCCAGCCGGTCCCAGCGTTCGACACCGGCCGGACCCTGCCGGTGCGCACACAGCAGACGATGCGATTCGAGGGCGGTGAGCGCGGCGGTCGCGTCTCCCGTCAGCGCCGCGTCAGTGGCCTCGCGGGCGGCCCGCAGCACATCCGCGCGCACTCCGGCGATGTCGTCGGGCGCGTGCAGCGACAGTTCGTCACCGCCATCGGCGAGCAGGGCCAGCGCGCCGTCGGCGTCACCCGCGCGAATGGCGACCGCCAGCTCCGCGATCCGCCCACCGAAGCGGCGACCGCGCGTCAATCGGACGATGCCGCCGCGCAGCCGTTCCCGTTCCCGCCCGGACAGCGCGTCCGGATGCGCGGCCGTCGCCCGCAGGTCCGCGCCGAGGATCCGATCCAGCGCCGGATTCGCCTGTCCCGGAACAGGTCCGGCCACCAGGTCGGCGAGCACCGCGCCCGCGTCGACCGATGCCAGCTGGTCCGGGTCTCCGACCAGGACCAGCCGCGCGTCCGGCCGGACCGCGGGCAGCAGGCGGCTCATCATGGTCAGCGACACCATGGAGGTCTCGTCCACCACGATCACGTCGTACGGCAGCCGATTGAATTCGTTGTGCTTGAACCGCCCCGCGCCGCCGCGCTGCCAGCCCAGCAACCGGTGCAGGGTGGCGGCGGTCAGCTCGGGCAGTCCGATCTCCCCGGCCTGCTCACGCACCGCCTCCTGCATGCGGGCGGCGGCCTTACCGGTCGGGGCGGCCAGCGCGATACGCAGCGCGGGCGCGCCCGGCACGGTCTGCTGATGCGCCACCAGCAAGGCCAGTACCCGGGCGATGGTGTGGGTCTTGCCCGTACCCGGCCCGCCCGCGACCACGGTCGTCCACTGCGTGGTGGCCAGCGCCGCCGCCAAGCGTTGCCGGTCGGGCGGTTCGCCGGGCCCGCTGTGATCCGGGAACAAACGATCGAGTTCGCGGCGCACCAGTTCCGCGTCCACCATCGGGTGGGAGGCGGCCCGTTCGGTGAGCACCCGCCGGATGGTCTCCTCCTGCCGGTAGTACCGGTCGAGGTAGAGCAGCGGCCCTGGGCCCGCGTCACCACCGCCACGCGAGCCGGAGTCACCGCCGGACGGGTCGATGAGCCGCAGCGGGCGCAGCGGCCCGGCCGGACTTCCGGTCACCAGCGGGCTCACCCGCAGGGCCGCGATCACCCTGTCCACGTCCGGCCAGGGCAGTGTGGCCGGATCGATGGCCGATTCCTCGGTGTCCTGAGCGTCCACGCCGATCTCGTGCATGCGCCGCACTTCCAGGCACACCGACCCGGATCGCACCGCGCGAACCGCCAGCGCGGTCGCGAACACGACCGCCTCGGACCGTTCCCCGCCGAGCCGCGCCAGCCGCAGCGCCACGTGCACGTCCGCCGCCGACAGCACCCCGGCGGCATTGAACACCTGCAGCAGCCCGGTGCCGCGCTGCGCCAACTGAATCGAGGTCATCGCACCACTCCCGTGTCGCCGGCGAGCAGCGCCGACAGGTCCTCCACCAGAGCGGCGGGCGGCTGCCAGTCGAACACACCGCAGCCGTGCGGGGTGTCGGGCCCGATCATGCCGCGCACGAACAGGTACCGGATGCCGCCCAGGTGTCGCGCCGGATCGTAGCCGGGCAGCCGCCACCGCAGATACCGGTGCAGCGCAACCGAATACAGAATCGCCTGCAACGGGTAGTGCGAGCGCATCATCTCCGCCGCCATGCGCTCGCGGGTGTAGTGCGCCACCGTGAGATCGCCGACGCCGAGCCGGTTGGTCTTGTAGTCGACGACCAGGAATCGGGGCCCGGCCGTCCGCAACACGGCGTCGATGCTGCCGGTCAGGTACCCGCGCAACGGGGTGTCGTCCAGGTGCGCGAGCTGATCGGCGTAGGGCGCGAACACGTCGTCGGCGGGCAGATGCCGGCGCAGCAGATCGGCGATACGCGGCACGGTGACTCGCGCCGCGACCGGATCGTCGCCACCGGCGAGCGGCAGTTCGAAATCGAGTTCGCTCAACCGATCCCGCGCCGAGAACCCGGCGAGCGTCCCGTCCCCGATCGGCGTATGCATGACCGCCAGCAGCGCCCCCGACAACACGTCGGGGTCCGCGTCGAACATCTGCTCGTTCACCGCGTGCAGGCAGCGCGCCCGGATCTCGGCGGCCAGGTCGGCGGCGTCGGTGTCGACGTACTCCAGCACCTCGTGCACCAGGGTGCCGAACTCCGCGCCGTAGGGCAGCGAATTCATCAGCGAGGGCGCGGCTCCCGCGAACGCGCTCAGATCGTCGGCGAGCACAGCCGGATCAGCCGGTTCGTCGGAGACACCGCCGCCCTCGGGCAGATCGGCGGCGGGCAGGGCGTCGTGCGCGCCCGCGGTCAACGCCGAATAGGACGTCCGCCGCCACGCCTGATCCAGCACCCGGTCGAAGCGGGCCGCGGCCAAGGGCTCGGAGGCCGTGGTGGTGTCGTCGTGCGGGAGCCGGGCGCGGGTGATCTCCCGCACCGGCTCGACGGCGACGACCCCGGGTTCGGCGGTCGACGCCCACTCCCGGATCCGTTCCAGCACTACCGAATCCGCGGGCACCGGCACCTTGTCCGCGACGGCGGGGCTGCCCGGTTCGCGCCCCAGCAGCATGCGATGCAGCGGCGCGGTCTGGGTGTCGTAGGCCGGCGCCCACCACGCCACCACCTGCGCGCCCGCCCGCGTCAACGCCACATAGAGCAGCCGCAGTTCCTCGGCCTGCTCCTCGGTTTCGGCGCGCAGACGCCGGGAGTTGTAGCCCGGCGCGTCGGAGCCGCCGACATCGAGGACGCGGCGGCCCTGCTCGTCATGGAACAGCAGCGTCGGCGGGTTGCGCAGCTTCGCGGCGTCCCACGCGAACGGCAGGTACACGACCGGGAATTCGAGCCCCTTGCTGGCGTGCACGGTCGCCACTTGCACGGCCGCGGCATCGCGATCGAGCCGACGGCTCCGATCGGCGACGCTCCCGGACGCCGGATCGCGCACGCGGTCGGCCAGCCACCGGGTCAGCGCGGACAGTCCCAGACCCTCACGCAGGGCCGCGTCGTCGAGCAGCTGCGCGATCTGCCGCAGGTCGGTGAGCTGCCGTTCCCCGCCTTCGAGCGCCAGCAGGCGCGGCGCCAATCGGGTTTCGGCACTGAGCTTCTCGGCGACCGCCGCGAACCCGGCGCGGGCGAACAGCCGGGCCGCGTCGCGCAGGTCCGCACTGAGCCGACCCACCAGATCGGCTCCCCCGGCGTCGATCTCGGCGGCGCTCACCCCGAGCAGCGCCGTCCCGGCCGCCAGCCGCACCCGGTCCCCGCGATGCGGCTGCTCCACCGCCCGCAGCACCCACAGCCATTCGGTGGCCGCGGGCGTCCCGAACACGCTCGCGCCACCGGCCAGCACCGAGGCGACCCCGGCCGCCTCCAGCTCGGTGCGCACCATCTCCAGTTGCGCGCGATTGCGCACCAGCACCGCGATATCGCCGGGCCCGATGGCCCTTTCGCGGGGAGTCCCGGCATCGATGCGCACCCCGGACCCGAGCAGCCCGACAATATCGGCGGCCACATCGATGGCCACCCGCTCCCGCTGCCGGCCCACCGTCGGATACCCGGACTTGTTGAGCGGCCCCGCCCCACTGCGCGGCAAGCACCGCAGCCGCAGCGGCGTCACCCGCTCGGGCGCACCCGACAGCCGCGAGAACGGGCGCGTCGCCGCCACCCGGTGCACGGTGATCTCCTTGTGCCCCAGGGCCGCACCACCGTGCACGTGTTCGAGGGCGGCCAGCAGCCCCGCGTCACTGCGCCGGTTGGTGGTCAGTTCCCGCTTACTGTCGGCGTGCGCCACCGCGTCCAGGTAACTGAGCACCTCCGCGCCGCGGAAGGCGTAGATCGCCTGCTTCGGGTCGCCGACCAGCACCAGGGTGGCGTGCCCGTGGAAGGCGCGACGCAGGATGTCCCACTGCAGCGGGTCGGTGTCCTGGAATTCGTCGACCAGCGCCACCCGATACCGGTCCCGAATCCGCCGGCAGGCGCGGGGGCCGTGCTCGGGGTCGGCGAGCACCTCGTGCAGCAGCACCAGCAGGTCGTCGAAGTCGCGCAGTCCCGAAAGCCGTTTGCGTCGAGCGGTTTCCACCCGGACCGCCGACGCGAACGCCACCCGCTCGGCCGCCGGATCGTCGTCGCCCTCGGCCTCCGGCATCAGCAGCGCGTGCGGGTCGCCGACCACCGCCGCGGCCAGTCGCTGCGCGTCGGCGGGACCGAACACCGATCCGCCGCGCGCGTACCGGCTCAGATACAGGTCGTCGGCGACCGTGGACACCACGTCGGCGACGCTCTCGACCAGCCGCACCCCCGGGTCCTGCTCCCCCGACAGCCCCAGCTCGTCGAGCATCCGCTGACAGAAACTGTGCGTCGTGGCGATGGTTCCCGCGTCGAAGTCCGAGAGCGCCGTCAGCAGCCGCTCCCGCCTGGTCGCGATCTCGCCCGGGTTGCCCTGCGCCAGATGCCGGATCAGCTCGTCGTTCGACGCGAGCGCCCGCTCCGGTTCGGCCAGCGCGGCCGCCACCCCGACGAATCGATCCCGGGTGCGCTCCCGCAATTCCTGGGTCGCCGCCCGGCTGAACGTCACCAGCAGCAGCTCCGAGACATCCACGCCCAGTTCAGCGACGAATCGAACCGCCAATCCGACGATGGCGTACGTCTTGCCGGTGCCCGCGCTTGCCTCGAGGACGGTCGTCCCCGTCGGCAGCGGCCCGGTCAGCTCGAACCGGTTCCCCGAATCCGCGAAAGCCCCTGATGCGTCGCCGGTTCCGGACACGGCGCCCCCGGACACCGTTCCCTCCGCTGATCGCGATGCCGCCGAGCCGTCGTCCCACAACCCCTGTCCCCCGGATTCATCACCCGAGCGCGGAGAGACGCTCGCACCGGCGGTATCCGAATCGTGGTGCGCCCCGGACGGATCGGCGAGCCGCGGCTCCTGCCCACCGGTCGCTTCGGGAGCGGCGGCCCACAACCCCTGCGGCCCGCCGGGATCGGACTCCTCAGCGACCGTTTCGCGCGCGTCGGCGCCCGAGTCCAGCCCACCCGGCGGTGCCGGTTCGGTCGTGCCGAACAGATCCGGGGCGCCGGAATCAGCCGGCGCGCCCTCCGGACGCCGTGGTTCATCCACCGCCGGGTCGGCCCGCAGCAGCCTTCGCCGCGCGGGCCGCGGGGCCAGGTCGGGATCGGTGAACGAGAACAGGTCGTCGGTCATGCGGGGCTCCCGGGGACGGTCACGGGCAGGAGAGTCCTCCTCGGGGTGGTCATGGCTGACCCTGATTCTCGTTGGTCAGCAGGGGATTCCAGAGACGACGCGCCAGCTCACCGAAACGGGTCGGTTCGGATTCGACCCCCGGCAGCACGGGCGCGGCGGCCTCGGTCAGCTGATCGAACCGCGGCGACCGGCCCAGAATGTGCCGGAAGTAGCGGTCGGTGTGTTCACCGAAGCGATCGTCGAAGTCCTGGCTCGCCGCATGCAGCGCGTCCTCGGGCGACGCGCCCGCGAGACGGCGCTCGGCATAGGTGGCCGACGCCGACGGCGCGATCGGCAGAGGTTCGGTGAGGCCCTCGTCGCGCAACAACGCCAGCTCCCGCAACAGCCCCCGCGCCAGCGGGGCGGGCGGCGCGGTGAGCGTCGACTGCCAGGCCGGACGATGGTGCTTCCCGCGCCCGATGGTGATGGCGCGCCACGACTGATGGGTCCCGGTGGCGGCCAGCGCCAGCACGCGAATCCACGCCGCCATCCGATGCTTCGGGGCCAATCGCGAGAACGTCGTGCGCAGCAACGCGTCGTCGTGGACATCGGGCACGGTGCCGGTCAGGCGACGCCCGTCACCCAGATCCACCGCGATATCGATGGTGCGCGACGGGATCTCGTGCAACGGACGCGCCACCCGCACCAACTGGTCGACGGTCCCCTCGACCTCGTCGAGCACGGCCGCGCCCATCCCGAACGGCGGCAACGTCCCCCGCCGCCACTCCGCGGCCCGCAACACCGTGGGATCCACGCCGGTGAGCCGCGCTGACAGCATGCGCTCGCCCATATTCCACTTGGTCAGCCCGTCGAGTTCGATGGGGAGCCGGTCGGCGATCTCCTCCTCGTCCTCGGGCACCCGAATTCCCAAGCGCTGCCACAGGAATGCCCGCACCGGATGCTCAGCGAAGGACACCAGATCGGCCAGCTCCACATCTCCGGGCTCGCGGCCCGGCAGCGTGGTCGGCAGGAACAGCGGCCGCGGCTCCGGCGCACGACCCGCCGCCACCGCACCCGCCAGCGCGACGGTGTCGAAACTGAACGGATTCTCCGGCCGGAAGTTGCGGCGATCGAAGGGCTGCAACGGATGCCGCGTCACCACCTGATCCATCGCCCCCGCACCGATGTGCGCGCGCACGGTGTCGAGCAGCTCGGCCAGCGGGATCGCGGGCGGCCGGTGCGCGCCCGAGACCGGATCGGATCCGGTGTGCAGCAACACCAGCCGCTCCCCCGCCGCCATGATGGCGTCCAGCAGCAGCTGCCGATCCTCGCTGCGCGGATCCCGATCCCCGGGGCACCGATGCCGGGCCAGCACGTCGTCCCCGTCCACGCCGCCAGCGCGCGGGAACACCTCGTCGTCGAGACCCAGCAGCACCACCACCCGATGCGGCACCGACCGCATCGGCACCATGGTGCACACCGTGAGCTCCCCGGTGCGGAAGTTGGCGCGCGAGGGCCGACCGGCCAGCCGAGCCGTGAGCAGCGCGCCGATATCGCTGAGCCGCAAGGGAATCGAACCCGCCGGTTCCAGCGCCGTCGCCAGTTCGCGACGCGCCTGCACCGCCATCCAGCCCTGACCGGACGGCACCTCGGTCAGCAGATCCAGGGCGCGCCCCAGCACCGCGGCCCATTCCGACGCGGGCCGCGCGCTGCCCGCGGGCTCGTCCATGGTGGAGCCGCGCAGGTCGCGCAGGCACACCGCGAGCCGGTCCACGAATTCGGCGAACCGGCCGCCCAGATCGATGTCATTGCTGTCCACGTCGTCCAGCGGCAGCACCAGATCCAGCCAGTCCTCACTGGATTCGCCCGCCGCGACCCCGAGCAGGATCCGGTCCACCGCGGCATTGAGCGTGTTCTGTGGGAAGTCGCCCAGCCCGAACGCCTGCCGCTGCCGCTGCCCGATCCCCCAGCGCGCCCCGGTCTCGGCCGCCCATTCCCGCAGCCGCTCGATATCGTCGTCGTCGAATCCGCAGCGCACCCGGACCGGTTCGGTCGCACACAGATCCAGCGCCTCGGTCACGGTGACGCGGCCGTCGGCCAGCTCCAGCAGCGTGCCCACCACATCCAGCACCGGATTGACCGCGCGCTGGGCGCGATCGGCCAGCCGCACCCGCAGCCCGTGCGCGGGATGCCCCGGCTCGGCCCCGTCGAGGGACCACTGCCCGAACGCCGCCCGCACCAGCGGCGCGTAGCTCTCCACGTCGGGGCACAGCACGATGACGTCGCGCGGTTCCAGCGTCGGATCGGCGGCGAACACGCTCAGCAGCGCGTCACGCAACACCTCCACCTGCCGCGACGGCCCGTGGCAGGAGTGCACGGTGACCGTCCCATCCACCAGGCCCGGGTCGGGCAGGAGCGACCAGCGGTCCTGACGCACGGCGGCCTGCAGCTCCGACAGCAGCGTGCGCGGCCCGATCTCGTCCGGTCCCGGGTGATAGGTGTCGATGTGGTCGTAGCCCGCCAACCGCTCCTGCAGCTCCCGCACATCCCGGCCCAGCGCCGCCAGCAGCGGATGCCGCACGCGCACACCGGAATTCGGGATCACCTCGGCGTCGGCGAGCTTGGTCCACAGCGCCGGGCTGGGGTGCACCAACCACAGGTGCACCTGCCGACCGGTCGACAGCGCCGACAGCACCTCCAGCTGATCGGTGGTCAGCCGCGTCACTCCGAACAGCGAAATCCGTTCCGGCACCGAGACGATCGACGGCTCGGCCCGCAGCCGCGCGCACGCCGCCGCCAGCCGCTCGGCGGGACTGGGCACCCCGACCACGCCGCGCACCCGCCGCCACAGCATCGCCTGCCACACCAGATCCGCCGGGAGCGCGTGCCCCGCGCCGTCGGTGTCGCTGCCCGCGGCCCACTCGGTGATCATGTCCGGGCGCTGGGTGCCGTAGCTGTCGAACAGCGCCGCGATCCGCGCCGCCGTCGCGTACCGGCGTCCCACCCGGTACCCGCCCGCGTCGCCGTGGCCGAGGTGGCGCGCGAGCACCGCGCTCCAGGGTTCGGACAGCACGTCGTCGAGGACCGGCAACAAGGTCCAGACCAGTCGCTCCGGCGACCACGGATCCTGCTCCGGATCCACTCCCGTCGCCTCGGCGAGGACCGCCGACACCAGCGCCGCCGGATCCGCGAAGTCGATATTGGCCGAGATCCCGTCGGTACCGAGCCCGCCAGCCGCACCACGGCCGAGCCCACCACCCGCACCGCGGTCGAGCCCGCCAGCCGCACCGCGGTCGGGGCCGCCACCCGCGCCGAGTACCGTGGCCAGCCGCTGCGTGAGCCAGCGCTCGATCCCCTTGGCGGGAACCGCGACGACTTCCGGGGTGAACGGATCGCCGAGCGGTTCGATCAGCAGCCCGGCGAGCGCGTCGGCGAGCGTGTCCGCTCGTTCCGCCCGGTGAATGTGCACGACCTGTGTTTATACAGTCGGCGAACGACATGCAAACACCGGGCTGCGCGGCTCGCCGGGTGACACCTGCCACATGCCGAATATTTGCTAGGGCGCGTCACTGCGAAATTCGAGTGTGGTATGCGACAGTGCCTTTCGGGGTGGTTCTCAATTCTCGCTGAAAGGCTGGTCCGCGTACATGTCTGCGTCGGTGATTCCCCTGGTGCCCCGAACCGGGTTCACGGTGCGACGGGTGGGAGAGCGCTGGGAGCTGGTCAACTCCCGACATTACGGACGCGGCGTGGTGCTGCAGTCCTGGCCGCGCGACCGCCACACCGAGGCCTTCGAGCACTGCTACCGGCTCAACGGCCGCGGAATCGAAGAGCTACGGGCAGCTTTCCGCTGATCCGGACGAAACTCGCAAGCCGTACACGAAAATCCGTGTGACAGTGTCGATTCGATAACAGACAACCCGATCACCTGCAAGACGTGCGAATCGGGCATTGTCCCCTCTATTGTGTTCCCTCGTGCGTTCCCCCAAGGCCCGGCGCGTGGCCTCCTCCGCTTGTGTCCTCGCGGCCGCTGCCCTGATTCCGGCCGCGCCCGTCCTCATTCCCGTCGCCGGCGCGGTCCCCGCGCACGCGCAGGGCCCGATCGCGGGATTCGACGCGGATATGAGCAGACGCATCGCCGCGGTCGACGACTATCTCGCCACCCGCCCCGGCGTCACCGGTTATGTGATGCGCGACCGCGTCACCGGCGGCATTTACCGGAATGGCAACGCGGACACCAACTTCTGGACCGCGTCCACCATCAAGCTGGCGATCGCGGAGGATCTGCTGAATCGCGCCCGGGTCGGCGCCATCGCGCTCGGTCCCGACGACCGCGCGCTCATGGAGTCGATGCTGGCAACCTCCAACGACAATGCCGCCGACATCCTGTGGAACAAGTTCGCCGGCTTCGACCGCATGGCGTTCAACAACGCCTTCCGGGCCAACGGCATGGTCGGGCTGATCCCGCTGCCGCCGACCACCTCGCTCGAGCAGATCAAGCTGTTTCCGGACTGGGGCTTCCAGCAGTGCTCGCCCGCCGACCTGGATCGGCTGATGGACAACATCCTCACCCGCATGCACCCGGACGACCGCGCGTACCTGCTCGACCGCATGCGCCGCGTCGACACCAACCAGCACTGGGGCGTGTGGGGCGCGGGCGCGGCCATGAACCCGGGTCTGAAGAACGGGTGGTCCGATGAGCAGGGCGGCTGGGTGGTCAACTCGGTCGGCTTCGCCGGTCCCGGCGAGCGCTACACCCTGGCGATCATGACCGAGCAGGGCAACCAGGGCGGCTACCTCGAAGGCTCCGAAACCACCACGCGCGTCGCGCAATTGCTCTTCCAGGGGCGCTGAGCCACCTCGCCCGAACATCAGCGCGGGCGGCCTTCCCGGCCGCCCGCCACCGGGCTCGCGCCAATCCGCACTGAACGACCGCCCATATTGTATTTTCGGGTGAGCTGTCTGAAAGGTCTGTTTTCGGTCGGTCCTGATTGGGCTGCGCTACTCACACTGCATTACCGTTGTGCGTGAGTTGTCGTAGTTTCACCGTCTGGCGAGGAGCAGGAACTAGATGAACGCCGAGAATTCCGTCGCACAGCGCCATCGGGTGGTGGTGATCGGGTCCGGGTTCGGTGGACTGTTCGCCTGCAAGCACCTGCGCAAGGCCGACGTCGACATCACACTCATCTCCAAGACGTCCACGCACCTGTTCCAGCCGCTGCTGTACCAGGTCGCGACCGGCATCCTGTCCGTCGGCGAGATCGCCCCGGCCACCCGCATCGTGCTGCGCAAGCAGCAGAACACGCAGGTGATCATGGGCGAGGTCACCGATATCGACCTCGAGGGCGGCACCGTCACCTCGCGCCTGCTCAACCGGGACTACGTCACCCCCTTCGACAGCCTCATCGTCGCCGCGGGCGCGCAGCAGTCGTACTTCGGCAACGACCACTTCGCCACCTACGCCCCGGGCATGAAGACCATCGACGACGCTCTCGAACTGCGCGCGCGCATCCTGGGCTCCTTCGAGGAGGCCGAACTGGCCACCGACCAGGAGACCCGCGACCGGTTCATGACCTTCGTCGTGGTCGGCGCCGGCCCCACCGGCGTCGAGCTGGCCGGGCAGATCGCCGAACTCGCCGACCGCACCCTGGACGGCACCTTCCGCAATATCGACACCCGCGACGCGCGCGTCATCCTGGTCGAGGGCGCGGGCGCGGTACTCGCCCCGATGGGCCCCAAGCTGGGCGCCAAGGCGCACAAGCGGCTCGAGAAGATGGGCGTGGAGATCCAGCTCAACGCCATCGTCACCAATGTCGACGCGCGCGGGGTCACCGTCAAGGACAAGGACGGCTCCGAGCGCCGCATCGAATCCGCCTGCAAGGTGTGGTCGGCGGGCGTGCAGGCCAGCGGCCTGGGCAAGATCCTGGCCGACAAGTCCAAGGGCACCGAGGTGGACCGGGCCGGGCGCGTCATCGTCGAACCGGACCTCACCATCAAGGGCTACCCGAACGTGTTCGTGGTCGGCGACCTGATGTCGGTGCCGGGCGTGCCCGGGCAGGCCCAGGGCGCGATCCAGGGCGGCACCTATGCCGCCAAGGCCATCAAAGCCGAGACCGAGGGCAAGCAGAAGGTCGAGGACCGCAAGCCCTTCAAGTACTTCGACAAGGGCTCGATGGCCACGGTGTCGCGGTTCAACGCGGTCTGCCAGGTGGGCAAGCTGGAGTTCAGCGGCTTCTTCGCGTGGCTGGCCTGGCTGGGTCTGCACCTGTGGTACCTGGTCGGCTTCCGCAGCCGCTTCGTCACGGTGCTGGAGTGGTTCGTGTCGTTCCTGGGCCGCCACCGCGGTCAGATGGCGGCCACCGAGCAGTGGGTGTTCGCGCGGCTCGCACTCGAGGCGCTCGACGATCCCGCCGAGGCGCTGGAATTGGCCAAACAGATCGGCGCGGCCGAAAACGCTTCCGGGAACGGCAAATCCGTGGTGAATTCCGACTCGGCGAAATCCACCGAACAGCGCGCGGGCTGACAGCTCGGCCCGGCCGTCCTTCGAATGAGGGTCGGACCGGGCGGCGTGTCCAGACCAATCCGGCACACCGCCGGATCCGAATGTCCGACGTCTGTCGATATTCGGAAGAAAGGTCATTCATGGGCAAACGCCAACCGGTCGATACTGTTTCGCCGCGGCGACGGCGCCTGGGCACACTGGCGGTCGCGGGCGCGCTGCCGCTGGTCGCCGCCCTCGCCGCCGCCGGAACCAGTGCGGCGGAACCGGTTTCGTCCGACGAGACCCAGTCGGCGGTGGTCGACAACCAGCCCGGCGCCATGCTGCCGGGCGGCACCGACGCCCAGCCGGGCGTGGTCGTCGACACCCCGTTCGGCACGCTGGCCGTGCCGATGCCGCAGGCCATGGCCGACGGCGCGCACACCTATCTGGCCGCCACCGCGGCCGAGGTCGCCCCGGACGAGCTGATCGAGCCCGCCGCCGAGGTCGTCCTCCCCGTGCGAGTCAGCCGCAACTCCACCACCGGCGTGCGTGACATCCCCAACGCGCCGCTGACTCCCGTCGACAACGGCAAGCTGCGCCGGCCCGACTCGCCGGCCGCCCCCGAGGTGGCGCCGATCGCGGCACCCGAGGGCAAGCTGCGCCTCGGCGACACCCAGGTCGACATCCCGGCCTGGCTCGACGCGGACCAGGCCGCCCAGGTGAACGCGCTCGCCGCGGGCGCCGAGGCCGAACTGGCCCGCACCTACGACTCGGCCGGCTTCGAGCCGAGCCGGTCGGACCGCATGGCCGCCGCGACGATCGGCTCGGCCGCGGTGGGCGCGACCGCCGCCGTGAGCCTGATCGCGGTGCCGGCGGCCACCGCCGGGGCCGTGATCGGCGGCGCCGTCGGCGCGGTCAACGGGTACCTGACTCCGGCCACCCCGGGCGCCGTCGTGGACCGGGCGACCGGTCTCGACGACACCACCACGGTGGACGCGCCGAGCGCCGATGAGGCGTCCGTTCAGGAGTGATCGCCGAGCTAACGAGGCCGGAATCCGTTGTCGAGGATTCCGGCCTCTTGCTTATGCAGAACCCGCTCAATCCGCTAATTTTCGGTTATCACAACGATTTTCGGTCGTCCTCGTCCTCACCAATCCAGGTGGTCGGTGGGTTCGAATGTCGGTCGTCCCGATGTTCCCCCTGTCCAGAAAGGTCATGTATGGCCGCAGGTAAGCACCGAGCGCTCAACCCGCACCGGAACAAGGTCGGCAATGTGGTGGCGGCGGGTGCGGTCCCACTAGTCATGGCGATCGTCGGATCCGGTGCCGCCAACGCCGCCCCGTCCGAGGTCGCTCCGGCGGCGCAGCGTGACGACGCGCCCAAGGCCCAGTGGCCGGCCGCGGCCGCCCCGAATGTGAATCCCTATGAGGGCCTGCACATTCCGAATGACACCAAGAGCTCCCTCCAGTGGTCGCGTCAGGCCCCGGACAAGAGCTACCTCGCCCCCGTGGGCGTACTCCACCCGCCGGTTCCGGTTTCGGCCGTGCCACCGATCGCGCCGCCGCCGGGCATGTTCCGGTTCGGCGACGTGACGGTTCCGGCGCCCGACTGGATCGACAACGAACAGGCGATCCAGATCAATGACAATGCCGCGCAGGTCGAGGCGAATCTCGCCACCTTCCTCGACTCGGTCGGCATGGAGCGCAGCCGCTCCGACCGCATCGCCGGGCAGACCATCGGCACCGCGGCCATGGGCGCTGTCGCCGGCGCTGTCGCGGCCGCCCCGATCGAGCTCAGCGCCGCCGCCGTCGGCGCGGTGACGGGCCTGGCCGTCGGCGTCCCGCTGTTCCCGGTCGGCCTGGTGGCCGGTCCCGTTCTCGGCGCGGCCGCGGGCGCGGCCATGATCGCCATCCCGGCCGCTGTCGCCGGTGCCGCGGTCGGCGCCGCCGTCGGCGCGTTCAACGGATTCAACGCACCGCCCCGCGTCGTCGGCGACTGATCCCTCCCCGACGAGGCCGCTCGACCAGGTAGATGTGCGCACGCGGCGGAAACCAGCGGTGAGGTTGGTTCCCGCCGCGAACGCGACCGCTGTGGCCCGAAGGCTCCGCGCACGGATCGAAGTTCTTGCGCGACAGCCGTTTTTCGATACTCCGGTCAGGCCGTCAGCAGACGACCGGTCCGCGTGAACAGCGTGCCACCCGCGGCCAGCGGCAGCAGCGCCTGATCCAGGCCCGCCGTATCGGCCGGGCGATCATCGGGATAGGTGAGCACGCTCTCCAGCGCCCGCGGCCCCGACAGCGCGTCATCGGTGATCGCCTCGGAACCCAGTTCCAGTCGGTGCCGCAGCAGCGGAATCGCACCGGCATCCGCGATCAATTCCCCGGTCCAGTGACCGTGGTCCTCCCCCGTGCGGCCGATCTGCACCCGTTCCCGAAGTCGCAGCCGCGCACCGTCTTCCAGGCGCACCGTGGTGAACGTGTCGTGTTCCGCGCCGCCCGCGACCACGGTCGGTTCCGGATCGAAGTCCAGTTCCCCGCCCGCGGCCACCTCGAAACGCCAGTGCGCCACCGACTTCCGGGTCTCGCGGCCCGGCAGCGCGATGGTCGCGGCCACCGACCGCACCCGCAGCCGCGCGCCCGCGCCCACCGTGATCGTGATGTCCAGGACGTCGCCACCCAGCGGTGTGGCGGCGGTGCCGATCAGGTGCACCGTGTCCGGGCCCGTGTGCCGCGCCGCCAGGCCGCCGACCGCGTGAATGCGCGGCAGCGTCCCGGCGGACGCGGTGATACGGAGCTCAGTGCGAATGGGCACCGCCCGCGGTAAGCGAATGGGCACCGCCCGCGGTCAGCGAATGGGCACCGCCCGCGGTGGGCGAATGAGCAACGCCCGCATCCTGTTCGGCGGCCAGCCGCAGCTGCTCGCGCACCCACGCCAGCACCGGCGTCGCGGCCGGATCCTCGGTGAGGGAGGTGAACACGAACGGGCGGCCCTCGCGCACGGTCGTCGAATCACGGTCCATGACCGACAGATCCGCGCCGACCATCGGGGCCAGATCGGTCTTGTTGATGACCAGCAGATCCGACCAGGTGACACCCGGGCCGCCCTTGCGCGGCACCTTGTCGCCACCGGCCACGTCCACCACGAAGATCTGGGCGTCGATCAGGCCGGAGGAGAAGGTGGCGGTCAAGTTGTCGCCGCCGGATTCCACCAGGATCAGATCCAGCGGCGGGTTGGCCTCGATCAGGTCGTCGATGGCGTCGAGGTTGGCGGTGATGTCGTCCCGGATGGCGGTGTGCGGGCAGCCGCCGGTCTGCACGGCGGTGATGCGCTCGTCCGGCAGCACCGCGTTGCGCCGCAGGAAGTCGGCGTCCTCGGTGGTGTAGATGTCGTTGGTCAATACGGCCAGCGACAGCTCGTCGCGCAACTGCCGGCACAGGGCCGCGGTCAGCGCGGTCTTGCCCGATCCGACGGGACCGCCGATCCCGATCCGCACCGGTTCCCCGGGCGTCCGCTCGCGCTTGGGCCGGTCGTGACTGTGATCGTGCGGTTCGCCGTCGATGAGGTGAGGTGGCATGTGCGCTCCTTTCACCCCCATCCTGACCCAGTCACGTAAACCGGGTGTTACCTGGCCCGTGACCGGCTACGACGCGAACAGCGGCATGTCCCGGCGGGGGTGCCGTTCGGCGAGCACGTCCTGCAGCGGGTCGGACAGCGCGGCCAGCGATTCGGTGGCGGTGCGGGCGGTGGCGTCGCACACCGGGGCGAGGCGGATGGTGCAGGCGGCGACGGCGGCCGGATCGAGGGCGAGCAGGCGCTGTGCGGCGGTGGCCGCCCCGGTCATGGTGGTGTAGACGGTGACGGCGGCGATATCGGCGGGGGTGGCCTCGCACACCGTGCCGACCACGCCGAGCACGGTGGACAGATGAGGGCGGGCGCCGAGCGCGTGCCACTCGGCGTGCGGCCAGACCTGTTTGGCCAGCCGCAGCAGGCCGCGGCCCTGGGCGCGAGAGGCGGTGCGGGCGGCCGGGGACGGGGTGCGCGCGTCGGCCTCGAGTTCGGCGCGCCGCGGGTCGAGGGTGCCCGCGCAGACCGCGGCGGCCAGCGAGGCCGCCACCAGTCCCGAGGTGCGGATGCGGCGGCGCAGGAACAGTTCCACGCTGGGCACGTCGCGCAGCAGACCGGAGGCGATGGCCTCCTCGACGCCGCCGGAGTGCACGTGCCCGCCGATCGGCAGCCGGGAGTCGGCGAGGGTCAGCAGGGTGGCCAGGCTCATCGCCGCACCTCCGGGTGTCGCATGGGTCGATCCTAAGCGGCACCCGGAGCGGCGGTGACGACTAGGTGAGCAGGCAGGGCATGGCCGCCGAGATGCTCTGCAGCGCACAGGTGATGGAGTTGGACAGCCCGGCCGAGCCGGTCATCGGCACCAGCCCGGCGACCGGGGCGGCGCCGGTATCGGTGACGGGCACCAACTCGACCGAGGCGGCCATGGCCGGGGCGGCGCCGATGCCGGAGGCGATGGCGGCGACGGCAAAGGCTTTCAGTGCAACGTTTTTCATGAATTTCCCTTTCTCACACAGCATCCTCACAGGATGTGATCGCAGCGAGACTAACCCACGTTCCACAGGTGTGAACGGTGTTTGTTTCAAAATGCGCGACTTGACCTGAATATTAGTTGAGGTTGCAGACTGGGCGGGCAGAACGTCAACGAGGTAGAGGAGTCGCCGTGCACGCCATCCGTCTTCACGAGTTCGGGCCCGCCGAGAACCTGCGGTACGAGACCGTCGCGGACCCCGAGCCTGGGCCCGGGCAGGTCCGGATCGCCGTCCGCGCCGCGGGGGTGCACCTGCTGGACACCTCGATTCGGCAGGGCGTGGCGGGCGGCCCGCTGCCCTTGCCCGAGCTGCCCACGATTCCGGGCCGCGAGATCGCCGGGACCGTGGACCGGGTCGGGCCCGGCAGCGACGAAAGCTGGCTCGGGCGAGCGGTTGTCGCGCACATCGGGCAGGCGCCGGGCGGGTACGCCGAGCTCGTGGTCACCGAAGCCGAACGGCTGCACCCGATTCCGGACGGCCTCGACGCGGGTTCGGCGGTGGCCATGATCGGCACCGGCCGGACCGCACTGGGCGTTCTGAGTTTCGCGGAGGTGGGCCCGGAGACCATGGCCCTGGTTCCGGCCGCGGCGGGCGGCATCGGCACCCTGCTGGTGCAGTACCTGGTCGCGGCGGGCGCGACCGTCATCGGGCTCGCGGGCGGCCCGGTGAAGACCGATCAGGTGTACGAGAACGGCGCGGACCTCGCGTTGGACTACCTCGATCCGTCCTGGCCCGAGGCCGTGCGCGCCAAGTACGGGGAGCGACCCGCGACCCTGCTGTTCGACGGGATCGGCGGCGAGATCGCGCGCACCGCGGTCGATCTGCTGGCAGACGGCGGCGTCCGCCTGGTGTTCGGCTGGTCCGGCGGGGAGGTGGAACTCGACGAGCAGGCCTTGGCCGCGCGTGGCATCACCTCGCAGGTGACGCTCGGTCCGCCCATGCTGCAGCGCGGGGGCGGCTTGCGCGCCTTGGAGACGCGCGCGCTGGCCGAGGCCGCGGCGGGCCGATTGCGTCCGGTGGTGCAGTCCTTCCCGCTGGCCGAGGCGGCGGCCGCGCACCACGCCCTGGAGACCCGCGCGACCGCCGGCAAAGTGGTCCTAGTCCCCTGACCGCCGCCTGAGGCTGCGTTCCATGAACCGCTGCGCTGCCCCGCGACGCAGATCCGTCCAGGCCTGCACCGGGCCGGTCCACCAGGGCGAGATCTCGAGGGGCCGCGCGACCACGGCGTGACAGACCAGGTCGGCCGCCTCGTCGGCGGTCAGCCCGGGCACGCCCGAGAAGTCGGTGGGCGCGCTCATGCGGGTGTGCACCAGCGGCATGTACACCGAGGTGGTGGTGACGCCGTCGGCGGCGATCTCGGTGGCCACCGTCCGCAGCCAGATGTCGAACGCGCCCTTCGAGGCGCCATAGGCCGCCCAGCGTGGCGCGGGCGGCATGCGCAGACCCCAGGTGGAGATGTTCACGATGTGCCCGCGGCCGCGTTCGCGCATGCCGGGTAGCAGGGTCAGCAGCAGCCGCACCGGGCCCAGATAGTTGACGTCCATGGTGCGGGTGAAATCGTGGAAACGGTCGTAGGATTCGTCGATCGGGCGGCGGATCGAACGGCCCGCGTTGTTGATCACCACATCCACCCGGCCGTGTTCGGCCAGCACCAGGCGGCCCAGTTCTTCGACGGCGTCGAATTCGGTGATGTCGGACTGGTAGACGTGCGCGATCCCGCCCGCGGCGGTGATCTCGGCGGCCACGTCCTCGAGGTCCTCGCGCGATCGCGCGACCAGCAGGACCGTCGCGCCCGCGGCGGCCAGCTTCCGAGCCGCCGCCTTGCCGATGCCGTGCGAGGCCCCGGTCACCAGGATCACGGTGCCCGACACCGCCTCGCGCAGGGCTTTCTCGCGCGGCCGGGAGGTCGGGTAGAAGATTCTGGTCGCCACGCGTTCGGCCAGCGGTCGGCCGTTCGGCCCGGCCGGCTGGTTCGGGGCGTCGTGCTCAGCCACGTTTCCGAGCCTAACCGCCGGACCGGTATGTGATCGCGAATGAGTGGAAATACCCTGGCCGCACTGCGGATTCCTGCACCAGGATGAGGACGATATCCCGGGGGAAGGAAACCGATGACGACTACTCGCACGCCGGAGCGGCCGACGCCGGAAGAGGTGACGTTCTGGGGCTGGTGCGCTCGCGCGGTGGTGCTGGTGGTGTTCGTGCCGCCGCGATTGCTGTGGGAGGGGATCACCCGCGTGCCGCGACTGATCGCGGCGGCGTTCCGGCTGTTCACCGACCATCTCGCGAAACCGCTCGCGATCCTGTTCCGGGACTGGGTGTTCCGGCCGCTGCGCAATTTCGTGCGCAATTACCTGTGGCATCTGCTGATCCAGCAGTTGTTGTTCGGCATGGTGCTCACGCCGATCGGCGCGTTCCTGCTCGCGTACTTCCTGCGCCCGATCCAGCGCGCGATCGAGGAATGGTTGTGGCGGCGGGTGCTGAAGCCCGGCATCCCGTGGGTGTTCCGCACGATCGTGAAACCCATCGCCGAGGCGATCGGCTGGACCGTGGCGAATCTCTGGAAATGGCTTGTCGCGGTGCCGCTCTCGACGCTGTGGCGGTATGTGCTGAGCCCCGGCGGCCGCTGGCTGATGACCGCCGTCATCGAGCCGCTGGTCGAATGGCTGATCGTGTGGCCGGCGAGGCAGCTGTGGCGCTGGCTGCTGCGGCCGATCGCCTACGCGGTCGTCGCGGTGATCGTGTTCGGCTGGCGGGTGGCCACCGCCGTCGTCGCGGTCACGGTGGTCGCCCCTTGCCGATGGCTGCATCGCACGGTGCTGCGACCGCTGTTCGCGGCCGTCGCCCGGGCCTGGCGGGCCCTCGCCGATCCGGTGCGCAGGCTGTATCAGCGCGTGATCATGCCCTGGCGCGCCCGGATCACCGAGGTGTGGACCGGCCTGTTCGGCTAGTGCGCGGAACCGGCTTTCACCGCAGCCTCTTTCACGGGCGTCCCGGCCTTGGCGAAGAACGCGACCGCCGCCATCGCGGCCAGCAGGACCGCGCCGGCGGTGGTCGCGACGTGCATGCCGGTCACGAACGACTCGCGCGCCGAATCGATCAGGGCGGTATCGTCCCCGGCCTCGGCGACGGTCTCCCCCAGCGTGGACCCGAAGTTCCCGCCGGACCGGAACACCAGCGCGGCCAGCGAACCCAGCAGCGCCAGGCCCAAGCCATTGCCCAGTTCGAAGCTGGTCTCGGAGATGCCGACCGCGGAACCGGCCCGCTCCGGCGGCACCGAGGACACCGCCACCTCCGACACCAGGGTGAAGGCGATGCCGAAGCCCGCGCCCGCGACCACGGATCCAGCCACGTACCAGCCGATTCCACCGTTCACGCCGACCCCGAGCAGCATCAGGTTGCCCAGCGCGGCCAGGCCCAGGGCGAGCACGAAGGTGGTCTTGGTGCCGAACACGCGCCCGATCCGCGCGCCGCTCATGGAGAATACGAACACCACGACCGCGCCCGGAATCCCGAGCAGCGCCGCGGCCAGCGGGTCGCGGCCGGTCACCGACTGCAGGTACACGCTGGTCAGGTAGCTCATCCCGGCCAGGGCGAGCATGCCGACCGTGCTGGAGCCGATGGCCACCGAGAACAGTCCGCGACGGAAAAGGCTCAGATCGAGCAGCGGTTCCTCGAGGTGGCGCTGGCGGCGGACGAACGCGGTCAGCAGAAGTGCGCCGACGATGCCGATGCCCACCGCGGGCAGGTCGAAGCCCTCGGCCGCCAAGCGCTTGACGGCGTACACGATCGGCAGGATGCCGCCGATCGACAGCAGCACACTCACCCAGTCGAGGGGGCCGCGCGCGGCGGCGCGGTGCTCGGGGAGCAGCAGCGGCCCGAAGACCAGCAGCACCAACAGGACCGGAGCGTTGATGAGGAACACCGAGCCCCACCAGAAGTGGTGCAGCAGTATGCCGCCGATGATCGGCCCGACCGCCGAGCCGCCCGCGAAGAACGCCGTCCACACGCCGATCGCGGTGGCGCGGGAGCGGTCCTCGGGGAACAGGGTGGAGATGAGCGCCAGCGAGGAGGGCAGCAGTGTCGCGCCGCCCAAGCCCATGAGCGCCCGCGCCGCGATGAGCACGCCCGCGCTGGGGGCGAAAGCGGCCAGCGCCGAGGCGATTCCGAAGACGGTGGCCCCGGCCAGCAGAATATTGCGTCGCCCGATGCGGTCGCCGAGATTGCCCATGGTGATGAGCAGGCCGGCGATCATGAAGCCGTAGATGTCGAGGATCCAGAGCTGTTGGGTCGCGGACGGATCCAGGCTCTGGGTCAGGGTGGGCATGGCCAGGTAGAGCACCGACATGTCCATCGACACCAGCAGCACGGGGAGCAGCAGGACGGCCAGGCCCGCCCAGGCACGGCGCGGCGTCTTCGCGCCGGGGCGCGCGAGGGTACTCGTCATGACCTATCCTTCGGGCTGCTCGGGGCCCACCGGGCCCTGTCCATGGAACGCGCCCGGGCGTACAACGTACGCTCGAGCGCGGGTACAGTGTACGCACACCCCGCGCCGGAAGGGAACAATTCGTCCGATGACCGAGGCCAAGCTCACCCGGGCCGCCATCGTCGACACCGCCATCGCCCTCGCCGACGAGTCCGGACTCGACGCGCTGTCCATGCGCCGCATCGCCGAGCGGATGAACGCCGGGGCCATGTCGCTCTACCGGCACGTCCCCAACAAGGACACCCTGCTCGCCGCCATGACCGACGAGGTCTCGCGCCGCAATCCCTATCCCCCGGCCGAGGGGCGGGACTGGACCTGGCGCGACCGCGTGCGCATCGCCGCCGAGGTGGATTGGCGGCTCTACCAGGAGCATCCGTGGGTGCTGTTCACCTTCGCGGTGCCGCGCTACAACTTCGGCGAGCACAGCCTGATCGTGCTGAGCTGGCTGGTCGAGGGCTTCGCCGAACTCGGCGTGGACGCCCGCGAGGCGACGCGGATGTCGCTGTCGGTGTGGAGCTATATCGCGGGCGTGGCTTTGCAGGAGGTCAGCGCCCGGATGCTGCGCGGCCGCGACAGTGATGGGGAAGACCGGTCAGGTCTGACCGCGCTGCTCGACGGCGATCCGCACTGGCCGGTGCCACCCGCCCTGGCCGGACTCGAGGGCACCCGCGACACCGCCCTGCTGAACCCGGAGCATCTGCTCGACACCGGCCTCACCGCGCTCTGCGACGGCTTCGCGGCCCGCGCCGCGCTCTGATCCGCCCCGAAAACCGTTCGGTATCGGGCTGGTTCAACCGCCACCGCAAGTACATTCCGGTCGGTACTCTTTGAGGCGTGCGAAAGGTGGGTGATCCGCACGGGTTCCGGACGCCGAGTCCCGGAACAGCGTGGTCACCGACGCGTCGATGAACTCCCAGCGGTCACGCCGGAGCTGGGTCTCACTACCAACGATTCTCCTTTTCCGAGGTGAATGATGGCCAGGAAGTTCGAAGGACATATCGCGCTCGATATTCGTGATTCGGTCGCCGACTGGGGACCGTACGCGGAACCGACCGCCCCGCCGGGCGCGCCCAATGTGCTGTACCTGGTGTGGGACGACATCGGCATCGCCACCTGGGACTGCTACGGCGGCCTGGTCGACATGCCGAACATGAAACGGATCGCCGACAGTGGCGTGCAATTCACGCAATTCCACACCACCGCACTGTGTTCACCCACCCGCGCCTCCCTGCTGACCGGGCGAAACGCGTCGTCGGTCGGCATGGCGACCATCGAGGAGTTCAGTGACGGATTCCCGAGCCTGTCGGGACGCATCCCCGCCGACACCGCCCTGTGCTCGGAGGTGCTCGGCGAACGCGGGTGGAACACCTACGCCGTCGGCAAATGGCATATGACGCCGTTGGAGGAGGAGAATCTCGCGGCCTCGAAGCGGCACTGGCCGCTGGGGCGCGGATTCGAACGGTTCTACGGTTTCCTGGGCGGCGAGGCCGACCAGTGGTATCCGAATCTCGTGTACGACAACCACCCGATCGCGCAGCCGTATTCGCCGGAGGACGGGTATCACCTGTCGAAGGATCTGGCCGACAAGTCGATCGAGTTCATTCGCGACGCCAAGGTGATCGCCCCCGACAAGCCGTGGTTCATGTACCTGTGCCCGGGCTGCGGGCACGCCCCGCACCATGTCGCTCAGGAGTGGGCCGATCAATACCGCGGCAAGTTCGACCTGGGCTACGAGAAGTACCGCGAGATCGTGCTCGACAACCAGAAGCGCATGGGCCTGATTCCGGAGAACACCGAGCTGTCGCCCATGAACCCGTACAGCGATGTCACCAGCGCCGATGGCAAGCCGTGGCCGGCGCAGGACACGGTGCGCGCCTGGGATTCGCTGTCGGAGAACGAGAAACGGCTCTTCGCCCGACAGGCGGAGGTGTTCGCCGGATTCCTCTCCTACACCGACGCCCAGATCGGGCGGGTGCTGGACTACCTCGAGGAGACCGGCCAGCTGGACAACACCATCATCGTGGCCTTCTCCGACAACGGCGCCAGCGGCGAGGGCGGCCCGAACGGTTCGGTCAACGAGATGAAGTTCTTCAACGGCTACATCGACACGATCGAGGACAGCCTGGTCAAGCTCGACGAGCTGGGTCTGCCGACCACCTACAACCACTACAGCATCGGGTGGGCGATGGCCTTCAACACCCCGTACAAGCTGTACAAGCGGTACGCCTCACACGAGGGCGGCATCGCCGATCCCTGCCTGATGGCGTGGCCGGCGGGCATCCCGGCTCGCGGCGAGATCCGCCATCAGTACCTCAATGTCTGCGACGTCACCCCCACCGTCTACGAGCTGCTGGGCATCACGCCGCCGGACACGGTGAAGAACGTGCCGCAGCGTCCCCTCGAGGGAGTCAGTTTCCGGGCCCTGTTCGACGACGCCGACGCCGATGTCGGCAAGCACACCCAGTTCTATTCGATGCTGGGCACGCGCGGCATCTGGCATCGCGGCTGGTTCGCCGACACCGTGCACGCGGCCTGCCCGTCCGGCTGGGGACACTTCGATCAGGACCGCTGGGAGCTGTTCCATATCGATCAGGACCGCAGCCAGATGCACGACCTGGCCGCGGAGCATCCCGAGAAGCTGGAGGAATTGAAGGCGCTGTGGTTCTCCGAGGCGGAGAAGTACAACGGGATGCCGCTCAATGATCTCGATATCGTCTCCGCGCTGGTGCGCTATCGGCCGACGTACGCCAGGGGCCTGGACCGTGCCGTCTACTACCCGGACAGCGCGGAGGTCGGACCGGGCGCGGCGCTCGAGATTCTGGGCCGTTCGTTCGCGCTGCTCGCCGAGACGACGATCGTCAGCCCGGACGCGGAGGGCGTGCTGTTCGCCCACGGCGGGCGGCTCGGCGGGCACGCCCTGTTCGTCCAGGACGGTCACCTCTGCTACGTCTACAACTTCCTCGGCGAGGAGGAGCAGGCCATCGTCTCCGATTGCCGGGTGCCGCTCGGCGATCACATTCTCGGGGTGCGCTACGAACGGCACGGCACCCGGCCCGACCACTACACGCCCACGGGTGAGGCCATCCTCTACATCGACGAGAACCCGGTGGGCTCACTCGATGACATGCGGATCCAGCCGACCGTGTTCTCCGGGGTCGGGGAGGGCGTCCGGGTCGGCCGGGACACCGGCCAGTCCGTGTCGGGCCGGTACCACTCGCCGTTCCCGTTCACCGGCGGAACCATGCACCAGGTGATCGAGGACGTGAGCGGGAAGCCGTACATGGATCTGGAAATGGCTGCGGCCGCCGCGTTCTCGCGCGACTGAGCCGCGCGCTCGGGGCGGCGGTGTTCCCGTCGGAACTTTCCGCTGGTCGCCGCCCCGAGCGCAGCCGTTGTGGCACGCTGTGCACGATTGCCGATCGTGCACGGTCACGCGGTGTGCGAATACGCAGAGGCGGCAAGGAGTTACGAGCCCCGGTCAGCGCTCGATATCGCCGTCGAGGTACACCCACTTCCCCTCATCCCGGCGAAATCGGCTGTTCTCGTGCAGTTCTCCCGCTGCCCCGTGCACGCGGTAGTGCGCCCGGAATTCCACGGTCCCCTCGGTGTGGAACGGTCCCCCACCGGTCGCGCCGAGGATCTCGAGCCGATCCCAGCGCATGCCCGGATCGAAATCGACCTCGGCGGGCCGGGTTTCGGGGTCCCAGCTGCGCAGCAGGTACGCCTCGTCCTCGACCGCGAAGGCACTGAATCGCGACCGCATCAGTTGCTCGGCGGTGGTGGCGGCCCGTTCGCCGCGGTGCAGCCGCCCGCAACAGTCGGCATAGGCGGCGGGCAGGCCGCACGGGCAGGCCTCGGGCGCGGGACGGTTCTCGCGGCGCTTCGACATGGGCTCAAGCGTAGAAGCTCCGTCCTTCGGCCCCGCCGGACACCGACCACACCTCCACGATCTGCCCGTTCTCGGCGCGCAGGATGTCGGTGCCGCTGAGTTCGCGCACGATCGTCCCGTCCGGTGCGGTGATCCGGGCGCCGTAGGGGCGGGCGATGATTCCGGTTCGGGTGTCGTCCATTTCGACGACCGGGATGCCCTGCGTGGAGAACTCCAGGCCCGGCCGCTCGGCCCGGAAGGTGTCGATGGCGGCGGTGAAGGCCGCGCGGTCCTGCACGCTGTCGTAGGCGTCCGCGCCCGGCTGGGCGTAGCGCAGGGTGAACGCGGGGGCCATGATCTCGTCGGCCAACGCGAGGTCGCCGTTCCACATCTGGGTCCAGCGGTCGAACAGGTCGATGGCGTAGTCGCGCATATCCACTCCAATAGTCTCATTGATACCGTATGACTGGCATCAAGGTATAGTCTCAGCGATACGGTGTCAAACGAGAGGGGATTCGGAATGGCCGAGCTAGGCCCGCAGGACCACATCGTGCTGGGACTCATCGCCCGCCACGGACCGCTGACCCCCTACGACATCAAGGCGCGGCTGGAGGAGAGCGTCGACAAGTTCTGGCCCATCCCCCACGCGCAGCTCTACCGCGTCCCCCCGCGCCTGGCCGATCAGGGCCTGCTCCGCGAGGAGGCCGAGGAGTCCGGCCGCCGGCGGCGCATCTTCCACCTCACCGACGCCGGGCGCGCCGAATTGACCCGCTGGCTGGGCGATCCCACCTCACCCCAGCCCGAGACCCGCGACCCCGCCCAGCTGAAACTGTTCTTCGCCGACCTGGGCGAGCCCGGCGACGTGGTGGCCCTGGCCCGCAATCAGGTCGCCGAGCACCGGCATTGGCTGGACATGTACCGCGCGCTCTACGACGAGATCGACCCCACCGACAGCGTCCGCGCCACCTCGCGGGCCCGCATCCTGCGCCTGGGCATCATGCACGAGCAGGCGTACGTGGACTATTGGAAGGAATTGGCCGCGAACCCCGATCCGCGGCCGTGACCGGTCAGTCGTCGTCGCCGGCCACGACCGCGTAGGCGAACCCGTCCCACCCCTTGCCGCCGACGGTCTGCACCACGGTCCCGTCCAATCGCGGCTCGGCGGCGATGAATTCGATGACCTCCCGGCTGGCTCGCACCGCCGCGTCCGCCGAATCCGCGTCCGCGATCGCGCCGTTGCGCACCACATTGTCGACGACGATCACCGATCCGGGCCGGGTCAGCGTCAACGCCCACCGCACATAGTTGGTGTTGTTGACCTTGTCGGCATCGATGAACACCAGATCGAACGGCTCGGGCCGCTCGGCCTCGAGCGCGGGCAGCGAGTCCAGCGCCGCGCCGACCCGAATCTCCACCCGATCCCCCACCCCGGCCCGATCCAGGTTCTCACGCGCGACTTCCGCATGCAGCGGCTCGAATTCGAGCGTCACCACCCGCCCGGACTTCCCCACGGCCCGCGCCAGCCACGTGGTGCTGTACCCGCCGAGCGTCCCGATCTCGAGCACCCGCCGCGCCCGCACTGACTTCCCGAGCAGATACAGGAACTTCCCCTGCGGCGGCGACACGTCGATGGCGGGCAACCCCGCCTCCGCATTGGCCCGCAACGTCCCCGAATCCTCGTCCCCCACCAGGGTTTCGACGAGGTAGCGATCAACATCGGCCCAGTCGGCAGTCGTCATACCTCGCAGTCTGCCAGGGGTTCGGGCACCCGCCCAGCATTGTCCTCACGCTGACAGTTTCGCGCTCAGGACTTGACCGCGTCCGCGAGCCGCGGGAGTTGGCGGAGTGGATTGTGGTGTTCGATCTCCATGCGCTGGTCGGCGTCGAAGATCGCGGACAGGCCCGGAGCCGGGTCGTGGGATCCGGTCTGGGGCAGGGTGAGTGCGCTGAAGGGCCAGTCGGATCCGAAGACGATGTGGTCGCGGCCGGTGACGGCGAGCACGCTCGCCATGGCCGCGGCCGAGCCGCTGAGCGCGGTGTCGTAGTAGAAGCGCGAGATCTGGTTCTGGGTGTCGAGGATCGAGGGTTTCGGCAGGTCCTCGGGCCACAACCGGCCCAGCACCGACTGAGAGGCGACGCTGATGCGATGGGACAGGAACGGCACGGCGCCGCCGGCGTGCGCGAGCTGGAAACGGATGCCGGGATAGCGCTGGGTCATGCCGGTGACCATCATCATGGTGGCCGCGCGGGTGGTGTCGAAGGTGAACTCCTCGAGGAAGTCCGGTAGTGGCAGTGCGGGTTTGGCGTTGTCGGGGATCGCCGCCGGGTGCACGAAGACGTAGGCGTTGCGCTGGCGCAAAGCGGCCATCAGCGGTTCGAAGCGGGGATCGCCGAGGTAGACGCCGTTGTAGGCGGACAGCAGGATCACACCGTCGAGCCGCAGTTCGTCGAGGGCGTAGATCGCCTCCGCGATCGAGGCGGCGATATCGGGCATCGGCAGGACCGCGAACGCGCCGAACCGGGTGGGGTGGGTCGTGAACAGTCCGGCGGCGTAGGTGTTGCAGTACCGGGCCATGTCGATGGCGTCCCGGCCGCTCAGGAACGACACGCCCGGGTCGGACACCGAAAGCGCCTGCGCCTGAATGCCGTAGTAGTCCATGAAGCCGATGGCCTGCTCGGGCGACCAGTCCGGGGTCGGGTAGCCGCCGATGGTGAGGTGGCCGTGCTCGAGCAGCGCGGCCCGGTAGTCCGGCGGCAGGAAGTGCGCGTGCAGGTCGATGCGGTAGGTCCCGGCCGGTGCGGGCTGCTCGGCGCGCGCCGGTGTGCCCAGGCTCGCCGGCCAGGCCGCCGCGGCGAGTCCGGCCAGGCCGCCGCCGAGTGCGGCGCGCCGGGTGAGGTCGATGCGGAGTGCCGGTCGAGAGTTCGTCACGGGGTTCGCCTTTCGATCATGGTCGACATCGCTTCTGATATTTTCGTCAGATACGATTCGGGTAACAGTGCCGAGCGGAACGAGGGAGCACATGGCCGCAGCACCGGAGGCGCGGACCCGCACCGATCGGCGGCGGGAACGCACGCGCACCGCCTTGCTGGGCGCGGCGCAGAAGTTCCTGTCGGAGGGCCGTTCCGCGGTGAGCATTCAGGAGATCACCGACGCCGCCGATGTCGGCTTCGGCTCCTTCTACAACCACTTCGGTTCCAAGGAAGAGCTTTTCGACGAGGCCGTCCGCGCGGTACTGAACATCTACAGCGAGATGCGCGATGACATCGTGGCGGTCTACACCGACCCCGCCGAGGTGTTCGCGGTCAGCTTCCGCATGACCGGCCGGCTGCAACGGCAACTGCCCGAAGGGGTCCGGGTGATCCTGAACTCCGGCACTTCCATCCTGCTGCGCGACGAGGGTCTGGCCCCGCGGGCCCGCCACGACATCGTGGCCGCCCAGGAGGCGGGCCGCTTCGAGCCGATGGATCCCGATATGGCGGTCATGGCCGCGGGTGGCGCGCTGCTCGGTCTGCTCCAGATGCTCGACGCGCGACCCGAAGCCGACGCGGGCGCGCTCACCGATGAGATGACCTTTCACATGCTGCGCATGTTCGGCATGACCAAGCGCGCGGCGGAGAAGCTGACCACCGGCGAGCTGCCCCCGCTGCCACAGCTCTGAATTCATCGCCTGACGTCCCGCGCGCTCAGGTCCAGGGCGATATCGGCGAGCATGTCCTCCTGGCCGCCCACCAGGCGGCGGTGTCCGGCCTCCACCAGCAGTGACCGCACGTCGACGCCGTAGGTGCCGGAAGCCTGTTCGGCGTGCCGCAGGAAGCTCGAGTACACGCCCGCGTAGCCGAGGGTGAGGGTCTCGCGATCGACCTGGACCGGACGTTCGAGCAGCGGGCGGATCAGGTCGTCGGCGGCATCGGTGAGCGCGTCCAGGTCGGCGCGGTGCTCCCACCCCGACAGATCGGCGACCGCGACGAAGGCTTCCAGCGGCGTATTGCCCGCGCCCGCACCCAGACCCGCGAGGGAGGCGTCGACCCGGATCGCACCCTGCTCCACCGCGACCACGCTGTTGGCCACCGCGAGGGACAGGTTCTGGTGGGCGTGGATCCCGATCTCGGTGGTGGGGTCGAGGACATCGCGGTACGCGCGGACCCGGTCCCGCACGCCGTCCATGGTGAGACGACCCCCGGAGTCGGTGACGTAGACGCAGTGCGCGCCATAGGATTCCATCAGCTTCGCCTGCGCGGCCAGCCCCTCGGGGCTGTTCAGGTGACTCATCATCAGGAATCCGGAGACGTCCATCCCGAGTTCGCGGGCGCACCCGATGTGCTGAGCGGCGATATCGGCCTCGGTGCAGTGGGTGGCCACCCGGACCGACCGCACCCCGAGGTCGTGGGCGCGCCGCAGGTCCGCGACGGTGCCGATGCCGGGCAGCAGCAGCGTGGTGAGCCGGGCGCGGGTGAGTGCGCCCGCGGCGGCTTCCAGCCATTCCCCATCGGTGTGGCTGCCGGGGCCGTAGGTGAGGCTGCCGCCGTGCAGGCCGTCGCCGTGGGCCACTTCCACCGCGTCGACTCCGGCCGCGTCCAGGGCCGCCGCGATGGTGGCGACGGTCCGCGGGCTGATGCGGTGGCGCAGCGCGTGCATGCCGTCGCGCAGGGTCACGTCTTGCAGGTACAGGCCGGTCATCGGGCGGGCTCCGGGGTCGGCGCGGCCGAAATCGCGGCCGCGGCAAGGTCTTCGGCGACGCGCACCGCGGCCGAGGTCATGATGTCGAGGTTGCCGGCGTAGGCCGGAAGGTAGTGGGCGGCGCCTTCCACCTCGAGGAAGACCGACACCTGGTGGGTGACGGGGGCGTTGCCGGTCAGCGTGTGCAGCGCGGCGTCCGGGGCGAGCGGGGTGATCTGGACGTCCTGCTTCAGCCGATAGCCGGGCACATAGGCCGCGACCTCGGCCACCATGGCGGTGATCGAGTCCCGCACGGCCGCTTCGAGTTCGGAGTCGGGATCGTCGATGAGCGCCAGAACGGTGTCGCGCATGATGAGCGGGGGTTCGGCCGGATTGAGCACGATGATGGCCCGCCCGCGCGCCGCGCCGCCGACGTCTTCGATGGCGCGCGAGGTGGTTTCGGTGAATTCGTCGATGTTCGCGCGGGTGCCCGGCCCCGCGGACTTCGACGCGATCGAGGCCACGATCTCGGCGTAGGGCACCGCGGTCACCCGGGAGACGGCGGCGACGACCGGGATCGTCGCCTGTCCGCCGCAGGTCACCATGTTCACGTTCACCGCGCCCCGGTGTGCGTCCAGATTGACCGCCGGGACCACGAAGGGGCCCAGCGCCGCCGGTGTCAGGTCGATCAGGCGTTTGCCGTGCGATGCGAGCGCGGCCGAATTGGCGTGGTGCGCACTGGCGGACGTGGCATCGAAGACGATGTCGATCTCCCCGAAGTGCGGCATGGCGATCAGCCCGTCCACACCGTCGGCGGTGACCGGAACACCGAGTCGCGCCGCGCGGGCCAGCCCGTCGGAGGCCGGATCGATGCCCACCAGGGCGGCCATCTCCAGCGATGGCGACGACCGCAGCACCTTGATCATCAGATCGGTGCCGATATTGCCCGAGCCGATGACGGCTACCTTGGTGCGGCTCATTGCTCCTCCTCCAGCAGGAAGTCGACGGCACCGAGCAGCCTGGCGCCACCGAACAGTTGGGATCGAACCCGTGCGCCGGGCCGCGGCACGGCCATGGGTCCCAGCGCCCCCGACAGCACGAGCTCCCCCGCGCGCAGCGGTTCCCCGAAGTCACGGGCGGTCCGCGCCAGCCAGGCCAGGGCGTTGAGCGGATCGCCGAGACACGCGGAACCTGTTCCGGTGGACACGATCTCGCCGTCGACGGTCATGCTCATGACGATGTCGCGTGGCTCGAACTCCTCGAGCGAGAGGCGCTCTCCGCCCAGCACATACCAGCCGCTCGACGCGTTGTCGGCGACGGTGTCGGCGAAACTGATGTCCCAGCCGGCGATCCGGCTGTCCACGATCTCGAGTGCCGCGACCGCGTAGTCGACGGCCCCGCGCACACCCGCCGCATCCAGATCCTCCGCGTCGAGATCCGCACCGAGCACGAAGGCCAATTCGGCCTCGATCTTCGGTTGCAGCAGCCTGGGTCGCCGCCCCACCGGCGTCGCACCGGCATCCATGTCGTCGAACAGCACCCCGAAGTCGGGCTGATCCACGCCCAGCTGCCGCTGCACGGCGGGCGCGGTGAGCCCGATCTTGCGCCCCACCACCCGGGCCCCGGCCGCCACCCGTTCCCGAACTCCGATGCGCTGCACCGCGTACGCGGTCGCTCCATCGTCGGGCCCGATGAGATCCCGCACCGGAGCGACAGGTTGCCCACCGGTCACGGCGCGCGAGAGCCGCTCGGCGGCCGCCCGTATCCGGTCCGCCTCGACCGCGATCGTTGTCATCGGTTCTCCTCCGATCCGAGCAGCGCGCCTGCCTCAGCGGTTGCGCGTGCGCTCTCCGTGTCATCGCGGTGCACGCTCTCCGGCCTGGTCCGCTGCGACGCGCGCGGTGATAGGTCGGCCGCCGCACCCCACGGGTCCTGCGGTGCGGACCCGCCGCCCGCTGCGAACAGTTTCGTGCGGAGCGCGGCCACGAGCTCCCCGGCCCGGCCGTGCTCGACCGTGCCGAAAACGAAACGGTCGGGCCGGAGCAAGGTCACGCCGCCGCGTCGCGCGCCGCCCTTGGCGAGCCATCTCGTGATCGCGCCGGTGTGGTCCTCGAGGTCGGCGACGTCGTCGTCTTCGCAGTTCCATGCACCGCTGTCGCCTTGTGGCCGCCCGCCGCGGGGGAAGACCGTGACGAACCGGGTGCCCACGGCCCGCAGGGCGGCCAGCTCCTCGGTGCTCAGCTCGGCCCGAGGATCGACGGCGTAGCCGAGCAGCGAAAAGCCCAGGCCCAGCGTCTCATCGAAGCGGATTACCCGGCCGTCGAGCGTACGGACCATCGGCTGCGGTGCCAGCGTGCCCTCGATGCCGCGCCATCCCCGCCGCGGCAGTCCCAGATACGCCCCACGCCGGAATCGCGGTGCCGGCTTCATCTTCGCGGCCCGGATCCAGCCGCCCACTCCCGGCACTCGCACAGCCGTGGTCAGCCCCAGGTCGCGCAGGGCGGCGAGTAGCGGGTTGCCGAGGGAGACAAGGTGTTTGTTGAGGACCGACAGGTCGATCATCGCCTTGGCGTGCGGGCGGCGTTCGGTCTCGTAGGTGTCCAGGATGCGGTGGTCCGCACCGTGTTCGAGGATGGCGGTCAGCTTCCAGGAGAGATTGTCCGCGTCGCGGACGCCGGAGTTCATGCCCTGGCCGATGAACTGCGGCGTCATGTGGGCGGCGTCGCCCGCGATGAGGACGCGCCCGTCACGCCAACGGTCGGCGACCACGGCGTTGAAGGTGTAGACGAGTTTGCGCACCACCTCGACCCGGTCGGGGTCGACGAAACGGGAGATGTGGCGGCGCACCGTTTCCGGGCTCTCCATATCCGCTTTCGTCTGACTGTCGGTGAGCATGAATTCGAAGCGGTGGTGGCCGCCCGGCTGCGGGCAGGACACGATCGGCAGGGCCGGGTCGCAGACGAAGTCGAAGTAGGGCAGGTGCGCGAACGGGTTCGCACCGGCGCGGGCCTTCAGGTCCACGACCAGCCAGCGTTCGGGAAAACTGGTGCCGCTCATGTCGATTCCCAGCGCCGTGCGCACCACGCTGCGGCCACCGTCGCAGCCGACGAGGAACCGCGCGCGGACGCGCTCGGTGGTCTGCGGGTCGGTGTCGGGCGGGTTCTTGCCGTAGCCGGTCCCGTGGCAGCGCGCGTGCTCGACGGTGACCGCGTCGGCATCCTGCTCGAAGCCCAGGACCTCGCGGCCGCGGAGCACGGTGACGTGCGGGTACCGGTCCAGGGCGCGTTCGAGGGTGTTCTCCAGGTACGGCTGGTAGAGGAAGTTCACGATCGGCCAGCCGAGCGGTCGGTCGGTGCGCTGGAACTGGGCCAGGATCCGCCCGTCGCCACGCACCCATTGCACGACCGAGTCGGCGTTCATGTCGGCGGCCAGTTCGTCGGCGGCCCCGGCGGTCTGGAAGATCCGCAGGCCCTCGTCGTCGGTGTAGACGGCGCGGGCCATGCCGTAGAACTCGGGTTCGCGTTCGAGGACGAGCACGCTGGTTCCGCGCCGGCCGAGCAGGTTCGCCAGGGTGAGGCCGGTGGGTCCGAGACCGACGATCACCACGTCGTAGCCGGTGTCTGTCATCGGGGTCCTCCGGTCAACTGCGGGACGGTGATCTCGGGTGTGGCGGCGGTCCGCAATGCCTGCCGGAATTGGGTGAACTTGTCGAGCACGGTCTCCCCCACCGGGGTGTGGCCCCAACTGCTGATGCCCCGGTAGGTCGCAGGCTCCCAGGTGGATTCGAGTTCGGGCCCGATGACCACCGGATTCCAGCCGACCTCGAGTTCGAATCCGGAGGGGGTCACGCAGTAGAAGGACAGCTCGCGGTCATTGGTGTGCTGGCCGACCGACCACTGCATGCGGAAGCCCAGTTCGGTGACCCGCCGGAACGCGGCGAGCATGTCGTCGAGGGTCGCGGACTGGATATTGATGTGCTGCACCCGGGTTCGCAGCGGATCGACTTTCAGGCCGCGGAGGTTGGCGATGGCGATCGAGTGGTGGCGTTCGTTGACCCGCAGGAATCGGATCTTCATCTTCAGCCCGGACACGTTCTCGTCGATGAAATCGGTCAGGCGGGAATCGAAGACGGTCCGGTAGTAGGCGCGCATGGCCTCCGGTTCCCGCGACACCATGGCCACGTGCCCGAGCCCGGCCTCCCCGGTGACCCAGCCGGAACTCAGCATCCGCAGCGGAGCCGCCGTTGTCGTCGATGTCGTGAAGATCTCCTGCGCGAGGCCTTTCGGCCCGGCGAAGCGCCACAGGCGTTCCACGCCGCGCAGGGCGGCCTCGTCCGCGCTGCCCTCGGCGATCGGCACACCTCGGTCGGCGACCCGGGCCAGGATCCGGTCGAAGGTCTGGTGATCGTCGATCTGCCAGCCGATGGCGGTCACGTCCTCGGCGGGACCGCGCTCGATCAGGAACCGGCATTCGCGGTCGTCGAGGCGGAAACGCAGTGCGCCGGAGTCGATCTCGTCGACGTGCAGGCCGATGGCGTCCGCGCCGAAGCGCCGCCACTGCGGCAGCCGATTCGATCGGACCGCGATGTATCCCAGGTGGACGGCGCCGAATACCGATCCGTCGGTGGTGGGTCGGAGGAACTCGCTCATGATCAGTCCCCGAGGAATGCGGCCGCGAGGGTGTTGAACAGCTCGGCGCGCTCCCACTGCACCCAGTGGCCGGTGTTCGCCGCCAGATACAGGTCGCAGTTCGGCATGGTGCCGGCCAGCATTCGCCCGCCCTCGGGGCGATTGACCCTGTCGTTCGCGCCCCAGATCACCAAGGTGGGATGGGCGAGCGCGGGCAGCCGCGAGTCGCGGGTGAAATCCATGCGCCACAAGGTCCGCAGCGCCAGCGGGCCCGACGGGCGGCGCAGGGGCGGGTTGGCCACGACCTCGGGATCGACACTGGCCGCGTAGCGCTGGTCGATCAGTTCCTCGGGCACCGTGCCGCCGTCGAAGACCAGGTACTCCCGAATGAATCGGCGCAGCTTGTCGCGACTGGGACCCTCGCCCTGGTAGTAGCCCAGCAGCGCGTTCAGCCCGGCGGTCGGCAGAGCCCGGGTGGTGCCGACGCCGCCGGGGCCCATGAGGACCATGCGGCCGACCTTGTCGGGCCGATCCAGCGCGAGGCGCAGGGCGGCCGCGCCGCCGTAGGAGTTCCCGACCAGATGGGCGGAGTCGATCCCGAGTTCGTCGAGTAGCCCGCCGATCGAGCGCCCGAGGTATCCGAACGGATCCGAGTGGTCGATCCACTTCTCGGACCGCCCGTATCCGGGCAGGTCCGGCACGATCACGCGGAACCGGCGGGCCAGCTCGCCGATATTGCGCGAATAGTTCGCGATCCCGGTCGCGCCCGGCCCGCCGCCGTGCAGCAGCACGACCGCCGGTCCCGATCCGGTCTCTCCGACCTGGATCTCGCGGCCGCCGACCCGGACCGTCCGTTCGGTCAGCTCGCCATCGATGCTCGTCATCGCCACCTCCGTACCGTTGTTGATGAAATCATCAGTTACGACGGTTTCCTCTGTCAAGAAGAAATGATGAAATCATCAGAAATGTGGGATGGGGTGTCCGCAGACGAAAGAACGCCAATGCCCCTCGGGCATTGGCGTTCGACGCGGTATTCGTCCTCCCCGAGACCGGGGAAGAGCGTGACTCAGAACAGGAAGTAGCGCTGGGCCATCGGGAGTTCGGTGGCGGGTTGCTCGCTCCAGACCTCGCCGTCGATGCGGACGGTGAAAGTGTCGGGATCGACCTCGATGCGGGGCATGGCCTCGTTGTTGGGGAGGTCGGCCTTGGTGCGGCGGCGGACATTGGCCACCGGGACCAGTTTCCGGTTGACGCGCAGGCGGTCGGCCAGGCCGTCCTCGATGGCCTGTTCGGAGACGAAGTGCAGGGAGGTCGAGGCCGTCACGCTCGGGGCGGCGCCGAACATGGGGCGCGGGAGGACCGGTTGCGGGGTCGGGATGGAGGCGTTGGCGTCGCCCATGGCGGCCCAGGCGATCGCGCCGCCCTTGATGACGGCGTGCGGGCGGACACCGAAGAAGGCGGGCTCCCACAGCACCAGGTCGGCCAGTTTGCCGACCTCGACCGAACCGATCTCGGCGTCCAGGCCGTGCGTGACCGCCGGGCAGATGGTGTATTTCGCGACGTAGCGCCGCACGCGGTTGTTGTCGGCCGCGCCGTCGCCGGGCAGGGCGCCGCGGCGGCGCTTCATGACGTGCGCGGTCTGCCAGGTGCGCATGACGACCTCGCCGATGCGGCCCATGGCCTGGGCGTCCGAGCCGATCATGGAGATCGCGCCCAGGTCGTGCAGGAGGTCCTCGGCGGCGATCGTGGAGGGGCGGATGCGGGACTCCGCGAACGCCAGGTCCTCGGGGATGGACGGGCTCAGGTGGTGGCACACCATGAGCATGTCCAGGTGCTCGTCGAGGGTGTTGATGGTGTGCGGCCGGGTCGGGTTGGTGGAACTGGGCAGCACGTTGAGATGCGAAGCGACGGTGATGATGTCGGGCGCGTGGCCGCCGCCCGCGCCCTCGGTGTGATACGAGTGGATGGCCCGGCCGCGGATCGCCGCCAGGGTGTCCTCCACGAATCCCGCCTCGTTCAAGGTGTCCGAGTGCAAGGCCACCTGCACGCCGGAGGCATCCGCGACGGTGAGGCAGCGGTCGATGGCGGCCGGGGTGGTGCCCCAGTCCTCGTGCAGTTTGAAACCGCCCGCGCCGCCACGCAATTGCTCCCACAGCGCGTCCTCACGCACCGTGTTGCCCTTGCCGAGCAGCAGGATGTTCACCGGCCAGGAGTCGGTGGACTCCAGCATGCGGGCCAGATGCCAGGCGCCGGGGGTGACGGTGGTGGCCTTGGAGCCCTCCGCCGGGCCGGTGCCGCCGCCGACCAGGGTGGTGATGCCGCCCGCCATGGCCTCGTCGAGGATCTGCGGGCAGATGAAATGCACGTGGCAGTCGATGGCGCCCGCGGTGACGATGCGGCCATTGCCGGCAATGATCTCGGTCGACGGACCGACCACCAGGTCCGGGTGCACACCGCTCATGGTGTCCGGGTTCCCGGCCTTGCCGATGGCGACGATGCGGCCTTCACGAATACCGATGTCGGCCTTGATGATTCCCCAGTAGTCGACGATCACCACGCCGGTGATGACGGTGTCCGGGGTGCCCTCGGCGCGGGTGGCGCGCGCCTGGCCCATGGATTCGCGCAGCACCTTGCCGCCACCGAACACGGCCTCGTCACCGGCGAGTCCCGGTCCGCCGCTACGGTCCTCGGTGATCTCGATGAGCAGGTCGGTGTCGGCGAGCCGGATGCGGTCGCCGACGGTGGGCCCGAACAGTTCGGCGTATCGGGCGCGAGAGAGTTCGGCCATCAGGCATCCAGCTTTCCGGGAGGGGTGAGGCTGATTCCGTGCACTTCGCGGTCGCCGCCGAGCGGGACCAGCGAAACCCGCTGCCCCAGACCAGGTTCGAACCGCACCGCGGTACCGGCCGGAATGTCGAGACGGTGGCCGTGCGCAGAGTCGCGGTCGAACTCGAGCGCGGAGTTGGCCTGCGGGAAATGCACGTGCGAGCCGACCTGCACCGGCCGGTCACCGGTGTTCACGACATCGAGTTCGATGCGATCCGCGCCGGCATTGAGCTCGATCGTGCCCTCGGCACAGAGGTATTCACCAGGAATCATCGCGCGTCATCCGATCGGGTGGTGGACGGTGACGAGCTTCGTGCCGTCGGGAAAGGTGGCCTCGACCTGCACGTCGTGGATCATCTCGGGAATCCCGTCCATGACGTCGTCGCGGGTCAGCACGGTGCGCCCGGAGGCCATCAACTCGGCTACCGTGCGCCCGTCCCGCGCCCCTTCGAGCACGTGATCGGTGATGATCGCGATCGCCTCGGGATGATTGAGTTTCAACCCGCGCGCCTGCCGCCGCCGCGCCAACTCGGCCGCGTAACTCAACAGCAGGCGTTCCTGCTCGTGCGGCGTCAGTCGCATGCGGGCTCCTCGGCAATCACGGGGACGGATCGTCGGCCATTCTGGCACGACCCGCGTTACCAGCATGTTTCGGAGATATACGATTTTCCGTCCCCGCGTCCGGACCCCCGAATCCGGCTGCGCCCGACTCAGTTCTGCGGGCTGAGGTTCTGCAACCGCACCTGCCCGCGAGCCACGGTCCGCTCCTGCTCATCGGTGATGACGACCTGCCACAGCTGCTGCGAGCGCCCCCGATGGATCGGCGTCGCCACCCCGCTCAACTTCCCCTCGCGCACGGCCCGCAGAAAGTCGGTGTTGTTGTTGACCCCGACCACGGTGCCGCGGTCACCCAGCCACGCCCCGCCGGCCACACTCGCCAGCGTCTCGATCACCGTGCAGTACACGCCGCCGTTGACGATCCCGGCAGGCTGATACAGCTGAGGCGTCACCACCCACTCCGCCGCCACCCCGTCCCCGCTCAACTCGGTGAACTTCAACCCGATGAGATCGGTGAACGTCCCCTCACTGAGCTTGTTCATCAGCTCGGGCGTCACATCAGCCAGCGATTTGATCGAAGAGAAGTCGTCGCTCATATGCACACATTTGCACATCCGCGCGACCCGCCCGCTACCGGGGACCCCGGCAGCCGCGGCCGATCACGATCTGCGCGAGATGATCATGATGTATTCGCAGGGAGCGTTCGTCCGGTTCGCGAAGCCGTGATCCGCGTCGGCCTGAAAGAAAATGGAATCGCCCGTGTTCAGCGTTTCGGTGATCCCGCCGATCGCGACGGTGAGGGTGCCGTCGAGCACCACGAGCTGCTTCTCCGAACCCCGCGGATACGCGGGCAGCAGCCCGGTGGAAACCTGCGCGGGGAGATAGTGGACGACCATCTCGCCGCCTCCCGCACCCGGGGCCGCCGACACCATGTGCCGCTCGAAACCGGTGTCCGGGTCACGGAAAACGGGCCGATCGTTCTTTCGCATGACAACGGCCACCCCGGACGCGGCGGCGGCCGCCCCACCGATCAGCTCGGAGAGCGACGCGTCGAGCGCGTGAGCGATCTTGGACGCGACGCCGATCGTCGGACTCTTCTCCCCGCGTTCGACTTTCGACAGCATCGCCCGGCTGACCGAGGACTGCGTGGACAACTGCTCCAGCGTCAGACCCGCCTCCTCGCGGCGTCGCCGCACATTCGCGCCGAACGCCCCGGCCAGGTCGTCACCGTGCCGTGGTTCGTCCGCGCTTCCGTCTTGCTCGATCACCGCGCTCCTCGATCGCTGGATACCTCGTTGCCCACAGTGTAGATTTCTCCCAAAGAAGATTTTGTCTCCCATCGGAGACATGTGCTCAACCCGACGGAGATTCCATGCGTTTGATCTCGAGTGGCCGCCACCATGCCACCTTCGAATTCGGTGACCTGCAAGTGATCTCGTTGCGAGACGGCTACATCGACATGCCGCCGACCCGGCTCCGCGACGAGGACGGGCGCCCCCTCCCCCAGCTGCCGACCGCCGTACCCCTGGTCGGCGACAACCTGCGGCTGTCGGTCAACGCCTTCTTCGTCACCGACGGCACCCGCTCGATCCTCATCGACACCGGCGCCTCCAACGTCTGGCACGACCCCACCATGGGATTGATCTACGACGCGCTCGAAGAAGCGGAAATCGACCGCACGCAGATCACCGACGTCGCCATCACCCACCGGCACGAGGACCACGTGAGCGGCCTGATCACCCCGGACGGTTCGGAAGCGTTCATCGAACTCGAGCGCATCTGGATCGGAGCGGGCGACACCTCGGTGTTCACCGGCCGACTCGAGCCGCTCCGCGACCGGGTCGTACCCGTGTCCGACAAGGTCGCGATCAACAACTGGACCACCGCGATCCCGACCCCGGGCCACACCCCCGGCCACACCATCTACGACATCACCAGCGGCACCGCCCATCTACTCATCTGGGGCGACACCGTGCACGTTCCCACACTCCAATTCGAGCAGCCGACCGTGTCCTGGGAGCTCGACGGCAACCAATCCCAGGCTCGCGCCGCACGAGTAGCGCTCCTCGAACACCTGACCCGCCCAAACCATTTCGTCGCCGGCGCCCACCTCGACTCCCCCGGCATCGCTCGCGTATCCCCCTCCGGCAACGGCTATGCGCTGGAATACCTCGCACCACCGATCGGCTGATCGGACGGCCCGGCGAAGACCGCGAAAGCGGGGCCGTTGCGATCGAGGGCGCGACAATAGGCGCTTGCTAGTTAGGTAAGCCTGACCTATACTCGGTTTCGGCGTCAGGATCGTGGGAGGCCCCGAGGGCTGCGGTGGCCCCCGATCCGCTGCCGGTGGTGGGTTCTGTCGAGAGTGATCGGTCGGCAGAGCCCACCACCTCTGTATTCGGGTGGGTCGGTCAGTCGGTCATGCCCCACAGCATGCGGATCCAGCCTGGGTAGCGGGCGCTTTCGACGTCGTAGAGCTGCATGTCCAAGGGGGTCTCGCCGCGGGGGGTGCGGAGGCGGATAAGTCGTTCGCCGGGGTGGTCCAGGTCTTGAGCTCGCGACCACAGGCGGCGGAATTCGGGGTTTCGGCCCAGGGCGCGCAGGAAGTCGCCGGACCAGTCGGGGACGTCGAAGGCGGCGATGCGGGCGCGCAGCACCGATACCGAGGCGTGGGCGGCGGTTTCGCGGTCGAGCAGGGCGGTCGCGGCGCGCGGGTCGTCGAGGAGCCAGATGAGCCAGTTGCCGCCCTCGGTCAGGCCGGGGAAGGCGCGGCGCGCGGCGTCGTTCAATGCCAGGACGTGCCAGCGGGAATCGAAGTAGCCCGCGGGATCGGGGGCGAGTCGCTCGAGTCGGCGCAGCCGGTCCGGGGTGATGGCCGCGCGCAGTTCAGCCAGGTCGGGTGCGGCGGGGTCGGGCAGTCCGGCCAGGTCGTACAAGTAACGGCGCGACCGATGCGAGACCGGCTGGACCCGGTCGAGGCAGCCGCACAGGGCTTCGACGACGGCCTGGGTGGGGCGACCGCGGCGGCCGAGTTCCAGGTGAGTGATGTAGCTGGCGCTGACACCGGCCGCCATGCCCAGGCGTTCGCGTGACACCCGGCGCTCGTCGCGCAACCGCCGCAGTACCGCGCCGAAGCTCGGCGGTTGCACGGCCGCGGCGTCGATATCCGATGTCAGGCGGCCCGGCTCGCGCACAACCGGTGTATCCGCGATCGAAATCGTGGCTACGCCTTGCATGTTCGTCATGCGTCTCCCGCTCCTTTCCGCTATGGCTGTGACCCCGAACACCAATCAAGTTAGGTGTACGACCGAGTACCAAGGGTGCTGTCCGTGCCAGCCAATCGACTCACAGCGACCACTCGGTTTGGAATGCGGGCGGGGTGGGGAACCGGATTGCCGCGCAGACACTCTGAGTCGACTGCTGTGCACTCACGGTCATGGGCTTCGACTCCGGCGCGTCCTATGGTCGATTCGGGTGGGCGACGCAGTGAGCCGCCTCGCCACCCGGTTTCACAACGCGGCCGGCCGTCGACGACGACCCGCCTGCACGGTGATCGTGCGGCCGGCCGCGAGAAAACAATCCGTGGAACGCGTCCCATGCCACGGGCATCGACGCCCGCACTCTGGCGGACCAGGATTCACCCGCACATCGACACCAGTTGTCGCACACCGTTCTCCGGGCGTAGGCCCAGCGCGATTCCTCAGCGCACCGCGGGTGTGGACCGTCCGGCACATCTCCATCGCATTCCTGAACAAGCGAACACCGCCAAGGAGTTTCGATGAGCACTCGTACCGCCGTAGTCCTCCCCGGCCAGGGGTCGTATCAACCCGGCGCTCTCGCCGCCCTGACCGAGGACCCGCGGCTGTCCGCGGTTCTCGCCGACATCGACGCCGTCGCCGCCCTGCGCGGCCACGGCCGCATCTCCGACCTGCTGCGCGACCCGGGCGCACCGAGCGGGGAGGAACTCGCCCGGACCCGGCCGGTGACACTGGATCTGGCGCTGTTCGCCGGGGGCGTGCTGGCCTGGCACGGACTCGCCGCGCGCGGCATTCGCTCCGACGTGCTGATCGGTCACAGCCTGGGTGAACTGACCGCGCTCGCGCTGGCGGGGTCGGTGTCGATCACCGATATGGCCGGACTGGTGTGCCTGCGCGCGGAAACCATGCAGCGGCTCAGCACCGGCCTGGGCGGGATGACCGCGCTGGGAATCGGGGCCGTGCGCGCCGATCACCTTGTCGGACTACTGAATCTGCCGGACCTGACCGTCGCGGTGGACAACGGACCGCGCCAGTCGGTGGTGTCGGGCCCGCACGAGGCGCTGCTCGAGCTCGAACGCATCGCGCAGGCGGCCGGGGTGCGCGCCACCCGTGTGCCCGCCGCCTACCCCTATCACAACAGGATCCTGCGCGATTCGGCCGAAATCGTCGCCGCGGCGGTGGACGGCGTCACGGCCGCCGGGCCCGCGGTCACCGTCTACTCCCCCATCCTGGGCCGCGAGGTGCGCGGCGCGGACGACGCCCGCACGGTGATCGGCAGCCACCTGGTGCGGCCGGTGCACTTCTACGACGGCATTCTCGCGGTCTTCCGTTCCGGCGTCGACTCGTTCGCCGAGGCATCCGGCAAACCGGTCCTCGCGTCCCTGATCAGCGGCTGCCTGCCCGCGGACGTCCAGGTCGCCACCCCGCTGCACGCGGTGCCGCAGGCGGGTGCGAACTCCACACCGCCGCAGTCGATTCCGACGGGTGCGGCGCAGGTCGCCGGGCAACCCGCGGTGACGCTCGCCCCGGTCGGGGCGGTCGCCCAGGTCGCCGCCGTCCCGCCGGTCCGTCAGGTCGCGCCCGTCGCCCCGGTCGCCGCCGTCCCGGCACCCGCCCCGGCTCCCACCCCTGCCTCGGCCGTCGCCCCTATCGCCGCCGTCCCCGCTCCCGCGGCCGTCGACCACGCCGCGCCCCAGGTGCCCGCACCGCCGGTCGCCGCTCCCGCCCCGGGCGCCCTCGACCGCGCCCAGGTCCTGGCCGGCCTGCGCGACATGTACGCGGACGCCCTCGAATACCCGATCGAGGTGCTCGAGGAGGACGCGTTGCTGGAGGCCGACCTGGGTGTCGACTCCATCCGCCAGACCGACCTGATGGGCCGCGCCCGCATGCTGTTCGGCCTGCCCGAGCCCGATTCCTCCATCCGCACGGTCGATTTCGACACCCTCGGCAAGATCGCCGACTATGTGCTGGCCTCCGGCCGCCGAGATCTGGCGCAGGCCGTCTGATGGCGGCCTCGGGCGAGTTGTCGGGGAAGGTCGCGCTGGTCACCGGTGGCGCCGGTGGCGTGGGCAGTGCCGTGGTGGGGCTGCTGGCCCGGCGGGGCGCCACGGTCTATCTGAACTGCTTCCATTCGTTCGCGGCCGGAAAGCAGCAGGCCGAGCAGCTCACCGCCGCCGGACACGATGTGCGGGTGCTGCGCGGCTCGGTCGGCAAACCCGATCATGTGGAGCGCATGATCGCCGAGATCGGCGCGACGTCGGGGCGGCTCGACGTACTGGTGAACAATGCCGCGCTGGGCCTGTTCGGCAGCGCGGCCACCCTGACCGAGGACGATATCGACCGCACCTGGAACATCAATGTCAAAGGGCCGCTGCGGTGTTCGCAGGCCGCACGGGCGTTGATGACGGCGAGCGGCGGCGGATCGATCGTCAACCTGTCCTCGATCGGATCGACCCGGGTGCTGCGCGACTATCTGGCCATCGGCCTGTCCAAGGCCGCGCTGGAGAGCCTGACCCGCTACCTCGCGGTCGAATTCGCCGCCGACGGCATCCGCGTCAACACCGCCTCCGGCGGCCTGCTGGATACTCCCGGGGCTCGAATGTTCCCCGACAGCACCGGTTTCGCCACCACGATGGCCGACCGCACCCCGTTCGGCAGGCTGGGGCAGGCCGACGAGATCGCCGAGGTGGTCGGCTTCCTCGCCTCGGACCGGTCGGCGTGGATGACCGGTCAGACGGTGACCGCCGACGGCGGGCTCGGACTGCCGCTCGGGGCCTTCGGCCGCGGTCAGGAAGCCGCCGCCCCGCCCGAACAGACCGATGCGGCGGCCCCGCACGCGGCGGCGGCGACCGCACCGGACACGGCATCCCAACTCGGTCACGACCCGATCGTGGTGGTCGGAATGGGCTTGGCCGCACCGGGTGTCAACAGTCCCGACGAATTCTGGCAGGTGCTGTGCGACGGCCCCGCCCTGTTCAGCGAGGCCACCCCCGACCGCTGGCAGACCTCGGCGTTCACGCCCGGCCGCCGCGACGTCCCGGACAAGGGCTACCAGCCGGTGAGCGGCATCATCCAGGACTTCCGCCCGCACCCCGGCCTGGCCGCCGAACCCGACCACGGGGAACGCGATTTCAACACCCTGTGGTTGCGGCACAGCCTGTATCAAGCCCTCGAATCGGTCACCCGCCGCGCCGAGGACCGCTACACCCTGAGCGTCGGGCTCACCTGTGACGGCAGCCAGCACCGCGGTGAGCATTTCCTCGTCGAATCGGTGCGGCTCGCCCTCACCGAGAGCGGCACCATGACCGAGGACCAGCTGCGCACGGTGAAAGACGCACTGCTGAAGCGGTTCCCGCGCGCCGTGACCACCCGCACCCTGCCGCACGACATCGCCGCGGACGCCATCGACGGCATCCTGCCCGCCGCCACGCCCGTCTTCGTGGTCGACACCGCGTGCTCGTCGTCGCTGTACGCCCTCGACCGCGCGGTGCGCGATCTGCGCGAGGGCCGCACCGACATCGCGGTCTGCGGCGGCTCCCACGCCCAGCGCGTCGCGAACATGGTGGCGTTCGCGCAGCTGGGCGGGCTCTCCCCGACCGGTGAGATCCGTGCCCTGGACGAGACCTCCGACGGCGTCCTGTTCGCCGACGGCGCGGGCATCCTGGTGCTCAAACGGCTCTCGCGCGCGCTGGCCGACGCCGATCAGGTGCTCGGCGTCATCTCCGGCATCGGGCTGTCCGCGGACGGCAAGGGCAAGGCCATCAACGCACCCTCTACCCCCGGTCAGGTGGCCGCCGCGCGGCGAGCGCTGGCCGACTCGGGCATCGACGCCGGCGATGTCGGACTGGTCATCGCCCACGCGACCGGCACCCCCGCGGGCGACAATGCCGAACTGCTGGGCATCGCGCAGGTCTACTCCGGACAGCGCCCGGTGCCGGTGGTCGCGAACAAGTCGATCATCGGGCACACCGGGTGGGCGGCCGGCGCGCTGTCGCTGATCCATCTGCTGCTCACCATGCGGCACGGCCACATTCCCGCCCAGCCCCGATTCACCCGGCTGCGGGACAAGGTCGCCGAACACGCGTCGCATCTCACCGTGCCACGCGAGCCGGCCGCCTGGCCGCGTCCGGTGGGACCGGGCCGGGTCGAGACTCCCCGCATCGGCGCGGTGTCGGGTTTCGGTTTCGGCGGCACCAACGCCACCGTCATCGTGTCGGAATACCTGCCGCGGCACGCGTTTCCGGCCCCGTCGGAGCGCCCCGACCACTCCGGCGATCCGCTGGTCATCGTCGGCTGGTCGAAGTGCGAGCCCGACGACCTCGACTACGGTGAGCAGTTCCCGGCGCCGCCGTTCGAATCCGTGCGGATGCCACCGAGACTGGTGCGTTCGCTCGACCGCTCGCAGCTGCTGGCGATCCAGTGCGTGCACGCACTCCCGGCGCGGGTGCTCGACTTCTGCTCCGGCCACCGCGACACGACGGGCGTGATCGTCGGATTCATGGGGCAGACCCAGGCGATGGGCGGCATCGTGCTGCGCACCCATCTCGACGACATCGCCGATGTGCTAGCCCCGGAACCGGTTCCGGGCATCCCCCGATTCCTCGAGGAGTTCCGGCAGGCGGTCGAGGCCGCCGCGCCGCCGCTGACCGCCGACTCCTACCCGGGGGCCATGCCGAATCTGATCGCCTCCCGGATCTGCAACTACTTCGACCTGCGCGGCCTGAACCTGCTGGTGGACACCGGCGAAACCGCACTGCTGCAGGTCTTCCAGGCCGCCGAGGACTATCTGCGCTCCGGTGACCTGGATCTGGCGCTCGTCGCCGGGGTGAGCGCCAACGCCACCCCCGCCTGGGCCTCGGAAGTCCGCGGCGACGACGACCGCCCGATCGCCGAGGGCGCCTACCTGTTCGCCGTCACCCGCGAATCCCTCGCCCGCACCGCCGGACTCGACATCCTCACCCGCCTGGAAACCTCGATCGGAGAACCCGCATGACAGCCGACCGCCGCCCGGACCAGGTCCGGCTGCTGGGCGCCGAGGGCGCCCTGGAACTGATCGAATTCCTCACCGGCACCGCGAAATCGGCGCGGATCACCCGCAACGCCGGACCCGGCCGGCCCGCGCTGACAGTGCGGCTCGAACGAGTCGCCGACGCTCCCGGACCGGCCGATGCGCCCGCCGCGCACATCGACGCCGCGCCCGGGCCGGTCGCCGCGAATGCCGCGGGCCCGCCGAACGTGCTCGATCGGCACCTGCTCTCCTACGAACCCGAAGCGCCCGCCGAGACCGGCGCCGGGGTGCCGTTCGCGCCCCCGCGCACCCTGGTCGTGGTAGCGGGAGATATCGAACTCGACGCCGGGCGGCTCGCCGCCGCCGATACGGCCGTCCTGCGCGCGCACGGCGACGGCTGGCTCCTGTCCGAGAACGGCGGCACCACCGGAATCGCCCATGAGGAAACAGCTCTCGCGGCGGCACTGACCGCGCTGGATCCGGCCCACGTGCGCGTCATCGTGCGCCTCGACCCCGTGGACGACTGGACCACGGTCCGTGACGACACGATCATGACCGGGCACGAGGCCGCGTTCCTCGCCGCCCGCTCCACGCAGCCGGCAACCTGTCAGATGCTGATCCTGGGCGGCGCGGACGCCACCGGGCGCCCGCACCCGTACGCCGGATTGTTCACCGGCCTGGGGAAAGCCCTCACCGCCGAACCGTACTTCGCGGCGGTCGACACCCTCGTCCTGCTGACCGACGAGCGCGAAGCCGGACCCGGCATCGCCCTGCTGGAGCACGAGAGCGGGGTGGCGCGGACCCTGCCGGTCACGGTGCGCGCCAACGGGATCCGCCGGGTGGAACGCACCCGGCCCGCGCCGCTGCCGACACCCGCTCCGCTGCTCGAACTCCCGGCCGACGCGGTCATCGTGGGGGCCGGCGCGAGCCGCGGGATCGGCATGGCCATGATGCTGGCGCTCGCCGAACGCTACCGGCCGATCCTGCACATCGTGGGCTCCACGGACCTGTCGCGCTTCGACGACGCCGCGCTCGCCGAGGACGACGCCGCGCACGGCGAACGGCGACGGACTCTGTTGCGGGAAGCCGTCGGCCGCCCCGGCGGTGTGGCGGCGGCCAACGCCGAGCTGACCCGGCTCGGGCACGCCCGCACGATCCGGGCCACGCTGCGCGAGCTCGAACGGCACGCGGGCGCGGGCCGGGTGCACTACCACCCGTGCGACGTCACCGACGCCGCGGCGGTCACCCACTTGGCGGCCGAGGTGCACCGGCTGTCGGGGCCGCGCATCGACCTGCTGTTCCATCTGGCGGGCGTCAACCGCACCGCGGACCTGGAGAACAAGCGGCTCAGCGACTTTCGCGCGGTGCGCGACCTGAAGGTGCGCTCCTACCGCAATCTGAAGGCCGCGTTCGCCGCGCATCCGCCGCGCCGCTGGATCAACACCAGTTCCATCGCCGCGGTCCTGGGCGTCCGTGGCGAGGCCGACTACGCGGCGGGCAACGCCTTCCTGCTCAGCAGCGGCGGATTCGAGGCCGCGCGCGGCGGCGCGGAAACCACCTTCGCGTGGGGACTGTGGGGCGACGCCGGGCGCAGCACCGAGGCGGCCTACGCCCGGGTGCTCGACGCCAACGCCGATATGGCCCCGATGCCCGCCGTCGAGGGCATCGCGCACCTGCTCGGTGAACTGGGTGCACCCGAACCCGGTGTGTGCCCGGTGTTCCTGGGCGCGACCGAACGGGCGGCCATCGAACGCGATCGGCCCGGCGTGCTCGCACTGTGGAAAACTGTCGCGAACGAACCGCAGCAACCGGCCCCCGGTCCCCGCTTCTTCGTCGACGCGGTCGCCGAGCGCGCGCCGGACCGGCTCGTGATCCACCGCGATCTCGACCTCGGCCGCGACGGCTATCTCGAGGACCACCTCATCCAGGGCCACCCGACCATGCCGGGCCTGATCCTCACCGAGATGGCGGCCGAGGCCGCCACCGAACTGGTGCCCGGCCGGGTCCCGGTCGCGTTCGAGGACTTGGCCTTCGACCGATTCGTGCGCGTGTACCGCACCTCGGCCAGACCCGAACGCAAGAAGCTGGTCGCCGAACTCGTCACCCACGAACCCGGATCCGAGGGCCGGTCGGTGGTCGACGTCGCGATCCTGTCCGACGTCATCGCACCCGACGGCACGGTACTGGCCACCGATAAACCGCACGCCCGCATGCGGGTCATCCTGCGGGAATCCGCACCCGCCTGCCCGCGCCCGGACCCCGCCCTGCTGCCCTCCCCCACCGACGGCGTCGAACTGGCCAATCCGTACCAGGTCGACAGCCCCTTCGCCCGCCTGGGCGGAGTCTTCGCGGCGTTCTCGCACATCACGGTCGGCTCGGCGGGAAACCTGGCCGCCCTGCGACTGAACCGGGAACGCCTGGGGCGCTGGTTCACCGAGGCGCTCGTGCCCGCGGTGCTGTGCGACGCCGTCGCGCAGGGGGCGGTCGCCGCGTCCGGCGACGACTGGAGCGCCATCGTGGTGCCTCGCTCGGTGGGCCGCATCGACGTCTACGGCGGCCTCAACGACTTCGCCGTCAGCGCCGGGGATTTGACGCTGCACACCCGCCCGCCGCGACGCGGCGCGAAACTCTACACCAACGACTGGGCGGCGGTCACCACCACCGACGGCCGCCTGGTGCTGCGCATGACCGACCTGGCGGGGGACGTCATCGGCTACGTCCACCGCGGCACCGGGGAATTCCGATCCGCCGCAGAGCACGAACGGACCCGGCCGCCAACGGTTCCCGTGCCGGTCCCACCCGCCGCGCCGACGACCCCGCGCGCCGAGGACGAACCCGCGGTGCGCCCGAATCTGCTCGCCTACGACGGCATCGACTTCGCCCGGCCGGTGGACCGGTATGTCACCGAGCCGATTCCGCGGCCGCTGATCCGCGCACACCATGATCAGCTGTTCGGCAGAACGGTGCTGCTGCTGGGCCTTCCGAACGAGCACACGCGCCAGGTCGCGACGGGGCTGCGGGACTGCGGCATCACCGTGCACACCGCGACCGGACACGACGACCTCGCGGCGGTGGCGGCCGGTGCCGACTCCTGGGACGGGATCATCGATCTCGGGATGATGGGGGCCGCCCGATACACCCTCGGTGACGACGGCTGGCGCGAGGCGTACGCCCGCACGGTCGCGGCGATCAAACTCGTCTACGCCGCCTGGCAGGCCGAATCCGCTGTGGCACGGCATTTCTATCTGGCGGTCGGACATCAGGACGGCCTGTTCGGCCGCTCCGAGCACAGCGCGGAGCAGCCGCTGAGCGGGGCGTGGACCGGTGTCGCCAAGACCCTGCCGATCGAATTGCCCACCGTCGCGGTCAAAGCCGTCGATCTGGATCGATCCGACGCGACGACGACGGTGGAGATCGTCTGCGCCGAGACCGGCGACTGGCACGACCTCGAGGTCGGCTATCGCGACGGGATCCGCCACGTGCTCACCCTGCGCGCCGCACCGCTGCGACTGCCCGAGGACCACGCCGGCGCCATCGGTCCCGAGGACTGTGTGCTCATCTCCGGGGGCGGCCGCGGCGTCGGCTTCGAACTGGCGAAAGCGCTGGCCCGCACCGGTGCACGGGTCGTGGTGACCGGGCGCGCGCCCTGCCCCGGCACCGCGCTCGCCGACGACGACACCCACGCCCGGCACCGGCGCGACGTGCTGCGCGAGGCCGCGACCCGCTCCGGTGATCCCGACCGAATCCGCGCTGCCGTACAGGAATTGGAGGCCGGCGACCGGCTGCGCGAACTTCAGCGCAATCTCGAGGCCGCCCGCGCCGACGGGCTGGTCATCGATTACGAGGTCTGCGACATCGTCGACCGGACGAGCGTGGACGCGCTGTTCGATCGCCTGGCGAGCCCGCCGACCATCCTGGTCCACAATGCCGGGGTGTATCGCGGCGTCCGCACCCCCGCGCAGACCGACGCCGACCTGGCCATCACCATGGACACCAAGGTGATCGGCTTCGAGCACCTGCTCGCGGCCACCCTGCTGCGCACCACGCCGCGCATGGTGTGCGCCGTCAGCTCGGTCTCGGGGCGGCTGGGCGGCATGATCGGCCACTTCCCCTACGCGGCCGCCAACAACGCGCTCACCCAGCTGGCCTGCTGGGCCGAACGCCGCTACGGCATCCCGGTCCGCAGCATCTGCTGGCCCACCTGGGAACGCGTCGGCAATATCGTCAATTACGAAGGCGCGGCGCAATACTGCTCCACCGTGCTGCCCGAGGAAGCGGTCGCGCACTGGCAGGCCGAACTGAGCGCCCCGCACGATCCGGGCGTCAGCGCGCGCACCGCGGGCGAAGCGACCTATCTCGGGCGGCTCGGCGTCGTCTGGCGGCCGGGCAGCGTCCGCACGATCGTGCTGCCCGGCGAACATCCGGACGCGGTACGGACGACCACCTCGCGGCGACTGCTCGGCGACGTCGGCTCCTTTCTCGAGCATCGCCTGTTCACCACCCGCCACCGGCTGGCCCCCGGCTCGGAACCGCATCTGATCGCGGGCGGCGCCTTGCCGCTCGGCATGCTGCTGGAATACGCGCTGGCGGCGGGAGATTGGGTGCGGCCGGAGAACCGGGCCCGGCAGCACCTGCTCGAGATCGCCGACCTGCGCGTGGACCTGCCCGCCGTGCGCATCCCCCACGACGACGAACTGGAGGTCGAGATCACCGCGCGCGGCACCTGGACCGACGGGCACTGGGCCGTGCGGGTCACGCTGGCCGGCATCGGGGAGATGACATTGCGGTACACCGCGAATCCCGTCCCGCCCGGATACGAGCCCACCGTCACCGACGGGACCGCGATCCCGCGCCATCACGACGGCGACCTCTGGTGCACGCCCGGCCCTCCGCGGGCGAGCCTGCCCCATCCGGCGCTGGCCGCGATCCTGGCCGATGCGCTCACGGCGGCGGACACCGCGACCGACAGCGCTGCCGGACAACGGTTGTCGGTCGATCGCCTGGTCGTGTTGCCCGGCTGCCTGGCTGCCGACACGGTCCACCGCACCGCGGGCGGATATCGCGCCGACGCCGACGGCGTGCCGGTCATGACGGTCGAACGGCTGCGCCTCGCCGCGATCGATGCGGAGCCCACCCCGGCCACAATGCCCGCCAACGGATTCCACGACCTCGCGTTGGTGGACGCGGCACGCTGACAGCACCCGGCCCCCGCCGCCGAACGATCCGGCGCGGGGGCCGAGCCGTGTCCGAGATAGGGTCCGCGCTTCGGCCAGGCTCGACGGACCCGGCTCCCGCCGGAGAAATGCTCGGGGAGGCGAACTCACAGTGCTTCCCCCGGCGGCGGTGAGGTCGTGCTCTGCGTGCCTCGCAGGCGCCCATCGGTGCCGAGCATCGCGAATATGCGTGTCGCACATTGTCGGCCCTGCGTGCCGCGAATCTTGCCTGCCGTGCACCGATAACGCTCCGACCGGCCGGGGTCGTGAACCGGTAACCGACACGTGTGGTGGCGCTCGCAATTTTGCTGTGGGCGCACGATTGTCGCCTCTGCGTGCCGCGAGAATGGCACGCAGGGTCGATCCCGGGTGACGAAAACACTGGTCATTTGACCGACCAGTTCTATTCGCCCGACTTTTCAGTACTGCACTCCTCGTAATGGCCGCTCCGCGCATGCGGGGAGTTGGCCTGGAACTTTCTAAAATCAGGCCGTTCGTAATGTTCAGCACGAAGCTGGAACTCGAGTGCGGGCGAGTTCCGAGGGGAGTTGAGATGGCTGTCCTTTTGGATGCGGAGTCGTGCCCGGTCGAGAATCGGCACGGCCTCGTCACCGACCTCGCCAAGTCGGTGGCCCTGCAGGTGGACGCGGAATTGCTGGATCCACCGGAACGCATAGTCACCCGCCACGAGAAGTGGCGGCTCGGGGTGGCCACCCTGCACCGGATCCAGATCTCGGCAGTCCGGGTCCGCCGGACGCCCGCGCAGGTGCTGCGAACGCCCTCGTCCGCGGTCGCGGTGGTCCTGCAGAAGCAGGCGGTCCGGCATCACTACCAGAACGGGCGGCACACCGTCACCTCGCCGGGCGAATGCGCCCTCTGGGATTTCGCCACACCCTTCGAAGTCGGCTGGGACGGGCTGGGCGAATCCTGGTGCATCGCCGTCCCGCGCGATCGGCTGGGAGTGTCGGGCGAGACCCTCGCGGCCGCCACCGGCCGGCTGCGGCACAGCCCGCTGCACGACATGATCGCCGGGCAGATCACCGAACTCATCGAGGGCGCCGAGGCGCTCGAACGCGATCCGGCCGCGGTCATGGTGGGCCAGTGCTGCGTCGAGATGGTGCGGGCGCTGCTGCTGTCCGCCTCCGGACCCTCGACCGGTGACGAGACCCCCGCCCACCAGCAGGCCGTGGTCCGCGAGGTGCAGAATTACGTGCGCCGCCACCTCAACGACCCCGACCTGAAGGTCGAGCAGATCGCCGCGGCCCACAACATGTCCGCCCGCTACCTCTACCGGCTGTGCGCGAACGCCGGAATTCGCCTGGAGCAGTGGATCATCGGCGAACGGCTCGCGGCCGCGCGCGCCCTGCTGGTGGATCCGGCCCACGGCGGGCGCACCATCAGTGCCATCGCGCACACCGTCGGTTTCCGGGACGCCACGCATTTCACCCGCCGGTTCCGGGCCGCGTACGGCATGACCCCGCGGGACTGGCGCTACGCCGCGGCGACCGCCTGAGCGTCAGCTCGCGGACCCGCCGACACCCCGCGCCTCGGCCCGCCATTCGCTCGGGCCGACGCCGTAGGCGGCGCGGAAGCGGCGGGTGAAGTGGCTCGCGTCGCGAAATCCCGCGGCTCGCGCGATCCAGCCGATGGTGCGCTCCGTGTGCCGGGGATCGGCGAGCATGCGACGCGTCAGCTCCAAACGTTCACCGATGATCCACTGCTGCATCGAGACTCCCTGCTCCGACCACAGCCGATACATCCGGCGCACCGAGATGTGGTGCGCGGCGGCGACTTCCGCCGCGGTCAGGTCGCGACGGCGCAGATTCAGGCGCAGGTAGGTCTCCATCTGGCGCAGCAGCAGCGGGGCGGGCAGCCCGGCCCCGATCCCCTCCGCCGGTTCGGCTCCGGCCGCCGAGAGCACCAGTGCGCGCACCATATCCACCCCGGCCCGGCCCAGATCGACAGCGCCCGGGTCGTTCTCGATGGTGTCCGCGCGGGTCATGAGGTCGACGATGAACGACGAGACCAGCGGGCACAACGGGCTGCGGCGCAGACCCAGCGCCGCGGTGCGCACGACATCGCCCGGTAGTTCCAGCTCGTCCACCGACATGCGCAGGCTCACGCTGATCGACGCGCCGCGCATCACCGACACGAACGGGTTGTCGTGGTCGATGGCTCCGCAGTCCCCCGGCGCGAGCACCTCCTGAATGCCGAAATGTTCGTGGATGCGGTTGCCGCCGATCTGCCGCGTCACCGAGAACAGGCCCGCGGGAGTGGTCCGGACATGCTTGGGGGTCCGGAGCACGTCGACGCCCGTGGTCTCGGCCCGCAATACTTCCACCGGCCCGAACAGCCAGGCTTCCAAACGGCCGTGGGCCCCACCGCGATCGGCGAAGCGGACATCGGCGGCGGCCACGGTCTCGGAGGCGACGGCGGCCAGGGCGTCCGCGCGCTCGTGCCGGGCCAATGCCGCGGTATCGAACACGACCGCCATCCACGCCTCCACCAGTTCGATCCGACGCGGTGCGGGCACCCCTCGGGATGCCCGCACCGCGGTCGGAACAGTAGCAGCAGCAAGTGGGCAGCACACCATTGTGCAGATAGCCCGCGAGTCCACGGCCCCGGCGCATGAATTGCACCGTCAATGCATCAAGATTGTTTGCCGCACAGTCTACTTGCGAGACCCGGACGGGCGCGACACAGCACCGAATCGACGGCTACAGCAAACTGGTGGCGTGGCGATTGGACCGACAGGTCTACCTGACGCAGGCGCGGCGCACCGGTAGACCGCGATCCTCGAAGGCGGCCAGCATGGCCTGGCCGCGACGCGCGCCCTCGGAGGAGGACGTATTGGCCAGGGCCGGAACGTAGGTCGCCGCACCCACCACCGATTCCGCGACCAGCCCCCAGAAGCGCCGCACGCCCAGACCGGAGCAGTGCGTCATCGCCTCCTGGATGAGAGTCAGCGCGGGCAGGCAGCGGTGCGCGAGCCAGACGTAGAGCGCCGGCTCGCACGGCAGCGCCACCACACCGTCCTCACCGGCGAGCGGATCGCCGTCCAGCACGCGAATGGTGGTGTCGGACAGCCCGGCCCAGTCGATGCCGCCGTCGTTGTCGGTGTGAATCCACAGGTTCTCCAGGCCCGGATCCCACGCGCGGCCCTCCGACACGACCATGGCCATCACCCGGCCCACCACCGCGTGGATCAGCGCGGTGGCCACCACCTCGGCGGCGATGTCGGCATTGCTCATCTCCGCGGCGTGGCGCCGGTACATCAGCTCGATGCGGCCCTCACGGATGCCGGCGGCGAGTCGCCACCATCTGCGTTTGCCCTGGTCGACCATGGCGGCGACGGCGTAGACACGCGGGTGGTCGGGTTGCAGGGCGCGCAGGCGGTGACAGGCCGTCCCGAAGGCGAGCCTGGAATCGCGCGGCGGGCACACGGTTACGGGTTCGAGCATCGAACCTCCTCATTCATCGACTATTCGGCCAATGTGGGGACCAAAGGCGTGGAGCATGGACAACGCGTACGAGAAGATAGGTTAGGCTTACCAGACTTATCGACCATAGAACGTGTCAGGAGTAGTTCGTCACCGTGCCCGCCGTAGTCACCACCAGACGGCGACGTCTGTCCGGACTTCTCGTTCTCGCCGTGCTCCTGCTCGGCGCACTGGCCGCCAGCATCGCCCTGGGTACCCGCAATCTGGGTCTCGGAACCGTCTACGACGCGCTCACCTGCCCTGGCGGACTCCCGCTTTCGTGCCCGGCCACCGACACCGCCGCCCAGATCGTGCGTGAATTGCGGCTCCCCCGAACCGGACTGGCCCTGATCACCGGGCTGGCGCTCGGCATGGCCGGGGCGCTCATCCAGGGCTACACCCGAAACCCCCTGGCAGACGCCGGACTACTCGGCATCAACGCGGGCGCGGCGTTCCTCGCGGCGCTGAGCATCCACCTGCTCGCGCTCACCAGCCCGGCGCAGTACATCTGGTTCGCGTTCGCGGGCGCACTGCTCGCGGGCGCGGTCGTCTTCGGCATCTCAGCCCTCGGCGGCGGTAAGGCGAGCCCGCTGAGCCTGGTCCTCGCGGGCGCGGCCGTGACCGCGTTCCTGCAGGCCATGACCAATATCGTTGTCCTCCTGGACGGGACGGCCCTCAACACCTACCGCTACTGGGTGGTCGGCGACGTGGCCGGGCACGACGCCACCACCTTCCGGCAGGTCCTGCCGTTCCTCGCGGTCGGCGTCATCCTGGCCCTGACCTGCGCCCCCACCCTGAACCTGCTCGGCCTCGGCGACGACGTGGCCCGCGGCCTCGGCGTCGACATCACCCGCAGCCGGGCCCTCGGCCTGGCGGCGGTCGTCCTGCTCGCGGGCGCGGCCACCGCCGCCGTCGGCCCCATCGCCTTCCTCGGCTTGATCGTCCCCCACCTGGCCCGGGCGTTCACCGGCCCCGACTACCGCTGGCTGCTCCCCTACTCGGCGTTGCTCGGCGCGATCGTCCTGCTCCTGGCCGACACCGCGGGCCGATTGATCGCCCGCCCCGGTGAACTCCAAGCCGGTGTCACCCTCGCAGCCCTCGGCGCACCCTTCTTCCTCCTGCTCGTCCGCCGCCGAAAGCTGGTGAGCCTGTGACACTCCCGACACCTCCCAACACCGCCCCCGACGCTGTGAGCTCGGGCGACTCACCGGCAAACCCTTCGACGGGCATGCTGCGAGCGGTTCGGCCCGCCGTGCGGGTGGGCGGATTCTCGTCCGTGCTGCGTCCGATGGCAGTGATCACCGTGATCTCGCTGGCGGCCTTGCTGTTCGGATTGTTCGCGCTGGACATCGCGGTGGGTGAGTTCCGGATTCCGCTCGGGCGGGTGCTGGATGTGCTGGGCAGGGGCGGGACTCGGGCGCAGCGATTCGTGATCATGGATTCGCGGCTGCCCCGGGCGCTGACCGCCGTGGTGGTCGGGGCGGCGCTGGGGCTGGCGGGCGCGGTGACGCAGTCGATTCTGCACAACCCCCTGGCCAGTCCGGATCTGCTCGGCATCACCTCCGGTGCGAGCGTCGGCGCGGTCGCGGTACTGGTCGGGCTCGGCGGGGCCGGGACGGGGACGGCTGCGGCGCTCGGGGTTTCGGGAGCGGCGCTGGCGGGCGGGCTGCTGACCGCGGTGCTCATCTATCTGCTGGCCTGGGGACGGACCGCGTCCGGGGACGCTGGCGTGATGGGATTCCGGTTGGTGCTCATCGGGATCGGCGTCAACGCGGCGCTGCTGTCGGTGGTGAGCTGGCTGCTGACGCGGGCCACGCTCACCGACGCCGCGCACGCCCAGCAATGGCTGACCGGGTCGCTGAACATGGCCGACTGGTCGAGCCTGATCCCCGCCTCGATCGGGTTGGGGCTCGCGCTGCTCGTCACCGCCGGATCGGCGCGCACACTGGCCGCGCTGCGGTTCGGCACCGACACCACCCGCATCCTCGGCGTCCGCATCCAGACCCAGCAGGCGATCCTCATCGCCGCCGCGGTTGGCTGCACCGCGCTGGCGACCGCCGCGGTCGGCCCGCTCGGCTTCGTGGGCCTGGCGGCGCCGCAGATCGCGCGGCGGCTGCTGCGCACCCCCGGTGAACCGGTCATCGCGTCCGCGCTGGTCGGGGCCGTCGCCGTGGTCGGCGCGGACCTGCTCGCGCGCACCGCGTTTCCGGTGTCGCTGCCCGTGGGCGTGGTCACCGCGGCCGTGGGCGGACCGTTCCTGCTGTATCTGCTCGTTCGCACCAACCGGAAGGCGACACTGTGACTTCGACGTCGGCTCCCGCGACTTCTAAGGTGGCACTGTGACTCTCGCTGCGGAATCCCTCACTCTCGGCTACGGCGAGCGGATCATCGTCGACGGACTGTCGGTGGACATCGAGCCCGGGCTCATCACCACCGTCATCGGCCCCAACGGCTGCGGCAAGTCCACCCTGCTGCGCTCCCTGGGCCGGCTGCTGCGCCCCAAGGCGGGCCGGGTCCTGTTGGACGGCAAGGCCATCGCCACCATGAAGACCAAGGACATCGCCCGCGTGGTCGGCATGCTGCCGCAGACGCCGGTCGCGCCCGAGGGCCTCACCGTCGCCGATCTGGTCGCCCGCGGCCGCCACCCGCACCAGTCCTGGCTTCGGCAGTGGTCCGCCGACGACGAGACCGAAGTGCTGGCCGCCCTCGAACAGACCGGCATCGCGGACCTCGCGGGCCGCACCCTCGACGAGCTGTCCGGCGGCCAGCGCCAGCGCGCATGGATCTCCATGGCCCTGGCCCAGGGCACCGACATCCTGCTGCTCGACGAGCCGACCACCTACCTCGACCTCACCCACGCCCTCGAGGTGCTGGACCTGGTCGACCGCCTGCACGACGACCTGGGCCGGACCGTGGTCATGGTGCTGCACGATCTGAACCTGGCCATCCGCTACAGCGACCGCCTCATCGTCATGCGCGACGGGCGCATCCAGGCCCAGGGCGCCCCGGCCGACATCATCGACGCCGAGCTGCTGCTCGAGGTGTTCAATCTGCGGGCCGAGGTGCTCGAGGATCCGGTGTCCGGGCGGCCCATGATCGTGCCGATCGGCAACCGTCACGTCATCGTATGAGGAATCCCACACCAGCAACCCGCCGGTTACGACGACCTGTAGTACGCATTGCTGTCGTTGCCTCCGTAAGCTGGTGGGATGGCAGGTCTTGGTGAACTCGAGAAAGCGGTCATGGACCAGTTGTGGTCGGCCGACGAACCGCAAACGGTCCGGCAGGTCCATGAAGCCCTCGCTGAGCGTCGTGAACTCGCGTACACCACGGTGATGACCGTTCTACAGCGCTTGGCGAAGAAGAACCTCGTCGTCCAGCAGCGCGACGACCGCGCACACCGGTACGCGCCCGTGCACACCCGCGACGAACTCGTCGCCAGCCTCATGTTCGACGCGCTGCAGCAGGCGGACGAGGTGGGCAGCCGCCGCGCCGCGCTCGTGCACTTCGTCGAGCAGGTCGGCGCCGACGAGGCTGACGCATTGCGCGCCGCACTCGCTAAGCTCGAAGCCACCGAGGTGGCGCGCAAGGACAAACCCGAGTCCGTTTAGCTGTACCCTCGGCCCGAGCCCCACAACGCAGTGAGCTGAGGACATGGACTGGACAGCGCCGGTATTCGCCGGTCTCGCCTTGTTATTGGCGGGACCGGTACCAGCGCTGCTCTCCCGGGCCACCTGGCCCTTCCGCAGTCCCCGTGCCGCCCTGGTGCTCTGGCAGGCCATCGCACTGGCCGCGGTGCTCAGCGCCTTCGGCTCCGGCCTCGCCATCGCCTCCCGCCTGCTGGTCCCCGGCCCCGACGGCCGGCCGACCACCACGCCCAGCAAGGAAATCGACGTCCTCGGCCTGCCGCTGTGGCTGGGCCTGGTGCTGGTGTTCGCGCTCACACTGCTGGTCGGGGCGCGGCTGATCTGGTCGGTGATCCGGGTCGGCATCCACACCCGCCGCCGCCGCGCCCGCCACCGCATGCTGGTCGACCTGCTCGATCAGTCCAGCGTGCAACGCAAATCGGCCGACATCCGGGTGCTCGCGGCCACCGAGCCGATCGCCTACTGCCTGCCCGGACTGCGCCGCCGCGTGGTGCTCAGCCAGGGGACGGTCACCAATCTGACCGACGAGGAACTCACCGCCATCGTCAGTCACGAACGCTCGCATCTGCGCGCCCGCCACGACCTGGTGCTGGAAGCCTTCACCGCCGCGCACGAGGCCTTCCCCCGCGTGGTCCGCTCCAAGTCCGCGCTGGACTCGGTGAAACTGCTCATCGAACTGCTGGCCGACGACTCCGCGGTCAAGGTCACCGGCCCCACCCCGCTGGCCCGCGCCCTGGTGGCCTGCTCGAATTCGCCCGCCCCGCAGGGCGCGATGGCCGCGGGCGGACCCAGCACCCTGATCCGCATCCAGCGCCTCGCCGGTCCCATCGGCGACCTGCGCATCGCCGTCGCCGCCTACCTGGCCGCCGCCGCGATCCTCGTCGTGCCGACCCTCGCCGTCGCGATCCCCTGGCTGGTCGAGGTCAGCCGCCTGGTCAGCCGTGCCTGAACCCGCTCCGCCCGCCCGCGAATCCGACTCGGGCGCGGACGGTTCCGCCGTGCCCGGCGGCGCACCCGGCTCCCTCGACGCCTCGTCCACTCGCCGTGGCGCCCGAAACCGACCTGCGGCGACACCGAGCACAGCTCCTGCCGACACACCGAGAACAGCCATGGAGGACACCATCCACACCGACCCGACATCCGCGGCCGACCCGGCATCCAGCACGGCACGACCGGCATCCGCGGAGATGCCGGCCGGGCCCGCGGGAACGGCAGGCGATGTCGGCGGCAGCGCCGGAGCGGCCGGACACGGAGCCCGCGCGGGCGGTGCGGCGGAATCGAGTCCGATTCGATTCGCGGATCTCGGTCTGCCGCCGGTGCTGGTGCAGGCGCTGCGGCGGGGCGGGATGGATTCGGCATTCCCGATTCAGGCCGCGGTCATTCCCGATATTCTCGCGGGCCGCGACGTGCTGGGCCGGGCCGCCACGGGGTCGGGCAAAACGCTGGCGTTCGGGTTGCCGATGCTGGTGCGGCTGTTCGGTGCGCCCAGCGCCCCCAAGCGGCCGCGCGGTCTGATCCTCGCGCCCACCCGGGAACTGGCGATCCAGATCGAAGCGGCGCTGGACGAACCCGCGCTGTCGCTGGGCCTGCGCCTGGCCACCGCGGTCGGCGGGCTCCCGATCAAGAAGCAGGAGGAGCGGCTGGCGCGCGGCGTGGACGTGGTCATCGCGACACCGGGCCGGTTGACCGACCTGCTCGGGCGGAAAGCGGTGCAGCTGGCCGATATTCGGGTGGTCACCGTCGACGAGGCCGACCACATGGCCGAACTCGGCTTCCTACCGCAGCTCACGGCCCTGCTGAACAAGGTGCCCGATGACGCGCAGCAGCTGTTGTTCTCGGCGACGCTGGACGAGTCGATCGACGGGCTGGTGCAGAAGTACCTCCGCGAGCCCGCCACCCACGCGATCGGCGCGACCACGGCGAAAACCGCACCGGCGGGCACGGATTCGGCCGCGTTCGGGACGAGTTCGGCGTTGGGCGCGGATTCGACCACGCAGCACCCGGGTTCGACCACGCCGGGCGCCCCGGCCATGGGCGCGGCGTCGCGGGGTGAAGCCTCGGCCCTACTGGGAGCGGGCTCTCCGGGCATGGGCGCTGCCGAGGCGGGTACCGGTCCGACAGCGGCGGCCACGGGTTCGAGCGCGGTAGACGCTACCGCCACGGGCGGCACGGTCGTCGGCGGGTTCGGGAGAGTAGCCGCTGGACCCGATATCGCCCACTACGCACTGCATGTGCGGCGGCCGGACAAGCGGGCGGTGGTCAGCGAGATCGCCGCGCGGCCGGGGCGGACGCTGCTGTTCGTGCGCACCCAGCACGGGGCGGACAAGCTGGCCCGCAAGCTGCGGGAGATCGGGATCGGCGCGGTCGCGCTGCACGGCGGAAAGGCACAGAACCAGCGCACCCGGATGCTCGCCGCGTTCGCCGACGGGACCGCGCCGGTGCTGGTGGCCACGGATGTGGCGGCGCGCGGGCTGCACATCGACGATGTCTCGCTGGTCGTGCACGTCGATCCGCCCGCGGACCCGAAGGACTACCTGCACCGCACCGGCCGGACCGCGCGGGCGGGCGCGTCGGGCACGGTCGTCACCATCGTCACCCCGGACGACCGGGAAGAGGCAGCGCGGCTCGCGGAGCGGGCGTCGGTGACCCTCACCGATGTCGAGGTGCGGCCGGGCGATCGCCGGCTCGTCGAGATCACGGGTGCCCGGCGCCCGAGCGGCCGTCCGATCGCCGATCCCTCGGCCCCGCCCGCGCCCGAGCGGAAGGCCGACAAGGAGCAGCCGCGGTTCCGGCAGCAGCGGCCGCAGGGCGAGAGTCGCACGCACAACAAGAAGCGCAAGCCGGGTGCGGCCCGGCGTTCGTCCCGCTGAGCGGCGACACGTTTGTAGGTTCCTACGACACGCGCAGGCGAATCGAGCGGCGTTTCCGGCAAATCCGACGAGATTGAGATAACTCGGGGACCGAAACAAGGTCTAGCAAACGTTTAGCAAACGTCCGACGGCTCGGGGCGGGCACGTTCAGGACTCCTGCGACGGGCCGACGAGAGTAGACGCCATCCGTTCGAACCCGCTGCGGCCCAAGCCGATCGACAGCGGCCCGGCGCAGGCGGCGAGGAACCGGCCGCGAGACCCGCCACCCTCACCGCGTCCGCGCTCGGCGGTCAGATCAAGTCGGGGTTGCCGTCGATGACCTTCAGCTTGTATTCGAAACGGTCGATGCGCCAGCCCTTTTCGGTGCGCCGCAACCCCAGCACGTAGCTGCCGACGAACCAGCGGGTGGCGCCGCCGGTGGCGTCGTTCTTCACGTGCACGGCGATGGCGTCGGCGTGCGCCAGCGCGGTATCACCGGTGATCTCGATGAGCTGATTGCCCGCCTGGTGGTGGACGGCGTCCAGTGCGCCCAGCCCGGCGGCCCAGGCGTCGACGATGTCGCCACCGGGCTGCGGCCCGACCGGACCGCCGAAACCGTTGTCGAAGAACACCTCCGGCGCGAGCACCGACTCGCGCAGGTCGGCCCAGCGGGCCTGGTCGCAGTAGACGAAGAGTTTGGTGATGGTGTCGCCGACGTCCAGTCGATCGGCGAGCGCCGCAAGATCGGTCACGCTCGCGAACGCTAGGACACCCCGATTCGCGCGGCAATCGGAATTTCCTTGGCAAGTCGCTGGCGAACGCACAGCATTCAGCTACCATGGTCCAACGTGCAGTTTCTTCCCGGGCAGACCCCGCCCTATGACCTGACCTACGACGACGTCTTCCTCGTCCCCCGCCGGACGGATGTGGCGTCCCGTTTCGATGTCGACCTGTCCACCGCGGACGGGACCGGCACCACCATCCCCCTCGTGGTCGCGAACATGACCGCCGTCGCCGGCCGCCGCATGGCCGAGACCGTGGCCCGCCGCGGCGGCATCGTGGTGCTGCCGCAGGATCTTCCGATCCCGGCGGCCGCCGACACCATCGCCTTCGTCAAGAGCCGCTCGCTCACCGCCGACACCCCCGTCGTGCTGGATCCCGAGCAGTCGGTGTCCGACGCGCTGGCGCTCATCCACAAGCGCGCCCACGGCGCGGTCGTCGTGGTCGAGAACGGCAAGCCGGTGGGTGTGGTCACCGAGGCGGCCTGCGCCGACGTGGACCGTTTCGCCCGCCTGAGCACCATCGCCGACGCCAACTTCGTCAGCGCCGCGGCCGATGCCTCGCCCCGCGACATCTTCGATCTGCTCGAGGCCAAGCACGCCCACCTGGCCGTGCTGGTCCACGCCGACGGCACCCTCGCGGGCGTGATGACCCGCACCGGCGCCATCCGCACCGGCATCTACACCCCGGCCACCGACACCGCGGGCCGGCTGCGCATCGCGGCCGCGGTCGGCATCAACGGCGACATCCCGGGCAAGGCCAAGGCCCTGGTCGACGCGGGCGCCGACGTGCTGGTCATGGACACCGCGCACGGCCACCAGCAGAAGATGCTGGAGGCGCTGGCCTCGGTGGCGGCGCTGGATCTGGGCGTGCCGCTGGTCGCGGGCAATGTGGTCTCCGCCGAGGGCACCCGCGATCTGATCGAGGCGGGCGCGGACATCATCAAGGTCGGTGTCGGCCCCGGCGCCATGTGCACCACCCGCATGATGACCGGCGTGGGCCGCCCGCAGTTCTCCGCGGTGGCCGAATGCGCCGCGGCCGCCAAGGAATTCGGCAAGCACGTGTGGGCCGATGGCGGCGTCCGCCACCCGCGCGACGTGGCGCTGGCGCTCGCGGCCGGCGCGGCCAACGTGATGATCGGCTCCTGGTTCGCGGGCACCTACGAGTCGCCCGGCGACCTGCGCACCGACCGTGACGGCAACCGCTACAAGGAGTCCTTCGGCATGGCGTCCAAGCGGGCCGTGGCGGCCCGCACCGCCACCGACTCGGCGTTCGACCGGGCCCGCAAGGCGCTGTTCGAGGAGGGCATCTCGTCCTCGCGGATGCGCCTGGATCCCGAGCGTCCCGGTGTCGAGGACCTGATCGACCACATCACCTCCGGTGTGCGCAGCTCCTGCACCTACGCGGGCGCGCGCACCATCGGCGAGTTCCACGAGCGCGCCGTGCTGGGCATCCAGTCGGCCGCCGGTTTCGCCGAAGGCCGTCCGCTGCCGTCCGGTTGGTGATCGTTCCCCGTTAGTACTGCACAACCCGAACCCGGCGGGTCCGCTCGGATCCGCCGGGTTTCGTGTGCGCGGACCCCGTTCGGCGTGTCACGCCCGGTCGCCGCCGGACGATTCCCGGCGACCATCCACTGTGATACGGCCCCGCCGTGCGGAAACCGGTGAAGCCGCCCGGTAGCATGGCCTGACCGGACCCAGGAACTGGGTATCCGTGGCGTATCTCCGCCAGCAACCCCTGCGAAAGGAACCAGTTGTCACCCGCGTCCCAGGGCGCTTCACAGGAGGGCTCCTCTACCGAGCCGGGTGACAAACCCGGCTTCCCCGCAATACCGGCTTCGGAAACGGCCGGGTGGTGCTGACCGTGTCGGTTCTGCTCACCATTCTCAGTCTGCTCGGATTCATCGCTCTGACCGTCGGCACGGCGTTGTTCGTGGCCGCGGAATTCTCGCTCACCGCTCTGGAACGCTCCACCGTGGAGGCCCACGCCCGTGACGGCGACCGCCGGGCCCGGCAGGTGCGCCAGGCGCATCGCACGCTCTCGTTCCAGTTGTCGGGCGCTCAGCTGGGCATCACCATCACCACCCTGATCACCGGTTACATCGCCGAGCCCGTGCTGGCCCGGCTGCTGGAGCCGATGCTGAGCGCGTTCGGGCTGGGCGCCGGGACCGCGCAGGGCATCTCCCTGGCGCTGGCGCTGATCATCGCCACCTCGCTGTCGATGATCTACGGCGAGCTGGTGCCCAAGAACATCGCCATCGCCTCCCCGCTGGAGACCGCGCGCTGGACCGCGGGCCCGATGATCGCCTTCTCCACCGTCTTCAAGTGGATGATCAATTTCCTGAACGGGGCCGCCAACTGGGCGGTGCGCCGAATCGGCATCGAACCGGCCGAGGAACTCCGGTCGGCCCGCTCACCGCAGGAATTGGGTTCGCTGGTGCGGACTTCCGCGCTGCACGGGGCGCTCGATCAGCGCACCGCGCAGGTGGTGGATCGGTCGCTGCAGTTCGGCGACCGCACCGCGGAGGAGTTGATGACGCCGCGCATGACCATCGAAACCCTCGATCAGGACTGCACTCTCGCCGATCTGATCGACGCCGCGCGTGAAACCGGGTACTCGCGGTTCCCGGTCGTGGACGGCGATCTCGACAACACGCTCGGGTTCGTGCACATCAAGCAGACCTTCGTGCATCCGGTGAAGGATCGCCGCCAGATCACCTTGAAGTCCATCGCGCAGCAGGTGCCCGTGGTGCCGGCCAGCCTGGACGGCGACGAGGTGCTCGAGCGGGTGCGCCGCGACGGCATGCAGGTGGCGCTGGTGGTCGACGAGTACGGCGGCACCGCGGGCATCGTCACCATGGAGGATCTGATCGAGGAGATCCTCGGCGACGTGCGCGACGAGCACGACGAGGAGGAACTCGATGTGCGCCGCACGGCCAACGGCTGGAACTGCTCGGGTCTGATGCGCATCGACGAGGTGTCCCGCACCACCGGATACGACCCGCCCGAGGGCGAGTACGAAACCTTGGGCGGCCTGGTCCTGACCCGTCTGGGCCGGATCCCCGAAACCGGCGACGAGGTGCTGCTGCCCCAACCCGGCAACAGCCAGCTCGAGCACACCCACACGCGAGGCGGCTGGATCGCCACCGTGGAGCGCATGGACGGCCGCCGCATCGACCGCGTCCTGATCCGGCCGATCGACGCCGAGGCCCTCGCGATCTGGGAGCAGACTCATGGGTGACCTGTACGCCGTCCTGTTGACGTTCCTCCTGTTGCTGGGCAACGCATTCTTCGTCGGCGCGGAGTTCGCGTTGATCTCCGCGCGCCGTGACCGGCTCGAAGCGCTTGCGGCGCAGGGCAAACGCAGCGCCAATACCGTGATCGAGGCGGGCCAGAACCTGTCGATGATGCTGGCGGCGGCGCAGCTGGGCATCACCATCTGCTCGATCCTGCTGGGCCGGGTGGGTGAGCCCGCGGTGGCGCACCTGCTGGAGAAGCCGTTCGATCTGCTGGGCGTGCCGGATTCGCTGCTGCATCCGATCTCGTTCGCGCTGGCGTTGACGATCGTGGTGATCCTGCACATCCTGCTCGGCGAGATGATCCCGAAGAACATCGCGCTCGCCGGTCCGGAACGGATGGCGCTGCTGCTGGTTCCGCTGCATTTGATGTGGCTGCGGCTGGCCAAGCCGTTGATCGCGGTCTACAACTTCGCGGCCAATATCTCGCTGCGGGCATTGCGGATCGAGCCGAAGGACGAGCTGGATTCGACGGTGTCGTCGGACGAGCTGGCCGAGATGTTCGGTGAATCGCGCTCCGAGGGGCTGTTGGACGAGGAGGAGCATCGTCGCCTCACGCAGGCGCTGGGCTCGAGCGATCGGATCGTCGCCGATGTGATGGTGCCGCTGGCCAAGGCCCGCTCGGTGCCGTTGCGCGGCGACGGGACCACTCTCGGTGACATCGAATCCGCTGTCGCCGAGACCGGTTTCTCGCGGTACCCGGTCCGGGCGGACGACGGTTCGCTGGTCGGCTACCTCCACGTCAAGGATGTGCTCGATCTGACCGCCGACGAGGACGCGGGCCCGGGCACTCCGATCCCGCGCACCGATATCCGTCCGCTGCCCACCGTCAGCATGGGCACCACCTTGTTCGAGGCGCTGGCCCGCCTGCGCCGTACCAACTCCCACCTGGGGCGTGTGGTGGACAGCCGCGGCAATACGGTCGGCATCGTGGCCCTGGAGGATCTGGTGGAGGAGTTCGTGGGCACCGTCCGCGACGCCACCCACCGTCTCGCCGAATGATGAACACCCGCATCGATTCCCCCGTGCTGTCCGGTCCCGCGTGGCGGGACCGGGCGGCCGCCCACCGCGCCCGCGTCGACGCGCTGCTCGGTCCGTACCTCGACCGGCGCGCGGCGGGCACCAAGCACCCGGTGATCGACTTCCTGTTCACCTATTACGGCAACAAGCCCGCCCAGCTGAAACGCTGGCACCCGGGGTTCGGTGTCGTGCTGACCGATGCCGAGGAGTACACGGGATCCCGCGGCTACCAGCAGATCTCGGTGGACTCCCCCGACGGAACGCCCGTCACGGGCTGGACCGCCGATCCCGCCTTTCTCGAAAAGCGCCGCGACACCATCGAATTCGTCGCCTCCCTGTTGTCCGCGACCGCCTCCCGTCCGGCTCAGCTGTCCTGCTTCGGCCTCCACGAGTGGGCCATGGTCTACCGCACCGACGATGTCCGACACCAGCAGGTCCCGCTCCGCCTGGGCTCCGCCGGCACCGACGCCGTCGTCGAATCGATGCAGATCCGCTGCACCCACTTCGACGCCTTCCGCTTCTTCACCCCCGCGGCCGTCCCCCTCAATATCGAACCCCTCACCCGCGACTCCCAGATCGCCCGTGAGCAACCCGGCTGCCTGCACGCCAATATGGACATCTACAAGTGGGGCTTCAAACTGACCCCCTTGATCAGCTCCGACCTGCTGTTCGACGCCTTCGAACTGGCCTGCGCCGCCCGCGAGCTCGACATGAAGGCCAGTCCCTACGACCTGCTGGACTACGGCTACGAGCCGATTCGCATCGAAACACCTTCCGGCCGAGCCGAATACGTTCGCGGCCAAGCCGACATCGCGGCCCGATCCGAACTCCTGCGCACCCGCCTGCTCGACGCCGCGCGACACCTGCTGAGCGTGTAGGCGCGAATGGCATCCCGGATTCGATGCGTTTGCGAACAAATGATATTCGTGACCGGTATGACGGTTTAGTCCTGCTTCCGAATGGCGCTGACGTGCACTATTATCAGGAAATCTCGACTGCGCACTGGCCGATTGGCACATTCGACTACAGGTTCGGACGGCTAAGGAATTTGGGGGGCAAGGTTGGATAGGGCACCTGGTCGGCGCATCTGACAGGAACAGTGCCACGCATCCGTCCCAGGTCGGCGGATCGCCCACCGTCGTCATATTCGACAGTTCCTGCTGTCGTCGGCGCGTGCCCGCGCCCAATTAGAAGACCAACTGGCCTCGTTCACGAACGACGGGGGGATTGCCAGGGCTCCGAGGTGCCGCCCCACCTCGAATGCAGCCCGATAAACGGAATATGCGACACGCCGTTTATTCAGAATGCTCGTTCGGCGACGCACGCAACCGATTCTTTTCGCGATCACGCGAATTCTCGAAGGGTGCGCATCTGCTTTCGACAGAGGAGGCGCATAGCTATGACACGGGATCAAGTCGCCCAAGCGATCATCGCGGAGGGGCAGCGACGTGGAATCAGCCAGCGCGGCATCGTGATCGCACTGGCGACGGGGCTCGTCGAGTCGAACTTGACGATCTACGCGAATCCCGCCGTGCCGGAGTCCATGCAGCTCGAACACGATGCCGTGGGGACCGACGGCTACTCGGTGGGCGTGTTCCAGCAACAGATCCGGCAGGGCGACAACGGCGAGTACTGGTGGGCGGATTGCGCGACCTGTATGAACCCGACCACGTCGGCAGGGCTGTTCTACGAGCGACTCGCGAGGCTGGACTACAACGGTCCGGATTCACCCGGTTCGTATGCCCAAGAGGTGCAGCGGTCGGCGTTCCCCGATCGCTACGACGAACGCATGTCCGACGCCCAGGAGATCTATGACCGGCTGGCTTCGGTGTCGCCGGGTGGGGAACCGACGGAGAGGGAACTCCCCTACGACAGGTCGATCGTCCCGCAGGAGAGGTTCTTCTGGTGCGGTCCCGCCGCCACCCAGATCGTGTGCAATTCGTGTGGAGTGAATCTCTCCGAGCAATATTTGGCCACCGAGATCGGGACCACCGAGAACGGGACCGATTACGTCGGTTTGATCACTCCGGTGCTGAACAGGATTCTCCCCGCCGCGAAGTATGTCGACACGTACATGCACGACGATCCGCCGACCGGCGCCCAGAAGGACCGGTTGTGGAAGGACATCGTCGGTTCGATCGATGCCGGCTTCGGCGTCGTCGCAAATATCGATGCCCCGCCGAACAACTACCCGCAAGGCGTCAAGGGTTCGGTATCGCCCGTCTACGGCGGCGGTGAAGTGTTCCATTACATCGCGTTGATGGGCTATGACAGCGCCTTCCCGCGTGCGGTGTGGGTCGCCGACAGCGGATTCAGCCCGTACGGGTATTGGATCGGCTTCGATCAGCTCGCGACACTGATCCCCCCGAAGGGCTATACCTCGGCGACCGCGGCCCCGATGCCCACCTTGCCGATCGGAGACGTGTGGATCCAGCTCTTCGGCGACGGCGGCAACAACACACCCGGCACGGGATGGCCCCAGCTGGGCGGGCGAACCCTCGTCGACGAATTCGCCGCGATCGGTCAGAAGCTGAAGATCAGCCGCTTCGCGGCTCCCACCACCGCGGTCAATGTGCCGTTCCCGGCGGGCGTCGACGGTCAGGTCCGCGACGTGTGGATCCAATTCTTCGGCGACGGCGAGGACTTCACACCGGGAACGGGATGGCCGCAGCTCGGTGGCCACACCCTCGTCGACGGTGTAGCCGCTATCGGCCAGAAGCTGAAGATCACCGGCTTCGGGGCTCCCACCGGTGCGACCAACGTGCCCTTCCCGACCGGCGCCGCGGGCCAGATCCCCGACGTGTGGATCCAGCTGATGGGTGTGGGCGGCACCGGCTGGCCGCAGCTGGGCGGTCACACGCTGGTCGACGGCGTCGCCGCCATCGGCCAGAAACTGACCATCGACGGCTTCGCACCTCCCGCCGGCCCGACCCAGGTCTCCTTCCCCGCCCGGATCGCCGACCAGGTCAGGGACCTCGAGATCCAGCTGATGGGCATTACCGGCAATGGCTGGGCGCAGCTGGGCGGTCACACTCTCGTCGACGGTGTCGCCGAGATCGGAAAGGCGACCAAAACGTCTTGACGCGCACGGCGTAGCACTGCCCGAGCGGGGCGGCCGTCAACGGCGACGGCCGCTCCGGCGCGATAGCGGCTACCGGGTGAAACTCGTTGTCACTCAGCAGTCATCGCGGGCCATCCTCCGCCGCACCCATCCACCATGCTTCGAGCTCGTCTTCTTCGCAATACTCCGGCGGCGTGCGCAGCCCGGAGGGCAACTCGAAGGTCGTCGCGCCCGTCCGCAACGCGATCGCCCGAATCTCCCTGAGCGCGGGCATCTCCCAAGGCTCTTCGGTATGGAAGTCCGGCAGCAGGGTGGTCGGTCCCAACGCGTGCCATGTGGCGATCACCCCGATCTCCCCTTCGGCTTCGGCCGCGAGCACGACCTCACGAACCACATCGGCCAACGCCACGCGCCGAAGCGGTTCGGCGCCGGTCCCCGCGATCAGCCCGACCTCCACCGCACGCCGCCACAATGCCGTCCCCGCATCGCAATACAGGTGCGGCGGATCCACGTATCCCTCCTCGAGCCACGCGTCCAGCCGCGACCCGTCCTCGTCGTCATCCACCGCGATGTCCGCGAGCGCCGTGAATTCCTCCAACCCGTCGAAGAACTCACGCCGCCCCGGATAATCCGGATGCGCATCGATCCCGAATCGAAAGCAGTAATCCCGGGCCAGCAAGATCTCCATCACCCTGAACTGCGTGAACGAACAGTCATACCCGCCCTGAAACGAGTACAACTCCCCGAACCAATCCCGAACCCGCCGATCCGCCCCCGGATGCCGCGCATCCAGCACCCGAACCGACCATTCGACCAGATCCTCGATCTCGTGCATCGACACCCGCGCGAGACTACCGGCGAGGGAGGACAGCACCATGGCACAACCTGTTCCGAATGCCGGAATCAGTGGGCACCACGCGACGTCTCGGGGTGCTCCCCACCAGAGGCGAGGCCGTCAGCGGGGGACGGATCGGTGGGTATCGGCACCGCCCGATTGCGGAACGCGGGCAATCCCACTGCGTCAACGCTATACCCGATGCCCCGGAGCTAGGATGGATGGACAGTTTTCACCGCTGCCGAACCCCTGTCCATGCACCCTCGGGCGGTCTTCTCCAGTGGCCACCGAGAGAGGCAATCGGGCATGGGCCGCTATTGGCATACCACCGACGCCGTGGTCGTCACCACGTTCCCCACCGCGAGCGCAGACACCGGATTGGACTGGGCCGCCGCTGTGAAGTCCATACCCAGCCTCGATTCGCCCAGCATGCGGGCCTGGATCGCCGACCACGACAACACCGCCGACGCCCGGCCCAACCGCACCATCGTCACCCCCAACGACGGCTACCCGGACCGACTCCACCACTGGCCCCATCGCCAGGTCTGCGTCCCTCCGAACGACTACATCACCTTCATCGCGATGCTGGCCAAGTTCACTCACGCGGAACCCCGGGATCGATGAACACGGGGTTCCACATCAAACCCGTAGCCCCGTCAGTGGCGAAATCAGCCGCAGGCCGGGGAGGTTTGGTTGGCGAGGGACAGGAGGTTGCAGATCCAGTCCTTCTGGACTTTCCATTTGCCGTCTTCGGCGACGAAGGGGACGACGGCTTGTTGGGGGGCGCCGCCGCCGATGGCGGCCTGGGCGTCGGCGGTGAGGGTGCCGTTGCCGAGGTCGACGACGTTGGTGACGGTGATGGAGGCGTTGTTCTGCTTGTAGGCCTCGATGATTCGGGTCGGGAGGCTCGGGTCGGCCTGCATGCCCTGCATGAGGTCGAGCTTCTCGGCGTCGGGGACGGCGGGGTCGAGGACCTTCTGCATGGCGGTGTTCAGCTCCGTGGCGGACGGGGCGGGCGGGTATGCCTGTCCGGCGGCCGTTTTCGACGTCGAGGACTTGGCGGGCGTGTGGCCCGGGTGCTTCTCACCGCTGCCGCATGCCGACAGACCGAGCACGGTCACGACAGCCAACGCCACCACGGCGAAACGTCCACTCTGACGGAGCTTCACTACACATCCTTCACACATTCCGAATACTTCTGTCACACAAGATGACCGTGAGAGGCTCCCGGAACAAGTCGAGGGGGCACTTTCAGTCCGAACCCTCATAATTGCCGCCGATCATCGCGACCGACCGCGGGTAGGTTGGAGCGGTGGCGGATACACGGGAACGGGTCGAGCGTTTCCTGCGTGATCTGGGCGCGGACCGGATTCCGCATCCCGGGGGCACGCTGATGACGCATCTCGCGCGGGTCGCCGACCTGCTGGCGCAGTGGGGCGCGGACACCGATGTCCAGTACGCGGGGCTCTGTCACGCGATGTACGGCACCGATGGATTCGATCGGTCGCTGCTCGAGGTGTCCGAGCGGGCGAAGCTGGCGGCCGTGATCGGTTCGCGGGCAGAGGAACTGGTCTATCTCTACGGCAGTTGTGACCGGTCCGCGGTGTATCCGCGGTTGGGCGCGACGCCGACCGTGTTCACCGACCGGTTCACCGGCCGGGAACACGACGTGGACGACGCCGCGCTACACGCGTTCCTGGAGATCACCGCCGCCAACGAGTTCGATGTCATGGTGCACAACACCGAACTCGCGGCTAGGCACGGAGCTTCTCTGTATCAGCTGTTCGCGCGCGCCGCGGATCACCTGTCGCCGGCGGCCCTGCAAGCGTGGCGAAACCACTTCGGGCCACGGTGATCCGAGGCGTTTCCGTCGCGGATGCCGTGCAGAGCCGGAAGAGCAGCAGGAAGAGGCAGTCGATGAGGAACGGGACTGCCAGGAATGCCACGGCGGGGGCCGCGATCAGGAGGAAGCGCAGCCATTCCCTGGGTCCGGCGCCCGCCATGCGGCCGCCGAAACGGACGGCGGCCCACATCATCCACCGCTGAGGGGTGGAGACGCCGCATTCACGGAGCATGCGGCGGAAGATGCCGTCGGCGTCGGAGCGGCCGACGGGTGCGACCTCGCACAGGTAGTCGTGCAGGATCGCGGCGCGCGTGTAGGCGCCGTAGCGGGGGATCAGCCAGATCAGGGGCCGTGGGACAGAAGCGAAGTCGGTGATGAAACCGACCGGCACACTGAAGGTGTCGGCGGCGGCGCGGTAGGTCAGCGGTGCTTGCAACCGCCACCTGATCGCGTCAACCTCCTCGACGACCACGGCTTGTTCACCGAGGAACGGCATCGAATCCTCCTCGGCGCGATGCGGTGCGGTCGGTCATCGGGGCAGTTCCTGGTTCAGGGCGCCGGCGAGCGCTTTGCAGTGGCCTTCGGCGAGGTAGGCGGTGGTGTGCCGGCCGTCGGTGAGGTAGCCCTTCATCCAGGCCAGCGCGCCGCCCCAGTCCTGCCATCGATCGAGGTTCCACCACGGCTGCATGCTGCGGTTCGTGGCGGTGTCGATCATGTGCTGTGCCCAGCGCGTGGCGGCTTCGGGGGAGCTCAGCGAATAGAACTCGGTCATATCGGCTAAGCTGCGCAACGGGTTTCCCGCCGGAAGCGACGTGATCGGGTCGCCGGCGGCGGCGACCCACCAGGTCGGCAGCCCGGTGTCGCGTTCGCCGGAGATCCCCCACCCGCCCGGGTCGATACCGACGCACCGGCCGCGTGGACGAGAAGGGTCGGCGATCAACGCCACACCGCGCACATCCAGTTCCGGATGCTGTCCGGCCGAGATCTCGGCCGCGACATCGCCCGCGATCTGCGCACCCTGCGAATATCCGCCGAGCACAACGGGATTCGGGCTCGCTCCGATCGCGCCGAGCAGCGCCTCGCGCCCCGCCGCGCGACTGTCGGCGTAGGTGCCGGGACTGCCGTACTCGGCGGGATAGTCGACGATGCGGGTGGTGAATTCGGCGGGGTCCAGGTCGTGCAGGAACTGCTCGCTGATGTTGTCGCCGCCGTGCGGCAGAAGGTGCCGGGCACCATGAGAACGTCGATCATGACCGCACTCCGGAACGCGTGGTGACGATTCCGCAGGCGGCGGCCAACTCGTCGGGCGACAAACCGTCGGCACTGTTCATATCGCAGGGGCCGAACGGGTCGCAGCCCTCCGGCAGTCCACCGCCCCACCCCTGCCCGTCGGTGTATTGATGCGCGACCTGCCCCGGCAGTTGCGGATCGTTGCCGTAGCCCGCCGCCACCACGCGCAGTCCCTCGGGACGGGTGGGCCACAGGGACGCGAAGTCGGAGGCATTGGCGTACCCGATGACCCTCCGTGGATCACCGAGCCAGTCGGCGGCCGCCCAATAGGCGCGATTGATCCCGTCGGATTGGTCGCCGGACGGATTGCCGCCCTGTTCGACGTCGAGCATCACGATCATCCGCGGATGCGGTCCCCCCGCCTTGGTCACCATGTCGATGCAGGTCCGCACCGTCTCGTGCCAATTCGGACGCCAGTAGAAGTAGACGATGAAGCACGCCAGTCGCCCGGAATCGGCTGCGGCGGTGGCCCATCGATAGTTGTGCGCGAAGTGGTCGTCGCCGCGCCGGTCCCGCGGCCTCAGGAACCGAACCAGCGCCGCCGCCGCGCAGCCGCGAATTCGGCTTTCTCCTCGGCGAATTCGGTGGATGGCCCGAGGAATGGGGCGACGGGCGCCGGGCCGGAGAGGAAGTCCGCTTCCACCTTCCCGACGAGGCCCCCGCCGAACTCGATGTGGCACGTGCCCTGTCCCAGATACCTGCCGTCGCGGGGACGGTCGTGCAGGTGGGCGATGATGTCGGCGGCGACGGTTCGCGCCGCCGTCTCGGCGAATACGCCCGCCCGGGGTACGGGAGCATCGGCGCAGTCGCCCAACGCGTACACCCCCGGGTAGGGGGTGGCCAGGGTGGCCGCGTCGACGTGGATCCAGCCGTCCACTCCCCCCGCGGTCAGCCCGGAAACCTGCACGACCTCCGGAACCCGGTGCCGGGGGATGCCGATGAACAGGTCGTAGGGCAGGTCCCCGGCGCGCGTCGACGCGGTGTGGGTCGCCGGGGCCAGAGCACGCACCCGTGTTCCGGGCGTGTACTCGATGCCGCGGTCGGCGAGTGCGCCGAGGATCGCGGTGTTGGAGCTCGGCGACACCGGAATCGGTGAGTCCATCGGGGTGATCAGTCGCAGGCGGGTCGTATCGCGCAGATCGCGTCGCACGAGCTCCTCGTGGAGCAGCAGCGCGCCTTCGTACGGCGCCGGCGGGCACTTGAACGGGACGCTCAGGATCGACATCAGGATGGTGCCGCCGGCGAAGGCGTCGAGGCGCCGCCGCAGCCGGTGGACGCCCGCGAGCGAGTAGTACTCGTGACCGTCGTCGACGAATCCCGGGGTGGCGGCGCAGTCGTACTCCGCACCGAGCGCGACGACGAGCGTGTCCGGCGCGTACTCGCCTCGGTCGGTGGTGACCGTGCGGTGGGCGGGGTCGATCGCGGTGACCGTTTCGCGCCGGAACTCCACGGCCGGAAGGTCGATGGTGTCGTAGGGAATCCGGACCTCGTCGACGGTGCGACCCCGGAACAGCACGTCCAGCTTGGCGAAGCCGAAGACGAAGCCTTCGGCACAATCCAGCAATGTCACCCGGACCTCGTCCGGCACGGACCCGGACAGACCCGCGGCGAGTTCGAGCCCACCGAATCCCGCACCGAGGATCAGAACGGTGTGCATCGTTCGAGTATGCGCCCGATCGCGTCCCCCGCGTGCTAGGAATTTGCGGGATAGGACAGCCGGCAGGTCGCCGCCGACAATGGCGCAGCCCCGCGGGCTATGCCGTGACCGGGTGAATCTTCAGGCTGCAGGTGTCGAGGGCCTCGTCGACCACCCGGGTGTCGGTCGAGTTGGGCGGGGTCACTTGGGTTTTGACGACCTTGGGATCGGATGTGCCGTAGACGCCGCAGGCCACCGATTCGGCGATGGCTCTGGCGGGGTGACCGGACTTGACGACGACGGTGGGTTCGGGGTCGCCGACGGGTTGCGGGCTCATGTAGCCGGAGGTGGTGCGTTCGGCGTGGACGACCTCGCCGGAGGAGGTGGTGAGGTCGAGGCCGGGATAGCCCTTCAGGGTGCAGGCCTGCGCGGGGTTGGCGATGGAGAAGGTGAGGGTGATGCCGTGGTGGCTCATGGCCGCGCCCAGGCCGGTGGCGGTGACATCGACCTGGCCGGGGGCGCAGGCGGCGATCAGGGTGTCGGTGGGGAGGGTGGCGGGCGCGGGATTACCCGTCGGGGCGGCGCCGGGGTTTCCGGCACTCGGGCTACCGGCACCGGGTGAGACGGCCGGGGCCGCGGAGCTCGGCGTCGTGGTCGGGGTGGACCCATCGGTACAGCCGGTGACGCCCGCGATCACCGTGCAGGCCAGGAGCATCGTGAATCCAGTCGAGCGCATCGCCCACCTCCGTCGTCGAATCATCGCAGCCTACCGAGATCGACTGGGCGACCGGCTCTGTTAACCGCTGCGGCAACAGGTTTCGGACCCGAGCGACGGACCCGAGCGCCCACTGGCAGCGACTGTCACAGACAATTTTCGCTCTGGATCTACCGAGCGGTCAGTTTATGAGTTAGCGTTCGCGATGTAACCGTGACCACATCGCACAGTGGCCTGTGCCTCCGGTCACTGTTGGTCGAGCACGCGAGAAGACGGGGGTACCGCGATGGGGCGGTTCACGAGTATCCGGCGGTCCAAGCCCGCCGTGGTGCTGGCGGTGACGCTGATGGGGGCGGCCGTGCTGCCCATGCACGGGGCGTCGGCGGATCTGCAGTCCGATATCGCCAATCAGGTGCAGCAGTTCCTCGATGTCGGGCGCACGTCGGTGCCGCGCGCCGACTGCGGACCGGACTCGCTGCCGGAAACCGGTATGCAGGGCGATGTTCCGGCCGACGACCGCAACAGCGGGCGCAGCACGCTGGGGTATCGATGCAACATGTCGTTCGTCGGCGGGTACGTCGGCAAGGGCGCGGGCATCACCTCGACCACCTACGACCACTGCTCCTACACGGGGTCGCTGTTACCGGGCAATATCCTCGGGCCCGCCCAGGGCGTGCAGGTGCTCGACGTGTCGGATCCGGCGAATCCGGTGGAGACCGGCAGCCTCACCGAGCCCGCCATGCTCGCGGGCACCTGGGAGTCGCTCAAGGTCAACGCCGAACGGAAACTGCTGGTGGGCACCGGCGTCCCGGTCGGCATCGGCGCGGGATTCCTGTCGGTGTACGACATCTCCGACTGCGCGCACCCGCGGCTGCTGAACCCGGGCCCGGGCACGAATCTGCTGATGCCGCTGCCGATCACGACCCACGAGGGCGGCTTCTCCCCCGACGGGCGCACCTACTGGGCCTCAGGCATCGCCCCCGGTTTCGTCAGCGCCGTCGACCTGACCGACCCGACCAACCCGCACGTGATCTGGCAGGGCCTCACCGGCATCGAGGCGCACGGGTTCGGCATCAGCCCGGACGGCAACCGCATGTACCTGTCCGCCCTGGGCGGCTTCACCGTCCTCGACATCAGCGCCGTGCAGCGCCGCGACCCGAATCCGCAGGTCCCACACCTGGGCCGGGTGTTCTGGACCGACGGCTGGGCGACCCAGCACAGCATCCCGGTCACCTACGACGGCAAGCCCTACCTGTTCACCGTCGACGAGGGCGGCGCGGGCGGGGTGAAGCTCATCGACATCTCCGACGACACCAATCCCTCGGTGGCGGCCAAGCTGAAGCTGGAGATCAACCTGCCCGAGAACCAGGATTCGGCGATGGCCTCGGCCATGGGCGGTTCGGTGTTCTCCTACGACGCCCACTACTGCGCCGCCGACCGCCCCAACGACCCGACCGCCCTGGCCTGCGCCTGGGAGGAGTCCGGCATCCGGGTGTTCGATGTGCGGGATCCGTTCCACGTCAAGGAGATCGGCTACTTCAACCCGCCCGCCCGCAAGGGCCGCAACCTGGAGTTGTGGAACTCGCCGCACGCGCTGGCCTCGCTGATCGGCCCCCCGATCATGGAGTTCCCGTCCGCCGCGCGGGCGATGCTGGAGGGCAAGTTCGATCCGAACCAGGCGCTCTCGTCGCGCACCGGCATGCTGGCCTTCGGCGACCTGTCCACCGACTGGTGCTTCTCGCCGCCGGAGTGGCACGGCAACCAGCTGTGGGCCACCTGCAATGACAACGGGTTCATGGTGCTGCAGCTCGCCGATGACGTCTACACCCCGCCCGCCGACCAGCACTCCGTGGTGGGCTCGTGACGGAAAGCCCGGCCCACCCGCGTGATCGAGTACGGCGACCGCTGGCGATCGCCGTCCTCGTATTCGCCCTGCTCGCCGCCGGGTTGCTGCTGCGGCCCCTGCTGATTCCCGAGAGCCACTCCGCCGCACCGGTTCTCAGCCCCGTCGAAATCGGTTTCAGTCAGGACATGTCCGCGCACCATCAACAAGCCCTGATCATGGTGCAGCGCCTGGATTCCGGCGTCGACCCGACGGTGCGCCGGCTGGCCCAGCAGATCGCCGATGCCCAGCGCATGGAGATCGGCACCCTGCTCGGCTGGCTGCGCCTGGCCAACGCGGCACCGCAGTCCGCGCATCCGATGGCGTGGATGACCGCGGATTCGGCTGCGGCGCACGACCATTCGGCCATGGCCACCGGCACCTCCATGCCCGGCATGGCCACCCAGGCCGAACTCGACGCCCTCGCGACCGCCCGCGGCAAGGATGCCGAGGTGCTGTTCCTGCAGCTCATGCTGCGGCATCACCGCGGCGGCGTGGCCATGGCGAAGGCGGCCGATCAGCTGGTCGCGTCGGGTCCGGTGAAGGAGTCCGCGCGCGGCATGATCGCGTCGCAGTCGCAGGAAGCGGGCCTGATGACGATCATGCTCGCGCAGCGCAATGCCCAACCGCTGTCGTGAGATTCCCGACCGCCCCTCGCGGCCGTGTCGTGTGCTGTACTGACCGCATGATCGAATCCGGTGGGTCGACCGAGATCGTCGACGCGGTGGTCGAGCGGTCGCTGCTGGGCGGGCCGCGCCGGTACACCCGCACGCAGGTCGCCGCATTGTCCGGGGTGCCCGTCGAGCAGGCCCGGAAATTGTGGGTGGCCCTGGGTTTCCCGGCCGCCGCCAGTGACGACGAGGTGGCGTTCACCGACAACGACGTCGCCGCGGTCCGCGCTTTCGCGGCCCTGAGCGCGGCCGCGCTGACCAATGAGCAGAGCCAGGTCGCGGCCGCTCGCACCATGGGCCAGGCGATGGCGCGCCTGGCCGAATGGCAGGCCGATCTGATCACCCGCGAGGTCGGCGGCCGCCCGGCGGCCGACGACGGCACGACGCCCGGGGAAAGCCGAGACGCCACCGCGCACGCCATCACGGTGCTGGCCGAACTACACGACTACGCCTGGAAGCGGCACCTGGCCGCGGCCCTGAGCCGCACCCACGAATCCGGCACCGCCACAAGGCCATTGCTGGTCGGGTTCGCGGACATGGTCGGCTACACCCGGCTGTCGCGGCACCTGGACCCCGATGAACTCACCGAACTGCTCGACGCCTTCGAGACGACCACCACCGAGGTGATCACCGCCCACGGCGGCTGGGTCATCAAGAACGTCGGCGACGAGGTCATGTTCGCCGCCGAGCACCCCCGCGCCGGCGCGCGCATCGCCCTGGACATGCACCGCGCGATCGCCCGTGCGGCCCAGACGATTCCGGAGATGCCACAGCTCCGCGTCGGCCTGGCCTACGGCCCGGTCCTGACCCGCTTCGGCGACCTCTACGGCACCGTCGTCAATGTCGCCGCCCGCCTCACCGGCGTGGCCCGCCCCGGCACGGTCCTCGCCGACGACGGTGCGGCCGCCCAACTCGACACCGACCCCGACCTGACCCTGCGCCACCTGCGCAGCGTCCGCGTGAAGGGCATCTCCCGCCTGCGTTCCCATGTGGTCCGCGAGCGCAAGCGCCGATAGTCCCGGACGCCGCCCGCCCCTCCGCCCCTGGCCGCCGCCCGGGCTGTCGTCCCCGCCGCCGCCCCGTCAGCCCGAGATCGACCGGCCGCGCCCTGATCGGCCGCCGCCCACCCACGATTGTCCGCTGCCCCGACCCGGTGTCTCGCTGCCATATCGGCGGGCCGCTGCTCGGCGACGATCCCGCTTCTCCGCCATCATCGGGGTGCGAAATCTCACGACAGCGCGCGATCCCGGCCTGGGTATCGTCAGTGCTGACCGATCGGCCATGGCGGCCGGGAAAGGTGGGGCTTCGACGATGACCCACGCGCAAGCGCTCACCATCCCCGCACACATCCACGGCTATCCGGAGATCGCGTTCGGTGGGTATCTCGCGGGCCTGCTGGCCGCCCAGTCGGGCGCGGACGCCGTGCGCGTCGACTTCCGGCGTGCGGTCACCGTCGGCACCCCGATCCTGCTGTCGCGTCCCGAGCACGGCCACGCCGCCTTCACCGCCACCGACGACACCCTGTTGGTGGAGGCCGCGCCCACCGCACTCACCCTCGACCCGCGTCCCGCGCCGTCGTGGGCGGCGGCGAAATCGGCTGTCGAGCTCAGCTTGTCGGGCAATCGAACGGTCACCGACTGCTACGGCTGCGGGCTGGCCTGCGCGCCCGGCCTCGGGCTGCGCCTGTTCCCGTCGGAACTGCCCGGACTTCAGCAGATGGCCGCCGCCTGGACCCCCGATGCCGGGCTGGCCGACGAGTCCGGCGAACTCCCGCCCGAGGTGGTCTGGTCGGCGCTCGACTGCCCCGGGGGCCGTGCCGCATTCGCCTTCTCCCACATGGGCAGCGGCGCGTTCACCGCCGCCCTCAGCGCGACCCAGCTCCGGCCGATGTATGCCGGGAACGACTACATCTCCCATGCCTGGGTGGTGGGGCGCGAGGGCCGCAAACACACTGTCGGAGTGACACTCTCGACCGCGGACGGCGACCTGTGCGCCGTCTCCGAGGCCCTCTGGATCGAACCGCGCCCGAACTGATCGCCCCCCGCTCGACGCGGCCGGCGGCGACGGAGCGGGCAATTCGCCCGCCCCATCGCGAGATCAGAGGTTGCCGACGGTGTGTTCGAGCCGTTCCGCGACGAGCTGACGAGCCTTCTCCCGCAGGATCGGCCGATATCCGCTGGGGTACACCGGATCCGCGGGGGCGTAGGCCTTCAGGACCTCCTTTGCCAAGGTGATCTTGTGGACCTCGGTCGGACCGTCCGCGATGGCCATGATCTGCGCGTAGGTCATCATGTCGGTGAACGGCAGGTCGGTGCTGACGCCGATCGCGCCGTGCAGGTGCATGGCCCGCTGGGCGATGTCGTGCATGACCTTCGGCATGGCGACCTTGATGGCGGCGATGTCGTGGCGCACCTTGCGGTAGTCCTGCTCCTGGTCGATGCGCCACGCGGTGCGCAGCACCAGCAGCCGGAACTGCTCCATCTCGATCCAGGATTCGGCGATCTTCTCCTGCGTCATCTGCTTGCCGCCGAGATTGCCCTTGCCCATGGGGCGGGACACGGCGCGCTCGCACATCATGTCGAAGGCCTTGCGCACCAACGCGACCGTGCGCATGGCGTGGTGGACGCGGCCACCGCCCAGACGTGTCTGGGCCACGATGAATCCGAGCCCCTCCGCACCCAGCAGCGAGTCCGCCGGGATGCGGACATCGGTGAACCGCAGGTGCCCTTCGTGTTCACTGAAACCGGGCACCGTGAAGTTCTTCACGATCTCCAGGCCGGGGGTGTCGGCGGGCACGATGAACATCGACAGCCGCTGATGCGGCGGCGCGTCCGGGTCGGTCACCGCCATGACGATGTGGAAGGTGGCGAATTCGGCGGCGGAGTTGAACCACTTCTCGCCGTTGATGACCCACTCGTCGCCCGCGCGCACCGCGCGGGTCTGGAACGCCGTCGGATCCGATCCGCCGGTCGGCTCGGTCATGACGTAGCAGGACCCGATCTCGCCGTCGAGCAACGGCCGCAGGTACGTCGCCTTCTGCTCGGGCGTGCCGAAGTGCGCGAGGATCTCGGCGTTCCCGGAATCCGGCGCCTGACAGCCGAACACCAGCGGCGCCCACTGCGAGGTCCCGAGCACCTCGTTGAGCAGCGCCAGCTTCAACTGCCCGTAGCCGGGGCCGCCGAGTTCCGGCCCCAGGTGGCAGGCCCACAGCTCCTGCTCCTTCACCTTCTCCTGCAGCGGCCGCATGAGCGCCCGGATCTCCGGGTTGGTGCGGTCGTACGGGTTCGGGTAGATCAGGTCGAGGGGTTCCACCTCGGTCCGGACGAACTCCGCGACCCAGTCCAGTTTCTTCTGATACTCCGGATCGGTGCCGAAATCCCAAGCCATGGTCAGCCTTTCGTGGTCTTGCGCGGTTGGATGAGTCCGTCCAGGACGGTGGTGCAGAGGATGCCGGCGATCTCGTCGGGCGTGTGCTGCCCGCCGGGCCGGTACCAGAAGGTCACCGAATTGAGCATGCCCAGCACGCCATTGGTGACCACGTGGTCGGCGGTGCGCAGCACGCCCGCCGCGGTGCCCGCGTCGATGACCTGCTGCCACAGGTTCTGGATGCGGTCGCGCAGTTCCTGGAGTTCACGCGCCCGGTCACCGCTGAGCGCGGACACGTCGCGCAGCTGGATGGCGACGGCGGCGCGGTTCTCGATGATCATGACCACGTGCGAGTGGATCAGCCTGCGCAGCTTGGTGACCGGATGATCGGGGCCGTGCGCGATCTGCTCGGCCTCGCCCAGCATGAGCCGGGTGTAGTCGCCGAGGATCTGCCACAGCAGTTCCTCCTTGGACCCGATGTGGTAGTACAGCGCCCCGCGCTGCACTCCGGCACGATCCCCGATCTCGGCGACGCCGGTGCCGTGGAAGCCCTTCTCCGCGAACAACTCCAGCGCGGCGGCCACGATCCGCTCCCGGGTCTCCCCCGGCCCGGCCGCGGAGGCGGGCGGGCGGCCGCGGCGGCGGGCCGGGACAGCGGCGGTCACCGGAATCCACCGTCCAGGGCCAGGGTCGCGCCGGTGCAGTAGGCGGAGGCGTCGGAGGCGAAGAACAGCGCCGCCCCGACGATGTCGGCGGGAACGCCGAGGCGGCCGAGCGCGGTGTGCCGCGCCAGTTCGGTGCGCATCTCCGCGGGCCACGCCTGGGCGATATCGGTGCCGAAGGGCCCGCAGCGAATCGTGTTGACCCGCACCGCCGGTCCGTAGGTGTGGGCGAAGCCCCCGGTCAGCGTCTCGAGCCCGGCCTTCGCGGCCGCGTACGGCACCGCGAGCGGTTCGGGGTGCGCGGCTTCGACCGAAGATATATTGACGATCGATCCCCCGCCCGCCGCCGCCATGCGCGCGCCGATGAGCGCCGAAAGCCGGAACGGCCCCTTCAGATTGGTGGCGATCACCTTGTCGAACATGGCCTCGGAAACCTGGTCCAAGCTGGGATAGAGCAGCGACATCCCGGCGTTGTTCACCAACACGTCGACACGCCCGAACTCCGCATAGGCTGCCTCGGCGAGCGTCTCGCACTGCCCCCAATCGCCCACATTGCAGGCCACGGCCAGGGCGCGCCGCCCTGTGGCGTCGCGCACTTCCCGTGCCAGTTCCTCGCACGCGTCGAGCTTGCGGCTGGCGATCACGACGTCGGATCCGGCGGCCGCGAACGCGCGCACCATCTCCCGCCCGAGCCCCCGGCTGCCGCCTGTTACCACAGAGACCTTGCCCGACAAGGCTTTTCCCATGAATCGCACCTTCGCGTCGCGCCCCCGAAAAATGTTCCAACCAGTACATTAAATGTACCGATCGATACAATCAACCCCCATCGGCCGAGGCTCGAACCGCGAGGGCCGGGGAATACCGCCGAGTAACCGCGAGTAATATGACGGGCGTACTTTTTCCACCCGGCTTCTCGAAATGAGGCAATAGATGACAGAGCGGATTCAGGTCGGCGGGCTGCAGGTTGCCAAGGTGCTCCACGATTTCGTGGAGAACGAGGCCCTCCCCGGCACCGGTGTTGATTCCGCCGCGTTCTGGTCGGGTGCCGAGGCCGTCATCAATGACCTCGCCCCCCGCAACCGCGCACTGCTGGCGGAACGCGACGACATCCAAGCCAAGATCGACGAGTGGCACCGCGCGAACCCGGGCGCAGGCTACGACAAGGCTGCCTACAAGCAGTTCCTCACCGAGATCGGCTATCTCCGTCCCGAACCGGCCGACTTCCAGATCGGCACCGAGAACGTGGACGCCGAAATCGCCACCCAGGCCGGACCGCAGCTGGTCGTGCCGGTGATGAACGCCCGCTTCGCCATCAACGCCGCGAACGCGCGCTGGGGCTCGCTCTACGACGCCCTGTACGGCACCGACGCCATCTCCGAGGCCAACGGCGCGGAGAAGGGCTCGGGCTACAACAAGGTCCGCGGTGACAAGGTCATCGAGTGGGCCCGCAACTTCCTCGACGACGCGGTGCCGCTGATCACCGGCTCGCACGTCGGCTCCACCAAGTACTCGATCGAGGACGGCGAGCTCGTGGTCGGCCTCGAGGACGGCACCGAGATCGGCCTGGCCGACAACGATGCCCTCGTCGGCTACCTGGGCGACCCGGCCAACCCGACGTCGGTGCTGCTGAAGCACAACGGGCTGCACATCGAGATCCAGATCGACCCGTCCTCCCCCATCGGCTCCACCGACACCGCCGGTGTCAAGGACCTGGTGCTGGAGTCCGCGGTCACCACGATCATGGACTTCGAGGACTCGGTCGCGGCCGTGGACGCCGAGGACAAGGTCCTCTGCTACCACAACTGGCTGGGCCTGATGAAGGGCGACCTGGCCGAGACGGTCACCAAGGTCGGCAAGACCTTCACCCGCACCATGAACCCGGATCGCGTCTACACCGCGATCGACGGCGGCGAGCTCGTGCTGCACGGCCGTTCGCTGCTGTTCGTCCGCAACGTCGGTCACCTCATGACCTCCGACGCGATCATCGACGCCCAGGGCAACGAGATCCCCGAGGGCATCATGGACGGCCTGATCACCGTCCTGATCGCCAAGCACGCCCTCAACGCCGCCGGCGACGAGACCGCGCTGCGCAACACCCGCACCGGCTCGATCTACATCGTGAAGCCGAAGATGCACGGCCCGGACGAGGTGGCCTTCACCAACGAGCTGTTCGGCCGCGTCGAAGAGGTCGTCGGCCTGCCGGTCAACACCCTCAAGGTCGGCATCATGGACGAGGAGCGCCGCACCACGGTGAACCTGAAGGCGTCCATCTTCGCCGCCAAGGACCGCGTGGTGTTCATCAACACCGGCTTCCTGGACCGCACCGGCGACGAGATCCACACCTCCATGGAGGCCGGGCCGATGGTCCGCAAGGCCGAGATGAAGGGCCAGCAGTGGATCAAGTCCTACGAGGACTGGAACGTCGACACCGGTCTGGCCACCGGCCTGCCCGGCAAGGCGCAGATCGGTAAGGGCATGTGGGCCATGCCGGATCTGATGGCCGAGATGCTCGTCCAGAAGATCGGCCACCCGAAGTCCGGCGCCAACACCGCCTGGGTGCCCTCGCCCACCGCCGCCACCCTGCACGCCACCCACTACCACCTGGTGGACGTGTTCAAGCGGCAGGCCGAGATCGCCAAGGGCGGCCCGCGCGCCACCGTCGACGAGATCCTCGAGATCCCGCTCGCCCCGAACACCGACTGGTCCGCCGAGGAGATCCAGCAGGAGCTGGACAACAACTCGCAGGGCATCCTCGGCTACGTGGTGCGCTGGATCGACCAGGGCGTCGGCTGCTCGAAGGTGCCCGACATCAAGGACATCGGCCTCATGGAGGACCGCGCCACCCTGCGCATCTCCAGCCAGCTGATGGCCAACTGGCTGCGCCACGGCATCGTCACCGAGAAGGACGTCATCGCCTCGCTCGAGCGCATGGCCCCGGTCGTCGACCGCCAGAACGCCAGCGACTCGTCGTACTTCGCCATGGCTCCGGACTTCAACGCCTCCATCGCCTTCCAGGCGGCGAAGGAACTGGTCCTCGAGGGCACCACCCAGCCCAACGGCTACACCGAGCCGATCCTGCACCGCCGCCGCCGCGAGGCCAAGGCGTTCAACAAGAGCGTGTAGGAATCAGCCGCTTCGGCGCATGACAGGGAATCCCCGGTCGACCACGGTCGACCGGGGATTCTCCTTTTCCCGGACCTGCCCCTGAAATCCGGGGCAGCCGGTCATGTGTGAAACGTGTTGATTCCAAATATGATCCGGCGATGATCAACTCCTCGCGGATCGCTCGCGCCGGGCTGCTCGGCGCGCCGGCGCTCGCGCTGCCATTGCTGTTGACCCCGACCGCCCATGCCGCCATCGACAATTTCGGCGTCGATTGCGGGACACCCGCGGAGCCCTGCCACGTATCGATCACGACCAAGGGGGCCGACCGGCTCAGCCCGGTGACCTTGACGGTCAACGGCACCGTCATCGGTCAGGACACCCCGTACACCAGCGCGGACGGGCTCAATGGGTTCGCGCAGATCACCTGGACCCCACCGGCCGTGGGCGCGTACACCCTGACGGTCACCCAGGGCGCCTCCTCGCGTTCGGTCAATGTGAGCATCTGCCCGAAGAATCCGTCGACCTATCCCGACATCTCGTTCTCGCCGGGATCCGCCGTGTCGAGCGCGTGCGGCATCATCGGCAGCGCCGTGAACTCCGGCTCCGCGTCGGGTTCGGCGGCTGCCGTGCTGCCGATCTTCAGCGGCTCCGCCGGCATGTGATCGCGCATCGACTTCGTTTGAGCTGCAACGGAATCCCCGGTCGATCCCCGTCGACAGGGGATTCCCCATTTCGGAGCAGGTCGGATACGCTGCGCAGCGTCAATCACCCCGAGCATGAGGATTTATCGATGGGTTCTGCCGTTCTCGAGATCGTCAATGTCATCCTGACCCACGTCAACGCGACCGTGTCGTGGTTCACCTCGGGCTCGGCGGGCCCGATCCCGCTGTAAGACCGCGCGGACGACAGCGCGAACCCCTCCACCGTACGGACGGCGGAGGGGTTCGGGCGTTGTCGGATCAGAGGGCGGCGGAGGCGGTGGCGAATTCGCCGGCGGAGGCCAAGGCGGCGTCCTCCTCGACCTCGTGCGGGGTCAGGCGACGGCCGGTGTGACCGAGGCCGAAGCCGGCCAGCAGCGCCGCCACCGCGAAGAAGGCCGCGCCCGTCAGGAAGGCGATGCGGTAGGCGCCTTCGGCCGGGAGAGCGATCACCGCACCATTGGGCAGGGCGTGGCCGAGGGTGTCGCTGGTGAGGATGGTGACGACCAGTGCGCTGCCGATCGCGCCGCCGACGGTGCGCATGATCGAGTTGATCGAGTTGGCGATGCCGGTCTCGTGCGGCGCCACATTGGCGACCAGGAGAGCGGGCATGGCGGCGTAGGCGATCGCGATGGCGGCGTTCGCGATGATCAGTGCGACAACGACTTCCGAGCTGGTCGAGTGCAGCAGGGCCAGGGCGGTGAGCGCGCACAGGCCGATGACGCTGGCGAGCAGCAGGACATAACGGGCGCCGATCCGCCCGACCAGGCGACCGGCGATCGGGCCCATCACCACCGAGACCACCGCACCCGGCAGCATGAAGGCCACACTGGTACGCAGCACCGAGGCGTCGAAGCCGAAGCCCGCCAGCGCCCGCGGCGTCGCCACGAAGTAGGTCGCCCCGAGGAACACGCTGAACATCGCGAAACCGACGCAGAAGCTGGCCAGATTGGTCACCGCGACCGGGCGATGCGCCAGCAGCGAGGTCGCCACCAGCGGCGACCGCAGCTTGGACTGCAGCACCAGGAACCCGGCCAGCACGACCACCGCGGCGATGAACAGCCCGATCACCCGGGCGCTGCCCCAACCCCATTCGTGGCCTTGGGAAATCGGCAGCAGCAAGCAGACCAGACCGACACCGAGGACGGCGGCCCCCACGTAGTCGACGCGACCGCCCTGACCCGCGCGCCGCGGCAGGGTGAAGAACGCCAGCGTCAGCACCACCACCGTCAGCACGACGCACAGCCAGAAGATGCGACGGTAATCCGCGCCGCCCTGCGTCAGCAGACCCGTGGCCACCAGCGCGACACCACTGCCCACGCCCAGCGTCGACGCGGTGACGGCCAGCGCCCCGGTCAGGCGCTCGGCGGGAAGTTCATGGCGCAGCACGCTGATCGCCAGCGGGAACAGTCCGAAACTGGCTCCCTGCAAGGCCCTTCCGACGATGAGCAGATCGATGCTGTGCGCCGAGGCCGCGATCACGCTGCCGGCCAGCGTCACCGCCAGCGTCGCCAGGATGACCGGCTTGTGTCCGTAGACATCACCCAATCGCCCGAGCAGTGGTGTCAGCGCCGAGGCGGCCAGCATGGTCGCGGTCGTGACCCATCCGACGGTGGTCGCCGAGACACCGAGCTGCATCCCGATCTGCGGCAGCGCGGGCACGGGCAGGGTCTGGGCCATGGCCAGAAGAAACACGGTGCTGGCCATGGTCAGCACGATCGCGGTCGGCGACGGGGAACGCCGATGCTCGAGCAGGGAGGTCATTCGTGGAACCCTACGACGGAATCGACACAGTGTCGATTATGATAGACGCCACGTCCATTGCAGGAATGGAACTCGAATAGGGTGAACACATGGCGCAGCAGGGCGGACGCAAGGTGAACCAGACCCGAGTCACGACCCAGGATCTGCGCCGCCGCGGCGCCGTGTCGAAGGGTGATCAGCGCGAGGCCGAGATCCTCGACGCGACCCGCCGGCTGCTGACCAAGAAACCGATGGCCAACTTGACCGTCGACGACATCACCACCGCGACAGGCATTTCGCGCACCAGCTTCTACTTCTATTTCCCGTCCAAACACGCGGTACTTGCCCGCCTGATGGAGGACGTGAGCGACGGCTACGCCAAAACCCACGTCTGGCTGCCGTCCACCGGCCCGCAGCGCGAACTCCTGCGCACCCAGCTCGCGGGGACGGCCGCGATCTGGCACGACAACAGCACGATCCTGGTCTGCTCACTGGAGGGTTACGACAACAACTACCCCCCGCTGACCGAATTCATCGCCACCATCCAGAACCGATTCACCAGCGCGCTGGCCGCCAAGATCGAGCGCGATCGCGCGGCCGGCCTCGCTCCCGAGGGCATCGACTCGGCAACGCTGGCGACTCTCGTCACCCTGATGCGCGACGGCCGGCTGTCACAGTTGTCCGCGGCGCCCCCGAACGAAGTGACTCGCGGCCTCGACGACCTCACCGAAGCGATCCTGCGCCTGATCTACGGCCGACTGGACTGACCGTGCCGATAGCTGCCCCGTATGGCATCTATCGGGACCACGGCCCCGCGCCTGCCCGCCGACCTTGCTGATTCACCTGTGCGCCGGGCAGTGCCATGGCCGGAGCCGATCGGACATTTTCCGAGTCAGCTGACCACGATGACCGATTTGCCGCGCGAGTGGCCGGCGGCCAGGTGGGTGATGGCGGCGGGCGCTTCGGACAGGGCGTAGGTGCGGTCGATGTGCGGGACGACCGCACCCGCGGTCGCGAGTTCGGCGAGCGTGACCAGGGCTTCGGGCTTGGGCAGAGCCAGCAGGGCGCGCAGACGCTGTCGCGCGAAGGGCGAGAGCAACTCGGCGCGCACCGAACGGCCCAGGCCGCCGAAGAAGCGGCCGCCGCCCTCACCACCGCCGAGGACCAGGGTGCCGGTCTCGGTCAGCAGGGAGCGCAACAACGCCAGCGGGCGGTTTCCGGCCATATCGAGGATGAGGTCGTAACGGCCGCTGAGCTTTTCGGTCCGGTAGTCGATGACGTGATCCGCGCCGAGCCCGGTGACGAAGGCCGCGGACGCGCCCGAGCACACACCGGTCACCTCTGCGCCGTAGTGCTTGGCCAGCTGGACCGCCAGATGACCGACACCGCCGGAGGCGCCGATGATCAGGACGCGCTGACCGGCTTCGATGCGGCCCGCGTCACGCAAGCCGGTGAGCGCGGTCGTACCCGAGATCGGCAGCGCCGCAGCCTGTTCGAAGCTCAGGTTCGCGGGCTTGCGTTGCAGCTTGGTCGCGGGGGCGGCGGCGAATTCGGCGAACGAACCGGGGACCGTCCCGAAGACCTCGTCTCCGGGCTCGAATGCGGTGACCTGCGGGCCGACCGCTTCGACGATGCCCGCGACATCCCAGCCGCGCACCCGCTCGCGGGGTTTGCGAGGGCCCAGTGCGAGCCGGGCGACCAGCGGTTCGCCGGTCATCATGTGCCAGACGCTGGGGTCCACACCCGCGGCCCGGACCCGGACGAGAACCCCGTCCGGACCCGCCTGCGGGGTGGGAATGTCACTGTAGGACAACACATCAACGGTGCCGTAGACGTCCTGGGTGATAGCTTTCACGACTCATCCTCTTCCGGATATTCGAAGATCTCGTCCAGCGGTGCGCAGAACACCCGGGCGATCTGGAACGCCATCTCCAGCGACGGCGAGTATTTGCCCTGTTCGATGGCGTTGACGGTCTGCCGGGTCACGCCGAGCCGGTCGGCCAGCTCGGCCTGGGTCATCTCGCCGTGCGAGAACCGCAGGGCGCGAATGTTGTTGGTGACCTTCGTGGGTTTCACCATGGCGCCATCCCCCGCCGATAGGCCTCCAGCTTGGCGGCCGCGCCGACGACCGCCGACAGCGTGAATCCGAGGTAGATGACATTGGCGATCCAGAAGGTGTCACCGTCGGCCAGGGCCAGCACCAGCGCCGCGACGGCGCCGAGAACGATGAATGCTTGGCCGACATGCGTTCCGCGCAGGTCGATTTCACGGTCGCGCTGATCGCGCCGGTCGCGATCGCGGGACCCGATGGCGACGGCGACGGCAGCCACGATCGAGGCCGCGATGGAACCCCCGATCGCCCACAGCATCGGCGCGACATAGGCGACCTCGACCAGCGCCGTGTGCCGCGCCCGCACCAGCACGACGATCAGGTAGACCGCGTACGAGACGACGGCCACGACACCCAGAATCCAGGTTCGCTTCTCCTCGTAAGGCATGCGATCAGTGTAAAGAAAACACGACAACATGTACATAATTCTTTACATAGCCGCGAAACAGCCGTCGTCCCAACCGATTCCATCCGCTAGTGTCGGAACCATGGCCGATCTCGAAGCCCTGGACCGTATCGAATCGCTCGGTCCGGAATTCTTCGCCGACCCGCACGCCCACTACCGTCGCTGGCGCGAGGACGGCCCGGTGCGACAGGTGCGATTCCCGGACGGGATCGTGCGGTGGGTCGTGCTGGACTACGCGGCGGGGCGGGCCGCGTTGAACGATCCGCGGTTGCGCAAGGCGGCGGCGGTCAACGATGAGTTGCTCAGCCGCAAACGCGGTGCGCCGCCGTCGGATCCGAAGCAGCTGGCGGTGCTGACCCATATGCTGAGCACCGATCCGCCGGGGCATACGCGCCTGCGGAAGCTGGTGACCCGGGCGTTCACGCCGCGGCGGGTCGCCGAGTTGGCGCCTCGGATCGAGGAGATCACCGACGGGCTGCTGGACGCGCTGGCGGGCCGGGATGAGGTGGATCTGCTGCACGAGTTCGCGGAACCGCTGCCGATCACGGTGATCTGCGAGCTGCTCGGGGTGCCGCTCGGGGATCGCGACGATTTCCAGGAGTGGACTCGGGCGCTCGTCGCGGTGGCGGGGCTGGAGGAGAATCGGGCCGGTGCCGCGGCGGCCATGGCGGACTACCTGACCGGGCTGGTGCGGGCGAAACGGGAACAGCCCGAATCGGATCTGCTGTCGGCACTGGTGCTGCCGGCCGATGACGGCGACACCCTGACCGAGACCGAACTGGTCGGGATGGCCACGCTGCTGTTGATCGCGGGGCACGACACCACCGTGAACCTGATCGCCAACGGGACCCTGGCGCTGCTGCGCAATCCGGAACAGTTGCGCGCCTTGCAGACCGATCCGGAGGCGATTCCCGCCGCCATCGAGGAGTTCCTGCGCTTCGACGGGCCGGTGAACATGAGCACCGTCCGCCACACCGCCGAACCGGTCACCATCGCCGGAACCGACATTCCCGCAGGAGAATTCGTCTTCGTCGCACTCCCCGCCGCCAACCGCGACCCGGAGCGCTACCAGGAGCCCGACGCCCTGGACCCGGCACGTGACACCGGTGGCCATCTGGCCTTCGGCCACGGCATCCACTTCTGCGTCGGAGCCCCCCTGGCCCGCCTGGAAGCGCGAGTCGCCTTCTCGGCCTTGCTCTCTCGATTCCCGGATCTGCGTCTGGCGCGCCCGGCGCAGGAGCTGGAATGGCATCCGAGCACCCTCATGCACGGCCTGAAGGAGCTTCCCGTCCAGCTCTAGCGCACAGCAGGCCCGGCGTCGGGATGTGCCACGACTCGCCCATTGCGATAGCGACGTGCGTCACAAAACTGGTCGGTCGACCAGAGTTAATGAGTGGCGAATACCAAGGCAAGCTGAGAAAACGCCGTCAAACGTCCTAGACAGAACAAACCGAGTGGTCACCTTTCGATAAAAGTTCACCTTCCTAAACCGTTCGATGCGTTAACGTCACTCAGGCCGTACTGGTGGGACCGCATTTTCGGACGATGTGGAGGTGTCGCAAGAATGGTCGGGACAGCAACGCCGGTGAGAGAAAGCCAGCGCTTAGCTGAGTGGTTCGATGCAGTCAAACGGTCCCCGTCGACAGCCACATTAATTGCTATTGGTTTGCTGTCTTTAGTCCTCGGCGCGGCTTGGCGCCGCACCCGCACTACCCCGATGCCGGCCGACGTGCAGGGTTGATCCCGCCGCGAAGAGAACGAGCTGCCTCATGACCGTAGTCGTTGTTCCTTCCGTCAACCGCCCGATCGCGCTGCTGCCCTGCAGGCAGATCACGCTCAGCTTCCAGGCCGAGCAGACCCGATTGCGCGACACCGCCCAGCGGCTCGCCCAGCTGTGCCATCGCCGCTGGCTGGGCCGCTCCGACTTCGAGATGTTCCCGCCGCTGCACCGCTGGGGCGCGGTCCCCAGTCTGCCACTGCCCCAAGGCCTCCCGACGCCGCACACCCTGATCAGCGCGGCGGCTCGGGGCGCACATCTGGCAGCGTCCACCCCGGTCGAGTTCCTGGCCGCCGCGATCATGCTGTCCACGGGCTGCCCGGCCGCCGCGACCATCGACCAGCTCGCCCCCACGCCGGGACCGAGCCGGACCGCGCAATTGCTGAGCCTGTCGATCCTCGCCATGGCCGAGGACGACGCCGCACTCGCCGTCGATCTCGCGGCCACGGCCATCGCCGTCTCCGGCGGGCGGATCGCGCAGCGGCGGGAAGACTGGATTCCACTCGACGACGAGCTGCCCGTCGAGCACACCGGGACCCACGGCTCGGTGGCCGGTCCCGCACCCGCCGCCTGATATCGCACGACCCCCGCGCGCCGCGTCAGAGCCCGAAGACGCGGCGCGCGTTGCCGTCCAGGTACAGCTCGCGGGTCTCGTCGTCCAGGCCCAGAGCGTCCACACCATCGAGGGCGTGCTGGGGCAGGATCATCGGATAGTTGGTGCCGAACAGCACCTTGCGCCGCCCGCTCGCGGACTTCAGATACGAGACGAGTTCGGGCGGCAGCCTTTTCGTGGTGTAGGCCGAGGTGTCGATCACCACGTTCTCGTGTTTGCGGGCCACCGCGATCATCTCCTCGGTCCACGGATAGCCGACGTGCCCGCACACGATGGTCAGCTCCGGGAAGTCCAGGGCCACGCGGTCGATATACGGAATCGGGCGGCCCGGCTCCGAGGGCCGCAGCGGACCGGTGTGCCCGACCTGCGTGCAGAACGGGATCCCGAGGTCCACGCAGGCGGCGTAGAGCGGATAGAAGCGGGCATCGGTCGGCGGCACCTCCCACAACCACGGCAGCACGCGGACTCCCACGAAGCCCTCGTCACGGACCCGATGCCGCAGCTCGCGCACCGATTCCATGGGCCTCCGCAGGTCCACCGAGGCCACGGCGGTCAAGCGATCCGGGGCCTCGGCCACCCACGCGGCGACCTCGTCATTGGAGATGAGCGTGCCCTCCGGCGCGCACCACGCCGAGATGAGCGCCCGGTCGATGCCGCCCGCGTCCATCGCCGTCAGCGTCGCCCGCAACGGGATCTCGCCGGTGGGGATCGCTCCCCCGGTCCACCGCCGCAGCGAATCGAAGATGTCACGCGCGAGAAAACGCTCCGTCGGATGCTGAGCCCAGGCGTCGATCGTCACCTTTCCAGTGTGGGGAACAAACGGCCGTCGCGGATCGTTCTCCATGCACCAGGGGCGGAAATAATCAGCCGACAACGCAGCGTCGTTGTGCCACCATGTGATTCATCGAAGATCAGCCGACCGACACGGTCGTGACCAGCAGGAAGGGGGAGACGGCTTTGAATCCGAGTATCGACGAACAGTACCGGGGCTTCGGCCGTCTCCGGGCCCATTCGTAACCGGCCGACACCCTTTCCCTGTTCGATCCCTTTCACGAAACATGGTGACCCCCATGCTGTTCCGTCATGCCGAAGACCCGGAGATAACCACCGACAATTGGATACACGCCGGAGTGCTGCTGCTCAACGCCTCCTACGAGGCGCTGACCACGATCCGCGCCGAGCGCGCGGTGGTGCTGCTGCTCGGCGGGGCCGCCGAGACCGTCGCCGAACGGCAGCCGCACTTCCCGATCCGCTCGCGGCACCTGGAGCTGGCGCTGCCGGAGACCATCCGGCTCACCCGCTACATCTACCTCGAGCACCGGATCCTGACGCACGACGACGACAGCCGCGCCACCCTCCCCGCGGTGCTGCGCCGCGACCGATACCGCTGCGGGTACTGCTCCGGCTGGGCCCGCACCGTGGACCACATCCGCCCGCGCTCGAGGGGCGGGCCCAATACCTGGGCCAACCTCATCGCCGCGTGCGGTCCCTGCAATACGTACAAGGCGGACCGGACTCCCGCGGAGGCCGGCATGCGCCTGCTGTGGGAGCCCAAGGCCCCCAATGACAGAGAACGGGCCCAGCGCCAGATCTGGAAGGAACTGGCCGCGTCCTGACTCGACGCACGAAACACCCATCACGCGTGATCGGACAGGAAAGGAGCAAGATCCGATGACGAACACCGCACTGCAGGAGCAGACCCTGGCGGATCTGCTCCCCATCTCCGACTCGAAGGACTACTGGGCGCGCGCCGCCTGCAAGGGTGACCCGAACCACGAGGCGTGGTTCCCGTACCCGTCGCAGGACTTCGACTACGCCCGCGGCATCTGCGCGGGCTGCCCGATCCGCCGCGAATGCGGTGACTTCGCGGCCCGCACCGGCCAGTCCGGCGTCTGGGGCGGGCACGAGTACGACCGCGGCAAGATGATCCGCGACTGACCCGAGTCTCGGGCGGTCATCTCGGTGATCCGAGGTGGCCGCCCGTTTTCGTGCCGGTCGCGGGATGGGCGTTACCGGCTGGAACAGGTGGGGTGGTGGGCGTCAACATAGGATGGGCGCTCGTGGGTACTCATCGCGCCGCGGGCGGGTCACGAGGTGTCAGCAAAGGACCGGTTATCGCAGTCGTCGCGGTGCTTGTGCTAGGGCTGGCGGTCGTCGGCTGGGCATGGTTGTCGGATCGGTCGAAGCAGAAGGACAGCCGGGCCGCGTCGTCGTGTGTGGAGGGGACCGCCACGCTGGCGGTGACCGTCGATCCGGACATTCTGACGCCGGTGAAGGCCGCCGCGGATCGGTTCAACACCACCGCGCCGCATGTGCGCGATCACTGCGCGCAGGTGGCGGTGACCGCGCAGCCGTCGGCGGCGATGGTGGCGGCGTTCGTCGCGAACAAGTGGGACCCGGCGTTGGGGCCGCAGCCCGCGCTCTGGATTCCGCAGTCCTCGCGATCGGTCGAGCAGATGCGGGTGCCGGGTTTGATCGCGGGCACTCCGGCCCCGGTCGCGGTGAGCCCGGTCGTGCTGGCCGTGCCCGAGGAACTGCGCCACGCCCTCGATACCTCGAAGGCCCACTGGGCGGATCTGGCCAAGCTGCAGACCGGTTCGCTGGCCGATGCCGGGCTGCCCGCGTGGGGCAAACTGCGCCTGGCCATGCCCGGCGGTGACGCCACGGTGGCTGTCGCGGCCGCGGTCGGTTCGGGTGTCTCCGGCACCGATCCGCTCGACGAGAAGGCGGTCGCCACCGGACAGGTCGTCTCCGCGATCTCCGGCCTGGCCGCGAGCGCGCCCGCCGTGAAGGACACCGCGAGCGCGCTCGCCGATCTCGCCGGTGCGCCCGATGCCGCCGGGCCGGTGCACGCCGTGCCCGCGACCGAACAGCAGATTCGCGCCCACGCGGGACTGGTCGCCTTCCGGCCCGACGACGCGGGCCCGGTCGCCGATTTCCCGGCCGCACAGCTCACCGGCCCCTGGGTCGACCAGACCCAGAACCTCATCGCCGGCCTGTTCTCCGACTTCCTGCGCGCCCCCGACCAGTCGAAACTGTTCACCGACAACGGTTTCGGCGCGGCCGCCCCCGCGACCACGAAGGCGCCGTCGAAGCCCGTCCTGGACAAGGTGAATCAGATCCTCGCGCACCCGGTGCTCGGCGTGCAGGCGACCGTCCTGCTCGACGTCTCCTCCTCCATGTCCACCGCCGAGGGCTTCGGCACCCGGCTCGGCAATGCCGTGGCCGCGCTGTCGTCCACGATGACCGTGATGCCGCCGGAGTTCGGGCTCGGCGTATGGGAGTACTCCAAGAACCTCGACGGCGCGAACGCGCACAAGGTGCTGACCCCGACCGCACCGCTGACCGACGCCCAGCGCAACGCCCTCGCCCAGGGCCTGACCACGGTGACCGCGAGCCAGTCCAAGCAGGACCGCACCTACCCCGCCCTGGAGGCGGCCTACAAGAGCGTGCTCGCCAACTACGCCGCCGCCCGCACCAATTCGATCCTGCTCATCACCGACGGCCCCGAGGACGACTCCCCCGTCACCGGTGACCAGCTGCTCGCCGATATCGCCGCCGCGACCGATCCGGCGCATCCGGTGCGCATCGACGTGATCGTGGTCGGCGGAGCGGGCACCCAGACCCTGCAAACGCTCGCCCAGCGCACCGGCGGCACCTACACGAAGGTCGGCACCACCGCGGATCTGCCGTTCGGCACGGCAGTCTCGCAGGCGCTGACGACACCCTGACCCAGCGGGCGGATCCGGGCCGGGCAACAGCCCGGCAACACATGGCCGTCATGTCCGGATCCACCAGCTAACTCGTGGCATATTCGGCGGATGACACACAGTACGGGTCCCGAACCCACATTGAAGCAGGGCCTGGCCGCCGGAACGACCATCGGTGCCGGCATTCTGCTGCTCGTCATCGGCGTGCTCTCGGTCCTGCAGGGCATTTCCGCGGTGGCGTCGGACGACCTGCTGGTCGTCGGCTACGACTACATCTACAAGCTGAACACCACCGGCTGGGGCTGGATCCACATCGGCGTCGGCATCATCCAGATCATCGTGTCGATCGGCCTGCTGAAAGGCTCCACCTGGGGCCGCACCGCCGCCCTCGTGCTGGCGGCCCTGTCCATTGTGGAGAACTTCCTCTGGATCCCCTACTACCCGGCCTGGTCGCTGCTCATCATCGCCCTCGACGTCGTGGTGATCTGGGCGATCTCCACCTACAAGCCGGTCCACGCCTGACCCGTATCTCCCTGTGCCACCACGAATCACCCGCGCCACCACGACGAGCGCCCCATCGGTTTCCGGAAACCGATGGGGCGCTTGCCAGTTCAGCTACGGCGAATCACTCCGCGTCGGTGTAGGAGTCCATCGGCGGGCAGGAGCACACCAGGTTGCGGTCGCCGTAGGCGCCGTCGATGCGGCGGACGGACGGCCAGACCTTGGCGCGGGTGTGCTTGACGCCCATCGGGTAGACGGCGGTTTCGCGGGTGTAGGGGTGGTTCCAGTCGCCGACCAGGCATTCGGCGGTGTGGGGGGCGCCGCGGAGGGGATTGTCCTCGACGGGCCAGACACCGGCTTCGACCTGGTCGATCTCGCCCTTGATGGCGATCATGGCCGCGATGAAAGCATCGAGCTCTTCGAGGTTCTCGCTCTCGGTGGGCTCCACCATGAGGGTGCCGGCGACGGGGAAGCTCATGGTGGGGGCGTGGAAGCCGTAGTCCGCCAGGCGCTTGGCGACGTCGTCGACGGTGACGCCGGTGCGCTTGGTGATCTCGCGCAGGTCCAGGATGCACTCGTGGGCGACCATGCCGTTGTCACCGGTGTAGAGGACCGGGAAGTGCGGGTCCAGCTTGCGCGCAATGTAATTGGCGGAGGCGATGGCGGTGAGGGTGGCGCGGCGCAGGCCGTCGGCGCCCATCATGCGGATGTAGGCCCAGGTGATCGGGAGAATCGACGCCGACCCGTACATGGCCGCCGACACCGCGTGCGAGCCCTTCACCAGCGGGTCGCCGGGCAGGTACTGGGCCAGGTGCTCGCGCACCGCGACCGGGCCGACGCCGGGACCGCCGCCGCCGTGCGGGATGCAGAAGGTCTTGTGCAGGTTCAGGTGGCTGACGTCGCCGCCGAACTTGCCCGGACGGGCCAGGCCGACCAGGGCGTTGAGGTTCGCGCCGTCGACGTACACCTGGCCGCCCGCCTCGTGCACCAGGCCGCACAGTTCGGCCACCTCGTGCTCGTACACGCCGTGCGTGGACGGGTAGGTGATCATGATGCAGGCCAGCCGCTCGGCGTGATCGGCGATCTTGGCGCGCAGGTCGTCGAGGTCGATATCGCCGTTGGGGCTGGTCTTCACGATCTCCACCCGCATGCCGACCATGGCCGCGGAGGCGGCGTTGGTGCCGTGCGCGCTGGACGGGATCAGGCACGTATCCCGGTGGGAGTCACCGCGATCCAGGTGGTAGCGGCGGATCGCCAGCAAGCCCGCGTACTCGCCCTGGCTACCGGCATTGGGCTGCAAGGAAACCCGGTCGTAGCCGGTGACCGCGCACAGCCAGCCCTCGAGGTCCTCGATCAGCTTGATCAGGCCGGGCGCGTCCTCGACCGGCGCGTACGGGTGCACCCGGTTGAAGCCGGGCCAGGTGATGGCTTCCATCTCGGCGGCCGCGTTGAGCTTCATGGTGCAGGAGCCGAGCGGAATCATGCTGCGGTCCAACGCGATGTCCTTGTCCGAGAGCGCGCGCAGGTAGCGCAGCATGGCGGTCTCGGTGCGGTACTTGGTGAACGCGGGCGCGGTCAGGTACTCGGAGGTGCGGACCTCGATGTGCGGGCGCTGCCTGCCGTGGAAGAGCGCGCCCTCGGGGCCGACCGGGACCTCCGCGCCGAAGCAGTCGAGCACGGCGACCACGTGGGTGTCGGTGGTGACCTCGTCGCAGGCGATGGCCACGTGGTCGGCGTCGACGAGACGCAGGTTGATGCCCTCACCCTTCGCCTTGGCCACGATGGATTCCGCGCCGCCGGGCACGTTCACCAGGACGGTGTCGAAGTAGGTCTGGTGCACGACCGCGTCGCCGAGGCCGGCGGCCAGCCACTGCGCGTGCCCGTGCACGCGGCGCGCGATCGACCGCAGCCCGTCGGCGCCGTGGTAGGAGGCGTACATGCCGGCCAGGATGGCCAGCAGCACCTGCGCGGTGCAGATGTTCGAGGTCGCCTTCTCACGGCGGATGTGCTGCTCACGGGTCTGCAGCGCGAGCCGGTAGGCGAGGTTGCCGTCGGCGTCGACGGACACGCCGACCAGACGGCCGGGTAGCTGCCGCGCGTGCGCGGTGTGCACGGCGAGGTAGCCCGCGTGCGGCCCGCCGAAGCCCAGCGGCACGCCGAAGCGCTGCGTGGTGCCGAAACAGGCGTCCGCGCCTAGCTCGCCCGGCGGGGTGATGAGGGTCAGCGCGAGCAGGTCCGCACCCACCGCGACCAGCGCACCGCGCTCGTGGGCGGCCTCGATGACCGGAGCCCAGTCCACGATCCGGCCGGACGCGCCCGGCTGCTGCACGATCACGCCGAAGAAGTCGCCGTCGGGCAGCCCGCCGTCGGCCAGGTCGGCCTCCACGATCTCGATGCCCAGCGGCTCGGCGCGGGTGTAGAGCAGGGTGCGGGTCTGCGGGAACAGGTCGGTGTCGATGAGCAGCCGCTGCGACGTGGACTTGCGGTTGGCCCGCTGCAGCAGGGTCATGGCCTCGGCGGCGGCGGTGGCCTCGTCGAGCATGGACGCGTTGGCGACCTCCATGCCGGTGAGATCGCCGACCATGGTCTGGAAGTTGAGCAGCGCTTCGAGGCGGCCCTGGCTGATCTCGGGCTGGTACGGCGTGTAGGCGGTGTACCAGGCCGGGTTCTCGACGAGGTTGCGCAGCAGTACCGGCGGGGTGAGGGTGTCGTAGTACCCGAGCCCGATCATGGAGGTGGCGACGGTGTTCGAATTGGCCAGTGCCGCAAGCTCGGCCAGCGCGTCGTGTTCGGAGACGGCGTCGGGCAGCACGGTGAGGCCATTGCCCTCGGGGGCGTCCAGGATGCTGGCGGGTACGGCCCTGGTCGCGAGTTCGTCCAGCGACTCGACGCCCACGGTCTCGAGGATGCGGCCGGTTTCGCCGCTGTCGGGGCCGATGTGGCGGTCGGCGAAGGATCGAGTCCAGATCACGGCTGCTCCAAGGGGTGGGCGGGGGTCGACCACGGGGTCGACGTGTCGTCTGCCCTCCCCCTCTGTCCTCGATGCCTGAGAGATTCGGACCCCGGTCCGGCGACCGGTGACCTTTCACCATGGGCGGACGGCACGCGGCCATCACTTTCCAGAGGCGTCGAAACTCCGCACGGTCCCTTGTGCCTGAGAGATTGACGGGGAGGTGCTGCTCCTTCGGCGTCCGAGACTATCCCCGGAACTCTCCCGCACGGCTGCGACGCACTGCCAGTCTAAGCGGCCGCAGGTTACAAGAATGTTGCCGACCGGACTAACCGGTCTTGCTCATCCGCGCCTTGCGCCGGAACGAAAGCTCGTCCTCGGGGCGATCCGTGGCGGACGCGGTCTCCGCGCGCTCGGCCGGGAAGTTGGCGATTGCTCCGGTGAGCTCGCGCATGGCGCCGCTGACGGCGATGCCGAACACGCCCTGGCCACCCTGCAGTAAATCGACCACCTCTTCGGCGGAGGAGCATTCGTAGACCGTGGTCCCGTCGCTGAACAGGGTGATTCCGGCGAGATCCTCGACACCGCGGCTGCGCAGGTGGTCCACGGCGATGCGGATGTTCTGTAGCGAGATGCCCGCGTCGAGCAGCCGCTTGACGATCTTGAGGACCAGGATGTCCTTGAACGAGTACAGCCGCTGGCTGCCGGATCCGGTGGCGCTGCGGATGGAGGGGACGACCAGTCCGGTGCGGGCCCAGTAGTCGAGCTGCCGGTAAGTGATTCCGGCCACCTGGCACGCGCTGGGCACACGGTAACCGACGAGTTCGTCGGGCACCGTGTCATCGGGGAACAGCCCTGGCTGCACCACATCCCGAGGTTGCGGTTGATCTCCCACTGACTTACTCCCTTACTGCGTGCCTATCAGGGCTGGGCTCGTCATCGACTCTGGAGCGTTGGCCTAACAATCGAGGCTACTCCCCTGATTGTGGCCGCAAAATCGGCACCGTTAAAGCATGGCCGAGTGCGTGTTTCTCACCCTAAACCTGAGGTAGAGACAAGGAAATGTCTCATTTCGGATGCTTTGCCCGGTCAGCAGTTGGTCAGCTGTCCGTGGCCTTGAAGTCATCCGGAGATACCGATTCGAGAAACTCCTTGAACTTCTCGACTTCGTCCTCGCGCTCGTCGGGCATGACCAGCCCGGCCTCCTCGAGCACCGGCTCCTCGGCATAGATCGGGCAGCCCACCCGCAACGCGATGGCGACCGAGTCCGAGGGCCGCGCGGAGATGCGCAGATCGTTCTCGAAGACCAGGTCGGCGTAGAAGGTGCCCTCCTGCAGATCCACGATCCGCACCTCTTTGAGGGTGTGGCCCAGCTCCTTGATCAGGATCTTGATCAGGTCGTGGGTGAGCGGGCGGATGGGCGTGACGCCCTCCTGTTCCAGCACGATCGCGGTGGCCTCGGCCTGCCCGATCCAGATCGGTAGGTACCGGTCCCCGGACACCTCACGCAGCAGCAGCACGGGCTGATTCTGTGGCTGTTCGACACGGATGCCGATCACACGCATTTCGCTCATGGCCGTGCCTCGCTAGCGCTCGCCACGACCATGCGCGAAGGCGCGCTGTGTTTATTGGTTCGCTCGCTTCGCTCACTCACGGCACTGCCTCCCAGATCCTCACCAGGCCGCCCAACCCGGCTGTATTACCGAGTCTAGGCGAAGATTTCAGCCTCCGAGGGAAGCGCGCACCGAGGTCTTCACGAGGCAGGTGTGCAGCGTCAGCGACAGTGCGGCCAATTCCCGGACCGTCTCCTCGGCGCGAGCGCGGGCGTCGGCGTCGCGGCTCTTGGCGATGGGCGCGGCGATCTGGGCCACCATGGCGGCCTCACGATCCGCGGCCAGCTTGAAGGCGCGCAGATGCCTTGCCTCCAAACCGAATTCGCTCAGCGCCTTGGCGGTGCGAGCGAGAGTGACGGCGTCGCCGTCGAAGTACCCGGCGGCGCCGGGGGTGATCAGGTTGGCCCGGATCAGTTCGGTGAGGAACTTCTCGTCGATGCCGGCCTGATCGAGCAGATCCGCCCGGGTGATCCGGATTTCGTGATCGAACCGGAGTTCCTCGGGCGACACCTCACCGGGCACGGCGTTCAACCGGCGCAGCCGGCCGCTCCCGTTGGCGGACAAGGCATCCGGGGTTTCCGGAATGCCTCGGGATTCGGGCACGATGCCTCCCACGGCGTTCGCCCGGGCCCGCGCTTCCCGGACTCCGAGCGTCGCCGCCCCACTGTCGATCGCTTCGAGCTGTTCCTTGATCACCTTCAATGGCAGGTACTGGTCCCGCTGCGCGGTCAGCACGAAGCGCAGGCGCTCGACATCCGCCACATGGAAGCGGCGGTATCCCGAGGGCGTGCGCTCCGGGCTGATCAGGCCCTCCGATTCCAGGAATCGGATCTTGGAGATGGTGATGTCCGGAAAATCCGGACGCAGGAGATCCAGCACGGAGCCGATCGACATGCCTCCGCGCGTCCACTGCGCTGCGCCAGTCATTCCGCTCGGCCCTATAGCGCCGAGTCGCTCGTCGCCGGTCGCGGACCAGTCAGGAAGACCAGACGGAACTTGCCGATCTGGACCTCGTCGCCGTTCTGCAGCTCCGAGGAGTCCACCGGCTCACGGTTGACGTAGGTGCCGTTGAGGCTGCCCACGTCGACGACCTGGAAGGTGTCGTCGTCCTGGCGGAACTCCGCGTGGCGACGGCTGACCGTGACATCGTCCAGGAAGATGTCGCTGTCGGGATGGCGTCCCGCCGAGGTGGTCGGCTGGTCGAGCAGGAAGCGCGAACCGGCATTCGGACCACGCTTGACCACCAGCAGGGCCGCGCCCGCGGGCAGACCCTCCACCCCCTGCACCGGCTGCTCGCCGGTCTGCTCGGTGCGCGACGTGTCGACCTCGTTCAGGAAGTCGGCACGGAACACCGAAGTGGTCTCTGCTGCCGTTTCCTGGTAACCCGGGTCCTTGTTCTCGCTCACCCTTGCTCTCCTCCTCGAACCGAATAATCCATGCAAGCAATTGATGCCCTCAGCGATGCGGCGCTCCGGCCGCTCCCCGCCTCGGGTGGGTTCCGGAAATTCCGGGCACCGGTTGCGCGCACTTCTGTTGGCATTGACCGTACCCTGCCAGGGCGTACCCGTGCAGGTAGAACTGTGAAGGCTGCTTCAGCCTCCGATAACTCCTTGATAACCTGCGGCATCGAGCAGCTTGCCCAGGCCCGCCTCGAGCGCCTCGGCGGAGTCGACCTCGAGCTCGAACAGCCACCCGTCGCCGTAAGCGTCGGAGTTGACGGTCTCTGGCTCGGCATCCAGAAGATCGTTCACCGCAACGACTTTCCCGGCCAGCGGGGCGTAGATGTCGGACACGCTCTTGGTGGATTCGATCTCGGCGATGCTCTCACCGGCCGGCGCCTCGGAGTCCACCGCGGGCAGCTGCACGAACACGACGTCACCCAACTGCGACTGCGCGTAATCGGTGATGCCCACCCGCACCCGGGTCGGACCCACCTTGCTCACCCACTCGTGCTCCTCGGAGTAGCGCAAATCCTCGGGTACTGCGGTCACTGGCAGTGTCCTTTCAACGGGCGGTTCCTCTCGGGATCGTCGTCGATCCGTCCGTCGCACACCCTATCGGGAGTGATCATGGTGTGGCACGGGCGGTATCGCTCGGGCCACGGCGCGGGCTTTGCCGAGGTACAGGATTCCGGTCCAGACGTAGACCGCCGTGCCCCAGATCAAGAATGCCCCACCGAAGGCACGGCCGAAACCCGCGGCGGCCCAGTCCATCTGCCCGGCCAGCAGCCAGGGCAGCGCCGACATGAGCGCGAAGGTGGCGGCCTTGCCCAGGTAGATGACCTCGGGCGGGGGCAGGTCGCGGCGCTTGTAAATGCCCAGGGTGAGGGTCAGGATGCCGTCGCGGGCAACCAGGATCAGCACCACCCACCAGGGCAGGATGCCGCGAATCAGGAAGCCGCCCAGCGTCGCCAGCAGGTAGAGCCGGTCGACCAGCGGATCCAGGATCGCGCCCAATTTGGACGACTGATCCAACAGTCGGGCCAGCTTGCCGTCGAGGAAGTCGGTGAAACCGCTGGCGACCAGCAGCGCGAAGGCCCAGCCGTCGGCCTTCTCGACCAGCAGCAGCCACAGGAACACCGGCACGCCGATCAGCCGCACCAAGCTGAGCACATTGGGCACGGTCAGGATGCGGTCGCTGTACACCGGTTCGGCGTTCCGCTCGGTTGTCACAGTCCCCGTCCTACCCCAATCGGCGCGCCATCACCATCCGGGCACGCCGCCGCGCCGGGCGCGGACCTACTCCGTGAGAGAGTTGTGTGCAATCCTTCTCACATCTGGTTGGGACCGCGAGAGGAATGACCATGCCCGACTTCGACTATGACGTCGTCGTTATCGGCTCCGGGTTCGGGGGGAGCGTGAGCGCGCTGCGCCTGAGCGAGAAGGGCTACCGGGTGGCGGTGCTGGAGTCCGGCCGCCGCTGGAACGCCGAGGACATCCCCAAGACGAACTGGAATGTGCGCAAGGCGATCTGGGCCCCGCGCCTGGGCCTGACCGGCACCCAGCGGATCAGCGTGCTGGGCAAGTGCGCGGTGTTCTCCGCGGCGGGCGTGGGCGGCGGGTCGCTGATCTACGGCAATACCCTCTACGAGCCGCTCCCGGCCTTCTACACCGACCGCCAGTGGGCCCACATCACCGACTGGCGCTCCGAGCTCGCGCCCTACTACGACCAGGCCCAGCGCATGCTCGGCGTGACCGAGAACCCGCGCATGACCCCGGCGGACGAGGTGATCCGTTCGGTGGCAGCCGATCTGGGCGTGAGCGACACCTTCCACCCCACCCGGGTCGGCGTGTTCTTCAACGAGGCCGCCCCCGGCGAGGAGGTCGAGGACCCCTACTTCGGCGGCGCGGGCCCGCGGCGCAACGGCTGCATCCACTGCGCGCGCTGCTTCACCGGCTGCCCGCACAACGCCAAGAACACCACCCCCAAGAACTACCTGTACCTGGCCGAGCAGGCCGGCGCGCACGTCTTCGAACTCACCACGGCCACCAAGGTGCGGCCGATGACCGGCGGCGGCTACGCCATCGAGACGCAGCGGTCGGACCGCTGGGTCCGCAAGGGCCGCAAGGTGTTCACCGCCGAGCAGGTGGTGTTCGCGGCGGCCGCGCTGGGCACCCAGAAGCTGCTGCACAAGATGCGCGACGAGGGCGTGCTGCCGAACCTGTCACCGCGGCTGGGTGAGCTGACCCGCTCCAACTCCGAGGCGATTCTCAATGTGGTGAGCAAATCCCGCGACGATTTCGCCGAGGGCATCGCGATCACCTCCTCCATCCACCCCGAGCCCGACACCCACGTCGAGGTCTGTCACTACGGCAAGGGACAGAACGGCCTGTTCCCGCTGTCGGTGCCGATCGTCGACGGCGGCGCGTTCCGGTTCCTGCGCTTCCTGCTGGCCATGGTGCTGCATCCGGTGGTGTTCGCGCGCAGCCTCAACGCGCGGCGGGCCTCGGAGCGCTCGGTCATCCTGCTGGTGATGCAGTCGCTGGACAATTCGCTGACCTCGTTCCGGCGCTGGGGGCAGCTGAAGACGAAACAGGGCATGGGCAAGCCGAATCCGACCTGGATCCCCCTGGCCCACGAGGTCGGCCGCCGCTTCGGCGAGCGCGTCGACGGCGATGTGCAGATGCTGGCAATGGACGTGTTCAACATTCCCGCCACCGCGCACTACATCGGCGGCTGCGTCATCGGCGAGGGGCCGGAAAGCGGTGTGGTGGACCCGTATCAGCGCGTGTACGGCCATCCGGGTCTGCACGTGGCCGACGGTTCGGCGGTGACGGCGAACCTGGGCGTGAACCCGTCGCTGACCATCACCGCGCAGGCCGAGCGCGCAATGGCGTTCTGGCCCAACCGAAACGAGGTCGATCCGCGGCCCCCGCTGGGCGCCGCGTACCGTCGGATCAGCCCGGTCGCACCGATGTCCGCGGCGGTGCCGGAGTTCGCTCCGGGCGCGTTGCGGCTGCCGATTTTCCCGGCGGACCACCGGAATTGAGCGCGGCGGCGCGCCCGGCGGTAGTTTGGGCTGTTGTGCCCGTACCATTCGCGGTACCGATCCGACGAGGAAGGTGAGAGCCGATGCTCGTCCGAGTGCAGAACGCCGCCGGCACGCACGCCGAAAGAGTGCTGATCGACTGGCTGCGAACCTGGAAGGGCAGCACCGACCCCCAGGGTGTCGCGACCGTCAATTGCACTCTGTTCCACGGCGACAAGCTGCATCCCTTCGACGCGGTGGTGTGGACGCCGACCAGCTGCGTGGTGATCGAGGCCGAGGCCCTGGCCGAGCGGCTCGACGGCGAGCTGCAGGTGCCGGTCAACGGCCCGTGGCGGGTCGGGGACCGAATCGTGACCTTCGAGGGCGGCGACAAGCGCAGCCCCCTGGACAAGTCCCGCGATCACACCTTCGCGTTGCAGACCTGGCTGGCCGAGCGGGGACTCGGGCAGCGGGTCATCCACGGCATCGTGCTGGTGGTGCCGCCGCCGGAGTCGGATCTGAAGGTCACCCAGCTGTGGAACGATCCGAGTTTCCAGGTGCTGCTGGGCGACGAGCGGCGGCTGCGCGACCATTTCACGGGTCTGCTGTCGCGGGGGCGCCCGCAGTGGTCGGCCAATGACGTGGCGTGGGCGTTCCGCGGCCTGGGGATCCTGCCGTACCTGCCCGCACCGCAGGATCTGCTGAACGAGGGCTTCCTGGGCCCGGTGGATCCGACCCTGTGGCACGGTGGCCCCCAGCAGGCGCAGGCCGAGGCGTACGCCTTGGAGCAGGCCCGCTTGGAGCAGGAGCACGCCGCGGCGGGCCGGGGTTTCGTCATGCCCTCGCCGTGGTTCAGCCCGTGGAAGCTCTATCCGCGCCGCAGCGACCGGATCGAGGTGGGGCGCGGGGCAATGCGGGTGATGCTCACCCTGGGCTTCATCATCGCGGCCCTGTGGGTGGTGTGGTTCATTCTGGCGGGGGCGGCGTCGCTGTATTAGCCACCCGCCCCGCGGTGGTTGCCGAGAGGTAGCGGCACGGCAGGTAGAGGGCTGTCACGAGCGCCACGGCGGCCGCGGTGCCGCCGACCACATCGGTCGGATGGTGGTATCCGAGACCGACCATGCCGATCATGACGGCGGGTAGCACCACCGCCATGACGATCACCGTGCCCCGGAGCACCCGCGCCGATTCGGTCACGAGCGCGAACGCGGTCACCACGGCGACCAACTGCACGGTGTGCCCGCTGGGGTAGGCCAGATAGTGCTCGAGCTTGCGTTCCCAGAACGGTTTGAGCGCATAGGTATTGACCGCCACCACCAGTTCCGGGGCGATCAGCGCGAAACCCGCCTGCCACCACAGCCGCCGGTAGGCCAGCCACGCGGCGGACAGGGCCAGCAGGGTCAGCACGACGGGACTGTTACTGGGGAACACCAGCACTCGGTAAATCCAGGTGTGGGCGTCGAGCGCCGAGTGGATGCCGTTCTCCAGGGTCAGGTCCGCGCTCGTCGAGCCGCCACCGGACGGAAAGGTCAGCGGCACGAGCAGGGTGACGATCACCCCCGCCAGGATCACGGCGGGCAGCGTGGCCGGATGGGGCCGGGCCGCCGGAAGCTCGGGGACAGGGGTGATCGGTCTGCTCACGTCTGCACGATAGCGGCCGCGCTCAGTCCCGCAGCGCGGCCCGTTCCAGCAGCCGCCGCGACCGGGGCGGGGCCCACCAGTTCGCGGTGCCCATGACCCGCATGAACGCCGGGACCAGCACCATGCGCACCAGCGTGGCGTCCAGCAGTACCGCCAGCGCCAGTCCCACGCCCAGCATCCGGTTCATGGTGACCTGGCTGGCGGCGATCCCGGCGAAGACCACGGCCATGAGCAGGGCCGCCGCGGTCACGATGCGGCCGGAGCGGGCGATGCCCAGCGCGACCGCGGTGTCGTTGTCCGCGCGGGTCTTCGCCGAACGGCGCCACTCCTCGGTGAAGCGGGCCAGCAGGAAGACCTCGTAGTCCATGGACAGTCCGAAGGCCACGCAGAACAGCAGCACCGGCATGGTGGCGATGGTGTATCCGGTGGCCTCGGTGCCGAGCCCGCCCAGATGGCCGTCCTGGAAGATCCAGACCAGCGCGCCGAAGGTGGCCGAGAGCGACAGCACATTGAGGACGAGGGCTTTCAGCGGCAGCACCACGCTACCGGTGAGCAACAGCAGCAGCACGAAGGTGACGATGCCGATCCAGGCCAGCGCCTTCGGGACGCCTTGCGCGACACCGTGGGCCGCGTCCGCGGTCTGCTGGGCCGCGCCGCCGAACAGCGCCGACGCGGGGGCGTCGATCGCGCGCAACGCGTCGAGCTGGCGCTGGGCGCGGTCGGAGTACGGGTCCAGGCGGGTGGCGACGGTGAGGTGGACGGAGTCCGGTCCGGTCGCGGCGGCGGCGCCGGGAGCGATCATCCGCTCGTGGGCGTAGGTGCCCGACGGGGCGATGACGGCTTCCACGCCGGGCACCCGCGACAGCGCCGACGCGTAGGCGCTCACGTCGTTGCCCGGCGCGCGCACGATGATGTGCACCGCGCCGGTCGCGTTGTCGTCGAACCGATTTCGCAGCAGATCACCGACCCGGTGCGATGACAGCGTCGCGGGCAGCACACGGTCGTCGGGCAGCCCGAGCTTCAGATCCGCGATCGGCGCGCCCAGGATCAGCAGCAGCGCGAGCACCGGCAGCGCGCACAGGGCGGGGCGGCGCTGCACGCCGCGCGCCACCCGGTACAGCACGCTGCCCTCGACGGGTGCGGCCTCGCGCAACGGTTTCCGGTTGATGCGGTCGCCGAGCACCATCAGCAGGGCGGGCACCAGGGTCAGCGCCAGCACGATGGACAGCGCCACCACGGCCAGCCCGGCCGCGGCCATCGACCGCAGGAAGCCCATGGGGAAGAACACCATTCCGACCAGGGCGATGCCCACGGTGATCCCGGAGAAGGCGACCGCGCGGCCGCCGCGGCGCATGGCGACGGTGAGCGCCGCGGTGCGGTCGCGGCCGGCGGCGATCTCCTCCCGATAGCGGCCGATGATCAGCAGCGAGTAGTCCACGGCCAGCGCCAGCCCGAGGGCGGTGATGATGTTGAGCGCGAACACCGACAGCTCGATCGCGAAGGTCAGCAGGTACAGCACCGCGCTGGCCCCGGCGATGGCGACCACGCCGGTGGCGAACGGAATGGCCGCGGCCACCAGGCTTCTGAGGTACCACACGAGCAGCAGGAAGGTCAGCGGCAGCGCGATGGCCTCGGCCAGGCCCAGGTCCTTCTGGGTCTGCTCGCTCGTCTCGTTCCAGATCATGGCCTGTCCCCCGGCCTGGACGGTGATGTCGCCGTGGGCGCCGGTGAACTCATCGGCCAGGTCGCGGGCCGCGCCGGGCGAGGTGTTCTCGTCGCCGCGCACATCGGCGACGATCAGCCCGATCGTGCCGTCCCTGCTGAGCAGCGTCTTGGTCAGCGTCGGATCGGTCCAGGGCGAGAGCACCGCGGAGACGCGCGAGTCGCCCCGGAGCCGTTGCGCGATGGTCTTGCCGAGGGCCGCGGCCGCGGGATCCTGTGCGCCGCGCGGCGATTCGACGGTGAGCACCAGCTGCATGCCGGACCTGCCGTAGTCGCGTTCCAGAACCCGGGCCACCTGCGCGGACTCGGAGTGGGTGGAGACGAAGCCACCGTTGGACAGTCGTGCGCCGGCCTGTGTGCCGAGCGCCCCGCACAGCACGAACGCGATGGCGACCAGGGCCAGTACCAATTTCGGCCTGCGCAGTGCCGGTGCGATCAACGTGTCGATCATCGTGTGGCCCGCTCGGTGTGCGGCCGTGGATTTCCCAGGATCACGATTTCCCCTCGCGGCGTTGCGATTCGGGTGGACGGTTCCGATCAAATCCTGAATGACGACAGTGTGTGAGGGTCGGTGCGGTGCGAGGATTCAGCCCAGCATGGCGGCGCGCAGCAGGTTTTCCGGCACGCCCAGGCCCTCGATCAGGGTGAGCGCCTGGGGCCGGAGCCGGTCCACGAGTTCGTTCACCCCGCGCCGCACCGACTTGGCCCGCTCCACCGACATGAACCGGTGCATGATGTACCAGGCCTGATGCTGCTCGATGGTCGAATACACGAACAGATCGCAGACCGTGTCGGCCAGCGCCCGCGCCTCCGGATCCTCGATACCGGCGATACCGTCGATGAAGGCCTCCAGCACCAAGCGCTCGATATGCGCCGACCCCGCGGCCAGGATGTGGTCCTGTGCGTTGTTGAAGGCCTCGAACGGACCGGTCTCCTTCGCGCGGGCGCGCAACCGGTGTCCGGCCGTACGGACCAGGTAGTCCTCGCGATCGGCGAACAGCTGCAACTGGATCGAGCGCCGTGACAGGTCGCCCTCGTCGACGGTGTCGTCGCCGCGGTCGCGCAGGCGCTGAATCATCTGCCGCACACCGGATCGCTCACGCACCACGTCGCGGGCCATGGTGGCGGCGAACTTCACCCAGCCGAGCGCGTCGAGATCGCGGACCTCGTCGGCGTAGGCGGTCAGCAGATCCTTGGCGACCAGCTGGGTCAAGACGACATTGTCGCCTTCGAAGGTCGTGAAGACGTCGGTATCGGCTTTGAGACTGACCAGACGGTTCTCGGTGAGATAGCCCGCGCCGCCGCAGGCTTCGCGACATTCCTGAATGGCGGCGGTGGCGAAGCGGGTCTGCGCCACCTTGAGTCCGGCGGCCCGGTTCTCCAGCGCGCGCCGGGCTTGCGGGTCGGTCTCCTGCCCGGTCTGCACCAGATGCATGCGGTACACGAGATCGTTCTGCGCGAAAGCCAGTGCGTAGGAGCGGGCTACCAGCGGCAGCAGGCGGCGCTGATGGCTGCGGTAGTCCATCAGCACCGTCTCCTCCCCGGTGTCGGGGTCGGCGAACTGCCGCCGCTGCTCGCCGTAGCGGACCGCGATGCTCAGCGCGACCCGGGCCGCGGCGGCCGCCGCGCCGCCGACGCTGACCCGCCCGCGCACCAGGGTGCCCAGGGTGGTGAAGAAGCGGCGGCTGGGGTTCTCGATCTCGGAGCTGTAGGTGCCGTCCTCGGCCACGTCGGCATACCGGTTGAGCAGGTTCTCGCGCGGAATCCGGACCTGGTCGAACAGGATTCGGCCATTGTCGACACCGGGCAGGCCGCCCTTGTAGCCGCAGTCGGAGGTGGTCACGCCGGGCAGGTCACCGCCCGCCTCGTCGCGGATGGGGACCAGGAAGCAGTGCACGCCCTGGCTCTGCCCGCCGGTGATCAGCTGCGCGAAAACCGCTGCCATGCGGGCATGTTCGGCCGCGCCGCCGATGTAGTCCTTGCGGGCCGAGGGAGTCGGGCTGTGCACCACGAACTCCCGCGTGGCCGGGTCGTAGGTAGCGGTGGTCTCCAGGTTGGCGACATCGCTGCCGTGACCGGTCTCGGTCATGGCGAAGCAGCCGAGCAGGCGCAGCGGGATCAACTCGTCGAGGTACTCGCGGTGCCGCTCGGTGCCCAGGTTCTCGACCGCACCGCCGAAAAGTCCCCACTGCACACCGCTTTTCACCCACAGCGACAGGTCGGTGTAGGCGAGCATCTCGAGCGCGGTGACGACCGCGCCCGCGTCGCCGGGGGTGCCGTCGGGGTGGCGGAAGCCGGATTCGACCCAGCCGAAGGAGGAGACCAGCCCCATCTGGTCCAGCACGCGTGCCCGCGCGGCCTTCAGATCGAGACTCGGATCGCCGAAGAGGCGGTCGTCGTCGAGGACTGCCCGGGCCCGTTGGCGAACCTCCCGCCAGGGGCCGTCGAGTGCCGTGCGTAGCTCTTCGGAGATCGAAACGCCGCTCGTCGCCATGCCCAAAACACTACTGCCACGGCTGTGCTCATCCTGGTGATCTCGATCGCCCGTGTACGTTTCTTACTGTGAGCAATGAGGTGGCCGTCGAGTCGCCGGGTCTGCCCGCGGGGCTGCGCACCCGGTGGTGGCGCCGCCTGCTCACCACCGTCTCCGATCACGTCGTCGCTGATCAGCGCGCCACCGTGGACACCGTCGTGGAGGCGCCCGCCCCGGTCCAGCCGATCGATCTCACCGACGACGCGACCGTGACCGAGGTGCTGGATCTGGCCGAGCGGGTCGGGGAAGTCGTGCTGGCATCGGGCACGGCGGTGATGGACACCACCACCCAGATCGAGTTCATCGCCGCCACCTACGGGCTGTCCCACTGTGATATCGACGTCACCTACAACTCGATCCGTATCTCCGCCGACCGCGGCACCCGGCTGCCGCCCGCCACCACCATGCGGGTCGTGCACTACCGGTCGCTGGACTTCACCCGGCTCGCCGCGGTGGACCGGTTGACCCGGCGCATCCGCCGCGAACTGGTGCCGCCGCAGGACGCGCTCGCCGCCCTCGACGAGATCACCTCCGCGCCGCATCCGTACCCGCGCTGGTCGGCGACGCTGGGCTGGGCGCTGATGGCCGCCGCCGTGGCGCTGTTGCTCAATGGCGGCTGGCTGATCGGGCTGCTGAGTTTCGTGACCACCATGCTCATCGACCGCACCAACCGGCTGTTGAACCGGCGCGGGCTGCCGTTCTTCTTCCAGCACATGATGGGCGGCGTCATCGCCGCCGCGCCCGCGGTCTTGGTGTCCACCTTCGCGGCCGGGCTGCGACTGGATCCGGCGTTGATCATCGCGGCCGGAATCGCGGTGTTGCTGGCCGGTTTACAACTGGTGGGCGCGGTGGAGGACGCGATCACCGGGGCGCCGGTGACAGCGTCGGCGCGCATGTTGGAAGTGATCATGATGACCGTCGGGATCATCGCCGGGATCGCGCTCACACTGCGGGTGGCGGAGGTGTTCGAGGCGACGGTGCCGACGGTCGAGATGGTCTCCACCCGCGATCTGACCAATCTGCCGCTCAAGCTGTTCGCGGGTGCGGTGACCTCCGGGGCTTTCGCCCTGGCCTGTTACGCCGAGCAGCGGGCGCTGGCGGCGGCCGCGTTCAGCGGTGGCGCGGCCACCGTGGTCTATCTGCTGGCCCAGCATTTCGGATTCGGGCCGGTCGTGTCCTCGGGTGTGGCCGCCACCGTGGTGGGTCTGGCCGGTGGCCTGCTCGCCCGGCGCGCGCTGACGCCCCCGCTGGTGGTGGCGGTCGCGGGCATCACTCCCCTGCTGCCGGGCCTGAAGGTCTATCGCGGGCTCTACGCGCTGCTCAATGACGAACTACTGATCGGGCTGAACCAATTGTTCAGCGCGTTCGCGGTCGGTCTGGCGCTGGCCGCGGGCGTCACCCTGGGCGAATGGATGGCCCGTGACCTGCGGCGTCCGCGCATCATCCGCCGCATGGGCGCGTTGCGCCGCCCCCGGCTCGCGGCCGGTTGATTCGCGACCTCGATAAATACCTTTCATCTATCATGAAATCACGTTTCTCGTAATTCTAATTGTATTGCCAGACAAGGCTTTTAATTAATTCTGATCATGCCTGTTACCGTGCAGTATGACCACGAGCCGCCGCCCGCGCGAACGCGATGTCTTCGCGCTATGGGGACAACTCGTCGCCCGCTATCGCTTCCTCGTATTGGCCGCGGTCGCGGCCGCCCTGCTGGCCCTCGGCGCGTACTCGCTGGGGTTCGAGGGTCGCCTCAGCGCGGGTGGTCTGGACGACCCGAATTCGGAATCGGTGCAGGCCGCGGAGCTGGCCGCGGGCGCGTTCGGGCCGAATCACGCCGCGGACATGGTCATCATCTATCACTTTCCGGACGGGACGACTGTCGACGACCCCACCGTGAATCAGCCGGTGGTGGACAGTCTCAACAACCTCACCACGCGGTTCCCCGACGCGGTGCAGGCGGTCAACGCCACCTACTGGCCCGGGGTGACCACGACCCTGGGCTCGCAATCGGGCCTCGCCACCAAGGACAAGACGCGCGCGGTCGCCTCCATCGCCCTCAAGGGTGAGACCGGTGACGTGCTGTCGGCGCACTACGTGCAGGTGAAGAACGCGTTCGCGGTGCCGGGCATCGATGTGAAGGTCGGCGGGCTGCAACCCATCGGGACAGCGCTGACCGACACCATCTCGGCCGACACCCATCGCATGGAATTGCTGGCGATCCCGGCCGTCGCGATCCTGTTGTTCTTCATCTTCGGCGGCGTGGTCGCGGCGGCGCTGCCGCTCATGATCGGTGTGCTGACGATTCTGGGCGCCAATGGCATCGTGCGAGGGATCACCAATGTCGCCGAGGTGAATTCGTTCGTCGCTCCGGTCGTTTCGATGATCGGGCTGGGCCTGGCCATCGACTACGCGTTGTTCATAGTGAGCCGTTTCCGGGAGGAAGTGGCCGCCGGGTACGACACCCCGACCGCGGTGCGGCGTTCGGTGACGACGGCGGGCCGCACGGTGGTGTTCTCGGCGACCATGATCGTCGCGAGTCTGGCCGGGATGCTGTTGTTCCCGCAGGGCTTCCTGAAGTCCATCGCCTACGGCGCGATCGCCACGGTCAGCCTGGCAGCGTTCACGGCCGTCACGATTCTGCCCGCGATGCTGGCGATCCTGGGCCCGCGGGTGAACGCCCTGGGGATCGAGCGATTCCGGCGCGCCGACGCGGCCCGCGATGTGGAGCAGAGTTTCTGGGGCCGCTGCACCGCCTGGGTGATGCGGCATCCGCGCAAGATCACCGCCTTGTTGATCCTCGGCCTGCTGGTGCTGATCCTGCCGGTGCGCAATATCGCGTTCGGCGGTTTCAGCGAGAAGTATCTGCCGCCGGACAATGCGGTGCGGGTGGCCCAGCACGAGATCGACACCTATTTCCCGCTGCGCAAATCCGACCCGATCGAACTGATCATCGTCACCGGTGACAGCACCGAGGTGGGTCCGCTGGTGGAGCGCGCGAGCTTCGCTCCCGGCCTGCTGCCCTCGGGTTTCGAGATCCCGACCCGGTCCCAGACCGATCCGACGATCTACAGGACCCAGGCGTATCTGGTCGATTCCAGCAAGTACGACAAGACGATCGACTTCCTGCGCAATCTGGAGACCGCCGACGGCACCACCCTCATGGTGACCGGCGTCCCCACGGTCCAGCACGACACCATCGCCGCGCTGCTCGACCGTCTCCCCCTGATGATCGCCCTGGTCCTGGCCGCGACCACGATCCTGATGTTCCTGACCTTCGGCTCCCTGGTGCTGCCCCTCAAGGCCGCCCTGATGAGCGTGCTGGGCCTGGGCTCGACCCTCGGCATCCTGACCTGGATCTTCACCGAGGGCCACGGCGCGACGCTGCTCAACTTCACTCCGCAGCCGATTCAGGCGAACATCCTGTTCCTGATCATCGCCATCATCTACGGCCTCTCAACCGACTACGAGGTCTTCCTCCTGTCGCGGATGGTCGAGGCCCGCGCCCGCGGCGCGAGCACCGAGGAGGCGATCCGCTCCGGCACCGCCCACACCGGCCGCATCATCACCGCGGCGGCGCTGATCCTGTTGGTCGTGACCGGCGCCTTCGCCTTCTCCGACCTGGTCCTCATGCAGTACATCGCCTACGGCATGATCGCGGCCCTCGTCATCGACGCCACGGTCCTGCGCATGATGCTGGTCCCGGCGGTGATGAAGCTGCTGGGCGACCGCTGCTGGTGGGCCCCAGCCTGGATGAAGCGCATCCAGCAGCGCATCGGCTTGAGCGAACCGATCCTGGAGGACGAACCGACCCCCGCCGAGCCCCCGGTGGCCGAAATGGTCGGCGCGGCGGGAGGTTCGCGCCTCAGCGTCTGACCTTTTCAGCCACACCCGATATTCGCTAACGAAGTATCCATTCGATAGACACAGCGTCAGCTAAGCTCCCGGCTGTCCTGGCCCGGTGTTGTACGCACCGGCGGGTGCCGGGACGTTCTATCGAAGGGAATACCTCATGATTCGACCTCGCATGCTCGGTGTGACCGCGATTTTGGCCGCCGCCTTGACCTTCGGGGTCTCGCCGGGTCTGGCGCTCGCGGTCGATCCGCCGGTGGCGACCGCCAATGTGCTGCTCGATCCGGTCGCGCGCTCGTTGAACCTCTCCGGTGTGCAGAATGCCCGCGACGTGGGCGGTTATCGGACTGCGGACGGTCACACCGTCCGCACCAATCTGGTGTTCCGCACCGCCGCACTGGGTTCGGCGACCACCGCCGATGTGGCCGCGCTGGCCGCGCACAATGTGGTCTCGGTGCACGATCTGCGCACCAACTACGAACAGCTGCTCAACGGCGCGGACAAGATCCCCGCCGGGGCGGCCGAACACCACGACGACATCATGGGCGGGGCCTCGCCGCTGGCGGGGTTGAGCACGGCGTCGTCGGCCGCGAACGCGTACCCGCAGTTCATCACCTCGCCGGGCGCGAACGCCGGCTTCGCCGACGTCCTCCGCGATATCGCGTACAACAACGGCGGCGTCCTGTTCCACTGCACGGCGGGCAAGGACCGCACCGGCTGGGCGGGCGCGGTGTTGCTGACCCTGCTGGGTGTCGACAAGGACACCGTGTACTACGACTTCATGCTGTCGAGCTTCTACCGCAACGCCGCCCCCGGCGACGTGAACAATGGCGTGACCGCCGCCGAGCTCGACTCGGCCTTCGACCAGGCGAACAAGTCCTACGGCAGCTTCGCCAACTACGTGAGCAACGGCCTCGAGCTGACCGCGGCCGACATCGCCGCGCTAAAAGCCAAGATGCTGGCCTGATCGAGCCGCGATCGCCCCGGCGGCCCGTCACCGGATCGGTTGCGGGCCACCACGGTTCGCGACGCCGGGTCAGCGCGCGACGAGGCCGATGCCGCGGCCGATATCGGCCAGGGTGGAGTCGAACAGCACGTCGGGGTGCGAGATCTGGATCGGGTAGTTGCCGAAGACCTCGAGGGTGACGTGGCCGTAGAGGCGGGCCCAGAACTGGATCATGACGTAGCTGACGCCGAGGTCGAGTTTCTCGGCGGGGAACTTCTGGCCCGAATCCGCCAGCACGCGAAGCAGTTCCGTCTGGAAGGTGATCAGGTCGTCGCGCAGTTCCGGCGGGATCAGCTCGGTGGGGGTGGTCACGACCTGGTAGTCGGTGAGCAAACGACCCGCGGCCCCGAGGAAGATACGGCCGACCGGTTCGCCGAATTGCTGCATGGCGCTGGTGATTCCGGCGGCGACCGGGGAAGCGAAGACCAGGGTGAATTCACGCGAGTGGGCCAGCGCCCAGCGGCGGAAACCGCGGCAGATGGCGAAGAAGCGGACCCCGGCATCGTCGGGCAGGCCCTCCACCGACGCCTCGAGGTCCTTGGCCAGGTCGAGGCAGACGTCGGTGCGGACGGCGGCGACCAGGTCGTCGCGCGATTCGTAATAGCGGTACAGCGCGGGGGCGGTGATGCCCAGTTCACGGGCGATGGCCCGGAGCGTGATCGCGTCCGGGCCGTGGTCGACCAGTAGTGACCGCGCGACGCGCCGGATATCGGCGTCGCTGACCGCCGGCGCTCGTCCGCGTCGGCGAGGTTCACTCATGGTTGACTCCAATGTTGAAACGAGCAGGGCCCCGGATGGGGTATCAAAAGTTACCGCGTCCGGGGCCTGATCGCTCACTCGTAGGCGACTTCCCAGCTCTTGATGCCGTTGAGCCAGCTGGAGCGCAGGCGGACCGGCTCGGAGATCTGGCGGATGTTCGGCATCACGTCGGCGATCGCGTTGAAGATCAGATCCAGCTGCAGCCGGGCCAGGTTGGCGCCCACGCAGTAGTGGGTGCCGGTGCCGCCGAAGCCGACGTGCGGGTTCGGGTTGCGCAGCACGTTGAACTTGTACGGGTCCTCGAAGTGGTTCTCGTCGAAGTTGGCCGCGCTGTAGAACATTCCGATGCGTTGCCCCTTCTTGATCGAGGCGCCCGACAGCTCCAGGTCCTCGGTCGCGGTGCGCTGGAAGGCGATGACCGGGGTGGCCCAGCGGACGATCTCGTCGGGAGCGGTGCGCGGACGCTGCTCCTTGTAGATCTCCCACTGGTCCGGGTTGTCCACGAACGCCTTCATGCCGTGCGTGGTGGCGTTGCGGGTGGTCTCGTTGCCGGCCACCGACAGCAGGATCATGAACCAGGCGAACTCGTCCGAGGCCATCGACTCGCCGTCGAGGTCGGCGTGCAGCAGCGTGGAGGCGATGTCGTCCATCGGGCAGGCGCGACGCTGCTCGGCGAGGTTGTAGGTGTAGCCCATGACCTCGGCGGTGGCGACCTTGTGGTCACCGTTGAACTCCGGGTCGTCGTAACCGATCATCTGGTTCGACCAGTCGAAGATCTTGCCGCGGTCTTCCTGCGGGATGCCGATCAGCTCGGCGATGGCCTGCAGCGGCAGCTCACAGGCGACCTGCTCGACGAAGTTGCCCGAGCCGTTCTTCTTGGCCTCGTGCACGATTCGCTCGGCGCGCTCGCGCAGGGCGTTGCGCAGCGACTCGATGGCGCGCGGGGTGAAGCCCTTGGAGATGATGCGGCGCAGCTTGGTGTGCTTGGGCGGGTCCATGTTCAGCAGCAGGTAGCGCTGCACCTCGATCTCTTCGCGGGCGATGTCGCCGTAGAAGCGGATGACCGCGGTGTTCTCCTCGGAGGAGAACTGCTCGGGGTTCTTGGAGATCTCCTTGATGTCATCCATCTGGGAGATGGCCCAGTAGCCGCCGTCGTCGAAGCCGGTCAGGCCATCGGCCTGCGGCACCCAGAACGGAGCGGCTTGCTTGCGAAGAGCTGCGAACTCCTCGACCGGCAGGCGCTCGGCCAGCAGGTCGGGGTTGGTGAAGTCGAAACCGTTGGGAATGGACGGCGCGGACACGGAACCTCCTTTGGAACACGTTCGACGTCGAGTGAACCACACCACAGGCCGGTTTGTGAACACGTATTACTAAATAGCGTTCATTTGATCTGTCACCAGTTCGGCTCGGTGCCGTAGACCTGGCGATACTCCCGATCGAAGGTGCGGCGGCCGAGCAGCCGCCACGCCAGGCGCGCGGTGCGCGGGAGCTCCGCGAGAACCTTGCGCCGATCGGGCGCCGAAGCGGCGTGCAGGAGGAAGCCGAGGAAGACCAGCTGGCGATCCTTGGGCATGTGCGCGCGCCCGCGTTCGCCGAGCGCCCGCCACTCCGGCACGGTCATGACCTGCTCGACGACCGACAGGATGTGAGTCTCCTCCTCGGCGAGGTGCTCGTCCAACGCGGCCGCGAGCGCGGCGGCGGTGGCGGCGAACCGATCTCGCGCGGCGGGCTCGGCGGCCGCGGCGAACTCGGCGGCGTCGCGCTGCGCGCGGGTCGAGAGTTCGGCGATGCGTTCGTGCTGTTCCTCGAGGCGCAGGATCAGCGCGGCGGCCATCGGGGCGCGTTCGAGCAGCAGCGGCCACATCAGTTCGTCCTCGCCGGTGTGATGGCTGTGCAGCCCGGTGCCGAGTTCGGCCAGGAAGTCGGCCAGGACGCGGGCGCGCTCGACATCGCCCGGGGCGACGCCGGCCGCCAGGGCGGGCAGGGCGCGGAAGTGGCGGCGAAAGGCGTTGTGCACGACCACCATGTCGTAGGTGTCGGGCCGGGTCTGCGCGAGGTCGGTGCTCATGGCTGCTCCTGTCGAGGTCGGTGACTGCGCCGAGAATGCTTCGGCGCGCTTGGAATCGACTCGAGGCGGACCAGGGGCGGCCGTCCTAGACTTACGCGATCATGGTTCGTATTCGGGTACTCGGTGCACTGACCGCGACCGGCGAGCGCGGGGAACTCGATCTCGGCGGGCCGCGGCAACGCGGGGTGCTGGCGCGACTGCTGGTCGCCGGGGGCGACGTGGTGCCGGTCGATCGGTTGATCGATGACCTGTGGCGCGGCGAGCCGCCGCCGCGGGCGCTGGGCTCACTCCAGGCGTACGTCTCCAATCTGCGGCGACTGCTGGAACCGAATCGCGCACCGCGGACACCGGCGACGGTGCTGATCAGCCGCGCTCCCGGGTACGCGCTGCGACTCGACACCGCCGAGGTGGACGCCTGGGCGTTCGGCGCCGACCTGAACGCGGCTGCGCGACTGGACGATCCGCGCGAACGCCGGCGCGCGCTCGAACGGGCGCTGGCAGCGTGGCAGGGTCCGGCGTACGGCGCGTTCGCGCAGGAATCCTGGGCGAACGCGGAGGCCGTGCGACTCGAGGAGCTGCGGTTGAGCGCGCGGGAACAGCTCGCCGTGGCACTGCTCGAACAGGACGAACCGGCGCTGGCGGCGGCCGAGGCCGAGGTGCTGTGCCGGGAGCATCCGTTGCGGGAGGAGGCGTGGCGGCTCACCGCGCTGGCCCGGTATCGCGCGGGCCGCCAAGCCGACGCGCTCGCGGCGCTGCGGCAGGCCCGCGAGGTGCTCGCCGAGGAATTGGGCATCGATCCGGGACCGGCGCTGGCCCGGCTCGAATCCGACATCCTCGCCCAGCGAATCCCCGTGCAGGAGCAGGTGATCGCTGTCCCCGCGCCGCCGCGCGATCCGGTTCCGGGTCCGGTCGCCCCCGAGTTCCTCGGTCGGGCAACCGAACTCGCGACACTGCACGCGGCCGCCGGGTCTCCCGGTCCGCGGACGGCGACCGTGGTGGGTGAGGCGGGCAGCGGCAAGTCCTCGCTGCTGCGCCGGCTGCGCGACGACCTGCGGGACGGGGGTTATCGCGTGGTGCTGGGTCATTGCCCCGAGGACGAGGCCGCGCCTTCGGCGTGGCCCTGGGTCGAGATCCTGCGCGCCCTGGCCGCCGAGCACGACCCGGCCGGGCTCGCGCCCGCTCTGGCTCCCCTGCTCACCGACGCCGCGGGCGCACCCGAGGCCGACCGCGCGCACGGCCGGTTCCTGCTGCACCGTGCGGTGTGCGACTACCTGACCGCCGTCGCGGCCGAGGGACCGCTGGCGATTCTCTTCGACGACGTCCACCGCTGTGATGCCGAGACCGCGGCCCTGCTCGCCGCGGCGGCCACCCGCGCGCCGGTGTTCGTCGTGATCGGCTACCGGCCCGACGAGGCGCCGCCCGCGCTGACGCAGGCCCTGGCCGGTCTCGCGACCACGATCCGTGCGCGAATCCAGCTGCGCGGCCTGGATATCGCGGACAGCGCCCGGCTCGTCACCGCGCTGACCGGCAGCGCCCCGGCGGACTCGGTGCTGGCGACGCTGCACGAACGCACCGGCGGCAACCCGTTCTACCTCACCGAGACGGCACGCCTGCTGCGCAGCGAAGGCGAACTGGTCGCCGCGTCCGAGGTGCCCGAGGGCGTGCGAGATGTGCTGCGCCGCAGACTGTCCCGCCTACCGGAGACCGATGTGGCGCTGCTGCGCCTGGCCGCGGTGATCGGCCGGGAGTTCGATCTCGCGGTGCTGTTGCGGGCCGCGGAGGTGGGTGAGGAGGACGTGCTCAACGCGGTCGAGGCGGGCAGCGTGGCCGGTCTGCTCGACGAACCCGCCAGTGGCCGTGCCCGTTTCACCCACGTCCTGGTCCGCGACACCCTGCTCGGGGACCTGTCGCGGGTACGCCGCGACCGCTGGCATCGCCGGATCGGGGCCGCCCTCGAGGAGATCGCCCCGGACGATCTGACCGCCCTGGCCCACCACTTCGGCGAATCGGTGACCCCGGAGACGGCGCGGCGGGCCGCCCGCTACGCGGTGGCCGCCGCCGAACGAGCCGAGCGGCGTTTCGCCTACGACGTCGCCGCGACCGGTTACGAACGCGCGGTCGCCGCGCTGGAGCGACTCCCCCGCCACGAGACCGTCGACGAGCGAATCGCCTTGCTGGGCAGAGCCGGTCACGATCACCTCTCCGCCGGGTCCGCGCTCGCCGCGCGCGCCGCCCGTGACCACGCGGTGCGCCTGGCCGAGGATGCCGATCGTCCGGACCTGGTGGTGCGGGCCTTCACCGCCTGGGACGCGCCGACCCCGTGGATGAACCGGCAATACGGCGTGGTCGAGCACCCGATCGTCGCCAGGTTGGAGAACGCGCTGCGTCTACCCGGCCTGTCCCCGGCCGACCGCTGCCGATTGCTGGTGGCGCTGGTCGACGAGATCGGTGGCGAGGCAGGCGAACAGGCGAGCCCGGCGGCGGCCGAGGCCGAGGCGATCGCCCGTGAACTGGGCGACGACACCCTGCTCGCACCGGTGCTTCAGGCCCGGGCCTCGTTGTACGACACCCCGGATCGCGGCGCGCTGGGCGCCGAGCTGATCGAGGTCGGGCAGCGCACCGGCGACCACACGTATCAGCTGCTGGGCCACACCATCGCGCTGCAAGCCGCCGCCTCCGTCGGAGACCTGGCCGCGGCCCGCGAGCATCTCGGGGCGACCACGGTGACGGCCGACCGCTATCAATGGCGGCAGGCCCAGCTGGCCAACACGATGGCCCGCGGGCTGTTGGCGCTGGCCGCCGGTGACCCCGACGACGCCGAGCGCCAGTATTTCCGTGCCGGTGAATTGCTCACCGGCGCGGGCATTCTCAATGCGGACGGCATCGTGCTGATGGCCATTTTCACGGTCTATCTGGGCCGCGGGCGGCTGGGTGAGCTGGCGCCGGCGATCACGACGTTCATCGAGCAGGCCGACGCGGTGTCGTTGGACGCCGTCGTGGATTTCCATGTGCTCGTGCTGCTCGCCGCCGGTGAGCGCTCGGCCGCCGAATCGATGTGGCGCCGAGCGCAACCGGTCCGCCACGACCGGTTCCGCTCGTTCTTCCTCACCTTGCGCGGCATGGTGGTCGCGGAGTTGGGCACGCCGCGCGAGGTGGCGGAGACCTACACCGACCTGCTGGTCTACCGGGGTCGACTGGGCGGCGCCGACACCGGCGCGTATGTCGTCGGTCCTGTCGATACCGTGCTCGGCGATCTGGCGGCGCGGCGCGGCGAGGCCGCCCTGGCCGCCGAGCACCACCGCGCCGCCCTCGCAATCGCGCAGGCGTGCGGAAACCCCGGGTGGATGACCGTCGCCCGGGCGCGCCTCGGCCACTGACCGGTCACTGGTCGTCTACTAGTGGGTGGCTCGATCGTTGTTCCCGACCGTCCCACCGACCGAGGAGCCCGCCGTGCCCGACCTCCACCGCACCGCCACCGAACTGTTCCTGAAGACCTCGACCACGCTGCACCGCCGCCTGCTCGACCTCAGCGGCGGCCGGTTCGGCACCCGCTTCAAGAACATGCCCACCCTGACCCTCACCACCACCGGCCGGCGCACCGGCCGCTCGCACACCGTCGTGCTGACCGTCCCGATCGTGGACGGACCCCGCTACCTGCTCGTGGCCTCACGCGGCGGCGACGACATCTCGCCGGCCTGGTTCCACAACCTGTCCGCCAACCCGTCGGTGGAAGTGTCCTTCCAGCACGGTCCTTCGCAGTCCATGACGGCTCGTGTCCTGTCCGCCGCCGAACGCGAGGCCCGCTGGCCCCAGATCCTGGAGGCCTACCCCGGGTACGCCACCTACCAGAAGCGCACGGCCCGAGTGATTCCCGTCGTCGAACTGACCCCGCGCGCCGGATACTGATCGCCGTTCACCGAGTGGTCATGCGTTCCAGCGAGTCCAGTCGCAGCGCCTCGTCGGTGATGCCGACCAGCAGGACCGGATCGAACCGGGCCACGGTGTCCAGCACCGAGGACCAGGGGGCCACGCTCCACGCCTCGGCGAGGAGGCGGCGGATACGGCGACGGGCGAAGCCCTGGTCGGCGGGCGGCACGTCGGGGTAGGCGCGGACCAGACCGTCGGCGATCCGGGTGAGGAGTTCGCCGCGCAGATCGCGGGTGGTGCCCCGGGCGAGTTCGACGGCCTGGTCGAGTTCGCCGATGGCGAGCGCGGCATCGACCAGCCGGGCGGCCGCGCGGTCCCGTACCTCGTCCGGGGGCAGCTGCGCGAGCAGCTGGGTGGCGGCGGCCAGCGCCGTCTTCGAGCGCTCCGATCGGCCACCGTCGGTCAGCGCCGGAATCACCTGCGCCATGGCATGAATGCGTTCTCCGATCACCGGAATCGAATGGCGGCGGGTCAGCACGTTGGGCTCGCGTCCCGCCTTCACCTGCGCGGCCAGGATCTCCCGGTACGCGACGGATCGGGCGAGGTCGTCGGTGAGTTGTTCGGCGACCGCCAGCGCCCGGTCCACCGCGCCGGCGCGGGCAGTCGAGCTCGCGAGCATCGACAGCACGCGTTGTTCGCCGAGGGGGGTCATCCATCGGCTCGTCAGCAGTCTGGTCACGGCGTCGGCATCGCTGAGCGCCGCCGAGAACAGAGCGCTCACCACACGATTTGTCAGCAGGTCCGGTGAATCGCGTGCGGCCGCGGCCCGGTCGGCGTCCTGGCGCACCAGCGCGGCGACCAGGGCGGCGAGTTCGCTGCCGCCTTCCTCGACCATGATCCGCAGCGCCACCGCGATCTGCTCGGCATCGTCGATCAGCTCCGCGACGGTGGCGGGTTCGCTCCAGATGCCCGCGCCCGCGCTCATCCGCGAGGTCAACCACACCGGGAGCAGGGTGATTCCGTCGATCAGCTCGCGGGCCATGGCGAGCTGACCGGTCTCGGCCAGCAGCACCGCGAGGCGGCCCAGCCCCGGAGCCAGCCCGTCCACCGGATCGAGCGAGCCGTGGTACATCAGGATGAGGTGGTCGGTCAGCTCGCGCACCCGCTCGACCGCCGCCCCGGCCAGCAGCGCGCGGACCACGTCGGCCAGCGGGGTGCTCGACTCCGGCGCCGCCGAGCCGAGCCAGTCGGTGGCGAAGAGCACGGTGAGAAATGACCGGTCGGTCCTCAGGTAGCCGCCGTTCGGCAACGCGGTCCCGACGCGCATCGCACTCATCGCTCGTTCGAGGAAAACGCCTCCGCTGGGCGCGGATTCGGCGGACCGCGTCCCGAGATAGGTGAAGGCCAGGATCCGGTGGTCGTCGCCATCGATCCGATCGGCCACCGCGACAGCGCGCGTCCATTCCCCGGCGACCGCCAGCGCCCGCACCATCGTGTACAGGACCAGGTCACGCTCGCGCGGGTCGATGCTCTGGTACGCGCGGAGTTCGATCTCCGCGGCCAGCCGCCGGGCGTCGGCCGTCCGATCCGCCGCGAGCAGGGCGGTCACCGCTCGGACCGCCACCTCGAGTCCGCCTGTCCCCCGGGTGAATCGACGCGCCAGCGCGAGCACGCGGTCGGCGTTCCCGAGCGCGACGAGGCACTCGGCCAGCTGCACGACCGCGGCCTCGATATGACCCCAGGGATAGTCGGCGATTCCGCTGATCGCGTCGTTGAACGCGGCGTCGAACCCGGTGTCCGACGCCTCCAGCTGGGCCTGCCAGGCCTCGATGTCGATCAGCACGGCATCGGCCTCCGCACGCAGCACTTCGGCGAATCCGGCCGCGACGAGATCCTCGGCGATGGCGGCCAGCGTGTGCGACCGGACCACTTTGCTGCTGATCGGCGCAAGCTCGGACCGGATCGACCGCATGTGGCGGGCAGCGGATTCGGCGTCGCCCTGCGAGACGAGGGAACGCGTGATCGCCGCCAGGGCGACCACCCGCACCCCGACGGATTCGGTGGCTCCGCTCAGCTCCTCGACGCGGTCGTGCTCGTCCAGCGCCGCGTAGGCGCGCACCGCGGGCCGCAGCACCTCGTCGCGTTCCGCGGTGCGCGCCCACACCACGTGGCGGTCGATCTCGGTCTTCGCCGCCGAGATCGCGTCCTCACGGCCCAGTGCTCGCCAGGCCGGAATCAGTTGCGCGAGTATCCGAACCCGTTCCACGGGAGTGGTGATCTCGTCGGCCAGTAGTTCGGCGCTCTCGATATCGGGGACGGCGATCAGGGCGTCGACGAGGCGAGCGAGATCCGCGTCTCGCACCACAGCGGTCTCCGACTCCCGCAGCGAGTCGATCACGGCCCGATTGTGCGGCGGATCGTCCCGGCGAAACCGAGTCGAGGCGACGCCGATCCGGGCGCGCAGGCGGCGGTGCGGGTCCAGCAGGCCGTCCGCCAGGCTCCGCGCGCGGACGACTTCACCCATGCCGGCCAGTGCGGCAGGCAATTTCGCGGGAATGTCGCGCCCGCGCCGAGTCAGCCGGTGCCGCCGCAGGGCGAGTTCGCCGACCGCGACCAGGTCCGGATCCCGCTGTTCGAGCCAGACACCCGACACGGTCGCGATCTCGGTCCGCGCGATCTGGTCGCTGCCGGACAGCAGCAGGAGCCGATCGTGGCGGGCGGTGTCGAGGGCGAGTTCGGTCATCCGCACCATATCGCCGTGCCTGCGCAGCATCGAGAAGTATCGCGTCAGCAGATACGTCGGCGTCTCCACCGGCCACCCGCGGTCGCGGAAGCGGTCGGCCCAGGCGTGGAACCGGTTTCGATAGTCCGCGAGGAGCGCGCGGCCCAGCGTCGCTTCGGCCTCGCGTTGCAAGGTCTCGTGCGCGAGCAGGTACACGTGGTCGGACCCGAACCGGCTGGACCGGACCCGGAAGGTGCGCCCGGTCACGCCCGACAGGATGGTCTCGATACGGAACGGCGGCCACCCGGTCAGATCCTCGAGCTCGGCGCGGGTCAGTCCGCGCGCCGCGGTCACCAGTCCGAGAATCTGCTGGTCGGCGTCGGAGCGTTCGAGAATCCCCCGCAGTTCCAGCTGCGCGGCGTCACGGATGTCGAAGGCTTTGGCCGAGGGTCCGAGTTCGCGGCGGCGGCAGTGCCGGAGCGGATGGGTAGCGGGAACATCCAGCGGGAGTGCGGGATTGGGCCGCCCGGAGACGAGGACCCGGAGTCCGGGTCCGGGATTCTTCGGTAGCAGCGAGGCGATGCTGGTCCGGCCGCGATCCTCGTCGAGCCCGTCGACCAGCAGCACGATCCGATGCCCGACCTCCGCCGCCCGTTCGCCGGCCAGCGCGAGCATGTGGCGGCGCAGCCCGTCCCGGCTCCCGGTCGCGCTGGCCACGGTGGCGGCCTGATCCGGCAGCAGTGCCGAGAGCTGTTCCAGCACAGCGTCGGTGAACGCCCGATGATCGTCCTGATCTGCCATGCGCGAGGTGATGAAGAAGGCCACCACCCGCACCCCCGGCGGCGGATTCAGGGCGAACCAGGACATCAGGGCCGTCTTGCCCGCCCACGGTCCGGCCCGCCACCACAGGTAGGCCTCGTCGCCGGCGCAGAAGTCGGCGAGTTCGGCCAACTCCGCGTCGCGATCGGACAGGCCCTCCGCGGGCGCGATGTCGCGGATGGTGGCCCGATACGGGGTATCGCCGATGCCGGGCAGAGTGGCGGGTTCGGTGCGGCCGGTCCATCCGGCATTGGCGACCAGCGCGATTCGTCCCGCCGTGCCTCGTTCCAGCGCCTTCGGTTTCGGCATGCTCGCAGCCGGCAGCCGAGTGCGAAGTTCGCGAAACAGGACGGTCATGGTGAGGTACCGGTCGGCCGTCGGCACCCCGGCGCGCAGGGTGTCGAGCATCATGCCGGTGAAGGCGGTGCGGCCGCCGCCCCCGGTGGCCCGCGCGAACTTGGTCTTCTCGTCGGTGGCGGTGAGGACGAACGCGCCGTCGATATCGGTGGCCTCCCGCAACGGCTCGCCCTCACCGGCGAGAACGTCGCGGCCGAAGGCTCTTCCGCTGTGGCAGCAGTCGAGAATCACGACGACGGGGCCGCGCGCGTGGGACTTGATCCGCGACCGCAGCACCGGATACGGCAGCGCGGTGACATCGGCGTCGGCCGAGCGGGAACCCGTGTGGGTCAGATGCAACTGGTTGTCGACCGCGACGCCGTGGCCGACGTAGTAGACGAGCAGCAGCCCGGTCGCGGCGCGAGCGGCGGCGGTGACCCGGGCCGCGATGGTCGTGCTGTCGCCGGGGTCGAGAACCACATCGATGTGATCCGCCGGCAGTCCCGTTTCGCCACGCAGGAATTCGGCGAAGTCGAGCAGACTGCGCTCCACCGCGGGGAAGGATTCGAAGCCGGAATCCGGGGCGTAGCGCGCGGTTCCGATGAGGATCGCGCGCGCGGCTTCCGGATCTGGAAGCGTCATCCTCCCGTGTCCTTCCCCCGTACGTCACTGTTCCAGAGAGTCTGCCATGGGACGAATCGAAAGGCGCGCACCGCTGGATGCGATGCGCGCCTTACGTATTGGTCGCTTGCCTCAGTACGCGCCCTCGCCGCGGGTCACCGCGCCGATCGTCTTCGCGATCAGCAGGAGATCCAGCACCATGGACCAGTTCTCGACATAGGACAGATCCAGGCGCATGGCGTCCTCGGGCGTGAGGTCGGAGCGACCGCTCACCTGCCACAGCCCGGTGACGCCCGGCTTCACCAGCAGACGCCGTCGCATGACGCCGTCGTAGGAGTCGACCTCCCGCTGCACCTGGGGCCGGGGGCCGACGATGCTCATCTCACCGCGCAGCACATTGAAGAACTGCGGCAGTTCGTCGAGGGAGTACTTGCGGATCACCTTGCCGACGGCGGTGACGCGCGGATCGTCGCGGACCTTGAAGAACAGCGGGTTGCCGCCATTGCTGTCGATGAGGGCGGTGATGTGTGATTCGGCGTCGGCGTACATGCTGCGGAACTTGATCATCCGGAACGGTTGCCCGTCCCGGCCGATCCGCTCGGACAGGTAGAAGATCGGGCCGCGGCTGGACAGCTTCACCGCGAGCGCGATCATGGCCAGCGCGGGCGCGATGGCCAGCAGGGCGGTGACGGCGAAGCAGAAGTCGAACACGCCCTTGCGAATCGACTTCGCCCGGTCGTATTGCGGCTTCTCCACGTGCAGCATCGGCATGGACGCGACGACCCGGTGGGTGAGCCGGGTGCCCGCGATGTCGACCAGGCCGGGCGTCACGATCAGCTCGGCCCCGAGTTCGTCGAGTTCCCACGCCATGCGGCGGAAGTCGGCGGGCCCGAGATTGTCCGTAGCGGTCACCGCGACGGTGTCCGCCCCGGTGCGCCGCACGGCGTCGATGACATCGTGATCGCCTGCGACCACCGGGACTTCCCGGCCGCCGACCTCGAGCACCGATTCCGCCAGCGCTCCCTCGGCGCGGGTGCAGACCCCGATCACCTGATAGCCGGAGTCGCGGTCCAGCGAGAAGGCCGACACCATCGCTCGCGCCGCCTCGGGACTGCCGACCACCAGCATGGCGGTGCGGTAGGCGCCGCGGGCGCGCCGGCCCGCGACCCAGCGCCGCCAGATCCGCCGTTCCACCATGAGCAACACCATGCCGAGCGGCAGGGCGATCGCGAGGTACCCGCGAGCGATATCCACGCGCAGCAGTAGCGAAGCAATAGCTATTCCGCCGAAGAGCTTGAGCGACGCGGACACCACGCGCCGGTATTCCTCTGTGCCACTACCGATCACGCGCGGCGAGCGGGTGCCGCTGAGGGCCAGCGTCACCGACCATGCCAGCGCCAGCACGGCGGACACCATCGTGTAGCGAACCTCGAGTGGAAGTTGGGACGCCAACGGGGGCTCGGCGCCGGATCCGCCGAAACGAATCCACTGGGCGAAACCGACGGATAGGATTAGTACGCACAGGTCGCTGATAAATAGCCGACTGGCGTAATCCGCTTGCCAGCGTTCACGATCCGAGCGCGGCTCGGGACGCGGTGGCCGGTGCACGCGCACGGCGCGACCGGCAGAAATTTCATACGACATGAAACGAACGCACCTCCCCCACGGGAGAACTCGGTTCCGATCCCCGCTGATCAGTTCCACGACCAGGCTGACGCCGGTTTCCCAAGGGCTTTCAGACCATGACAACCGATGATGCCGCCGAGTCTTTCGGCGGCCAGAAGGCGAATGTTACACACCCCGGATGTCATACACCCCCAATCTCGTACGGCCTCAACGTTTCCGGAAAGTAACGGATAGGAACCTGACCGGTTCCCCCCACCGATCCCCCTATTTCCCCTATTCGCAAAATCGCAGGTTGAACTACGCAAGCCACACCGTGTGAGCTGGTCGAAACCCTTGCGGCGCAAGGCTCGACGGGTTGCCGCCCGGACGCCGGGTTCTGCGGGTCGCAAATTTACAGTTGTTTTGGCACTATCGGTCCGTCGTCGGGCCCCCGGAGCGCCGCGCAATCCTGTTGTAACGTATGGCCGAACCGAGCCGACCCACTGGTCACCCGGCGCTGCGCGGGCAGCCCGGGCTCGGTGAAAGGTGGGGAAACTTCGTGCAATGCCGTCTTTGCGATTCGAATCGATTGCTCAGCGTTCTTGATCTAGGCGCCACGCCGCCCTGCGAGAAGTTTCTCACCGCCGACGAGCTGGATCTGCCAGAAGCGACATATCCGCTGCACCTGCGGCTCTGCGAAAACTGTCTGCTGCTACAGATTCCGGCTCTGATCACTCCGGAAGAGACATTCACCGAATATGCCTACTTTTCGTCATTCTCGGACAGCTGGGTCCGGCACGCAAAACTCTTCGTCGACCAAGCAATCGAACAGCTAAAACTGAACGACAATTGTTTCATAATTGAGGTGGCGAGCAACGACGGCTATCTCCTGCAGCACGCGGTGGCCGCCGGTATCCCCTGCCTGGGTATCGAGCCGTCGGTGAATGTCGGTGCGGCAGCACGGAACAAAGGCGTACCAACCGAAACGGGCTTCCTCGACGAGGAGCTGGCCGCCCGGGTGGCGGCCGAGCGCGGACCGGCAAATCTGGTGGTAGCCAATAATGTCTATGCCCATATCCCGGATCTGCTCGGCTTCACCCGCTCGCTGCGCGCGCTCATGGCCGACGACGGCTGGCTGTCGATCGAGGTGCACCATGCCCTGAACCTGGTGGCGCTGGCACAGTTCGACACCATCTATCACGAGCACTTCCAGTACTACACACTGCTGTCCGCCCAGCGCGCCCTGGCCACCGCGGGACTCGAGGTGGTCGACTGCGAGCTGATCGGCACACACGGTGGCTCCCTGCGCATCTGGGCTCGACCGCAGGGCGTGGGCACCCCCACCGATCGGGTCGCCGAGGTCCTGCGCCTCGAGGCCGACGCCGGGCTGCACGAGGTCGCCGGCTACCTGGAGCTGCGCCCCGACACCGAGCGGGTGCGCCAGGATCTGCTGCGATTCCTGTTGGACGCCAAGGCCTCCGGCAAGCGGGTGGTCGGCTACGGCGCCCCCGGAAAAGGCAACACCCTCCTCAACTACTGCGGCATCCGGACCGACCTGCTGGAGTACACGGTCGACCGCAACCCCTACAAGCACGGGCGGTTCACGCCCGGCACCCGCATCCCGATACACGAACCGGAGCGGATCGACGCCGATCGCCCCGAGGTGGTGCTGGTGCTGCCGTGGAATCTCGAGCGCGAGATCACCGCGCAACTGCGTCACGTCCTCGAGCGGGGCGGCGAGATCGTCTACCCGCTCCCCCATCTCCATCATGCGACGCTCGACGACGCCGCCGCATCCACACCTGCCGAAAGGTAAAGCTCGTGAAGGTCGTACTGTTCTGCGGCGGTTACGGCATGCGCATGCGCAACGGAACCGAGGACGTCATCCCCAAGCCCATGCAGATGGTGGGCCCGCGCCCGCTGATCTGGCACGTGATGCGCTACTACGCGCACTTCGGGCACAAGGACTTCGTCCTGTGCCTGGGCTACGGGGCCACCCACATCAAGAACTTCTTCCTCACCTATCAGGAGTCGGTGTCCAACGACTTCGTCATCCGCGGCGGCACGGTGGAGCTGCTGCAGTCCGACATCAGCGACTGGACCATCACCTTCGTCGACACCGGGGTGGAGTCGCCGATCGGTGAGCGGCTGCGCCGGGTGCGCGGCCACCTCGAGGGCGAACCGTACTTCCTGGCCAACTACGCCGATGTGCTGACCGATGCCCCACTGGACGAGATGATCGAACAGTTCCAGGATTCCGGGGCGGCGGCGTCGATGATGATCGTGCCGCCGCAGTCCTCCTTCCACTGTGTGGACGTGAACTCCGCGGGCGAGGTCAAGAACATCACCCCGGTCTCGCAGCTGCCGATCTGGGAGAACGGCGGCTACTTCGTGCTGACCCAGGAGATCTTCGACCACCTGCCGCCCGGCGGGGACCTGGTGGAGGACGCCTGCGGCGCGCTGGCCGGACAGGGCCGGCTGTTCGGGTATCAGCATCACGGCTTCTGGAAGCCCGCCGACACCTTCAAGGAGCGCGCCGAGCTCGACACCGGCTATCAGCAGGGCGATCGCCCGTGGATGGTGTGGGAGCGTCCCGGCGCATGATCGGTTTCGACACCGGCGCGATCACCGAGATCGCGCTACTGGCCGCCCATTGCGATGATCTGGCCATCGGAATGGGTGGCACCCTGCTGACGCTGGCGCGGGCGCGCCCCGGTCTGCGGGTGCGGGCGCTGGTGCTGACCGGCGCGGGCACCGAGCGGGCCGACGAGGAGCACGCGGCGCTCGAATCCTTCTGTCCGGGAGCGGAACTCGATCTCACCATTCTCGACATCCCCGACGGCTACGCCCCCGCGCATTGGGCGCGGGCCAAGCAGGCGGTCGCCGCGCTGGCCCGCCACGGCGCGGCGCAGGTGGTCTTCGCCCCACATCGCGGCGACGCCCACCAGGACCACCGGCTGCTGGCCGAGCTGGCCCCCGGGGAATTTCGCGACCATCTGGTGCTCGGCTACGAAATACTCAAGTGGGAGACCGACACTCCGCAGCCCGCGGTGTTCCATCCGCTCGCCGAGGGGCTGGCCGAGACCAAGGCCGCCCTGTTGCTGAAACACTATCCCTCGCAACACAATCGGGACTGGTTCGATGAGCAGTCCTTCCTGGCCCTTTCGCGGCTGCGCGGGGTGCAGTGCCGCGCCCGGCACGCCGAGGCGTTTCTGCTCGAGAAGGCCGTCATCACTTTCGGAGGTGCGTAGTCATGCGGGTGCTCGTCACCGGACATCAGGGGTATCTGGGGACGGTCATGGTGCCGTTCCTGCAGCAGGCCGGGCACGAGGTAACCGGTTTGGACACCGGCTATTTCGCGGACTGCGTGCTGGGCGACGCTCCGCCCCCGCCGCCCGCCATCGAGGTGGATCTGCGCGAGGTGACCGTCGATCAGCTCGCCGGGTTCGACGCGGTGGTGCATCTGGCGGCGCTGTCGAACGATCCGCTGGGCGCGCTGGCGCCCCGGATCACCTACGACATCAACCATCACGCCTCGGTGCGGCTGGCCCGGCTGGCCAAGGAGGCCGGGGTGCGCCGGTTCCTCTACGCCTCGACGTGTTCGGTGTACGGCGCGGCCGGTGACGGCCTGGTGACCGAGGACGCGCCGCTGCGTCCGCTCACCCCGTACGCGGAGTCCAAGGTGCGGGTCGAGGACGATGTGGCCGCCATCGCCGACTCCGGCTTCTCCCCGGTGTTCCTGCGCAATGCCACCGCCTTCGGCTTCTCGCCACGACTGCGGGCCGACATCGTGCTCAACAACCTGGTCGGGTACGCGGTGCTGACCGGCGAAGTCAAGGTCCTCTCCGACGGCACGCCGTGGCGGCCGCTGGTGCACGCGCAGGACATCGCGCTCGCCTTCGCCACCTGCCTGGACGCCCCGATCGAGGCCGTGCACTGCCGTGCCTACAACGTGGGCGCCGAGACGAACAATCTGACGGTCGCGGAGATCGCGCGGGCGGTGGTCGACGTGGTCCCGGAGTCCACGCTGGCCATCACCGGCGAGAGCGGCGCGGATCCGCGTTCCTACCGCGTCGATTTCGGTTACGCCCGTAGGGAACTGGGCTTCGAGGCCGCGTGGAGCATTCCCGACGGCGCGGCCGAGCTGTATCGCGAGTACACCGCGCGCGGGCTCACCTCGGAGGGCTTCTTCCAGCGCTTCACCCGCCTGGCGCACCTGACGTCGCTCAAGGAGGCCGGGGTGCTCGACGACGAACTGCGCCGGATCAGGACCGGGGTGTGAGGTGATGGGCGGCGAGCAGCTCGCGCCACGATCCCGCACCCGCGTCCCGCTCCGACACCACCGTGACCGGCTGCGGCCAGGCGATGGCCAGGTCGGGATCGTCATAGGCGACACCCAGGTCCTCGGCCGGGTCGTGCGGGCGGTCGATCCGGTAGCAGACGTCGGCGACCTCGGTGAGGGCCTGGAAGCCGTGCAGGAAGCCCGGCGGCACGTAGAGGTGCCGGAAGTCGTCGTCGTCCAGCAAGAAGGCCTGCCGCACACCGAAGGTCGGCGACTCGGGCCGGATATCGACGAGCACGTCGTGCACGGCGCCGTGCGCACACCGCACCAGCTTGGCCTCGCCGCGGCCGGAGCGCCCGTGCATTCCGCGCACCACGCCCCGGCGCGAGCGCGACTGCGAGTCCTGCACGAAGCTCGCGGCCGAGCCCGGCCGGCCCAGGTGCTCGTCGAACTCCTCGGCGTCGAAGGTGCGGGTGAACAGGCCGCGATCGTCGCGGAAGGGTTGCGGGATCAGCAGCAGGACGTCGGCGAGGTCGGTCGCTTCGATACGCACCAGGCCATGCTGCCATGAGCGGGGCGGAGGAGGAGGCCGTGCGGACGGATCCGGCCCGGGGATGCCGCGGCTGCGGGCACGGCCCACTGGTCCGGGTGCTCGATCTCGGGAAAATGCCTGCGGCGGACGACTTTCCGAGTCTGGACTCGATGTCCGGCGGCGACGAGGCGGCGTATCCGCTGGCCATGGACCTGTGCGCCGGCTGCGGGCTGGCGCAGCTGGCCGAGGACGACACGGTCACCGCCGAACCGCGCGGCGTGGAACCCCAGGCGCTACGGGATCAGGCCGCGGACGCGGTGTCCCGGGTGGCCGCCGGGGGCTGGCTGCCCGGCGGCGGCACCGTGCGCGAGTTCGGCAGCCCGCACGGCGGCAGCTGGCTGCCGCTGCTGACCGACCGCGGCTACTCCGTCACCGCGGACCCCGCCGACGTGGTGATCGACTGCTTCGGCATCATGCACGAACCCGATCAGCGCGCGGCCTTCGCGCGGCGGGCGGCGGCCACGGCGCCGGGCGGGGTGCTGCTGGTGCAGTTCCACTCGCTGCGCGCGATCGTCGAGCAGGGGCAGTGGAACGCGTTGCGGCACGGGCATTTCGCCTACTACTCGATGGACTCGCTGCGTACCCTGCTGCGGTCGGCGGGCTTGGCCGCGGTCACGGCGTGGGATTTCGAGCTCTACGGCGGCACCGTCCTGGTGGCCGCGGTCCACGCCCCCGCCGACGCCGATCCGGCCATCGCCCGAATTCGCGTCGCGGAGGCGGCTGTCGCGGACCCGGCCGTGGTACGCGGACTCCAGTCGGCCGCCGACCACCAGGCGCACACCCTGCGTGCCTGGCTGGATTCCGAGAATGCTTCCGGCAGCACCGTTTACGCCTACGGAGCGGCCTCCCGCGCGGTCGCCCTGCTCCATCTCGCGGGCGCGCACCGCGGGCTGCTGGCCGGGGTGGCCGACGCCTCCCCGGGCAAGCAGGGCCGCCGCATGCCCGGAACCGACATCCCGATCATCTCGCCCGCGGAACTCGTTGCGGCGCAGCCGGATCGGGTTCTGCTGACGCTACCGGACCTGTTCCCCGAGGTTTCCTCCCGGTGGCCCGAACTCGACGGGAAGTGGGTGATCGACGTGCGGGAATCGCTATGAAACCCAGCAACTCTCGTCCGGCGGCGGCATGACGGCGCCGGGCACGCGACTCGTCGGCCGGTGAGCGCGATCATGCGATTGCGGCCACACGCAGGGTAATCGAGTGGGATAGTCTCAGCGTGGGGTAGATCACCGGTCGAGGGGGACGGGTGGACGTTCATCCGTGCCCTGAGTACACAGGGGAATCATCAAGCGAGCGTACGCAATTACGCAGCAACACCTGATGAGGGAATGGGAATTATCATGCGCAACACCAAGACCGTGCTCTCGCGCACGGCGGCCGTCGCGATCGCCGGCACCATCGGCGTCGTCCTGAGCGGCGGCGCGTCCGACGCGGCCGTCGACGGCAGCAACTCCATCGTCGATCAGCGGGGCCGGACCGTCGAGGCCCTGTCGGCGGACACCCGTATCGATTTCGTGCCGCCCCTCGACGGCAATCCGCTCACCCGCGAGTGGTTCCACAGCGGCAAGGCCTGTTTCACGGTGGCCCTGCCCGCCGGTGATCCGTGGAGCGGTCACCTCACCATGGGCTACCAGGTGGGCTACCCGGCCACGCTGTCGGGCAAGATCTCGTTCCAGTACCAGACCCCGGGCCTCGAGCTCGAGATCGGCGGGGACGGCCCCAAGGTCGACATCTACAACCTGATCCCGACGCTGGGCGTGCAGCTCGACGTCGGTTTCGGCCCGGGCATCCAGTCGGTCGACGTGGCGGGCGGCGATGTCTCCGGCGCCGACGGCTGCATCATGATGTCCGGCTTCCACGGCACCGTGACCGGCGTGCTGGGCACCACCACCATCCGCCCGTTCGTACGCCTGGTGAGCAGTGCCGGTGACACCGTGGTGGCCTACGGCCCGCTGGCCCGCATCTGATGCCCCGGGTCCGGGCGGTCTCGCACCTCGCGACCGCCCGGGCCCGCGGATCGGATCATGATGCGGCGCAGCGTTGTCCGCGTGCCTCGCCCCGCTCAGTGCAGGAGATCGGGGCGGCGCAGCGCGGTGGCGACGGTGCGCACGCGGACGCGTTCGGCGGCGGCGCGGGCCAGCCGCCAGTCCCCACCGAGCACCGCGCCGCGGCCGACGTATTCGGGGTACTCCGACCCCAGCCGGTGATGGAAGCGCAGCATCTCGGTGAGCTTGCTGACCGTCGAGGTCCGGCTGCACAGGTTGAAGCTCGAATTGCGCCAGGCCGCCAGGATTTCCGGCATGCCGATGAAGTCGCCGAAGGCGCAGACGCGGGCGAACAGGTCCACGTCCATGGGGAAGACCAGGTCGCCGCGGAAGCCGCCCACCCGGTCGAAGTCCTGGCGGCGGAAGACGGCGGCGGCGGTGGGTCCGAAGTCGGCGGGGCCGCGGTGCACGATGGTGCGCATGAGGGCGCGGGCGTCGCGGCGGCCCAGCAGGTCGGGCAGGCCCAAATCGCTCTCCTCCACGAGGCCGTGCTCGTCGATGACCTGGAATTTCGAGGAGCAGATGGCGATGCCGTTGTCGCCCATGATCTCCAGTTGCCTGTCCAGCGCGCCGGGCAGCAGGATGTCGTCGGCGCAGACGACCTTGACGAAGCGGCCCGAGGTCAGCGAGACGGCCTTGTTCCAGTTCTCGCCGATGGGCAGGGTTTCCTGATTGCGGTGGATGACCACCCGCGGGTCGTCGAAGGACTTCGCGATGGCGCCGGTGTCGTCGGTGCTGGCATTGTCCAGGACGACGACCTCGATGTCGGTGTCCTGGTCCAGAATCGAGCGCAGCGTGGTCTCCAGGGTGCGGCCGGAGTTGTAGGCCGGGACGCACACCGAAAGGTTCTTCATCATTCCCCCTGAATTGGTTCGGCCGGTTCGCCGGGTGAGCCCTCACCTCCCGCCACGAGCCGGAACACCCGATCCAGGCCCGCACGGCCGGCGTCGATCTGCTCAACTGCTTTCTGCTGCAGAGTATCCCGCAGCTCGGGCGCGGACTCCCACAACTGGCGAATCGCACGAGTCAATTCGGCGTCGAGATTGTCCACGTCCAGGTGCACGATGCGCAGCCCGGCGTCGGTGCCGGCGTCGAACATGTCGGCCAACCCATAGAATTTGTCGTCGTAGTACTGCGAGGCCGTTACAGCCACGGCCGGAATACCCTGGGAGAGCGCGAAAACCGCGAGGTGGTAGGCGCTGGTCACCAGGACCCGGCAGCGCGAGACCTGTCGCGCCACGTCCTGGGCGGTGCCCGCGCGGCCGATGACGGGCCGGGTCCGGGCGGCGCCCTCGAGCAGCGGCAGCGTGTGGCGGCGGTCCTCGTCGTCGTATTCGGAGATGATGAGCGGGGCGAGCGCGGTGTTCAGGGCGGCGGCCTCGCGACGCAACACCTCGCCGAGGGTGTCGCGGGCCGAGTCGGTCACCTTGGAGTAGTCCGAGATCCGCAGGCACAGGCCCAGATCGGTGCCGATGCCCGGGCGGCGCAGCCGGTAGGAGAACTCCACCGCGTCGTCGCCGGTGACGAGGATCTTGTCCTCGGGCACACCGAGCTCGGCCAGCAGTTTGGGCCCGCGCCGACCCTCGCGCAGGGCGATGAGGTCCGCTCCCGGCAGCACCTCGGCCGCGCGGCGCAGCAGGTCGGCATCGCGCATGGGGCCCAGTCCCTGCCCGATCATGACATTCGGAATGCCGTGGCGCTGAGCGGCTTCGAGCAGGTTGAGGGTGCGATGCGCCTGATACAGGTCGACATCGGTCATGTACCCGCCGCCCTGGGCGATGACCAGGTCCGCCCCGGCGAGCGCCGCCGGAACCGGCGGTAGTTCCGGAATGCCGGCCGGTTCGGGCTCGGGTGTTCCGGTGGCGAGCGCGTGAACTTCCTTGCGCGCCCAGTTCTTCACGCCGCGCAGATAGTGTTTGGGCACCTCGGTGGCCGATCGCCAGCGCAGCGCCGCCGGGCCGAGTACGTGCACCCCGGCGGTCTCCTCGAGCCGTCCCGCGAGCCCGTCGCGTCCCCACGGCCCGCCCGCGTGCGCCACCACCGGCTCGGCGTGCGGCAGCACCCCGCGCAGGATGTGCGGCTCGTCGGTCAGCATGCCGATGCGGGCGTGCGGCCACTGTTCCCGCAGTCGTTCCACGGTCATCACCATCATGGCGATGTCACCGCGATTGCGGAGCCAGTACTCGCCGTTGTCGACGAGCACCTTCAACGTCCCGGCACCATCCCCCGCGCCAGAGTTCCCCACGCGATTCCTTCCGACGCTCGTTCCGAGCACGAATCCGGTGCGAATCTATCGCACGACCAGCTCTTCGCGCTACACGAACGAAGGGCCCGCGCAGCGCGAAATCGATTCGCCCGCAAGATCATAACTGGGCACACGACCATTTCGGTCAGCTCGGAAACAAGGGGCTGACCCACTTGCTGCACAGCCACTTTCCGTCGACGTAATCCATCGACATGGTGATGTTCTGATGCTTGGCCTTGTCGGGGGTGTTCTTGGTGGCGGCGGTCAGCTCGGTGATGTCCACCGCCAGCTCGTAATGGGTTCCGCCGCCGGAGGTCACCGTGCACGCCGCGGTGTCGGACCAGGTGTGCTCGGCGTCGTTCTCGAGCAGCAGCCGGATGGTCGGCAACAGCGTCTGGGCCTGCGACTTCCACTGGCCGGTCGCCCCGGCGATCACCTTGGCCTGCCAGCCGTCGCCATTGCTGTAGTCGTAGGAGCTCATGAGCTTGCCGTAGTCACAGGCGGCTTGGACCGCGGCCTCCTCGGCCGCGGCCGCGGGCACCGGCGTCCGGCCGATCGAGGTGCCACCGCCGGTGACCACGGCACGGAACGCGCCGGTGCCGAATCCGAGGCCGACGCCACCGGCCACCACGAGCGCGACCGCGAAGGCCGCGATCAGCCGCTTGCGACCGCGACCGGAGGCGGGCGCACCCGTCGCGAACCGATGTGCGGCGCCATCCATTTCGTGCGGTCCACTGCCGCCCACGACCGGATAGCGCGGTCCCGACCGCGCACCGAGCTGGGTCGGCATCTGCTCGAACCGCTCCCGCGTCGACCCGGGCTGCCCGGCCGGGCTCGGCTGGGTCGTCGCCCCGGTGAAGGTGACGGGGACCTCCTGCCGCACCCACGGCCCGTGCCCCCGGTCGGTGGCGGTGAGCGCCGCCTCGGCCGCCGCGGCCAGTTCGCCGCAGCTGCCGAAGCGGTGGTCGCGGTTCTTCGCCAGCGCGCGCTCGATGACCGCGTCGAAGGCCGGGGGCACGGTGCCGTGCACCTGGCTCGGCCGCGGAATCGGCGCGCCCAGGTGGGCCGCGACCAGCTGCGCCGTGCTCTCCCCCGGATACGGCAGCTGCCCGGTGAGCATGTGGAACAGCGTGCAGCCCAACGCGTACACGTCCGCGCGGTGGTCGGTGTCGCCGCGCAGCTCGAACTGTTCGGGGGCGGCGTACTGGAAGCTGGCGTACATCTCACCGGTGCGGGTGAGCGTGCTGGTGTGGTCGACCGCTTTCGCGATCCCGAAATCGGCCAGGAAGACCTGCTGTTCGGTCCCCCAGGCCAGCAGGATGTTGGCCGGCTTCACATCGCGGTGCAGCACGCCGGACCGGTGCGCGTGGTCCAGCGCCCGCGCGGTCTCGCCGATGATCCGCACCGCGTGGTCCGGGCGCACCGGGCCGTCGCGCAGGATCGCCGCCGCGTCGGTGCCCTCGACGTACTGCATGGCCATCCAGAGCCGGTGATCGTCATTGCCACGCGCGTACACCGCGACGATGTTCGGATGCGACAGCCGCGCGGCGGTATCGGCTTCCCGCAGGAAGCGGGCCCGCACCTCGGGATCGTCGGCCTTGCCCGCGGCCAGCAGTTTCAGTGCGACCGATCGGGGCAGATCGCGGTCCTTGGCGAGGTACACCTCGCCCATCCCGCCGACGCCGAGCAGCCGTTCGATGGTGTACCCCGCGAATACCTGCCCTTGCGCGAGTGTGCGCCCCACAGCCTGCCTGCCCTCTCCGACCACATCATTCCCGCCGATCACCGTAACCCAGATCCCGTTCGGCGACGCGGACGTCAATCACCCGGGATGCTTTTCCGAATGGAAGCGAATTACTTATTTTCTGTCACAACGTAATTCGGAATTCGTTCCGGTCCACCCCGGCAGGATTTGATCTTTCCTGCCTATTAGACTGGTCAGTCGCATGATTGCCGTCCGTTAGCCCTCCTCCACCCTCGGATTGGCATACACTTGCGCTGCAAGGGCGTTCGGATCGGGATGTCGGTCCGAATGGTGGTGACGGACCCGGGGGTGAGGGTTTTGACACGGCCCATTCGGGTGTTCATGACGGGGTCGGAGTGGTTCACGGCCGCTCACGGGGGACTGAACCGGTACTTCACCGATCTCGCCGAGGCGCTCGCCCGCGACCGCGGAATAGCGCTCAGCGCACGAGCTTTCGGCGACGCTCCCGCCGGGGCGGGATCCTGGGGACCGACGGGCGGCTCCACCCTCGATCGCGCCCGCACCGCGTTCCTGGATCGGGACGCGCTCACCCGCGACACCGTGATCGACCGGCACTTCTGCCTGTACGGTCCGGCCGCGGTGCGGAACCCGCTGGTGGTCCATTTCCACGGACCGTGGGCCGCCGAGAGTCGCATGGCGGGCGAGGGTCCGCGCGCGGTCCGGGCCAAGTATCTCGTCGAGCGTTTGCGCTACGCCCGCGCCGACCGATTCATCGTGCTGTCCGACCATTTCCGGCGTCTACTGGTCGGCGACTACGGTATCCGCGCGGACCGGGTCCGGGTGATTCCGCCGGGCGTCGATCTGGACCGCTTCACCGCCACCGAGCCGGAGGCGAACTCCGGGATCGTGCTGTGCGTGCGGCGGCTGGAGCGGCGCATGGGCATCGACGTCCTGATCCGCGCCTGGTCCGCGGTCGCCGCCCGGCAGCCGGACGCGCGGCTGGTGATCGTCGGAACCGGTACCGCCGAGGCCGAATTGCGGGAACTGGCGACGCGCCTGTTCGGTGACGACGCGCACTCCCCCGTCCGGTTCACCGGCACGGTGTCGGACGCGGAGCTCACCGACCTCTACACCCGGGCCGATCTCACCGTGGTGCCGTCGCTGGCCCTGGAGGGCTTCGGCCTCATCGCCCTCGAATCCCTCGCCGCCGGACGCCCGCCCGTCGTCTCCGACTGTGGCGGCCTGCCGGATTCGGTCCGGAGCCTGGATCCCTCGCTCATCGTCCCGCCGGGCGATGCCGAAGCGCTCGCCGCCCGGCTGGTCGCGGCCCTGGACGGTGTGCGGCCGGATCCGAAACAGTGCCGCGCCCATGCCGAGACGTTCTCCTGGGCCGTCGCGGCTCGGCGACACCGTGACCTGTATACGGAGCTCACCGCTCGATGAACGCGCCGGCCGTCTTCCTGGCACACACCGCGGCCCCGTCCGGGGCCGAACTGGCGACCCTGCGCCTGGTCTCGGCCATGCCGGCCGGTCGCACCGCCGTGGTGTACACCGAGGACGGTCCGATGCTGCGGCTGATGGCCGAGCGCGGTATCGAAACCCGCGTCGTGCGCAATGGTTTCGACTCCCGCGCCATGACCATCGACAAGGCCGGGGTGCGCAGCCTGCTGGTCGGCGCGACGGGCCTGCTGCGCCTGGGCTGGACCCTGGGCGCGACCGTGCGCGAACTGGAGGCCACGGTCCTGGTCGCGGGCAGCACCAAGGCGATGCTCATGGGCGCGGTGGCCGCGCGCCGGGCGGGGGTGCCGCTGGTGTGGCATGTGCACGACCGGATCTCCCGCGACTACTTCGGCCGCGCGCTGGCACTGATCATCCGGGTGCTGGGCTGGGTGGTGGCCCGCGGCGTCATCGCCAACAGCCGCGGCACCCTGGCCTCGCTCTACACCTGGCGCCGCCGGGCCGTGGTCGCCTACCCAGGCGTCGAATTTCCCGTCGGCGACGAATCAGCGCAATTCGCTGCCGATTCCGGGATCGCCGGCGACGCGCGCCCGCAGGGTCAGCGTCCCGCCACCGAGACCGTCATCGCCGTGGTCGGCCGCCTCGCCCCGTGGAAGGGCCAAGACCTGTTCCTGCGCGCCCTCGCCGATGCGAAAACCCTTCCGCGCGAAGTGTTCCTGGTCGGCGGCACCTTCTTCGACGAGCAGTCCTACCGCGCCGAACTCGAGACGCACGCCACCGCTCTCGGCTTGCCGGTGACCTTCACCGGCCACGTGGACGACCCGGAATCCTATCTGCGCCACGCCGATATCCTCGTGCACTGCTCGGTGCTGCCCGAGCCGTTCGGGCAGGTCGTGGTCGAGGGCATGCGGGCGGGCTGCGCCGTCATCGCGACCCGGCCGGGCGGCCCGGAGGAGATCGTCGACCCGGGCGTGAACGGCCTGCTGGTGACCGCCGGGAACCGCGCCGAACTGACCCGCGCCCTGGACCGCCTGATCGCCGATCGGGAACTGCGCACCACGCTGGCCGACGCCGCGCGACTGCGGTCGCGGGACTTCGACGTGGCCGCCTCGGCCCGGACCGTCACCGACTTCCTCAACGGCCTGCCCGGAAAGCGGTGGCGTCGTGGATGATCCGACCGACCCGTTCCCCTACGACCCGCCCACCGTGCAGATCGAGGGTCTCGGCACGCTGGGCCGGTTGCGGCAGCGCCGCCACCTGCGCCACCGCATCCCCGAGGTCGATCACCAGGCCACCGCCTTCGAACATGACGAATCACGCCGCGACCACGGGCCGGCCGCGCACCGGCCCGCCCGCGCCGGCGCGCCCGGGTACGAGAGCGGAACCGGTCGCGGCCCGGGCGGATTCGACCGCGGGCCCGCGTTCGGCCGGGCGTCGTTCGAGGAGACCCGCGCCGCCCGCTACGCGGCCCCCTCGCGGGGACCGGTGCTCCCCACCTTCTACGGCGACCCGGTCGAACCGCCGACCGTCCGGCTGCCCGTCATCGTCCCGCAGCGCGACGCCTCGGGCGCGTACCGCCCCGCCGACGGCGAATCCGATTCCGCCGCGGATCATTCCACCGACACCGGGAAACACCGGAAACAACAGTCCTCGGGCTTGGGCGGCATCGGCGGCATCATCCGCGACATCGGTCTGGTGACCTTCGGCAAGTACGGTCAATACGTCATCACCCTGGTGACGGTCCCGCTGCTGGCGCGCATGCTCGGCCCGCACGGCACCGGCCTGCTGGCCATCGGCATATCCTCGTACTTCATCGGCTCGCTGGTGGTCGACCTCGGCGTCACCTCGTTCCTGGCCGCCAAGGTCCCCGAGGACGATCCGGGCCACCGCGAGGTGAACCGCCTGCGCGGCACCTATCTCGCCATCCGCGCCACCACCCTGACCATCATCGGCGCGGCCCTGCTGGCCACCATGACCGTCGGGGTCTCCCCCAAACTGCACATGGTGCTGCTGGGGCTGTTCGCCGGCGGCTTCTGGTCGGTCTCGGAGGACTGGCTGCTGATCGGCCAGGGCAGGTTCGGGACCTCCACCATGTATCAGGGCGTGGGCCGGATCGGCTATCTGGCGCTGCTGGTCGGGCTGCTACCCCGTTTCCCGAGCGCGTCCATGGCCGTGCTGTGCCTGCTCATCTCCTCGATCGCCACCGTCTCGCTGACCTGGTGGGATTCCTTCCGCCGGTTCGGCCCGCCCGCCCGGCCCTACGGCGTGACGGCCGTACTGCGGATGGCCGCACCGATTTTCACCTCCCGGCTGCTGGTCACCGGCTACGGCCAGGGTTCGGCCGCGGTCTACGGCGCGGTGCTCGAGGCGGCGTCGCTGGGCCTGTACTCCGCAGGCGACCGCCTGGTCCGCGCCATCCAGTCCACCCTGGACCCGATCGGTTTCGCGCTGTTGCCGCGCATGGCCCGGCGCAGCGGCGACGATCAGTTCTGGCGCAATCAGATTCAGATGATCGTCGGCTGCGTGACCCTGGCCTGCCTGGCGGTGGTGGCGGTCTGGATCATGGCGCCGACCCTGATCCACCTGATCTACACCGACGATTTCACCGGCGCGATCTCGCTGCTGCGCGTGGAGATCCTGATTCTGCCCGCCACCACCATCACCTCGTATGTGACCACCGCCGTCCTGCCGGTCAAGCAGGACACCATGGGCGTGCTGATCGGCGCGATCATCGGCACCTGCGTCGCGGCGACGGCCTTGGTGGTGGCCATGCGCACCGGCTCGGTGTGGAGCCTGGTCTATGGCACCGTTTCCGCGGAATTCGGTGTCGCGCTGTGGTACATCATCCGGGTGCGCTGGCTCATGGTCCGGGAACGGACCCGGCGGGACGGGCCGGTCGAACCGGCCACCCCACTGCTGACCAAAGGGGATGTGGCGTGAAGGTGCTCTTCGTCGGGGATGACTGGGTGGGCAGCAACGCGCGCTCGCTCGCCGACGGATTCCGGCAGGCCGGGCACGAGGTGGTCGTCATCGACACCACCGCGGTGACGCTGCCCGCACGCCTGTCGCCGCCGTGGGTGTACTCGAAGTTCGCGCACCGCCGCGCGCCCTGGGATGTGGAGGCCCTGCACCGCGAGATCGACAGCGCCGCACAGGCATTCGCGCCGGACATGCTGTTCGCGTTCAAGTCCGTGCACCTGGATCAGCAGCGGCTGCTGGGCGCCCGCGCCGGTCTGCATGTGCACTACAGCCCCGATGACGTTTCCAATCCGTACAACACCAGCCCGGAATACCTGGCACACGAGTCCGCATGGGACCTCATCGTCACCACCAAGTGGCACAACGTGCCCGAGCTCACCGCCCGTGGGGCGCAGCACGTGAAATTCGTTCGTAGTGCATATGATCCGGCGCTGCACCACGTCACCGCCCGCCGCACGGTGCGCCGATTCCTGCTCGGGTTCATCGGCGCGGTCCGGCCCGATCGCGAAGACCTCCTGGTCTCGCTGGCCCGTGAACACCACGGGGACATGCTGCTGCGCGGCCCCGGCTGGCGGCGGGTGCGCGCGCTGTGGCAGACCGGGGCGGACGTCGGCGGCGCGGTCTACGGCGAGCACTTTTCCGCGGCCGTCGCCGCCGTCACCGCCAACCTGGTGCTGCTGAACTCCGACAACCGCGACACCCACACCTGCCGCACCTTCGAAGTCCCGGCCGCCGGTGGGCTTTTCGTCGGCGAGCGCACCGACGAGCACGCCGAACTGCTCCAGGACGACGCCGAGTGCTACCTCTTCTCCGGCCCCGCCGAACTGCGCGAGATCCTGCGGCGCTGCACCAAGTATCCCGAGCAGGCCGCCAAGGTCGCCGAGGCCGGGCATCACCGGATCGTCGCGGGCGCGCACAGCTACGCCGACCGCGCCCGCGAGATCGTCGACGCCCTGGCATGAACCGGGTAACGCCGCGGGCCGACCGGCGGACATAAGGGGGTGATGGGAGAGTGATGGCCTCCGCTCAGTTCGCCGTATTCCTGGTCGCCGCCGCGCTGGCGACAATCGTTGTGGCCGCGATGTTCCTGCCCGGGGTGGCCCGGGTGTTCCTCATCGCGCAGACCGCGCACTGGTCGCTGTCGTTCATCGCGCGGCCGGTGGTGCTGCTGTGGGTCAAACCCGTTCCCGGCTTCGGCGACAATGTGCCCGATCCGCGGCTGTACGAGTACGGCTACGACGACGGCATCGCGGCGGTGCTGCAGCCGGTGATCTTCGGCCTGTGGTTCTACGCGGGCCTGATCATCGCCTACGTCCTGTGGGTACGGTCGCGGCCGCCGCGGAACCCGCCGCGCACAGCGCCTTTCGCGGGGGACCCGGTCTTCACCCAGACCCTGTTCCTGCTCTACGGCATCGGCACCCTGGGCCGGCTGGCCGCCTACGCGACCGGCTCCACCGGCAAGGCCGGTGAACTGGAGAGCCCCAACCCGCTGATCAACCTGGTCACCATTCTGGCCACCCTGGGCGCGGTCGGCCTGATCGTGTTCTTCCGCAGCGACTCCGGCCGCGCCACGTTGCTGGTGCTCGGCGCGCTCGTCGGCGGTGAACTGCTGTGGACCGCGACCGTGCAGTCCAAGACGCCGATCATGGGCGCGGCCCTGGCCATCGCCGTGCGCTTCGCCATGACCGGCTGGACCCGGCGCACGGTGATCGCCGTGCTGAGCATCATCGCGCTGGCGCTGGGCGGCTTCGGCTGGCTGCAGTCGCTCAAGACCGATTCCGCCGCCAAAGCCGAAGCGGCGCAGGTGGATGCGCAGTATCCGGCGGTGGTGCACCCGTTCCTGAGCATGCTGCGTCGCTTCGATCTGCTCGAGGCCGCCACCGACGCCTGGTTCGCGGGCCCCCACTCGTGGCTCACGCCGCAGCAGGTGGCGGTGCACGCCTTCCAGAGTCTGATCCCCACCCAGCTGCTGGGCGCGGAGAAGTTCCGCTCCGGCGCGGCCTGGGCCGAGCAGGTGCGCGGCGGGTCGGTGGACATGTCGACGGTGGAGGTGTCGCTGGCCGAGGGCAATATCAACGAGGGGTATGTGCTGGGCGGCTATATCGGGGTGGCGGTGGGGGTCACGATCACGTTCGTGCTGCTGCTGATCTGGATCCGGGCCCTCTACAGCAAGTACCTGGCCATGGCCATCCTCGGCTTGTCGGTGATCGAGGTGCCGGTGCTGTTCGAGCGCGGCATCCTCGGCACCGTCGAGATGCTCGGCAAATATCTGCAGGCCGTGGTGCTGGCCTGGACGGCGTATCTGGTTGTTGGTGAATTCCGAAGACGAGTGGAGCAGCCGCCGGGGGCCGGTGTTCCATCCGGGAAAACGAGGACAGCGCAATGGGTTTGATCGACTACTGGCGGCTGCTGCGGCGGCGCTGGCCGATAATCGTTGCCGCGGTGGTGATCTGCACGGGGGCGGCCTACGGCTACGCGAGCACCCTGCCGACCGAGTACACGGCGACGAGTTCGGTGTACGTGTCCATGGCGACCGGAACCTCCGTCAACGACTCCTATCAGGGCGGGCTGGCCGCACAGCAGCGGGTGCGCTCGTACGTCGACCTGGCCAATTCCGTCACCGTCGCCACCTACGTCCACGACCAGCTGGGCCTCAAGGCCTCGGTGAACGATCTGCGCGGCCGGATCTCCGCGGTCTCGCCCCCGGCCACCACGATCATCGTCATCACGGTGAAGGACTCCACCGCGGCCGGGGCGCGCACCCTGACCGACGAGGTGGTCTCCCAGTTCCGGGCGCTGGTCTCGCGGCTCGAGGTCACCCAGACCGACGCCGCGCCCGCGGCCCGCGCCGAGGTGATCGACAAGGCGCAGACCCCGACCCAGCCCAGCGCCCCGCAGAAAACGCGCTTCTACATCCTCGGCGTGCTGGCCGGGCTGATGCTGGGCGTGGGCGCGGCGGTGGTGCGTGACAAGCTCGACAAGCGGGTGCGCACCTCCACCGAGCTGGAAGCCTTTCTCCCGGTGCCGATCCTGGGCATCGTGGACGACGGACGGCCCGGCGCTGCCGGGGAGCTCCGGCGGCTGCGGACCCGGCTCACCGAGGATCCCGAACTGGTCAGCCTCCTGCTGACCTCGCTGTCCCCGCAGTCGGAACCGGACGTGTCGATCGGGCTGGCCCGCACCTTCGCCGACACCGGCGCGCGGGTGGTGCTGGTCGACGCCGACACCACGGGGCACGGGTCCACCCGGCGCACGCCCGCGGCCGCGGCGGCCGGGCTCTCGGATCTGTTACGCAGCAACGGGAATCCCTCGGCGGCGGTCATGCCCTGGCCCGAGGTGGGGATCAATGTGCTGCCGCTGGGTGGCGTGGATTTCCGCACCCCCGACCTGCTCGACTCGGAGCGCTTCGCCGACATCATGTCCAAGCTGCGCAGCGAGTTCGACTACATCATCGTGGAGTGCGCGCCGGTGACCGCGGCGGCCGACGCCATCGCGCTGGCGCGGCGCTGTGACGGCACCATCGGCGTGATCGAACTCGGCCAGACCACCTCCAATCAGGTGCGCGGCGCGGTGGCGACCTTCGGCCACGACAACAGGCGGATGATCGGGACCGTGGTGTTCTCGCGGCCGCACAAGAGCGTCGGCGAGTTGGTCCGCCATCCCCTCGATCTGGTGAAGCGGTGATCGGGGGCGGCGGGGGGACCGACCAGGCGGGACCGGACGGCGAGGCCGATACCAGCGGCGGCGTACGGCGACGGCGCATGCTCATGGCCGGGCTGGGGGCCGCGGCCATCCTGCCGGTGGCGGCAGCGTGTTCGAGCGGGGATGCCGGGGACGGCGCCGAGTTCCGGTCCCCGCACGTCACCGATCAGCCCTCGGCCCGCAATGTGAAGGACTTCGGTGCGGTCGGGGACGGGAAGGCCGACGACACCGAGGCTTTCGAGAAGGCCGCGGCGGTGAGCGGCCGCCCGCTGGTGCTCTACATCCCGGCCGGTCAATATCAGCTGACTCGCTTCCCGGCGCTGTCGGACTACGCGACGGTGCTGGGCGACGGCGCGGACGTCACCACCATCAACTACGACGGCGACGACACCTTCATCGCATTGCAGCGCAAGCAGCGAGTCCGCTTCTCCCGCCTGGGTTTCTACTTCTCGGGCACGAAGGCGACCGCCGTGCGGCTGTCGGAGTGCTTCCGCTGCACCTTCGATTCGGTGGTGCTGCGCGGGAATCACCTCAGCGACAACGCGCCCCGATTCCAGGAGCAGCGCGGACTGGTGCTGGACCGCAATACCGGCGGCACCACCGTCATCAACTCCGACATCAACAATTTCGGCTTCGGGATCGTCACCTCCTGCATCCAGAACTATGTGACGTCGTCGAAGCTCACCAACAACCGCATCGGCGTGCTCGGCACCGGCGGCGATCACAATGCCGGATTGGCGATGGCCAATGTGGAATTCGTCTCCGACAACGACCCCCGCACCACCGACAAGCATGTCTTCGTCGACGGCCCGGCCAATGACTGGTGGCTGACCAATGTGTGGTTCGAGGGGGCCGACACCGCGCTCGCCATCGGCGGCCCGGCGGGCGGACCCGCCCAGTTCGGTCTGGTCAACTGCAAGGTGGCCGCGCGCAAGGTGTGCCTGGACCTGATCCGCTGCCGCCAGCCGTATCTGGCCAATGTGCAGTTCGATCCGGATCTGGACGCGCCGCCGATCGAGGTGCGGGTCGATCCCAAGGGCGTGGCCGAGGGCACCGCCATCAACCTGATCTCCGGGTCGTTCGAGGACGTGGACCCCAAGTCCTTCCCCGACGGCTGGCACGTGATCGGGCGCGGGGCGATCCACGGGGCGCGCTTCGCCGGAACCACGGTGGCGCAGGCCTTCCAGCCCGGCACCGACATCTTCCAGGTCCAGGACCGCGACGGCACGGTGCTGTCGGCCGTATTGAACAGTGGGGCTTATCTTTCCGATCGCAGCGAAGGGGGAATCGTGTTGAAGGACTCGGCCGGGGTGTACTGGCGGATGTCGGTGGGGACCGACGGCGCGGTCAAGACCACGTCGCTGGGAAAGCAGCGGCCACACTCGTGAGCGGGCCGCCGACAGCACTGCGTCTGGGACCGGCGCGACTACACGGCAGCACGCTGCTGCTGCGGCTGCCGCGCTACACCGACTTCGCGCAGTGGCGGGCGCTCCGGCTGCGGGATCGAGCCTTCCTGGAACCGTTCTGGCACACCTCGCCCCGGTGCTGGGCCGAACGGCACACCGAGAAGGCCTGGGTGCGTGAGTGTCTGGAGGCCGCCACCAATGCCCGCACCGGACGTCGGGTGGCCACCGTCATCGAGATCGACGGCCGCTTCGCCGGGCAGGTGGAGATCGGCAATATCGACGATCGGGCCAAGCAGGGCGAGATGGGGATCTGGATCGACGCACGGCTGGGGCGGCACGGCTTCGGCGGCATCGCGGCGGGCCTGATCCTCGACTTCGCCTTCGACGCACTCGGTTTGGAGCGCGTGAACGCGCCCATCTCGCCGGGGAACGCGGCCGCCACCAGTGGCGCGGTGCAGATCGGGTTCGTGCGGGAGGGCCGGATGCGGCTGCACTTCGATGTCGGCGGGGCGCGGGCCGATCACGATCTGTGGTCGATGACGCGGGCGGAGATCCCACCCAAGGGGTTCACCGAGATGTGGACCGAACGGACCCTCGAACACCGCACCCCGCCCGCACCGCCCGGGAAGCCCGAAGACACGCTGCCCGACCCGGTAATGCCCGATGCCGCAATGGTTTTCGGCGTCCAGGCTCGCTATCGCGCCGGGCAGGTGTGGCGGGCCGCGCAGCAGCTGCTGCCCGCCCGGCCGGTGACCTTGCGGCTGCCCGGTCACGACGGGGTGGTGCTGCGTTCGGCGCGGCCCGCCGACGGCCCGATGCGGGCCGTCGCGGTGCGTAACGCGGGACCCGTGGCCGCCGACGGAATCGGTAGCAGCGGAACGGCGTGGCTACGCGAAATCGCCCTCAGCGCAGCGGGTGTCCGCTCCCCCGCCGGTCTGCTGTTCGTCCTCGACGTCGCGGGCGCCTACGCCGGCACCGCCCGGCTGTTCGACCTCGACCTGTTCGATCGCAATGCCCGGATCCACGTGTGGACCGATCCCGCCCGCGCCGACGACGCCGTGCGCACGGCCGCCACCCGGGCACTGCTGGGCTACGCCTTCGACAGGCTCGGACTGTTCCGGGTCAGTACGGCCGTGGCGGCCACGGACACCGCGTCCGCCGCCGTCGCCGCCGACGCGGGCCTGCACAAGGAGGGAACCATGCGCAGCTACACCGGACTCGACGGACACCGCGGCGACCACGACCTGTGGGCCGTCACCGCCGGGGGTGATCACCATGCGTGACTACCGGCGCAGCAATGCGATGCAGGCGCGCCTGCACGACCTGGTGCCGGGCGGCGCGCACACCTACGCCCGCGGCGCGGACCAGTACCCCGAGGACATGGCCCCGATCCTGGTGCGCGGCAACGGCGCCCGGGTCTGGGACGCCGACGGCAACGAGTACGTCGAATACGGCATGGGCCTGCGCTCGGTGACCCTGGGCCACGGCTTCGCGCCGGTGGTCGAGGCGGTGGCGCGGACCATCGCCGACGGCGTCAACTTCTCGCGGCCCACCGAGCTGGAACTGGCGGCGGCCGAGGACTTCCTGAGTCTGGTGCCGGGCGCGGACATGGTGAAGTTCGCCAAGAACGGCTCCGACACGACCACCGCGGCCGTGCGGCTGGCGCGCGCGGCGACCGGGCGGGAGAAGGTCGCGATCTGCGATCAGCCGTTCTTCTCGGTGGACGACTGGTTCATCGGCGTGACGGAGATGAACGCGGGGATCCCGGCCGCCCCGACCGTGAAGTTCCGGTACAACGACCTGGAATCGCTGGAAGCCGTGCTGCGCGGCGAGGACATCGCGTGCGTCATCCTCGAACAGGCCACGGCCCTGGCCGATCCCGCGCCGGGCTTCCTCGAAGGCGTCCGCGCCCTGTGCGACGGGTACGGCAGCCTGCTGATCTTCGACGAGATGATCACCGGGTTCCGCTGGTCGGCAGGTGGGGCGCAACAGCTCTACGGCGTGGCGCCGGACCTGTCGTGCTGGGGCAAGGCCATGGCCAACGGCTTCCCGCTCTCGGCGCTGGCCGGGAAACGCGAATACATGGAACTCGGCGGTCTGCGTACCGACGCCGACCGGGTGTTCCTGCTGTCCACCACGCACGGGCCGGAAACCGCGTCGCTGGCGGCCTTCCGGGCCGTCGTGCAGGCCTACCGCGACGGTGATCCCGTGGCGCGCATGGAGGCGTCCGGCCGCCGCCTGGCCGCCGGGGTGAACGCCATCGCCGCCGATCTGGGCATCGCCGACCATCTGGAGGTGGCGGGCCGGCCATCGTGCCTGGTGTTCCTCACCCGGGACCCGGAAGGCGTTCCGTCGCAGCCGTTCCGGACGCTGTTCCTGCAGGAACTGCTGGATCGCGGGGTGCTGGGCCAGTCCTTCGTGAACTCGGCCGCCCACACCGACGCCGATATCGACCACACCGTCGACGCCTGCCAGTCGGCGGCCAAGACCTACCGCAAGGCGCTCGAGCAGGGCACGGTCGCGGGGCTGCTCACCGGGCGGCCGGTGGCCCCGGCACTGCGGCGCACGGCCGCACCGCGCCGGCTCGCGGATTGATCGAGGAGTTCTGATGTCGGCACCCCGGATCGCGCTGGTCCACGAACGCTTCACCGAATACGGCGGCTCCGAGGCGGTGGTCGCGGAGTTCATGAAGACCTGGCCCGGCGCACCGGTTTTCGCGCCCATCACCGACCCGCGGTGCACCCGCACACTGCTGGAGGCCGCGGGACTGAGCCCCGAGACTTCCGGCACGGGCGGCCCATACGCCCTGTCCACGCCGGCGAGCAAGCTGGTGCGCGACACCTGGCTGTCGCGGGCCTACACGGCCGGCGGGCGACGCTCGCACGCCCCGCTGCTCCCGTTCGCGCCGAGAGCCTTTCGCGCCCTCCCCCTCGACGACGCCTACGACGCGGTCGTGGTGAGCCATCACGCCTTCGCGACCCAGGCCGCCTTCGCCACCACCGCACCGGTCATCGCGTACGTGCACAGTCCGGCCCGCTGGGCCTGGGACAGCGCGTTCCGGGCCCGCGAGGCGGGAGGCCGGGCCGGGCAGGCCGTGCTGACCGGACTGGGCGCGCTGGCCCGGCGCAACGAACTGCGGGCCGCGCCCCGGCTCGCGCACGTGGTCGCCAATTCCCAGGCGGTCGCCGATCGGGTCCGCGACTGGTGGGGGCTGCCCGCGTCGGTGGTGAATCCGCCGGTGCGCGTTGCCCGTTTCGCCCCCGATCCGAGTATCGAGCGCGAGGACTTCTTCCTCTTCGCGGGCCGCCTGGTCCCCTACAAGCGACCCGACCTCGCCATCGCCGCCGCCCAGCGGGCCGGGGTGCGCCTGGTCATCCTCGGCGACGGCCGCTACCGCCAGCAGCTCGAGGCGATGGCCGGCCCGGAGACCACCTTCCTCGGCGCGGCGTCCGATGACGTCCTGCTCGACATGTACCGGCGCTGCCGCGCGCTGCTCATGCCGGGCGTGGAGGACTTCGGCATCGTCCCGGTGGAGGCCATGGCCTGCGGCGCGCCGGTGCTCGCGGTCGGCGCGGGCGGCGCGCTGGACACCGTGGTGCCCGGCATCTCCGGCGAGCACGTCCCGGCCGGGAACGACGCGGCGGTGATCGACGGATTCGCGCGCGCCATGCGCGATTTCGACCCGGCCGCCTATCACGCCGACACCATTCGCAAGCATGCCGCCACCTTCTCCCCGGAGGCGTTCCGCACCCGAATCGCCGACATTGTGTCGCGCAATTCCCGCTGACCGACTATTCATGGATCTGCAACAGCCATCGCGCTCGATAGCGTCAGCGGCGGCGTCATCATGGTCCAGGAGTAGCCAACATGCCCACCGTCCCCCTCGTCGATGCCCACATGCACCTGTGGGACACCAGCGCACACGCCTGGTACCCGAGTTTGGCGAGGTTCGTCGATGCCGGAAAACCCGAGATCGCGCAGAACTTTCTACCGGCCGACTTCGACCGCGGCCTCGGCGGCATCCGGGTGGACGGGCTGGTGCACGTGTCCGCGACCACCGCGCCGCACGCATACCTGGCCGAAACCCGGTGGGCCGACGGCATCGCCGATGCCGACCCGCGGCCGTTCGCCCTGGTCGGCGGCATCGACCCGACCCTGCCCACAGACGAGCTGATCGACCATCTCGACCAGCAGGCCCGCACCCCGCGGCTACGCGGCATCCGGGCCTTCGCCGGGCTGTCGCCGAACACGCCCGCCGCCGACGCCATCGCGGGCTGGCTGCAGGAACGCGACGCGGTCTTCGATCTGGTCGCCCAGCCCGGCGAGATCCTGGACTGGATCGACTTCCTGGCGGGCTACCCCGATCTGCGGGTGGTGCTCGAACATCTGGGCTTCCCGCAGGGCCGCTCCTCCGAGGCCCGCACCGCCTGGCACAACGCGATCTCCCTGGCCGCCAAGGAGACCCAGTGGCTGTGCAAACTGTCCGGGTTCGGACTGATCTGCCGCGACCTGTCCTGGCCGACAGTCGAGTACTGGCTGGAATCCAGTGTGGCGCTGTGGGGCTGGCGGCGACTGATGTTCGCCTCCAACATGCCGGTGGACTCGATGGCGGGGACCTACACCGAACTGGTCACCACCATCGATCAGGCCGTCACCTCCGATGCCACCGAGCAGGAGGCGGAGTACTTCTACCGCACCAACGCCTTGGACACCTACCGGCCGCAATAGCCCCGGAGCCGACGGGGCGGCGACGAAGCGCCGCCCCGCGTGCCGCTATGTCCGGTACCGGAACAGGATCCGGCCCCGGGTGAGGTCGTAGGGACTCAGCTCGACGAGCACCCGGTCCTCGGGCAGGATCTTGATGTAGTTCTTCCGGATCTTGCCGCTGATGTGCGCCAGGACCTGATGCCCATTGGGCAGTTCGACCGTGAACGTGGCATTGCGCAGGCACTCGACCACGGTGCCCTCGATCTCGATGCCCTTGCCCTTCTTGCCCGGACTCGTCATCGCAGCACCAGTTCCAGGCTGCCGCCGACCCGGCGCGCGCCGACACTGTCGAACAGCGCCAGGGCCGCCGCGTTGGACTCGTTCACTTCGGTTGTCGCGGTGGGTATTCCGCGATCGTGCAGTGCGCCGAGCGCTCGGGACAGCATGGCCCGGCCGATGCCGCGACGCCGCGCATCGGCCCGCACCGCGATCAGTCCGATGCGCGGCAAGCGCGTCACCTGGACCACGCGCAGCAGTCCGACGTAGCGATCGGCCTGCGCCGCGGCCACATACAGCTTCGGATCAACCACGGTGTCGCCGCCGGGCCCACGCAGGATCTCGGCGGGCATCTCCTGCCAGCCGATCGTCGATTCGATCTCATCGCGAATGAACCGGTCCACGGCGCGCAGGGGTTCTTCCTCCGCGCGGCCCGCGGGCACCACCGTGATGTCCGGGGGCGGTGTCACGGCCCCCAGTCCGGTGGTCGTGGGATCGCTGGGCACGAGGTACTCCCACTCCCGCCTCCGGGTCACGAAACCCGCTCGCCCCCAACAGGACAGCAGTCCGCCGTCCGCCTCGTCGACCACGGTGTGCAGTGGCCTTCGCAGGGCGGCGAGCATGGTCGCCGCGATCTGATCGAAGACGTCGTCGTGCCACGCGTCGATACTGACGAACAGCCGCCCATCGGGCCGTTGTGAAACCTCGCCGCACCCGACCACCTGGTCGTTCTCGACGGCTTCCCACCGCGTCAGCTCGACCCGGCGGATATCTCCAGAATTAGTGTTCATCGGTCGTCACCTTTCGGGATTTGCCTACTCGGACAGGCGCTCCCGGCGACGACTAGTTCGTTCGCCCATCCGCGACCACGAGGGGGAGCCCCCACATCGGTACTGTGTGCACGGGTCTCACCTCCTCGCCTGATGTCACGGTGGTCAGCACGCTAACAGGCCACTCCCACACCTGCCCACCGATTTTTCTACCTGCGGTTATTCCGGTCCTCGGCGATCGCGTTACCTTCCCGGCGCGGCCTCCGTCATAAGACCGACGACCGAACGCGGTCGCCGACCGATGAATGGAGGACTGGATGCTGACCGACATCATGTACGTGACGGTCTACGTGACCGATCAGGACCGCGCGCTGGCGTTCTACACCGACGGCCTCGGACTCGAGAAGCACAGCGACTACCCGGGTCCCGACGGCCGCTTCCTGACCGTGCGCGCTCCCGGGAGTCCGGTGGAGATCATCCTGTGGTCGCATCCGTCCGCCGCCGGGCAGCCAGGCGGCGGATCCGAGGTGCTCGCACCGGGCCCGGTTATCCTCGAGTCCGATGACCTGCGGAAGGACTTCGAGGTGCTGCGTGGCCGAGGCGTGACGTTCCTCGACGAGGAACCCGAGGACTACCCGTTCGGGATTCGCGTCGAGGCGGTGGATCCCGACGGCAACCGGATCTCGCTGCGGCAGCGCCGGGGGCGGTAGGGACATGGCCGAATCCGGTTCGACGGCCGAATCCCCTTCGGGGACTGTGGCCGAGGCGTTCGAGGCGCACCGTGACCGGTTGCGGGCGGTCGCGTTCCGCGTGCTCGGCTCGCACGCCGACGCCGAGGACGCGGTCCAGGAAGCCTGGCTGCGGCTGGCCCGCCAGGATGCCGCGACCATCGACAATCTGGCCGGGTGGCTCACCACGGTCGTCGGCCGGATCAGCCTGGACACGCTGCGTGCGCGGCAGGCGCGGCCCGAGGTGTCCCAGGACGGCACGCCCGCGTTCGCGATCACCGCCGATGACGGCCCGGAGCCGGGAGATATTGCCGCCGTGGCCGATTCGGTCGGGTTGGCGCTGCTGATGGTGCTGGATTCGCTGGGACCGAGCGAGCGCCTCGCGTTCGTCCTGCACGACATGTTCGCGGTGTCGTTCGCCGAAATCGGCCAGATCCTGGGTAAATCCGCCGACGCCACCAAGATGATCGCCAGCCGCGCGCGCCGCAAGGTCCGCGACACCGACCGCCCGGTCGCCTCGCGCCGCGAGCAGCGGGCCGTGGCCGAGGCCTTTCGCGCCGCCGCGATGGGCGGCGACTTCGAAGGACTGCTGCGCGTCCTCGATCCCGATGTCGAACTGACCGTGGCCACCCCCGGCGGCGTATTCGTCACGCTCGGGGCCACCGACGTCGCCACCCGGGCACGGATGTTCTCCGGTGAGGTGGTCCGCCACCAGCCGGTGCTGGTCGACGGCTTGCCCGGGTACATCTCGTGGCGGGCGGACGGCGCCGCTCGATCGGTCATGTCGTTCGCGGTCGTCGGCAACCGCGTCACCGCCATCGCACTGCTCGTCGACCCGGCCCGCCTCGCCGCGCTGCGACCGGACCAGGCCCCGACCGACGACCGGGAGAGCGCCGAACACTGACGGTCAATTGCCGGAATCGGCCACGCGGTTGATCTTCGACCGATACGTTGGCCGAAATGTCCAGTTCGGTCGGGTGATGGTGGTCGCTATGACGTCTCGCGGGTGGGGTGTGCGCAATGCCGGTGTCGCGGCGTCGGTCGCGGTCGTGGCCGCGATGACGGTCGGCGGACCGGCGGGTGTGGCCGCAGCCGGGACACCGGGATGCGATGCGCCGCAATGGGTGAGCGGATGGATGGCCGCGCCCTCGGACGCCTTCGGGGCGGTGGATCCGTCGATGGTGCCGCAGGCGCACGTGGGCGGACAGACCTTCCGGCTGGTCGCGACACCGCACCTGGGCGGGTCCGTGGTGCGGATCCATCTGAGCAACCAGAATCGGCCGGTCCCGGTCGAATTCGCGCACGTCACCCTTGCCGAGCAGGCGGCGGGCCCGGCGATTCGCGCCGAGACGCTGCGGGAGGTGAGCTTCGACGGGAGTTCCCGCGTCACGGTGCCCGCGGGCGGTGAGGTGGTCAGCGATCCGATCGAGTTGACGTTCGAGGCTTTTCAACCGCTGGCGGTGAGCGTGTACGCGCCCGGGCTGGCGGTGCTGCCCACCGAGCACTTCAACGCCAATGCCACCAGTTACTACAGCCTGCCGCTCGCCGGCGACGCCACCGACGAACCGTCCGGTGCGGCCCTGCCGCTGCCGACCACCTCGATGCCGTTCCTGTCGGGCCTCGACGTGCAAGCGCCCGGCACCACGTCGACCATTGTCGCGTTCGGGGATTCGATCACCGACGGCTATGTCGGCGCGACCTACCTGAGTGTGCCGCAGGACCCGGGCGTGGTGGACCGCAATGTCCGCTACCCCGACTTCCTGCAACGCCGCATCGACCAGGCGGGCCTGCCGTTCACCGTGGTCGACGCCGGGATCAGCGGAAACCGGGTCACCCGAGACGGATTGATCCCGCAGTTCGGCCCGGCGGGCGTGAGCCGGGTGCAGCGCGACGCCATCGCCAAGGCCGGAGTCACCGACGTCATCATCCTCGAGGGCATCAATGATCTCGGCGTCCCGATCGGCGTCGATGCCGACCAGCTGGTCGCGGGCTACACCGACCTGATCGCGCAGCTGCACGCCGCCGGGCTGGCCGTGCACCTCGGCACGATCATGCCCGCGGGCAACGCGCTCTCCGACGGCATCGCCACGCTGCCCCTCGCCGGGCCGGTGCGGCAGCGGGTCAATGCGTGGATCCGCGCCCAGACCCTGTCCGACAGCGTCATCGATTTCGACGCCGCCCTGCGCGATCCCGCCAACCCCGATGTCCTCGCGCCCCGCTACGCCGGCGCCGACAATCTGCACCCCAACCCGGCCGGATACCAGGCCATGGCCGAGGCCATCGATCTGAACGCCTTCCGCGGCCGCTGCCGCTGACCCCGCACCCGCCTCCCGTGTGACTCGGATCATGGCGGGACGGCGACCGTCCCCCGGTCACGGCAAGTGTGACTCTTGTCGGCTTCACTCCGTAGTAGACCGATCGTCATACTGAACTCGGTACCTACTGATGAGTAACACCGAGGAAAGGTGGAGGTCGATGAATCGCCGTCGAGTGGCAATCGGGATTGTTGTCACCGGTATCGCGTTGAGCGCACCCCTGCTGGGCGCGGGCTCCGCGGGAGCGACTCCGGTGAGCGGCGGCTGCCATTCCGGCGACCGCGTGCCGACCTCCGATCCGCACACCTACGACTCGTGCATCGAGGGCGAGTGGGGCAACCTCCGCCAGTGTCCGCCCTTCACGATCGTGACCCAAGCGGTCGACGGCGACGTCCGTTGCGTCAACGAATAACCGCAAACAATTCGCAATCGAAACAAGTGAGCGGCCGCTCAGGACAATTGACCAGTTGCCCGCGAATTGCCGAACGCGCCTCCGAGTTACATCAAACCCGTTGTTACACATATCAACTCGAATAGCCCCGAGGTGACCAGTCACACAGGGCCGGAACGGCCATTCAGCTTGAATGGCAATTCGCGGAACCGTAAAGTTACCGACCAGTTAGGCACGATGGTGTTCCTACCTCGGCCCGACATTCTGCTAGGGGGCCGATCACACAACGTCCGCATCCACCGACGCATGTCGGACGAACCCCGTTGGGTATCAACAGGTTCGTAATAAGGAGGGGACGATGACTTCCTACATCGTCACGGGCGGAACCGGATTCCTCGGCCGGCGGCTCATCGCCGGACTGCTGGAACGCGACCCGGAAGCCGTGGTCCACGCACTGACGCGGGAGGCCTCGGTGGCCAAGCTGCGCGAGATGGCGGCGGGCTGGGGCGCCGAAGACCGCGTGTTCCCGCTGGTCGGCGATCTGACCGCGCCCGACCTGGGGCTGATCGACGACGCGCCCCGCGCCGACCACGTGATCCACCTCGGCGCGGTCTACGACATGACCGCCGACCCCGAGGTCACCTACGCCGCCAATGTGCGAGGCACCGCCTCGGTGATCGCGCTGGCCCGCGAACTCGGCGCGGTCCTGCACCACGTGTCCTCGGTCGCGGTCGCGGGCGACCACCGCGGCAAGTTCTTCGAGGACGACTTCGATCTGGGCCAGGGCCTGCATTCGCCCTACCACCGCACCAAGTTCGAAGCCGAGAAGATGGTGCGCGAGGCCGCGGACCTGCGCTGGCGGGTCTACCGCCCGGCCATCGTGGTCGGCGACTCCCGCACCGGCGAGATGGACAAGATCGACGGGCCCTACTACTTCTTCCCCGCCATCGCCGGACTGGGCGCGCTGCCGTCGGAACTGCCGGTGCCGATCCCGGATCTGGGCTCCACCAATATCGTTCCGGTCGACTACGTGGTCGGGGCCATGCTCGAACTCATCGCCAAGCCGGGTCTGATCGGCCGCACGTTCCACCTGACCAACCCGGAACCCCAGCCCTTCACCGAGATCTACAACGCGCTGGCCCGTGCGGCCGGCGCCCCCACCGCGATCGGCACCGTGCCCGGCTCGCACACCGCGCTGCACGCCCTGGGCGGACTGCCGGGCGTGCCCACGGTGCGCGATTTCCTGTTGGAGCGCTTCGGCATTCCCGCCGAGGTCGCCCCGCACACCGCCTTCGAGTCGACCTTCGTCTCCGAATCCACCCGGGCCCACCTGCGCGGCACCGGCGTCGAGGTCCCGGCCTTCGAGGACTACGCCGAGACCCTGTGGTCGTACTGGCGCACCCACCTCGACCCCGACCGCGCCCGCCGCCACCACGGCGGCCTCGGCGGCCGGGTCGTGCTGATCACCGGCGCGTCCAGCGGCATCGGTTTGGCCACCGCGCACGCCGTCGCCAAGCGCGGCGCGACCGTGCTGATGGTGGCGCGCACCGAGGAGGACCTCGAGGCCGCGGCCGCCGCGGTGCGGGCCGACAGCGGTGCGGCGCAGGCGTATGTCTGCGACATCACCGACGAGAAGTCGGTGGAGCTGCTGGTGAAGCAGGTGCTCGCCGATCACGGGCACGTCGACTACGTGGTCAACAATGCCGGACGCTCGATCCGCCGTTCGGTGCTCAACTCCACCGACCGCATGCACGACTTCGAGCGGACCATGGCGGTCAACTACTTCGGCGCGGTGCGGCTCATCCTGGCGCTGCTGCCGTCCATGCGGGAGCGCCGCTTCGGGCACTTCGTGAACATCTCCTCGATCGCGGTGCAGACCAAGGTGCCGCGCTTCGCCGCGTACGTGGCGAGCAAGTCGGCGCTGGACAACTTCAGCGAGATCGCCGCGGTCGAGAACGCCGACGCCGGAATCACCTTCACCTCGGTGCGCATGCCGCTGGTGCGGACCGCGATGATCGCGCCGACCGATCTGTACAAGTCGATCCCGGTGCACAGCCCGGATCAGGCCGCCGACATCGTGGTGCGGGCGCTCGAGCACCGGCCCAGCCGCATCGACACCCCCATCGGCACCTTCGCGCAGTTCGTGGACACGGTCATGCCGTCGGTGAAACGCGCCATCCTGCACCAGGGTTACCGGATGTTCGGCGAGTCCAAGGCGGCGCGGTCGCAGCCGAAGACCGGGCACCCGGCGGTGGACGCCGAATCCACCACGGCGAGTGGTGAGAGCGCGGCGGAGAGCACCGCCAAGCCCGATGCCCGCAGTCCGCTGCTGGCGCTGGCCCCGATCGTGCAGCCGCTCATGGGCCTGCCCGCTCCGGCGGCCCGGATCACCAACCGGATTCCGGGGCTCAACTGGTAATCATTCTGCCCGGCAACGGTATTCAGATCCGACAGGCCGGGTGAACAGCACCACACAGAGTTCGGCCCGGTGCGGGACAGCGCACCGGGCCGACTCGTGCGATACCCGCGGCTCGTTGTGGGATGAGGCCCCGAGTGCCGTGACACCCGACGCCCCGCGAAACCGCGGGTACCCGGGCCCTGCTCCGGGGTCTCGCGGGCGGGTCCGCCGAGACCGCCCGGGAGCCGGGCCCTTCCCCTCCCCGGGGTCAGATGTGGTCCGCGGCGAAATTGGCCGCGGCCACCAGATCACTGCCGTAGGCGACGTGCGCGTGGGCATTGAGGCCGGAACCGCACACCGGGTCGCCGCCGACGCACCAGTCCCCCGTGCGGGACAGGAACTCGCCGGGCACATTCCAGCCCAGCCCGCGGACGGGGTCACCGAAGAGCAGGACCGCCGCCACCCGGTCGCCGAGGTAGCGCGGCAGCTGGACGCGGCCCGGGTACCAGGACACCACGCCGGTGCCCAGCGCGGCCTGCACGACGGCCGCGCCCTGTGAGTAGCCGACCAGGACGAACTGCTGTCCGGGGCAGGCGGCGGCGCGAACGGTCAAGTGCCGCACCAGATCCGCGCTGCCCGCGCCGACGTCGAAGCTGTAGTCGGCGGGGTAGTTCACGCGGTAGGCGGACATCGAGATGGGCAGCCGGTCCTGCAAGACGCCGAAGAGGGGGTCGCCGATCTGATCGCCGAGCCAGCCGGGTTCGCCTGTGCCCCTGGCCACTACGACGTCCACATCGGCGCAGCCCTGCGCGTGGGAACTCGGTTGTGGCACGAACACGGTCGCGATCGTCAGCATGATCGCGACACCCCATGCCGTACGCCATCTTCCAGACAGCAGCACCTTCCGGTCGCCCATCGTCCTCACCTCTCACGTCGTTGTGAGAAGTCCGGTGACTCTTGTCATTGACTAGAGAACGATCACCGGACCATGTGACCCAAGGTAAGAACGCTCCGGAAGGGCGGCAACGAATTCCACTGGAGAGACACCTGATTGGTACCCAACCGTTTCAGCATGAAACTTGTTATCTACGTGCAACTTTGGGGCAACAAAACGACCTCGGACCGGATTCGGAGCACACCGCGAACCGCACGCAAAATACAACCGGTTCTCATAGTGTGTTGGTATGGAACGACTTACCGGGCTCGACGCGAGCTTCCTCTATTTCGAAACAGACACCCAACTCCTGCACGTCTGCGCATTGCTGATACTCGACCCCGCCGCCGACGGGGTCACCTATGAGCACGAGGCGTTCAAGGCCGAACTCGGCCGGCGGCTACATCTCATCCCGGCCATGACGCGGCGGCTGCACGCGGTCCCGTTCAACCTCGATCACCCCGTGTGGGTACAGGATTCGAACTTCGACCTCGACTACCACGTGCGGCGGCTGGCGCTGCCCAGCGGAGCCGGGGACCGCGGGCTGGCCGAACTGGCCGCCGACATCGCCGGACGCCCCCTCGACCGCGCCCGCCCGCTGTGGGAGATGTGGGTGGTGGAGGGCCTGCCGCACGGCCGGGTGGCGGTGGTCTCCAAGTACCACCACGCCATCGTGGACGGCATCACCGGCACCAACATGATGATGCACCTGTGCGATATGCAGCCGGGCGTGACCTACACCCCGCCCGCCGAGGACACCACCGTCGAGGCCGAACCCACCGATCTACAGCTCGCCGGTGAGGCGCTGCTGAACCTGCCGGGGCGCCTCGGCATGGTCGGCATGGTGCCCAAGACGGTCGGCATTCTGGGCGGGCTGGTGCAGCGGCGGCGCGAATCCGGCCGCCGCGGTATGCCGTTGCCGTTCACCGCGCCCCGCACGCCGTTCAATCGGGCAATCACCCAGCATCGGGCCATCTCCTTCGAACAGACCGAGTTGTCGGATATCAAGGAGATAAAGACCGCCTTCGGGGTGAAGGTCAACGACGTGGTGCTGGCCGTCGTCGGCGGCGCGCTGCGCAGCTACCTCGAACTGCACGACGAACTGCCCGAAACCTCGCTCATCGCCTCGGTTCCGGTGTCCACCCACGACACCTCACGCCACGAGGAGGGCACCAACAAGGTGTCGACCATCTTCGCCCGGCTCTACACCGAGATCGAGGATCCGGTCGCGCGGGTGCTGGCCATCGCCGAGGACAATCGCGGAGCCAAGGAGGAGCACAACCTGATCGGCGCGGACTTCCTCCAGGATTGGGGAAAGTACGCCCCGCCCAACACCTTCCAGCTCGCCGCGCGGGCGTACTCCTCGCTCAAACTGGCCGATCACCACCCGGTGGTGCACAACCTGGTGATCTCCAATGTGCCCGGGCCCAACTTCCCGATGTACTTCCTCGGGGTGCGGGTGTCGTCGATGTATCCGTTCGGACCGGTGTTCCACGGCGCGGGCCTGACCGCCACCGTGATCTCCAACAACGGCCACCTGGACTTCGGCTTCATCGCCTGCAAGGAACTGGTCCCCGATGTGGACACGATCGCCGACGCCGTCCCCGAGGTGATCACCGCGCTGCTCAAGGCCGCGCGCGAAAAGGGCTGAGCCCGAACCGAGTGGCTACCGTCTAGAGCCGCTCCGCCACCGACTGCACGGCCTCGAGGAACACCGGGACAAAGACGTCCGCCTCGAGTGCGCAGGCCGCGTGGCCCGCCCTGGCGAGGAAGATCTCCGCTCCCGGAATCGCTTTCGCCATCTCCAGCTGACGGAAGACGGGCAGCGCCCGATCCCGCGTGGTGATCACCACCGCCGTCGGCATCTTCAGCGTCGGCAGCCATTCCGACGCATCGAACCGCCCCAGCACCGCGAGCGCCTGCGCGAGCGCCCAGCCGCTGGTGGCCCGCAGTTCCGTCATCGCCCAGCGATCCATCCGGCCCACCGGCCACGAGGACTCCGGCAGCGTGGGCAGTTTCTCGCGGCGCAGCTCCGCGCGGCGGAACGACCACTCCGAGAACAGGGCGGCCGTCGCCGACCAGCCCCGATGGAAGGCGCGCTCACGCCACTTCTCCTGGAAGCGGTAGGTGGTCGCGGCCAGGACCAGACCGCCCACCCGGTCCGGGTGCCGGTGCGCGGCCAGCTGGGCCACCACGCCGCCCATGGAGTAGCCCGCCAGGATCGGGCGCTCGACGCCCACCGCGTCGGCGACCGCGATCACGTCGTCGGCCAGATCGTCGAGATCGAAACGCTCGGAACGGATTCCGTGACCGTGCCAGCGCTGGTCGAACAGGACCACCCGGTAATGGGCGTTCAGCTCACGCAGCGAGGGGAACCAGTTGAGCATGGCGGTGGTCGCCATGCCGTGCAGCAGCAGGACCGTCGGCGCGTCCGCGGCCGGGCCCGGCAGGTCCACCACGTAGGTGGCGCCACGACCGGGCAGCTCCACCATCTCGCCCTGCGGCACCTCGGTCAGCCGGGAGATGCGCGGCGACAGGCGGCGGCCGCGGCGGGGCGCGGCGGGCGTGGTCGGATCCGAGCTGGGGTTCGTCATCGAGGGCCTCCCGGCACACCGTCGCGGCGGTCGAACTGGAACACGTTTCACTCGATGATGCCATACCGCGGGCGCGGCGGCCGGTTACGGCGTGCAGGGCGCGGGGGCGTCGACCACCGTGGTCACGACCACCGGGGCCGCGGGCGGCAGTGGGGTGCCGGACGGCTCGACCGAGATGTCGTAGAGGTGAATTCCGGTGCGGCGCAACTGTCCCGGCTCGATCGATACCCCCGGGACATAGGCGACGTGGCCGTAGATGTCGGTCACCTGGGCGGTGAACGGGCCCCGGCCCATGCCCGACACGGTCCAGTAGTTGTCGTAGCCGCGACGCATCGGGCGGTAGTCGCCGCCGGAATCCGGGCGCAAGGCCACTTGCGCGAGCGGATTGCCGGTGCCGGAGAACAGGATTCCGATCCAGCTGGTCGAGGAGCTCTGCTGGACGCGGTAGAACAACTCCGGCGCGGGGTTCGGGTCGCGAACGGTGCTGATCCTGACCGGCGCGACGCCGTCGACGGAGTCGGCGATCGCCTCGAACGCCGAACGGCTCAAGTCGTATTGGTCCGGGCCGCAGCCGGGGCAGCGGTCGACGACCTGGGCGCGGACACTGCCCAGCGGGCCGTCGATGTCGACGTAGGAGCCGCACGGGGCGGAACCGTCGTATCGGCTGGTCGGGACACCGACGTAATAGCCGTCAGGCGGCAGATCCGGCAGCGAGCAGGCGACGCCCGGACCGAAGGCGTAGAACCGGGCCTCGCCCCGCTCCAGAGGCGGTTCCGTGTCCACGGTTCGAATCTGCTGAGGAGTAACCGCAGTCGGCGCGGGTGCGGCGGGCAGCGTGACGACCGTTGGCGTCGGCGCCGCCGTGCTGCAGCTCAGCGACTGCGGTCTGATCCACCACGTGGCCAGTCCCACCACCACCGCTCCCACCAGAATCGTCCACAACCACGGCCTGCCAGGATGGACCTCTTCGTGTCCGGTGCGGTGCATGGCCGGTCCCCAACCCTCCGAATTGTGTTTGCTGACGCGATGCTGCACTCCCCTTCAGGAAAGCAGCCGGGACGGTAACGTCGAGGTCGAATGGCGATTTCGGAGTGAAAAGCGCGGCGTGTTGGCGGTGTGTCCGTGATGTAGAACCTGGGGCCCGGTCGCTGCGTATGTCCGGATGTCCACATCTCCGACGTCCGCACGCCTCAGGAGAGACCGCCATGGCCCAGCTCGCGCCCTATTACCGGCAGGTCCAGGCCCACTACGACCTGTCCGACGACTTCTACGCGCTGTTCCTCGACCCCTCCATGACCTACAGCTGTGCCTACTTCGAACGCCCGGGCCTGACGTTGGAGGAGGCGCAACTGGCCAAGATCGATCTGGCGCTCGGCAAGCTGGGGCTCGAACCCGGCATGACCCTGCTCGACGTCGGCTGCGGCTGGGGCTCGACCATGATCCGCGCCGTGCTCACCTACGGCGTGCGCGTCATCGGACTCACCTTGAGCCGCAACCAATTCGAGTACGTCCGCACCGAACTACGCGATCTGGGCATCTCCGAAGCCGAAGTGCGCCTGCAAGGGTGGGAGGAATTCGACGGCACCGCCGACCGCATCGTCAGCATCGGCGCCTTCGAGCACTTCCGCAAACAGCGCTACCCCGAGTTCTTCACCCGCTGCCACCGCATGCTCCCGCCCGGCGGCCGCATGCTGCTGCACACCATCATCGGCCACACCCTCGCCGACCTGCGCGCCGCCGAGATCCCGGTGACCCGTGAGGACGCCCTCTTCCACATCTTCGTCAAACGCGAGATCTTCCCCGGCGGCCAACTCCCCCAACCCAACACGGTCCTCCACGAGGCCGAAGCGGTCGGCTTCCGCACCACCCGCATCCAGTCCCTGCGCCCCCACTACGCCAGAACCCTCGACCTGTGGGCCGCCGCCCTCGAGGCCCACCACACCGAAGCCGTCCGCCTCACCTCCGAAGAGGTCTATCAGCGCTACCGGAAGTACCTCACCGGCTGCGCCCACTACTTCCGCGCCGGCCACCTCGACGTCATGCAGTTCACGTTGCAGAAGTAGACCGGCCGAGGAAGGCCAGCAGCCGCTCGTGAGCGGGTGCGTCGACGGACGGCGGTCGCGCCGGGCCGAACATGCCGGGGCGCCGGAAGGTGTCGAAGTCCATGGATTGCATGACGGTGAGCAGGTAGTCGGCTTGCCGCTCGTCGATGAGGTGCCGCTGTCCGGTGACGACGGCGAGATCGATGCCGTGGACCAGGATTTCGGTCAGGTGGATCAGGGCGGCCATGGGGCCGGGCACCGGTCCGAAGCCGAGGCGGACGGTGGTGTCCAGCGCGCCGGGGCGCGACCAGGCGGCGCGGTCGAGGTGCGCGGCGGTGGCGTAGGCGGTGCGGTGGCGGGTGCCGAGCCAGTCGGCATGGTGGTCGCCCTCGGGGTCGGTGTGGGTGAGTTCGGCGGCGAAGACGCGCACGCCGCCGACCAGATGGTTGAGCTCGAATCGGACATCCCAGCCGGGGCAGAGCGAGGGCAGGCCGAGCTGCGGGTCGCCGATGCCGGCGACGATGGCGCCGGTGGTGTCGAGGGCGTCATGAATGCGGTCGACGAGGATGGGGGCCACGGTGTTCATGGTGGTGTCTTTCGATGCGATCGGAGGAGGTGAATCCATCGAGCCGGAACGGTTCCGTCTCGTCTACTTCGAGAACGCTACGGCCGTTCCAGTCGATACGCAACCGTTCCGTCTCGTGTTAGCGTGGATCACATGCCCAATCCCCCGCGCCGCACCTCCGGCGGCCCGGTCTTGCAGGACGACCTGACCGAGGCCCTCACCACCGCCTTCTTCGAGGAGCTCGCGGCAGTCGGCTACGGACGCCTCTCCATCGAGGCCGTGGCCCGCCGCGCGGGCGCGGGCAAGGCGGCCGTCTACCGCCGCTGGCCCTCCAAACAAGCCATGGCCACCGACCTCATCACCAAGGTCGCCGTAGACGCCGCCGACACCCCCGACACCGGCTCCCTCCGCGGCGACCTCCACGCCTTCCTCACCGCGGCCGCCGCCGGCCTCCGCCACCCCCTCGCCTCGAAGATCATCCCCGACCTCCTGGCCGAAGCCGCCCGCGAACCAGCCCTGGCCGCCACCCTCACCACCGGCATCGCCACCACCCGCCGCGACCGCGCCACCACCCTCCTCCACCGCGCCATCACCCGAGGCGAACTCCCCGACGACCTCGACATCCCCCTCGCCCTGGACTTCCTCGCGGGCCCCCTCTACTGGCGACTGACCATCACCGGCATCCCCCCCGAACCCACCTACCTCGACAACCTCACCACCATGCTCCTGACCGCCTTCCGCGCCAACCCCTTTCCGACCTAGCGGCGACGCGCACTGGCCGGCGCGACCGTGACCATCGCCGCGCCGAAGATGATCAGGTCGGCGAGGGGGACGTACCAGGCGGGGTAGTCGTAGCCGGCCGCTTCGACGTGTGCCGTCTGTCGATCGGTGATCGCGTCGGCTGCGCGAATGATCCCGCCTCACACCATCATCCGAGGATAGGTGCGCGTCGGGGGTTGCGCATCCGCGTTCGGGCGGAGTTCATTCACCTACCGTGGTAGGAGATCCCGGGCCGCCGAAGGCGGTGCGGAGGAAGGCGACGAGTTGGGTGCGGACTCGGGTTCGGGTGAGGCCGTCGGTGCCGGCGCGAAGGGCCGAGAGGAGGGCGGAGACCAGGAGGGAGAGGAGGACTTCGCCTGCTATGGCGGGGTCGAGGGTGGGGTCGAGGTAGCCGTGGGCGATGCCCTCGCGGATCCGGGCCACTGATTCGGCGGCGTAGGCGCGGGCATTGCGGAGGCAGCGGTCGAGGACGGCGTCGTCGATCGAGGAGGCTTCCAGGAGAAAGAAGTTCACCAGACCGGGTTCGGTCGCGACCAGGTCGTAGCAGCGGTCGATGACCCGGGCGTAGCGGTCACAGAAGGCGTCCAGGGTGGTGGGGGTGCTGTCGCCTTCGGGGCCCAGGAGGAGGTCGCGGATGTGGAGGAAACTGTGGTCGATGACGGCGTCGAGAATGGCGCGCTTGTTCGGGAAGTAGTTGTAGAAGGTGCCGTGGCTGACGCCCGTCGCGGCGGCGATGTCGTCGACGGAGATGGAGCGGAACCCTCGGGCGACGACCAGTTCGTAAGCGGCGGAGACCAATTCGGCGCGACGGCGGTCGGCTCGGGACAGGCCGGGTCGGTCGCGGTGCGGGTCGGGGGCGGCGGTCATGGGGGCGGGCTCGGGGGCGCCGGCGGACTCAGGGGGCGCAGGGTTCGGTCGAGGTAGGCGAGGACCGCGGTCATGCTGCGGTCGCGGATGGCCGGATTGCCCGCCCCCAGCAGTTCCCGCATGAGCCACGGGCCGACCAGGGTGGGGATGGTGTGGCCCAGCACTTCCGGATCGATGTCGGGACGGATCCATCCTGCCTCCAGGCCGCGGGTGAGTTCGGCGGCGATCAGGGAGGCGGTGAGGGCCTCCAGGCCGAGCAGGCGGTGCGCCAGTTCGGGATCGATGGCCCCGGCCTCGACCACCAGCAGCCGCAGCACGCGCGGCTCGCGTTCGAGCAGGTCGTAGAGGCGGGCCACGGCGGCGCGGACCGCGGCCACCAGGTCGTCCACGGTGTCGGCCGCGCCGAACACGGTGTGCAATCGCATGGCGTCGGTCACCTTCTCGATGCCGAGATCGATGACGTGGTCCAGGATTTCACGTTTGCTGCCGAAGTAGCGGTAGACGGTGCCCTGGCCGATGCCGGCGCGGGCGGCCACCTCGGAGATGGCGGTGGCCTCGTAGCCGTGCGCGGTGAACACCTCGTAGGCGGCTTCGATGATCTCCCGGCGGCGGCGCGCGGGGAGTTCGCGCTGCGGCGGGCGGCCGATGCGTGCCGAGGCTATTTCGCGGCCCCGCCCTTCACACCGGCGTCCTTGGGGCCGTAATCGGTCACCAGCCACTCGCCGTCGCGCCCGGCCACCGTCACCACGAGCAGGTTCGGCACCGTCGCCGGCTCGGGCTGCTGCACGTTCTGGGTGCGCTGGGTGGCGTACACGGTGACCGTGTACTGGTCATTGCCCTTGGCCTCCACCGAGGTGCCCACCACGTCGCCGGAGGCCACCACCTGGGCATCGGTCATGATCTTGGCGAGGGTGTCGTGGAACTGGGTGTACTTGTCGCGCAATGGATCCGATGCCCCACGCTGCACGCCGTCGAAGAAGGCGGGCAGGTTGCGGTAGTCGTAGGTGAGCGAGCGCAGCGTGTAGTCCTTGGCCACCTGCGCGGCGCGATCACGATCGGCATCGCGGGACTTCAGCGCGTCGTAGTCGCCCGAGGCGTTGTGCCACAGCACCCCCAGCACCACGGCCGCGATCGCGAACAGCGCCGCGGCCGCCGCCACCAACGGATTGAGTCGTTCACCGATCCCCTTCGGGGACACCGTCTTCGGAGATTCCTCGACGGTCTCCCGCGTGTCGGGCTTGTCGGTCTCGGTCTGCTCGGTCTCGGTCACGATCTGCCTTCTCTCTAGCGAGGAATCTCGATGCCCACGTGCGCCGCGCCGTCGCCGGGGAACACCGTGGACAGCAGGTCCACGATCGATCCGGCGTCCACGCGCAGCGGTTTGATCACGCTGGTGGCGGGTTTCAGGACGGTGGCGATCTGCCCGAGGTCGGGTCCGATCAGCCGCAGGTATTCGTCGATCTTGGTGACCAGCGGCCCGATCGGATCGTCGAAGATGTGCTCGCCGATATAGGAGTAGTTCTGGAACGCCGCGATGATGTGCAGCAGCTCGGGCAGCGCGGTGGTGAGATCCCCGGCGGCCGCGCTCAGCATGGGTGCGCGCCCATCGAACTTGTCGCCGAGGGTCTGCACGTTCGAGTACAGCCGCCCGATGGCTTCGCGCTTGTCCCGCAACAGATTCGCGGTGCCGACCAGCGCCTTGGTGAGGTTGGCGACCTCGGCGTCGCGGCCCTCGAACCCGGCGGCCACCGTGGTCGCCAGATTCCGCAGCTTGGCCGGATCCAATTGCGCGGTCAGGGCATCCAGTTCGGCGAGCGCGTCCCCGACGGTGGTCGCGACCCGCACCTGCCGATTGGGCACCACGCTGCCGTCGCGCAGGAACGGCCCGGCGGTCCCGGTCGGCCGGAAGTCGAGGAACTGCTCCCCCGCCGCCGACAGGTTGGCGATCTGCACGACGCTGTCCACCGGAATGCGGTACTTGGCGTCGTATTCGAGGGTGACCGCCAGCCCGTGCGAGGTCGCACCGATATCGCGCACCTTGCCGATGGGCAGGCCGCGCAGCGTCACCTGAGAGGTCTTCATCAGCCCGCCCGACCCGTCGAGCAGCACGGTGACGGTGTTGTTCTGGCGGCGCGGATCCAGCTTCAACACCCCGACGGCCATGTAACTGCCGCACACGAAGGTCAGCACCAGCAGCATGACCATCGACACCGGCCCGGACAGTGAGAGCTTCATTCAGGGCACCATCCCGATCCCGCGCAGCGTGCCGATCAGCTGATCGGCCTGCGCGTCGGCGGCAGACACGTTGCGCACCTTCACATCCGGCGCGTTCAGAAAGGGAATGATCTTCTCCTTCAGCAGCGTGTGGAAGGTGTCGAGGTTGGCCGCCAGGGTCAGGTCCGCGTACCCCGCCGTCACCGCGGTCGGCGCGAGCACCGACACGATCGACCGGATGTCCCCCAGATGCGGCAGCACCAGGTCGCCGACATTCTTGGCGAGCGGACCGCCGCTGATGATCAGGTTCACCACCGCCAGCAGCACATCCGACAATCCGGCGGCCCGATCCGGTCCGAGGGTGAGGATCCGATCCACCGCCCCGCGACCGGATTCGAGCTTCCCGGTGATCTGCTGCGCCGAGGTGAGAATGCGATTCAGCTCGTCGGTGTGGGTGGCCATATCGTGCAACGCCGCCCGGCCCGCCCGGTTGACCCGGTCCAACTCGGCCGAGTCCGACGGGAACGCGGCATTCACGTCGGTCACCAGTTTCTGGATATCGGACCACCGCCCGCCGGTGATGATGTTCGACAGCGCCCGCAGAATGTCCTCGACATTGGTGGCGGGAATGGTCTGCGACACCGGAATCACATCGCCATTGCCGAGCAGGGTGCTGCTGGCGTTCTTGGGCGCTTCCAGCGCGATATGGATGTCGCCGAGAATGGTGGACTGCCGCAACTCCGCCGTCGTGGACTTCGACAGTTTGGCGTCGGTGTGCAGCTTCACCGTCGCCACCGCCGTGGTCCCGATCAGCTCGATGTGGTCGAGCATGCCGACCTCGACGCCGTCGGAGATCACCTTGGCGCGGTCGGGCAGATTCAGCACCGACCCGAATTCGATGCGCACCGTGTAGGTGTCGCCGGAGGGGTAGGTGCCGGGAATCGGGATATCGGTGGCCTTCACCCCGCATCCGGTCAGGACCAGCGCGGCCGCGGTGACCACCGGCAACAGCCGGACGACCGCGCGCCTCATTTCGCACCCGCCTGCGGTAGCTGCGCGGCCAGCGGCGGCAGCGCGGTGAGCAGCGAGGTGATGTCGCCCTGATGCTGCTGCACGAAGGTATGCGCCTGCGGCAGCACCACATCCAGCAGGCTGTAGATCTGCTGATCGTATTTCCCGGCATTGCGTGCGATCACCGGCAGGAATTCGACCGCGATATCGACCGCCCCGGAGAATTCGGCCGAGAACTGCCCGATCAGCTGCAAACCGTTGCGCAGATTGTTCAGCACCTGCGCCATATCCGGCCAGTTGGTCACGAACATGGTGGTGAGCTGATCCAGATTGTCGACCAGCCGCCGGAACGCGGCATCCTTCTGCGCGGGATCACCGACGACCGCGGACAGCCGCTGCAGCAATTGATTCCACTGCTGCCCGGTCCCGTCGATCGCCTTGTCGGCCGCGGTCAGGGTGTCATCCAGCAGCGAATCCGGCTTCCCGGCGCCACCCCCGGTCAGATCACCGGCCAGTCTGCCCATGGCGTCGAGCGCCTCACTGATCCCGATGGGGGTCTTGGTCCGTTCCAGCGGAATGCATGTCGCGGTATCGAATCGCGGGCCGCCGGTGTACGGCTTGGTCAGCTCCACATGCCGGTCGGTCACGATGGAACTCGACATGGTGACGGCCGCGATATCGGCGGGCAGTTTCACCGAGTCCTTGACGCTCATGGTGACCCGCATGCGGTCGCCCAGCGCCTCGATCTTCGACACCGTGCCGACCTCCACCCCGAGCATGGTCACGCTGTTGCCCTCGTACAGTCCGACGGTGTCGGTGAACTCGGCGCACACGTTCTGCTTCGGATCACGGACGGTCGTCGCCCACGACACGCCCACCGCGCCGGCCGCCACCACCGCGACGGCGACCCCGGCGGCGAGTGCTGTTCTGCCCCAGTTCATTCAGCACGCCTTGCCTTCGAAGGGAATGCACAGCCGGACGCCGGCGGCCGGGTCCTCGACCTGCACCTGAGTGCCCAGCAGCCCGCTGAGCCGGTTGATCACCTCACGCATCCCGGTGATCACGGTGTCGAGCCGGTTCGGGTCCTCCATGAGCTTGGAGAACAGCTGCTCGAACTGGGTGACCGACGGTTCGATGCTGTCGTAGGCCATGAGCGGCCGGTGCAGCACGATCAGGAACCGCTTGAGCAGCGCGAACATGCTCACGATGTCGTTCTTGCGGTTGCCCAGTTGGTCGGCGACCGTACCCAGCTGTTTCACGAAATCCGCCAGCAGCGCCTTGTCGTCGGCGATGGCGGCGATGTACTCGTCGGACACGGTGAGCGCGCTGTTGAGCTGATCGGTGCGCTCGGCCAGCAGCCCGGTGAGCTCGTCGGCATTGCCGATCACCCCGCGCACAGCGTCGGGCTGCTGCGCCAGTGCCGCATTCAGCTGCCCGATGGTGTCGCGCATGGTGGTGGCGTCGACCTTGCCGAACACCGGAGTGCCCTTGTCGAGAATGTCGCTCAGCTCGAACGGGGTGGTGGTGCGCTCGGGCGGGATGTGCTTCGACGCCAGGTCCTTGTCCCCGACGGGGGCCAGCGCCAGGTAGTGGCCGCCGATCGGGGTCAGCATCTTGACCTCCACCGCCGACCGGTCCCCCACCCGCACATCGCGATTCACGGTGAAGGCGACCTCCACGTGGTCCCCGACCAGGTCCACGGCACGGATCTTGCCGACATTGATCCCCGCCACCCGCACCTCGTCACCCGGCCGAGCCCCGCCCGAGATCCGGAAATCGGCCACGTAGGTGCGCTGCCCGAACGGGATCACGTACACCGCGCCCGCCACTGCCAGCGCGATGACGCACACCACGACACCGGCGATGCCCCAGCGCAATTGCGTGTTCTGGTCCCCGCGACCGGTGAGCACGTCCCGGATCAGCTCGCCCATCCGGGCGATCAACGCTCTCATCAGTTGCACACCACCAGGTTCTGGTTGGACAGGATGACACCGGCCACCGCGGGCAGCGCGGCCTCACCGTGGGAGCAGGTGATGCGCGGCTTGAACCCCTGCCCGGGGACCGTCTGATTCAGCCCGGTCACCAATTGCGGTGCGAGAGCCAGGATCTGGGTCAGCTCGTCGGTCTGCGGCACCAGCCGCCGGAGCAGTCCGTCGACCGGACCGTAGGCGGTGTCGTAGGCGTCGCGGGTCTGCTCCAGCAGCGGCACCACCGGAGCCAGCAGGGTTTGCGCGGTGTCGACCGCGCTCAGCATGGCCTGGGTCTTGGCGGTGAACTGGTGCAGGATGCCCGAGAGCTGCTGCACCAGGTCGCCGACCGCTTTCGACTTGCCGCCGATGGCGTCGGCGACCACGCCCAGATTGCGGATGAGCAGCACGATCACGGCCTCGCTGTTGCGGGCGTGCTTGGTGAGCGTGTCCACGTCCGCCAGCACCGGACCGATCCCGGAGCCGTCACCCTGGATGACGCGCAGCAGGTTGGTGCCGAGCTGGTTGAGCTGAGCGGGATCGAGTGTGTCGAACATCGGCTTGAAACCGTTGAACAGCTTGGACACGTCGAAGCTCGCGATGGTGCGCTCGACCGGGATCGTCGTCCCGGCGGCTATTTTCGTGCGCCCCGGCCCGTCGGTGAGCAGTTCGACGTACCGCTGACCGATGAGGTTCTGGTATCGCACCGCGGCCTTGGTGTTGTCGTACACCGGCCGCTCCCGATCCACGGTGAAGTGCACCCGCGCCCGGCTGCCGTCCAGCGACACCGTCTCCACCTTCCCGACCGCGACACCGGACATGCGCACCGAGTCCCCCGCGAACAGTCCCGACACATCGGTGAACACCGCGTCGTAGGTGACCTTGTCGCCGGGGATCGGCGTCCGCAGCGCGGTCACGATGAAGGTGGTGCACCCGGCCACGACCAGCAGGAACGCGACCAGTTTGAGGGCCGACCTGGTGACCTCGCTCATTTGGCCTCTCCCCCCAGCGAATCCGCCAGGTACGGCATGGTCTGGGCGATCAGTTCCACCTGCAGCTGCACCCGGCCGTCGACCGCCGGGAACGCCCCGTCCATGGCCCGCAGCAGATTCGGGACCCGATTGTGGGCCGCGGCCACCGAGCCCACGGACACGCTGATCGGCACCGCCACGTCGAGGATGCCGTCGAGGACCTTCTCCAGCTCCGGGTTGTTCTGCTGCAGCAGATTCGAGATGCCCACCAGCACCGCGTCGTCGACGCCGTGGGTGGCGCGGTTGGTGCGCGCCCGGTTCTCCGGATCCCCGAAGTAGGCGCTCTGCTCGAGCACCGCCAGGATGGCGTGCCCGGCCGCGGGCGTCACGTCCCCGAACGCGCCGGTCATGTCGCCGCCGATGCGCAGGTAATGCGCGAGACTGTTCTGCTGTCCGTCGGCCAGGGTGCGCGCGGTCTCGAAGAACGACCGCAGGACCGGGCCCATGCTGGCCGCATTGTCGAGCATCAGATCGAATAGCCGGTGCACGGCCGCCGAATCCAGTACCTGGGTCAGGCGCGCGGCCCGCCGGAACACTCCGGCGACGGTGGCATTGGTGGCGCCCGCCCCGATCTGGAGCACGGCGTGTTCACGGAGCTTCCTGCCGTCGGTGCCGGGCACCAATTCGATGGCACTGGAACCGAACACGTTCGACGAGGTGAACCGCGCGGTGACGTCGTCGGTGAGCGCGCCGGCCTGCCGCCGGTCGATCCGCAATCCGATGCGCTGATGCCCATAGCCCACGGTCTCGACGGTCGACACCGTCCCGATCGCGTACCCGCGGAACTTCACCTCCGCCCCCGGCGCCAGCCCCTCGCCGAGGGTCGCCGCGTCGACGGTGACCTCGAACCTATCCGCGAAAGAGCCTCGGGCATAAGCACTCACGACAATCGTCACAGTGACGAGGACGACGGCGACCACCAGGCCGCGCAATCGCAGCAGCCACGGTCCGGCGCTACGGCCGGAATGATCCTTGAAGACGGCCATGTTTCACCCCGAGATCCGGATGCCGACATCCAGGCCCCAGATCACGATCGTCAGGATCATGTCCAGGATGACCACCAGCACCAGGCTGGCGCGAATGGCGCGACCGGAGGCCCGGCCCACGCCTTCCGGTCCGCCCGAGGCGTAGAAGCCCTGGTAGCCGTGGATGAGAATGATGGTGACCACGAAGATCGTCGCCTTGATCAGCGAGGCGATCACGTCGCCGGGCTGGAGGAAAGCGTCGAAATAGTGGTAGTAGGTGCCCGAGGACTGCCCGTGCAGGACGTTCACCACGGTCGCGCACGACAGGTACGACAGGATCAGGGTGAGCAGGTGCAGCGGCACGATGGTGATCGCGCCCGCGATCACGCGGGTGGTCACCACGAACGGCATGGGCCGAATGCCGATGGCCTCCAACGCGTCGATCTCCTCGGAGATGCGCATGGCGCCGATCTCGGCCGTCATCCGGCAGCCCGCCTGCGCCGCGAAACCGATGGCCGCCACCATGGGCGCCATCTCGCGGGTGTTGGCGTAGGCGGAGACGAACCCGGTCAGCGGGCCCATCCCGACCATGTTCAGCGCGGTGAAGCCCTCCACGCCGATGGACCCGCCGACCGCGATGCCCAGGAACGCCAGCACCGCCACGGTGCCGCCGCCGACGATGAGCGAGCCGGACCCCCAGGTGATGTCGGACAGGATGAGCATGGTCTGACGCCGGTACACCCGCAGCGTGTGCGGGATGGCCGCCAGCACCTCGTAGACGAAAGTCGCTTGGTGACCGAGGGATTCGACCAGGGACATGGGCGCCTGCGCCGAGGAGCCGATCACCCGCCCCGCGGTCCCGAGTGGCGTGTACTTCGCCGGTACCTGGGTCATCAGCCCACCTGCGTCGGGATGAACATCGACACCAGCTGCGTGATCACCAGATTCACGCCGAAGGCGGCGATCACACCGATCACCACCGCCGCGTTCACGGCATTGGCCACGCCCTTGGGGCCGGCGGTGGCCTCCAGCCCACGCTGGCACGACACGATGAGCACGATGACGCCGAAGATGATCGACTTCACGATCGCCACCCACAGGTCGCTCATCTTGGCGAAGGCCGCGAACGCCGACAGGTACGAGCCGGGCGTCACGCCCTGGAAGCCGACGGCGATCACGTAGCCGGTGAACACGCCCATGAAGATGATCAGCATGCACAGCAGCGGTGTCAGCGCGATCATGGCCGCCAGCCGCGGGGCGACCAGCCGCCGCACGGGGTCGATTCCCATGACGCGCAAGGCGTCCACCTCGTCGCGAATGGTGCGCGCGCCCAGATCCGAGGAGATGGCCGAACCTGCGGCGCCGCCCAGCAGCAACGCGGTCACCATGGGCGCGCCCTGCCGGATGACGCCGAGGCCGCCGGCCGCGCCGGACACCGAGCTCGCGCCGACCTGCTGGGTCAGGCTCCCCACCTGCACCGCTACGATCACGCCGAACGGAACCGACACCAGCACAGCGGGAATCGCCGTCACACTGACGATGAACCAGCCCTGCTGGAGGGTGTCACGCCAAGGATGGCGAAGTTGGACGATATCGACGATCAGGAACCGGAACGCCGCGATCGCCAGCTGAATGGCGCGGCCGAACGTGCGCAGCCCTGAGAGTGCGAATTCGATTGCCTGCCATAGTGATTCCGGCCCCCGAACAACTTTCTCGACCAATGTTCACCACCCCACAGCCCCTACTGTTTGGTCGATGCCGACCGGTCCCTCTGTTGACCCGGTTCCGACTGACCGAGACAGTAATACAGATTTCGGACTGACGTGTCAGTCTTCACCGAAATAACCAGGGCCTTGACAGGGATCGCGAGAGCGGAGAAAGATACGCGCGCCGCGCGAATAGCACGGATTACCAGCACTTTTCAGCAATGAGTCGGCAAATGCGAAATGCCACCGGACCATTCGGTTGGTCCAGTGGCATTTCAGATATAGCGAGGTGTTAGCTCAACTGCGGGCGACTGCCCTCACGACTGTCCGGACAGTACGAGCGCCTCGGCCAGCGGCAAGGATTCGTCGACGCACGCCCCCGCGTCCAGCACCGCTCCCCGGCCGATCAGGTCGCGCGCGACCCGGAACTCCGCCGGGCGGGCGATCGCCACCACACCGACGGCGCGACCGTCGCGCAGTGCCAGCACCGTCGCGTCACCGGACTCCGCACTCCCCCGCACGATCAGCTCGTCGTCGGCCTGAATCACGCCCGCGAACTGCACGTTCCGGCCGTACTGCATCGACCAGCCCCACGGGACCTCCGCGGTCAGAGCGGGCAACCCGAGCATCGATCGCGCCGCGGCCGCACCCTGCGCCTGCGCGCTGTTCCAATGCTCCTCGCGGCGGTATCCACCCGATTTCGGATCCAGTCGATTCACCGCGTCACCCGCGGCGAACACGCCCGGAGCCGACGTGCGATACCGCTCGTCCACCCGGATGCCGTCGTCCACGGCCAGCCCGCCGGTGACAGCGAGCCGAGTGTCCGGGACAGATCCGATCGCCACCAGCGCCGCCGCGGCGGTCCAGGTGCGGTCGTCCTCGGCCACGGCGACGACTTCGTTGCCGGTGTAGGCCAGGTGCGACAGCCGCACCTCGGTCGAGATGGCCACCCCGTTGTCCGCGTGCAGCTTTCGGATGTAGTCACCGACGACGGCGGGCGCGACCCGCTCCAGCGGCGCGGTCCCGGCGTCGAGCACCGTCACCTCCGCGCCCAGACCCCGGGCGGTCGCGGCGACCTCGCAGCCGATGAGCCCGGCCCCGATGATCAGCAACGACGGATCCCGCTCCAACGTCGCCCGCAGGGCTTCGGCCTCGGACCGGCCCCGCAGGGTGTGCACCGGCAACACGGCGTCGGACGCCACGGACCGATCCGAGGTCACCGCCAGCCGCCGCGACACGGCGCCGGTGGCCAGCAGCAGCGAGTCGTAGCCGATCGCGGTCCCGTCGGCCAGCCACACCAGACCCGGTCCGGGATCAATGGATTCGACCGGCACGCCCACCCGCAGGTCGATGTCGTTGCCCGCCCAGAAGTCGGGGGGATGCAACAGCGACCGCCGGTCCTCGACCCCGCCGGCCAGCAGTTCCTTGGAGACCATCGGCCGCCGGTAGGGCGCGGTGGGTTCCGCGCCCAGCAGGACGATCTCGCCGGTGTAGCCCTCGGTGCGCAGGGTGCGCGCGGCGGTGGCCCCGGCCACGCCCGCGCCCACGATGACGATGCGCCCGCTCACGCGCGGCTGACCTCGACCATCTCGAAATCGCTCTTGGCCGCACCGCAATCCGGGCAGGACCAGTCGTCGGGGATGTCGTCCCAGCGGGTGCCCGGCTCGATGCCGTCCTCGGGCCAGCCCAGCGCCTCGTCGTATTCGAAGCCGCACTGCAGGCAGCGGAAGAGTTTGAAGTCGGTGCTCATATCAGTGTCCCTTCTGAGCGGAAGCCGGTTCGAAGTCGATCTTTTCGCGCACCCCGCAGTCGGGGCAGCACCAGTCGTCCGGGACCGCGGACCAGGCGGTGCCGGCCGGGAAACCCTCGCGCGGCGCGCCTTTCGCCTCGTCGTAGACGTAATCGCAGATCGGGCAGCGGTAGGAGGCCATCACGCCACCGCCCCGTACCGGGCGAGCACGCGGGCGCGCTTGCGGGGCTGGACGTTGGCGCGGGTGATATCACCCGAATAGTGCTCGAGCACGCGGTGATCCATCACCTTGCGCCACAGTGGCGGGAAGTAAGCCAGCGAGATCATGCTCGCGTAGCCGCTGGGCAGGTTCGGGGCGCCGTCCATACTGCGCAGGATCTGGTAGCGGCGGGTGGGGTTCGCGTGATGGTCGCTGTGCCGCTGCAGGTGGTACAGGAAGATATTGGTGACGATGTGGTCGGAGTTCCAGCTGTGCTCCGGGGTGCAGCGCTCGTAGCGGCCGCCGGCGGTCTTCTGCCGCATCAGGCCGTAGTGCTCGAGGTAGTTCACCGTCTCCAGCAGGGTGAAGCCGTAGATCGCCTGGATCACCAGCCACGGCAGCACCGCCGGGCCGAACGCCACGGCCAGCGCGCCGAACAGCACCACCGACATCAGCCACGCGTTGAGCACGTCGTTGCGAATCGTCCACGGGCGCTTGCCAAGCCGCTCCAGGCGCTTGGCCTCCAGCTCCCACGACGAGCGCAGGCTGCCCCACACACTGCGCGGCAGGAAGCTCCAGAAGGTCTCCGCGAAGCGGGCGCTGGCCGGATCCTCCGGAGTGGCGACGCGAACGTGGTGGCCGCGGTTGTGCTCGATGTAGAAGTGGCCGTAGAACGTCTGGGCCAGGGTGATCTTCGACAGCCAGCGCTCGAGTTCGTCCTTCTTGTGACCGAGTTCGTGCGCGGTGTTGATGCCGACGCCTCCCATCACGCCCATGCTCAGCGCCAGGCCCAGCTTGGAGATCAGGCCCAGGCCGCCGTCGACGCCCAGCCAGGACAGGTCGCTCGCGGTCCACAGGTAGCAGGCCACGGTCAGGCTCAGCAGCTGGAACGGGATGTAGGCGTAGGTGCAGTACCGGTAGTACTTGTCGTTCTCGAGGTACTCCATCACCTCATCGGGCGGGTTCTGGCCGTCCGGGCCGAAGAAGCGGTCCAGGATCGGCAGCAGCACGTACACGATCAGCGGGCCGATCCACCACCACACCGGCGACACCGCGGTCCAGCCGAACTCGTTGAAGGCCCAGACCAGAGCCATCGCCAGGAACAGGGCGGTCGGGGGAACGAGACCGAGCAGCCACAGATAGCGCTTGCGGTCACGCCACTGCGGGCGGGCCGAGGCCTCCTCGATTCGAGAACGAGACGTCGTCATTGCCGTACTCCTAGCATTTACACTTTCTCAAGAACTGTATTCATTAGATACACTGTGATCCAGTCTGTCAACGACAGAGACGAAAGTTGAGCCCATGTACGATCGGCACGTGGTTGAAGCACCGAACTTCCAGACCGAGATGCGGCTGTTGCTGCGCGAGCGGATCATCGAAGCGGGCCGGCGCATCGTCATCACCGAGGGCTGGGGCGCGGTGAACATGTCGCGGCTCGCCAAAGAGGTGGGCGTGAGCCGCCCGGTGCTCTACAAGGAGTTCGCCAACAAGCACGAGCTGGCCGAAGTGGTGATCCAGCAGGAGGTCGACACCTTCCTGGTGGGCATCTCCGAGTGCCTCGCCGCGCATCCGACCGAGGTCGCGACCGGGATGACCGCGGCGGCCGAGTACACGCTGCGGACCGGCGCCGACAACACGCTGATCAAGGCGGTGCTGGCCGGGCGATCGGAAACCGACAGCTCCCTGCTGCCGGTGCTGATGACCGAGACCGAGCCGGTACTGGGCCGCGCGGTCACCGCGCTCTCGGCGGGCATCCGGTCGCAGTACGGGCTGCCCGCGATGAGCGACGCCGAACTGACCTCGATGACCGAGGTGCTGGTCCGGCTCGCGCTGAGTCACCTGTTCCAGCCGACCGGGCCGATCGACCGGGCCGTGGGGCAGATCAACAAGGTGATAGTCGGCGCCTACGGCTCGGTGCTGTGAGGACGGCGCGGCGCGCGAAACAGCGTGCCGCGCCCCCGAATCGGGCTAGACGAGCCGCGCCGCCAGGCGGGTCGCGCTCATGTACGCGATGGCCTCGATACTGACCATCGGGTTGACCCCCGACGAGGTCGGGAAGCAGGAGGCGTCGGCCACCACGATGTTCGGCACATCCCAGGTGACGCCGTCGGGATTCGTCGCCGAATCCGCGGCGGAACCGCCCATCCGGGCCGAGCCCATGATGTGCAGCGCGCCCATCGAGCAGCGGCCCGGCGCGTAGCCGGCGGCGGCCGCCCGGTCGGCGAAGTCCTCGTGGCTGCCCTCGACGCCCGGCGCGTAGCCGACGCCCGCCTGATGCCCGGAGAAGATCCGCTGCGCGCCCGCCGCCTCCAGAATGCTTGCGGCATTGACGATTCCGGTGTGCATGTGGGCGGCGTCGCGGGCCGAGAGCCGGTAGCGCACCACGGCCTCGCCCTGCTTGTCGGTCTCCACCGAGCCGTGGTCGCGGTCGCGGGTGATGACGCCGACGGCCACCGTATTCGCCAGTTTCAGCATGCGGTCGCGATGCGCGGCCGCGCCGGTCCACGCCTGGAAGCCCACCGACAGGCCCGGGGTCATGGGCCCGGTCTCGTAGATGACGCCGTAGCCGTGGCCGTCCAGGTCGCGGTCCTGTTTGGAGTAGCGGGTCTGCAGGCCGCCCTCCCACGGGCGGATCTCCTCGTCGAAGACGCCGAACACCGCGGTGGCCGGATGCAGTCGGAGATAGTCGCCGATGGCACGATTCGTCAGTCCGGAGCGGCGCAGCAGGGCGGGAGTCTGGATCGCCCCGGCGGCGACCACCACCGCGCGTGCGCGCACCGACACCGAACGCCCGTCCGCCGTCACGGCTTCCACGCCGGTCGCGGTGCCATTGCTGACCTCGATGCGCCGCACGTCGGTGCCGACGAACAGGCGCGCGCCCGCCGCGGCCGCATCCGCCAGCCAGGTCTTGACCGCCGACTGCTTGGCCCCGATGCGGCAGCCGAAACCGCAACGCCCGCATTCGATTCCGGCATCACAGTCGCGGACGTTGCGGGGCAGCGGCTCGACGTGCCAGTCCAGTTTGCGCAGGCCGCGTTCGAGAATCTCGTCGCGGCGCGAGGCCGGCGAATGGTCGAGGTTCACCCCGAGCCGGGACACCACCGCGTCGAGAGCGTCGCTGTACTCCTGCTCGGCGAACTGGCTCGCGCCCAGCCCGGCCCATTCCGCGCGCACGTCGTCCGGAGTGCGGAAGGAGGTGGTCCAGTTGACCACCGTGCCGCCGCCCAGCGCGCTGCCCGCCACCAGACTCAGCTGGCCCTCGGCGGTGGCGGCCGGACCCGGCGCGTACAGCTTCAGGAACCCTTCCTTCTCACCGATGCCGAAGTCCGGATCGTCGAGGTAGTCGCCGCGTTCCAGCACCACGACATCCAGGCCCGCCTGGGCCAGGACCGCCGCGGCCGTCCCGCCGCCCGCACCCGACCCGATCACGACCACATCGCATACGACTGTCGTGTCGGAGTCCGGCCGCTCCGGGCTGAGCCCGCGTTTCGCGCCCTCCACCGGGCCGAACGCGGGCGGAAAGCCCATCTTGTCCCACACCGGATTCACCCCGGTCGGTCCCGGCGTCAGGTAGTAGGAGGTGACCGCCGCCCCCTTCAACGCCTGGAACAGCGCCCGCTTCTGCTCGATCCGGGAGTTGGCCATCCCGAGCAGCATCCGCTCCCGCTCCTCGGCGCCGAGCCGCGAGAACTTGCGCCACCCCGCCCCATTGAGCGCCCCGAACACCCGCGAATCCCATACGCGCATGAGCAGTTCGAACTGCCGCCGCTCCGCCTCCCGGGGATTGCGCCCGAGCAACTCGGTGACCGTGTCGGCGACCCCCAACGCGGAAGCCGCCGCCACCTCACCCCCGTCCCCCGGCGCGAAAGTGTCACACACCATCTCGAGTACGGCCCGCCGCGCCGCATCTGAACCCATGCCGCCATCATGCGCTACCCACCCGCCGCTGTCCCGGCAATTGCGGCACACCGCCCTCACATGCCGCCCGGCCGAATCCACCTACCCTCGAATCGTTCAGTCAGCCCCTATCGAACAGGACCGGTCGTGACCCTCGAACAGAACTGGGATCGCATCCGCGAGACCGTCTCTCGCGCCGCCCACTGCGCCCTCGCCTCGACCGACCCTGATGGCGCGCCGACCATCGCACCGATCGGCACGGTGTTCCTGCGCGACGACACGACCGGCTTCTACTTCGACCAGTACGCCGAGGCGCTGGGCCGCAACCTGGACCGCGATCCGCGAATCTGCCTGCTGGCGGTGGACGGCCGCGGACTGTTCTGGTTCCGTGCGCTGCTGACCGCGCGCTTCCCGTCGCCACCTGGAGTTCGGCTCTACGGCACCGCCGGTCCCACACGCGCCGCGACCGAGGACGAACTGCGGCAGGTGCGGGCGCGAGTGCGATTCCCGGCGCGGCTCGCGGGCGGGAAACTGTTGTGGTCGGACTTCTCTCACGTCCGCGACATCACCTTCACCGACTACCGACCGGTTCGGTACCCGCACATGATGTCCCACCTCTGGCAATAGCCCACCGCCCTACCCGCGGAGGTGGCACGATTCGACACTTCTCCAGCGCACGCCGGCGTGCGACAGTTGCTCGGCCAGTGCTGTCGGTGCCGACCGAATGTGGGGTGAAGGCATGATCATCGCGATCTGGGTGGTACTGCCGTATGCCGCTGTCGTGTCGTGCGCGGCCGGACATCTATGGCGGTACCGGCGCGACGGCTTCCTCGGCTTCCTGTACGGGCCACACATCGACAAGGCACAGCGGATCGGGATCGCGGCCGTGCGGACCGGCTTCCCGGTGGTGTTCGCGGTACGGGTGGCCGAGATGCTCGCGTCGGGGCCACATACTCGCCCCGAGCACGACATCCAGGTCCTGCTGTCGGCGGTGCAGATCGTCGCCGCGCCCGTCACCGTCGCCGGGGCGGCGCTGATCCTGATCCCGCCACTGATCTCCGCCGACGTGCGGCATCGGGTCACCCCCCTCGATCGGCTCACGCTGCCACTGCTCAGCGCCGCGCTCCTGTCGGCCGTACTCGTCACCTTCGACGGCAGCGCCACCGACGGCCGCTACCGCGCCGCCGAAACCCTGTTCCCATGGGCGCGTTCCCTGCTGGCCCTCCACCCCGACACCTCCGGCATGGATCACGCACCTCTCCTGTACCAGGCGCGCGGGCTGATCGTGGTGGCGATCATCGCGATCTGGCCCTACACCCGGCTCGCCGGGATCCTGTCCGTACCCACCCTGCGGCTGCTGCGGCAGGCGGTCCCCGCCTCCTATCGGTCCGCGCCGACGGTCTGATCCGTCCACCACCGAGATTTCCGGGAGATAGCTCCCATTGCTAAGAATTGCTGTTTTCGCGCACGGCAGATCGATTGTTCGCCTGTGCGCGGATATCACCTTGGGTTCGAGTAATGCGGTACTCATGACGCCGCCGACGGAAGCGGCGACACTCGAGAAATGGCGCGCATTTTCCTCAGCCATTCCAGCCGGGACAACCGGCAGGCCATTGCGCTGAAGGCCTGGCTCGTCACGCAGGACCCCGCCCTCGCCGACGAGATCTTCCTCGATCTGGACCCAGACACGGGGATCGCGCCCGGGGTCCGATGGAAAGACGCCCTGGTCCGAGCCACTTCCCGCTGTGAAGCCGTGATCTGTCTGCTGTCGGAGCACTGGGACTCCTCGCCGGAATGCCGCGCCGAGGCGCGGACCGCGGAGAACCTCAACAAGCGGATCTTCGCCGCCCGCCTCGAACCGTTCGTGAGCCGCGAATCCACCCGGGACTGGCAGCAATGCGATCTGTTCCCTAGCGGACCGACAACGGCGGTACCCGTCAGCGGGGGCCCGCCCGTCGAATTCTCGACCGACGGACTGCGACGGTTGTGGCGCGGTTTGCGGGAAGCCGGAATTGGCGCCGAATATTTCGAGTGGCCGCCGACCGGTGACCCCGGGCGCGCGCCCTATCGGGGATGGGCCCCGTTCGAAGCGGTCGACGCCGCGGTGTATTTCGGGCGGGACGCGCAGATCGTGCGCGGCCTGGACATGCTGCGCGGCATGCGGGCCTCCCGCGTCGAGAACCTGTTCGTCATCCTCGGCCCGTCGGGCACGGGCAAATCGTCGTTCCTGCGTGCCGGACTACTCCCCCGCCTGCGGCGCGACGACCGGCACTTCCTGGTGCTCGACATCGTGCGCCCCGAACGAGCGGCGGTCACCGGCCCGGTCGGCCTGGCCGCATCGCTTTATGCGGCGCGCCGGCGGCTGGGCCTCACGAAACCAACCCTCGGTGCGATCAAGGCGGCCTGCGTGTCCGACCCCGCACAAGTCACCACCTGGCTGCGGGAAACGCGGGACGCCGCGACGGCGGGGACGCCCGACGCCGGCGACACCGTGCCTCCGACGATCGTGCTCCCAGTAGATCAGGCCGAGGAGCTGTTCGGCAGCGAGGCCGGACGCGAGGCCGGGCTGTTCCAGTCGCTTCTCGCCCATCTGGTCGAGGACGGCCTGGATATCATTGCCGCACTGACCATTCGGGCCGATCGCTACGAACCGCTGCAGACCTCACCCGCCCTCGCCGACGTGAAGAGCGTGGTGTTCGACGAATTGCGCCCCCTGCAACCGGCACGGTTCGCCGAGGTCATCCAGGGGCCGGCAGAGCGCGCCACCGCAGCGGGCAATCGGCTCACGGTCCGCGAGGATCTCGTGGAACGACTGCTCGCCGACTGCGCGGACAGCGCCAATCCACTGCCACTGCTGTCCCTGACACTGTGGCGGCTCTACCTCGACTACGCCGCCGCCGGCGCACTGACGAGCGCCGACTACACGGCCATGGGCGGGATGGCGCACGTGGTCGAATCGGAGATCGATTCCATACTCGCCCAGGACGATTCGGAGCGGCAACAACAGCTGGCGCACTTGCGCGCGGCCTTCGTGCCCTGGCTGGCCACCATCGCCGCGGACAATGATCAGCCGCTGCGCCGCATCGCGCGCCTCGCCGACCTGCCGACCACCAGCCGCCCGCTCATCGCCGCGTTCGTCGACCACCGCCTGCTGGTCCAGGACGAACGCGGCGGCGAGACCACCATCGAGGTCGCGCTGGAAAGCCTGCTGAGCGAATGGCCCGCCCTCGCCCAATGGTTGCGCGAGGAAGCCTCCGATCTACGGACCGCCGACGGCCTCGACCGCGCCGCCACCGAATGGGAGAGCAGCGGGCGCGACGACGCCTGGCTGATCGAGGGCACCCGGCTGAGCGAGGCCGAGAAGGTCGCCGCCACTCCGGCTTTCGCCGATCGGCTGGCCTGCGCGCGCGAGTACCTCACCGCGTCCCGGCAACGGCAGGACGCCGAGACCGCAGCCGAACAGCAACGGCGCGAGAAGGAACTGAACGACGCCCGCGCCTACGCCGACGGGCTGCGTCGCCGGACGCACATCCTGCGGGCGGTCCTGGCACTCACCGTCGTCGCGGCCCTGGTCGCCGGGTTCTTCGCGGTACGAACCACGCTGGCGCAGAACGAATCCGATCGGCGGCTGCACGAAGCGACCGCCCTGCGCCTGGTCTCCGAAGGGCAAGCCATGCTCGCCGGGGTTCGGCCGGGTGGTGACACGCGGGCCATCCAACAGATTCTCGCCGCGCGAAAGATCGGATCGCATCCCGACGATGGCGCGGTCCTCGACGCGCTCTCGACGACCTCTGCCGAGGTGAAGATACTCGATACACCTGCACATGACTCCGTCACGGCATTCGCCGTCAGTCCCGATGGGCGCCGTGCGGCGTCCGCAAGCGGGGGGACGGTACAGCTACGGGACGGAGTAACCGGCCGGACCACGGGCCCGCTACTCACCACGAACAACAAGAGTGCCGTGAACCGCCTGGCCTACAGCACAGATGGTCGGCGGCTCGCCACCGCGGGCAATGACGGAACGGTCCAGATATGGGATGCCCAGAATGGTTCGCATATTGCCGGCCCGTTCAAGACTGGAACCGGGGCGGTCGTAGCGGTGGCATTCAGCCCGGACGGACGTCATCTGGCCGCAAGCGTGTTCCCGGGCGCGATTCAGATATGGGATATCGGTGCGGGACAACAGCTTCGTACGATGCAACAACGCACTGACATGGCCTGGCGTATCGCCTTTCTGCCGGAGGGAAACCGTATCGTCACCACGACGAATTCCGGCCTGCGACTCTGGGACACCGAATCCGGCGCGACGGTCGCGCAGACCCCGGACCAGGAAGACAAGACCGCACTGGCTGTCGCTGTCGCTCCGGCCGGTGGCCTCATCGCATCCAGCGGGTACGACAATCTCGTGCACTTCTGGGACGCGGCAACCCTCCAACCGGCAGGGGCTGCGCTCAGCGGTCACGACGATACGGTGGAGGCGATCGGATTCAGCCCGGATGGGCGCAATGTCGTCTCCGGCAGCTCGAACGGAACGATTCGGCTGTGGGACGTCGCATCTCGGCAGCCGACGAGCACCCCTATGACCGGACATCACGGCAGCGTCAAGGGCGTCGGCTTCACCGCCGATGGACACGGGGTGCTGTCAGGCGGCGACGAAACCATCCGGGTGTGGAACACCGACACCGCGGCCACCATCGGGACGGTGATCGCAGCGGGCGACACATCGGTGATGTCGGTGCATTACAGCGCGGACGGTACCCGCCTGGTATCCGCCGGTGCCCGAAATGATCCGAGTTCGAGTCTGCCCGGCGTCATTCGCATCTGGGACGCCGCGACGGGCGCCCTCGTCTCGAGCATCAGGAGGGACAACGCGGTACCTGTGAATGCGGTCTTCAGCCACGGCGGCGCCCGCATCATTACCCTGGAGACGGCATACAAGAGACCGACCGATCGGATCGCTGTCACTTTCGATGATCTGATCCCCATTTACACGATCGCGACGTTCGACGCGAAAACCGGTGCACCTATGGCCGAACGAGAGATCGGCGCGCCGAATTCGTTGAGCTCGGTGCTGAGTCCGGACGGAACCCGGCTGGCCACCGTCGGCGGAGTGGTGCCAGCCAATCTTCTGACCGACGGCTTCCAGGCCTACGACCTGACGTCCCCTTCCTTCGGACTCGATCTCAGTGTGATGTTGTGGGATCCGAGAACCGGAAACCAGATCGGCACACCGATCGACGAGCATTCGATTGTCAACACCGTGGCCTTCAGCCCGGACGGCCGGCATCTCATCACCAATGGCGGACTTGGCAAAATCAAGGTCTGGGATGCCGACACCCATCATCAGGTCGGCGAGCCGATCTCCGACACCAACCATGCGGAATTCCTCACGTACAGCCCCGACGGCCGGCGAATCGCCTCGGCGAGCCAGGAGTCCATCCGGCTGTTCGACGCTGATTCCCGGAAGCTGATCAGTGACTCGATCACCGATCCCACGAGAGCCATCACGGCCATATCGTTCAGCGCCGACGGCAGATACATGATCGCGGGGTCCGGTAAGTCCGTCCGGATCTGGGACGCGGCATCGGGGCTTCCGGTCGGCCGACCGATGGTCGGCCCGGCCGACACCATCAGGGCACTCGCCGTCAGCCCCGACGACCGCCGACTCGCGACAATCGGGTCATCGTTCAGCGCCGACGGACACGCAATCATCCATCTCTGGCCCGGTCCCGCCGCCTGGCCGGACCGGTTGTGCGACAAACTCACCGCCAATATGAGCCACAAGGAGTGGAACGAGTGGGTGTCCCCGGACATCCCCTACCGCAAGGCTTGTGACGGCCTGCCGATCGCCTCGGATGCCGACACGTGAGCGGGAACGACGATCAGGTCGTCGCCGAGATCTGGGCCGACCGGCTGCGCTGGTCGCAGGCGGCCTGCCGGCTCAAGCGCCGTCTCGATCGCGCGCGGATCACGGCGTTCACGGCCAGCACGATCGGCGCGCTGTGCACGACCGCGGCGGCGACGGTGGCGCATTCGGGCGGTGTGGCACGGACCTGTGTCGCGGCGGTCGGCGCGGTGTGCCTGGCGCTGGCCGCTTTCGTCGGATTCCAGTACCTGACCCCAGATGCGATCCGGGCGTGGACGCGGGCGCGGGCGACGTCGGAGGGCATCAAACGACTGATCTTCGAGTTCCGTGCGGGCGCCCAGACCAGCGTCGATGCCCTACGCCACGAGATGACCGAAATCGTCACCGCTGCCGCGGATCTGCTGCCGTACGTCGACGACGCCGCGACCCAGCCGACCCCACCGCCGTCCGCATTGACACCGGAAACCTATGTCCGGCAACGAATCCAGGGCCAGATCGACGACTACTATCGGCCGACGGCCCGCCGATACACGCGGTACGCGGCGCGCTGGCGCAGGTTCGCGATCGCGCTGGGTATGACGACCGCGCTCGTCGCGGCCGCCGCGGCCATCGCTTCCGGCACCGGCCCCACCGCCCTGGCCCCCTGGGTCGCCGTCTTGACCACGGCCACCGCCAATGTCGCCGCCTACCTCACCGCCCAGCGCTACGACTACCTCGCCATGACCTACCTCACCACCGCCCACCGCCTCCGCGCCCTCGCCGACGACTGGGCCGCCGGAGCCCACACCGACTGGCCCGCGTTCGTCTCCGCCTGCGAATCGGTGATCGCCACCGAGAACAGCGCCTGGATGGCCAAGTGGACCGAGAGCGCCACCGCTGGTTCCTGATCGGTGTTCGCCTGCCGACACATCTGAGCCGAACTGCCCGCGCCGACGGTCCGATCATTCCCGGAGGCGGGCTGCGCGGCCGCTAGAGTCGGGCGGGAGACGGTTCGCCGGTCACCACCCACGCCCGATGGGAGCCACCGTTATGCACGATGACCGCCGGTTGATCGAGGGCAGGCTCGGGCGGGTGCTCGACCGCATCAAACCCGCCGTGTACCCGGAGTCCACGCCGATGCGGGTGTCGATCTGGGAAGCGCCGGGCGAACCGGTGCCGGTGGCCGAGGGTTTGGCCGCACCGCGCACACCGACATCACCGGGTACTCCGTGGGGTGCACCCTGGGGCACCAGCTGGCTGACCGTCGAGGGCACGGTCCCGCCGGAGTGGGCGGGACGCACCGTCGAGGCCATCATCGACCTCGGTTTCGACGCGAACCAGACCGGGTTCCAGTGCGAGGGTCTGGTGTATCGCCCCGACGGGACACCGGTGAAGGGGCTGCATCCGCGCAATCAGTGGGTGCGCATCGCCGCCCCGGCGCGCGGCGGCGAGCAGGTGCTGTTCCATGTGGAGGCGGCGTCGAACCCGATCATCCCGTTCTTCGGGCCGACCGGACTCGGCGACCTCGCCACCGCGGGCGCCGATCCCCAATACCGTTTGGGCCGAATGGATCTCGTCGTCTTCGATGACGACGTGTGGCAGCTGGTCCAGGATCTCGAGGTGCTCGGCGAGCTCATGCACGAGATGCCCGAGGACCCCGCCCGCCGCTACGACATCGTCCGGGCCATCGAACGCGCTATCGACGCCATCGACCTGCAGGACGTCAACGCCGGGGCCGGCGCCGCCCGCGCCTGCCTGACCGGGGTGCTCGCGCGCCCGGCCGTGCCGTCCGCGCACCTGATCTCCGCGGTCGGGCACGCTCACATCGACACCGCCTGGCTGTGGCCGCTGCGCGAGACCGTGCGCAAGGTCGCGCGGACCACCGCCAATATGGCCGCGCTGCTCGACGCCGAACCCGACTTCATCTACACCATGTCCCAAGCGGCGCAATACGATTTCCTCAAACAGCACCGGCCCGAGGTGTACGCCCGGGTCAAGCAAGCGGTCGCGGAGGGACGATTCGTGCCCGCGGGCGGCATGTGGGTCGAATCGGACACCAATATGCCCGGCTCCGAGGCCATGGCCCGCCAGTTCGTGCACGGCAAACGGTTCTTCCTCGAGGAATTCGGCATCGAGAACGAGGAGGCGTGGCTGCCCGACACCTTCGGCTTCGCCGCCGGACTGCCGCAGATCATCAAGGCAGCCGGGTCCAAATGGCTGCTCACCCAGAAGATCTCGTGGAGCCAGACCAACACCTTCCCGCACCACACCTTCCTGTGGGAGGGCATCGACGGCACCCGCATCTTCACCCACTTCCCGCCCGTCGACACCTACAACTGCTCCATGCAGGGCCGCGAGATCGCGCACGCCGCCAAGAACTTCAAGGAGAAGGGCCGCGCCAACCGGTCCCTCGCGCCGACCGGCTGGGGCGACGGCGGTGGCGGGACCACCCGCGAGATGATCGCGCGCGCCGCCCGCCTGCGCGACCTCGAGGGCTCACCGAAGGTGACCTGGGAGCGGCCCGCCGACTTCTTCGCCGCCGCCGAGGCCGAATACGCGAACCCCGCCGTCTGGGTGGGCGAGCTGTACCTGGAACTGCACCGCGCCACCCTGACCAGCCAGGCCAAAACCAAACAGGGCAACCGGCGCAGTGAACACCTGCTGCGGGAAGCCGAACTGTGGGCCGCCACCGCGACGGTCCGCACCGATTTCGAATACCCCGCCGCCGACCTGGACCGGCTCTGGAAGACGGTGCTGCTGCACCAGTTCCACGACATCCTGCCCGGCTCGTCCATCACGTGGGTGCATCGGGAAGCCGAGGCAACGTACGCGCGGGTGGCCGCCGAGCTCGCGGCCATCATCGAACGGGCGCAATGGGCACTCGGCGGGGAACGGTCCGGCTCCCACGTCTTCAACCCCGCCCCGCACGCCTGGCGGGGTGTCCCGGCCGGCGGCGCGGGACCGGTGGTGCCCGGCCGCGGCACCACGGTGACCGAGCGGCCGGACGGCGGGTTCGCGCTCGCCAACGACCGGACGCGGGTCGAGGTCGACGCGCGCGGCCTGGTCGTGTCGCTCTACGACCTCGGGCAGCGGCGCGAGACCCTGCCGCCGGGCGCGGCCGCCAATCTGCTCCAGCTGCACCAGGATTACCCGAACTCCTGGGATGCCTGGGATGTCGACCAGTTCTATCGCAATACCGTCACCGATCTCACCGAAGTGGACTTCCTCGTGGCCGAGTCCGGGGCCACCACCGACGCCGTCGTCCGCGTCGGCCGCTCCTTCGGCTCCTCGACGGTCGAGCAGGTCCTCACCCTGCGCCCGGACACCGGTGCGCTGGAGATCGCCACCACGGTCGACTGGCACGAGACGGAGAAGTTCCTCAAACTCGCCTTCCCCCTGGATATCCACGCGGACCGCTACGCCTCCGAAACCCAGTTCGGGCACCTGTACCGGCCCACGCACACCAACACCAGCTGGGAGTACGCGAAGTTCGAGGCCTGCAATCACCGCTTCATCCACCTGGCCGAACCCGGCTGGGGCGTGGCCCTGGTCAACGACTCCACCTACGGCCACGATCTGACCCGCGCGGTGCGGCCCGACGGCGGCACCACCATCACCGTCCGCGCGTCCCTGCTGCGCGCGCCGCGGTTCCCCGATCCGCAGACCGACCACGGCGCACACCATTTCCGGCACGCGCTGCTGCCGGGCGCCTCGATCACCGATGCCGTGCGCTCCGGATACCGGATCAATCTGCCGCCGGTCACCCCGGGCGTCGCCGAACCCGTGGCACCGCTGTTCACCGTCGACAATGACGACGTGGTGACCAGTGCCGTCAAATTGGCCGAGGACGGTTCCGGTGATGTCGTGGTCCGGCTCTACGAAGCGGGCGGCGGCCGCGCCACCGCTTTGCTCACACCGGATTTCGAGTACACCGGTTATCGCCGCTGCGACCTGCTGGAGCGTCCATTACCCGAAGAAAACGTCACGGAATCCGCCGATGAGGGAATTCGACTGCGCCTGCGGCCTTTCCAGCTCGTCACGCTCCGATTCACTCGGTAAACCATTGCCGCTACCGGCTTTTCAGGCCGACCTCACATAATCGAACCGGCGGCTGCTCTGATCCAGTGAGCGGAAATTCCCGACCTGCGTTCCCTGGGTCGGGCAGAGGAGGGTCGTGCTCTTGACCATCGAGGTCGCATTCTCCGGCCGCGCCGCGTCTTCACCGCTGTCGGCCATGCGCAGGGTGGCGGTGAATCCGCCCGACGAAATGACGGCGTACAGGCCCTCACCGTTCCCGAGCCGGGCGCTGCGAAAAGTGAGGCCGCCCGCTCCGTCGAAGCTCAGCACGGTCCCGGGTTCACCCTCGACGGCGAATTCCCCGCGGTAATCCCCCAGGCTCGATCCGCACGTGCCCGCGGCCGCGCTGATCGGCGCGTTCGCGGTCATCGCGGCGGAAACCGCCAGCGTGAGCGCCGCCGCGACGGCGATCCTCGAACCAGGTCCAGCAGCCATTGCGCGTCCCTCCCGGTCGGGTCTTTCCGGCAGTCCACAATAGAAGCGGACGAAACACCCCCGGACACGCCGGTTCGTAACCGAAACGTGGTTTGGCACAGTCCATAACACAATAGTCCGAAAACACGCCGTTTCGACCGATTAGTTTGTCTGTGCCACAGTGGAATTCACCCAACCGTGTACACGATCAGCAGGTCGCGACATTCCGGCGATCCGGCAATACCACGAATTTTGTTGAGCTGGTTGTAGCGTCGTACGACATGACGCAAAAGAAAGCGATCGGCCTGCTCGTCAGTGCGTTCGTTTGTGCGGCCGTATTCACCATGAACCCGTCCGCGGCATGGGGATCCGGCGATGTCGGGACGCCCGGGTCGGCGCCCGGAGCGGTGGCGCCCAACGTCCCGGCCGGCAATGGACCCGCCGCGGTCGCGCCGGAGCGGATCGTCCCCGCCCCGCCGCCCGCCGGCGCCTTCCTCTGCCCGACCCCCTGATATTCCCATCCACCACTACCCCCGAAAAGTCCACCCCGACCAGCTCGTGCCGCGCCCGCCGGAAATCGGGTCCGCGGCACGAGCAATTCGGCTTTGACGGGGAATTCAGGCCGCCAGCGCCGACGACAGCCGCCGCAACTCCGCAACCGGCTCGGCGACATCCACCACCAGGCGCGTGAAATCCGCGCCCGCAAGTTCGATCAGCACGCCCTGACCGTCGAAACGGGTATCCCAGAACTCCTTGCGGCCCTTCCCGCGGAAGATACCCGCGGCGATCACGCCCGGGAAGAACGTGCCCGGCGTCCGCAGCCACGGCGGGCGCAGATCCACGGGGGCGGGCGCGACGGCGGTGACCTGGGCCAGGTCGAAGCTCACGTGGTCGCGCAGCGCGAGCAGTTTGTGCGCGCCGGTGACCCGCGCCGTCACAGTGGTTCCGGTGACCTCGAATTCGACCATTCCGCACCTCGCACGCTCGCCCGACACTGTCTGCCATCCACAGTGCCGGGCGAATCTGGTCGTAGCCTGAGGGTTTCCTGACGCTTCTCTCAGGCTTGCGCGAGCCGCCGCTGACGGGGCCGCGGACAGCCCGAGCGGGTCCGCTGTCAGTCGGTCGGCAGGGTGATGTTCTCCGCGGCGGCCTTGGCTGCCACCTCGGCGGGGAAGATATTGCGGAACAGGTACAGGTCGCGGCCGAGCTTCCAGCCGGGCGCGAGCGCCACCGCGTACCGCTCGAAGTAGCCGAGCTGCTTGCCCATCAGCACCAGCTGCTGCGGGCCGGACGCGCCGCGGCGCTTGCCGAACTCCAGCAGACGCGCCGAGACCAGGCCCAGATCCAGCTTGTCCAGGCTGCCCGAGAGCACCGGGCCCAGCGCTGTCGCGAGCTGCCGGCCGATGGTGGCGTCGTCGCCGCTGTCGTCAGCGACCAGGTCCAGGGCGCGCAGCGCGCGAGCCACCGGCCGGAAGTCGTTGTCGATGGAGCTGGCGTAGAACAGCGCGCGCACGAACTCGCGCCATTCGACCTCCATCCGGCCCACGATGCCGAAGTCGAGCATGGCCACCCGGCCGTCGTCGAGCAGCCACAGGTTGCCCGCGTGCACGTCGCCGTGGAAGACCCCGTGCACCGCAACCGATTCCATCCATGCCTTCACCAGGCGGCGGATCAGCAGTTCGGGCTCAGGGTGAGCCTCGCGGATGTCGTCGAAGCGGTCCAACGGCATGCCGCGCATGCGCTCCATGCACAGCACCCGGGGCGCGCAGAAGTCCCAATACACCTCGGGCACGGCCACCTTGGTGTTGTCGCCGAAGGCCGACAGCTGCTCGCGGGCGCGAGCCTGGTTCTCGGCCTCGATCAGGAAGTTCAGTTCCGCGACCGTGGCCTCGTACAGATCCCGCACCACCGCTTGGGTATTGGCGACGCGGGCGTTCTCCGACCGCTTCTCCAGGGTGCGCGCCAGCCGCATGGCCGCGCGCAGGTCCACGATCATGCGCCGGGCGATCTCGGGCCGCTGCACCTTCACCACCGCGGGACGGCCGTCGGGCAGCACGCACGCGTGCACCTGGGCGATGGAGGCGGCCGAGAGCGGTTCGTCGTCGAACTCGAGGAACAGCTCCGAGATCGGCTTGCCCAGATCGGCCTCGATGATGGCGCGCGCGTCCGCGGCCGCGAAGGGCGGGACGTCGTCGAGGCAGCGCAGGCAGGCGTCGGCCAGCTCGCGCGGGAAGGCGCCGGGCGAGGACGCGATGAGCTGGCCCAGCTTCACGAACATCGGGCCGAGCGTCTCGAAACCGTTCACCACGCCCTCGGCCGCGGCGCGCTTGCGCTTGGCCGGGCGCAGGCCCCCGCGCAGCACGCTCGACACCACCGAGCCGCCCAGCACCGCGCCGACGACCGCGGTCCGCCGCCACTCCGAGAATCCGAAGGTGTCCAGGTCGGGCCGGATCACCTCGGGCGTTCCCGATCGCACAGTCATAGGTGAGCTCACGGGCGGCAGTGTATCGCTGACGGCGGGGGACTTCGCGCCACGGGCGGGGCCCGGCGCGGGATGAGACCGAAGCTCGACCGGCGCGAGACCGGGCACATAGCCCGGCGTTCACTGGTTAGGAAGGGGACGCGCACGGTACCGTGGGCGGTCGAGTCGCGATCCGGCTCGACGCGGGCCCCGATCGAGCCCGGCCATTGACGGTGAAAGGCAAGACCTACGTAATGACGGGTACAGCGGAAAAGCTGGCGGAACTGCGCAAGCTTCTGGAGATCGCCGAGGAACCGACCGGTGAGAAGGGTATCCAGAAGCGACTTGCCAAAGGCGTCGCCAGCGCCCGAGAACGGGTGAACATACTGCTGGACCCGGGCAGCTTCGTCGAAATGGGCTCGCTCATGCGCTCGCCCGGCCAGCCGCACGCGCTCTACGGCGACGGCGTGGTCACCGGTCGCGGCCTGATCGACGGCCGCCCGGTCGTGGTCATCTCCCACGACTCGATGGTGCAGGGCGGTTCGGTCGGCGAGACCTTCGGCCGCCGCGTCCGCCTGGTCATGGAGTTCGCGTACAAGAACGCCTGCCCGGTCGTGGTGATCAACGACTCCGGCGGCGCCCGCATCCAGGAGGGCGTGACCGCCCTGGCCTGGTACGCCACCATGTGCCGCCTGCAGGAGGACCTGTCGGGCTTCGTGCCGATGGTCGCGGTCATGTTCGGCAAGTGCGCGGCCGGCTCGGTGTACGGCCCGGTCAATATGGACGTGCTGGTCGCCACCGACGACTCGTACATGTTCGTCACCGGCCCCGAGGTCATCAAGGGCATCACCGGCGAGGACATCAGCGCCGAGGAGCTGGGCGGCGCGGCCGTGCAGGCGCGCAACGGCCTGCTGCACCACGTGGCCCGCACCGAGGTCGACGCGCTCAACTGGGCCCGCGAGTACCTCAGCTACCTGCCCAGCAGCTGCATCGAGGAGCCGCCGGTCATCAACCCGGGCCTGGAGCCGGAGATCACCGACTCCGATCGCGAACTGGACCGGATCATCCCGGACTCCGATCGCCAGGGCTACGACATGCACGAGGTGCTGCTGCGCATCTTCGACGACGGCGCCTTCCTCGAGGTCGGCGAGGCGGCCGCGCAGAACCTGATCACCGGATTCGCCCGCGTGGACGGCCGCCCGGTCGGCGTCATCGCCAACCAGCCCATGGTGCTGGGCGGCGCGCTCGACGCGGCCTGCTCGGACAAGGGCGCGTACTTCATCCGCCTGTGCGACGCGTTCAACATTCCGCTCGTCTACGTCGTCGACACCCCGGGCGTGCTGCCCGGTGTCGAGGAGGAGCGCAACGGCGTCATCAAGCGCGGTGGCCGCATGTTCCGCGCGCTGATCGAGGCGACGGTCCCGATCGTCACCATCGTGACCCGCAAGGCGTACGGCGGCGGTTACGCGGTCATGGGCTGCAAGCAGCTCGGCGTGGACGTCAACCTGGCGTGGCCGACCGCCCGCATCGCGGTCATCGGCGCCGACGGCATGGTGACCGTCACCGGCAAGAAGACCCTCGCGGCAACCCCGCCCGAGCAGCGCGAGACGGTCCGCCGGCAGATGGTCGACTTCTACAACGCGCTGATCGACAACCCGTGGGTGGCGGCCGAGCGCGGCTACATCGACGCGGTCATCGAGCCCTCCGCTACCCGCCTCGAGATCCGCAAGGCCCTGCGTCTGCTGCGTGACAAGAACGCGGTCCGCAAGCCCAACCCGCGCAAGCACAACCTCTTCCCGATGTAGAAAGCGCTGCCCGCGTTCAACACTCGTTGGGCGCGGGTATGCCTTGCAATCGCTGGTCGAGCCAGGTGAGGGATTCGGGGTAGCCGGTGGCGGCGGCGATGAAGTGTTCGCCGAGGACGCTGCGGTAGACGGCGGGCACGCCCAGGTCGCATTGCTCGCGGTAGAGGTTCTTCGCGCCTTCGGCGGGGACCCAGAATTCCTGTTCGCCGTTGAAGATGAACAGCGGCACGGGCGACTTCTTGCCGTCCATGCGGGTGACGGCGTAGATCTCGTGCGCCAGATCGCTGTCGAGCGGATCGGGGATATTGGCGGCGACGTCGATGGGCAGCTGCAGCACGCCCGGGAGCGCGAACACCTCGCTGCACTGACTGTTGATCAGCGGCGAAGTCGCCACCCACTGCGCCAGGTGGTTCATCCGGGCCAGGATCTCGGGCCGCTCCCGGCCGATGCCGAACACCGCGCCCAGGAACACCCCCGAGGCGAGGTTGGCGTTCATCGAGCGCGCCAGGATGCTGAAGTCCGCGGGCACCCCGCCCAGCGCCGCGCCGACCACCACCTCCGACAGTTCGGGGGCGTACTCGGCCATCACCTTCACCGCGCCGTTGGTGGCGATGGCCCCGCCGGAGTACCCGATCATCCCGAACTTGCTCTCGCCCAGCTCATCCGGCAGGTAGCCGCGGGTCGCGCGGATGGCGTCGAGGATGGCGTGCCCGGCCACGGTGGGCTCGGCGTAGGCCATGCGCGGGCCCTCGTGGTCGGTGATGAGCACGGCGTAGCCGCGCAGCAGCGCCAGCTGGGTGGTGGGCAGCACGTAGCCGGTCAGATTGGCGGCCCGGGTGAACCCGTGCGCGAGCGTGTATCCCGGGTTGCAGTCGCGGCCCAGCGCGTCGATGGGCAGATTGTTGACCACCACCGGCCGCTGTCCCGGCCCGGTCCACTGCCCGATCGGCAGCACCAGACTGGCGATCCCGTAGGACGGCTCGTCGTGAGAGTCGTTGGTGCGGTACTTGAACTGGAGCACCTGCCGCACCGGCACGATCAGAGTCGGTGCGGCCGTGGCGGTTACGTCGCGCACCGCGACCATGCCCCCCGGATCCAGGGTGTCGAGCCCGGCGGGCCAGTCGTCGATGAACGGATCGCCGATCGGCGCGGGCATGGTGGCGGCCCGCAGCGCCGCCAGATCCGGTGCCAGCTCCGGCGTGTCGACCAACGGGGACTCGGCGGGGGCCGGGGCGAGGGCGGGCGCCGGGAGCAGCTGGTCGATCCAGTGCTGGATATCGGGCAGGGAGATGCCGGGCGGGTTCGGCGCGGCTCCGGGCTCGGGTGGCTGCGCGAAACCCGGTGCGGCGCAGTACGTGAGGATCACGCAGCAGCCGATCGTCAAGGCACCGGCCAGTCTTCGCAAGCGACTCAGCACAACTCCCCCACGAATCGGTCGGTCGGTGGTCCGCGAAGCCTACGGGGACACACGACTGCGACACTCGGGAGTGGTCGGTTCGACGCCAGTTCGAGACCGGTCCGTGCCCTGACCGGACCGCGTGTCACGCCCATCCCGTCATCGATTCGCGATCTCGCGGACCGATTGCCGAGAGCGCCGGCGGATCACAGCCGCTTGCGCATCACCATGTCGAGCTGGGCGTTGCTGATCTGGCGGCCCGCGTTGGACACCGAGGTCACCATGCAGCTGCCGAAGGACCCGATCCGGTCGAACAGCGTGGCCACACCCACCGCCAGGCCGTGCTCGCTGAAGTGGCTGTCGGCCTCCACGCCGATCTCGGTGCCCTCGGGCTGCCGCGAAAGGCCCAGCGTCATATCGGTATTGATGAACCCGATGCCCTTGTCGCCCCAGTTGGTCATCATGCTGGTCGCCTCGGCCACCACCGCGACCCGTACGAACGGGCTCAGCTCCTCACCGGTCACCACCCGGATCGGGTTCTGCCAGGTGCGCTTGCGGTCGGCGTTCTCGTGGTCGGTGGGCACCGAGTTCCACACCGGCGAGCCCTCGCCGCTGTTGAACAGCGGCGTCTGCGGCAGCGCCGAGGGCGGGGCGATCTCGAGCGAGGGCGGCTGCGGTTCCCGCTCCCGCCGCCACAGCTCCCCCGGCGGCTGTTCGGACGGCTGCAGCAGCACGGCGGTGGCGCGCGCGGCGACGGTGCCGCCCTGCACCACGCTCACGTCGGCGACCCGGATCCGTTTGCCGTCGCGCACCCGCACCACCGGGGTGGTGGTGTGCTCGAAGCGGGCGGCGCTGAACAGGTCCACGGTCAGCCGCACCGGCACGAAACCCTCGGTGGCCTGGGTCCGTTCGAGCTCGCGCGCCAGCAAGCCGGTCAGGGCCGGCCCGACCACCTGCGCCGAGGACCACTGGCTGGCCGCGAACGACGTCGGGAAGAACCCGCCGTCCACCTCGTCGAAATACGCGGGCACATCCACCACGGCACCGGCTCCCGTCCACTCGAATCGATCAATCCACTGTTCCCAGAGCTAACACAGGCGTGAAACCCGTTTCAATCCGGGGCCCGCTGGGTGGGTGATCGAGTCTCCCGCCGGGCGGGTGATCGACTCACGGATTCAGCGGGCCGGGGCACGGGTACGCCATCGACATGGTCCGCGCCATCGACCGGCTGCTCGGCACCCTGACCCTCGCCGTACAGACCCTGCAGGACAACGACATTCCCTGCGCCCTCACCGGGGAGTGCGCGGTGTACGCCCGCGGCGGTCCGGTGACCGAGACGCCTCCGGAGGTCGACGTGCTGCTGCGCCCGTCGGACCTGCCGCGCGGGGTGCTGCTGCTGTCCGCCGCGGGCCTGCGGCCGCCACGGGGGACCGAGTCCGAGCGGGCCACGCTCTACGACGGCGGGGTGCGGCTGGATCTGGTGTTCGGCACCGATCGCCGCCCCGTCACCGACGCGCTGCTGGCACGCGCCGAGCGGCTGCCCATCGGGCCGATCGCGGCGCCCGTGGTGACGGTGGCCGACTTCCTGGTGGACGAACTGACCGTGGCCGATCCGCAGCGGCTGGATTTCACCCGGCTGCTGCACATCGCACGGGAATTGCGTGCACAGGTCGACTGGGAGCTCGTCAGGACCGGAACCGCGGCCGCACCCTACGCACGCGCGTTTCTCGGCCTGCTGGACGATCTGGGCATCACTGACGGCCACGACGGTGCGCGGGCGGGCACGTCGTGATCGACCGCGCGGCCCGGGTGATTGTGTACAGGGGGCGACACCGCGTGATTCGGCCGACCCTGGTCGGGTATCCGCTTGTTATCGGTTCTGCATTACCTCCGGAGAAAGGACAGTGATGTTGCCTGTCACTCCGTACGCCTACCCCGTCGCCCACATTCCGCCGGACGGCGCCCACATTCCGCACGGCGGCACCCCCAATCGGCCGGGCGGCGCCGACCGGCCGCCGGACGAGACCGCCAATCGGCCGACGGCCATCCAGAATCTGCCGGGCCCGATTCTGACCGCCGCCGGAATCGTGTCGATCGCATTGACTTTGACCACCGCCGGGTACGGTGAGCTCGCCTGGAGCGCGCTGTGCGGGCTCACCGGGGTGCTCTGCCTGCGTTTCGGAATCGGCCTGATGGTCCTCGAACAAGATCGGATCAAAGCTGCGAAGATCCAGGACAGGGCACATCACGGCGATATTTGATCTTCAGCGAATTCCTGGATAAAGCGGAACAGTCGTTTCCCTCCAGAACTTTCGATCGGAAGTACTGGGAAAGCCCTGCTCGGGGCGCATTACAACCTTTCGCCAACCATCGTTTCGCAAACTCATAGCATCCCGAAAAGCACTCTGACACTGCGAATTCGATGTTGCAGATGTACTTGCATCTGCGCAACGCACGGTCATAGACTCGTCGTTGCAAGGCACCAATAGGGGACAACCAGAGAGCCGAGCGGTGAATCACCGGCGATTCTTCGCCCACGGTCAGCCGTCGGCCTGGCGTCAGGGGCGTTCGAATGAACCAGCCAATCAACCTCAGCCGACTCGGGTTTGCCGACAGAAGTCAGCCGGAGCAAACCTATTCACGTGAGACGGCAACCGCTTTCGTCATCCGCCAGGTCGAATCCACCGGAGCGGCCACTCGGTATGATTTCGACATCGAGCGGATCGTCACCACGGCACACGCCATGGTGAACGACTGGGATCTGCACCATATGCAGCCGGAGGCGTTCTGGCGGATCGCTTCCAGCTTCATCAGGCAGTAACCGAATCCGGCCGTGTCGCAGACCCGCCCGGTCCGCGGCACGCTGATAGGGGCCCCGTGAGGGGCCCCTTATCCGTCTGCGGGGTATCCGCGGGGCAGCAGGCGCGGGGTCCTTACGGCCCCGCGCGGCGCTCAGTCGAGCTTCTCGGCAATCTTCGCCAGCTCTTTGCGTGAACGCTCCGGCGGCTCCGCCTGCACGCTCAGCTGATCCATCACCTGCCGGTACAGCTCGAGGTCCTCCCGGCGATCCAGATACAGCGCGCTGGTGAGCTGCTCCAGATACACGATGTCGGGCAGTTCGGCCTCGGCGAAGCGGAGCATGGTGAACGAGCTTCCCGCAGCCGCGTGGCCACCCGCCCCGTACGGCAGGAACTGGATGGTGACGTTCGGGCGCTTGGAGATCTCGATGAGGTACTCGATCTGACCGCGCAGGACGCCCGGCCCGCCCACGGGACGGTGCAGGACCGCCTCGTCGAGCACGGCCCAGAAGCTGGGCGCGCCATCGCGGGTGAGTAGCTCCTGCCGACGCCGGCGCAGCGAGACGCGGCGCTCCCCATCCACATCGTGCCCGAGGGCAACGACCGAGCGAGCGTAGTCGGGGGTCTGCAGCAGACCCGGAACCAGCTGTCCCTCGTAGGTGCGAATGGATTTCGCCGCGTGCTCGAGCCCCAGATAGGTTTCGAACCAGGAAGGCAGCAGATCGCTGTAGCGGTGCCACCAGCCCGGCTGATTCGCCTTGCGCACCAGATCCAGGAACTGCTCGCGCTCGCCGGGATCGTCAACGCCGTACAGCGTCAACAGATCCCGGATATCGCGCTCCTTGAATCCGGTGCGCCCGAGTTCCAGGCGACTGATCTTGGCGTGGGACCCGCGGATGTGTTCACCCGCGGCCTCCCGCGTGATTTTGTTGAACTCCCGCAGCTTTCGTAGCTGGCTGCCCACCGCGATTCGCAGTGCGGTCGGGCCGCGTTCGGCGACAGCGGAATCCGCCTGCAGGTGGGCAAGGGGTTCTGCGATCATGAGGTCCACTCCGATGCTCGGGTTTGCCGGCAGTGGACTCACAACGGCTAGTCGCGAACCACCGCGCCGATTGCCAATGCTACCGCTCAGCGCGCGAGGTCGTCGAACTCTCCACTCTTCGCGCCTTGCAGGAAGGCATCGATCTCCGGGCGCGTGTACACGATCAGCGAGCCTTCGGGGTCGCGCGAGTTGCGCACCGCGACCTGCCCGTCGGCGAGCGGGGCGAGTTCCACGCAGTTTCCACTGGGATTGCTGAAGGTGCTCTTGCGCCACAAGAGATTCGAGCGATCGATCGAGGTTGCCGAGATGTCCGTCATTTCAGACTCCTTGCCAGTACCGCCCGCAGACGGTGGTCCCAGTACTTGCAATTGTTCGATCAGATGTACTTACAGTTGCAACCGCAAGCACGACGATAGCACGCAGGTAGCCCATGATCGATGGCCTCGAGGCGGCACATCCTTTGCAACACAACAGATTTGATCTTGGAAACCCATGTCCAAGAGCGAAGTTGCGAAGAGGGGCAGGAGAATTCGGGTCAGTTCGTCCCGTTCGCCCGATTGTTCCGGGACCCTTTGCCCGAAAGGTCACGTGACGCCGGAATCTCTCCTCGACACCCGTGACGAGCGTGCAGATGTGCTTGCATCTGCACGATCCGAACTTCTAAACTCGGTGCACCAATCCCCCACTCGGCCAGAGGCATCCCATGACGCAGATGCTCGTCCGTCCCACCGATACCGCCGCCCGCGGCGACCAATCCGGTGACTGCGAGGCGGAACCACGCACCCTCACCTACCGCCAGGCCCGCGCCCTGCTCCGCGCGCACGACCAGCACTTCGCCTGCCGGCAGTATCTGGCCGCCATAGCGTACCTGTCCGCCGACAACGACGTGGACTGACCGTACCGGGCGCGCGCACTATTGCGTTCGCGTCGATGCCCGATGACGAACAAGAGCGCGACTTCCCTTGCGTGACAGTGGGTCCGGCGAGTACCCCGGAGGGTGAATTGCCCCCACGTGGAAGAGCGCCGAGATGTTTCTTATTGCCGCCCACGAGCTGCTGACCCAGATTCAGCACGCGCAGATCGTCGATCCCACCCCCGAGACCCCGCCCGCGGCCGACAAGCTGATGCGGCTGGTCCGGTATTTCACCTGGTTCGTGCTGCTTTCCGGAGTCCTCGCCATCACCTACGCGGGCGGTCGCTTCGCGTGGGAAAAGTGGAGCGGCAGCGGTTTACAGTCGCCCAAACAGGTGGCCGGGGCGCTCGTCGGTGGCATTGTGGCGACGAGCGCGGGCACCATCATGAACGCGGTAATCGGTCAATAGCTCCCAATTCGGGCGCTGGAAATCGCCGAAAATTCTGCCAAGAGGGGTTGTCTGGGACGAGACCGACCCGTCGGCTGGAACTCACGCGGTCGCGGCCACCACACCGGCGGCGCCGGATCCGGCCACACCGACCAGTTCCTCGAAGCGCACCACCACTTTCCGGTGGTACATGCCGAACAGATCCTCGAACAGCGCGAGCTGCGCCTGACTCGGACCGGCGTCGGATTCCCACACCGCCACCAGCGCCCGCCACACCAGCACGTGCAGATCCGGGGAGACCGCGAAGTACGCCTCGACCGCCGCCGGCACCTCGAGCACCATCTCGCCGATCGAGTTGAGCACCGCGCGCTGTACCGAGAGCCCGAGTGCGGTGAGCATCCGGCGCAGCAGCCCGAGTTCGATGCTCAGCATCCGATACGGGTCCGGGTCCGCGCCGCGCGCAAGGGTTTCCAGCTCGTCGATCGCGGCCTTGAGTTCGGCCGGATCGAGCGGGCGCTCGCTGCCGGTGTAGGCGAGCAGCGCCTCGAGTGCGATCCCGCGTTCCTCGTCGACGATATTGCCGAACATCTCCGCGGCGATCTCCGGTTCCGGCATGGACAGCCGGAACAGCCGCCCGTACACGTCCACGCCGCCCTCGGCGCGCACATCGCGGATCACGAATCCCTTGCCGCGGTGGGCGTCCACGAAGCCGTAGGATTCCAGCCGGCCCAGAATCAATTGCGCTGTCGCACGATTGAGGTCGAACTCCTCGGCGACCTGGCGGACGGACGGCATCAGACCACCGGGCTCGTACTCCCCGGATGCCACGCGGCGCGCCAATTCGTCGGCAACGTCGGCGACGACCGTCCGGTCTCCCATCGTGTCACCTCTCCAAAACCCTCGATTACGTCCCAGACAGTCTAGGTGGTTGTTCGATCAACCGCACAAGTCTTCGAATCCGCAGGCAGCGGGGCCGGACAGTCCGGTATCTTTACGAATTCTCTACGGCATGGGGCTCCGATTCTCCCGGTTTTCAGACCTAGGCTGCGGAGCGTGGTTTCACCGATCGACGTAGCCAAACGACTCGTGCTCGGACGGCCGTTTCGCAGCGATCGGCTCGGCGAGACCCTGCTGCCCAAGCGGCTCGCGCTGCCGATCTTCGCCAGCGACCCGCTGTCCTCGGTCGCCTACGCCACCCAGGAGATCCTGCTCATCCTGACCCTGGGCGGGCTGGCCTACCTGCACCTGACACCGGTGGTCGCGGCGGGCGTGGTGGTGCTGCTGGCCGTCGTGGCGCTGTCGTATCGGCAGGTGGTGCAGGCATATCCTTCCGGTGGCGGCTCCTACGAGGTGGTGGCCGAGAACCTCGGCGCGCTGCCCGGCCTGGTGGTGGCGGCCGCGCTGCTGGTCGACTACGTCATGACCGTGGCGGTGTCGGTGTCGGCCGGCGTGGACAACATCATCTCGGCGGTGCCCGACCTGAACGCCTACCGGGTGATCATCGACCTGGGGTTCATCGTCTTCCTGACCGCCATGAACCTGCGCGGTGTGCGAGAGTCCGGCCGCGCCTTCGCGATTCCCACCTACGGGTTCGTCCTCGGGGTGTTCGCGCTCATCGTGGTCGGGCTGGGGCAGACGCTGCTCGGGCACAGCCCGGTCGCCGAGAGCGCCCACTACGAGATCCACGCCGAGCAGGTGGGCCTGTCCACCGCCGGGGTCGCCTTCCTGCTGCTGCGGGCCTTCTCCTCCGGCTGCACCGCGCTCACCGGCGCGGAGGCCATCTCCAATGGAGTGCCCGCCTTCCGCAAGCCCAAGGCGCTCAATGCCGCGCGCACCATGACCGCCATGGGCGTCATCGCCATCGCCATGTTCTCCGGGGTGACGGCGCTGGCCATGATCACCAAGACCCGGGTCACCGAGAACACCTGCGACATCATCGGATTCGCCGGGGACTGTCACAACGACGCGCAGAAGACCGTCATCGCGCAGATCTCGGCGGCCGTGTTCGGCGGCCACTCGCTCGCCTTCTACTACCTGATGGTCACCACGGCGCTGATCCTGATCCTCGCCGCCAACACCGCCTACAACGGCTTCCCGCTGCTGAATTCGATTCTCGCGCAACACCGCTACATGCCGCGACAGCTGCACACCCGCGGCGATCGGCTGGCCTTCTCCAACGGCATCATCCTGCTGGCGGTGGCGGCGGGGACGCTCATCTACGCCTTCGACGGGTCCACCACCCGGCTCATCCAGCTCTACATCATGGGCGTGTTCACCTCGTTCACGCTGTGCCAGACCGGCATGGTGCGGCACTGGAACCGGGAGCTGCGGACCGCGCAGAGCTCGGGCGAGCGGCTGCGAATCCACCGGGCGCGCTTCATCAATGCCTTCGGCGCCTGCTTCACCGGTGTGGTGCTGCTGGTCGTGATGATCACCAAGTTCACCCACGGCGCGTATCTGGTGGTCATCGCCATGCCGATCCTGGTGGCCATCATGTGGCTGATCCACCGGCACTACACGTCGGTGCGGGGCGAACTGGCCATCGATCCGGCCGAGCTGGAGATGCTGCCGGGGCGGGTGCACGCGCTGGTGCTGGTGTCGGGCTGGCACAAGGCGACCCAGCGGGCGGTGCAGTTCGCGCGCGCCACCCGGCCGGACACGCTGATGGCGGTGACGGTCAATGTGGACGACAGCGATACCCGCGACCTGGCCCGGGATTGGGAGCGCTTCGGGGTCGGCATCCCGCTCAAGGTCATCGAATCGCCGTACCGGGAGATCACCCGGCCGGTACTCGACGAGATCAAGCGGCAGCGCAAGTCGCGACCGCGGGATGTGGTGAGCGTGTTCATCCCCGAGTACGTGGTGGGCCGCTGGTGGGAGAACCTGCTGCACAACCAGAGTTCCCTGCGACTCAAGGCACGGTTGCTGTTCGAGCCGGGGGTGATGGTGACGAGCGTGCCCTGGCAGCTGCATTCGTCGCGCTTCCGCGCCACCCCGCGCGAGGAGCACACGCCGGGTGAGGTCCGGCGCGGCATCACAAGGTCGGGCGGCCGGGCCTGATCGTCCGGCGCCACCGGCCCCCTGTGTGCGGCGCCCCTATCCGCCGTCGGTGTCGTGGGCGCCCTCGAGGTTGCCGGCCCACCGCTCCGACCACTCCCACACGCCTTCCAGCGCGCGGCCCAACTCCGTACCGGCGGTGGTCAACTCGTAGGACTTGTCGGGGCGCTTGAGCACGACCCCGGCGTCGGCGAGCCGCTGCAGGCGCACCGACAGCATGCTCGACGAGCAATTGCCCATGCGGCGGCGCAGTTCCAGGAAGCCCAGTGCGCCCGGCTCCAATTCCCAGATCACGCGCAGGATCCAGCGCTGGCCGAGCAGGTCCATGGCGGCCAGGAGCGGGGCGGCCGAATCGTCGGCGCGGCTGTTGGCGGGCGGTGGCTGACTTGCGCTTCTCATTTCGAAGTACCAATGTAGTGCTTCTGAATTAGAAGCACTCTGGTGGATGGAGGTCGCGCATGACTACGACGACAGGGACCGGACGGCGCATCGTGCTGGTCACCGGGTCCTCCCGCGGGATCGGCGCGGAGACCGCGCGGGTGCTGGCGGGCCGGGGCGACCACGTGGTCGTGAACTACCGGGAGAAGCGCAAGCGCGCCGAGACGCTGGCCGCCGAGATCGCCGCCGCGGGTGGCAGCGCCTCGGTGGCGGGCGCGGATATCGCGGATCCCGAGAGCGCGCGGGCGCTCGTCGAGAGTGTGGTCGCGGAGTTCGGCCGCCTGGATGTGCTGGTGCTCAACGCCTCCGGCGGCCTGGAGCGCGATGCCGCGCCCGACTACGCCATGCTGCTCAACCGCGACGCCCAGACCGGGCTGGCCGCGCTCGCGCTGCCGCATCTGCCCGCGGGCGGCCGGATCGTGTTCGTCACCAGCCACCAGGCCCACTTCTCCCCCACCCGCCAACCCCCGCCCGGCTACGAGCAGATCGCCGCGAGCAAGCGGGCCGGTGAGGACGCGCTGCGTGCCATGGCCGGCGAATTCGCCGACCGCGGAATCGGTTTCACCGTGGTGTCCGGCGACATGATCGACGGAACCATCATCGTGCGCCTGCTCGAACGCCGCGACCCCGACGCGGTCACCGAGCGCCGCGACCAGGGCGATCTGCCGACGGTCGAGGAATTCGCCACCGCGGTCGCCGACGCCACCACCCTCGACGCGCCACGGGGCCACACGGTCTACGTCGGCGGCCGGGACTTCCTGTCGACCGCACCCGCCGCCTGCCACGGCTGACCCGCGCGCAGCGGCCACGGCCACAACCGCGGCGCACCATCGATACTCCGGGTGGCCGCGTGCCGCGCCCACCTCAACGGCCCGCCGGTCGCACTATGGTGCGAGTCCGGGAGGCATGCGTCCCGACAGCCTGCGCCTGTTCGCCCAACGCCCCGCCATCCACGACGAACACATCCTCACCGCCGTCATCGACGCCACCGCCACCCACGACCTCGCCCGGGGCCGGGAACGCGCGCGGGGCACGGGGTTTGCCGGGACGCGGGCCCGTGCGGGTGCGAGCCGGGTCGAGCGCGAGCAGGGTCAGCTCAGCGGGCGTCAGCGGCCAGGCCGAGTCCGAGCGCGACGAGGATCGCGGCCAGGGTGCGTTCGATGCGGTGGCGAATGCCGGTGCGGCGCAGCCAGGTTCCGGCGCGGTCGGCGGCCAGGACGACGCCGACGCACCACGAGGTGTCGATGACCAGTTGGATGGCGGCCAGGATGAACACCGTCGGCAGCACCGGGCCGCTGCTGGGCAGGAACTGCGGCAGGATCGTCAGGCCGAAGACCGCAGCCTTGGGGTTGGCCGCGATGGAGATCAGCGAGGCGCGGAAGGCGGCCGCGGGCGTGCGGCCGCCCGGGAGCGCGGCGGTCAATGCCGCGCCGAAGGCGTCGTCGGCGCGGGCCCCGCGGTCGCCGCGGGTGCCGCGCCAGGCCTGGATGCCCAGCCAGATCAGTACGAGCGCGCCGATCAGATGGATGCCCACGTTCAGGACCTGGTTGGCCACCAGCAGCGCCGACAGTCCCGCGCCGCCGGCGACCGTCCACCCGAAGATCCCGATCTCGTTGCCCACCACGGCCGCCAGCCCCGCGGCGCGGCCGTCGCGCACCGACCGCTGCAGGAACAGCGCGGTGGCCGGTCCGGGCAGCGCGGCCAGGATGAGCGAGGCGAGGGCGAAGGCGGGCAGCACCTGAATCCAGTGGGGCATGCCTCGATGCTGACATACCACCCCATGGCCTCGGCCAGCGGTTTTCGCCAGAATGCCGTACTTCACACCCCTGATCGGCACGTCAGCGCGTACACGCCGACTCCTCGCGAGGTCCCAGCATCGGGGCCTCCTATGCGGCCAGGCGACAGTGCCCCCGCCGGACCAGTCGCGCCCAGTGCCGGACCAGTCGCGCCGAGCGCCCAGCACCCAGCGCGCAGTGCGCAGTGCGCAGTGCGCAGTGCGCAGTGCGCAGTGCGCAGACGATGCCTAGGCCACGGGTTCGGGAAGCATCGTCTCAACCGGTCACACCGGCCGGAGCCGCCGGCCCTCGCCGGTGACCCCCTACTCGCTGCCGGCGCGCCCCTGGCCGACTACACAGCCGACTCGAACTCGGTCCGGCATCCGCGGTAGCGAAATCGATTGGTCAGGCGTGCCGGGCTGCGGTCGCGGGGACGATCATGGTGGTATCCAGCACGGAACGGGTAACGCCGGGGTGAGGAGGTGCGGCGATGGTCAACGATGTGGAGAAGCGGTGGAACGATCCGGAGATGCTGCGGCACGCGACCCGCTACGTGGTGAGCGTGCTGGGGATCGCCGTGACGGGCGGCGTGATCGTGCTGGTGTGGGCCTCGGCCCGGGATCGGTGCCTGAACGCGGGGTCGGTGCTGTGCGACGGCACCTCGAAGGTGGTCGTGGGCCTGGTGCCGGGCGGGGTTCTGCTCGCCGGCGGCATTCTCGCGCTGGTGCTCGCGTACCGGGCGTGGCGGGCCGGGCGGGCGTGGCCGATCTGGCAGGGCGTGGGCTGGTTCCTGTTCACGCTGATGGTCGTCTATCTGGGCATCGTCGGCTCCCAGGGCTGACCGATCAGACCGGGCAGCGCGCGGTGTCGGCGGTGCTGTCGTGGTGGTCGAACGGGGTGCCGTGGATTCCGGCACGGGCGGCGAGGTAGCGCGCGACTCTGGTGTTGCGGTCCCACATGGGGTCGATGTGGCGGGCGCGGCGGATCATGCGGGCGCGGGCGCCCGGCAGCCGGTCGTCGAGGGCACGAAGCCGAACCTGCGTGGTGGCGGCGAGGGCGGTGAGCTGCGAGAACGGTTGCAGCGGGACCGAATTCAACGGTGTGTCCGCGAGCAGGGCCCGGACCAGGGGCGCGCCGCTGTAGTAGGCCAGAGCACCCAGCAGCGGTGCGGTGGCGGCGATTTGGAGGCGACCGGTCGGTGTGGCGGTGGTGAAGCGCCGGGTCGCGGCACCGGCCATTTCGGCGGTCCATTCCGGAGCCACGCCCGCGGTGGCGACCATGAAGTCGGCCTGTTCCATCCCTTCGGCCGCCGTGCGCGGGATGAGTTCGTCGGCCACGCCGAAGACATGCGCGATATAGGCCCAGTAATGCATGACCGCGTCGAGCTGCCGGGTGGTGCTGCGCCGCCCGTGCGCATGGTCGAAGCAGATCGGTGACAGGCCGAAGGTGACCGCCGCGCCCATGGTGGTGGCGTTGGAGATGGGATTGCCGTGTTCGGCGAAATGCTCATCGCCCCAGGCTCGCCGGAGCATGGCTCGCACCTGGGCGTGCATGAGCCGGACCCGCACGGTGTCGTGGAAGATCGGGTTGCGACGATCCAGGGCTCCGGGTGCGGTGACGCTGCGAAACCAGACCGAGGATTCCAGGCCCCGCCGGTACGGGTCCCGGACGAACCGTCCCGTCCGACCGACGGCAGAGGCGACTTCCGCGCCGACGAAGGTTCCCATGAAGTCCTGGACGCCCATGGCCATCTTGCCCGCGAGCGACACGTTGATCCACAGCCGGCGGCCGTATTCCCACAGATCGGGGTCGTACCAGTCGGGCGGATCGTCCAACAGCGCGAACAGATTCACGAGTTCCGGCGGCGGGTCGTCGAGGCTGTCGATCCCGTGTGTGAGGGCCTGGTTCAGCATGCGGCGACCGCCCGCGGATCCGAGGCGGCCGAACGCGGCGACGAGCGCGTCCATCGGTTCGTCGCCCTGCCACAGGTGATCGGCCATGAGCCGGGTGCGTGGCGTCTCGACGGGTTCGCGGCGCACGTCGATCCACGCGCCCAGCATGGCTTTCCGCGGTTCGAACCACAGGTCCGACGGCACGGCCCGCGGCGGGGCCGGGCGCAGCGGCATCCCCGGCCGGTAGGGGTAGTCGTACGGGTGTGCCATGGCGTCACAACCCTGTCAGCTGACGGAATCTGGTGATCGGGTCCGAGCCGCGATCGGCGTGGACCGGGCAGTAGTGCTTGCCCTCGGCGCGGTGTCCGGCGGCGGGCCACAGCGTTTCGGGTGCTTCGGGAGGTGCCAGCGAGGCCGGGCGTCTCCCGGCGACTCGGCGGCGGGCGGCGTGGATGCGAGGGAAGAAGTACTTGACCCCGTCGGGTGTCACCCGGTTCATGGCCGACAGCGTCCGGCAGAGCCGGTCGAACCGCCGCTGGTCGCGGTCGGTCCAGGTGAAGCCCATGGTGCGGCGGATCTCCGGATCGCACAGCCCGATCGTCACGAACCGATAGAAGTGCCCGCCCGCGGGCCGGACGAGGCGTTCCCACACTGGCTTCGGCAGCCGCCCCACCAGCGGGAACGGCGGTACGGGCACGGTGTCGACGAGGTGGAAGACATCGCGAGCGGCCTTGGTCGGTTCCAGGGTGTCGCGGCACATGTCGGCCCAATAGCGTTGGAAGTCGGGCCAGCTCGTCGGCACCACCCGCATGCTCATGCCGTACAGCTCGTACCAGCGATAGTGCTCGCGCCAGAGTTGCTCCCGCTCGGCCCCGCTCAGCCCGCCCATGAAAAGGTCGGCGGCCCGCAGGTTCTGGACGAAGAACACCGCGTGCGCCCAATAGAAGGTGCCCGGGTCCAGCGCGTGGTACCGGCGGCCCTGTCCGTCGACGCCTTTGATGTCACGGTGATAGCCGACGATCTCCCGCGCGGTCCGCTCGGCGCGCTCGCCGTCGAACACCACCCCGTAGATCGGGTACAACGACCGCAGAATCCGTTGATAGAACTCGTCGTGGATCTCCGAATGGAATTCGACCCCCGCCCCGAGTCCCGGGTGCATGTTCTGCACCATCCCGACGAACAGCGCACTGGGCAGGAAGTACAGCGACCCGAAGGTCTTCCAGGTCAGCGAGTCCGGTCCGAGCGGCCCCGCGGGCTCGCGGATCTCCCGCGGACCTTGGTCCGGCACCGCGTTCTGTGACACCATGTCCCCACGCTGACACGACTTTTCGCTCGTCTTCAATTCGCATTTCCGGATCTCGCCCGAATCGCCATGACATCGAAACGCCGCACCCCGAAATCCCCGGTGCCGCCGCCGCGCCGGACCCCGCAACAGGATCGTTCGCGCGCCATGGTGGCCCGCATCGTCGACGCGGGCCAGCGGGTGCTGATCACCCACGGCTACGACGGCGCGTCGACCAATCGCATTGCGGCGGCGGCGGATATCAGTCCGGGCTCGCTGTATCAGTACTTCCCGAACAAGGACGCGATCGTGGCCGCGGTCATCGAGCGCTACACCGCCGAGGTGGCCGAGCGGGTCCGCGCGCGGGTGCTGTCGAATATCGGCCGTCCACCGGAAGTGTCGGTGCCGGAGACGATCTCGTACCTCATGGATGCCCTCGGCAATGACCGGGAACTGTTGCGGGCCGTGGTGGAGCAGACGCCGCGGCTGTCGGCCGCGGGCCCGGTGGTGGCGTTCGAGCAGCAGATCGGCGAGCTGGCCCGGGTCGCGCTGTCCATGCGGCAGTATCCGATTCCGGCCGAGGTGGATGCCGACGCGGCGGCGTGGATGCTGGTGCGCACGGTCGAGCATCTGACCATCCGCTATCTGCTGGACGGCCCGCCCATCCCGCGCGAGCGCTTTCTCGCCGACATCACCCGGCTGATCCTCAACTACTTCCGCGAGCCCGTGTCGCGAGCCGAACGCGAGTGATGGTTCGCCGCCTCAGCGGCGCATGACCTTCCGCCGGTTCTGGGTGCGGACGGCGGGGAGGGTGAGCAGCAGGTCGACGGCCCTGGCCGCGCTCTGCGCCGCGCTCTCCATCGTGGCCGACCAGTCGGTTCGGGTCCAATCCCCCGCCAGCACCAGCGTGGGCACCGAGGTGGCCTGGTCCGGCCGCAGCCCGTCGGTGCCGACCACCTGAGAGAAGGTGGCCCGCGGCATCGGAACCACCTGCGCGTGCAGCACTTTGGCTTCTTCGGCGGCCGGGTAATAGCGCCGCAGCAGTGCCATCTGCTCGTCGACCACCTCATGGTGCCCTTTGTGGATCTGCTCGTACGCGCCGCTGGTGGTCAGGCAGTACAGCCAGCCGTTCAGCGTCCCGCGCCCGTGCATGCGCTGCCGGTCGAAGACCTCGTCGATGACGCCGGTCCCGCCGATGAGGGCCTCCATGGCGGCCTTGGTGCCGAGCGGGCGATCCAGGTACAGGTTGGTGCTGACGATCGGGGTGTAGCCGAGTTTGTCGGCGGCCGAATAGATGCGGTCGTGCTCGGGCAGCTCGTCGAGCAGTCCGCCGATGTAGGAGTTGGGGACCGCGCACACCACCGCATCGGCGGGTTGCACCTCGCCCCCGGCCAATTCGACGCCGGTGACCGCGCCGTCGGTGATGTGGATGCGGCGCGCCACGGCCCGGTATTTCACGTCCACCCCGTGCCGGTCGAAGACCCGCTGCGCGCCGGAGACCAACAGGGTGTCCAGGTCGGTGGTCGGGTAGCCGATGGTGACCGGCCGCATCCGCTTGACGCCCAAGCGGATTCCGGTGGCCAGCACGTCGGCGAACACCTTGGCCGATTCCTGCCGCACCGGTTCGGCGGCGATGCCGAGGGCCAGCCAGTCCCACAGCGCCTCGCGGGCGGTGTCGGGCATGCCGAGGCGGCGGAACCACTGGTCGGTGGTGAGGTCGGCCAGATCTCCGGGCTGGCGCAGACTCTGCCAGCCCATCTTGACGGTGGCGGCGGCCGCGCGCACCCGGTCGGCGGCGCTCGCGTCGGGGTGGGCGCCGAGCAGGGCGCGCACGGCGGGGAATCCGGTGGTGCCCATGATCGCGGTGCGCCCGCCGGGCCAGCGCAGCACGCCCTGCTGCGGGAAGCTCACGTACTGCCGGGTGCCGACGCTGGTCAGGTACCGGAACAGATGCTCGTACCCGCTGGCGATCACGTGCTGGCCGTTGTCGGGAATGTCGCGCAGCGGGGCGACTTCCAGCGAGTGCGTGCGCCCGCCGAGCCGTCCGCGGCGTTCCAGGAGCGTGACCTGTTTCCCGGCTTCGGCGAGCCAGACCGCGGAGGCCAGTCCGGCCAGTCCCCCGCCGATGACAACGTAGCGTCGCGGATCGTTCATGTTCACCCCTGGAACTAGCCTGCACCAAGCAAGCTACGCCCGCCGTGCGCTCCGCATGCCCGGATTTCGTTACCTCGCACGGGGAATGAGACCTGGGGCGAAACGACGCCGCCCGCCCGGCCACCGGTGGGTGGCGGGGCGGGCGGCGTCTCGGACCGGTCCGGAGTTACTGGTGGACAGCGTTTTCCGCGGATTTGCGGGACATGAACGGGTAGGCCGCGCACACCAGCAGACCCCACACCGCGCCGACCACGAGCGCGCTGCGGCCGTCCTCGGTGAAGAACAGCAGCACCACGACCAGCGCGAGGAACGCCAGCGCCAGCGCCGTGGTGATCGGGGCTCCCGGCAGCCGGTAGTCACTGCCCGGCAGCACGCCCCGCTGGACGCGGACCCGGTAGATCAGGTGGCAGACCAGGATGATGCCCCAGACGAAGATGATGCCCATGGTGGACACCGAGGTGATGTAGCCGAACGCCTTGTCCGGCGAGAAGTAGTTCACCGCGACACCGATCACCATGACCGCCGCCGAGACCGCGATTCCAGCCGCGGGGACCGACCGGCCGCTCAGGTTCGCCAGCGCGGGCGGCGCTTCCTGACGCTGCGACAGGCTGCGCAGCATGCGCCCGGTCGAGTAGATGCCCGAGTTGCACGACGACAGCGCCGCGGTGAGCAGCACGAAGTTGATGATCCCGGCCGCGCCCGGAATGCCGATCTGCTCGAAGACCTCCACGAACGGGCTGCGGCCCGCGTGGAAGGTGCGCCAGCTCGACACCGACATGATGACCACGAGCGCGCCGACGTAGAACAGGCCGATCCGCAACGGCAGCGAGTTGATGGCCTTGCGCAGGGTCCGCTTGGGGTCGCGCGCCTCACCGGCGGTCACGCCCACCAGCTCCACGCCGACATAGGCGAAGACCACGATCTGCAGGGCCAGCAGCGCCTGCCCGAAACCGTTGGGGAATACGCCGCCGTCGTTCCACAGGTTGGTGACGGTCGGGTTGGTGGCGTGGCCGAAGTGGAAGATCAGCACGCCCAGGCCGAGCACGATCATGGTGACGATGGCGGTCACCTTGATGGTGGAGAACCAGAACTCGCCCTCGCCGAACAGTCGCACCGACACCAGGTTGGCGACGAACATGATGCCCAGCACGACCAGCGCGGTCACCCACTGCGGGATGTCGAACCAGTACTGCACGTATTTGCCTGCCACCGTGATCTCGGCCATGCAGGTGGCCACCCAGACCGCCCAGTAGGTCCAGCCGGTGGCGAATCCCGCGAAGCGGCCCAGGAATTCGTGCGCGTACTCGGCGAAACTGCCCGCGACCGGGCGGTAGGTGAGCAGTTCGCCCAGCGCCCGCATGATCACGAAGATGGCCAGACCGGCGGCCAGGTAGCAGAGGATGAGCGCCGGACCGGCCTTCTGGATCGCGCCGCCCGCGCCGTAGAACAGGCCGGTGCCGATCGCGCCGCCGATGGCGATCATCTGGATGGTGCGCGGTGAGAGGCCGCGCGAATATCCCTCGTCCGTGGGTGCGGCGCCGGTGTCCGGTAGCTGCCGTTCCGAGGCTGTCAAATGGTGTTCCTTCCGCGTGCCGGCGGCCGGAACCCCCCTGTTCGCACCTGCGAGACACCGGCCGCGTCGAGCGTGCCGACGAATTGCGGCGCTCGATCCAACGGCGTGTCACGCTACCGGAGTGGTCTGCGGCTCACAGTCACCACGGCGCGTGGTGTCGGGTCGGCGCGGTGCGCGGTGGTCCAGAGTGACGCGTGGTGTCTCGGGTCAGCGTGGTGTCTCGGGTCAGCGCGGCGAGGGGCGCTGGGTCTGGGTCCAGTCGCCCTCGTCGATCAGTTCCAGACCGGTGACGATCTCGGCCTCGATGCGGATGACGTGGTCCATCGGCATATTGATCCACGGGTCCAGCAGCGTCTCGTAGCGCTGCACCTGTTCGGGATCCATGACCACCCGCGCCACCCCGGTGACGATCACGCTCCAGCCCTGCCGGGTGTGCTCGTCGAACGAGTCGGCCTCGTACGCCACCACCTGGCCGTCGCCGCGCAGCAGGCTGGCGCCCAGGTGCGCGCGCACCACGACGACGTCCTCCTCGACGATGTGGTTGACCGGCCGGATGATCGGAAGTCCCCGGCGCGAGTAGACGATTCGCCCGTATTGCGCGCCCGCCAGTCGTTTCAGTGAATCGGCAGCCGAAAGCTCGCGTAGCTTCCGTGCCCCTACGCCGCCCATCCCTCCGATTGTGGTCGATCGGCACCGATAACGCCAATTGCCTTGCCCCATCGCGAGGTTCGCACGCGGTGTCAGCGCACTGGCGGGACCGAGACCAGGGCGGGCGGTTTGTCGGTGCGCAACCCCTTCCAGCTGGGCATGCGCAGGCGCTCGCCGGAGTATTCGCGATATTCGACGTCGGCGACGAGGATCGGATCCACCCAGTGCCAGCCCGCCCCTGCCGCTTCCGGTGGCGGCGGGTCGAAAGGGGCTGCGGAGACGGTGATCCCGTCGAGTGCGCCGCGCAGGACGCGGCGGGCGGCCTGGGTGAAGCCGGTGCCGACATTGCCGAGGTAGACGAGCCGACCGGTCTCGTCGTGTGCGCCCATGATCAGCGACCCGAAGGTGGTCCCGAACCCGCCCGCGCCCGGCGTCCACCCGGCCACCACGACCTCGGTGTTCTGCCGCAACGGCGTCTTGATCCAGGCCGGGGACCGGCGGCCGGGCAGGTACACCGAGTCGGTCCGTTTGGACACGACACCCTCGATCCGATGTTCCCGCGCCACCTCCAGCAACTGTGCCGCATCCACGTCCAGCCAGTGCGGCGGCGCCGACAGCGGTTCGTTCAGCGGCAGCCCGGCCAGCCGCTCACGGCGCTGGAGGTAGGTCTCGCCGGTGACGTCGAGGTCGTCCACACGAAGTACGTCGAAGACGAAGAACCGCACCGGGACCTCGCCGATCAGCTGCTCCCCCGGCCGCACCACGTGCATGCGCCGCTGCAACCGCCCGAACGAGGGCGCTCCATCGCGGTCCGGCGCCACGATCTCGCCGTCCAAGATCAGAGATCCCTTGCCGGGCAACTCTTTCAGCGCAGTGATGATCTCCGGATAGGCCGCGCTGACGTCATTGCCGTTGCGGCTGAACAGGGTGCATTCCCCGGCCTCGCGGATCGCGATGATGCGGACTCCGTCCCACTTCATCTCCACCGCCCACCCGGGCCCGCCCGGCGGCGGCCCCCCGGTCGCCAGCATGGGCGACGGGCCGCGGCGGACCGAGGCGGCCACGCGGGCCGCTATCCGCGCCGATATCCGGGCGAACGAGACATGCCCGGGAGTTTGCTATCGAGTTGCCTTCCCGCCGCCACGGCGCGCCGGGGACGCCCGGTTCGTTATCCGCCTACTCGGCCACCCTGATTCCGTCACCGCCCCCGCGAGCGCTCACCGGAGAGGGTCGTCACGATGCTGGTGACGGTGGCGACCGGTTTGCCGTCACCGCGGGTGATATCGCACCGGTAGTGCGTGATGGTGCGGCCCGAATGCGTCGGGTATGCGTGCGCGCGAAGGGTGTCGCGCCAGACCGGGCGCAGGAAGACCGCCCGCAGATCGATGCTCGTGAACGATTCGCCGGGACCGACCACCGTGGAGTGCGCGGTGCCGATGGCCGCGTCGGCCAGTTCGGTGAGCAGCCCGCCGTGCACCGTGCCCTGCTGGTTGCCGTGCACCGCGGGATCGGTATCGATCTCGACGACCGCCCGGCCCAGGACGACCGCGGCCAGGCGGATCCCGAGGGTGCGGGAAATCGCTGTCGGATACCGGAACTGGCAGGTCTGGCCCTCCGCCAGGGTTCCGGTCAGCTGGGCGTGCAGGTAGTCCAGGACCGGCAGTTCGGTCGGCGAGATCGTCATGGACATGACGGTAGGACCGGTCATGTAGGACGATCAAGAAATTGTCCTAGGTACAGTCGGGTGATGCGCACGTATCAGGAGGTCGCGGCCGAACTAGCGGCGCAGATCCGCGCGGGACGCTGGGCCCCGGGGCAACGGCTGCCGACACATCGGGAGCTCGCGGCCGGGCACGGTATCGCGGTGGCCACCGCGACCCGGGTATTCGCCGAGCTCAAGCGGGTCGGCCTGGTCGTCGGCGAGCCGGGCCGGGGCAGTTTCGTGCGGGACCGATCGGTGCGGCTGGCGTCGGCCGAATACGGGGCGGGCGCGGACACGGTGTGGGCGGATCTGGCCTTCACGCAACCGATGTCGCCGCGCCGCGCGGAACTGCTGCGCACCGCACTGCGCGACCTCGCCAGCGGCGGCGACCTGGACGCCCTGCTGCGCCAACAGCCGCCGGGCGGACGGCCGCACGACCGCGCGGTAGTCACGGAGTTCCTGGATCGACGCGGAATCGCCGCCGACCCCGCGCGCGTCGTGCTCACCCACGGGGCGCAGCACGGATTGGATCTCGTTGTCCGCGCGCTGTTCTCACCCGGAGACGTGGTCGCGGCGGACGAGCTCACCTATCCCGGCTTCAAGCTGCTCGCCCATGCCCACGGCGTCGACGTCGCGCCGATCCCGGCCGCCGCCGACGGCCCGGACCTGGATGCCCTCGACCGGCTGTGCGCGCGACGCCCGGTGCGCGCCGTCTACGCCATGCCGACCCTGCACAATCCGCTCGGCTGGGTTCTCGACCGCGCGCAGCGCGAGCGCCTCGTTTCGATTGCGCGGCACCACGATCTGTTCCTGATCGAGGATGCGGCCTACGCCTTCCTCGCCGACCCCGCACCCGCGCCACTGGTCACCCTGGCTCCCGAGCGCACGTTCTGGGTCTCGAGTCTGTCCAAGAGCGCCGCGGCCGGTCTGCGGTTCGGCATCCTGGTCATCCCGCCACGCGCCGAACCCGCGCTCGGACGATTGCTCCGCGCGACCATGGCGAGCCCGCCGGGCCTGGTAACGGCCGTGGCGGTGCGCTGGATCGGCGACGGCACGGTCGACGCCCTGGAACACGCGAGCCGCCGCGCGGCCGGAGACCACCAGCAGGTGCTGCGCCGGGAACTGGGCGACCTCCGGCCGACCGCCCATCCGCGCTCGTTCTTCGCCTGGCTCCCCATCGACCCCGACCAGCGCATGGACCGCATCGCGGCCGAACTATCGCGCCGCGGCGTCCGGGTCTGCACCGGCGACGTCTTCGCCGTCACCCAGCACGTCCCGCACGGTCTGCGCATCGCCCTGGGATCGCCCGCACTGGAAGACCTTCCGCTCGTCCTCGCCGAATTGCGGGATGCCCTCGACTCGGTACCACCCGGCTGAGGATGCGCCGGGGAGTCGTCAGCCCCCGCCGATTCCGGCCTCCCGCAGCGAAGCACGGATCAGCCGGGCCAACTGTGCCGCGACGATATCGAGAGGTTCGTCCGATCGGCGCACCCGGGCCAGCAGGGTCGCGCCCTCGTAGGCCGCGACCACCGTCACCGCCAGCCCCGCCGCGTCCGCCTCGGGCAATCCCAGATCCGCCAGGAGTGAGGCGAATCCGCGTTCCATGGCATCGAAGGCCGACGCGCAGGCGGCGCGGACGGTCTCCACGTCGCCGCCCCCGTCCAGCGCCGGAGTGCCGACCGGGCAGCCATCGGTCCAGTCCGAGTCGGCGAGTTTCGCGGCCATGAAACCGAACAGCGTTGTGGTCGTAGCGAATACGTCGTCCGGCGCCTGCCGGATCATCCGACCGACGAGGTTCCCGGTCCCCGCGATCGCCGCCACCGCGATCTCCTCCTTCCCACCGGGAAAATGGTGATAGATCGAGCCGTAGGGCAGACCGGCGGCGCCGCTGAGCGCCTTGAGCCCGAATCCGTGATACCCGTGCCGGGCCAGCAACTCCGCCGCGGCCACCACGATCCGCCGCTTGGAATCCGACATCCTGCCCTCCGCACACCCTTGACTAGAAAGAACGTTCTAGCGAAACTCTAGTCCATGCGGAGATTGATGCTGGACGGTCCCGGACGCCTGCGCTGGGAAGACTGCCCCGAACCGACGCTCGACCATCCGGATCAGGCACTGGTCCGGCCGGTGGCGCTGGCGACCTGCGACCTCGATCCGGCCGTGCTGCGCGGTGGATTCCCGCTGCCCGGTCCGTTCCCTTTCGGCCACGAAGGTGTCGCCGAGGTCGTGGCGGTCGGCGAGGACGTCCGCACGGTCGCGGCCGGCGACCGGGTCGTGGTGCCGTTCCAAATTTCCTGTGGCACTTGCGAACCGTGCCGACGCGGGCGGACCGGCAACTGCGCGAGCCACCCGATGATGTCGACCTTCGGTCTCGGCGCGATGGGTGGGCTGAACTGGGGCGGCCTCTGGGCGGACCTCGCCGTGGTTCCGCATGCCGACGCCATGCTCGTTCCGCTCCCCGACGGCATCGACCCGGCCGCGGTGGCCAGCGCCAGCGACAATATTCCCGACGCGTATCGCACTGTGGGACCGCGACTCTCGGCCGAGCCGGGGGCGGAGGTGCTGGTGCTCGGCGGCCCCGCGGCGGCGTCGATCGGCCTCTACGCCGCCGGATTGGCGGTCGCGTTGGGCTCGTCGCGGGTCGTCTATGTCGACACCGAACCCGAACGGCTGGAGATCGCAACACGATTCGGCGCCGAAGCCGTCGAGGCCGGCCCCGACGCGCGAGTCGGGCGATTCCCCGTCACCGTGGAGGCGTGTGGCGGCGCGACCGCGCTGCGCGCCGCGATCAACGCCACCGCCCCGGACGGCACCTGCACCAGCGTCAGCGTGCAACGCGAAGACGTCGAGCTGCCGCTGCTCGCGATGTACTCGCGCTGCTGCACCTTCCACACCGGCCGCGCCCACGCCCGCCCGGCCATTCCGGCCGTTCTCGACCTGGTCGTCGCCGGCAGGTTCGATCCCTCGATCGTCACCACCCGCAGTGCGGAGTGGGAGGAGTCCATCGACGCGCTGCTCGAGACACCGATGAAACTGGTGGTCACCCGCTGACGGCGGGGTCCGGACGCTATTTGGCCGAGAAGCCCTGGCCTCGGATGGTGTCGAGGACCTCGCCGTAGGTGAGTGAGGAGGTGACCGTGATGGTCTCGGCCGCGCGATCGACGGTGACCGCGCTGGTGGAGTCCATGCCGCGCAGGGCGCGTTCGGCGAGGGTCGCCTCGGAGGCGAAGTGCGGCATTTCGTAGGTGTAGGTCGACATCGGTTCGCTCCCGTTCATAGTGCGTGAGTTCGCATTCCGGGCATAGCCACGAATTCGGCGGACAAACAGGGGGACTCGCCGGACAACCTGCCGAATCGGGGTTTGGCCTGCGCGGCAGCGGGCATTGCCCCGATATGTTCACAATCATCGGGCTCATCGCTCTGCTGGGTGCTGTGACCGTGGGTGTGGCCGGGGTCGCGGCCAACAGCGGTGACTCGCACGCACTTCCCAACGGCTTCACTGTATTCGATCACACCTATCACGGCTCGAGCGGACTGTTGTTCGCGTACGGGATGGTGATCGGCGCGGCCGGCGCGGCCGGAGCGATCCTGCTGCTGGCCGGAATCTGGACCACCTCGCGGCGCGGCCAGGTGGCGCGGCGCGAGCTGCGTCAGTCGCGACGGGAAATGGCCGCCGCGCGAAAGGAACTCACGAAACCGGTACCCACCTCCAAGCCCGCGGGTAACGTGGAGCCACCTCGGAAGCCGGTGGTTCCCCTGGCCAAGATGGCGCCGAAACGTGCCCTCTCGAAGCCGAACTGGTCGGTCAACCGTTTCCTCGGTCGCCCGAGCGGGTCCCCCGCCCCGAAAGAATCCGCCGCCCAATAGGAACCCTCCGAATGTTCGTCGTGCTCGGCCTGGCGCTGCTCGATGCCGGCTGGCTGCTCGCCACCCCGGCCCTGTCCTCGCTCGGAATCATCGCCATGGCCGTCGCCCTGATCCAGTGGCTGATGGGTGCGCCCGCCCGCTGGCTCGCGCACCCGCGCTATTGACTCGCGCACCCGGGTCATCGACTCGCGCACCAGTGTCATCGACCGGACACCGAGGTCCGGTGCCACCACGCCGACCGGGATCCCACCCGGTCGGCTAGCGTCGGTTTCATGACGGTGACGGTGCTGGTGCCCGACGAACACGGTTTCGCGGCGGTTTCCCGGCTGCCCGGGGCGCGGCCGCTGCGCTACACGCTCGGCGAGCCGCTCCCCGCCGGGGCGGACGAGGCGGAGGTGTTCGTGCCCGCGTTCCTGGCCAGCCGCCCCGAGAATCTCGAACTGGCCCAGGCGCTGCCCAAACTGCGCTTGGTGCAACTGCTCACGGCGGGCGCGGAAACCTGGGTCGGACGGCTGCCCGAGCATGTCATGATCTCCACGGGTCGCGGCGCGCACGGGGCCAGCACGGCGGAGTGGGCGATCACCGGATTGCTCACCGTCTACCGGGAATTCACCGAATTCGCGCTGGCCCAGCGTGAACACCGCTGGACCCAGCACCGCACGGATACCTTGCACGGCAAGCGCGTCCTGATCGTCGGCGCGGGCGACCTCGGCACCGAGATGCAGCGCATGCTGCTGCCTTTCGGCACAACGGTCGAACTGGTCGGTACCCGAGCCCGCGCCGGCGTCCACGGCGTCGACGAACTTCCCGCCCTGCTCCCGCATTTCGACGCGGTCATCCTCATGGTTCCGGTCACCACCGACACCATCGGTATGGTCGACGCCGCCTTCCTGTCCCGGATGGCCGACCGCGCCATCCTGGTCAATGCCGCCCGCGGCCCCGTGGTCCGCACCGACGACCTGCTCGCCGAACTGCAATCCGGCCGCCTGCGCGCCATTCTCGACGTCACCGACCCCGAACCACTGCCCGCCGACCACCCGCTGTGGGACGCACCGGGCCTGCTGCTCACCCCGCACGTCGGTGGCAGCAGCACAGGAAATCTGGAGCGCGGCTGGACCATCGCGACCGCCGAAATCGCGCGCTACCTCGCGGGTGAGCCGCCGGAGAATCTCGTCAGCGGCGAATACTGAAGCAGCGAATACCGAACTGGCGCAACACGAACCCGAGAGCTGTGCGGGCTACAGCGTGTCCTTGCCGATCGGCCGATTGATTCCGCGCCACTCCCGCTCCCAGCGCGCGTACCGCCGGGCATCGAGCACGGTCCCGGTGAACCACACGGTCGCCGCGGCGGCACACCAGGTTTCGACGAGTATCGCCAGCCCGGTCCCGATCCCCTCCGCGGCGGCGGACCCGGGCCGCGACGGCGCGATGGTCGGCTGCCCGTTCTTGGTCCACAATATCACCGTCGCCCCCGCGACCTGTGGTCCCGGCACATCCACCGTCGCGGTCGCGATCTTCCCGCCACTGTCCCACTGCACCGGCGCCTGATACCGCACCTGATGCGTCGCGTACCGATCGGAATCCGGCACCCGCACCGCGTCCGCGGTCTCCGTGGCCACCACCCGGACCTTCCCCGAGTCCTGCGCCACGATCCGGGCCTGCGCCCCCGTATAACTGACGGTCCCCACCGCCCCCGCCACCGGCACCGCCGCGGCCACCACCACCACGGCCAACGCCCGCAACACCACCTCCGCCCGATCCGACACACGCATCAACGGACTGGAGTTCCACGGGCGCACTCGCCACAGCCGCGTCGACCACGAAGGACGCATCGACACCTGGACCACCTCTCCCCACGCGCCGGCATACCGCTTACATCGGTAGCTGTACCCAGAGGGATACGCCATGAACCAACGAACGTCAAGGTCAACGCGTCGTCGTGTTCGCTGTGGCAGCGGAGAACGACGACCTGCGGTTCTCGCTGGGCGGATCGGCCTCCGGACGGGTCGCGGCAGCTATGGGGTCCGATTTCCGCCGGAAGCGTGATCGTGGTGTTTCTAGCGTCGGAGAGATGGAACTCGATGTCATTCCGTCCTCGCGGGAATGGGTGCTGCGGACACCCACGGTGTGGTTCATGGCCTTCGCGGCCGCGCTCGGGACCGCGAGCATGTATCCGCTGCACCCCGCGATAGCCGAGTTGGGCGAGTCACTGCATGCTTCGACGGCCGCCGTGGGCACGGCCTTGGCGTGCGGGCCGATCGGATATCTGGTGGGGCTGGCTGTGCTGGTGCCGCTGGTCGATCGGTACGCGGCGCGCGCGGTGGTCTCGGTTCAATTCGCCGTGCTGGCCGCGGTTCTGGCTGCCACGGCGGCAGTCGGATCGCCGTGGCTGTTGGGCTTCGCGGTGGGACTCGTCGGGGCGGGATCCTCGATCGGCGCGCAATTGAGTTCGGTCGCGGGAAGATTCGCGGCCTCGCACACGCGGGCGACCGTGCTCGGGATCGTGACGGCCGGCATTTCGGCGGGCATCCTCGCGGGCCGGATCGTCGGTGGCTGGCTGACCGATGTCATGGGGTGGCGGGGAATGCTGCTCGTGTTCGCCGCGGCGTGTGTCGGCTGTGCCGTCGCCGCCCGCGTCGCCCTGCCCGCGGCGGCGGGCACCGCCACCGCAGGCTATCTCGCGACCCTGCGCGGAATGCCCGCGCTGTTCACCCGGCATCCGGCGCTGCGCCTGGCGGCGATCCGAGGCTCCCTCTGGTTCTTCGCCTTCTGCGCGATCTGGGCCGGACTCGCGGTCGCCCTGTCCCAGCCGCCGTTCTCGTATTCCCCCGAACGGATCGGCCTGTACGCCTTCGCCGGGCTGCTCGGCATCATCGCCACCCGAATCGCGGGAACCTGGACCGATCGGATCGGCGCACGCCAGGTGATTCTGCTCGGCCTGCCGCCGGCGATCGCCGGTACGGCGGTCCTCGCCGTCACCGTGTCGAACACGGCGCTGACCCTGCTGTGCCTCGGCCTGTTCGATGCCGGACTGTTCGCCGCCCAGGTTGCCAATCAGAGCACGGTCCTGGCCATCGATCCCACCAGCCCTGCCCGATTCAACAGCGCCTACATGGTCGTCTACTTCATCGGTGGCAGCCTCGGCACCGCGTTCGGCGCCGCAGCGGTCGGCTGGTTCGGCTGGACCGCCACCGCCCTGGTCGCCGCCACGGCGACCATCCTGGCCGCGATCATCACCGCCCTGACCTGACGATCAGCACACGGTTGTCATCCCCGGATGGACTTCACCAGCACCACCGCCGTCTCGGCGCCCGCGCGGCGGTCTTCCGAGATCCGTTGATAGTCATCCGATTCCGCCCAGTCCCGGAACGACGCCTCATCGGGAAAGCTCATCAACACGACCTTGTCCCGATCCCACTCCCCTTCGACGACCCGCGGCGCCTCATCGGCCACCAGCAGCGTTCCCGAATAGCGTTGGAACACATCCATGAACGCCGCCTGGTACCGGTTGTAGGCGTCGCGGTCGGTGAACTTCAACTGAGCGATGGCATAGACGGTCGCCCGGCCACCGTAGCCATCCCGCCGCGCGCGGCAAAGGGGCGCGCCGGTCGCAGACCGCGGCCGCGCGCCCCGCCCGCCCGGTTCAGGATGTGCGCACGCTGAATTCCGCGGCGATGGCGTCGATGAAATCGGGGAGATCACCGGGATTGCGGGAAGTGATCAGTGTCCAGCCCGCGGCGTCGCTGCGGACGACAGGCTCGTCGACCCAGGACGCACCCGCGTTGATCAGATCGGTGCGCAGCGAGGCATACGAGGTCACCGTCTTGCCCGCCACCACCGCGGCCTCGACCAGCAGCCACGGGCCGTGGCAGATGGCCGCGATCGGGCGGCCCGCGTCGATAGCGGACGGACGAGTTCTCGTGCCTTGGCGTCGGTTCCGAGCTTATCGGCGTTGACGGTGCCGCCCGGGATCACCATGACGTCGAACGCGCCGGGATCCATCTCGCCGATCGACGTGTCGGGCCGCACCGGTTCGGATGGAATGAGGTCGTGCCGAAATGTCTGGACGTCGATGTTCTCGGTGGCCGCGTGGGTCCCGCTGTCGACGGCCTCAACCCTGTGCCGCAGCGGAATTCACGTTACCCAGGCCATCGTGTACACGCGGCGGCGATCGTCCGCGCGATTTCCAGCTCGGCGTCCTGGCAACAGACCTCCAGCAGCCGGTCCACGCATCGCGTTCCGGTGACCACCCGAAGGACTCGCCGGCGGCTGCGGGCGTGGTCGTCGGCATCCAGAATGGCCTGCAGCCCGGAGATGCTCAGGAAGGTCAGTCGCGACAGGTCGACCACCACGAGCCGAGTACTCGTGGAGATCGCGTAGCCGAGGTGTTCGCGGAAGTCTCCGACGTTGTAGTAGTCGATCTCGCCCGTAGCGGTCACTACCGTCGTGGTCGGTGATGGTGCGCTGTGAGTGACTCCCAGCAGCGAGTGCTGTCCACGCCGCTCGACGATCGCCGGTCCACCAGCGACGATGAATGAAGTCGGCATCAGGATCAGATCCTTGTCCGTTTCATGTGACGTGCCCCGCCCGAGGCCGTCGCATCATGAAGCACCCATGCCGCAGGGCACGGGCTGGGCTGCTGGTTTTCAACCGTGACCATGGGGTACCCGCTCCGGTCGCGAGATACACCTGTGATCTGTCTCGCCGCTTCGGCGCAATCGGCTCTATGCGTGCGGCGGCACGAGACCGGGCGCCGCGTAGTGCCGCAGGAGTGGTCGTAACCGATCGAACAGCGGGTCGGTGCGGTCGAACTGGGAGAAGTGGTCGCCCGGCAGGACGCGTACCTCGCTGTGGACCGTGGTGTGCTCACGCCAGGCGGTCAGGTCGAGTTCACCGACCAGCGGATCGGCCTCGCCGCCGAAGGCGTGGATCGGGCACGGCAGCGGAGGGCCGGCGTCGTTTCGAGCGTCCGCGCAGACCCGGAGATCGTCTCGGATCACCGGCAGCGCGGCCGTGAGCAGCGCCGGGACCTCGAGGATCGGTGCGGGCAGCCCGCCCAGGTCGGTCAGCAATCGGATCAGCGCCGCGTCGTCGAGCGCCTCGACCGGGGGCAGCGGCCACGGCAGGTGCGGGGCCGCGCACCCGGAAATGATCAGTGCGGCAGGCAATGTCGCGCCCCGGTCGCGTCGGCGGCAGGCGAGCCGGTACGCGATGAGCCCACCCATGCTGTGCCCGAAAAAGACGTGCGGCGCGGCCAGGTGTTCGTCCAGCCGAGCGTCCAGGTCGGCGAGCAATGGCTCGATCTCGCTGAATCGCGGCTCCGCGCCGCGCCGTTCGCGTCCCGGCAGCAGCACCGGTCGCACCGCGATGTGCGGGCCCAGGGCGCGCTGCCAGCCACGGTAGGGCGAGGACCCGCCGCCCGCGTGGTGGAAGCAGAACAGCCGCAAGGACTCCGGATCCGCCGCGGCGACGGGGTCGAGGTACCCGCTCACCCCGCCGCCCGCAGGGTCTCCAGCTCCTCGGCGAGGATCTTCACCGTGGAGGTGATCTGTTCCTCGGTGTGGCAGGCGGTGATGAAGAACCGCAGCCGGGCCTTGTCCTCCGGCACGGCGGGATACAGGATCGGGTTGGCGTTGATGCCCCTGCGCAGCAACGCATTCGACAAGGCGAGCGCCCGCATCGAGTCGCCGATGATGCACGGCACCACCGGGGTGTCATGACTGTCGCCGGTATCGATGCCCGCTTCCTGTGCGAGGGTCAGGAACAGCCGGGACAGTTCGCGCAGTCGCCGCGGCAGCTCGGGTTCGGCCCGCAACTGGCGGATCGCCGCCAGTGAGGCCGCGGCATTGGCCGGGGTGATGCCGACGCTGTAGATGAACCCGGGGGTCGTGTATTTCAGGAATCGGACCAGTTCGGCGCTGCCCGCGACATAACCGCCGCAGCCCGCGAGGGCCTTCGACATGGTGCCGGACCACAGCTCCACGTCGGCGCGGTCGATGTCGAAGTGCTCGCCGATGCCGCCGCCGGTCGCGCCGAGCACGCCGATGCTGTGCGCTTCGTCGATCATCAACAGCGCCTTGTGTTTCCGCTTCACCTCGATGATCGCGGGCAGGTCGGGGATGTCGCCGTCCTGGCTGTACACGCCCTCGATGACGATCAGGACCCGCCGGTAGCGGTCGCGGATGTCGGTGAGTACACGGTCGAGCGCGGCGTGGTCGTTGTGCGGGAACGGCCGCCGGGTGGCTCCGGAGAGCTTGCAGCCCTGCAGGATGCTGTCGTGCGCCAGGCTGTCGTGGAGGATCAGGTCGCCGGGGCCGACGATGTGCCCGATCACGGTGACATTGGTGGCGTGTCCGCTGGTGAAGGTGATCGCGTCCTCGGTGCCGAGCAGGGCGGCGAGCTCGCGTTCGAGTTCGGCATGGATCGTCTTCTCGCCGGAGAGCAGGCGGCTGGCGGAGACGGAGCTGCCGTATCGGGTCACCGCGTCGCACACGGCGGTGGTGACGGCGGGGTGGCCGGACATGCCGAGGTAGTTGTAGCTCGAGAAGTTCAGGACGTCCTGTCCCCCGATCACCGAGGTGTCGCGGGTGACTCCGTCGTTGATCAGGAAGTACGGATTGCTGACGCCGAGCTGCTCGGCCAGCCCGATCCGGTCGAAGATCTCCCGCACCTCCGGGAAATCCGCGATGCGGTACTGCGGTTCGACGCCCGGGGCGGGCTCCGGCACGAGCGGTTCCGCGGGCTCCGCCGGCGACGGCGCGGCCACCAGCCCGATCACGTCCGCGATCGTCGTCGCCGGGGTGAACCACTCGGGGGTGATGGCGAATCCCGGTATGCGGCGGGCGATTCCACCGAACAGGTCGGCGATCATGATCGAGTCGAATCCCAGGTCGCCGCTGATGGTCTGATCGCCGGCGAGTCCGGCTACCGGGAATCCGCTCACCCGTGCGAACTCGGCGCGGACCACGGCCGCGGCATCGGGGCTCGCGCCGGTGTGGGCGGGCACGGTGAGGGCGGGGGGCTGGGCCGGGTGCGCCGGGGCCGCGACGGGCCCTCCGGCGGCGGCCGACAGCAGGGCGTTCTGTTCCCGGAACAGCGCGATGAGTTGGTCCATGGTGGTGTCCTCGATCGGGGGTGCCGCGGGTGTCGGTGACGGGGCGGGCGTGGAGTCGATCCGGGTCCAGTAGCGGTGGGTGGTGTCGAAGTCGTAGCCGCCGACGCGCCGCCGGATCCGATCGCCGGGTTCGTACAGCGCGTCCCAATCCGGGTCGAGCCCATCGTGATACAGCGCCGCGATGGTCTCGGCCAGCTCGTCGCCCGAGGCTCGCGGTCCGGCGCACGGCGCGAGCACCGGGATCACCGGACCGTCGGCCGAGCGGCCGAGCAGGGTCGCGAGCGTGCGCCGCGGGCCCACCTCGATCAGGTGGGTCGGTTCGGTGGCCAGCGCGGCGGCCGCGGCGTCGGCGAAGCGCACGGTGGCCTCGAGCTGCTCGGTCCAGTAGGCGGCGTCCATCGGCTCCCCGGCCTCGAGCAGGCGGCCGCGCAGCGTCGAGTAGATCGGGATTTCGGGCGGCCGGTAGGCGCATTCCCCTGCGACCGTGGCGAACTCGTCCCGCATGCCCGCCATCAGCGGCGAGTGGAAGGCGTGCGAGACGGTGAGCCGCCGGACGCCGACGCCGCGGCCGGTCAGCACCGCGCCGAGGCGCTCGATCGCGTCGCCCGCGCCCGAAACCACCACGTCCTGGGGGCCGTTGATCGCCGCCAGCGCCACATCGGGCTCGTGCGCGATCGATGCGGCGGCCGTCTCGGGCGTCGCGCGCACCGCCAGCATCGCGCCGTCGCCCGGCAGATTCTGCATGAGCCGCCCGCGGGCGGTGATGAGCCGGCACGCGTCGTCGAGGGAGAACACCCCGGCGATCGCGGCCGCGGCGAACTCGCCGACACTGTGCCCGAGCAGCCAGGCGGGTTCGGCCCCCAGCTCGAGCAGCGTCCGGGACAGGGCGTATTCGACCGCGAACAGCGCCGGCTGCGCGAACTCGGTGCGATGCACGCTGCCATCATCGTCGCCGAGCAGCAGATCGGCGATCGAGCGGTGCAGGTGAACCGCCATGCGCTCGTCCACCTCGGTGAGCGCGCGCCGGTACACCGCGGAGGCCCGGTACAGCGCGCGCGACATCCCGGGATACTGGGAGCCCTGCCCGGTGAACATCCAGCCGATCGACAACCGCTGGGCGGCACCGGAGTTCATGTCGAGGACGACCGGGTCCGCGGCGCATTCACGCAGCGCGGCCACCGCGCTCTCCCGGTCCCGCACCACCAGCGCCAGCCGGTGGCGCCCCGACGACTTCACCTGATTCGTCGACCAGCACAGCTCACTCAGCCGGCCGGACTCCCCCGCGATCCGATCGGCGAGGCGAACAGCGTTACGCCGCAATCCTTCCCGATCGTTCGACGACAGGGTGAGCACGCCGCCGCCATCGGTCGCGGACGCCGGTGTGACCGGCGGAGCGCTCGTCAGCAGCATGTGCGCATTGGTGCCGCCCATGCCGAAGCTCGAGACGGCGCCGTGAATCCGTCCCTCCGGCAGGGCCATCGGCGCGTCGAGCAAGCGCAGCCCGTGCTCGGCCAGCCGCAGTCCCGGGTTCGCCTCGGCCGCGTACCGGGTGGGCGGGACGGTGCCGTGGTGCAGGCTCAACGCCGCCTTGATCACTCCCGCGATACCGGCGGCTCCCTCGGTGTGGCCGAGGTTGCCCTTGATCGAGCCGATCGCGCACGGACTCGCGGCCCGTGCCGCGTGCACCGCGCCGAGCGCCTTGATCTCGATCATGTCGCCGAGCACGGTCCCGGTGCCGTGCGCCTCGAGGAACGCGACCTGATCGGCGTCCACCCCGGCCCGCCGGTAGGCCTCGGCGACGACCTGCTGCTGGGCCCACCGATTCGGCGCGGTGATCCCATTGCTGCGGCCGTCGTTGTTCACCGCGCTGCCGGTGATCAGCGCGTAGATCGGCAAGCCCGCGGCCTGGGCGTCGGCGAGCCTGCGCAGTACCAGCACCGCGACGCCCTCGCCGCGGCCGATGCCGTCGGCGTGGCCGCTGAACGGCTTGCAGCGCCCGTCCGGCGCGGACAGGCCCGCCTGGGTGTAGAAGACGTTGAGCGCGGGCGTCACCGCGATATTGACGCCCCCGGCCAGCGCTTGATCGCATTCACCGGCGCGCAACGCGACGCAGGCCTGGTGGATCGCGACCAGCGACGACGAGCAGGCGGTGTCCACCGCCATGCTCGGCCCCTTCAGATCCAGCTGATAGCTGAGCCGGTTCGCCGTCATGAAATACCCGTTGCCCGAGCCGATCTGCGGGGTGATGCGGTCGTAGTCGCGCATCCGCACCGTGGCCCATTCGTTGGCCATGACCCCGACGAACACCCCGGTGTTCGAGCCGGCCTGCCCGCGCGGGTCCAGGGTGGCGTCCTCGAACGCCCGCCACGCCGCCTGCAGCAGCAGCCGCTGTTGCGGATCCATCGCCTCGGCCTCGCGCGGCGTGATGCCGAAGAACTCGTCGTCGAATGCGTCCGCGTCGGTGAGGAATCCGCCGGTGCGGTTGTTGACCCGGCCCGGGCCGCCCGCGGGATCGTGGAAGTCGGCCGCGGGCCAGCGGTGCGCTGGGACCTCGGTGATCGCGTCCGCGCCCGCCATCAGCAACGCCCAGAGCGCTTCGGGGTCCGGCGCTTGCGGGAAGCGGCAGTCGATTCCGACGATGGCGATCGCGTCGTTCATGCCTGCGGCCCGGGTAATTCGGCGACTCGGCCGGTGATGTAGCCGCCGAGTTCGAGGATGGTCGGGTAGTCGAACACGATCGTCGGATCCACCGCGAGGTCCCATTCGACTTCGATCTCGCCGCACAGGCTCACCGCGGACACCGAGTCCATGCCCAGTTCGGCGAGCGGCAGGGTGGGGTCGATATCGCGCGGGGATCGGCCGAGGTACCCGGCGACCCGGGCGGTGAGCCAGTCCACGACGACGGTGTCCTGGCGAGCGGGCGCAAAGGGTCTCATCGGTGGTGTCTCCTGAGGTGTCGATTGCGGGTCGGGTCAGCGGGCGAGAACGTTGGCGCGCAGCAGTTGGACCGACGGTTCGATCTCCTCGTGCAGCACGCCGTCGACGGTGTTGTCCAGGAACGCGGATCGCATCGAATTGCGTTGCACCTTGCCGCTGGTGGTGCGGTGGACCGCGCGGTGCTCGACGAGCACCACGTTCGGCGCGGGCAGCTCGAAGCCGCGCGCCACCGCCGCCTTGATGCGGGACGACAACTCGGCGACGGGCAGTTCACCCAGCTGGGCGGTGCGCACGCCCTGGACGACCAGCAGACGCTCCTGGCTGTCGGTGTCGATCGACAGCACCACCCCGGGCGCGTCGGCCACCGCCGGATGGGTGTCGCGCACGGCCTCCTCGATATCGTGCGGATACAGGTTGCGGCCGTTCACGATGATCAGGTCCTTGAGCCGTCCGGTGATGAACAGCTCGCCGTCGCGGAGCGCGCCCAGGTCGCCGGTCCGCAGATAGGATCCCGCGCCCTCGGTGCGGGCGGCGAAGCGGTCCCGGGTCTCGTCGGGCCGATTCCAATAGCCTTGTGCCACACTGGGTCCGCCGAGCCAGATCTCGCCGATCTGCCCGTCGGGCAGGGTCTTCAGGGTGACCGGGTCGACGATCCGGACGTCGAGGCCGGTGACCGCCGCGCCGCACCCCACCAGGCGGGTGCCGTGCGGGGCGGGCACGAGCCGATTGCGTTCCAGCTCCGCGGAATCCACGTCGAGATACACCGGCGGCGTGCCGGGCCGCGCCGCGGTCGCCATCAGCGTCACCTCGGCCATGCCGTACGCCGGGAGGAACGCGGTCGCGGCGAGACCCGCCGGGGCCAGGTGTTCGATCACCGCGTCCATGGTGCGGGCCCGGATCGGTTCGGCGCCGTTGAGCGCCACCCGCAGCGACGAGAGATCCAGTCCCGCGCGCTGCGCGTCGGTCACCCGGCGCGCGAGCAGTTCGTAGGCGAAGTTCGGGGCCGCCATGAAGTTCGCGCGGTAGCGGTCGACGGCTTCGAGTAGCCGGACCGGATGCTTGAGGAACGTCACCGGCGACATGAAGACCAGGTTCGCGCCCGCGTAGAGCGGTTGCAGCAGCATCCCGATCAGGCCCATGTCGTGGAAGTGCGGCAGCCACCCGACGACGACGTCGGTGTCGCCGACGGCGGCTCGTTCGGTGATGGCCGCCTCGTTGTGCATGAGGTTGGCGTGCGACACCGCCACGCCCTTCGGCTCGCTCGTGGAACCCGAGGTGTACTGCAGGAAAGCGATCGTCTCGCCGGTGATGCCCGGCATCTCCCAGGCCTCCGGATCACCGAGGGACTCCGCGTCGGTGGCCACGACGGCGACCGATCCGTTCTGGGCGTGCAGCCATCCGGCCACGGGTTCGCGCAGGGCGGTGGCGGTGAGGACGAGCCCGGCGCCGGCATCGGCGAGCATGCCCGCCACCCGCCGCATGCTGCGCGCGTCGGTGGGGACCGGCGCGGGCACCGCGATCACCCCCGCGTACAGGCAGCCGAGGAAGGCGCGCAGGAACTCCGGACCCGGCGGGTACAGCAGCAGGACCGGCCGGTCGGCCTCCGCGCGCGACGTCAGCCAGTCGGCCAGGGCCCTGGCATCGCGGTCCAGCTCGCGGTAGGTCGTGACGTCCTCGACCAGCTCGCGACCGGCCTCGCGCAAGTAGATGTAGGTCCGGGTATCGCCGAGGGCCTCGGCTCGGCCTCGGAGATGGGCGACGAAGGTGGAATGCATCCGGTGAACTCCTGGCTGGCGGATTCTGTCGTCGGGGGGACGGTTCGGACCGTGCCCTGCCAGCAATGATGTGCGCGCAAATCGCCGGCAAATAGCCACCCAGGGAGTGGGACGAACCCACCCTCCGGGGTTCGCGCCGAGTCCGAGGGTGTGCGTCACCAGCGGGCAGAGCGGTGGCCACGCCTCAGGGGATCTCCCCGGGCATGGCGAGGCCGATATCGACAGACACTAGGACACAACACAATTCAGGAGAAACAGAGATTTCGGGGCAATTCACAACCTGCACATGTCAAAGCCCCGCACCGAAACCGGGCGGCTCGTCGGCCCTATCGCTACCCCATGAACGGGTTGTGGCGCACGGTCAGCTGCTTGTACAACATCCGCTGAATGGTCTCGCGAACCTGATCGGCGACCTCGAACATGGTCATCGGATCGTCGGCCGCCTGCGGGCCGTACCCGGCGGTGGGGATGGGGTGGCCGAACTCGATGTACCACTTCGACGGCAGCGGTACGCACCCGAGCAGACCCAGCTGCGGGAACAGCGGCGTCACCGGGAAATACGGGAGCCCGAGCAGCCGGGCCAGCGGCGCGAGGTCGGCCAGTTTCGGATAGATCTCCTCCGACCCGACGATCGAGCAGGGAATCAGCGGTACACCGGTCTTCAGGGCCAGCGAGGCGAAGCCGCCCCGCCCGAAACGCTGGAGCTTGTATCGCGCGCTGTACGGCTTTCCGACACCCTTGAAGCCCTCGGGGAACACTCCCGCCAGCTCGCCGGTGCGCAACAGCTGCTCGGCGCCTTCGGGGCAGGCCGGCGTGTGCCCCGCCCGGCGGGCCAGCCCGCTCACGATCGGCAGCTCGAAGACGAGATCGGCGGCCAGCAGGCGCAGCGCCCGATGCTCGGGGTGGCGATCGTGGACGGCCAGTTGCAGCATCAGCGCGTCCAGCGGCAGCACCCCCGCATGGTTGGCCACGATCAGCGCGCCCTCGGCGTCCGGGAGGTTCTCGATGCCGGAGACCTGGACCCGGAACCACCGCTGCGACAGCGGCCGCAGCACCGGCAGAATCAGCGACTCCAGGAGATGCTCGTCGAGGCCGAACTCGTCGCGCTGGAAGTCGCCGGTGAGGCGGCGACGCGCGAAATCGGCAGCGCCACGGACACCCGCGACGAGATTACCCGGCACCAGCTCACCGAGTGTCACGCGAGGACCGTGACGAGGGCGGGCTTCCGAATCCGCATAGTGTGAACCACCGTTCGATTAGTCGCGGGAACTGCAAACGTGGGGTGTGGAGCACGGGAAAGGCGGGATCAGCTCGATCCTATGGGAATTCGGCCGAATTGCTTCGTAGTCACCATCGGAACCAGTGTCTGTGCGCCTCCGCCTCATCGGCTCGGGGGAAGCCGAACGCGAAGATCCACACCACCAGGAGCGCCGCGGCGACCCACCACAAGGCATTCAGTGCGAAACCGGCCGCAAAGATAATCCCTGCGAGCAGGAGCACCAGTAGCGGAATAATCATTCTTTCGCACCTCCTACCGGCCGCGTACCCGGATTCACCTTCCGCTAACAACCGGTCCGCGGCGCGCGGCCCGCGTCGCCGAGCCGATACGGGATCGCCCCACGTGCACGGGTTTCCGGTGGACGAGGGTCTCGCCCCAGCGTCCCTGTAGTACACGTGGGGCGCGACCCTCGTATCGGCTCAACCGTCGGGGGTTGTGTGTAGCGCCGACATCTCAGCGCATACCAAGAGGTCCGTCTTCTCAACCGGTCGGTGCCGATCGCGGCGAATAGGTGACCGGGTCGTTACCGGATCCCCCACCACCCCCTGGGAGTACTATTTGTTCAGGGTTTATGAAAAAGCCTGGTCACTCGCGGCCATGCAGGGTGCTGACCGTGAACGGCGTTCTTCCAATGCGCCCCCCAAAAACCCAGGTGATGGTAATGAACCGTCCAACGACCCCTGTTCTCATGACCACCTCGGCCACGATCACGGACCATACGAACGTTTGCACCGTCGGTGGCGAGATCGATGCCCTGACCGCCCCCGCCTTCGAGCAAGCACTGCTCGACAGTGTCGACATCGGCGGATCGACTGTCATCGACATGACCGCGGTGACTTTCTTCGGCATAGCCGGGATCGGCGCCTTGATCGCGGCTCGCGATTTCGCCGATCGGCGGCACTGCGCGCTATGCCTCGAAGGCTCCTACTGCGTCACACGAGTACTGGAAGTAGTCGGTTTGGCATCGGAATTCGATGTCTGCCGGTCGTCCCTCCGACTGGGCATCCCACCCGGCGAGTGACCTCCGGGGTGATCTCCTTCCCCCGTCTGCGATGATCGAATCCGACGATCTCGACCCGTACCCAGGCAGGCGAAGAATCACACCGAACAGCATGGACCAGCGCCGGACCGTTCAGACCCCGCTCACCCGCTGACCGGCCCGCCGCGGAAAGGTCGCCATGTCGAGCCCTCGTGCGACAGCTCTCGCCTTCGACCGCGTGATCGCCCGGGCGGATCAATCGATGTGGATAGTCACGACCATCGCGGACGGTCATCGCGCGGGCTGTCTGGTGGGATTCGGGACGCAGGTCGGTATCGAACCGCGGCGGTTTCTCACCTGCTTGTCCAAGGCCAATCACACCTACGACGTGGCGTCTCGCGCGCGCTACCTCGCCGTTCATCTCCTCCCGGCGGGCGCTCGCGCACTCGCCCAGCTCTTCGGCGCCGAAACCGGTTCGGATATCGACAAATTCGAGCACTGTGAATGGCACGAGGGCCCGCATTCCCTGCCGATCCTCGATGCCGCCGCCGGGTGCTTCGCCGGCGAGATCCTGCGGCACGACGACTTCGGCGATCATGTCGGCTTCCTGGTAGCTCCGACCTGGGCTGAGGCGGGCAGCGCCGAGCCACCGTCCATGCGCTACGACGAGGTCGAGGACGTCGTGCCGGGGCACCCGGCCTAGTCGGCGGTACGTCGGTGCTTGCGATGACTGGTGTCGCACAGTGGATAGATTTCCGACCGACGGCACAGGCACAACGCCACCACACAGCGGTCGCAGCGCATGGTGCGGCCGTCGGCGGTCACCAGTTCCACCGGGCCCTCGACGAGTACGGGCCCGTCGGCGGTGACAGTGATTGTCCGCCGGTCATTGTCTGGGTCGGTCGGCACGGATGACCACCAGCTCCTCGTCTCGTTGTCCCGGCCGGATCCGCGCGGTGCGGGTGAGCCAGGCGGCTCGGCTGCGCAGGACCGGGCCGAACGGGATCGTCGTCCGGGCGACCGCGGCCGCTTTCAAACCCGCGTCGCGCAGCAGGGCGAGAGTGCTGTCGACACCGGACAGCGCGGATTGCACCATCAGCAAAGTGCCGGTGTCGGAGAGCAACTCGGGTGCGAGTCGGCACAGCGAGTCGATGACCGACCGCCCGTCGGCCCCAGCGTCCCACGAGCGTGCCGCACCGCGGGGTGGATCGCGATGCGGGCACGGGACATACGGCGGGTTGCACACCACGACATCGAAAGTCCTGCCCGGCAACACTTTCTGGAAGTCGCCGTGGAGCAGTTCGACATCGATGCCCCGGCGGCGGCAGTTGAACCAGGCCGAGGCGAGAGCGGTGCGTGAGATATCCACCGCGGTAACCGACCCGGCGCATCGGGCGGCCGCGATGGCCAGGGCGCCGGTTCCGGTGCACACGTCGACGACCCGGCCGCGTGGTGGGATGTGCGCGTCGGCGTACGCGCGAACCAACAGCCGGGTGTCGGCTTGGGGGCGATAGACGCCGGGCGCGCGAATCAACATCATGAACCAGGGATAGCCCTGAATTCACTGTTCATTCGCGAACGGGCGATCGAACTCGCTTCCTTCGCCGGCCGGCTCCGCCGAGAGCAGCGAGGTGCGGCCGTCACGCCAGCGGGTGAGCACATACTCGGCGAAGCGATCCTCCAGCAGGCCGGTGGCATGAATTCCGAACGCGATGGACGCGCGGAGTTCGGGTTCGGCCGCCCGCAGATCGCCGATCACCTCCCGCCGCATCAGCTGTTCGTGCACGGCGTCGGCCTCCACGTGTTCGCGGTAGAACCGGATGCTGGCTGGATCGGCGTGCAGCCGTTCCAAGGCGCGGACCATGCGTCGCGACGCGGGCGAGGACGTGATCTCGACGGCGGCGAAATGGCCGACACCGGCGCCGCGCAGACCACGATGCAGTCCGAACAACGACATCATGTTCACGATCGCGAGCATGTGGGCCGGTACAGCATCGAGATAGAACAGGTACGCGGAATTCATGCCCGCGCCGGCCAACAGATCCGCGTAGAGCCGCTGATGGATCCGATCCGCGTGCCCGCCCCCGAACTCGTCGAATTCGACGGCGACCAGCGCGGCCTTGGCCCGGCCCCGCAGGCGCGGAATCAGCCACGCGTACGGGTCGGCCTCCTGGTGGTGCAGGATCGACCGGTGCGCGAAATACTCTCGCACCTGCCAGGGCTCACCGCGCTCCTCGAGGAACGCCGCGATACCGGTGTCTTCGTCGGGGACGGTCAACAGGGCATCGAGCTCGCGGTCGAGATCGAGATCTGACCCGGCGTCGCTCCGCAACATGGTCAGGAACCGGCGCTCCAATTCGGAACGCAGACACAGCAACTGGGGATTCCACTCCCAGTCCTCGTCGACACCGTCGAAACCCGCGTAGTGCAGCGCGTAGCAGGTATGCAGCGCCATGTGCAGATCGCGGCTGTCGGCGGTCGCCCGGTCGGGCACCGTCGGCACCGCCGATCCCGCCCTGCCGCCCAAGGCCGCGAGCACGCCCGCGGACAGTTCGCCGCACGGCTGCGGCAACACCCTCCGCACGATGAACACCTCCTGCTGACGACAGCTGGGAAGTCGCGGTCCGGCTAGCTTTGTGTTCGCCAGTCGCGCACCGCGTCTCGTACGCGGTCGAACACGGCCAGCGGCGGTCCGGCGATCAGGTTCGCCGCGGCCGAGGAGCCCGTATGCGGATGCGGCCGGGTGGGGGCCACCGCCTCGGCGGCACGCACGGATCCGGCCATGTGCTGGAGCTGGGTCGCCGAATACTGGCGTCGCAACAGGACGAATTCCTCCGCCTCCTCGTGCGCCGCGTGATCGGCGACCGCGTCGGCGAAATCGGCGAGTTCGGCCTGGAAATTCGGATGATGGACGCCGAGATCGTAGAGCTGCGCGAGCGCGCGTTTGGCGTGACTCTCCTCTTCCAGCCGGGCGTCGACCATCTCCTCGGCGCCGAACCTGGCCCGCTTGGCGATCGGATGCACCACTTCTTCCTCGGCGCTTTCGTGAACAGCGAGCAGACGGACCAATTCGGTGAACAGTTCCTCCTGATCCTCCCGGTCGGACTTCAGTTGTTCGAGCAAGGTGGCGATCTCCTCGTGTTGTGCGGTCAAGAGGTCGACCACGTCCTGTTCGGCCATGACGGTGTCCTTCTTTCGCTCGATTTCGATCTCACGAGTAGGCGATACCCCGGCCGCTGCGGGCTATTACTGCGATAACCAGTTTTCCCACGGGATCGAGCATCATGAACGACGAAACAGCGCACCATGAACAGGTCGGGCAGCCGCACTCCGACAGCGAACCGGCCCCGATCCAGGCTGCCGAGGAACGTGCGGCGGAACTCTCCAGCGATCGGCATCCGCTCGGCAGGCCCGGGCGCAGATTCGACCGGAACTCACCGTTCATGGTGGGGCTGACCGGTGCCGCCGGGGTGCTGGTGACGGTCGGCGCGGTGCGAGTCGTCCTCGCGGCGCACGAGGCGTTGCTCCTGGTGGCGGCCGGGTTGTTTCTCGCCATCGGCATGGAGCCCGCGGTGTCCTGGCTGATTCGACACCATGTCCGGCGCGGTTTCGCCGTCGCCCTGGTGTTCCTGATCGTCGCGGGCGGTCTGGCCGGGTTCCTGTGGGCCGCCATCTCGCCATTGATCGATCAAGGCCAGGGTCTGCTCCATCACGCACCTGACGCGCTGCGCGGCCTCGAGGACCGCTATCCCCTGGTCCGGGAGGCCGCCGAGCGATTCCACCTCGACCAACGACTGAAAGAGAGCTCCGACGCCGATTTCGACAAGGTCTCGCACGGCCTGGTCGGCGCGGGGAAGGTGATCTTCGGCGGCGTCACCGCCACCGTGCTGGTCGCGGTGCTCACCGCGTACTTCTCGGCGAACTTCCCGGCCTTGCGCGCCAACCTGTATCGGCTGGTTCCGCGCGATCGGCGGCCGCGCGCGATCCTGCTCGGGGATGCGATCTTCGCCAAGGTCGGCGGTTACGTGCTGGGTAATCTGTTGATCTCCTTGATCACCGGAGTCGTCACCTTCATCTGGCTGGCGGCGTTCGGCGTCCCATTCCCGCTGGTGCTGGCCGTGCTCGCGGCCGTGCTGGACCTCATCCCGTTGATCGGCTCCACACTGGCGGGCATCGCCATCACGCTTGTCGCACTGACGGTTTCACTGCCGGTCTGCGTGGCGACCGTCGTCTTCTTCATCGCGATGCGCATGATCGAGGACTATCTGCTGGTGCCGCGCATCATCGGGCGCACGGTGCAGGTTCCGGCGGTGGTGACGGTGGTCGCGGTGCTCATCGGCGGTTCGATCCTCGGCGTGCTGGGCGCGCTGCTCGCCATTCCCGTCGCCGCCAGTCTGCTCCTACTGGTCCGGGAGCTGCTCTACCCGAGGCTGGACCATCCCGCGAAATCCGGTCCGACTACCCCGCGATCGCGGGGGTGATTCCCGCGCGCAGTGGCGAATCGACCACCGTCAGGAGGTGCGCACCAAGAATTCCGCGGCGATCGCGTCGACGAAGTCGGGGAGATCGTCGGGTCTGCGGGAGGTGATCAGCGTCCAGCCCTCGGCGTCGCTGCGGACGACCGGCTGGTCGACCCAGGTCGCCCCGGCGTTGACCAGATCGGTGCGCAACGAGTGGTACGAGGTCAGTGTCTTGCCCGCGACCACCGCGGCCTCCACGAGCAGCCAGGGGCCATGGCAGATGGCCGCGATCGGGCGGTCCGCCGCGATCAGCGATCGAACGAGTTCCCTTGCCGTGGCGTTGGTTCGGAGCTTGTCGGCATTGACCGTGCCGCCGGGGATCACCACGCCGTCGAACGAGCCGGGATCCACCTCGCTCAGCGCCAGGTCGGGCCGCACGGGTTCGGATGGGATGAGGTCGTGCCGAAATGTCTGCACGTCGATACCCTCCGCGGCCGCGTGGGTCACGAATGCGCCGCGAGCGCGCAGTTGATCTCGGGGAACAACCAGTTCATCCCGCTCGACCCCGGTATTGGAAGTGACGATCAGGACGCGAACACCATCGAGTTCCGCTGACACCGATCTCTCCTCTCCCTTCACGTCGCGATACGCGCGCACATCTCGCCGTCGAGACACCGTCGCCGTTGACGGTGCTGCTGGTGCTGACCGCGACTGCCGTCCGGAAGTAATGCCTGCCAGACCATCTGGTCTGGACATCGTTCGCAATACCCGCGTGCAGCCGTCTCAACCCGTCCCGGCATTTGCGGATTCCCCGATCAATCGCAGGGGGCCGTCGGTGATTCCGGGCCGGCAGTGGGTAGCCGACGGGTATCCCATCGGCACCGAACGGAAGGACACCGCCGTGACCCGGTTCGGATACACCCTGATGACCGAGCAGAGCGGCCCGCGCGAGCTCGTCCGCTACGCGGTCGCGGCCGAACAGGCCGGATTCGACTTCCTGGTCAGCTCCGATCATTACTCGCCCTGGCTCGAGTCCCAGGGCCACGCACCCCACGCCTGGACCATGCTCGGCGCGGTCGCACAGGCCACCGACCGCATTCCGCTGATGACCTATGTGTGCTGCCCGACCATGCGCTACCACCCGGCGGTCGTCGCACAGCAAGCGGCGACCCTGCAGATCCTCGCCGAGGGCCGGTTCACCCTCGGGCTCGGCAGCGGCGAAAGCCTCAACGAGCACGTGATCGGCGCGGGCTGGCCCGGTCTCGACGAACGCCAGGACCGGCTCGCCGAGGCCATCGGCCTCATCCGGGACCTGCTGACCGGGGACACGATCAGCCGCCATGGGCGGTGGTATCGGGTCGACGCCGCCAAGATCTGGGATCTGCCCGCCCAACCCGTGCCGATCGCCGTCGCGGTCTCCGGGCCCCGGTCGGTCCGGCGCTTCGCGCCGCTGGCCGACGAGATGATCACCACCGATCCGGACCCCGAGCTCGTCGACGCCTGGCAGCGCATTCGAATCGCCGAGCACGACGACGAACCCTCGCGCGTCACCGGACAGGTTCCCGTCAGCTGGGACACCGACCGGGACAAGGCGATTCACCGCGCACACGACGAGTTCCGTTGGTCCACCGGCGGCTGGGACGTCAACGCCAACCTGCCCACCCCGGCGGGATTCGCCGCCGCCACGCAATGCGTCCGCCCCGACGACATCGCCGAGCAGATCGTCTGCGGCCCCGACCTCGACGCCATGGCCGAATCCGTGCACCCCTACCTGGCGGCGGGCTTCACCGATGTCGCGCTGGTCCAGATCGGTGACGAACAACAGGATCGATTCCTGGCCGAGGCCGCCCAGCCGCTGCTGGACAAGCTCCGCGGTACCTGAGGCGGCCCGGCCCCACCGCCCACCACAGAGGAGGGATCGTGAATCATTCCGCCGCACCGATACTCGATGCCCTGGCCGACTATCAGCGCCAGGGCCGCTACGGCTTCACCCCGCCCGGCCACCGGCAGTCGCGCGGAGCCGATCCTCGCGTGAACGAGATCCTCGGCCCGGCCCTGCGCGCGGACATCCTCGCCGGATCGGGCATGGACGATCGCTTGTCCCGAGGCCACCATCTCACCGACGCCGAGGAACTCATGGCCGACGCGGTGGGCGCCGACTACGCCTTCTTCTCCACCTGTGGCAGTTCGCTGTCGGTGAAGGCGGCCATGATGGCCGTCGCCGGCGGGGACGGCGGGCTCATCCTGGGCCGCGACAGCCACAAATCGATCGTCGCCGGACTGATCTTCGCCGGGGTACGGCCCTACTGGGTGCCACCCAGATGGGATGCGGCTCGGCACCTCTCGCACGCGCCGTCGCCGGAACAGGTGCACCGGGCCTGGGAGCGATATCCGCAAGCGGCCGGTGCGCTGATCGTCAGTCCCACCCCGTACGGCACCTGCGCCGACATCGCCGCGATCGCCGAGGTCTGCCACAGCCACGGCAAACCCCTCATCATCGATGAGGCGTGGGGTGCCCATCTGCCGTTCCACGAGGACCTGCCGACCTGGGCCATGGACGCGGGCGCGGACATCTGCCTGGTCAGTGTGCACAAGATGGGCGCGGGATTCGAGCAAGGGTCGGTGTTCCATCTCCAGGGCGATCTCGTCGACCGGAATCGGTTGCGCGAGTGCGCGGATCTGCTCATGACGACCAGTCCGAACGTACTGCTGTACGCCGCCATGGACGGCTGGCGGCGGCAGATGGTCGAGCACGGCCACGACCTGCTCGACGCGGCACTAGAGACCGCCGGGTACGCGCGCCGCGAACTCGATGCCATCCCGGGCATATCGGTGATGGAGGACGAGTTGCTCGGCGTCGAAGCCTCCCACGACCTGGATCGGCTCCAGGTCCTGATGGATGTCTCCGCCACCGGCGCATCAGGGTATGAGATCACCGACTGGATGCGCGAGCACCGGCGCATCGATCTCGGCCTGTGCGACCACCGCCGTATCCTCGCGACCCTGTCCATGGCCGACACTCCGGAAACCGTCGACGCCCTGGTCGCCGGTCTCATCGCCTGGCGCACCCAGCTGCGCGACCCCACGCCCCCTGACATCCACCTGCCCAATCCTCGTGACCTGCAACTGGATTCGATCATGCTGCCGCGCGACGCCTTCTTCGCGCCCTGCGAATCGGTTCCGATCGACCGCGCGCCCGGACGGATCGCCGCCGAACAGGTCACGCCCTATCCGCCCGGCATCCCCGTCATCGTGCCCGGCGAACTGATCGACGTCGCCGTGATCGACTACCTCCGCTCGGGCATCGCCGCCGGAATGAACGTCCCCGACCCCGCGGACCCGTCACTGGACACCCTGCGTGTCGTCGCCCGGGACGCCCTTCGGTAAACGCCCACGCGGAACGCCGCCCCCTGGCTATCGGCGACTGTTTCCGGTGATACCCGTGGGCTGATCAGCGTTTGAGGTTCGATACGCCGGGAACTGCGTGAGGGCCATAGCCGCTTTCCACGAAGGAATAGTCATGATCATCCTGGGCCTCATTCTGCTGATCTTGGGGTTGGTTCTCGGGATCGGCATCCTCACGACCATCGGTGTCATTCTGCTGCTCATCGGCGCAGTCCTGTGGCTGCTCGGGGCGGCCGGACGGCCGATCGGCGGCCGCGCGCACTACTGGTGATCGGACGGTCCTCGAAGCGCGTCGCTGAACCCGGAATCCCCCGGCCCACACTGTCACGGGCCGGGGAATCGGTAGGTTCGCGCGCTGCGGTCGCGGTACGGAAACGAACTGCCGGACAGTTCGTTTCGACGAAGCGGGGTGGTTGTTTCGGGTGCACGGGACCGGGCAATCGGCACAGGGGGTGACCGAAATACGAGGAAGTGTTCCCCATGACCGGACACACCGTTCGCATCGTGACCATCCTGGCCGCGGCGCTGCTGATTCCCCTCACGGGGGCATGCGATCAGGCCAAGGAAGTCGTGAACAAGGGCGGCAGCACACCGTGCAGCGAATTCACCCAGCAGGACAAGGCGAAGCAGCGGATCACCGTTCGCAAGTATCTCGAACAGGACACGAAGGTGACCCCGTCGGCCGCGCCGGACACTGTCGACGCGTCCATCGCGGCCATCACCGTGATGTGCGAGGCGCAACGCAATCCGGACACCCCGATCCGGGAAGCGGACCTCACCGGAATCCTCGTCCCGAAGAAGTAGCGACCGAGTTCCGTGATCGGAGGGTCACGCGGGGACGGCGTGCGTGATGCGTCGCCAGACCCGGTGCCGCGCAAGGACTTCCGCGAAGGCATCGGCGAATCGCGCCGGGATGTCCCGTCCGGATGCCGTGGTGACCACGACGCCGTCGACAGTGCCGAGCCCATCCTCGGGCGGTATCGGACTCAGTCCGATGGTCCGCAGCAGCGACGCGCCCGCCCCGAATCCGCCGATCGGTTTGGCGTGCTTGTAGGCCTCGAGCACGAAGTGGACCGCGGGACCGTCACCGCCCAGCGATTCGACCGCGTCCGGACCACCCGCGACCAGGACACCGTCGTACAACACCGACGACACGGTCGCCAGCGAACGGTCCACCGGCACGGTCCCGCCGCCCTCGGCGCCGACCTCGCCGCCGTGGGCCGCCAGGGTTTCCAGCACCGCGCCGCGTCCTCGTAGCGCGGAACTCACCCGTTCCAGCCCGTCGGCGTCGACGCCGTCCGCGATCAGCACGGCGATCTTGCGGGTGGCGATGCCCTCCCCGGGCAGGCTCGACTGCGACAGCGCCGGCGACGCGGTCACCTCCCCGTTGTACGACACCCCCGGGGCCCGCATGCCGAGTTCGGCGGCCACCCGGACCGCCAGCTCGGCGTCGATGCGCGCGAGGTGTTCGAGGACGCGTTCGCGGATCTCCGGCCTGGTCAGCTTGCCGAGTTCGAAGGCGAAGGCGGCCACGATGTGATCGGCTTCGGGTTCGGACATACTGCGCCAGAACATGCGCGGCTGCGTGTAGTACTCGCGGAACTTCGCGCCGCGCCCCCGGGCCGTGGCGCCGTACAGCGACTCGGAATGGTGCTGGAACGCACCGTCCCCGGCCAGGGCCGGGCAGCCGCCCCCGATCGTGTTCTCGGTGTAGGCCGCCTCGCCCTGCGGGATGGCGTGCTGTCCGTAGCCGTCCTGCTGGTGGTTGGCCACGTCCGCCACCGGCCGATTGATCGGCAGCTGCGCGAAATTCGGCCCGCCCAGCCGGATCAGCTGCGTGTCCAGGTAGGAGAAGTTGCGCAGTTGCAGCAGCGGATCGTCGGTGAAATCGATGCCGCGCACCAGGTTCGCGGTGTGGAAGGCGACCTGTTCGGTCTCGGCGAAGAAGTTGTCCGGATTGCGATCGAGCACCATGGTCCCGACCGGTCGCACCGGAACATATTCCTCCGGAATCAGTTTCGTCGCGTCCAGCAGATCGAAGTCGAAATCGAATTCCCGATGCTCCGGGATCAGCTGCACCCCGAGCTCCCATTCCGGGTACTGCCCGGCGGCGATGCAGTCCCACAGATCGCGCCGATTGAAGTCCGGGTCGCGCCCGGCTATCTGCTGGCATTCGTCCCACAGCAGCGAGTGCACGCCGAGTTTGGGTTTCCAGTGGAATTTCACGAATGTCGACTGCCCGTCGGCGTCGACGAGCCGGAAGGTGTGCACGCCGAAGCCCTGCATCATCCGATAGCTGCGCGGCAGGGCCCGGTCCGACATGAGCCACAGGATCGCGTGCAGGGTCTCCGGTTGCAGCGCCACGAAGTCCCAGAGGGTGTCGTGCGCCGAGGCGGCCTGCGGGATCTCGTTGTGGGGCTCGGGTTTCACCGCGTGCACGAAGTCGGGGAACTTGATGCCGTCCTGGATGAAGAAGACCGGGAAGTTATTGCCGACCAGATCGTAATTGCCCTCCGCGGTATAGAACTTCGTCGCGAAGCCGCGCACGTCGCGCACGGTGTCGGCGGATCCGCGCGATCCCGCGACCGTGGAGAACCGCACGAACACCGGCGTCTCCACGGTCGGATCGGTGAGGAACCGCGCCGTGGTGAACCGGCCCAGCCACCCGGTATGCGGCCGGAAGCGCCCGTAGGCCCCCGCACCGCGCGCGTGCACGACGCGCTCGGGAATCCGCTCGTGATCGAAGTGCGTGATCTTCTCGCGGGCGTGGAAGTCGGCCAGCAGGGCCGGGCCGCGATCGCCCACCTTCACCGTGTCGTCGGTGCCGTCCACCCGGACGCCCTGCTGCGTGGTCAGGTAGCCCCGGTCCCGCGCGACGCGATACGAATCCAGCTGGCGCTGCTTGTCGTTCCTCTCACTGTCCATGTGGCGACTCTCCTCCGCTCGATGGCCGGAAACCCGGATGTCTGCGTATCGCCCGCTTACCCGAGCCGGGCGCTTTCACACACCCGCCCGCGAGATGTCCGCGCCGAAGGCCGGTCAGACCTCGATGCGCTCGCCGAGGGTCACCGTGCGGTGGCGAGGCAGGCGGAAGTAGTCGGCCACGTCCGCGGAGAGGTGGCTGGTGGCGATGAACAGCCTGGTGCGCCACCGGGACATGGCGGGGTGGTCGGCGGCGCGTAGTTCGATCTCGGAGAGGAAGTAGGAGGCGTGGTCCAGGTCGAGTTCGCCTTCGGCCTCGTCGGTGTCGAGGGCGGCCAGGGCGGCGTGGACATCGGGGGTTTCCATATAGCCGACTCGGACGGTGACGTGGACGATGCCGTCGTCGCGGTAGCCGAGGTGGTCGACGCGGACGCGGTCGTCGGGTGCGATTCGAGGGACGGGTTCGGTTTCCACCGAAGCGATGACGGTGTGACGGTGGCGGACGCTGTTGTGTTCGACATTGGCGCGCAGGGCCAGCGGCACGGCGTCCTTGCCGCGGCTGAGGAAGACGGCGGTGCCGTCGACGATCGTCAACCGTGATGGGTCGTGCCACAGGTCGTCGACGAACTCGCGCAGGGAGCCTTCCAGGCGGTCGCGTTCGTCGGCCAGCACGCCGCGCCCGCGTTGGAAGGTCGTCATGACCACGAAGGCGGTCAGGCCGATCAGCAGCGGCAGCCAGGCGCCGTGCAGGAGTTTGGTGAGGTTGGCGGCGACGAACAGCAGGTCCACCGTGAGCAAGGGCGTCCAGACCACCACGACGAGCCACAGTGGCAGTTGCCATTTCGCGTGGGCGAGGTAGCCGAGCAGCAGGGTGGTGATGGTGATCGTGCACGTGACCGCCATACCGAAGGCGAAGGCCAGGGCGGTCGAACTGCGGAAGGCCAGCACCAGCGTGAGCACCGCGACCAGCAGCAGCCAGTTGACCCACGGCACGTAGATCTGCCCGGGCGCCGAGGCCGAGGTGTGCGCGATGCGCAGTCTCGGCAGGTATCCGATCCGCGCGGCCTGGGACGCCACCGAATACGCGCCGGTGATCACCGCCTGCGATGCGATCACCGTCGCCGCGGTGGCGAGGGCGACCATGGGCAGCCGACCCCACTGCGGGACCAGCAGGAAGAACGGGCTCGCCACGTGGGCGCGGGTCCCGAGGATCAGGGCGGCCTGCCCGAAATAGCTGAGCACGCAGGCGGGCAGCACCAGCACAAGCCAAGCGGTGGTGATGGATCGGCGGCCGAAGTGCCCCAGATCCGCGTACAGCGCCTCCGCTCCGGTGACCGCCAGCACGATGGCGGCCAGCGCGAAGAACGCGACGGCGAAATGCCCGGCGAGGAAGCCGAGCGCGTAGCCCGGCCACAGCGCCTTCAGGATCGCCGGATGCCGGCAGATCCCGCCGATGCCGCACGCCGCGATCGCCAGGAACCAGATCACCATCACCGGCCCGAACAACCGGCCCACCGACTCGGTGCCGCGATGCTGAAAGATGAACAGCAGCACGATGATCAGCGCCGTGACCGGGACGACGGCCTTGGCCAGCGACGGTTCCACCACCTCGATCCCCTCCACCGCGGACAGCACCGAGATGGCGGGAGTGATCATGCTGTCGCCGAAGAACAGTGCCGCGCCGAAGATTCCGAGGGCCGCCAGTACCGCGGCGGGCCGGCGGCCGCGCGCGGCGAAGCGCCGCACCAGCGTGATCAGTGCCATGATCCCGCCCTCACCGTCGTTGTCGGCCCGCATGGCCAGCAGCACATAGGTGACGGTCACGATGATCAGCACCGACCAGAACACCAGCGACACGACCCCGTACACAGTGGCGGGTTCCACCGGCACGGGGTGCGGGTCCGCGGGATCGAACACGGTCCGCATCGTGTAGATCGGACTGGTCCCGATGTCGCCGAACACGACCCCCACCGCCCCGATCAGCAGACCCGGCCGAACCGCGTCCCGCAGCGAACCGCGTCCGCCCGGCGCACCGGACTGCCCGGCCGACCCCGGGTCATCCGACACCGTCGAATCCTGGCGCTCGGACATCCCGTCACCTGGCCTGATCGTGGTCCGGATCGATCCCGATCGACAGGTTCGGTCCGCCGGTTCCGGGTACTGCGATCATGTCCCTACCCTCCTCGCCGAGTGCTGATGCCTTCGGCGTACCCGCTCAGAGAGCGGAGACACAGCATCGGAGCAGTGCCATGCCCAAGGAATGGACGAAGAAAGAGGAACGTCAGTACGAGCACGTCCGCGACTCCGCCGAGGAGCGCGGCGAGAGCCCGGCCCGGGCTCGGGAGATCGGTGCCCGCACGGTCAACAAGAATCGTGCCCGCGCGGGCGAGACCAAGACCGCCAGCCGGACGTCCTTGCAGGGTAAGTCCCCGCAACAGCGTGGTGGTGAGCGTTCGGGCCGGCGCGGACCCAAGGGCCTGACCAAGGACCAGTTGTACAACGAGGCCAAGCAGCGAAACATCAAGGGCCGCTCGGGAATGTCGAAAGCGCAGCTCGCCCACGCTCTCGGCCGAGCCTGAACCGCCCCGGGCATCGGTTCGCCATGACTCCCCGGTCACGGCGAACCGTCGCCTGGTTCGAGATCCGCCCATTCCCATTGCAGAGCGGGATGATTGGACGCTTCGAGCAGTAAGGCGTGGACGAACGCCTGCGGTAGATTGCCCCGTAACTGGCGTTGCGCGACATCGAATTCCTCGGCGAACAGGCCCGGTGTGCCGCAGGCGGCGCGGTTGCGTTCGAAGTAGCGGGCCGCGGTGACGGGCAGGGACAGATCGGCCGTCGCGATCGCCATCGCGAAGCCGCACAGCAGAAAGGCGCCCTCGTTGCCGCCGAGCGGGTTCTCGCCGTCGCGATACCGGTAAACGTAGTAGTCGCTGGACAATTCGCGCGCGATCGCGGACACAGTGGCCCTGACTCGCGGATCATCCAGCGGCACGGCGCCGCGGATGATCGGCAGGAGCAGCGCGGCATCCACTTCCGGATGCTGCGGCGACCGCTGCCAGCGGCCGGTGGGGTGCACACTCGTCTTCGCCACCCGCGAGACCAGCGCGTCCGCCAAGCCGGCGCAGATGGCGCTGTCGGCTCCGGTGTCCGGCAATCCGGCGACCGCCCGCAGCCCGGCGGCGCAGATCAGCCCCGAATGCGCCCAGTGCTCGTCGTCGATCTCCCAGATCCCGGCGTCACGCCGATCATGATGTGCGGCAATGGCCTCCACCGCGACACCGACCGCTGACCGGCATTCGGCCGGCAGATGGTGGTGGCGGGCGGCGGCGGCGAACATCAGCAGCGCCTCACCGAAGATGTCGAGCTGGAACTGATCTCGCACGCGATTGCCGACGACCGCGGTGCCGCCGGGATAGCCGGGCAGGTCGACATCCCGCTCACGCGGCACCGCCTCGCCTCGCAGGGTGTAGGCGGGCATCAACGACGGGCCGCCGGCGAGCAGGCGTTCGGCGATGAAGCCGACCGCGGAATCGAGCAGGGGTAACGCGCCGGCCGTCGCGGCCGCGTGCCCGGCCAGGCACTGATCGCGGATCCAGACGTAGCGGTAGTCGTAGTTGGCTCCCTGTTCGTCCCGTTCGGGCAGCCCGGTGGTGGCCGCGGCGACCATGCCGCCGCTGGACCCGGTCATACCGCGCAGCACCGCGTACGCGTGGGACGCGTCGCGCGGCGCGGCATTCGCCCGCAGCCCGGGTACCTCCCGATTCCAGTTGAATTCCGTTGCCGTCCAAGAGAATTCTGGATCCAGCGGAGCATCGGGCAAACCGATGTCCGACAGTTCGAGGACCAGGTCCCGGAACTCGCCGGGTGGCACTCGCAGGAGCAGACGCCAACCCGGGCACACCGGGTCTTCATCGAACACCGCGTCGGGCGCACCGCTCCACCGCAGCCGGAGTCGGCCGCACCGCGCCTCCCACGCACCCGCCGTGCGCCGGACATCGCGCAGCGGCGCCTTTCCGTAGTCGTGGACCGGGTTCAGTTCGACCAGGACCCGGGCTTCGTCATGCAGCGCCCGCACCCGGCGCAGCACGACGACCCGGTGCTCGTCTCCCGGAAAGGCCAGCGCGTCACGGCATTCGATCACCGTGGATCCGGTGACCCACCGGGAATTCCAGATCAGCGTCCGGGGGTCGTAGTAGCCGCCCCAGACGCAGCGCTCGTCGGGAGTCACCGAGTAGACGCTCGATCCCCCGATCAGCGTGTCGAAGACCGGCGCGCTGTCCCATTGCGGTGCGCACAGCCACGCGATGTCACCGCGCGGACCGATCAGCGCGCCCCGTTCGCCGTCGGCCACGAACGCGTACTCCCGCAATACGTGCGGCTGCTCGATCCGGGTCGGTTCCACTCGGTTCGATTACCACGCCGTCGCGGGAGTAACCGTCCGGTGACGACGCCCCTCCATGGGCGAAGGCACGGTCCCCGTTGAGCCGGACCCCTGCGATCATCGCGGGTTCAAGCGCTCCTGCCGCGATGCTCGTGCCATGGATGCAATACCCAGATGGCCACGAAGAGGATGCCGGAAACAATTCCGGCGACGATCCCCGGCCAGGTACCGCCGACGGTGTCGAAAATGAGCACCGCCACCCCGGTCAACGCGACACCGAGCAGGCTCAGGCCCACGATCGCATAACGATGCGCCGCGGTCACCACATTCTCGAGCCGGTGCCGCCGGAAGAGCATACGATGCGCGGCGACCGGCGCGATCAGGCAGATGGTGGCGCCGATCGAGGCGGCCACCACCACGAGGTAGACCACCCGCATCACGCCGGACAGCATGGTGAATCGCGCCTGGAACGGCAGTGTCAGCAGGAAACCGGTCAGCAATTGCACGCCCGTCTGCACGACGCGCAATTCCTGCATCAGGCTGTTCCAATTGCGATCCAGCCGTTCGGTGGGGGTTTCGTGCCGGTCACTCATGGACTGGGTTGCGGCACATCGACATGGCAGTCGGCGATCTTCGGGTTCAGGCCGAGATAGTTGAGCGGACCCGCCACTATCGTGACCGCGATGGTTCCGGCGCTCGCGCAGTTGCTCGGCGCGCTGTCGTAATAGTGCCGTTGCCCGGCGGCCACGGCTCCGATGATCAGCCAGATCACGACCACCAGCAGCAGCAGGCTGCTCGCGCCCGTGCGGCGGCGTCCACGCCACACCCGACGGTCATTCGTGAAAGTTCTCATTTCTCATCACCTTCTCCTGACGGGCGAATACCCCGACAATCGGCCGCCTAACGGGGCAATCGATGCCGTTCCGCGAGTGTGGGCGCACAGGGGAAATCCCCTGGCCTGTCGCGCTGCGGGCCAGGGGATTTCGGTGTGGTTACGTATGAATCGGATCAGCGGTGCTGCTGCGCGCGCTGCCGCTGCTCCTCGGCCTCGGCCCGGGCGCGATCCTTCTCGGCCTGGGCCTCCCGCTTGGCGGCGTCGCGCTGGGCCTCGGCCTTGTCCTGCTGAGCCCGCCCCTCCTCGCGCAGCCCCTCATTGCCGAAGACCTTGCCCGCGGCTTCCTTGGCCGCGCCCTTGACACCCTCGACCACGCCTTCGGCGCCTTCCCGAGGACCGCTCTTCTCGTGCTCTGACATGGGATATACCTCCGTATATCGATTGCAGGGACATTCAGGACCTACCCGGGGCTTCGGACCCGAAACAGGTTGTCGGCCATTTTGTTTCGAGGCGGCGTCCCGCCGGTCAGTGCCGGGCCGGGCGCATCTCCTGGGCCTTGGTCTTCGCGCCCTGGACGACCAGGTGCCAGCCGCCGGGGTCGCCCCGCAGGATGGCTTCCGCGGTGGCCTTCAACTGCTCCCAGGTGGCGTGTGGGGGTATCGGCGGCACTTCCGGGTCGGTGCGGAAGTCGAGCAGCACCGGCCGGTCCGCGGACAATGCGGTGTCCCAGGCCGGGCCGACGTCCTCGGGACGGTCGACCGCGACGGCGGCCAAGCCCATGCAGCGGGCGACGTCCGCGTAGGAGATGTCCGGAAGTGTCTGCGATTCCTCGAATTTCGGTTCACCGCCCATGGCGCGCAGCTCCCAGGTGACCTGGTTGAGGTCGTTGTTGTGGAAGACGCACACGATCAGTCGCGGATCGGCCCAGCGATCCTGATACCGCTGGACGGTCATCAGTTCGGCGAGCCCGTTCATCTGCATCGCCCCATCACCGACCAGGGCGATGACCGGGCGATCAGGGCGGGCGAACTTGGCGCCGATCGCGTACGGCACCCCGGGCCCCATGGTCGCCAGCGTGCCCGACAGCGATCCGCGGATCTCACCGCGGAAGCGCAGGCAGCGCGCGTACCAATTGGCCGCCGAACCGGAATCGGAGGTGAGGATGGCGTTCTCGGGCAGGCGCCGCGACAGCTCCCAGGCCACCCGCATCGGGTTGACCGGCTTCGCGTCGAGCATGGACTGGTTCTCGATCGTCTGCCACCAGCGGGCCACACTCTCCTGGATGTCGATCGCCCAGGCCCGGTCCGGATTCGGCGCCAGCATCGGAATCAGTTCGGTCAGTGTGGCTTTCGCGTCGCCGACCAGGTTGACCTCGGTCGGATAGCGCATGCCGATCATGGTGCCGTCGATGTCGATCTGGACGGCGCGGGCCTGTCCGAAATCCGGAAGGAACTGGGTGTAGGGGAAATTCGAGCCCACGATCAGCAAGGTGTCGCAATCGCGCATCAGCTCATAGCTGGGCCGCGTGCCGAGCAGCCCGATCGAACCGGTCACGAACGGCAGCTCGTCGGAGAGCACGTCCTTGCCCAGCAGCGCCTTGGCCACGCCGGCGCCGGTCAGTTCGGCGATGCGGGTGAGTTCGGTCGCGCACCCGCGCGCTCCCTGTCCGGCCAGGATCGCGACTCTGGTTCCGGCATTGATGATTTCGGCCGCGCGCTCGATCTCCGCGCGAGGCGGAACCACCGTCGGCGCCGCCAGCGCGCCCGGGGAGCTGGAGGGCACCTGTTTGAATTCGTGCTCGGGCGCTTCGTATTTCTCCTCCTGCAGATCCGAGGGAATGATGACCGTGGTCGGCGCGCGCCGGGTGAGGGCGGTGCGGAAGGCGCGGTCCAGCGCGTTGGGCAGCTGGCTCGACACGTTCACCTCGATCAGATAGTCCGAGGCCACGTCCTTGAACAGGCTCTGCAGATCCACTTCCTGCTGGTAACTGCCGCCCATGGCGCTGCGCGCGGTCTGGCCGACGATCGCCACCACGGGCACATGGTCCAATTTCGCGTCGTACAGCCCGTTCAGCAGGTGGATCGCGCCGGGACCGGACGTCGCCGTGCACACCCCCACCGTGCCGCTGAACTTCGCGTACCCGGTCGCCTGGAAAGCGGCCATCTCCTCGTGCCGGGCCTGGATGAAGGCCGGGTCACCGTCGGCGCGACCGAAAGCCGCGATGAGGCCGTTGATGCCGTCGCCGGGATAGCCGAAAACCTGCTCGACACCCCATTCCCGCAACCGCTGCACGACGTGATCACTCACTTGCCGGGCCATGGCGTCTCCTGTCCCTGTGCCGGTTCTCCGCGAACAGCGCCCGAGTACCCGCGAACCCGCACCCCAATCGGCACGTGATCAGTCGGGCACAGCGGGTATTCGCGACAGCAGAACCCAAACCCGCAGGTGACCACCGGAGTGGAGGCACGCCGATGACGGCCGGATCCGATCGACAGCACCGAGCCCGACAACGCACCCGGCTGCCCCTGGAGGCGGTCGCCGCCGATCTGCGACGCGCCGTCGCCGGGGAGGTGCGCTTCGATCCGGGATCGCGGGCGGCGTACTCCACCGACGCGTCCAACTACCGGGCGCTGCCGCTGGGCGTGGTCGTGCCCCGCACACCCGAGGATGCCGAGGCCGCGCTGGCGGTGTGCCGCGAGCACGAGATGCCCGTCCTGTCGCGGGGCGGCGGCACCAGTCTGGCGGGTCAATGCTGCAACGCGGCGGTCGTGCTGGATTGGAGCAAGTACTGCCACCGGGTCACCGAACTCGACGCGGAAGCGCGGACCGTGGTGGCCGAACCGGGCATCGCCCTCGACGCCCTGAACACCGAGCTGGGGCCCTATGACCTCATGGTGGGTCCGAAACCGGCGACCCACGTCAGCTGCACCATCGGCGGGATGATCGGCAACAACTCGTGCGGTTCCACCGCGCAGGCCTACGGGAAGATGGCCGATTCGGTGCGCAGGCTGGAAGTGCTCACCTATGACGGCACCCGCATGTGGGTCGGCGCCGGGATGGCCGGACTCACCGACCCGCTGCGCACCGGTTTGCGCGATCTGACCGAACGCCACGCCGGCGACATCCGCCGCGCCTATCCGCGCATCCCCCGGCGGGTTTCGGGCTACAACCTCGACGCGCTGCTGCCGGAACACGGTTCCGATGCCGCCACACTGCTGGTGGGCAGTGAGAGCACCCTGGTGACAGTGCTGCGCGCCGAGCTCGACCTGGTCCCGGTCCCCGCCGCGACAGCGCTCGTGGTGCTGGGCTTCCCCGACGTGTTCGCCGCCGCCGACGCGGTGCCCGAGGTGCTGGAGCATCACCCGGCCGCACTGGAGGGATTGGATGAACGGCTCGTCCGGCTCGAGCACAGCCGGCACCTCGCCGAGCAGGCGATCCGGCGGCTGCCGGACGGACACGCCTGGCTGATGGTGCAATTCGACGGCGACAGCCCCGACGAGGCCGACCGCGCGGCCCACCGGATGATCCGCGCGGTCACGCACCACGCCGGCGTGAGCGCCACCCTCGTCGACGAGCCCGAGCGGGAAGCCGAGCTGTGGGCGGCGCGCGAGGCCGGGCTCGGCGCCACGGCGTATCCGCCCGGCGGCCGCGAGACGCACGAGGGCTGGGAGGACGCGGCGGTGCCGCCCGAGCGGCTCGGCGATTATCTCCGCGACTTCGAGCGGCTGCTGAAGGTGTTCGACTACGAATCCAGCTCGCTCTACGGTCATTTCGGCCAGGGCTGCGTGCACACCCGCATCCCCTTCGATCTGCGCACCGCCGACGGCATCACCCGTTATCGCGAATTCGTCACGCGCAGCGCGCATCTGGTGACGGACTACGGCGGTTCGCTCTCGGGCGAGCACGGTGACGGGCAGTCACGCGCCGAACTGCTGCGCATCATGTTCGGCGACACCGTGGTCGAGGCGTTCGGCGAGCTGAAGCACCTGTTCGATCCGCACAACCGGATGAACCCGGGAAAGATCGTCCAGCCACGACCGTTGGACGGCGATCTGCGCCAAGGCGTGAACTATCGGCCGTGGGAACCCGCGACGCACTTCGCCTTCCCCGACGATGGATTCCGATTCAGCCATGCCGCCAATCGCTGTGTCGGCGTCGGCAAATGCCGCGGCGAGAGCGGCGGCGTCATGTGCCCCAGCTACCGGGCCACCCGCGAGGAGCAGCATTCGACCCGCGGCCGGGCCCGTCTGCTGTTCGAGATGCTCGAGGGCGACGTCATCACCGAGGGCTGGCGCTCGACCGAGGTGCGCGACGCCCTCGATCTGTGCCTGGCCTGCAAGGGGTGTCGCAGCGACTGCCCGGTCGACGTGGACATGGCGACCTACAAGGCGGAGTTCCTGTCCCATCACTACCACCTCCGACCGCGTCCGATGGCCCACTACTCGATGGGATGGATTCCGCTGTGGGCCAGGCTGGCCGCGCCCGTCGCACCGGTCGTCAACGCGCTGACCCACGCCCCCGGACTGCGTCGGGTGATCGCCCGCGCGGGCGGGGTGGATCCGCGACGGCAGCTCCCCCGCTTCGCCCGCACCCGGTTCACCGAGACGTTCACCGGCTCGGACGGTCTCGCCGCGGCGCCCCACGGCCGGGTGCTGCTGTGGCCGGACACCTTCACCAACAACTTCGACCCCGGCATCGCGCAGGCCGCGGCGGAGGTGCTCGCCGCGGCGGGATTCCACGTCGAGATCCCGGACCGGACCGTCTGCTGCGGCCTGACCTGGATATCCACCGGCCAGCTGCCGACCGCCCGCCGCATCCTGCGGCGCACCCTGCGCATTCTGGAACCCGCACTGCGCGAGAGCATTCCGGTCGTCGTACTCGAGCCCAGCTGCGCGGCGGTATTCCGTTCGGACCTGCCCGAGCTGCTGCACGGCGACGAAGACGCCCACCGCTTGGCCGGGCAGACCCGCACGCTGGCCGAACTGCTCGCCGAACGCGCCCCCGACTGGTCGCCCCCGCGGATCAGCGGTTCCGCCGTGGTGCAGCCGCACTGCCACCACCATGCGATTCTGCACTTCGACCGCGATCGGGAGCTGCTCACCGCCACCGGCGCCGAGGTCGATGTCCTCGATGCCGGATGCTGCGGTCTCGCAGGCAATTTCGGCTTCGAGCGGGGGCACTACGAAGTGTCCGTCGCCTGCGCCGAGGACGCGTTGCTGCCTGCCCTGCGGGCCCGTTCCGCCGATTCGCTCGTCGTCGCGGACGGGTTCAGTTGCCGTACGCAGATCCGCGATCTCCTGCCCGATGCGCGACCACGACACGCGGCCGAGTTGCTCGCGGCCGCTATCCGCGTGTCGGAATGTGCTGCGCCGTAACGGATCTAGACTCCGCCGCATCGACCGATCGAGAGCACCTTCCGCATCAGCCACGTCTGCGCGCTGCGCGGATGGGCGCGTTCGTCGAATTCGCCGTGTGCGCCGTAGTCGTGGCCGCCGGCCCGGTCCAACGGGGCCCACAGATTGTCCGCCCGGTCCGCGGCCGGCGTATCGGTCTGCTGGCTGTCGAATCCGGTGCGGGCCAGATATCGGTCCAGCACCGTCGGAGCCAGCCGCTGGGCGACCAGCGTGCCCACCGTACTCGCGCCGACCCAATACTGTTTGTGCCGTGGATGTTCGGCCGCGAAGGCAACGGCGCGCGCGACCACTTCCGGTTGATAGATCGGCGGAACCGGCTGCGGGGTACGTGGCAGCCGCGACAGCACCCACGAGAACTGCGGAGTGTTCACCGCCGGCGCCTGCACGATGGTGATGCGCACATTGCTGTGCTCGTGCATCAGCTCCACCCGGACGGCCTCGACGACGCCGTTCACCGCGTGCTTGGCTCCGCAGTACGCCGACTGCAAGGGGATCGACCGCTCCCCCAACGCCGATCCGACCTGCACGATCACACCCCGATCCCGCGGCCGCATCCGCGCCAGCGCCGCCCGTATCCCATGCACCGACCCCAGATACGTCACGTCGGTGACACGCTGGAACTCTCGTGGATCGATCTCGCAGAACGGCGCGAACACCGAGGTGAACGCCGAATTCACCCACACGTCGATGGGACCCAGTTCCGCCTCGACCCGGGTCGCGGCGGCGTCCACGGCAGCGTGGTCGGCCACATCGACCGGAATCGCCAGGGCCCGCCCGCCCGCGTCGCGCACGTCCGCGGCGGCGGCGTCCAGACCGGCCTGCCCCCGCGCCAGCAGCGCGACCGACGCTCCTTGCGCGCCGAACCTGCGCGCGGCGGCCCGTCCGATTCCCGCACTGGCTCCGGTAACGACGACCACCTTCGGTTCCTTGTTCGCATGCGGCTTCATGTCGGGCGGATACCACCGCGCACCGCCCGCAACCGCCCCACGCGACCGGCCCCCGCGACCCGGTCCGGACGAACACGACGAGGCGGATAATGGGGTGATGGAGTCTTCGGCCGATCTTCCCGCGGAATCACTCGTCTGGGCTGCGGGGAAATATCCGGGCCCGCGGACGGGAAGCTTCCGTTTCTGGTTCGCCACCCGCCGCTGGGAATGGTCCGCCGAGCTGTACCGCATGCACGGCTACACGCCCGGCGAGGTCGAACCCACCACCGAACTCCTTCTCGCCCACAAACATCCCGACGATCGAGGCAAGGTCGCCGAGGCGATCACCCGCTCGGTCTCATTGGGCGAGCCGTTCTCGAGCCGCCACCGGTTCATCGACACCCACGGGAACGAGCACCACGTGATGGTGGTCGCCGACCGCATCCTCGACGAAGGCCGCCCGGTCGGCACCTCGGGGTTCTACATCGACCTGGAGGGCACCCTGATCCACGCCCAGCACGAGGCCATCGAGCAGCAGATGCCCGGCGTGGTGGAGGCACGAGCCGTGATCGAGCAGGCCAAGGGCGTCCTCATGCGCATGTACCGCATCAACGACGAGCAGGCCTTCAAACTGCTGGTGTGGCGGTCCCAGGAGACCAACACCAAACTCCGCGCCCTGGCCGAACAGCTCCTGCGCGAACTGCCCAATATCCCGCCCGCGCAGCCCGGAACCGTGTCCGCGTTCGACCACATCCTGCTGACCGTGCACGAGCGCATCCCCGAGTGACCCCCCGGCCTCGGGGCCGAATCGCGCTCACATCCCGTTGAATTCGACGATCGGCGGCGGATAGTCGGCGGCGAGGACGCCCGCCCGCCACGGGCGTTGGATCTCGGCGCCGGGCAGCTGGGCGAGCTCGGGCAGCCAGCGGCGGACGTAGTCGCCCTCGGGGTCGAATCGGTCGGCTTGGCGGAGGGGGTTGAGGACACGGCTGGAGCGGGTGTCGGTGCCGGTGCCGGCCATCCACTGCCAGTTCAACCGGTTGTTGGCGACATCGCCGTCGACCAGCCAGCGTTCGAAGTGTTCGGCGCCGATGCGCCAGTCCACGCGGAGGGTCTTGACCAGGAAGCTTGCGGCGATCAATCGGGCCCGGCCCGGCATCCAGCCCTCGGCGAGCAGTTGCCGCATGCCCGCGTCGACCATGGGGTAACCGGTCTGCCCGGCCTGCCAGGCCGCTACGCCACGCGGATCGGACCGCCAGGGCTCGGCCGAGGTGGTCTTGTAGTCGGCCACGGCGACGCGGGGTTCGTCGGCCAGGACCTGGTGGTAGAAGTCGCGCCAGGCGAGCTGACGGAGGAAGGCGAGGGCGCCCGGGTCGGCGGCGGGGGTGCGAGTCACGATCTCGGTGACGGACAGACAGCCGAAATGCAGGTACGGAGACAGTCGCGAGGTGCCGTCGGCGGCGGGGATGTCCTTCTCGTCCTCGTAGCGGCGGACCGGGCCGGACAACCACTGCTCGAGCAGTTTTCGACCAGTCGTCTCCCCACCGACCGCCAGCTGCGGCGACCCGGGACCCGCGTCGAGATCGGCCGCGCCGGGGATCGCTTCGCTCTCCACCTCCGGGACCGTCACGGTGACCGGCGGCGGCACCGGGCGACGCACCGGCGTCTCCAGCCAACGGTGGAAATACGGCGTGAAGATCGCGTAATGCCCGCGCCCGGTATCCGGCCGGATCGCACCGGGATCCACGGCGGTGATCGAGCTGCCGTGCACTCGCAGCTCACCTCCGATGGACGAAAGCTGTTCCCGCAGCGCGTCTTCCCGCCGCCGGCTGTACGGGGTGCCGTCCGCCGCGAGATGCACCGTGTCCGCCCCGACCTCGCGCGCGGCCCGTACCACCTCATCGACCACCCGTCCGTGCCGCACCACCAGCCGCCCGCCCCGCGCGCCCAGCTCGTCGTCGAGCTCGCTCAGCGCCGAGCACAGGAATCGCAGCCGGTTCGCCGCGTCCCCGACCCGGGCCAGCAGGTCGGTGTCCAGAACGAACAAGGGAACCACCGACTTGTTCTCGCGACACGCGGCCGCCAGCGCCGGATTGTCGTGGACCCGCAGATCCCTGGTGAACAACACGATCGACGTTGTCATGCCCGCGCCCCGCCTCCTGATCGATGGTTGCCTGATCGAAGCGACAGTACGGTCCGGCGGCCCGGCGCGCCCGCCCCGCAACGCAGGGCCGGTCGACGCGGATCATGATCAGCGTGCAGAATCGGACATATGCCTCACTCAAATCCGATCAGTGCCTGGAAGTCGCTCCGCGACGGCAACGACCGCTTCGTGTCCGGCAGCCAGGTCCACCCCTCGCAGGGCGCCGGTCACCGCGAAGAGCTGGTGGCGGGCCAGCACCCCACCGCCATCCTGTTCGGCTGTGGTGACTCCCGGGTGGCCGCCGAGATCATTTTCGACCAGGGCCTCGGCGACATGTTCGTGGTCCGGACCGCGGGCCACGTCATCGACTCCTCGGTGCTGGGTTCCATCGAGTACGGCGTGCAGGTCCTCAACGTGCCGCTGATCGTGGTGCTCGGCCACGACAGCTGCGGCGCGGTGAAGGCCACCCTCGACGCGCTGGACGGCGGCGCGGTGCCCGGCGGGTTCATCCGCAGCCTCGTCGAGCGTGTCACCCCGTCGATCCTGCTGGGCCGCCGCGAGGGCCTGAACACCGTCGACGAGCTCGAGGCCCGCCACGTCGCCGAGACCGCGCGGGTTCTCATGGAGCGCTCGCAGATCATCTCGCAGGCCGTCGACGCGGGCCGCCTGGCCATCGCCGGCGTCACGTACCAGCTCAACGACGGCCGCGCCCACCTCAACCAGGTCATCGGCAATATCGGCGAACAGCCCTGAGTTCGGCCGTGCGGAAATCGACAATTCCGCATTGAAATACCAACGGGTCCTGAGGCTTTCGCCGTAATCGCCGCAGGAAACAGGCGGTGCTGTTCCGCATTCGATTTCCGGATTAGCACCGCCTGTTTCTGCGTACACTCTCCCGCGATAGCCGACACCTATACAGCAGGGCTCAACAATGACAAAGCTCGACTGGACCACCACCGTGACAACCGGCCCCGGCGGCATCCGCACCGAGGAAGCCGGAACCCTCGACGGTGAGATCACCCTCCGCACCTTCTGGTCCGACACCGACAATCTCGCACTGGTCACGGTGCAACACCATGAAATCCGCGAGTGGTACACGGTGGCGGGCGGCCCCGTCCCCGCCGACTCCAAGGAACTCGCCGAGGCCGTCCACCAAGCCGCCGTGGCCGCCGCCCGCGAGGGCGACGACGCCACCGCCGGGTAGTAATTCCCCAGAGCGCCCAATCCACCACGGTTTTCGCTCACGCATCAATTCCCACGGCGCAGTCGACGGGTTCGGAGGCGAAGACCTGGTGGATCAAGGTGGAACAGGATTGATTCAGATACATTCGCGCACCTGATCATTCGACGTGTGTCGATCTGTTCACCCGTGGAACATCCTGTAGCTCCGGAACATTGGGTTCGGCGCTACGAGGCGCCTCCAGGATATGCCGGTCCTGGCAGAGGCCAGGTCGGTGATGTTCCAGGAGGATTCGTGGTGACGATGCGCGACGCGCGCCGGTATCTGCCCAATACAGCGGCCACCATGGCGTTGATCGCGCTCGCGGTCGGCGGGGTCGCGATCACGGCGGATTCGCCGCAGAACGACCGGGCGGGCACTGTCGTGGCGTCGTCGAAGGTCTCCGATACCTCCGCCGAGGCGGACCCGGCCACCGAGATCGGGCCGGTCACCGAGCTCGCGGACGTGACCGAGACACCCCAGGACGGGACCGTGCCGGACGACATGCCGGTGGCGGACACCCCCGACAGCGGGGACGTGCCCGGGACCGAGACGCCGAGCCCCGACACCACCGACCCCGCTACCAGCACGCCGGTCACCACGCCGACCGACACTCCGACCACGAGCCCGTCGTCGGGTCCGACCGTCAATGTGAATGTGAGTGCGAGCCTGGGCATTTCGGCGCAGGTCTCCCCGCCGACCGACGTCGTCACGACGCTGACGCCCGGCCTCACCACGGTGACCGCGAGCCCTTCGCCGACCACCACGACCACAGACCCGGCGTCGCCGGTCCCCGTCGCGGCAACGACAGCCACCACGACCGTGCCGGTCCCCGCCGCCGCAGCGACGACCACCACGACCACCCCGATCCCTGCCACCGCAGCGACGACCACCACCGCGACTCCGGTCCCTGCTACCGCAACGACAACAACGACCCCGGTTCCTGCGACGACGACCACCGCGGTCCCGCCCACCCCGACACCCGCCAAGGGGACGACCACCCCGACCACGGTCCGTGCGACCACCCCGTCCAGCAAGCCGACGACACCGCGCCGCACCCCGACGTCGACCACGGTCACCAAAACGACCGCGCCCAAGCCGGTTCCGTCCTCGGCCCGCCCGACGGTCGCGCAACCGCCGACCACGACGCACCGGCCGACGCCGACGACCAGCACGGTGGCTCCCACCACGCCCAAGCCCGTCCCGGCCAAGTAGCGCCGATGACGATGACGGCGCGTCCGGCGCTGCTGGTGGCCGCGGCCGCCGCGATCCTCGCGGGCTGCGGCGTCTCCGACGGAACCTCCGATCCGCTGCCGCCGCGCGGGACCGAGTCGATCCCGGCGATCCGCCTCGACGCGGCCGAGTCTCCGCTCGACCAGCTCCGCGAGTGGGCGCGTGCGCGGTCCGAAACGAGCGGCATCCCGATGCGAGCCCTGCAGGCGTACGGCTATGCGACGGTGGCCATGTCGAAGGCCCAGCCCGGTTGCCATCTCGGCTGGGTGACGCTGGCCGGTATCGCCCGCGTGGAAAGCGATCACGCCCGTTTCGGCGGCGCGACCATCGCCACCGATGGATCGGTGCGCCCCCCGATCCGAGGGATCGCGTTGGACGGCACCGGGGGTAATGCGCGGATCATCGACCCCCATGCCACCACCCGGGCCGGTCATACGGTGTACGCGCGCGCGATGGGCCCGTTCCAGTTCATCCCCGACACCTGGAAACGCTGGGGCGTCCACGCGGCCGTCGGCTACAACACCCTCGCCCCCACGCTGAAGGCCGCCAAACCGGCTGCCACCGGCGACCTTTCGGGCAGCCCGGACAATATCGACGACGCGGCCCTCGCGGCCGGTCGATACCTGTGCGCGACGGGAGGCGATCTGGCCACGGCACACGGCTGGCGGCAGGCCATCCTGGCGTACAACCACTCCGCCGTGTACGTCGATCAAGTGCGCAGCGCCGCGCTCGGCTACCAGAAGTAGCCGAGCGAGCGGAACAGAACCGTCAGCCGGCCTTGGCGGTGGTAGTGGTCCGGCTGGACGAGGACGGGGTCGTCGTGGGCATGTCGATCACGTCCGGCAAGCGACCACCGCCGAGGACGGGTACCGCGCTGGTCGGGGACGGCGGGACCAGTGGGGTGTTGCTGTGATCGCCGCATCCCGTGATCGCCGCCGCCACCATCGCTATCGCGGCCACCGTGATCAAGTGCTTGGGCACGAATCAACCTTTCGAAGAGGGACGACCAATTCTGATGCACCCGCCTCGAGAATGTGGCGCGAAAGATCAACTTAGGCACACAAAGTCGGCCCCGGTGGCACAACGACGCCCGAATAGTTCCGTGAGTCCAGTTCTCCGACAGCAAATTCCGTAGCGAATCAGCAGCGAACGCCAGTGATGGTGAACCGTTCGATGTCGGCGACGTGCCCCCCGGTGGCCGCCACGATGGTGAGCGTGGCCGGACAGGCATCCGAAACGGACACCGTGGCGCTCCAGGACGATTCGGTACCGCCCGCGGGAATCGGAGCGGATCGACCGACGGGCTGATCCCGATCCGAGCGCAGGATCCGGACCCGAATGCTCTCGTCCACACCGGTAATGGTGCCGCCCACGGCCACCGGCGACGAGACCGTGCCGCCGTAACGCGGCGTGGTCAGCTGGAAGGTGGTGTCGTCGGTGCCGACGACCTCCCACGGCGCGGTGTCACCGTGCCCCATCCGGACCAGATGTACGACGGCCGCTACGACAGGCACGCCGTTCGGATTGTCGAAACCGACGCTGACCCGCGACTGGTCCCCGTCGGTGGCCACCTTCACGATCTTGTCCAAGCTCGAGAACCCGAGGTAGTGCTGGGTGAAGGACTGCGCGGTGGCGGCGGGATCGAGATGCCAGGGTTGATGCCCGGACCCGGCGTCCCGCTGCCAGGCCGCGGCTTCGGCGCTGTCGTGGTAAGGCCACAGCGGTTGGTACGGGAACTCCGCGGCCGCGGGTGTCGTCGTGGCGGCCGGCCCCGAGGTCCCCGGTGCGGAACCGCCCGGAGCGGCGGTCGTGGACGCACCGCCCGGCGCGGCCGTCGTGGTGGCGGCGGGCCCACCGCCGCCGGAACAGGCCACCAGCCCGGCCGCCGCCGGGATCACGACCATCGCGAGGACGGTCCGGCGGCGCTGCCCCCGGGAAGTTTTCCAGGTCATGTCCGCACCGGCCTCCCGCCGACAATGGGCCCTTGGTCGGATTAGCCGACAATGGGCCCTTGGTCGGATTATCGGACGAATCACCCATGATCGCCATCATCTCCACGACCCTGTCCGGAACCGAATACATCGCGATTGTCCGGGTAAGCGAGCGGTATGGAACCCCTGAGCGTCCGATCCGGTATCGAGTCGGACGGTGCCCCGGTTCCTCCGGTGCGACCGCCGGAACCGGTCCCACCGTTGGAGCCGGGGGAACCCATTCCCGAGCCCGAGCCGCCGGCACCCCTGCCCACGCCCGGCCCGCCGATCCCCCGCCCACCTGATCCGCATCCACCGCCCGTGCCGCCGGCGCCGATTCCTGATCCGCTGCCGCCGTTGGCACGTTTCGGTCCCGCGCATCGGGTTACTCGACCGACTGCCGGCAGTCCGTCCGGCGCTCACGACAGCGGAAGGAAGACCTTATGCTGATGCTCACCCCCACTGCCGTCGAGGCGGTACGCGGAATCACGTCCGGGGAAGGCGCCCCGCGCGACGCCGGACTGCGGATCACCACGCCGGATGACGCCGAAAGCTTCCAGCTCGCGGTCGCGGAGGGGCCGTCCGAGAACGACGAGGTATTGACCGCGGAGGGCGCGCGGGTCTACATGGACCGGCGGTCCGCGGAGTTCTTCGACGACAAGATCCTCGACGCGGGCATGGACGCCACGGGCAATGCCACCTTCGTCGTCGGACCCCAGGCCGCCAACCGCTGATCGATCGCCATGTCCGGCAATCTGGCGCGCACACTGATCGCCTCGCATCTGGTGTCGGGTGCGATGACGCCGGGCACCGAGATCGCGATTCGGATCGATCAGACGCTGACCCAGGACGCCACCGGCACCGTGGTGATGCAGGAGCTCGAGGCCTTGGCCCTCGATCGCTCACGCACCGAGGTGAGCGTCCAGTACGTCGACCACAATCTGTTGCAGACCGACGAGAGGAACGCCGAGGACCACGAGTATCTCCGCACGGCCGCCCAGCGCTTCGGCCTGTGGTTCTCCAAGGCGGGAAACGGCGTCTCCCACCCCACCCATATGCAACGTTTCGGGATCCCGGGCAAGACGCTCGCCGGATCCGATTCGCACACGCCGGCGGCGGGCTCGCTGGGCATGCTCGCCATCGGCGTGGGCGGATTGGAAGTGGCGCTGGCCATCTCGGGTCAGCCGCTGCACCTGCGGATGCCGAAGATCTGGGGCATTCGTCTCGAAGGCGAACTGCCGCAGTGGTGTTCGGCCAAGGACGTGATCCTGGAAATGCTGCGCCGCCACGGCGTCAGCGGCGGGATCGAGCGCATCATCGAATATCACGGGCCGGGCCTGGCGGGACTGTCCGCGATGGACCGGCATGTGATCGCCAACATGGGCGCCGAACTCGGCGCCACCACCACGGTTTTCCCGAGCGACGAGGCCGTCCACGCGTTCCTGCGCGCGGAGGGCCGCGAGGACGACTGGGTCGAACTGGCCGCCGGCGCCGACGCCGAGTACGACATCGAGGAGACCATCGACCTGTCCACGCTGGAACCCCTCATCGCGAAACCGTCGTCGCCGGGCGCGGTGGTACCGGTGCGCGAGGTGGCGGGAACCGAGATCGCGCAGGCGGTGATCGGGTCCAGCGCCAATCCCGGACTGCGCGATTTCGCCATGGCGGCGGCCATGGTGGCCGGACGGCAGACCGTTCCGCAGGTCAGTTTCGACGTGAACCCCACGTCGCGGGAGATCCTCACGGATCTGACCCGGATGGGTGCGGTCACCGACCTGGTCGAGGCGGGTGCGCGCATCCACCAGGCCGGGTGCCTGGGCTGCATCGGCATGGGCCAGGCCCCCGCCGTCGGCCGCAATTCGCTGCGGACCATGCCGCGCAACTTCCCGGGCCGCTCGGGCACCAGGGAGGACTCGGTCTGGCTGTGCTCGCCGGAGACGGCGGCCGCGTCCGCGCTGACCGGTGTGATCACCGATCCGCGGGAGTGGGCGCGCACGGTCGGCATGGACTACCCGAAACTCGAACTGCCCGTGCGGGCCTCGGTCAATACGGCGATGCTGGTTCCCCCGCTCGAGCCGGAGCGGGCACGGCTGGTGCGGCCGGTGAAGGGGCCCAATATCTCCAGCCTGCCCGAGCTGACGCCGCTGCCGGATCGGATCGTCGGGCCGGTGCTGTTGAAACTCGGTGACGATATCTCCACCGACGCGATCTCCCCCGCCGGAGCCCGCGCCCTGCCCTACCGATCCAATATCCCCAAGCTGGCGATGTTCGCCTTCACCCCGATCGACGAGACCTATCCCGAACGGGCGCAGCGGGTTTCCGATACCGGACACTTCGTCGTCGCGGGCGAGAACTACGGTCAGGGGTCCTCGCGCGAGCACGCGGCGATCACGCCCCGCTACCTCGGTCTGCGGGTGGTCATCGCCAAATCCTTCGCCCGCATCCATTGGCAGAACCTGGCCAACTTCGGCGTTCTGGCCCTCGAATTCGAGGACACCGCCGACTACGACCGCATCGACCGCGATGACGTGCTGGCACTGCTCGATCTACACGCCATCGCCCGCGACACCACGCTCGAGGTGCTCGACATGAGCAAGGAATCCACTTTCACCGTGCGACACCGGCTTTCGCCACGTCAGGTGCGAGACGTCCTGGCCGGCGGCCTCATCCCCCGGCTGGTCGCGGGCGGCCTGGCGTTTGAGGACGAGGACGCCGGGAACAGCGACGACATCAGCGCCTGCTGAGACAGCCTTCCGGAAAGGAATCACCATGCTGCGACGTATTGCCCACCCCCTGCTGGCGACCGCGTTCGTCGCCGACGGAATCGACACGCTCACCCATCCCGATCCCCGGATCAAGACCGCGTCCGAGGCGGTGCGGCAGGGCGAGCAGCGGTTGCCGGCCAAGCTCGCGGCCTATCTGCCCGACGATCCGGCCACGCTGGTCCGGATCAACGCGGCGGTCCGGGTCGGCGGCGGCGCACTGCTGGCCCTGGGCAAGTTGCCCCGGTTGTCCACCGCCGTGCTCGCCGCGACCGTGATCCCGTCGGCCCTGACCGAACCGGGGTTCTGGACCGAGGTGGACCCCGAACGGCGTTCGGCCCGACGCAACGCGCTGCTCAAGGATGTGAGCCTGCTCGGCGGGTTGCTCATCGCCTCGACCGACCGGCAGGGCAAGCCCTCGCTCGGCTGGCGTGGCCGCCGGGCCCTGGCGAAGCTGCAGGCCGACGACTCCGCCACCACCAGGCTCGCCGACGCCGCGAAGGTCCACGGACCCGAACTCGCCGCGGCGGTCCGAACCCGCGGTGAACACCTGGCGGAGACCGCCCGCGAACGCGGTCCCGAACTGGCCGCCGCACTGCACGACCGCGGCGAGCGACTGGCCGATATCGCCCAGCAGCGCGGCGCACAGCTCGCGGACTCCGCTCGCGAACACGGACCCGAACTCGTTGCGGCACTGCACGACCGCGGCGAGCGACTGGCCGATGTCGTACAGCATCGCGGCGAGCGACTGGCCGAGGCGGCCCAGCAGCGCGGCGCTCAACTGACCGATTCGGCCAGGGAACTCGGCGCACAATGGAGCGACGTCGCCGCCGACCGTGGCGGCCAGCTTCTCGACACCGCCCGCGATCAGGGCGGTCACCTCGCCGCCAGAGCCAAGCGGCGCGGTGAGCGGCTCGCGGACGCGGCCCGCACCGCCGCCGACCGGGCACACTGACAGCGACCGGGCGCACTGAAAGGAACCCGCCGTCATGGCATCTCAGCATTCACCCGCCCGCTGGCTGGGCGTGGTCGTGACGGCGGCCGCGCTCGCCGTGGGCTGCTCGAACAGCACCGAGCCCGGCGTGCCGGGAACCGGTTCGCCGCATCAGGACTCCGGGTCGCCGACCATCTCCGCCAACGCCGCCAAGCAGCTGTGCGACATGATCCGACCCGAGGTCGAGAAGTGGCGCGCGGAAGGCCCCACCGAGGCGCGGCTGAAATTCAATGCCACCGTGCAGGATTGGGCGTTGCGCAATAATGGCGTGAACATCGCCGTGATGCGCAATCGCTCGGTCATCGACCAGACCACCACCGCCGCGTGCCCGGATGTGCGGGACGCGGCGGTGCAGGCGATCCGGATGCCGGATCTGGCCTCGGGTCTGGCGGGATTCTGATCAGATGGCCAGCGCCTCGGCGCTAGATGGCGAGTGCCTCGGCGCGTAGCCGGCCGAGGGTCTTCGTCAGGATGCGCGACACCTGCATCTGCGAGACCCCCAGCCGCTGCGCGATCTGATACTGGGTCATCGAGTCGAAGAAGCGCATGGTCAGCACTCGCCGCTCCCGCTCGGGCAATTCCGCGATGAGCGGGCCGACGGCGAGGTACTGGTCGACGTATTCGTAACCGGTCTCCTCGGCCCCCAGCGCGTCCAGCATGGCCAGCGGAGTGTTCTCCCCGTCATCGGGGCAGGCGGCCTCCAGGGAGGAGCTCTGGTAGGCGTTGGCGGCCAGCAAGGCCTGGGTCAGTTCGGACTGGTCCACCTTCAGTTCGGCGGCCAGTTCGCGCGCCTTGGGCATGCGGCCCAGGCGCTGGGCGAGGGTTTCGACGGCGGCGCCCAGGCGGATCTGGGTCTCCTTGACCCGGCGCGGTACGCGCACGGCCCAGGTGCTGTCCCGGAAATAGCGTCTGACCTCACCCATGATGGTGGGCACCGCGAAGGACAGGAATCGCGACCCGCGCTCGACGTCGAACCGGTCGATGGATTGCACCAGTCCGAGCCGGGCCACCTGCACCAAATCCTCGAACGCCTCTCCGCGACCGGAGAACTTGCGCGCGATGTGGTCGGCCAGTGGCAGGCACCGATCGATCGCCTCCTCGCGCAATGCCTTTCGCTCGGGAGCATCGTTTTCCACGGCGACGGCAAGCTGTTTCAACAGTGGCTCGATATCGTCATAGCTGTCACCCGTCATCGGAATCACCCCGTATTCGGCTGAACTGCATAACAATGGTGTACCCAAACCTAGTGCCGGGGGAACATCTTTTCGCGGCATTCACCACAACCTCCCCTGATCGTCCAGGTCAGAGACGTATTGCCACAGAACGAATCTCGAAAACGGGCGCATTACGCCAGTTTTTCAGCACGTTTGACGGCCGGATCTCCGGGAACTGCGGGACTATCACAACCATCTTCGCAAAGGAATAACCATGATCATCCTGGGCCTCGTATTGCTGATCCTGGGAATTATCTTCGGCCTCTCGATCCTCACCACCATCGGGATCATCCTGATAGTGGTCGGCGCGATCGCCTGGCTGCTCGGCGCGGCCGGACGCCCGATCGGCGGACGCGCCCATTACTGGTAATCCCTCGGTGAACTCCACTGCATCAGCATGCATTTCATCCGACACATCACCGTGAGCCCAGCGGATTCGTCCGCTGGGCCATTGTCGTACTCGATGACCGGCCTCGCGCGACGGTTCCAGCGCGTGGGCAGCGTCGACCGCGCCCTCACCGCCGCGGTCGCCCGCCTGCCCGCCTCACCGCTGGATTCGGGCCTGCTGCGGTTGACCCGCACCGCGGATTTCGGCGCCCTCTGGCTGGTCATCGCACTCGCGCTGGGAACCCGCGGCGGCGAGCACCGGCGGGCCGCGATCCGCGGCGTCGCCGCCCTCACCGCCACGGAGGCGATCGTGAACGGTGGTCTCAAGCCGATCATCGCGCGCCGCCGACCGGCCGCCGACCTGCTGCCGCCGCGTCGGCGATCGGTCCCGCGGCCCGCCTCGTCGTCGTTCCCCTCGGGCCACAGCGCCGCGGCAGCTGCCTTCGCCACGGCGGTCGCGGTCGAAAGTCCTCGGGCCGCAGCGGGTCTCATCCCGCTGGCGGGGCTCGTCGCCTACTCACGGGTGCACACCGGCGTGCACTGGGGCAGTGATGCGCTCGCGGGCGCGCTGATCGGTTCGGCCGTCGCCCTGGCCACCCGGCACTGGTGGCCGGCCCCGGTTCGGGCCATCGCCCGCGAGCGGCATCAGGGCACGCCCGCGCTGCCCGCCGGGGACGGTCTGCTGGTGCTGGTCAACCCGGTCGCGGGTGATCCTGCTGTCGATCCCTGCGAGGAGCTCGCGACACTGTTGCCGGCGGCCACCCTGGTCCGCATCGATCAGGGCGATGACCCCGCCCGGCGACTGGAACTGGCGTTCCGCGCCTGTACTCCGCGGCCGACGGCACTGGGTGTCGCGGGCGGTGACGGCACCCTCGCCGCGGCGGCCACGGTCGCCCTGCGCCGCGGTCTGCCACTGGCGGTGTTTCCGACGGGCACGCGCAATCATTTCGCCCGCGATCTGGGTGTCCGCGACACGGCCGAGGCGGCCGCGGCCGTCGAATCCGGCGATGCCGTCGACATCGATATCGCGCGCGTCCGCTTCGACGACGAGGACGGACAGCGCACCCGCCACGTGCTCAACGTCGCGAGTGTGGGCGCCTACCCGGAAATGGTGCGGCTGCGGCGGAAATGGCGGTCGCGATGGGGGCGGCGGCTCACCTTCGCGGCCGCGTCGGTGGCCGCGGTGCGCCGGGCCCGGCCCCTCACGGTGGAGGTCGACGGCGACCGCCGCCGGGTGTGGGTCCTGTTCTTCGGCAACGGTTCCTATCATCCGCGGCGTTCCACTCCGGCCGTTCGCGACCACCTCGCCGCGGGGCTGCTCGACATCCGATGGCTCCGTGCCGACCGGCCGTGGTCCCGTGTCCGGATCGTGCTGGCGGCCGGGCTCGCCGCCGTGGGACGCACCCGTCTCTACGGCGAATGCCGCCGACCCGAGCTGACCGTCCGGCTCGCCTCGCGCGAACCCCTCGCCGCCGACGGCGAGGTGATCGGCACGGCCACCCGGATTCACATGACGGTGGCGCGGCGCCTCACGGTGTATCGCCTCATACCGTCTGCGCGCCCCGGAACCGGGTGAATTCCACGACCACCGGGTATCCGCGCTGCACGACATCGAATTCGTCGGTATCCACCGTGATCGAATCGGTCAGGGATTCCACGAAATGCCAGCCGAAACTGTGCTCGATCAGGCCGCCGCCGCTGTCGATCACCGATGTCACGCGAATCCGGACGCACAGTCGGTCGAACCGGAATTCGCAGTCCAGTACGGCCCCGGGCGCCGCGGCGCCGATCAGCGTCGTGGCCACCTGATCCAGCGCGACGCGCATATCGATGGCGACGTCGATGGTGAAATCGGCTGTGAGCAGGATGGTCTCGGCGATCGCGCGCAGCATTTCCAGGTGCCCGGCATCCGCGCGCACCCGCACGCCCACATCGCCCGACAGCGGCGGTGATTCCCGGATCACACTGTCGGTGCGTATGCGCGCCTTGCCATCACCTTGTGGCGGTTCCAACATCACTCACCACCCATTCACCCCCCGTAGCGATCTTTCTCGCTGTCATCGTTCGCTTACCCGATGATGCCGGAGGGAAACCGCCAAGAGTCACAGGATGGACAAGAATATTCGAGCTGATCGTTCCCTGACGATCAGGATTGACGACGACGATCAGGATTGACGGCGCGGGAGCACCCGCGCCAGGAAGGCCTGGGCCTCGGGATCGCCGAGCTTCAGGATGGTGAAGTGGGTGGCCGGGGCCTGGAGCACGAGTTGACTGTCGGTACCGGCCGATTGGAGCTGCTGCTGCAACAGCACGGTGGTCGGGACCGGCTGCACGGTGTCGGATCCGCCCTGCAGCAGGACCACCGGAGCGCGATATCCCGCGGCGGGCACCGACAAGTAGTCGCGCAGCGCCGAAATCACCGGGTCGGGCAGGGATGTGGTGAACAGCTCGCCGACGGACCTGCCCGCGACGGCCGCTTCCAGCGCACTCACGCAATCGTTTCCGGCCCGGGCGATGGCGAGGACCTCGTGGCCGTGCGGCGACAGGTAGTCGGTGACGCCGAGGTCGGGGCGGGCGTGGTCGAGGCCCGCGAGGATCATGACGAGCCGGGCGTGCAGGCCGTCGAGTCCGGGGAGCACGGGCACGCCCGGGCGGCTCAGCAGGGCGATGATGTCCTCGACATTGCTGGTCGGCGCGTAGGCGAGGGTGCCGCGCAGGTCGAGTTCCGGCGCGTAGCCCGTGGCCATCCCCGCCGCGGCGAGCACCGACTGCCCGCCGATGGAATGCCCGGCCAGCACGAAGGATTCGGAGAGCCCGGCGTCCACGGCGTGGCCCGCGCGCACGATGTCGAGGACCGCGTGGCCCGCCGCCCGCCCGGCCAGATATTCGTAGACGCCGTCCGCGCCCAGGCCGATGTAGTCGCTCGCGGCCACGACGTAGCCGTGCGCCAGATACGTTGACAGCTGCGGTGTCTCGTCGAATTTGTCCGCCATGCCGCCGTTGATGGTGGGCGCGCAGCCGACCGTCATGCCGCTGGTCCCGTGCGCCCACGACACCACCGGCCGGCCGCCCGCCGGGGTCGCGCCTTCGGGCACGTAGATCGTGCCGCCGCTCACCTCCGGCTCGCCGTTCTGGCCAGTCGTCCGGTACGTGATGCGATACCCGCTCGCCGCGCCGGGAATCAGCTCGCCGGCGTTCAGGGGCCGTGACGACACCACCGCGCCCGGCGCTGCTCCGGTATCCGGTTGCGCCACAGCCGAACCGGTCGCAGTGGCCGAGGACAGGGCAGCGATCGCCGCCAGGATCAGGTATCGCACGGGAAGCTCCTCCGGGACGAGTCGCCGACGCCCGCCGACGACTTTGCGAACACGTTCCGAAAGTAGCATCCGCAGGTCACGCTGTCGAGAGCGGAACAGGGCATGATGGCAGACATGCCCCGACCGACCGCCCCCTCCGGCCGCACCGGCCGCCCGCCCGTCACGTCCCGCACGGAGATCCTGACCGCGGCCCGCCGGTTGATCGACCGCGACGGCTGGGAGCGGCTCACCATTCGCGGCCTGGCCGCCGAGGCCGGAATCGGCGCGACCACGGTCTACCGTCACGTCCAGGACAAGGAGGACCTGCTGGTCCTGCTGCTCAACCACTACGCCGACCAGACCGAACGCCCGGAGCTGCCCCCGGATCCACGCGACCGGATCGTCGCGGCCGCCACCGCCATGCACGACCTGCTGGCGAGCTGGCCCTGGGCCGCGGAAGTCCTCACCGTGGACGGTTTCGTCGGGCTGCTCGACGAATCCGCGCTGTGGACCGTCGAATCCATCCTCGCCGCCGCCGAATCCAGCGGCCGCACTCCCGAGCAGGCCGCCTACATCTTCCGCTCGATCTGGTACTACACCGTCGGCGAGATCCTCGTCCGCACCCACTCCCAGCGCCGTGGCAGTCCCGCCGCTTCCGGCCGAACCGCCTTCGGCGATCTCGACCCCGCCCGCGTTCCGCACCTGGCCGCGATCGGCGAACGCTGGCCCGCCCTCGCCGCCCGTGACACCTACGGCCAGGGCCTGCGAGCCTGCGTCGACGGCCTGCTGGCCCAGACCGGCCCCGCCGAATCGTGATGCCGCACGACCGGTTCCGGCCCCGATCCACCGCCGCGGGTGACCGCTAGAGTGCGGGCATGCCGGAAAAGATCATCCGTAACACCTTCACCGTCCCCGCCTCCCCCGAGGCCGTCTACGACCACCTGATCCGGCCCGAGAACTACATCGGTCTCTCCCCGCTGGTCGTCGCCGTCGAGGACGTCCAGGAGGGTTCCTACCTCGCCGTCGAACGCTTCCGCTTCCTGGGCCTGAAGCACGACAACCGCATTCGCGTCGCCCTGCTCGGCACCCCCGGCAGCGCGGTCTGGGGCGAGGTCGACAGCCCCGGCGGCGTCCGCATGGGCTACCGCTTCGACCTCACCCCGACCGCCAAGGGCACCCGCGTCGACGACGAGCTGCGCCTGCGAACCCCGTTCGGCCTCATGGCCTTCGCCTCCGGCCAGGCCCGCAAGGTCCAGCTGGCCCGCGCGGGCATCCTCGCCGACCGCCTCTCGACCGTCTAGGGCTTGAAACCGACGCCGCCGGCGATGCAGTGGCGGACCGAGCTCAGCGGCGTGAGCTGCGGGCCGTCGGGCCACCATTCGTCGCACAGGACCAGGCCGGGTTCGATCATGGTGAGATTGCCGAACAGGGCCTGGATCTCGTCGCGGGTGCGGAAGCGGCCCGAGCCCATGGGGCTGTGCACGAACTTCTCCTCCATCTTGCGCGCCAGGTCGCTGTATTCGGCGGTCTCCGGGTCGAGGAAGTGGGCGATGGCCACATACGAGCCGGAGGGCAGCACGTCGAGGTAGCTGCGCATGACGGCGGCGACATCGTCGGCGGCGTAGTGATGGAGGGTGCCGATCTGGAACAGCGCGATCGGACGGCTGAAGTCCAGTTCCTCACGGACTTCGGGATGTTTGACCACCTCGAACGGCCGGAAGATATCGGCCTCGACGATGGTGGTGCGCGGATTGCCCGCCAGCAGGGCGCGCGCGTGCGCCAGCACCATGGGGTCGTTGTCCACGTAGACCACCGAGGACCCCGGGTCCACGCGCTGCACGACCTGGTGGGTGTTCTCGGCGGTGGGCAGGCCCGAACCGAGGTCCAGATACTGGTCGATGCCCGCTTCCTTGGCCAGGAAGCGGCAGACGCGGATCAGGAAATCCCGGTTCGCCCAGGCCAATTCGGCGACCCCGGGCGCGACCTCGCGCACCTGGTCCAGGACCGCGCGGTCTACTTCGAAATTGTCCTTGCCGTTCAATGCGGCGTCGTAGACGCGGGCGATGCTGGCGCGCGTGGTGTCCACCCCAACCGGCGCCGCACTCGGGTAACTCTGCACTGACTCGGACATCTCACGCTCCCCTGACAATCGATTCGCTCCGGCCCCGGTCCACAGCAAGTCTGTCGCATACGCGATGATTTGGGACCGGATCGCCGGGTCCGCGCCGAATCGGTAGGGTGCGGCCGTGGATACAGCGGAATTCGTTCAGCGCGGCAGCACCATCGTGGACCGGTTGTCCACGACGCAGACGCCGCCCCCGTGGCAGCTGGTGGTGGGCACCGGCGTGGTGGCGCTGATACTGGTGGCCTTCCGCCCGACGTGGCGCATTCTGCGCAATGCGGTCACCATCGCCCACGAGGGCGGGCACGCGTTCACCGCACTGCTGACCGGCCGCCGCCTCAACGGCATCCGATTGCATTCCGACACTTCGGGACTCACCGTGTCGAGCGGGAAACCCTATGGGCTCGGCATGATCCTGACCATGGCGGCCGGGTATCCCGCGCCCGCGCTGCTGGGGCTGGCCTACGCCGCGCTGCTGGGCGCGCACCGCATCACCCTCATGCTGTGGCTGACCATTGCGCTGCTGCTGGTGCTGCTGCTCAAGATCCGCAACTGGTACGGCCTGCTGTCGCTGCTGGTGACCGGCGGCGTGGTGTTCGCGGTGTCCTGGTTCGGCAGTGACACCACCCAGGCGGCGCTGGCGTACGCGGCGTCCTGGTTCCTGCTGCTGGCCGCGGTGCGCCCGGTGATCGAGTTGCAGCGCAATCGCGCGCACGAGCCGAACTCCGACGCCGACCAACTGGCTCACCTGACCAGGATCCCGGGCCTGCTGTGGGTGCTGGCCTTCGGCGCGATTGCGCTGTGCTCGCTGGTCCTCGGGGCGCGCCTGCTGCTGGCCGATGTGTCGGGGGTGTGTGTGCCGCCGCTCACGCACAGCACCTGCGCGGCGTCAACGGCCGGGTGAGCATTCTCCCACCTCAGGGCGAGAGTGGTATCGCTGCAAGGATTCTGACCAACGGGGACTACCATTCGGTTTGCACCGTCCGGGTGATCGGAAACACCGGATTTGCCCGGATTTCGGCCCGCTCGCACCACCGGCGGGCGTTCGACCGTTGCGGCTAGGAGGGTTTGGGGATGGACAGACCGGAGTGGGCACCGGAAGGCGTGGACATGAACCGGCCCAGCCCGGCGCGCATGTACGACGCGCTGCTGGGCGGATCGCACAACTTCGAGGTCGATCGACAGGCCGCGGAGGCGGGTAAAGCGCTGGTCCCGGACCTGCCGCGACTGGCCTTGAGCAATCGGGCGTTCCTGCGCCGCGCGGTGCGGTTCCTGGTGGACCAGGGCGTGCGGCAGTTCCTCGACATCGGGTCGGGCATCCCGACCGCGGGCAATGTGCACGAGGTGGCGCAGGCGATCGACCCGGAGTGCCGGGTGCTCTACGCCGATATCGACCCCGTGGCCGTGGCGCACGCGCGCGCCATCCTGAAGGGCAATGACCGGACCGCCGCGATCGAGGCCGATCTGCGCGAGCCCGACGCGCTGCTGGCCCAGGCCCGCGCGACCGGCGTCATCGATTTCGACCAACCGGTCGGTGTCCTGCTCATCGCGGTCCTGCACCTGATGAGCGACGACTACACCCCCGTCGACAAGGTCGACGCCCTCTACGACGCGGTGCCGGCCGGTAGCTACCTGGCCCTGTCGCACCTCACCTCGGCCACTCGCCCCGACGACGCCGCCAAACTGGTGGAGAACTCGCGCGACGTCAGCAAGATCGGCCTGCAGTTCCGGACCCGCGAGCAAATCGCGGCCCTGTTCGGCAAGTGGGAGCCGATCGAGCCCGGTGTGGTGGAATTGCCGTTGTGGCGGCCGGAATCCGACCGTGACCAGCACGAGGCGCCGGGCCGGTCGCTCGGTCTGGCGGGTGTGGGCCACAAGGCCTGAGCAGGGGCACGAGGCAGGGGCAGGGGGTAGGCGGTGGGAGCACACGAGCTGGCGGTCCGATGGGCCGACGCTCTCGAGGGCGCGGTGGCGCCGACGATCACCCGGTCGCAGGTCGAGCAGTTGCTCGACGGTTTCGGCGACCGGCTGATCGCGGCGGTACGCGGCACCGAGGACATGTCGGTGGCCCGGGAGGCCGCCCGCGCCCTGGTGGGCGCCAACTATCGGGATCCATTGACCGTGCACCGGTCGGTCCTGGTGCTGTGCAAGGACCTGGTGACCGACGCCTGCCCGGACCCCGGCTGCGCGGACTACTGGCCGGTGCGCGATCGAGCGATCGAGCTGGCCGCCGAGTTCGCGGCCGAGTTCACCGCCGGACTACGCAGTGTGGCGTTGTCGGAACAGGAGACGACCCTCACCGCGGCGCTGACCGCCGCGCGCGAGGCCGACGCCCGCAGGCAGTTGTCCGAAGCCCGATTCCAGGCCATCTTCGAGGGCGCGTCGGTCGGCATCGGCACGGTCGACATCACCACCGGGCAGGTGGTCGACGTCAACAACGCCATGGCCGAGACCCTGGGCGTCCCGGCCGGGCAGATGCCGGGCCGCTCGGTTTCCGACATACTGGGCCCGATCAATATCGGCGAGGCGTTCGGTCTGTTCCAGCGTTTACTGTCCGGCGAGATCGACCGCTTCCGCTTCGAGACCGAACACACCAAACCCGACGGTTCGCACACCATCATCGACCTGTCCATGACGGTGGTCCGCGACAGCGATGGCAAGCCGCGCTTCCTGGTCGGCGTCACCGTGGACGTCACCGACCGCAAGGAACTGGCCGACCGGCTCTGGTACGACGCCCACCACGACTCGCTGACCGGCCTGCCCAACCGGCTGCTGTTCTTCGACCGGCTCGCGGCCGCCACCGGCCAGGTGGGCGTCTGCTACCTGGACCTGGACGGCTTCAAGGAGGTCAACGACCGCCGCGGCCACACCGCGGGCGATCAGGTGCTGTGCGAGGTGGCCCAACGGCTGCGCCAGGCCGTGCCGCCGCACGGGGTGGCGGCCCGGCTGGGCGGCGACGAGTTCATCGTGCTGGTCGAAAGCTGCTCGGGCCCGGAGGAATTGGACTCGGTGTCCGGGGACCTGCTGGCCGCGCTCGCCGACCCGTTCGATGTGGCGGGACTGTCGGTGCGGGTGGGCGCGAGTATCGGAACCGCGCTGGTGGACACCGACTCCACCGCCATCGACGAACTCATGCACGCCGTGGACACCGCCATGTACCGCGACAAGGCGCTGCGACACGGGCGCTAGATCACGCGCTGCGACACGGGCGCTAGATCACGCGCTGCGACACGGGCGCTAGATCACGAACGGCACCAGGGCCTTTCGCTCGGCCGGGTAGTCGGAGAACTTCTCGCGGTACCAGGTGTGGGTGGCGAAGGCGCGCGGCACCAGGTTGCCGAAGGTGATCAGGAAGATGACCACGCCCGGCAGCGCCCAGGTAAGGATGGCGAATCCGGCCCAGGCGATGAGCTCGCCGAGATAGGTGGGGCTGGTGACGAATCGGAAGCCCAGACCGAACGGAATCTTGTACTCCGTTGCGCCCGGATTGTTCTTGTCGCGAAGATTCCGCACGATCCACTCGGAGCTGGTGAGCAGGGCGAAACCGCTGAGGTAGATGATCGATCCGATGATGAAGCGCGGGTCGGTCAGCCACCCGGTGCCGTACCGGCCGAAGTAGTCGTGGCTGAACAGCGCGCCGTTGAGGTAGCCGTGCATGGCGGTGACGAACATGCCCATGCCGAGCACCGAAATGTTGAAACTGCTGGTCTTGCCGGGCACTTGGCGAATCGACAGGGGGAAGAACCAGCCCCGGTTGGCGTAGTGGAGAATCCAGATGGCCGCCAGCACCAGGGAAGTCGGCTCGAAACGGTGCGGCCCGCTCAGGTACGCGACCGCGAAGACCACGGTGGCCGGAATCTCCATCAACCACCAGCCGAGTTTCGGGTTCAGGTTCAGTCCGAGCTTGGCGGTGGCGAACCGACCGTACGGGCTCTGCTGGAACAGGCCCCCGATCAGGACGAAGGCAGCGAAACCGAACGCGATCGTCAGCACGGTGTCGTAGACGGTATTGCCGGTGTACCAGTTCATTCGTGGCCCTTCAGGTGAAAAACTAGAACAGGTTCTACCACAGCCCGAGCTCGACCGGTACCCACCGGCGGGCACGGACGGTGCCCGGCGGGTAGGTTGGCTGGAACCCCGGAGGGAGGCAAGGTGGGTTCGCAGGGATGGGATGTGCTGATTCAGTGGATGCCGTATTTTCTCGAGGAGGACGAGGACGCGGACGAATCGGGACTCGGGTGGAATCCCCGTTTCATTCAGGTCCGTGACGAACTCACCGGCCGCCGAGCGCATTTCGCACAGCAGGGCACCGAGATCGAGGTTCTGATCGCGGTCCCCGACGACGCCGACGACGCCGACCGGTTACTGCGCGTGATCGGCGAGCAGTCCGACGGCACCTGGGATCCGGTCCCGGTACCGTCCGAATCCGATGCCACCGCACCGGATCCGCAGTGGCGGGCCATGCAACGCGTGCACCAGCAGCCCCGCCTGGCGCGGGAGTGGAGCACCGGCTGGCAGCGCGGGGAATCGGTCGACCACCGCCGCGGCGTCGCCGAGTCCGTGGTCACCGTGCTGCGCGACGGGCTCGGGATGGACGGCGGCCGGCTGCGCTTCGCCACCTGGAGCATGGATGCGCCCGGCACCGGCAGCTACGGCCTGCCCGCCGACCGGCCCAGCGAACGCGGCAAGCCCGTGGTGTGCACGGACTGGGACGATTTCGAGGCGCGGCTGGCCTGGGCGCTGACCACCCTGCCCTGGGACGGCGTCATCAACCTCAGCACCCCGCACCCCGGCCCGGACCCGTGCTTCGTCCAATTCCTGCACGGCAGGCAGCTTTTCAACGAGGCCAGCGGCTGGGACGTGGCCGGACTCGGCGCGAGCGAGTTCGACCGGCGCATGCGCGAGCTGGGCTGGAGTTTCGCCCCGCACAGCGTGCCGGGCGGGGCGGCGCTCATCTGGGAGGGGCCGCTGGCCAAGGCCGGATTCAATCCGAGCCTGTGCGGCGCGCCGCGGCGGACGGTGAAGACCTTCACCGAGGTGTTCACCGTCGGACATCCACAGGATCTGGTGTTCCGAGCCTTCCGCAACGGCCGCCGCCGGGATCCGGAATTGCGTTATCTGGATATCGAACTCGGGATTCCGCGCGACGTGCGGTGAGCGTTCAGAGGCGGCTGAGGCGGATCGGCAGTCCGTCCGCGGGAGTGGGGCCGGTACTGGGCACGAGGGGCACCTCGTAGCCGTCCGGCACACTCCACCGGTAGTTCAGCAGCATGCGGTGCATGGTCGCCTTGACCGTCATGCTGCCGAAGTACTTGCCGATGCACTTGTGCGCGCCGCCGCCGAAGGGCGGCCAGGCGAAGCGGTGCGACTTGTCCTCCGCGCGCCCGGGATCGAAGCGTTCGGGATCGAAGACGTCCGGATCGTGCCAGTACTCGGCATTGCGCATCATGGAGTACGGGCCGACCATGATCAGCGCGCCCTTGGGGATGAAGTATCCCGCGATCTCGGTGTCCTCCAGGGCTTCTCGCACCATCTGCCCGACCGGGGCGTACATGCGCAGGGTCTCGCGGAAGGCCATCTCCAGCGCGGGTAACCGGTCCAGGTCGGCATAGTCGAGCGTGGGCTTGCCCAACGCCCGCGATTCCTCGCGCAACCGTTCCTGCCACCGCGGGTTCCGGCCCAGCTCGTAGGCCAGCATCGAGATGGCCAGGGTGCTGGTGTCGTGGGCGGCCATCATCACGAAGATCATGTGGTCCACGATGTCGGCGTCGGAGAAGGATTCGCCGTCCTCGGTCTCGGCATGGCAGAGCACGCTGAACAGGTCCTCGCCGGCACCGGCCCGCTTGGCGGGCAGCTCACGCCGGAAGTAGTCCTCGAGCAGCTTGCGCCCGCGCAGGCCCCGGCTCCACACCCCGCCCGGCATGTTCGTGCGAATGATGGCCTGGCCACCGTGCACGGCGTCCTCGAAGGCGCGGGAGAGCCGCGTGCCCTCGGGGCCGAGTTCCGCACCCGCGAAGACCACGGTCGCCTGTTCCAGCAACAGCCGCTTGACGTGGTCGTACAACCGGAAATCCGGTGCGGGCCGCCAGGAGTCGACGCCCCGCACGACGCGTGGGGTGGTGAGCCCGAGGTAGCCGATCAGACGCGGGCGGGTGAAGGCCTGCTGCAGGATGCGGCGGTGATAGGCGTGCTCCTCGAAGTCACGCAACAGGATTCCGCCTCGGAAGAACGGGCCGATCACGAATTCGTAGCCGCGTTGCGCGGACAGCACTCGCCTGCGGTCGAGCAGGACCTCCTCGGTGGCGGCCGGGCTGACGACGCCGACCACCTGCCGCCCGAACACGCCCATCCACTGCACCGGGCCGTACCGGCGCATGCGGTCCCGGCTGAAGTTCAGCGGATCGGCGAGGGTGCTGAGCAGATGGCCGATGCCGGGCGGACCGTAATCCCCCATCACCGGCTTCAGCCCGCTGCCGGGCGGCGGGGGTGCGAGCGCCTGCGGCACGGTGGGGTACCGCTGCAGCAATCCGGCGGCCCGGCACTGGATTCGATGATTCACCACGGCTTTTCGTACAGCCATGCCTCCACGGTAGCGGAAACGTTAGTTTCCGTAAACGGTCGTTTCCCGATTTCTGTGCCAAGCTGACAAGGTGACGCGAGCTGCCAATGGGACCTATCGCGGCACCACCACCGACGAGCGGCGCGAACAGCGTCGGCGACGGCTGCTGGACGCGGCCCTCGACATCGTCGGCACGCAGGGGCTGGCCGCACTCACGGTGCGCGGGGTGTGCGAACAGGCGAAGGTGGGGCCGCGCTTCTTCTACGAATCCTTCACCGATCTCGACGCGCTGGCCACCGCACTGCTCGACGAGGTGCAGGGCGAGGCCCTGGAACAGGCGCGCACCGCCATGACCGACACCCCCGGCGACCCGGAGGCCAAACTGCGCGCCGGGGTGGCGGCGCTGATCGTCGGCGTCACCGACGACCCGCGCCGCGCCAATATCGCCTTCGCCCAGGCCTACGGGTCCGAACTGCTCATGCGCCGCCGCTTCGAAGGCATGCGGCAGGTGGCCGAGCTGCTCATCGAGCAGACCCGCGTGCTGCTCGACATTCCCGAAGGCGACGACACCGCACTGACCGCCCTGGCGCAGCTCATCACCGGCGGCGCGGCGGAGCTGATCCTGGTGTGGCTCGACGGCGGCCTGAAGGTCGAGCGACCGGTGCTGATCGGCATCGTCGCGGATTACGTTGTGGCCATGGTGGATCGGCTGCCCGGCATGCGATCCCGCCTCCCCGAGACGTCAGCGCCGGACTGAGGGCCGGGTGATCAGTTGTCAGGTTCCGGAACGACCGATTCCGCTGTCCACTATCTCCTCGACCACGATCTTCGCCGTCTCCATGCAGGCGGTGATGCCGCCGTTGGCGTACTCCTTGACCGCGTCGCCGACATTCCAGAGATTGGCTATCGGGGTGTCGTGGGGTAGGTCGTATCCGGCGACGGCCCGCTGGGGCGGCCAGTCGTCGCGGGTGACGGCGATGGACAGGATGCGCGCCCGCTCGAAGCCCGGGATCTCCTCGCGCAGATCCTGGAGCACGAGCGCGGTCTCGGCCTCGGCGTCGAAGTTGCCGACCGAGGGTTTGGGCACGCCCGCACCGACGTAGAGATGCCAGCCCTCGGGCGCCATCTCCGGGCAGGTGGCGGTGAAGTTGGCGACGTAGCACAGCCGCCGGGTGCGGGCGAAGCTGAGCAGCCCAGGCGCGTCGATCAGTGGTTCGCGGCTGGCGAAGTTGACCGAGATCATGGCGCAGGGCAGGTCGCGCTGGAGCACGCGGCTCACATAGTCCGACGGGAAGTGCTCCGGGCCGACCAGATCCATGGTGGCCGACGGCCCGATGTCACTGACCGCGAAAGCGCAAGCGATGTCCGAGATCTCGCCGTCGCGGCTGATCCGCGCCCCGGTGATCCGATCGCCCTCGACATGCAGTTGCCGCACCTCGCTGCCGAGCCGGACCTCTCCCCCATTGCGCTCCACCACCTCGGCGAGGGCCTTCCAGAGACCGATGGTGCCCTCGGGACAGAAGCCGAACTTCTTGAACGCCGCCTTCCGCGTGAAGTAGGTGAGGAACACCCGCGCGGGCAGCTCCTCGGAGCCGACCGCGAAGATGGACCCGCACATATTGCGGAAGATGCCTTGCACCGCATCGTTTTTGGTGTAGCGGCGCACCCAGTCGGCGGTGGACAGCTCCCGGTCCGGCGACTCCCCCTCCGCGCGGGCGGACCCGCCGAGCAGCTGGGCGCCGTGCCGGGTGAGCTGGGAGATGAGCAGTCCCCAGCCGCCGCTGGAGACGTCCACGTCGCGGCCGTTGATCCGGTACAGGATCGGCGGATCCGCCGGGCGCACTTCGAATTTCGCCCCGACCTCCTCGAAGGTCTGTTCGGTGATGCCGCCGAGTTCGATGACGACAGCGCCGGTGTTGATGGTGAATCCGTCGAGCTCGGCGGTGGAAGCCCGCCCGCCGACTCGGTCGAGACGTTCGGCCACCAGGGTCCGATAGCCCCGGTGCGAGAGCCGGGCGGCCGCGCACAGCCCGCCCGCTCCGGCTCCGACAACCAGTGCGTCCCACGCGTTCTCGCTCATGGCGAGGCTCCTCAGAGCAGGCTCAGCCCGCTGGGTTCACCCCGGGCTGAGCGTCGGACATATCAGTAATACGGCTCCAATTCTCCCGCACCTGATCCACGCTCGGGACCTCACTGAAGAACACGGGCTTGTTCGCGAACAACTGGGCGCGTTGCACCGAGCCGCCGCCGACCACCAGCACCATGCCGGAGTCGGTGCAGTCCTCGCCCATCAGGTGCGCGACGATCGGGGCGACCTGGGCGGGCGGCAGCTTCTCGAGCATGGCCTCCGAGGCGATGTCGGCGGTCATGCGGGTGGCGGCCATGGGCGCCACGGCATTGACGGTGATGTCGTACTTGCGGCCCTCGATGGCGAGGGTGTTCATCATGCCGACCAGGCCCATCTTGGCGGCGCCGTAGTTGGCCTGACCGAAGTTTCCGTACAGGCCGGAGGTGGAGGTGGCCATGACGACGCGGCCGAAGCCCTGTTCGCGGAAGTGCGGCCAGGCGGCGTGGGTGACATAGAAGGACCCGAACAGGTGCACGCGCTGCACGGCTTCGAAGGCCTCGGGGGTCATCTTCACGAAGCTCATGTCGCGCAGGATGCCCGCGTTGTTCACGATGCCGTGCACCGCGCCGAAGGTGTCGATCGCGGTCTGCACCAGCGCCTTCGCGCCCTCTTCGGTGGCGACGCTGTCGTAGTTGGCGACCGCGGTGCCGCCGGCGGCGCGGATCTCCTCGACCACGGCGTCGGCCATATTGTGCCCGGACCCCGAGCCGTCGCGCGCGCCGCCGAGGTCGTTGACCACGACCTGAGCGCCCTCGCGGGCGAGCAGCAGCGCGTACTCGCGGCCCAGACCGCCACCGGCTCCGGTGACAATGATGACGCGATCGGTTACACCAGGCATGAATTCTCCTTGCCGTATCTAATAGCTTTTCAGAAGTTAGCAGCAGGGATGCGCCGCCCCTGTGCTACCCGCCACACTCGTCGGGCAACTGGACAATCGATAAGTTGGAGTGGTGATGCCGCACCTGTACCGCCTCCATCCCGAACTCGAGGCGACCCTGCTGCACCTGAGACTCGGCACGGCCCCGACCCCGGTCCGGCGACTGGACGCCCTCGACACCGCCTGTTCCGGCGGCGCGGAGATCTGGCTCAAGGACGACAGCGTGTTCGGCGACGGCGGCTGGGGCGGCAACAAGGTCCGCAAACTGGAATGGCTGCTGCCCGACGCGCTGCGGCAGCGCCGCACCACCATCGTCACCGTGGGCGGGCTGGGCACCAACTGGGGGCTGGCCACCGCGCTCTACGGACGCGAGCACGGGCTGAAAACCGTTCTGGCACTGATCGATCAGCCCGAGGACGACCATGTGCGCGCCCAGCTGGCGCGGCTGCGGGCCTCGGGAGCGGAGCTGCACTTCACCCACTCCAAGGCCCGGACCATCCTGAGCGCGCCGTATCTGCTGGCCCGGAATTTCACCGGGATCCGGCCGCCGTATTTCCTTCCCGCGGGCGGGTCGTCGGCGGTGGGCGCGCTCGGATACGTCGAGGCGGCACTGGAATTGGCCGAGCAGGTGCGAGCCGGGGAACTGCCGGAACCGAGTCACATCGTGATCCCGGTCGGTTCGGGTGGGACGGCGGCGGGGCTGTCGCTGGGACTGCGGCTGGCGGGGCTGAAGACCCATGTGGTGGGTGTGGTCGTCAACGACACACTGCGGCTCGACGAGCCGACGCTCACCGCGCTGGCCGGACGATGCGCGAAGCTGCTGCGCTCCCGCGGCGCGCGCATCGCCGAGAACATCTCCCCCGCAGGCAATCTGGATATCGTCACCGAGTATCTGGGCCCCGGTTACGGCTATCCGATGCCGGAAGCCGCTACCGCGCAGGCGCTCTCGGCCGATCGGGAGCACATGACGCTCGAGCCGGTCTACACCGCCAAGGCCATGGCCGCACTGCTGGACATGAACGCGCACGGCCGGTTCGGCGACGGTCCGGTGGTGTATCTCAACACCAACGGACCGCGCTGACACCGTATTTCGCGTCCGTCATGCGGTGGCCAGCTTGGCGGCCAGGAAGTCCTCCCAGGTGCGCTGCCCCACGGCGTGCTCGGGGGTCAGGTTCGCACCCGTCGCGTACACCCGGGCCGCCTTGCCGGGGGCCTTCACGGTGAACACCGGGCGGCGACGGCCGGTCGCCGCCAGGTAGCTGCGCTCGAGTTCCTTCATGGTGTAGATGCGCGGGCCGCCGATCTCGGCGACCAGTCCGGCAGGCTCGCCCTGCACCAGTTCCACCAATCGCGCTGCCACCTCACCGGTTTCGATGGGCTGGAAGCGGAAGTCGAACGCGGGCACCACCGGCATCTTGCCCATGGCCGACACCATGGTGAAGAGCAGGTCGTGGAACTGGGTGGCGCGCAGCGTGGTCCACGGCAGGCCCGAGTTCTCCACCACCAGTTCGGCGTCGCGCTTCGAGGCCATGTAGCCCATCACCTGCCGGTCGATGGCGCTCTCCACGGGGACCCGCTCCGCGCCCACCACCGAGATGTAGACCAGGTGCGGGAACGCCCCCGCGGCATTGATGGCGTCGACCAGGACGCGGGCCTTGTCGCCGTCGCCCTTGGTGGTGCCCGCCAGGTGCAACACGGTGTCCACGCCCGCGACCGCCTCGGCGATGCCCGCGCCGGTCTCCAGGTCGCCGGCCACGAACTCGATACCGTCCTTCGCCTCGTGCGCGCTGCGGCTGAGCACCCGCACGCCCAGCCCGGCCTGCCGCAGCAGCGGAGTGACCAGGCTGCCCAGGGTGCCCGTGCCGCCGGTGACCAGAACCGTCTTCGCCATGATGACCATCTCCTTCGTCTCGCGCCGCCGCTGTGGTGGCGTCCTGCCTTGATGACGACACGGGGCCCGCGGGTGTGACACGACGTGACCGGCGGCACAACGCGGGCGGGTCGTAGGCTGACGCCATGCCCGATTCCGGTTCCCCGCAGCGGTTCGAGCGACTGCTGGAGCTGGTCTCCGGCCGCCGCGTCGCGGTGCTGACCGGCGCGGGCATCTCCACCGACAGCGGCATCCCCGATTACCGCAGCCCCGGCGCGCCACCGCGGACCCCGATGACCTATCAGCAGTTCGTCGGCGATCCGGTGTTCCGCCAACGGTATTGGGCCCGCAACCACGTCGGCTGGCGGCGCATGGACGCGGCCCGGCCGAACCCCTCGCATCACGCGCTGGCACGCCTCGAACGCGCGGGCATCGTGACCGGGCTGCTCACCCAGAACGTGGATCTGCTGCACACCAAGGCGGGGCAGCGCCGGGTGATCGACCTGCACGGCGTCTACGCCCGCGTCCGGTGTCTTTCCTGCCAGGCCCTGACCTCCCGCATGACCCTGGCCGACCGACTCGAGGCCGCCAATCCCGGCTTCGCCGAATCGGTTCCGCTCGACGGTCTCGAGGTCGCCCCCGATGCCGACGCCGTGGTGGCCGACACCGCGTCCTTCCGCATGGTCGACTGCGTGACCTGCGGCGGGCTCCTCAAGCCCGACATCGTCTACTTCGGCGAATCCGTGCCCAAGCCGCGCGTGGCCGCCTCGTTCGAGCTGGTGGACGACGCCGATGCCCTGCTGGTCGCCGGCTCCTCGCTCACGGTCATGTCGGGCCTGCGGTTCGCCCGCCGCGCCGCCAAGTCCGGTCGCCCGGTCATCATCCTCAATCGCGGCCGCACTCGCGCCGACGATCTCGCGGCCCTGACCCTGGACACCGGTTGCGCCCCGGTTCTGAGCGCCCTCGCCGACGCACTCGCGCCGGACCGAATCGTTCACCGTCGAGAAGCATTCGCACAGCACTGACTGTCCGCATCGATGGTGGCGCAGCCGATACAGGGCGACGCACAGCGCATGTCGCGGCAACCGTCCTTGCTGCCGGTCGGCGCTCGAGCAGGGCTCGGCGCTGAGCTAGTTCCGCACCTCGAGCCGTCGCACCAGGCTGACCAGGGCCGCCCGCAGTGCGTCCGGGTCATCGGTGTCCGGGCCCAGGATCATGCGGACCACCTGCGGGGCCGCGAACCACCAGGCGGCCAGGGCCGCGACCGCGTACAGCAGGTAGCCGGGGGCTACCTCGTCGGCGAGGGCCCCGTCGTGCTGGGCGGCGGCCAGCGCGGCCACCTTCTCCGCGTAGTGGGAGGCCCGCGCCGATTCGGCGGGCAGGCGGCCCTCCTGAGGCTGCAAGCCCTCCCAGTACATGAGTCGCAGGAACTGCGGGTGGGTGTGGTGGAAGTCGAACACGTGGCCGGCGTACTCGGCCAGGTCCCCGGCCGTGTCGGCGGTCAGCGGGCTGGCCGCGGCGAGTTGCTCGAGCTGATCGGTGAGGACCGCTTCGAACAGGCCCCGTTTGTCGCCGAAGTACTGGTAGATGCGTTCTTTGTTGATGCCCGCGCGGGTCGCGATGGCATTGACCCGGGCGCCGTCGGGTCCGCGTTCGGCGAACTCGTGGACGGCCGCCTCGAGCAGCAGTCGTCTGGTTCTCTCGGTATCCCACGCCATGGGGTCCATCCAACCATCTCCAACCGGACGGTTGCGGTTGGGCTCACGACTGTGGCAAACTCCAACCATTCAGTTGCAACCGTTTGGTTGCGGATGGTCGAGGCGAAGCAGGAGGTGGCGTCGTGCCCGAGTTGCGCTCACGCACGGTCACACACGGTCGGAACATGGCGGGGGCCCGCGCGCTCATGCGGGCCAGCGGAGTCCCGTCGGCCGATATCGGCCGCAAGCCGGTGATCGCGATCGCGAACAGCTTCACCGAGTTCGTGCCCGGCCACACCCATCTCCAGCCGGTCGGGCGGATGGTGTCCGAGGCGGTGCGCGCCGCGGGCGGCATCCCGCGCGAGTTCAACACCATCGCCGTCGATGACGGAATCGCCATGGGGCACAGCGGAATGCTGTACTCGCTGCCGTCGCGAGACCTGATCGCGGACTCGATCGAATACATGGTGAACGCGCACTGCGCCGACGCGCTGGTGTGCATCTCCAACTGCGACAAGATCACCCCGGGCATGCTGATGGCCGCGCTGCGGCTGAACATCCCGACGGTGTTCGTCTCCGGCGGACCCATGGAGGGCGGCAACGCGGTGCTGGTCGACGGCACCGTGCGCAGCCGCCTGGACCTCATCACCACCATGGCCGACGCCGTCTCCCCCGACGTGTCCGACGCCGACCTCGCGCTCATCGAGGAGAACGCCTGCCCCACCTGCGGATCCTGCGCGGGCATGTTCACCGCCAACTCGATGAACTGCCTCACCGAGGCACTAGGCCTGGCCCTGCCCGGCAACGGCACCACCCTGGCCACCCACACCGCCCGCGCCGAGCTGTACCGCGACGCCGGGCGCACGGTGATGGAGCTGACCCGCCGCTACTACGACGAGGACGACGCGGGGGTCCTGCCCCGGAACATCGCCTCCCGCAACGCCTTCGACAACGCCATGGCCCTGGACCTGGCCATGGGCGGATCCACCAACACCGTCCTGCACCTGCTGGCGGCCGCGCACGAGGCGGGTCTGGACTACACGCTCACCGACATCGAGAAGATGTCGTTGCAGGTGCCATGCCTCTGCAAAGTCGCTCCCAACGGCGAATACCTGATGGAGGACGTGCACCGCGCCGGCGGTATTCCCGCGCTGCTCGGCGAGCTCGACCGGGCGGGGCTGCTGCACCGCGATGTGCGTGCGGTGCACGCGGATTCACTCGGCGCGTGGCTGAACGACTGGGACGTGCGCGGGGGCCGGCCCTCCGCGGCGGCGCTCGACCTGTTCCACGCCGCGCCGGGCGGCAAGCGGTCCGCCACCGCGTTCTCCCAGTCCGAGCGGTGGCATTCCCTCGACGTGGACGCGGCCCAGGGGTGCATTCACGATGTGGCGCACGCCTTCTCCCGCGACGGCGGGCTGGCGGTGTTGCGCGGCAACCTGTCCCCCGACGGCGCGGTGGTGAAGTCGGCGGGCGTGGCCGCGCACATGCACACCTTCACCGGGCCGGCCCTGGTGGTGGAGTCACAGGAGGACGCCGTCGAGGCGATCCTGTCCGGCCGCATCAAGTCCGGCGATGTGCTCGTCATCCGCTACGAGGGTCCCAGCGGCGGGCCGGGCATGCAGGAGATGCTGTATCCGACGTCGTACCTGAAGGGCCTGGGCCTGGCCGGGGAATGCGCGCTGATCACCGACGGCCGCTTCTCGGGCGGTTCCTCGGGCTGCTCGATCGGGCACATCTCCCCCGAGGCGGCGGCGGGCGGCCCGCTGGCGCTGGTGCGCGACGGCGACTCGATCACGATCGACATCCCGTCCCGGACCCTCACCATGGACGTCCCCGACGCCGAACTGACCAGGCGGCGGACGGAAGTGGAGGCGAACGGCGGCTACCGGCCGCGGCACCGCGAACGGCAGGTCTCCCCCGCGCTCAAAACCTATGCGCTGCTGGCCACCTCGGCGGACCGGGGAGCGGTGCGCGACACCACGCTGCTCCCCGGCTGAGGCCTCAGTGCGGCAGTGTCGCCAGCTCGCGCTGGACGGCCACGTCGTGCTCGGCGGCCTCCTCCGCGGCTTTCTTGGGGCTCCAGTGTCCGGCCATGACGAACACGAACGGGATGAAGCAGATCTGGGCGATCAGGCAGATCCACCACCAGGTCTTCCACTGCTTCGGTGAATCCTTCTGCGCCTGCTGCACTTCCTTGCCGTGCTCGGACAGGTAGGCCAGGTCGTCGGCGGGGATCGCGCTCACGGCCTTGAGTTTCGCGCTCGCGGCGGTCAACGCCGGGCCGGTCTGGGAGGCCACGGCCAGCTGATCGACGGGCACCTTCCCGGCCGCCGCGATCCGGGCTCCGGCCTGATCCGGCGGGATCCCGAACTTCTGGGCGACCTGCCCGACCGCGGTGGCCTGGGCCGCCTTGTCATTGGGGTCGGTCAGGAGTTTGACCAGCACCTTCTGATCGATGGCCTGCAAGGTGGCCAGTTCCTCGGGGTACTTGGCGTTGAGCTCGACCGTGGTCTTGATGTCGGCCGGGGAATCCCCGGTCAGCTTCACCAGCGCGGCGACCTGCGCTCCGACGTCGTTCGGATTCTTGCCGAGGGCGGTGAGCGTGTCCTCGCCCACGGTCTGAATGGTCGCGATCTCCTCGTGGTACTTGGCGTTGATGGTCTGCAACCGCGGCCCGTAGTTGACCAGCGTGCCCGCCGCGGTCACCACCAGCAGCAGCCCCAGCAGCACGAACGTCACCACCGTGCGCAGCACGCCGCCCCACACCGCGAGCCCGACCGCCGTGGCCGCCGGATTCCGCTTCTCCACGGTCTCGGTGAAGCTCGCCATCCAGGTCGAGTAGGCGATGCCGGTGCCGACCGCGGTGAAACTCATGACGATCGCGAAGGTGTAGTAGTCGGTGCCGGGCTGGTCGGTGTAGCTGAGGAACACGTAGGTCCCGATGATGCTGATGATCGCGCCGAACACCATGAACGGTTTGCGGACCTTCATCTTGTCCGACACGATGCCGGTGATCACCAGTGAGAAGGCGCTGGCGATCCAATACCAGTTGCCCAGCGCGTTGGCCTGGGCGGCGGTGAACCCGAAATTGGTCGCCATGTACACCGGCAGGAACGACACGATGGTGTAGAAGAACGCCAGGAAGATCGAGATGGCCAGCGCCGAGCCGACGATGTCGAGGTGCATCATCTGCTTCCACTGATTGCGTTCCAGCGCCTCGACGTCCAACCCGCGCGCCCGCGCCTCGATCAGCGCCTTGTCCCGCAGCGACACCATGATCTGATCCCGCAGCCGGGGGCTGAGCTCGCGCAGCCCGACCAGGCCGACGAGGGAGATCACCAGACAGATGACACCCGCGAGCCGGTAGTGGTACTGCCAGTCCGGGTGCGCGTCGAGGGTGTGCGTGGAGATCTCGGTGGTGACGAGCGCGCCCAGCACCGGTCCCAGGGTCCAGAAGCCCATGGCCGAGGCGCGGTCCAACTGCGGGGAGAAGTCGCGGACCAGCGCGGGCGTCGCGACCAGCACCGCGCCCTCGACGATGCTGATGATGCAGTAGATGGCCAGGAAGGATTCCTTGGTCGTGCACTGCGGCTGCGCGAACAGGGTCAGCAGCGAGGTGACGACGGTGCCGTAGGCGACGATATTGGCGCGGCCCCAGCGGTCCAGGACGCCGGTCACCACCGAGGCCACGGCGCCGAAGGCCGCGCCGATGATGAAGATCCCGACGAAGTAGCGGAAGGTCAGGTGGAAATCGGCGATCAGCTGGTTGCCGACGGCTCCCGACACGAACAGCTGGTAGTACAGCGCGACGGACACCACGACGACGAGGAAGAGATACCAGGACCGGGCGGGCGTTTCCGGATAGTGCGGGAGCTTGCGCCGCCAGAGTCCGGTGACCAGCGTCGGCGGGGGGAATTCCGCGGCCGGAGGCACTGCGGTCGGTGTACTACTCATGTTCGAGACGCCTTTCTCTCCACGGCGTTTCGCGCAGCCACAGGCCCTTGGTTCGCGGCACGAGCAACCGGGTGACAACAGGGTAGCGGCCATGAGTGACTCAGATCACTGTTATCGGACTCAGCGGCCGCACACGCGCGTGGCGCCCGTTCACCAATTATTGGCCGAGACAACAGCATCTGGCCGTCGGGACATCGCGGGCCGGTCATCGGCGCTGGTCACCGTAATGCGGCTTGTATCACCGCATGAATTCGAGGATTCGATGTCGAACACCACCGTCGCGCGGGGCCGCCTGGTCGCCGCGTTCGCGGGCGCGCTGATGGCTCTGACCAGTGCCGTCGCGGTCGCCGCTCCCGGGGAGCCGGGCGAGCGGCCCTCCTTCTGCGACCACGACCAGCGGTCCACCCCCGGCGCGGCCTACCTGTGCGCCAAGACCAACGATCTGGTCGACGTCCGTATCGGTGATGTGCTGCCGACCCAGCCGTCGCTGGGCTACGACGAGGTGTTCTACAAGCTGGGCCGCTACACGCTCGGCAAGGACGCGGTGAACAAGAAGTTCGACGACTGGTGCGAGGCCAACGGCCAGGTCGCCGCCGCCACCGTGAGCCCGGCCGCGCAGTTGAAGGATTCGTCCTCTTTCACCTGCAAGGTGGCGATCGGCTCCGAGACCGCCGACTCCATCGCGCCGATGAAGACCGTGGTGATCGGTCCCCAGGGCCGGCTGTACCTCACCGACGGCCACCACACCCTGACCTCGTTCTTCGAGACCCCGGACGGCGGCGCGGACACCCACGTTCGGCTGCGCGTGCTCGGCAACCTGAGCACCCTGCCCGACGGCAAGTTCTGGGACGCCATGAAGGCCAACGGCTGGACCTGGCTCGAGGACGTGAACGGCAACGCCATCAAGGAGCACCAGCTCCCGAAGTCGGTGGGCCTGTCCAACTTCGCCGATGACAAGTACCGCTCCATGATGTACTTCGCCCGCGACATCGGCTTCCACGAGGGCACCCTGCCCTTCGAGGAGTTCTACTGGGGCGCGTGGATGCGCGACAACAAGGTCGGCGGAGACTGGAACCGCAACGATTTCCCCGCCTACCTGGCCGCGCTGAAGACCGTCACCCAGGCGCAGGTCGCGCTCGGCCCGAACACCGTCGTCGCCGAGGGCAAGACCGCCTCGCAGCTGGATGTGCTCCCGGCCTGGAACGGCGGCAGCCCCGAGGACAAGGGCGAGTTCGGCAAGATCTCCAAGCCGTACTCCGACGCCAAGCCCGGCAAGCTCGGCTACGCGATCGAGTACCGCCTGCGCACCGGCCGCTGATCACCGGGCAGCGACGACAAACACCTCGGGATCGCCAGACGCGATCCCGAGGTCTTTTCGTTCGATCAGGGGTAGGCCTGAACGATCTCGACGCCCACCAAGGCGTTGAACGAGTCGCAGCTGGCCCACGACTGGTTCTGCCCGTACTGCATGGGCCCGTACTTCCAATAGGTGAACGGAACGGGCCAGGCGACACAGGTGAGCTTCACCTGATGCCAGGTCGGCAACTCGCAATTGGACATTCCGCCGGTGTTGAAGATGTTGTACAGGTGGCAATTCGCCTGCCACACCGGCACATCGTCGGCCTGGGCCGTTCCACCACCGGCGAGCACCATGCCCGCGGCTGCGGTGGCGACGACGGCACTGGCAGCAAGCCGCTTCGCAGATAGCATTCCGACCTCCTGAATTGGTGTTGTCCTCGAGCAAATCGCATTCTGGTGCCACTTGTTACGAAAAACAAAACAATTGATTACTTCGGAGGATTGTCCTTTATTCGGAATTGCACTGTTCGATCAGGGAATCGGAGGCGGACGGTCCGGGACCAGCAGGGTCGCAATGGCAGTGCCGATGGGGATCGCGTTGTTCTTGTCGGCGTTCGCGGTGGCGCCGAGGGTGGCGTAGACGACGACCGTGGTGGCGGTCCTGGTGTCGTAGAACGCGACTCCGTTGTAGCCTCCGTAGGACGGGTTCATGAACAGCCAGTCGCCCATGTGCGGGACACCGAACGCGAAGTACTTCTGGGCGGTGAGCGGACCGAGTCCGGCAGTCGAGGGGGCCATCATCTGCTGAAACCGGTCCGCGGGGAGCAGTTCTCCCTTACCCAGAGCGCGGACCCAGCGGCCGACGTCGGTGACGGTGGAGTTCATATTGCCGCTGTGCAGGAATGCGGTCGGATTCCAGAAGGTGGCGTCCTCGAAGATCTTTCGCTCATCGGTGTAGCCGTGCAGGATCGGCTCGTCCACCTGGGCGGTGAGCATCACCCTGCTCTTCCTCATACCGAGCGGATCGAGGACGTAGTCGGATATCAGCTCGCCCAAGGGTTTTCCCGACGCCTGCTGCAGGACCTCGCCGAGCACGACCAGATCGCTGTGAGCGTAGGCGAAACTCGTTCCCGGGTCGAACAGCGGCGGGCGGGCATTGGCCAGGTCGAACAGTTCTCGAGCAGTCCAGGTGCGAAACGGGTTGTCGCCGAATCGTTTCAGGAATTCCGGATCGGTGACATAGTCGGAGATTCCGGAGGTGCTGTTCGCGAGCATCCTCGGAGTAATGCGTTCGGCCCGTGGGAAATTCGGCAGCCATCGGGCAATGGGCTCGTCCAGCTTCAGCGTGCCGTTCCCGTCGAGTCGCCAGAGCACGGTCGACAGCATCGGCTCCATCGGCTGCCCCACCCGCAGCTGCATATCGCTGGTCGCGGGACCACCGAGCGGCGAGTCCCCCACAGCGCCGACGACCACTTCCTCGCCGTCGCGCCAGGCCCCGAACACCGCCGCGGTGAGATCGAACTCGCCGAGCTTCGCGCGAACGATATCGGCGATCCGCTCGGCTTCCCTCGAAGGCGGAGCCGGACTGCCGGAGCCCGAGCCTCGATCCGACCCGCACCCACCGACGATCAAGCTCAGCACGACCATCAGCCCCGCACCTGCGCGCCATCGAGCGGACACACTCATCACCGGGTCCCTTCGCCGAAGAAGACGGGCGGAGCAGCGTTGATCAGAATCTACGCCGGTAGCCGACCCCTAGCCACGACCCGATCCATAACCCGCGCGGCGCGGTCGCGGGCTCGAATCACGGCCCCGAAAACCCGGGGCGTGCGGCCTGCCGACGATCGGTGAACAGTGCTATTCGCAAATGATCATCCCGCTCTCATCAGCGTTGCCGAATCGAGAAACCCCGCATCATGCGTACCTCAGTCCGCACCCTCGCCGCGGCCGGAATCACCGCCACCGCCTCCGCTCTGACCGTGCTCTCCACCGGACCGGCCGCCCACGCCGACGTCACCGGCACGGGAATGACCGTGCAGGGCAGCAACTTCCAGGTCGGCCAGACCTACAACGTCGTCATCCCGGTCTCCGACTGCGTGGGCGCCGGCCTCTCCGACACTTCCAACGGCGTGACCGTCCGCTCCGACTGGAAGGGCAAGTCGAGCATCGCGGGCCAGCCCTGCATGGGCACCACCTCCACCTGGACCTTCCAGTGGACCCCCCTCACCCCCGGCACCCACGTCCTCGGCTATGGCTACGGCAACAGCGACGTGAGCCTCCCCCCGTACACCAATATGGCCTCCGCGACCGTCCAGGTCAGCGGCACCGGCAGCACCGACCCCCAGGCCTGCGACACCGCCTGCACGACGGTCCACGGCACGCCCGAGGTCGGCTGCACCCTCACCGTGACCATGACCCACATCCCGGCGTCCCTGGCCGCCTCGTCGGGCTCGGCCATCCTGCAAAGCCTCAGCTCGGGCGTCCCCGCCCGGAACGCCTGGTTCGACGACAACAAGACCGCCACCGGCACCACGACGATCGCCGGCAACTCCGTCACCATGACATGGACCCCCACCACCGCCGGCTACCACCACCTCACCGGCCAATACGACACCGGCTACCAGGCGCCCATCATCAGCGACCCGATCAACCTGCCCGGCTACGCGGGCGATATCTGGCTCCAGGTAGCCGCTGCCGGAACCCAGCCCTGCGCCTGACCAGCCCAGCCGAGGTGCTGCGGATCGAGTACTGAGCGGGCGCGGGTACTGCGTTCGCAGTACACCGGACGGCCGTCACCGGGACGATGCCGACTACAGAGGCGTCGAACGAGCATGGTCGCATGGCGAAATTCCTGTACCGGGTCGGCCGGTTCGCGTTCGAGAAGCGGCGGCTGGTCGTGCTGCTGTGGGTGGGACTGATGGCCGCGCTGGTGGTGGGAGCCGCCAGCGCGCCGCCGGCGCCACCGGATACGTTCTCGATTCCGGGGACCGAGTCCCAGCAGGCGTTCGATCTGCTGGGCGAACGGTTCCCGGGCACCAAATCCGATGGGGCGCAGGCGCGGATCGTGTTCGTCGCGCCCGAGGGGCAGCAGATCGGTTCCGAGGCCAACAAGGCGGTGGTGGAGCGGATCGTCGCCGACGTCTCGGGCGGCGCGCAGGTGAAGGGCGTGCTCGACCCGTTCCAGACGGGCGCGGTCAGCAAGAGCGGCACCACCGCCTACGCGACCGTGAGCTACGGCGACACCAGCGACAACCTCACCGATGCGACGAAGACGGCGCTGACCGACGCGGTGGACACCGGTGAGGCCGCAGGGGTCACCGTGGAGATCGGCGGGTCCGCGCTCCAGGCGAAGCCGGAGATGGCCGGGGCGACCGAGGCCATCGGCATCGCCATCGCGGCCATCGTGCTGATGATCACCTTCGGCGCGTTCGCGGCGGCGGGCTTGCCGCTGATCACCGCGCTGGTCGGGATCGGCGTCGGGATCGCCGCCATCGTGGCCATCGGGATGTCCACCACGACAACGACTCTGGCGATGATGCTCGGGCTCGCGGTCGGCATCGACTACGCGCTGTTCATCGTGTCCCGCTACCGCACCGAACGCGCCGAAGGACACAGCGCGACGGAGGCCGCGGGACGGGCCGTCGGAACCGCCGGATCCGCGGTGGTTTTCGCCGGGCTCACCGTGGTGATCGCGCTCGCCGGACTGGCCGTGGTCGGGATTCCGGCCCTCACCAAGATGGGGCTGGCCGCGGCGGGCACCGTCGCCGTCGCCGTGACGATCGCGTTGACGCTGCTGCCCGCACTGCTGGGCTTCTTCCAGAACGCGGTGCTGCCCAAGGCTTTCCGCAAGCGGCAGCAGGACCGGGACAGCCTGCCCGCCGAGTCGGTGCCGGAGGACAAGCCCGGTATGGGCACGCGCTGGGCGCGGTTCGTCGTCCGCCGTCCGGTGGCCGTGCTGGTGATCGGGCTGGTCGGCATGGGTGCGCTCGCGCTGCCGATGACGAGCCTGGAACTCGGTATGCCGGGTGAGGAATCGCAACCGACCTCGACGACGCAGCGCCGCGCCTACGATGCGCTCGCCGAGGGCTTCGGGCCCGGCTTCAACGGGCCGCTCACCGTCGCACTGGATGTCAAGGGCGTCAGCGACCCGCAGGCCGCGGTGGAACGGGCGACCAGCGCGCTGGCCGCGACCAAGGGCGTCGTGTCGGTGTCTCCCGCGATGTTCAATCAGGCCGGTGACGCCGCCATGATCACCGTGGTGCCCGCCACCGGTCCCTCGACCACCGCGACCAAGGACCTCGTGCACACCCTGCGCGGCGAGGCCGGCGGTCTGCACGCGGCAACCGGCGCGACCATGCTCGTCACGGGTGCGACCGCGATGAATATCGATGTCTCGCAGAAGATGTCCGACGCCCTGCTCCCCTATCTCGCCGTGGTGGTCGGGCTCGCGATCCTGCTGCTGATGATCGTGTTCCGTTCGATCGCCGTGCCGATCAAGGCGGCCCTGGGCTTCCTGCTGTCGGTGGGCGCGGCCTTCGGTGTGATCGTCGCGGTCTTCCAGTGGGGTTGGCTGGCCGATCTGATCGGAGTGCACCAGACCGGTCCGGTGATGAGCATGATGCCGATCTTCCTGGTCGGCGTGGTGTTCGGGCTCGCCATGGATTACGAGGTCTTCCTCGTCACCCGGATGCGGGAGGCCTTCGCGCACGGCGAGAGCGCCCGCGACGCCATCGTCACCGGATTCCGGCACAGCGGCCGGGTGGTGGTGGCCGCGGCCGCAATCATGATCGCGGTGTTCGCCGGATTCATCGGCGGTGGGGAGCCGATGATCAAGATGATGGGTCTCGGGCTCGCCGCGGCGGTGTTCTTCGACGCCTTCATCGTCCGGATGACCCTGGTTCCGGCGGTGCTCGCGCTGCTCGGCGACAAGGCGTGGTGGCTTCCGGCGTGGCTGGCCAAGATCCTGCCGAACGTGGACGTGGAGGGTGAGAGCCTGAACCGGCCGGTGGCCGTCGAACCGGAGCGGGAACTCGAATCCGCGCGCGCCTGAGCCGCGGACCGGATCGACGACAGGTAGGCCGTCCGGAGCGGGCGGCCTACCGGTCGGTTCGGGACCTGCCGAATACTGTTCTCGACGACGAGAAGGAGCGCCGATGACCGCCGAATGGTCGCAATGGCCGCGCCGGCACAGCCGGGTGGTCGATGTGGTGGTGGCCATCCTGCTGTGCGCGCTGGCGACCTACGCGAGCCGGTTCATCGATCACGGCAACGGGCAGGGGCCGGTGGCGGTCCGGCCGATTTCGCCCGGGGTGTTCGCGCTGTCGGCGGCGGCCTCGATCGCCTTATTGTGGCGCAGGGCGTATCCGCGCGCGGTACTGGCGATCACGACAGCCTGCGGTATCGCGATCGGCGCCTTGGGTGTCGAGGTCTCGGTGTTCACGGCGGGTGCGGCGTTCGTCGCCATGTACTCGCTGGGCTTGTGGTATCCCGATGCCCGCATCGCCAAGCTCGGCCCGGTGGTCGCGGGCGCCGCGCTGTTGATCACCTCGCTGGTGCACGACTTCAATCCGCTGCTGACCGGCGGACGCATCACGCTGGTCGCCGGTGACCTGCTGGCCGGCGCGTTCGCCGAGGCCGGGCGCAACCGGCGCAACTATCTGGCGGCCTTGCACGCACGCGCCGAACTGGCCGAACGGACGCGGGAGGAGGAGGCGCGGCAGCGCGTCGGCGAGGAGCGGGTCCGGATCGCGCGGGAATTGCACGACATCGTCGCCCACCACATGGCGTTGGCGCACGCGCAAGCCTCCACTGCCGCATACCTGCTGCGCAGCCAACCCGATCAGGCGCAGGAGATGCTCGACGAGCTGGCCGGCACCACCTCCGCGGCGCTGCGCGAACTCAAAGCCACGGTGGGCCTGCTGCGGGAGGACGATTCCGATGCCCCGCTCGAACCGACGCCCGGCCTGGCTCAACTGTCGGAACTGCTCACGTCTTTCGAGCGGACCGGCTTGACGCTGTCATTGTCGATCACCGGTGTGCCGCGCCCGCTCTCACCGGGCGCGGATCTGACGGCGTACCGGATCATCCAAGAGGCGCTCACCAATGTCACCAAGCACGCGAGCACCGCGACCGCGACCGTGCGACTGGACTACTCGCGCCTGCTGCTGACCATCAGCATCAGCGACGACGGCGGCGACGCGCCGGAAACTGTTCGCGGTGAACAGGATTCGGCCGACCGGGAATCGAACGCGCAGGGTTACGGTCTGATCGGCATGAACGAGCGCGCCGTCTCGGTCGGCGGCCACCTGCGCGCCGGCCGCAAGCCCGGCGGCGGTTTCGAAGTCACCACCGAACTGCCTCTCGAACCACCGAAAACCCCCGACGACGAGGACACGACGCCATGACCATCCGGGTACTGCTCGCCGACGATCAAGCCCTGCTGGCCGGCACCTTCCGCCTGCTGATCGATTCGGCCGAGGACATGGAAGTCGTCGGCATCGCCGGAAACGGCCGGGAGGCGGTCGAACTCGCGCAAGCCACCACCCCCGACGTCGTGGTCATGGACATCCGTATGCCCGGCACCGACGGCCTCGCCGCCACCCAGGAGATCTGCGCCGATCCCGCCCTGCGCGACACCCGGGTCATGATCCTCACCACCTTCGAACTCGACGAGTACGTGGCGCAAGCCCTCCGCGCCGGAGCGAGCGGCTTCCTCGGCAAGGACGTGGGCCCCGAGGAACTCCTCCGCTCCATCCGCGCGGTAGCCGCCGGCGACTCCCTGCTCTCCCCGACCGCGACCCGCACCCTGATCGCCCGCTACCTCTCCCGCCCCGAAAGCCGTATCACCGCAGCCGATTCCCTCGACGTCCTCACCGCCCGCGAACGCGAGGTCGTCGCCATGGTCGCCGAAGGCCTCTCCAACGAGGAAATCGCCGAGAAAATGTACGTCAGCCCCCTGACCGTCCGCACCCACGTCCAACGCGCCATGTCGAAACTCGGCGTCCAGAACCGAGCCCAACTCGTCGTCCTCGCCTTCCAATCCGGCCTGGTCCGAGTCGAACCGCCCCGCCCCTGAAACCGCCACCACGCCAGCGCGTCAGGAAACCGCGATCGCGGTGATCACATGCACCGCGCAGGCGAACACCGGCCCGGCAACCATGACGATGAAATGCCACATGAGACACCGTCTGAGAGCTGTTTCGCCGCAGAACGGTTCCGCTGTCGGCAATCCGGCAGCGGAACCCGGCGAAACCGCGAGGTTGCTACTTCACGCCGTTCTTGATGGCGGTGTCCTGCTTCTCCGCGATCGCGATCGCTACTTCGGCCGGGACGTGTTCACCGGTCTTGCTGTTGAATTCGATGATCGCGAAGGCTCCGCCCTCGGCGAACACCACGACGGTCGATCCACCCGGGCCATTCATGATGCCGCCGTCGACACCGATATCGATAGGCGTGAAGGCCGCACCCGACTTCTGCGCCACATCATTCTTCGCCGCCGCGGCAGCGGCCGCGGCGTTCTCGCGCACAATAACCGCGGTGCTGATCTTCTCGGTCCCCGCACCGTTGCCGTAGACACCGGTGATGCCGTTGGGCTCCGCCTTGGAGGTCTTCAACGTCCAGTCGGAGTCGATATCGCTGGGCTTGATGAGCAGCTTCGCGTAATCGCTCGCGGCAGGCGACGAGGCCGCACTGGTCGGCGCGACCGAAGTCCCCGTCGACGATGACTCCTGGTCCGCGCTGCACCCAGCGATTCCCACGGACAGCACCACTGCGGCACCGAACACCACAGCCTTCGATTTCTTCATCGGCAGATGATGGCAGAGGCGCAAATCCCCCGCAAACGCAGTACCGCTCATTCGACTCGCGCTCGCCTTCAGCAGGGGCGCTGCGCATGCCCGGCCGCTGTCTCCTCGAGCGCGTCACGACGACGGCCGGTGATGATCACACCCGGTGCACTCTGCTCAGCGAATGCCGGTGCTACCGTCCGCCCGATGCCCCGTGCCTCCACCGGTGACCACGACGCACTGACTGGCAAACATCTTCTCGGATAAGCCTTCTCCTCTGTGACCGCAGCACCCTCTCACGCTCTGTCTACCGGCAGTCGTTCGCCGAGGTGAGGAGAAGACGCACCCGAGGGTGGCGCCGCGTTCGGTCCGGCTTGCTCCTTGCGCGTCAGGATCGTGGTGACCATCGCGAAGTAGATCACCAGCGGTGCACCGCAGACGATGGCTCGAACCCAATGCGGCATCTGGTCGACGGCAGCTGTCATCGCGGGGATGTAGCCCGGCGCGGCTGTCAGCCCCAGGTGTTCGATCTCGGCGTAGACCCATGAGACGCCCCACATGGATCCCGCCGCGAACGCCGCCGCAGTCGCCGCCGCCCAGGCTGCACGGTGTTCCCGTGCCCGAATCGTGTTGTGCAGCAGAATGATCAGCAGCGGGGCGATCCACACCCAGTGATGACTCCACGCGAGCGGCGGGGCCATGCAGGCGATCAAGCCGACAATGACGATGGCGGTCAGACTCTGGTTGGCGCGCTGAGCTTTGACGGCGGCGCCGTATCCGAGTGCAGCGCCCACAGCGACGAGCAGCAGCCACAAAACGGTGGGTGGTGTCGAGGGCGCCCACAGGTTCGCGAGCACCCCGTTGATGGATTGATTGAACGGATGGGTGACCGGCCCGATGCGGTCGACGTCGTGCACCGCGCGCAACCAGTACTCGCGAGAGTCGGCCGGGATGATGAACCAGGCCAGGATTGCCGTTGCGGCCGCCGTGACGGTCGCCGATGCTGCTGCTCGCCACTGGCGCGTCAGGACCAGGTAGGGCAGAAACACCACAGCGGTGAGTTTCACCCCGGCCGCCAGGCCGACTGTCCATCCACGCCATCGTGCCGTCGGTGAACGGGTCAGGTCCCAGACGATCATCGCCATGAGGATCAGATTGATCTGGTCCTGCCAGAGCGTTCCTCGCACCGATTCCAATTCCGCGGCCAGCAACGCAAATCCGATACAGGCAGTCGCCAGATTGAGGTCACCGCGGTACCCGAGCACGCGGCAGCTTCGCCACAGAGTGGCCCACAGCGCCACAACAGACACTACGAAGACCACCAGCTGCGCTACGACGAGCGGCATCAGGGCCAGCGGGGCAAAGACGATCGCGGCGAAAGGAGGGTAGGTGAACCATCCCCCCGGCGGGACCGGCGCGACATAGAGAGATGCGTCGTGCAATACCTGCAGTGCGCCGCCGCGGTAGATCTCCAGATCACTTTGATTGGCCAACAGCCCGAACTGCGGCGACGCCCGCAGTGGAATCACCACCGCCTGAATAGCCAGTGCGACGACACCGGCCAGCAACGCGACCGCCGCCCACCGCGCCGATACGCCTCTGCCTCGATCCTGCATGAACAGCCCCCAACGCGCGAAACCTGAAAGGAACGCTAACGATCCCCACCGTAGCCGTTCACGCGCAGCAACTTCCGAATGCACTCAATTCCGCGGCCGGCTCAATCTCGCACTATCGCAGTGAAATCGGCAAAAAGTGGCCCGACCGATGCGCGTAGTGCGAGATATAGCCGGTCGTTAGGAACTCGGCACTACGGCAGATCGGATGCCTGGTTGGCCGGCTGCGGATCGTTGGTGAGCCAGATGGCAGCGGTCGCCGGCAGTTGGCATTCGTCGCCCACGGCCCAATTCGATGTCATGGCAGGACCATATCGCCGCCGCCGTACACACGCGATCCGTCGAGCGCATCGACCGCGTCAGTGATCGCTGACCCCCGGGCGGCATCCACGCCATGGGTGCGGGGTCGGCATCTACAAGATCGAAAAAGGGACGGTGTCGGTGTCTGCGAGGTCGTTCTTGCCGGGTTCCCGGTCAAACAGGCGAATCGACACTGCGCCCGCAAGCAACGACAGCGCCCCGACATAGAGCAAGCGGACTCCCACCACGAACGGCTGAAATGCCAAGGGCATCAGGGGAAGAAGCGACAAACTGAGCGCGGCAACGAGTCCGGCCGCCAGCCAGAACCGCTTCGGCGCGCGCCGGGAGGGCGGTGGGTCACCGTGCCAGGCCCGCAGCAGTCCGCGGCGACCGATGTAGTAGAACATGCCGACCGCGAGTGCCCCGCCGACGAAGGTCGATGTTTGCTGCAGCAGGTACCACCATGGCTTGCCGAGCAGGCCGGGCTGCAGTAGCACGGGAAATGTGGCGACGCCCCAGCCATGCCCGCCGGCCGGATCATGGGTGAACCCGTCCCAGAAGATATGGGTCAGTGCGCCGATCAGAATCGAGTAGCCCGTGACATACCACCGATATCGCACGGCACCGAGTACGCCGTAGGCGGGCAGATCGAACGCCCCGAGCCGGGGCAGATGCGCGGCAATATCCGCGGCACCCCAACGGATCACCACCGTCGCGACGATTCCCATCGGCAGACACCACCACAGCAGCGCAAGCAGTGTGTGCGTCTCCGGCATCGAAAAGAACCCGGCCACCGGATACGAGGCATCCGGAACCGCCGCACCGACCACCAACGCGACACCATCCAGATGACGCGGCCATCGGATTTTCAACGGGATTACTGCCAACGTATGCGACGGAAAGGTAAGCGGCACGGCCCAGTCTATCCACTGCCGTTTCAACCGGTTCGGGGGACACGGCCACTAACGCCGTCGAATCTCGATGTCGGTTATGGCGATTCACGCGTGGCGAAATCAGCTTCGCCTGTAACGGGTGATGCCTGCCCGGCGACTGATCCATGAAGGCTCCGGGGCGGTAGGGAGCGGACATGCCTGACGTATCCGGACTGTTGGCGCGGTCGGCGTGGGAGCTGTGGCCAAGCCTCATACGACCGATCTTGGGGATTACCGCAGCGGTATTGCTGATCATTGCCGGCGTCGTGTTGTATCCCGACGATCCCTCGCCCGGGCCGGCCGGCAGCCGCATGGTATTCCCGGTTGTGATCAAACCCCTGCCCCAGGAATCCCCACCGACCACGGTTCCGGTCAGCGGGCCTGCCATACCGCCGAAATGAATTCGGCTGGCGACCCGCCCGCCGAAGACGGTCAGTCTCGGTCGCGGCTGTCAGTCGAACACCACACCGCGTAAACGAGCGGTGTATTGGGCTGCCCGCTCCATTGCGTCACCGGCAGCGTCCAGCTCGATCAGCGCTTCCTCCAACACTTCCCGGGCGCCGGCGACACAGTAGCCGGGAGTCGTCAGTGCCCCGGTGCCGACAGTGTCGATGATCAGGCCGGACTCCGGTAGAGCCGCGTATCCGTCGGACAGTTCCGCGACCGCGCGGCGCAGCTCGCTCAGCTGCGCCAGCAGGTGTCCGCGCCTACCTTCGAGCTCGATCGGATCTGCCACCATGCGCCACAGTCTGCCCCAATATGAGAACGTCGGCAGCTCACGTCGGAGGAAGCATTGAGCTTGTTCACGATTCGGTGGCGTTGCGGAAGTAGAGGGTGTTGGTGCCGTGGGCGGAGAGGGGGCCTGCTTCGGCGGCTTGGCGGATGCCGCTGCCGGGGAGGCAGGTGAGTTTGGTGAACATGGTGGTGTTGCCGAAGGCGGAGCGGACCTGGGTTTCGGAGGCGTAGTCGGCTCCGTAGTCGGAGAGGGCCTTGAAGTCCAAGGGGGCCAACGGCTTTTCCAGGGGGATTTGGGCGGCGGGGAGGCCCAGGCAGGCGTATTGGGTGGCGGCGCCGCCCTCGTACCAGCACAGTTCGTAGGACATTTGCTCGGTGGTGGTGACGCTGACGACCGGCCATTCCTGGGAGAGGCGCAGGGCGAGGGGGTGTCGGCCGACGGGGGCCACTTCCCAATTCAGGCTTTTGACCGAGACCCAGTGTTCGGAGACCTTCTCGATGAGGACGACGTCCTCGCCGAGGCGTTCGGCGCGGTTGGGTTCGGGTTCGGGTGTGCTCCAGTGCTTCTGGTCGACGCCCAGGTAGGCGGAGCTCTGGACCGGTTCGGCGCCGTCGGCGGTGTAGGCGGCGAGGATCGCGGCGCGGACCAGGGTGACGGCGTTGCGGGAAGAGCAGCGGACGCCGAGGGCGCCGAAGGCGGTGCTGATCTCGACCGGTTTGGAGGGCTGGTCGGGCAGGGCGCCCGCGGCGAGCGGTTTGAGGCCGACCAGGGCCAGCTGCCAGTTGATCTCCTCGATGGTCGCCAGGTCACCGGCCGTCTGGTAGAGGATCTGCTGCTGGGTCAGGTAGCCGGCGCGCTCGAGGGTGGCGCATTCGAGTTTGCGCAGGGCGGTGACGGTCTTGCCGGTGAATCCGATGTCCTCGACCCGGATTTCGCGCAATCGCTGCGTCATGCCCGCGGAGGTGACCTTGGCATAGCACTCGCGGTACATGGCCAGGGCCTGCTTGCGCTGACGGCCCACCATGAGGGTGCGCAGCAGCGTGTTCAACGTCGCCAGGTAGCGGTTGGCCTGGTCCGGATCGGCGGCGAAGAGGCTCGCACGGATACGGACCGCGTCCTCGCCCGCCGCGACGGCGGCCTTGGGGTCGAGCCGGCACAACCACACGCTGCACTTGGACAACGCGTCGGCCGACGCACCCGCGGCGAGGGGATAGGTCTGCGCCACATGCCGATACGCCTGACAGGCGTTGCGGATGGTGGAGGTGGCCAGCTCACGGTGGCCGATCGTGCGGGCGGCCTGCTCGAACAGGCGCAGCGCCTCGGTCACCTCGGCGGCGAACGGTGCGGTCACATGTCCGGAGGTGAGCCAGCGCAGCCGGAGGAGCACCGCCTCCTGCGCGGGTTCCAGCGCCGACGCGGACCGATCCCGCGATTCCGGATCGGACTTGGTCGCCATCAACGCCCGGGCCAGCTCGCACAGCGACGTGGCCAGGGCCAGCTCCGCCTCGAGCGTCCGATCCCGTGCTGCCCCGCGATCCACGGCCACTTGCCGCTCGATGGCGCTGAGATCCATTGCGACCTTCAAACTCCCGTACCCCGTACTGCCTCGATCAATACAACCGTTGATCGCCCATCGACCGACCGCGTGTTTGCGCCGAGTCTGCCATAGATCGCGCGCGCGGGTCGGGCGTCCGCCGGTATGCCCGGATTTCGGGCGACCGGCGCGTCGCGCCCGCGATCAGGCCGGATGGGTGTACCGCAGCTGCCCGGGCTTCACGCGGTCGTACTCGGCGCGGCCCGAGAGATGGTGAGGCACACCGACTTCCCACCACGCGCCGGCTTCGGTCCAGGTGGACGGCTGGGTGCGGACGACGACGACGGCGGGCCGGGACTCGGTTCGGGCGGCCGCCCTGGCGGCGGCGTAGGCGTCGCGGAAGTCGCCGAGTTCGACCGCGGTGAACACCGAACAGCCCAGCGCACGCGCGTGCGCGGCGAAGTCCACGCGCGGCGGGGTGGCGTGCGTGGTGCGGCAGTCGGCGTAGAAGTTGTTGAACGCCGTGCCGCCCTGACCTTCCTGCAAACGGGCGATCACCGCGTACCCGTCGTTGTCGCACACCACCGCGACGAACGGGTGACCGGCGAAGGCGGCCGAGAACAGTTCGGAGTTGAGCATGAGGTAGGAGCCGTCGCCGAGCAGGGTGGTGACCAGGCCCCCGGTGTCGGTGCGCGCGAGCGCCGCGCCCCAAGCCCCGGCGAGCTCGTATCCCATGCAGGAGAACCCGTATTCGACGTCCATCGTCGGCAGCCCACCGGGCGCGCGCCAGCCGCCGACGAGTTCGCCGGGCAGGCCGCCGGAGGCGGTCATGACGTAGTCCGACGCCTCACTGAGTTCGTTCACCACGCCGACGATCTGCGCGTAGCTGGGCGTCCCGGGCGTCGGCGCGCGCAGTTTGTCGATGTGCGCGTCCCAGTCCGATCGGACCGCCGCGGCGCGCGCGGTCCAGCCGGGATCGGCAGACCACTCCCCCAGTTCGGGTCCGAGATCACGCAGCGTCGCGTCGGCATCGCCGACCACCGCCAGCGCCCCGTGCTTGACCGCGTCGAATCGCGCCGTATTGATGTGCACGAGACGGACTTCCGGCGCGAACACCGTCCACGACGCGGTGGTGAAGTCCTGCAGACGCGTGCCGACGGCCAGCACCACGTCCGCCGCCGCGGCCAGCGCATTCGCCGAGGCCGCACCCGTGATTCCGAGCGGACCGGCGAACAGCGGATGGTCATGCGGTACCAGCGTGCGCCCGGCGGTGGTCTCGGTCACCGGAATACCATGCCGCTCAGCGAATTCCAGCGCTTGCCCGCCCGCGCCCGAATACCGCACCCCACCGCCGAGCACCAGCAGCGGACGGTGCGCGTCCCGCAGCACGCGCGCGGCCTCGGTGACCGCGCGCCGATCGGGCCGCGGGCGCGGAACATGGTGCACCACGGGCTCGAAGAGCGCGTCCGGGAAGTCGTAGGTCTCGGCCTGCACATCCTGCGGCAGAGCCAGTACCACCGGCCCGGCGTCGGCGGGATCGGTGAGCACCCGCGCCACCTGCGGCAGCGTCGCGATCAGCTGCTCGGGCCGGGTGATCCTGTCGAAGTAGCGGCTCACCGGCCGGAACGCGTCGTTCACGGTGACGGTCGGATCGCCGAAACGCTCCACCTGCTGCAACACCGGATCGGGGGCCCGGCTGACGAAGGTGTCGCCGGGCAGCAGCAGCACCGGCAGCCGATTCGCGTGCGCCACACCGGCGGCCGTCACCATGTTCAGCGCACCCGGCCCGATCGACGAGGTCGCGACCCCGACCTGCCGCCGTTGCGTGGCCTTGGCCAGCCCGACCGCCGCCAACGCCATGCCCTCCTCGGTGTGCCCGCGCCACAGCGGCAACGCGTCACGATGCTCGGCCAGCGCGGTGCCCAGGCCCAGCACATTACCGTGCCCGAAGATCCCGAAAGCGGCCGGGAACAGCGGCACTTCGACACCTTCGAGGGTTTCCGAGCGCTGGGCGACGAGCCAGGCCACCAGCGCCTGCGCGGTCGTGAGCTTCATCCGAGCCGTCCTTCGTGGGAGGTGACCGGGCACCGCGGGTCCGCCGCTTCCGACGCCCAGCCCGCCCGCACCCAGGCGTGCGCGGGGTCGTCACAGAAGGCCATGGACCGTTCGGGCGCGGGACCGGCCAGCACGTTCAGGTAGTACATGGGGTAGCCGGGCGCGGCCACGCAGGGACCGTGGTAGCCGTGCGGCACGAGGAAGACGTCGCCGTCACGGACGGCCACGTTCTCGTCGAGGGCGCCGTCCGGGGTGTACGTGCGGTGGAACCCGAAACCTTCGGGGCTCGTGGTGATTCCGTCGCGCCCCGCGATACGGAAGTAGTAGATCTCCTCGTTGACGACCTCGCACTCGGAGGCTTCGTCGTGCTTGTGCGGCGGATACGAGGACCAGTTCCCGTCCGGGGTGATCAGTTCGCAGGCGTTGAGCTTGTCGGCGTGATCCCACGCGCCGGGCGTCCCGAAGTTGGTGACCTGGCGGGTGGCGTGACCAGCGCCGCGCACCTCGACCGGAACCCGCTCGGCCGGACCGTATTTCGGCTCCAGCCACCTGCCGCACCGAGCCATCGGCAGCGCGACCTCCAGACCGTCCGTCGTGGACAGCTCGACCTCGGCGTCGCGCGGCACATACGCGAAGTCGGTCACCCGCGTGAACACCGAATCCCGCCCGGCGAGTTCGAAGGTCATCCCGTCCACCCGCACCGTGCACGCCCCGGACAGCGGCAGCACGAAGGCCTCGAACTCCCCGGTGGTGATCGCCCGCCGCTCCCCCGCCGCCAGACGCAACACCCGCAGCCCGGCGTAGGACCACCCCGCGACCTCGGGGGTCAACAGCACGGGATCGCTGCCGTCGGCCAGCGTTCCGGCCCGGCGATGCAGTCGCGTCATCTCCGCCCCGCCCTCGCGCCGCCGATCGCGTCGACCGGTACGCCGTCACCGGCTGCGCGCCATGGCATTACCCAGCGCCGATCGCTCATCGCGCCGCCTCCAGCACGCGCGCCGCCGCCCGCACCGCGCCCGCGACGTCCCCGTCGGGCGGATAGAGCAGGCTGCGGCCGACCACCAGCCCGCGCGCGACATCGTGACGCAGCGCCGCGGCCCAGGAGGCGAGGTCGGACTCGGGATCATCCGAGGGCGCGCCCCCGAGCACGAGAACGGGCAAGGTGGTGGCGTCGAGCACCGAGACATCGTCGGGTGCGGGAATCTTCAGCCACGTGTACGCGGAGGTGACCCCGAGTCCGGAGGCGACCGTGATCGCACGTTGCAGGGAGGCCGAATCCTTGTGCATGGCGAGCGCGCCGCTGTGATCGCGGGCGTACGGCAGCGGCTCGACCATGGCCATGAGCCCGTGCTCGGCCAGTTCGGATACCGCACGGGCGCACGCTTCCAGGGTCGGGATGGTGCCGGGATCCGAATCCACCAGGCGCAAAAGCATTTTCCCGCCGTCGAGGCGGTACTTCACCAAGGATTCGGCGTCGTATCCGGTGAATCGGTCGTCGATCTCCCAGTCCGCTCCGGCCAGCCCGCCCCGATTCATGGAGCCGATGACGATCTTGTCGTGGACGGCGTCGAGCAGCAGCAGCTCTTCCACGATGTCGGGTGATCCGAGCACCCCGTCCACGGCCGGGTCGGCCAAGGCGATGAGCAGTCGTTCCAGCAGGGTGCGGCGGTCGGCCATGGCGGTGCGGTCCGCGCCGACGCCCAGCGCGCCCCGAGCCGGGTGGTCGGCGGCGACCAGGAACAGGGTCCCGGTGCCCGACAGCAGGTTCGGGCGGCGACGCCGGTCGGCGTAGGCGCGGCGGATGGCCTCGGGGTCGGTGGCGCGGGTGCGCAGCAGGTCGTACCAGCGCGCGTCGTTCAGGTGCACAGCATCTCCTCGATCTCGGCAGCGGTCGGCATAGCGTCCGCGCAGGCCAGCCGGGACGCCACCAGCGCGCCCGCGGCATTGGCGTAGGCGGCGACCCGGTGCGGGTCCCATCCCGCGAGCAGCCCGTGGATCAGCGCTCCCCCGAAGCCGTCGCCCGCTCCGAGGCCGCACAGCACCCGCACCGGGCACGGCGGCACCGTCCAGCGCTCGGATTCGGTGGCGATGAGCACGCCCTCCGCGCCGCGCTTCACCACGGCCAGCCGCACCCCGCGCGCCAGCAGCCGGTCGGCGGCCTCGTCGGGATCGGCGGTGCCGACCGCCACCTGTACCTCGGTCCGATTGCCCACCACCACGTTCACGTGATCGACCATCCAGCCGATCTCGGCGCGCGCGGTGTCCACGTCGGGCCAGAACATGGGCCGATAGTCGAGGTCCAGCACGGTGTGCCCGCGCCGGTCCCGGCGTTCGAGGATCGCGCGCTGGGTGGTGCGGCCGGGTTCGGCGCTGACGCCGGTGCCGGTCACCCACAGCAGCGGCACGGAATCCACGACGTCCCAGGGGATCTCGTCCTCGGTGAGGGTGAGGTCCGGTGCGATGGGCGACCGATAGAACAGCAGCGGCGGGTCCGCGGGCGGGTTCAGCTCGCAGAACACCACCGGCGTCTGGAGCCCCGCCGCCGTCCCGACATACCGGGACGCGACCCCGAACCCCTCCAGTGCGTCGCGGACGAAGTCGCCGAACCCGTCCGGCCCGACCTTGGTCAGCACCGCGGTCCGCCGCCCCAGCCGGGCGGCGGCCACCGCCACATTGGTGGCGGTGCCGCCGAGGAACTTGGCGAAGGTCCGCACCTGTGCGAGCGGCACCCCGCTCTGTTCGGGATACAGGTCGACGCCGACCCGGCCGATCGTCAGGGCCTCCAGCTCGGTCACGGCACCACCCGCTCCAATTCGTGTTGCAGCGCCTCGAGTTCGGCGCCGCCCGCCATCAACCGGGTCAGCTCGGTGAGGTCGATCTGCGACTTCTCGTAACCGCCCAGCGCGGACCCGCGTTTGAGCAGCAGGAACCGATCGCCGACCGGGTAGGCGTGATGCGGATTGTGGGTGATCAGCACGACCCCCAGCCCACGGTCACGGGCCTGCACCACGTACCGCAGCACCACCCCGGCCTGCTTCACGCCCAGCGCCGCGGTCGGCTCGTCGAGGATCAGCACCTTGGCGCCGTAGTGCACCGCGCGGGCGATGGCCACGCACTGCCGCTGACCGCCGGAGAGCGTGCCCACCGGCTGTTCCAGATCGGGAATGTCGATCCCCATGTCCGCCAGCCCTTTTCGGGCGATGTCTTGGGCGCGTTTGCGGTCCAGCAGCTCGAACGGCCCATAGCGTTTGACCGGTTCGGAGCCGAGCACGAAATTGCGCCACACACTCATCAGCGGCACGACCGCCAGATCCTGGTACACGGTGGCGATGCCGAGGTCCAAAGCCGCACGGGGCGAGGACAATCGCAGCTCGCGGCCCTCGATCCGCAGTTCCCCGCTGTCGTGCTGGTGCACGCCTGACAGGATCTTGATCAACGTCGACTTGCCCGCGCCGTTGTCGCCCAGCACGCAGGTGACCTGGCCCGCGTTCACCACCGTCGACACATCGCGCAGCGCGACCACGCCGCCGTAACTCTTTCCGATGCCGACGGTTTCGATCAATGGCACGGTCATCGGCGTACCCTTTCGGCTCGCTTCTTGAATGCGTTGTTGACCAGCACCGCCGAGAACAGCAGCACGCCCAGGAACAACATGAACCAGTCGCTGTTCCAGCCCGCCAGCACGATGCCCTGCCGCGCCATGCCGAAGATGAGCGCACCCGCGGCCGCGCCCACCACCGAGCCGAAACCACCGGTGAGCAGGCAGCCTCCGATCACGGCGGCGATGATGTACTGGAACTCCAGACCCACCCCCTGATTGGCCTGCACGCTGGCGAACCGCAGCAGGTTGCACGCGCCCACGATCCAGCCCGCGAACGCGGTGGTCATGAACAGCAGGATCTTGGTGCGGGTGGCGGGCACGCCGACCGCGCGGGCGGTGGGCAACGAGCCGCCGACCGCGAAGATCCAATTCCCGAACCGGGTGCGGGTCAGCACGATCGCCGCGACCACGGTCACCACGATCCACCACACCACCGACGCCTGGATACTGGCGCTACCGATCTTGGTGGTGGAGGCGAAAACCCACCCGGCGGACTGATATCCGTCCGCCGACCGCACCCCCGACACCTGCACAGTGCCGGTGGCCCAGCGGGTCACGCCGAGATTCAGGCCCTGCAACGCCAGGAAGGTGCCCAGTGTGACGATGAAGCTCGGCAGCCCGGTGCGCATCACCACCCAGCCGTTGAGCGCCCCCACCGCGAGCGCGAACGCCAGCGACACCGCCAGCGCGAACCACACGTTCCAGCCCGCGTGCACCGCGAGCAGCCCGGTGATCAGCGCGGTGGAGGCGGTCATCACGCCGGTGGACAGGTCGAACTCCCCGCCGATCATGAGCAGCGCGACGGCCACCGCCATGATGCCGAGCGTGGAGGCGTCGTCCAGCCACGTCGAAATGCCCAGGGGTTTCAGGAATTTGGTGGTGACGATGGTGAAGAACACGAACACCACCACCGCGCCCAGCAGCGCGCCCACCTCGGGACGGGCCACCAGCCGGTTGAGGATGGCGAGCCGATCGGGCGGGGCCACCGCGGTCCGCGCGGTCTCGGATGTCGTTGTCGTCGTGGTCATGTCGGCGTCTCCCGGCCCGTTCACCGCGTGCCCTGGCCGACCAGCGCGGCGACGGCATCGACAGTGGTCTTGTCCACGAACGCCGGCCCGGTCTGCACAGGATGCCGGCCGCCCACGGTATTGAGGTTCGACTTGTACAGCGTCAGCATGACCACGGGCAGATAGCCCTGCTCGTACTGCTGCTGGTCCACCGCGAACAAGAGTTTTCCGGCCCGGATCGCGCTCACCACATCGGAATTCAGGTCGAAGGTGGCGACCGTCGTGGTCGCCGACGACTCCTTCACCGCGTCCACCGCGCGGGCCGCGATCTGCGAGTTCAACGTCAGCACCGCGTCGATGGAACGATCGGCTTCGAGCGCGCCTTTGATGCGCGACTGCACATCGGTCGGATTGTTGATGTCGACCTGCAGCGTGGTGGCCGACCCGAAGCCCTGGATCGCGCCCGCGCAACGCTCATTGGCCCCGACATTGCCCGCCTCGTGAATCACGCACAGCATCTTGTGTTTTCCGGCGTCGGCGAGGCGCTTGCCCGCGGCCTCACCGGCCTGACGCTCACTCTGGCCGACATGGCCGATCGCCCCGAACGTCGTGCTCTCGGCCTCACCGGAGTTGATGGTCACCACGGGAATGCCCGCGGCCACCGCCTTCTCCACGGAGGGCCGCAGCGCGTCCGGATTGGCCATGGACACCACCAGGCCGTCGACGCCCTGCGCGACGGCGTTGTCGATCAGCTTGGCCTGCTGGGTCGGATCGCCCGCCGAGTTGTACTCGACCCGGATGCCGAGATCCTTCCCGGCGGCCTCCGCGCCGTTCTTCACCACGTTCCAGAAGGCGTCACCGGGCGAGCCGTGCGTCACCACGGCCACCGATCGCACGGTTCCGACCGTGACGGGCGCCGCGCCGGGACCGGTGGCGTCGGTACCCGGGCCGCTACAGGCGGCGAGCACGGCCGCGGCGGCCAGCCACGGCATCAGGCGCAGCCGGCGGGGGCGGCGGGGACGGGAGAATGCGGACATCGTCGTCGTCACCTCCCCACTAGATCCGAACCGAGGCGAGACCGGCGGCGATCTCGGCCAGGTGCCGCAGACTCCGGCGCGCGGCCGCCGTCGGGACCTCGGCGGTCTCGCCGGGGCGCAGCGCGGTGTCCTGCTCGATCACGTACCAGCCGCGATAACCGCCGGCGTGCGCCTCACGGACCAGGGCGGTGATGTCGACATCGCCCGCCCCGAGCGGAACGTAGAGACCGTGCCTGACCGCCTCGCTGTATTCGACTGTGCCGCCGCGCACTTCGGCGGCCATCGCCTCGCGGACGTCCTTGAGGTGAATGTGCCCGATGCGATCGGGGTGGCGGCGGGCCAGTTCGACCGGGTCGGTGCCGCCGATGAGCAGGTGCCCGGTGTCGAGGCAGAGGTCCAGATCGGAGTCGGCGAGAAAGCGTTCCACCTCGGCGGACGTCTCGACGTGCGTGCCCACGTGCGGGTGCAGCACCGGGCGCAGGCCGTGTTCGACGACGATGTCACCGACGGCGGCCGCGGTGTCGAGGAGTGTGCGCCACTCGCGATCGTCGAGAGGTGTGCGAGCGTCGTAGCCGTGCTCCCCGGTCGCCGCGGCCAGCACCAGCACCTCGGCCCCGGCGGCCTCGAACCGCGCGGCGGCCGAGCGCGCGATATCCAGGGCGCGACTCGGTTCGCGATGCAGCGTGAGGGCGAGGAAGCCGCCGACCGGCGCAATACCGTAGTCGCGCAGGGTCTTCCGTAGTTCGAGTGGATCGTCGGGTAGGTATCCGGGCGGCCCGAATTCGGTGGCGGACAGGCCGAGGCCCGAGATCTGCGCCAGGACGGTGGCCGGGTCGAGGACGTGCCCCCAGCCGGGGACCTCGCAGACTCCCCAGGAGATCGGCGCGGCGGCGATTCGTAATGGACGCAAGGGATGGAGCGGTTCGGTCATCGGCACTTCCCAGACCCGTCGTTGGCCATCGTGAGGCTCGCTATTGGAGCGCTCCAACAATGTAACCCGGCTCACTCCGGTGTCAAGATCCCGACATGCGCCGAAAAGTAGTGGGCACGCTCGGAAAACACTGCCTTGCAGGGGGAATCACGAGAACTGTCGGTGACTGAAAAGTCCGATTAGAGCGCTCTATTGCCCCGGCCCGCGGCCACGCGGTAGCGTGCGTCGCATGACCCGACCCACCATGGAGGATGTCGCCGCCCGCGCCGGCGTCTCCCGGGCCCTGGTGTCGCTGGTCATGCGCAACTCCCCCAAGGTCAGCGCCCACCGCCGCGACGCGGTGCTGGCAGCCGCGGCCGAACTCGGCTACCAGCCGCACGCCATGGCCCGCTCGCTGGCCAGCCGCACGTCCAACATCGTCGGCGTCATGGTGTCGGACCTGCGCAATCCCTTCTTCGCCGATGTGGTCGAGGGGATGGACCAGGCGGCCGAGGAGGACGGGCTCGAGCTCATCCTCAATACCGGCCGCCGCAGCGCGGGCCGCGAACGCGCCGCCCTGGAGAGCCTGCTCGCCTTCCGCCCGGGCGGGGTGATCCTGCTGTCACCGGTGCTGCCCGCCGCCGCCATCCGCGACGCGGCCGCACGCTGCCCGGTGGTGCTGGTCTCGCGTACCTCCACCAGCACAGCGGTCGACACCGTCAACGACGACGGCGAACTCGGGGCGGCGCTGGCGGTGGATCACCTTGTCGCACTGGGCCATCGGCGCATCGTGCACCTCGACGGCGGCGCGGCCTTCGCGGCCCCGCCGCGCCGCAAGGGCTACAGCGCCGCCATGGCCCGCTACGGCCTCGAACCCATGGTGATCCCGAGCGAGCACACCGACACCGCGGGCGCGGGCGCCGTCCGCACACTACTGAACATCTTCTCGCCCAGCACCTTTCCCACCGCACTGGTGTGCGGCAACGATTTCAACGCCGTGGGCGCGGCCGCCGCGCTCGACCAGGCGGGTCTGCGTGTGCCCGAGGACGTGTCGATCGTCGGCTACGACAACACCTCGCTCGCGGCGCTGCGGCACGTCGCGCTCACCACCATCGACCAGCCGCGCAACCGCATCGGGCGACTGGCCGTCGCGGCACTGACCGAACGCCTGCGCGACGGACGCACCGAGCCGGTGCGCCAGCGCCTCGAGCCGTCCCTGGTCGTCCGCTCGACCACCGCACCACCCCGAGTCTGACCCCGCACCGCGACTGACAGGAGCTTCGCCATGTCCCCGATCACTGTGGGCCTCGCCGGCACCGGCCGCATCGGAACCTCCCACGCCGAGACCCTCGCGACCCTGCCCGGCGTGTCCCGGGTCATCGTCACCGACGCCGACGCCGAACGCGCCCGCGCCACCGCCGACAAGCTCGGGCTGGAGTACGCGCCCGACATCGACGCGCTGTTCGACGCCGGGATCGACGGCCTGGTCGTCGCCACCGCCACCGACTCGCATCCGGCCCTGATCACCGCCGCCGTCGACCGCGGCATCCCGGTCTTCTGTGAGAAGCCCATCGCCGCCGACATTCTGGGCACGCTGCGGGTGGTCGAACGCCTCGAGCGCTCCGAGGTCCCGGTCCAGATCGGCTTCCAGCGGCGCTTCGACGCCGGCTACCGGGCCGCCCGCGCGGCCATCGCCGCCGGGGATCTGGGCTGGATCCACACGCTGCGGGCCACCACCCTGGACCCCGCGCCCCCGCCCGCGGACTACATTCCGCGCTCGGGCGGGCTGTTCCGCGATTGCGGCGTCCACGATTTCGACATCATCCGCTGGGTCACCGGGCGCGAGGTGGTGGAGGTCTTCGCGACCGGCGCCAATCGCGGGGAGGCGTTCTTCGCCGAGTCCGGTGATGTCGACACCGCCGCGGTGGTGCTGCGCCTCGACGACGGCTGCCTGGCCAATGTCTCGCTCAGCCGCTACAACGGCGCGGGCTACGACGTGCGGCTGGAAGTGCTCGGTTCGACCGGCAACGCCATCGTCGGCCTCGACGAGCGCGCGCCGCTGCATTCGGTGGAACCCGGCTACCCGCCCTCGGCGCTGCCGGTCTATCCGGGCTTCATGGACCGCTTCCACGCCGCCTACGTCGAGGAACTCGCCACCTTCGTGGGCGTGGTCGACGGGCGGCTGGCCAATCCGTGCCCGCCCGCGGACGCCCTGGAAGCGTTCTACATCGCCGAGGCCTGCGAACTGTCCCGCCACCAGGGCAGACCCGTCCGGCTGGCCGACATTCGACGCTGACCGAACCCCGCCGTGGAAACTCCGGCTACCGCCCGGCGGCATCCCCGTATAACTTCTTTGTTTGCCCGGTGAGAACAGCGGGACCACCGAGCGAGAGTTATTGGGATGAACGGCAATTCGATACCACCCGGCTATGATCCACACGACGAGTTGTGGACGCAGGACACCGTGGTCTTCGAGGCCGTGCACGACGGCCCCGATCAGCCGTCCGGTGGCCGCTCCGGCGGCCTCGCGGCCCTGCTGGGCGGCTCACCAGCCACGCGGTACGCGATCATCGGTCTGACGGCCACCATCGCGGTCTCCCTGGTGGCCATCGTGATCCTGCTCGTCTCCGGGCACAGCGGCTGGGAAGCCGCACCGAACGCCACCAAAGGCCCGGGCCCGACGCGGGTCCTGGTCACGACCTCGGCGCGGCCCACCACGACCACCGCGGCCGAGCAGGCCGACGTCACGACCGCGCCCGAGCGGACCACGACCACCACGACGACGAGCTCGACCACGACCACCACCACGACCTCGACGACGACCACCACGGTCAGTCCGGTCGTCGGCATCCAGATGCCCTGCGAGCAGGTCGGCATGACCGCCACGACCTCCGATGGCACCGTCCTGACCTGCGACGCGACCGGCGGGGCGAACCCGCACTGGCTGCCCATCACCCGGCCGGCGCTCGGATCCCCGTGCAATGCGGGCGAAGCTGGCAGCTTCGCTTACAGCAGCGGCGGCAGCCAGCTGGTCTGCACCCGCCGCCCCGGCGGCAGCTCGACCCCGTCGTACGTGTGGGACAGCCCCGGGACCCTGACCACCGGCAAGCATGAGCCCGGCCAGGTCTGCAATCTCAAGAAGGACGGCATCGCCCAGTCCTCGAGCGGCCGGGCCGTCTACTGCCTGCCCGCCGACAACAGCAACAGCCCGATCGGGGTGTGGAAGCAGGTGTACTGACCGCCGTCGGTCAGCTCATCAGCAAACCGACGGCAAGCCCGGTCATCACGAGCGCGATCAGCGAGTCCAGCACCCGCCACGCCTTCGGCTTCGCGAAGACCGGGGCCAGCAGGCGCGCGCCGAAACCCAGCGACAGGAACCAGATCAGACTGCCCGCGATGGCGCCCGCGGTCAGGAACCAGCGGTCCGGGGTGGCGTAGGTATTGGCGAACGAGCCCAGCAGCACCACCGTGTCCAGGTAGGCGTGCGGGTTGAGCCAGGTGACGGCCAGGCAGGTGGCGATGGCCGCGCCCAGCGCGATCGGGGCGCCGCCGCCCGCCGACAGCGCCGACGCGGACAGCGCGCGCTTGGCGGCGAGCGCGGCGTAGCCCAGCAGGAAGGCCGCGCCCGCGTACTTCGCGACGGTCATCACCATCGGCGCGGAATTCACTATCGCGCCGAAGCCCGCGACGCCGAGCGTCATGAGCACCACATCGGAGCCGATGCACACCGCGACCACCGGCAGGACGTGTTCGCCGCGGATCCCTTGTCGCAGGACGAAGGCGTTCTGCGCGCCGATCGCCATGATGAGGGAGAGTCCGAAGCCGAGTCCTGAGATGGCCGCCAGGGCCGCCGATGATGCGTTCACCCTTCGAAAGTAGGCAACCGTCCAGCACCAGGCCAGCTAAAGATTCTGAGGTGCCATTAGAATCTCTTACTGTGGATCTGCAGCTCGACCAACTGCGCGCCCTCGACGCGGTCATCGGGGAAGGTACCTTCGACGCGGCCGCCCGCAAACTCAACGTCACACCCTCGGCTATCAGCCAGCGCATCAAGGCGCTCGAGGACGCGGCGGGCCGCATCCTGGTGCAACGCACCAAACCGGTGCAGCCCACCGAATCCGGGCTGGCTGTACTGCGCCTGGCCCGGCAGATCCAGCTGCTCACCGGCGACACCGCCCGCGAACTCGGCGAGGCGCATCAGCCCGCCGATCGGCCGGTGGTCATTCCCATCGCCGTGAACGCCGATTCACTGCACACCTGGGTGGTGGCCGCGCTCGGCCGCGCCAACGCGATCCAGCCCGGCGCGACGGGGCTCTCGTTCGAGATCCATCGCGAGGACGAGGAGCACACCACCCGCTTGCTGCGCGACGGCACCGTGATGGCGGCCATCACCTCCACCGCCGCGCCCGTGCAGGGCTGCACCGTGCGCCGTCTGGGAGCCATGCGCTACCGCCCGATGGCCCATCCCGAGTTCGCCAGCACCTGGTTTCCCGACGGCGCGAATGCGAAGGCGTTCGCACACGCGCCCGTGGTGCTCTTCGATCGCAAGGACGATCTGCAGTTCCGCCTGGTGCGCCACTACACTCGCAAGCCGGTGGATCCGCCGCGTCATTACATCCCGTCCTCGGCCGCGTTCAACGACGCCGTGCGCGCGGGACTGGGCTGGGGCATGATCCCCGACCTGATGATTCGTCCCGAGGACGGCCTGGTTCCACTGGACGACAAGGTTTTCGTGGACGTGCCGCTGTACTGGCAGCAATGGCGACTGGATTCACCCGCCCTGACAGTCGTCGCCGCGACGATAGCCGAGGCCGCGGAGCAATCGCTGCTGTGATAGGACACTGTTCTTGTGATCGGACACAAGGGGATTCATTGTGCGTGACCCGGGGTAATAGATGACGTGGGCGGAACCGGATGCAATAGTCGAAGGCATTGCGTTTAGCCAGGAAGGAATTTCGTTGTCCCAAATTGTGCGCGGCGTTGTCGCTCGCTCCAAGAACGCGCCCGTCGAAGTCACCGAGATCGTGATCCCGGACCCGGGTCCCGGCGAGGCCGTGGTCCAGGTGCAGGCCTGCGGCGTCTGCCACACCGACCTGCACTACCGCGAGGGCGGCATCAACGACGAATTCCCGTTCCTGCTAGGGCACGAGGCCGCCGGCATCGTGGAATCGGTGGGCGAGGGCGTCACCGATGTGGAGCCCGGCGATTTCGTCATCCTGAACTGGCGCGCGGTCTGCGGTTCGTGCCGGGCCTGCCGGAAGGGCAAGCCCCAGTACTGTTTCGACACCTTCAATGCCGCCCAGCCGATGACGCTGACCGACGGCACCCCGCTCACCCCGGCCCTGGGCATCGGCGCGTTCGCCGAGAAGACCCTGGTTCACGCGGGGCAGTGCACGAAGGTGGACCCGAGCGTGTCCCCCGCCGCCGCGGGCCTGCTGGGCTGCGGCGTGATGGCGGGCCTGGGCGCGGCCATCAATACCGGCGGCGTGAGCCGCGGTGACTCGGTCGCGGTCATCGGCTGCGGCGGTGTCGGCAATGCCGCGATCGCGGGCGCCAAGCTGGCGGGCGCGACCACCATCATCGCGGTCGACATCGACGAGCGGAAGCTGGAGTGGGCCACCGGTTTCGGGGCCACCCACACCGTCAACGCCGCCAAAGAGGATGCGGTGGAACGGGTTCAGGAACTCACCGACAGCTTCGGCGCGGACGTGGTGATCGACGCCGTGGGCCGCCCGGAGACCTGGAAGCAGGCATTCTACGCGCGCGATCTGGCCGGCACCGTGGTGCTGGTCGGGGTGCCGACCCCGGACATGACGCTCGAGATGCCGCTCATCGACTTCTTCTCGCGCGGTGGGTCGTTGAAGTCCTCGTGGTACGGCGACTGCCTGCCCTCGCGCGACTTCCCGTACCTGATCGAGCTCTACAAGCAGGGCCGTCTGGACCTGGACGGGTTCGTCTCGGAGACCATCGCGCTCGACGAGGTGGAGGCCGCCTTCACCAAGATGCATCACGGTGACGTGCTGCGCTCGGTGGTGGTGTTCTGATGGCGCACATCGACCACGCGGTGACCGTCGGCACCTTCTCCCTCGACGGCGAGACCTTCGACGTCGACAACAATGTGTGGGTGGTGGGCGACGATCTCGAGTGCGTCGTCATCGACGCCCCGCACAATGTCGAGGCCATTCTCGACGTGATCGGCACCCGCGAGGTGAAGGCCATCCTGGTCACCCACGCGCACGACGACCACGTCCGGGTCGCCCCCGAATTGGCCAGGGCCACCGGCGCTCCGATCCTCATGCACCCCGAGGACCTGGTGCTGTGGCAGCAGACCCACCCGCAGGTCAGCCCCGACGGCGAACTGGCGGACAAGCAGATCATCGCGGTCGGCGGCACCGAGCTGCACGTCCTGCACACGCCGGGCCACGCGCCGGGTTCGGTCTGCTTCTACTCCCCCGACCTGGGCGCGGTGTTCACCGGTGACACGCTGTTCCACGGCGGTCCGGGTGCGACGGGCCGGTCGTACTCCGATTTCGGCACCATCGTGGAGTCGATCGCGGACCGGTTGCTGACCCTGCCGCCGGAGACCCTGGTGCACACCGGCCACGGCGAATCCACCACCATCGGCGCGGAACTCCCGCAGCTGGAGGAGTGGCGCGCCCGGGTCGGCTGACCCTTCGGCAGTGGTCCGGGCCGGTCGCCGCACAGACCGGACCGGATCACTGCCCGAGCCCCTAATCCGCCCCCCAATGCGGCGGAGCGCTTCTCGTTTTCACGATTTCCCGGACGAATCCGCGCCTAGAGTTGTCCATGAGAAAACTGACAGCCGTGCTGGCGCTGACCTCCCTTCCCCTGCTCGCGGTGGGCTGTTCCGTGTCCACCGGTTCCTCGTCCGTGAACAAGAGCGATGTCCAGGCCAAGGCCTCGAGCTTCTACAAGGACAAAGCGCACGAGGATGCGAAATCGGTATCCTGCGACGGAAGTCTGGCCGCGAAGGTCGACGCCACCCAGACCTGCACCGCCACCGCGGCCGACGGCCAGAACTGGGTGATCGACACCAAGGTCACCAAGGTCGACGGCAGCGACGTCTACTACGACCTGACCTTCGCCGACGCCTACGTCGCCCCCGACGACGTGGCCGCCACCATCGCCGACACCTACCGCCAGAAGTTCGGCATGTCCCCCCAGTCCTCCACCTGCAACGGCCTGCTGCGCGGCGCCACCGGGGCCTCCATCCGCTGCGTCGTGACCGAGAACGACGGCACCCGCTGGGGTTTCACCGCCAAGACCACCAATGTGGAAGGCACCAAGGTCAACTACGACATGATCGTCGACGACCAGCCCCTCCCGTAAACCCCGAAATCCGAATCGATCCCAGCCCCAGTACCCGAACGCCGGTCACCCGTCGGGTCTACCGGCATGTGTACAACGTCGCGTCGGCGAGTTCGGCTACCACGTCCGCGATGTCGCCACGGGCGCGAAAGGCGTTGAGCTGCCGACGCGCTCCGTTGCCGCGGGACAGGAGGGCGGCGATCGTGTCGGTGACGAAGGGGAGGTCTCCCAGGTTTTCCAGGGCGGGCTGGATGAGTGCGACGAAGTGGTCGAGTAGTTCGGGGACCCGGATCGGGCCGCCGGTGACGGGGTCGATCACGATGCCGTCCAGACCTTCGTGCGCGGCGCGCCAATAGGCCGCGCGGAGTGCGGGTTCCGGGACCGGAGGCCCGAATTCGGCGGTGCGGGCGGTCATGGCGGCGGCGCGGACCAGGGTCGCCAGGAGGGCGGATTCCTCGACGGTGGCGGGGACGTCGCTGACTCGCACCTCGACCGTCGGGAACGTGCAGGAGGGGCGGACGTCCCAGTAGATCATCTTGCGGTCGAGGATCACGCCGAGCGCCAGCATCGATTCCACGGCCGCCTCGTACTCCGCGACCGACGCGAAGTAGGGCGGCGGACCGGCGCTGGGCCAGCGCCGCCACATGATGTTGCGCCAGCTGGCGTAGCCGGTTTCGCAGCCGCGGTAGATGGCGGAGTTGGCGGTGAGGGCCAGCAGTACCGGCAGCCAGGGGCGGAGGAAGTTGCTGACCCGCAGGGCTTCGACGAGGCCGGGCACGGCGACGTGCACGTGGCAGCCGCACAGGCCCTGTTCGCGGGCGAGCCTGCCGAATCGTTCGGCGATGCGGCTGTAGCGCGGCGTGCCGGTGATGGCGAGCTCCTCGGGCACCGAGGGCGGTACCGCGGCGGCCAGGAGCAGGGCGTCGTTCTTCTCGGCGCAGGCGGCCGCGCCGCGCCGGAGTTCCCGCAGTTCCCGGAGCAGGTCGTCGGTGGTGGTGTGCACGCGGGTGCTGGTCTCGACCTGGCAGCGCATGATTTCCAGTTGCAGGTCCATGCCGAGGTCCGCCGCGGTCCGGGCGACGTCGGCATTCCTGCCGACCGGCGCGCCGGTGCGCGGATCCACGAGGAGGAACTCCTCTTCGACACCGACCGTAGGCGGGGCTTCCACATCGGGTGGATACCTCCCCACCGCGGGTCCACACCTGGCGGAGCGGTCTCTCCGGGTCACCCTTACCAGTGTCCAGGACGCCCGGGATTGTCGGTGGGCGGGGTCACACTGTCGTCATGGCATACGACGAGGAGCTGGCCGACCGGATCCGCGACGCGCTCGGCCCCGAGGTGGCCCACGTGGTCGAGAAGAAGATGTTCGGCGGCCTGGCGTTTCTGGTGGGCGGCAATATGGCCGTCGCGGCCAGCGGCAAGGGCGGGCTGCTGGTGCGCGCCGACCCGGACACCGCCGGGGACCTGCTGCGGGCCGGTGCGGTCGAGCCGATGGAGATGGGCGGCAAGAAGATGACCGGGTGGCTACGCGTCACCGCCGAGACGGTCACCGACGACGACGCGCTCGACGAGTGGGTGCGCCTCGGGGTCGGCTACGCCAAGACGCTGCCGCCGAAATAGCACAGGGGCAAACATGTGCCCCGCGGCACAGCGTGAACGCCGATGTGTCCGGCTTCACCCAATTGTGAGCTGCCACAACGGGTTCGCCGCGACTTGTCATGCCGTCTTTACACCGCACCACAGTGCGGAAACCTGCGTCGCGCACTGTGGTGAACATGAGGCAAACCGAGATACATGCACTGGCATGCGAGGTCTGTGGTCGTCTGCCCCATCCCACGCGCACCCGGCTGGCCCTGGCCAAGCTCGCCGCGGTCTTTCCCGTCGAACTGGCCCTGCACGCCCTGGTCATCCATCTCGAGCTGCCGTATCTGGCGACGGTGGCGATCCTGGCGGTGACCGCGACCATCCTGGTCATCTGGGTGGTCGAGCCGGGAGCGATGCGGTACCTGAGCCGCTGGCTGCACGCCCCGGAACTGCGGCACCGGCACCGCCTCGACAGCGCCGAGCGACTCTGGCGCATCCGCGTGCGCCTGGACAACAAGCCCGGCCGATTGGAACTGCTGGCCAAGCAGCTGGCGGACCGGCGGGCCAATATCCTCGCCATGCACGTGCACCATCTCGAGAACGGCGTACTCGACGAACTGGTGGTCTCCACCCCCGCGGAGGTGCTGCCGCAGCGCCTGACCCACGCGGTCGCCAAGGCTGGTGGCGTGGCGATCGGCATCTGGCCCGCGTCGGCGCTGACCCTGGTCGACGGCCAGACCCGGGCACTGGGCCTGGCCGGACGGGTGGCCGCCGATCCGCGTGAGCTGCCGCTGGCGATCGCGGAACTGCTGGGCGCGCAATACCTTCCGGATCCCGATCCGGCCCGTGTGCCCGGCGGCACGCTGCTCGAAGTCGAAGCCGAATCCGACCGTGCGGCCATGACCTTCCTGCGCACCGGTGAGCCGTTCACGCCCGCCGAGGTGGCCCGCGCACACCGGCTCATCGACCTCGCGGTGGTCGCCACCCGCCAGCCGTAACCGCCCCGACCTGCGGATTCCCATCGTGCAATCCAGCTTTCGGCCACTCGGACCGAGCCGCTCCGATTTTCATACCGCGCAGTTTCACTTCATGGCAGACTCCCTCGTGCGCGTTCGCTCGAAACGCGCGCGAGGGGTTGGTTGATCGATGAGTGTTCGACGGGCAGGGATCGATATCGGCGGGAATCCGCCCGCCCGCAAGGCGGTTCGCACGGCCAAACTGGCGGCGGTCCCGCTGTCCTTCGCCGGACGGCAGGTGGCCGGGGCGAGCCGGCGCGCGCTGGGCCGCCCCGCCGGCGAGATCGATCGGGAGATCCAGCTCCGCACCGCCGAGCACATGGCCGACGTACTCGGCGAATTGAAGGGCTGCGCCGCCAAATTGGGGCAGATCCTGAGCGTCTACGAGCTGGCGCTCCCCGCCGAGCTGGCCGAGCCGTACCGGATCGCGCTCGGCCGCCTCCAGGATGCCGCGCCCGCCATGCTGCCGCGCACGGTGCACCTGGTGCTGGCGGAATCGTTCGGTCCGGATTGGCGCGACAATTTCCGCGAGTTCGACGATCGACGGTCGGCGTCGGCCAGTATCGGGCAGGTGCATCGCGCGGTCTGGCACGACGGCCGTCCGGTGGCGGTGAAGGTGATGTATCCGGGCGCCCGGGCCGCGGTCGACAGCGATCTGCGGCAGTTGCGCGGATTGGCGTGGCTGACGTCGGTGTTCGCCCCGCATGTCGACGGCCGCGCGGTGGTCGACGAGCTCGCCGAATGTCTGCGCGCGGAAATGGATTTCGAGGCCGAGGCCCGGAACCAGCAGCGCTTCGCGGACGCCTACGCCGGCGATCCCGATTTCGTGGTGCCGCAGGTCGTGGCCCAGCGCGGGGATGTGATCGTCTCGGAGTGGCTGGACGGGATTCCGCTGTCGCGCTTGATCACCACCGGCTCGCGGGCCGAGCGGGATCGGGTGGGCATGCTGGCGGTCCGGTTCTTCTGGTCGTCCGCGCCGAAGTCGGGCCTGCTCTACGGCGACCCGCATCCGGGCAATTTCCGGGCGCTGCCCGAAGGCCGTCTGGGCGTGGTGGATTTCGGGGCGTGCCCGGTGTGGCCGCCCGCGCAGTTCCCGGCGCTGGTACACGATCTGGCCGACGCGCTCATTCACGGCGGTCCGGCGGACCTGGACGCCGTGACCCAGCGGCACGGTCTCACCGACGCGCAGCGCGGCCTGGACAGCGCGGCGCTGGCCGCGAAGCTGCTGCCGTTCACCGAACTGCTGCGCCACGAGACGTTCCGAGTCGATACCGACTGGTTGCGCGGCCGCACCCGGGATGCCCTGAGCCCCAAGCTCGACAATGCCTACCGGCAGCTCGGCGTCCCCGCCTATCTGATGCCGTTCCAGCGCGCGCTGATCACCCTGCTCGGGCTGGTCGCCCAGCTGGGCACCACGGGTCCGATGCGCGCGGAGATCCTGCGCTGGTCACCGGAATTGAGCGCGGTGATGGATCGCTGCGCACCCAACCCTTGATCACTGTCCCAGACAGACCTACCCTGGAGTGATGGGTGCAGAGCGGCTTTCGGCTCCCGACCACGAGGTCGTGGTGATCGGTGCGGGCCCGGGCGGGATCGCCGCCGGGGTCGAGCTGAAGCGGGCGGGGGTGCGCGACTTCGTGATCCTGGAGCGCGCCGACGAGGTCGGCGGCAGCTGGCACGAAAACCATTACCCCGGACTGGAAGTCGACATCCCGTCACTGGCGTATCAGTACTCGTTCGCGCGAAATCCGGACTGGAGCAGGCTGTTCGCCTCGGGCGCGGAGGTGAAGCGGTACCACCTCGCGGTGGCCCGCCGCTTCGGGCTGTACCCGCATCTGCGGTTCGGGACCGAGGTGACCGCCGAGGAGTGGGACGAGGACCGGCACCGCTGGTCCCTGCGGCTCGCCGACGGCAGCGCGCTGTCCGCGCGGTTCGTCATCAGCGCGGTGGGCGCGTTCATCAGTCCCAAGGTGGATCCCGGGATTCCGGGACTCGCCGACTACCGCGGCCGGATCCAGCGCCCCGCGGACTGGGATGACGGCTACGACCTGGCCGGGCAGCGGGTCGCGATCATCGGCACCGGCGCGAGTTCGGTCCAGATCACCCCCGCCATCGCGGGCGAGGTGGGCAGCCTCGCGGTCTTCCAGCGCACCCCGGTCTGGTGCCTGCCCAAACCGAATCCGCGGATCCCGCGTGCCGTCCGGCTGGCGCTGCGCGTCCCGGGGGTGCAGGCGGGCGTGCACGGTGCGGCGCTGGTGGCGGTCGACGCCGCGCTGCGGACCATGTCCAGCACCCCTCTACCGGTGGTCCGCCCGGCGTTGCGCGCGATCGACGCCACCGCCATCCGCGGCTATCGCGGCCTGCTGCGACTCATGGTGCGGGATCCGGAGATCCGCGAACGCCTGGCCCCGGACTACGGCCCGATCGCCAAGCGCCCGACCCTCAACACCGGCTACCTGCTGGCCTTCAACCGCGACAATGTCGACCTGGTGACCACCCCGATCGAGCGGTTCACCGCGCACGGCCTGCGCACCACCGACGGCGTCGAGCGCGAGTTCGACATGATCGTGCTGGCCACCGGCTATCACGTCTTCTCCGATCCGGAGACCTACACGCCCGGTCTGGTGGTGGGCCGCGACGGCCTGGATCTGGGCAAGCACTTCACCGAGAACGGCCTGCAGGCCTACGAGAGCGTGGCGCTGCCCGGCCTGCCCAATCGGTGGACCCTGGTCGGCCCGTATTCGTGGACCGGCAGCGGCTGGCACGCCTTCGTGGAGATGACCGCGGCCCACGCGGTGCGCGCCATCTCCGAGGCGCGGCGGCGCGACGCGACCTGTGTGGCCGTGCGCCAGGACGCGCACGACGCCTATCACCGCCGCGTCTACCGGCACGGCGCGGCCATGCGTTACTACCTGGCCGAACTGAACGCGCACGTGCCGACCTACTACCGCAATTCGCAGGGCGATTCGACGTACATCCGGCCCACCGGGTTCTTCTCGGCGCGCCGGGCGCATCACCGATTCCCGTTCTCGGACTACGACTTCGACCGTCTGCCCGCCTGACCGTTCCGCTCTCGAGGATCCGTGCCCATGATCGAACTGCCGAAATCGGTCCGGATCGCGCTCGGCGCGGCCGGCTACGGCATCAGCGACCGCCGTCTCGCACCGGCTGTCACCGGTTCCGTGATCCTGGTGACCGGGGCCTCCTCGGGCGTCGGGCGGGCCACCGCGCTGCGGCTGGCCGCCAATGGGGCGACCGTGCTCGCGGTGGCCCGCCGGGCGGCCCGGCTCGAGGAACTGTGCACGGAGACGGCGGATTTCCCGGGGCGGGTGTACGCCTATCCGGCCGACCTGTCCGACACCGATGCCTGCGCGGCGCTGATCGAGCGGGTGCTCGCCGATCACGGGCGCGTGGACGTCTTCGTCAACAACGCGGGCAAGTCGATTCGCCGCTGGCTCTCCGATTCCCTGGACCGCTGGGACAATATCGACGACACCGCGCGCATCAACTTCCTCGGCCCCGCGCGGCTGGTCATGAGCCTGCTGCCGTCCATGCGGGCCCGGCGGCAGGGCCACATCGTGAACATCAGCACCGCCGGAGTGCACGGGCCCGGCGTGGGCTGGACCGCCTATATCGCCTCGAAGTCGGCGTTCAATTCCTGGATGCGCGGCGCCGCACCGGAATTGCGGGCCGACGGCATCGACGTCACGACGGTGCACCTGCAATTGGTGCGCTCGGAGATGCTGGGCCCCTTCCGGATCTACCGCTACGCCCCGAGCATGTCGACCGAGGAGGCGGCGAGCCTGGTGTGCCGGGCGATCGTGGACCGCCCCTTGGCGATTCGCCCGTGGTGGGAGCGGGTGAGCGCACCCCTGTCATACGCGCTCGACAGTTCCCCGGCGGCGCAACGCATGCTGACGCTGTACGCGAAGGCCGGGAACTGGAACAACCGTCCGGTGGATTGGGCCGGTCCACTCGGCCGCCTGGAACGCACGGTCAATCTGCTCGACGATGCGGTCACGGTGGCCGGGCGGATTCCGGCCAGCGGTGTGCTCGAGCAACTGCCGCCCTCCCGGATTCCCCAGCTGGCCATGGCATTACGCGACGGCGTCGGGCTGGCCACGGCGCTGTCGCTGTTCGCGGCGCGGTTCCCGGACCGGCCCGCCATGATCGACGACGACGGCCCGATCAGCGCGGCCGAGCTGGACCGGCAGGTGCGGGCGCTGGCGGCGGCGCTACGAGCGCGCTGGCGGATCGGGCATGGGCAGCGAGTCGGGGTGTTGTGCCGCAACCATCGCGGATTCGTGCTGGCGGCGTACGCGGCCGCGCGGCTCTCGGCGGATCTGGTGCCGTTGAACTACGGTTTCGCCGGGCCGCAGATCGGTGAGGTACTCGATCGCGAACGCGTCGAATTGCTGCTCTACGACGGCGAATTCCACGACGAGATCGAGAAGGCCGGGTACAACGGGCGGCGCGTGGTGGTCCGTGGCGCAGCCGGTGGCCTGCCGACGGTGTCCGAATTGGTCGCGGCGGGCGGGCCGCCGGTGCGCGAGCCCGCGTCCGGGGGCGCGTTGATCCTGCTCACGGGCGGGACCACCGGGGTGCCCAAAGGCGCGCCGCGCACCTTCGGCGGAGGCACAGCCGGATCTCCGAGTCCACGCATGCTGCTGGCGGTCGGCGATCTCGCCCGGGTCGCGCCGATCCCGCGTCTGGGCCGGCCCATGGTGATCGCGCCGCCGCTGCATCACACCTACGGGTTCCTGGCCACCGCCGGTGCGTTCCTGCTCGGTTCGACCGTGGTCGTGCACGAGCGTTTCGATGCCGCGACCCTGCTCGCCGATATCGAGCGGCATCGCGCGCAGATCGTGTGCGTGGTGCCGACCATGCTCGGCCGGGTGATGGCGCTGCCGCCCGAGGTGCGGCGCGGCCACGATCTGTCGAGCCTGCGCATGATGGTGTGCGGGGCCGCTCCCCTGCCGCCGTGGCTGGCCACCGCGTTCCAGGACGAGTTCGGCGAGGTGCTGTTCAACGGCTACGCCTCCACCGAGACCGGTGTCGGAACCTTCGCGACACCCGCCGATCTGCGGGCCGCGCCCGGCACCGTCGGCCGCCCGCTCACCGGGATCGTGGACATCCGCATCGTCGACGGCGACGGCCGCGAACTGCCCGCCGGCGTCACCGGCCGGATCGTCAACAAGAACCCGAGCATGTTCCACGGTTACAGCGACGGCCGGACCAAAGAGATGGTCGGAAAGCACATGGACTCCGGCGATCTCGGCCATTTCGATGCCGAGGGCAGGCTGTTCGTGGACGGCCGTTCCGACGACATGATCGTCTCCGGCGGTGAGAACGTCTTCCCGCAGGAGGTCGAGGAGGCGCTGCTGGCTCACCCGGCGGTGGCCGACGCGGGTGCGGTCGGGGTCCCCGACGACGATTTCGGGCAGCGGCTCGTCGCGGCGGTCGTGCTGGAGCCCGGGGCGCGGGTGAACGCCCGCACCTTGCAGCGGCACATCAAGACGACGCTGGCCGGGTACAAGGTGCCGCGCGACATCGTCTTCGTCCCGGAACTGCCGCGCACCACGGCGGGCAAGTTACGGCGGCAACAACTTCCGGCGATCATCGATGCACAATGGGGCGCATGACGCAGCGACAGAATGTTTCCTCCGGCGCGCACTGGGAGCCGATCGTCGGTTATTCGCGCGCGGTCCGGGTCGGCCCGTGGATATCGGTCGCCGGGACCACCGCGGTCGATTCGGACGGCGGCGCGGTGGGCGGCGACGATATCGCCGAGCAGACTCGTGAAGCCTTGCGCCGAATTGTGGCCGCGCTGGCGGAAGTCGGCGCGACACCCGAGAATGTCGTGCGCACCCGCATTTTCGTCACAGATATCTCCCGCTGGGAAGAGGTCGGCAAGGCGCACGGTGAAGTCTTCGCGGCGATCCGCCCGGCGGCGACAATGGTCGAGGTGAGCAGCCTGATCGACCCCGCGCTGCTGGTCGAAATCGAGGCCGACGCGATCGTGCCGGAAACGGTTTGAGCGCATCGGTTTTCAGCCGCGCATACCCTCGATCTCGTGTCGCAGAACGTCCAGGAGTTTCTCCGGGTTGTCGAATTCCGCAGGGTCGATGGGCGTTCCGAAGTGGATGGTAACTGGATGGTGGCGGTTGAATCGGCGGCGGGTGCCGCCCCGGCGCATGGGTAGCACGCCGTCGGTGCCGGTGGTGGCGACCGGGATGATCGGGACACTGGTCGCCATGGCCAGCGTCGCGACGCCCGGTTTGTACGGTTCGCGCTCGCCAGCCGGGACCAGGCGGCCCTCCGGATAGATGATGAGCACGCCGCCGAACCGCAGCACCTGCGCCGCGCGGCTCACCGCGGTGCGCCCGGAGTCGGGGTCGCGCCGGACCACCGAAATATGCCCCAGCAACCGGACCAGCCGTCCGACAACCGGCCAGGTCCACAGCTCGGCCATGGCGATGGCCACCGCGCGCCGCCGCAGCGCACCCCACAGGAAGACCGCGTCGAGCAGGGAGATGTGGTTGCTCGCGATGATCACCTGACCGGTCACGGGCACCCGATCGCGGTTGAGCACGGTGACTTGGACGAAGCGGGACCGGGCCAGGGCACGTAGCGTCCGGCGGACCAATTGCGTTGTGAGCCAAGCCCGTTTGCCCAGTCCGCGGGGTCGTCGCGCATCGGGGTTCATGGCCCTCCCGGATCAATGGTTGTGACAACGGTTTTCATCCTCGTTCGGCGACCGCTCGGAGAACACCGCAGAACTACTCAGCCGCAACCGCGTATTTCGAGAAATAGCCTATGGCTATCAGGACCCTTTGGGCGTAGCCTGGTGGTTGCTGTACTCACGGCAATATCACACCGAAACTTCTGCGGAGGTCGTGTGCTGCCATGGTCGGAAACTGGTGGCGTAACACCGTTTTGCTACAACTGCGTCGATCCCCGGCAAGCGCGGCGGTGCTGTTCGTCGTGGCCGATGACGGGACCCCGGTCATCACATTCCCGAGACTCAATTGGGCATGGGTGGCGATCGCTTCCGCGGCAGTCCTGTTCTTCGGGATCACTGTCGCAATGTTGGTGAGCCTCGCCTATTTCGACGAGCCCACCAGCACCGTGCCGGAGGCTCCGGCATCCTGTGAACCGTTCTGCGGCGCATCGACACCCTAGAGTTGTTGCCGCGCCACGCCCACAAATATTCGACTCCCCGGTCATTCCGCTCGGTAGCGTCTCCGAATGCCGGAGTCGGCTCCGGCGAAATGGAGTCATGACATGTGGGAGAGCGAATGAGGTTCTGGAAGGTCTCAGCCGTTTGTCTCGTCGCGGCGGTCACCGCGGTGGCCGCCGGTTGCGGAACCAAGTCTGACGATAAAGCTACCGGTTCGGACGAGGTGCGCGCGATAGCCAAGGAGGCCTATACCTACGGCTTTCCGATGGTCGACATGTACCGCATCGAGAATTCGTATGTGGTGGACAAGAACAGCAGCCAGTACATGGGCGACTGGAACCAGCTGCACAGCATCGCCCGGGTTTTCACCCCGGCGGACACAGCGGTCCAAACGCCCAATTCGGACACACCGTACTCGTTCCTGGTCGCTGACCTGCGGACCGAGCCGCTGGTACTGACCGTGCCCCCGATCGAGGAGAAGCGCTACTACTCGGTCCAGTTCATCGACAACTACACCTATGTCTATGACCTGCTCGGAAGCCGGACCACCGGGAACGGCGGCGGCACTTACCTGCTCGCCGGTCCCGGCTGGAAGGGCGACAAGCCCGCCGGGGTGGACAAGGTCATCACCTCGGCGACCGACTTCTCGATGGTGTTGTACCGGACCCAGTTGTTCGATCCGGCCGATCTCGACAACGTCAAGAAGATCCAGTCCGAGTACCAGGTGAAGCCGCTGTCGTCGTTCGAGAACAAGGCGGTGCCGGCCGCCGCGCCGACGGTCGACTTCATCAAGCCACTGACACCGGAGGAGGAGCAGACCTCCCTCGACTTCTTCAAGGTCCTCAACTTCACGCTGAAGTACGCGCCGGTCCAGCCGAACGAGAAGGAGCTGCGCGAGCGGTTCGCGAAGATCGGCATCGGCCCGGACGGCGATTTCGATCCCGCGAAGCTGAGCGCCGATGACCGCAAGGCGTTCCAGGACGGCATGGCCGACGCCTGGTCGGACCTGCACAACTTCCAGAAGAACGAGCTGGAAACCGGCAAGGTGAACTCCGGTCAGCTGTTCGGGTCCGCCGAGCAGCTGAAGGGGAACTACCTGTACCGCTTCGCCGGCGCGGTCATGGGCATCCTGGGTCTGCCGGGCGCGGAGGCCATGTACTTCCCGCTCACCAACGACACCACGGGCGCGAAGCTGAACGGCGCCAACAACTACACCCTCACCTTCCCCGACGGGAAGCTCCCGCCGGTGAGGGCGTTCTGGTCGGTGACCATGTACAAGTTGCCGGAGATCCTGCTGGTGGAGAATCCGATCAATCGCTACCTGATCAATTCGCCGATGCTGCCGAACCTGGTGCGCAACCCGGACGGCGGGATCACGCTCTACCTCCAGCAGACGTCGCCCGGCGCGGACAAGGAGGCCAACTGGCTCCCCACTCCCCCCGGTGATTTCGAGATGATCCTGCGGACCTACTGGCCCGAGCAGGCCATCTCCGACGGCAGCTGGACCCCGCCGAAGGTGACCAAGGCCTAGGCCTGGTCGTTCGACGGAGGAAAAGAGTGCCGAGGGTGGCCGGGCGAGGACTCGATCGCGAGCCTCGCCCGGCCACCGTCGTTCCTGTCACAGTGACCGTCCACAGGCGGATACTGCACTTATAACGTCTACGAACCACCCGCCACGTGGCGGGACCGATCCACGGGGGTGAACTGCGATGACACGGTTCGATCTGGTGATTCGCGGGGGCACGGTGTACGACGGGACGGGCGTACCCGGGGTGCGGGCCGATGTCGGGGTGACCGACGGCAAGGTGGCCGTCATCGAGGGCGGCGGGCTGCCCGATGGGGAGCGGACGGTCGACGCCACCGGCAAATGGGTGATGCCCGGCATGCTGGACGTGCACACCCACTACGACGCCGAGGTGCTGGGCAGTCCTGGCCTGGGTGAATCGGTGCGGCACGGTGTCACCACGGTGGTGCTCGGCAACTGCTCGCTGTCGACGGTGTACTCCGAGGCCGAGGACTGCGCCGACCTGTTCGCGCGCGTCGAGGCGCTGCCGTGGGACGCGGTGCACTCGGCGGTCAAGGAGCACAAGGACTGGGACGACCCGCGGTCGTACCGGAAGTCGCTCGCCGACCGGCCGCTCGGCGCGAATGTCGCCGCCTTCCTGGGACATTCGGACATGCGCGTGACGGTCATGGGCCTGGGTCGGTCCGTGGACGCGCAGGCCCGCCCGACATCCGCTGAGCTGCAACGCATGTGCGCCATGCTGGAGGCGGCGCTGGACGCCGGATTCCTGGGGCTGTCCACGATCCGCAGCTCGTTCTCGAAGCTGGAGGGCGTGCGGTTCCCGACCCGGCAGCTGCCGTCCACCTACGCGACGTGGCGGGAGTACCGGGCGCTGAACGCTGCGCTGCGGCGACGCGGCCGGGTGCATCAGAGCACCCCGAACCTGACCACCCGCGCCGAACTGGTCAAGTACTTCGCGCAGAGCGCGGGCCGGTTCCGCGCGCCGCTCAAGACGACCCTCATCGCGGGCATGGACGTCAAGGCCGACCGCACCACCGCACGGGCCGCCATGGCGTCGGCGTGGATCGCGAATACCGTTGGCGGAGCCCGCTTCCGGTGGCAGCATCTGCCGGTGCCGTTCGAGGTGTACGCCGACGGCGTGGATCTGGTGGTGTTCGAGGAGTTCGGCTCCGGCAGCGCGGCGCTGAATATCCGGGACGCCATGAAGCGCGGCGAGCTCCTCGCCGACGAGGACTACCGCCGACGGTTCCGCAAGGACCTGGCCAAGAAGTACGGGCCGCGGGTCTGGAACCGCGACCTCTACGACGCGGTGATCGTCGCCTGCCCGGAAGCGGACGTGGTCGGGAAGTCGTTCGGCGCGGTCGCCGACGAACGCGGTATCGATCCGGCCGACGCCATGCTGGATCTGACGGTGGAGCACGGTCCGGCGTTGCGGTGGCGCACCGTCATCGCCAATGACCGTGAGGAGGTGCTCGACCGGTTGCAGCGCTCACCCATGATGCAGGTCGGGTTCGCCGATTCCGGCGCGCACCTGCGGAATATGGCGTTCTACAACTTCGGGGTGCGGATGCTGGAGCGGGCGCATCAGCGGGGGTTCCTGCCGATCGAGACCGCGATCCACCGGCTCACGGGCGAACTCGCCGATTGGTACAGCCTGGACGCCGGGCGCCTGCGGGCCGGCGGGCGCGCCGATATCGCGGTCGTCGATCCGGCGGGGTTCGACGGCACGTCCAGCGCGTACGCCGAGGCGCCGTTCCCCGGGATCGCGGGATTGCAGCGCATGGTCAATCGCAATGACCGGGCGGTCGCGGCCACCGTGGTCGGCGGCCGCGTCGTCTACGAATACGGTGAATTCGCACCGGGATTCGGCACCACCCTGCACGCGGGCAGCTTCCTGACCGCGCAAGGGTGAGACCCTAGACGAGTTCCGGGGTACGCCCGCGGGCGCGGTACTCCTGCGGTGGGCAGCCCTGCCAGCGCCGGAAGGCGCGGATGAAGGACGCCGCCTCGGCGTAGCCCAGGCGGGCCGCTACCTGTTCGGTGGTCATGTCGGTGCGGTCCAGCAGTTCCTCCGAGAGGGCTTGGCGCACCTCGTCGAGCAGGGCGCGGAACGAGGTGCCCTCCTCGTTGAGCCGCCGCGACAGGGTGCGCGGGCTGACGAACAGCCCGGCCGCCACGGCCGACTGATCGGGGATCACACCCGGATCGCGGATGAGGACGCCGCGCACGACGGCCGCGAAACCGGAGCGGACATAGCGGCGCGCCAGCAGTTCCTGGCACATCTGCTCGCAGGTGCTGCGGGCCTGTTCGGTCGGTTGGGGCAGGACGACGTCCAGAAACGAGGAGTCGAAGGCGAGTTCGTCGACGCTGGTGCCGAAGAGCGGCTCGACACCGAAAACCGACCGGTAGCGGCTGGTATCGGGCGGTGCGGCGTGCCGGAAACTGACGCGGCGCACCGGCACATTCACCGAGTACAGCTCCCGGCCGAGCATCTGGATTCCGGCCAGGACCCGCTCGGCGAGGAAGCCGCGCACGTCCTCCGGAACGTCCCGGTCGTCGAACCGCAGCCGGCCTTCGCCGTCCACTTCCTCGAAGGTCACCTGCCCGAACGCGAAGACCAGCTCGGCGTATCCCGGCGCCACCACGATCGCGTCCCGCATGGTCCGGCTGGCCAACAGCGCCAGACCCCAGGGCCCCGACGGCGACATGTGATACCGCGTTCCCGCCTCCACGCCCAGTCCCGGTTCCCGGCCGAACCGGGCGAGGAGATTCCGCACCACCGCAAGTTCTTGCCGCGCCGTCACTTCCGTGGTCTGTTCGGCCACCGATTCAGGCGCCAGACCCGCTCCGGCGAGGCACTCCCCCGCCGGCATCCCTCTCTCATTGGCGAGCCCGGTCAGAATGTGCACGCCGGACGTGTGCCTGGCTAGATCCCAGTCGAGCATGTGCGCTTTGTCCTCTTCGACTACTCCCGACCCAAATGTCTGTTCCCCATTGGGTTGGCGCAACATATCAACGCGAGACCGCCCGGTGTGGCGCATCCGACATATTCGATCGTGCAGCGGTGATGCGCGCGACGCGCGGAACACGATTCGTCACGTAACAGCCGATGCGCCGGTGCGATTCACCCACAACCGGTTCGGACGACGACCAGCAATCGAGGTCTGCCCACCATGATTTCCACCGCGATCCTGCTACTTCCCATGCTCGCGGCCCCCGCGTTCGGCATCGGCATCTGGCTCGGCGTCCGCTCGGTTACCGGCGAATTCGCCTCCGAACGCCGCCAAGCACGCTGCCGACGCACCCGCTAACGTGCACGGTATGAGCAGCTCACCGACCCGCACCGTGGTCGTCACCGGCGCGTCCTCCGGCATCGGCAAGGCCACCGCCGCGGCCTTCGCGGCCCGCGGACACACGGTGATCGGCACCAGCCGCAATCCCGAGGCGCTCGCCGAGGCCGACCGCGCGCCCGGCGTCGAGTACCGCGCGCTGGACATCACCGACCTGGAGTCGATCGAACGGTTCACGGCCGAGCTCGGGGCGATCGATGTGCTGATCAACAATGCCGGGGAGAGCCAGGCCGGGCCGCTGTCGGACCTGCCGCGCGAGGCTATCGAAAGACTGTTCCAGCTCAATGTTTTCGGGGCCGTGGCATTGACCCAGGCCGTGCTGCCGGGCATGCGTGAGCGTGGTTATGGGCGGATCATCATGGTGGGCTCCATGCTCGGGAGCTTTCCGATGCCGTACCGGTCGTCCTATGTGGCGACCAAGGCTGCCCTGCGCGGGTTCGCGACCGCGGCGCGGTTCGAGGAGTCTCCGTTCGGTGTGTGGATCACTACCGTCGAGCCCGGCCAGATCGATACGGGGCTGAGTGAGCGCCGGGCCAAGTACATCGCCGATGGGTCGCCGCATGCGGCCGACTTCACGAAATTCATGGCCCGTCTCGATGCTCAGATGAGCAAGGGCATTTCGCCGGTGCAGGTTGCGGAAACCATTGTGGCGGCGGCCAACTCCGATCGGCCGAAGCCGCTCTATGCGGTGGGCAGCAATGCGCCGTTGATGTTCGCTATTCGCCGGGTACTGCCACGAGGCGTCATGGAGCGTGTGATTGCCGCGGCTCAGGGACTCAAACGATAAAGAAGCCAAAGACAGAGCAAGAGACAAAAGACGCCTGGAGAAGGGAGAGGGTGGCCGAGCTTGCGAGGCCCCCTCACCTACCAGCCCCACTCGCAGCTCGGCCGCGCGTCCTCCCGGGGAAAACGAAGGGATGGGGTTGGGCTCTTCTGTAGAAGGTGATCCGTGCAGTCCGTGGGCTGGGATGGGCGGGTAACGGCTCCCGGCTCGGCGTCAGCCCCGGTGCGGTAGGGCAGGCGAGGCGACCACGCTTCCGATTGGCTTTGCGCACGCCTGCGGAACATGAGCAGCGGTGGTGGGACGCAGCCCGAAGGGCCACACCTTTGGTGAGGCTCGGACCTGCATCAGGGGCGGGACCACCATGTGACCGGTGGGCGGGTTCGGTCGCGCAGGCGCGCGAGGGAAGCAGCCATCAGCTCACCCGCGTGATGGCGGTCGTTGACCTGCGGGGTTCGACTCGGGTCGATATGCGCTGGTGGTATCCAACCGGTGCGGCCCGCGTATTCGGAATCCTTGGGCATGGCAACGGTTTTCCAGCCGCCAGGCCCGTCGTGGATGAGGGCGTGGCAGGCATCACAGGCCAGCGTAAGGTTTTCGATGTCGGTCTTGCCGCCTTTGTTCCATTCGGTGACGTGGTGCACCTGGGTCAAGGTGGCAGGAGCGTTGCAGCCGGGGCGGGTGCAACCTCGTTCGGTGGCGATCAAGGCCATGCGCTGCGCGGCGTTGGCGAGGCGCTTCGTGCGCCCCAGGTGCAGGGGTCGTCCGGCGTGGTCGAAGATCGCCAGGAACGGCTTGGACTGCTGCGCGAGCTGCAGGGCTTCTTCCAGCGGAACAGTCCCGCCCGAGGCCGTGGTGGCAACACCGGCGGCGGCCTCGACTTCCGCGAGCGACATGGTGATGATCGTGGAGACCGGCAGGCCCCGGTGCCGGCCGGTGTTCTCCGGTCCCATTTCGGGGCGCAGGAACGCCAACAGCGCGTCATGGTTGCGCTGGGCAGCCGTACGCGGATCACGCCGTGCGGCACGCTCCAACCCCGCGAGGGCTTCGTCGTCGAGCCCTTCTGTGGTCCAAGGGCTTTCAACGTCATCGCCATTGCACATGCCCGGCCGTGCCAGGCTGGCGAAGATCGGGTCGAGCACGGCGCGCAGCGCGGGCGTCACCTGCGCGGTGATCACCGACATCCCGTCCACACCCTGCTTACCGAGCGTCACACCACGGCGACGCTGCCGATCGACCTCACGGGTGAAGCGCCCATCGGGGTCGAGGTAACCGAGGATCCGGTCACCGATCTTGGGCAGGTCATCCGGTGTGGACTGTGCGGCGAAGCTCGCCAACTCGAATTCTGCGAGATCCCGATCCTCGACAGCAATTTCGGCGGGAATGCGGTCCATGATCTGTGCGATCCGCCGCGCCGAATCCGCCGACACCATGCCCATCTGCTGGTAGGCGGCGGTCCACGGCAGGCGCGGCTCCAGCACCTCACCACCGGTCTGGCGCATCCCGAGCTGTTCCGCGGCACGCACCCGCGCGCGAGCTTCGGAGTGCCCGAGGCGCAGGGTCTGTTCGAGGTACTTCGAAACCCTTTTCACCCCGGCCTTTTCAGGCAGGTTCCGAGTCTCGATCTCCCGAACCAGCTTGTGCTCGAATGCGGCCATCCGGCGGCGCGTTGTCTCCCAATCCCGCATCAGTTCCACGAGATCCTCATCCGACATCGGATCCAGGGGATCATTGAGCAGGACGTCCACAGCATCGAACACCACACCGGTGGCATCGCCCACCGTGATGTCCTCGCTGAGAATCGGCCCACCCAATTTCATGCCACTATTCTATCAATTCCACCTCCACCCGTAACCCGAATGAGTATGTATAACAAGGCATTTCAGATTCAAATCCTACAATGACGACCGTCCGGTAAGTCGCAAATCCCTGCCGATAATCTCCCGCATGATTTCAGAAGTCCCCCCGTACACCCGAGTGATCCGCGCGTCCGCAGCCATACGCGCGATCGGATACTCACGCATGTATCCGTAACCTCCGAACAACTGCTGACACCGGTCGATGCACCGGAACTCCATCTCCGAGGCCCACAGTTTGGCCTTGGCGGCGTCCGCAGGAGTCAACCGTCCCGCGTTCAATTCCAGCACGCACTTGTCGATGAACGCTTCCGCGACCGACACCTCGGTAGCCACGTCGGCGAGCGTGAACTTGGTGTTCTGGAATGCCCCGATCGGCTGACCGAAAGCCTCACGCTCCCCGACGTATTCGATGGTCGTCCGCAGGGCGACCCGGGCCCGGGCCAAACAGGCGACGGCGATCTGCATCCGTTCCTGGGGGAGGTTCCGCATCAGGTAGGTGAATCCGCGCCCCACCTCCCCGAGCACGTTCTCCTTGGGCACCCGGACATCGGTGAAGTCGAGTTCGGCAGTGTCCTGCGAGTGCAGACCGAGCTTGTCCAGGTTGCGGCCGCGCTCGAAGCCCTCCATGCCGCGCTCGAGCACCATCACGGTCACCCCGGCGTGGCGTTCGGCGGAGGTCCGGACCGCGGTGATCACCAGATCCGCGTTGATGCCGTTGGTGATGAACGTCTTCGCCCCGTTCACCACGAAGTGATCGCCCGCATCGACTGCCGTCGTGCGGATTCCGGCGACATCCGATCCCGCGCCCGGTTCGGTCATGCCGATGGCCGCGATCCGGGTCCCCGCCACGAATCCCGGCAGCCACCGCTCCCGCTGTTCCTCGGTCGTCAGATCCACCAGGTACGGCGTGCAGATGTCGTTGTGCAGCGCGAAGTTCAGGCCGACTCCCGCGCAGTCGGCTTCCATGAATTCCTCGATGAGGATCTGGTTGAACCGGAAGTCCGCGACTCCGAGCCCGCCGTAGCCCTGCGGCACCGCGAATCCGAGCAGCCCCAGGTCTCCGGCCCGCGCGAACACCGATCGCGGCACGATCCCGGCCTCTTCCCATCCCAGGTAGTGCGGCGCGACTTCCTTGCGCACGAATCCCCTCGCCAGCTCGGCGAATGCCAGATGATCGTCACCGTAGTGCCCTCGTTCCATGGACCCATGGTTGTGGACGGGCGTGGCGCGGGACCAGAGAATCCCGGCCAATCCCGGGTGTCTCGACATCGGGTGATCGTGGTCGAGGACGGATTCGATCCGCCCTCGACCACTCGCACGCGACGCCTACCCGTCGACCGTGAGCACCGTGCCCGCGGCGACCGTCAGGTTGCCTTCGCGCACAGCGAATCCCAGCCCCGGTTCCAGCGGAACCGCGCGGTCCAAGGCCACCACCAGTTCGACGGTGTCGCCCGGCATGGCGCGCCCCTCCGGCAGCGTCACCTGCCCGGAGACGTCGCCCGTGCGGACGAAGAACTGCGGGCGGTAACCGCTGGCGATGGGCGTGCGCCGACCGCCCTGCGCGGCGGTCAGCAGCCGGACGCGTGCGGTGAACCCGGTGTGCACGGCGATGCTGCCCACCGCCGCGACCACCTGGCCGCGCGCCACCTGACCACGCTGCACACCACGCAGCAGCAGCGCCACATTGTCGCCGGCCTCGGCCGATTCCATGGTGCGGCCGAAGGTTTCGACGCCGGTGACCACGGCCTCGATCGCGCCGCCGTAGCCGAGCACCGCGACCTTGTCGCCCATCCGGACCACACCGCGCTCCACCGCCCCCGTCACCACGGTGCCGCGGCCGGTGATGGTGAGCACGTTCTCCACGGGCATGAGGAACGGCGCGTCGAGGTAGCGCTCCGGCATGGGCACGTACTCGTCGACGGCGTCGAGCAGCCGCACCAACTGGTCGGACCAGTGCTGGTCGCCCTCCAGCGCCCGCAGCCCGGACACCGGCACCACGGGTACGCCGTCGCCGTCGTAGCCGTTGGCGGACAACAGCTCTCGTACCTCCAACTCGATCAGCTCCAGCAGTTCACCGTCGGCGACGTCGGACTTGTTGAGCGCGACCACGATGTGCTCGACGCCCACCTGCCGCGCCAGCAGCACGTGCTCGGCGGTCTGCGGCATCACGCCGTCGTCCGCCGACACCACCAGGATGGCCCCGTCGAGCTGGGCCGCGCCGGTGATCATGTTCTTCACGAAGTCGGCGTGCCCCGGCATGTCCACGTGCGCGTAATGCCTTGTCGCCGTCTCGTATTCGACGTGGGCGATATTGATGGTGATGCCGCGCTCGATCTCCTCCGGCGCCCGGTCGATGCGGTCGAAGGGGACAAAAGCGGTGCCGCCACGCTCGGCCAGCACCTTGGTGATGGCGGCGGTCAGCGTGGTCTTGCCGTGGTCGACGTGACCCATGGTGCCGATGTTCAGGTGCGGCTTGGTGCGGACATAGGCCTGCTTGGCCATGATGAATTCTCCATCCGGGATGTTCGAGGGGGACCTCAGCAGCGAGCCGACCTTCCCCGTCTGAGGTCCCGGGACGTCCCGGAGAAGGTCAGCGTCGTGCGCCGTCGAATGCGGATGCGGATGCCACCAGAGCAAGCGCGGGGAGGTGGAGCGCAGCCATCGCACCCGCGACTGCGGGGTATGCGGCGATGGACTGCGGGAACATGCGAGATATGCTGCCCGGCCGAAGCTGTCTCGCGCCAGTTATTTTCGCGCCGGACCGAATCGGCTCACGGCGACGAACCCCGCGGCGGCCAGGATCATGATGGCCGAAACCAGCAGCGCCACATCGAGTCCGTGATGGAAGGCGACCGTCGCCGTCTGCAGGACCTCGTTCACATGCGGGGCATATTTCAGAGCTGTGGCCAGGTCGACGCCGGCCGGGATACGCCCGCGTTCGACAGCGTCGATCGCGATCGGTTGCAGGTTGTCCGGCAGCCCCAATTCGGTCATGCGAGTGCGCAGGTCGGCGGTGAGGAACCCGTTGACCAGCGACCCGAGCACCGCGACCCCGACGGCTGCCCCCACCTGCCGCATGGTGTTGGTGGCCGCGGCCGCCATCCCCGAGTGCTCGGCGGGCACCCCGGTCAGGACTGCTGACGTCAACGGCACCACCGCGATTCCGAACCCGAGCCCCGCCACCGCCAGCGTGATCGCGAGCGGCGTGAATTCGACCGTGCCGTCCAGCGACTGCCGGGTCAGCAGAATCCCGCCCGCCCCCAGCACGCACCCCACAACCATCGGCATCTGCGCCCCGCTGCGCGCCACCCAGAACCCCGCCGCCAGCGACCCCGCCACGATGGCGACCGCCATCGGCGCGAACACCGCCGCCGTGCGCCCGGCCGAATAGTGGATCATCACCTGCAGGTACAGCGCGGTGAAGAAGAAGATCGAGAAGACCCCGAAGTAGACCGCGAACGCGACCACCAGCGCACTGCGCACCGGCGGCAGCCGCAGATACCGGAAATCGAAGACCGGGTTGCGGACTCGCGTCTCGACGATCAGGAACGCCACGAACGCGACCGCCCCCACCGCGAACAACGCGATCACCGACGGCGCGTCATACCCCCGGCTCTCCCCGGTGATCGCCGCGAAGATCACCGCGCTCAGGAAGATCGCACCGAGCAGTGACCCGAGCCAATCCATCTGCCCCGGTTGCGGATCCGCGCTCTCGGGCACGTAGCGCAGCGCCGCCGCCAGCACGACGATACCGATGATCAGGTTGAACCAGAAGATCGACCGCCACCCCCACGCACCGACGAGCGCCCCGCCGAGGACCGGCCCCGCGGCCAGTGCCAGCCCGGACACCGCCGCCCACACCCCCAGCGCCTTCGCGCGGGTTCGGGCGTCCGGGAACACCTGCCGCAGCACCGACAACGTGCCGGGCTCGGAGGCGGCGGCTCCCAGGCCCATGACCGCGCGCCCGAGAATCAGCGCCGGCACGCTCGCCGCCAGCGCCGAAATCACCGATCCCGCACAGAAGATCACCAGTCCGATCACCATCACCCGTTTGCGACCCCACCGGTCGCCGAGCGATCCGGCGGCGAGCATCAGGCTCGCGAACACCAGCGTGTAGGCGTTGACGACCCATTGCAGCAGCTGGACATCGGTGCTCAGATCCGAGCGGATGTCGGCCAGCGCGACGCTGACGACAGTCGTGTCGAGGAAGGTCACGAACAGGACCGCGGTGACCGTGGCCAACGCGATTCCGGGCCGCGCCGCGCCGCGCGACGTGTCACCGATTGCCACCTCCCCAGGTTACGGGGCACCGATAGCAGCCGTCCGGTTTCGATCGGCGTGGCGGACGGCCGTGCGATATCGGTTCGGCGACAGTCGATCAGCTCGACAGGGTCGCCGGCGTGCCCGGCTTCAACACGCCCTTCCGCTCCGACCACGGGACGGTGACGTCGATGGCGGCCGCCGGATTGGGGGTGATCCGGCCCCGCGGGAAGTACAGGTGCAGGCCGGGGTGGCGGGCCGGTTCAGGCCCGTGCCGGTGCCCTCGACCTTGACCCGCGGCAGGTTCACGTCGATGCGGCCATCGGTCTCGGGCCCGTTGGCCATCCGGTCGGAGGCGGCCGCGAAGTGCTAGCGGCCGCGCTGCTGGTCGACCATCAGGTCGGTGGTCACCGCGGGCGTGCCGACGCCGCCGGGACCGGTGGGCGTGTGCCCCGCCTCGCAGGCGGCCATGCCCAATGACAGGGCGCATAAGGCGATGACGGCGGCGGACTTCAACCGCATGGGATGCCTCCAGGGATTCGGGGGCGTCCGGTTCGTCGCCCACGATCAGAGTCGCTCCGGCGGCTTGGAACCGGCCAATGACACACCAATCGGCCCGGTGGCGCGCAGGATGGAGGCGGTTCGCGGCGGCGCGGCCGGTTCCCGGACGGTGAAAGGTGAGGATCGGTGCAGGACAGGCGGCTGATCGGCGCCGACCCGGCCCCTCTAGACTGCCGAACGGGGAGGTCGGTTTGCTGAGGTTCTCGGTACTGGGCGAGGTCCGCGCATGGCGCGGGGACACGCCCCTGGATCTGGGCCCGCCACAACGGCGGGCGGTGCTCGCCGCACTGTTGCTGCGCGAGGGCAAGGCGGTCACGGCCGCCGAGCTCGTCGAGGGCATCTGGGGCGAGGACCCGGTGCTGCGCGCCGTCCCCGCGCTGCGCACCCATGTCGCCAAACTCCGCCGCGAACTCGAACCCGACCGCGCCAATCGCGGACCCTCCAGCCTGCTGGTCTCCGTCGGCGACGGCTACGTGCTGCGACTACCGCCCGGCCGCACCGACATTCACGACGTCGCGGGCCAGGTCGCGGCCGCCGAACGACTGCGGCACGACGACCCCGACAGCGCCCGCGGCACCCTCGATTCGGCGCTGTCCCGCTGGCAGGGGGCGGCGCTGGGCGGACTGCCCGGCCCCTACGCCGAACGCCAGCGCGCCCGCCTCGAGCAGTGGCGGCTGTCCATTCTCGAGGACCGGCTCGCCCTCGACATCGAAACCGGCCGCAGCGCCGAGGCCGTGGCCGAACTGGGCCCGCTCATCGAGGAACATCCACTGCGGGAACGCTTCCGCGCGCTGCTCATGACCGCGCTCTACCACTGCGGCCGTCAGGCCGAGGCGCTCGACGAATACGGCCGCGCCCGCCGCGCCCTGGTCGACGGCGTCGGCGTGGAACCCGGCCCGGAACTGAGCGAGGTGCACGCCCGCATCCTGCGCGCCGACCTGCCGAGCGTCGCGCGCCCAGCCCCCACCCGGCTCGCCCCGGCCCAATTGCCGCCCGACATCGCCGATTTCACCGGCCGCTCCCGGGTGGCCGAGCAGATCGCGGCCCAGCTCACCGGCGGCGGACCGGCGGTGGCCATCTCGGCGGTCGGCGGCATGGGCGGGGTCGGCAAGACCACCCTCGCCCTGCACATCGCCCACCAGGTGCGCGACCGGTTCCCCGACGGCCAGCTGTATGTGAACCTGCGCGGCGTGGACCCCGACCCGCTGCCCACCGGCGACGCCCTGGGCGGTTTCCTGCGCGGCCTCGGGGTCGCCGAGGGCGATATCCCGGCGGGTGTCGACGACCGCGCCGCGCACCTGCGGACCCTGTTGAGCGACAAGCGGATTCTCATGGTCCTCGACAATGTCCGCGACGCCGCCCAGGTGTCGCCACTGCTGCCCGGCACGCCCGGCACCGCGGTCCTGATCACCAGCCGCTCCGCGCTCACCGAACTGCCCGCGGTCCGCCGCACCCGCCTCGACGTCCTCGAACCCGCCGAGGCCATGACCCTGCTGACCCGCATCCTCGGGGCCGAACGCGTTGCCGCCGAACAGGATGCGGCGTTCGCGGTGATCGAGCAGTGCGCGTGCCTGCCGCTGGCGGTGCGGATCGTCGGCGCGCGGCTGGCGGTGCGCCCGCAGTGGACCATCGCCTCCCTGGTCGCGCGGCTGGCCGACGAGAACCAGCGGCTGGAGGTGCTGCAGACCGGCGACCTCACCCTGGAGGCCGCCTTCCGGCTGGGCTACGGCCAGCTGAACACCGAGCAGGCCAGAGCTTTCCGCACCCTCGCCCGCGCTGATGTGCCCGACTTCCCGGTGGATGGCGCCGCCGCGCTGCTGGGCGTCCCGGTGCCCCAGGCCGAGCTGGTGTGCGAATCCCTGGTGGATCTGAGTCTGCTGGAGACGCCCGCGCCCGGCCGCTACCGTTTCCACGACCTGCTGCGCCTGTTCGCCGCGCGCCTGGCGGGAACCAACGCGAGCCATGACGCCGGTGAGAGCGAGGCCGAGATCGTGGCCCGCCTGCTGGACTACTACCTGGCCAGCACCAAGAACCTGCTCGGCGCACTGGACTACAGCAACACCACCCTGCTGCTGGTGCCCACCACCGTCCCCGGCCACACCTTCGCCGGCGGCGCGGAAGGCCAGTCCTGGAACGACATCGAGCGCCCGGTGATCATCGCCCTGCACCGGCAGGCGGCCCGGCTGGGCGGCCGGGCGGTGGCGCTGGCCGCGGATCTGGCCTGGGTGATGGCCGAGCTGATGGACACCGGCAGCCGTGCCCGCGAACTCGCCGACGGTCTGAAAGCCCTGCTGGACACCGCGATCCGGGACGGCGACCACGCCAGCGCCCGGCGGCTGCGGGTGGCGCTGGGGGCCATGATGCAGATCGGGCTCGGCGAGGTCGAGGCCAGTCTCGAATTCCTGCAACCCATCTCGCAGCCCGCCGACGACGCCGAGCGGCGGTTGCAGGTGCTGGCCGAGATCCTGCTCGGGGTGGCGGATCGGCGCGTCGGCAACACCAAGGATTCGCACCGGCACTACGCCAATGCCATCGCCTGGACCCGGGCCCTCGACGACCGCTCGCTGGAAGCCTGGATTCTGGCGCTGGCCACCCGCACCCTGTGCGAATCCGGGCAGTACGCCGAGGCGGTGGCGGTGGCCGAGCGGGCCATCGCGCTGGCTCAGGAATCGTCCAACGCGGTCGCGCTGGGCTGGGCCACCCACGAATTGGCTGCCACCCGGTCCATGCTCGGCGACCACGAGCTCGCGCTCGAGCTGGCGGCCGAGGCGGTGCGCATGACCCACCGCAACGGTGTGCGTCTGTGGGAAGGCTGGGCCCGCACCCGGCTGGCCCAGATCCACCTGCGCGCCGGGCACGATGCCGCCGCGGAATCCGAGGCGACCCAGGCCCTGCGGCTGCTGAGCAAGGCCGCCGACCCCCTGGACCGGGCCCGCGCCCTGTTCCTGCGCGCCACCGCCCGCGTCGGCGACACCGAGGCCGCCGCCCGCGAGCACGCCGACGCCGCCGAGATCTTCCGTCGTGCCGGACTGCCCGCCCCGACGCCCGCGACCCTGTTCTCACCAGCCCCGGATCAGCCATAGAGAACGTTTATTCGCTTTTTATCGGCCCGTGGGAACCTGCATCCACGCGGGCGCCCCGGAGCTGCAACCTCCGGGGTTCCCGCGCGCGATGAGGTCATGGCCGCATGCGTCACGAGGGGTGCGCATTCGGTTCATGCGGGTCGGACGGCCGTCGCCCACCGCGGCGACGGCTCCACCGCACCACCCGCGATCACACCGGGGCATCCAGGGCCAGACCGAGGCCGCGCAGGTGCGCTGTGGCCGTCCCCGATTCGAACTCGGCTCGTTTGGCGGCCGTGAAGTAGCGCTGCATCGGATAGTCGAGGTAGATGCCGGTACTGGCGTGCACGTGGACGGCGGTGTGCGCGACGCGGTGACCGGCCTCGGACGCCCAGAACTTCGCCACGTCGATCTCGGATTCCGCGGCCAGGCCGTGCGATTCCCGCCAAGCGGCCTGCCACAGGGTCAGGCGTACCGCCTCGACATCGATGTAGGCGTCGGCCAGGCGCTGACGCACCGCCTGGAACGCGCCGATCGGCTTGTCGAATTGCTTTCTGGTGCGGGCGTATTCGGCCGTCATCTCCAGCGCCCGTTCGAGGACGCCCAACTGGTGGGCGCAGACGGCCACGGCCGCGCGGCGCCGGGCCCACGCGGGCGCTTCGGGCGCCGAGATCGCGGCGGCCCGCGGGATCAGGACAGCATCCAGTTCCAGCAGGGCAGCGTCGGTGCCGTTCACCGCGTGCTGCCGGGTGACCGTGACGCCCTCGGCTTCCCGATCCACCAGCAGCAGAACCGAGTTCGCCCCGATGCGAGCCTCGACCAGGTACCCGTCGGCGAAGGCTCCCGCCGCGACCACCGACTGCGAACCCCGGACCCGCCAGCTCTTCTCGTCCCGCTCGGCCTCGAAGGACGCGAAGTCGCGTGCGAGTGCGGGCGCCAGTGTGCCCTCACCCCGCAGCATCGGCCGCAGCCAGCGCCGCACCTGCGCGTCGTCGCCGAATTCGGCCAGCACCGCCGCGACCACGGCGATGCTCGTGGCATACGGCGCGGGGGCGACGGTCCGGCCGATCTCGATCAGCACGCCGCACTGTTCGAGCAGCCCGTACCCGCCGCCTACCTGCTCGGGCAGCGCCGCCTCCAGCAGTCCCGCACGGGCCATCGCGCCCCACAGCCGCGCGTCGAACCCGGTGTCGTCCGGGCGGGGATGACGTCCGGCCCAGTCGGTGAGCAGCTCGCGGGCCAGTCCCGACAGATCCCGCTGCGCCTCGGTGTATTCGAAATCCATTGTCCTGCTCCTGTGTTCGGGTCAGCGGGTGACGGGCAGCCCGAGGGCGTTCTTGGCGATGATGTCGCGCTGCACCTCGTTGATCCCGCCGCCGAAGGTCAGGATGAGCGCGGTGCGATGGAACCGTTCGAGCCGTCCGAGCAGCAGCGCGCCCGGGGAGTCCGCGCGCAGCACGGCCGCGGCCCCGAGCACCTCCATGAGCAGCCGGTAGCCCTCGATGGCGAATTCGGTGCCGAACACCTTGGTGGCCGAGGCGTCCGCCGGGCCGAGTTCACCACGATCGGCGGCCCACGCGGTCCGCCAGTTCCGCAGCTTCAGGTACTCGATGTTGGCGTGCACGCGAGCCAGGTGCAGGCGCACCCATTCGGCGTCCATGACCCGGGTCCCGTCCGGCAGCGTGGTGGCGCGCGCCCACGCGACGACCTGGCGCAGTGACTCCTCCAGCGGCGCGGCCGAGGCCAGCGCCACCCGTTCGTGATTGAGCTGATCGGTGATCAGCGCCCAGCCGCGGTTCTCGCCGTGCACCAGGTTCGCGGCGGGCACCCGCACGTCGGAGTAGTAGGTCGCGCTGGTTCCGACACCGGCCATGGTGTGCACCTTCGTCCACGAGAACCCTTGCGCCGTGGTCGGAACGATGAAGACCGACAGCCCGGCATGCTTGCCCGCCGCCGGATCGGTGCGCGCGGCCAGCCAGATGTAGTCGGCGTATTCGATGAGGCTGGTCCACATCTTCTCGCCATCGACCACCCACTCGTCGCCGTCGCGCACCGCGCGGGTGCGCAGCGACGCCAGGTCGGTGCCCGCGTTCGGCTCCGAATAGCCGATGGAGAAGTGCAGTTCGCCCCGCGCGATCCGCGGCAGGAACCAGGCCTTCTGCTCCTCGGTGCCGTAGCGCATGATGGTCGGCCCGACGGTGTTCACGGTGAGGTACGGCAGCGGCACGCCCGCGGCCGCGGCCTCGTCCAGGAAGATGAGCTGGTCGAGCATCGAACGTCCCTGTCCGCCATGCTCTTCCGGCCATCCCAGCACCAGCCAGCCGTCCGCGCCCAGCCGGCGCACCACCTCCTTGTAGACGGTTCCGTCGCCGTGCTCCCCGCCCGGCCCCGACCGCAGCGCCGCCCGCACGTCGGGGGTGGCGAGGTCGGCGAAATACTCGCGCAGCCGCTTGCGCAGGCGGTGCTGTTCGTCGCTCAAACTGATGTGCATAAATGGAAGGTAGGAATCGGCCGGGCCGGATCCGCCCCGCTGGCAGGAAGCTGCCAGATTCCGGGGAAACCGCCGGTCACCTGCCAGGATCGGGGAAGTGATGCAGCGACAGCCGACCGGCGCGACCGGGCACCTGGCCACCGGGATCGTCCGGTTCAGCCAGGACGGGCACTGGGACCAGGACGTCCACCACCTGCTCCGCTACGCCCGGCGTGAGGCGGTGGTGGCGGTCTCCAACCCCACCCACTCCACCGATCACCTCCGCCTGGGTCAGGTGGTCGTCGACGACCTGCTGGCCGCGGGCAAGGAGGTCCGGCTCCTCTACTCCCCCGACTATCTGGAGATCCGGGACCACCAACCCCTGCTGCGGCAATCCTCGCTCGGGGCGCAGATCCGCGTCACCGACAACGACTTCCACAACGTCCTGATCCTCGATCGCACCGTCGCGGTGCTGTGGAGCGGCGCCGGAGCCGACCACCCCTACGCCTACCTGGTCCGCGAACCGGCCCTGCTCCGCGCCCTGCACCAATTCGCCCTGCTCAGCTGGCAATCCGGCCACGGCCTCGCCGGCCGCGGCCCCACCGACCCCATCGAGCTGAGCCCCACCGCCCGCGCGGTCCTCAACACCCTCAACCTGGGCCTCGTCGACGAGACAGCCGCCCGCCGCCTCGACATGTCCCTGCGCACCTACCGCCGCCATATCGCCGGCCTCATGACCCGCCTCGACGTCCGCAGCCGCTTTCAGATCGGCGTGCGCGCCGCCCAACTCGGCCTCCTCGACGAACCCCCGGAGTAGTTCTCACACCGTCTGGCACCCCCACCGGTGGCAGCGCGACACCCGGCGCCTCTGCCGGTGGTGTCAACTCCGCACACGGCACCTGACTGGGGCTTCTCCGCAGGTTGTCCTGGGGCACCGGGTCATTCGATATTGCTTGGCATGAACGTGGTGGCGGCGCTCAAGCTCAATATGACCAATGTCGACGACCCTCGGGCCGGGAATCACGAGCGGTATCGCGCTGCGCTCGAGATGGCCGAGTACGCCGAGCGGGTCGGGTTCGCGGTGGTGAATGTCGAGGAGCACCACGGGTCGGGCACCGGGTGGCTGCCCGCGCCGCTGCTGATGGCGGCGGCGGTGGCGGCCCGTACCGAGCGGATCCGGATCAGCATCGGGGCGTTGATCGTGCCGCTGTACGACCCGGTGCGGCTGGCCGAGGATCTGGCGGTGCTCGACAATCTGGCGGGCGGGCGGCTCACCGTTCTCGCCGCGATCGGGTACCGACCGTCCGAATACGCCGCGCTCGGAAGGGATTTCACGCGGCGCGGCACGCTCATGGACGAGGCGCTGGAGATCATGCTCGCGGCCTGGCGGGACGAGCCGGTGCGGCGAGGCGGGCAGTCCTTCGAGGTCACGCCCAAACCGTTCAGCAAGCCGCATCCGCAGCTGCTGGTCGCCGGAATGAGCCCGGCGACCGCGCGGCGGGCCGCGCGCTTCGGGCTCGGGCTGGCCCTGCCGTTGCCCGCGCCGGAGGTGGAAGAACTCTACGAGCGGGAGCTGATCCGCTGCGGCACAAGCGGTTACATCCACAAACCCGAGCCCGACAGCCGCCACACCCTGCTGCACGAGGATCCGGATCGGGCCTGGCACGACTTCGCCCCGCACATTCTCACCGAGATCCGCGAGTACGCGTCGTGGGGGCGCGAGGGCATTCACCGCCCGCACGACGCCGTGCCGGATTCGGTCGAGTCCCTGCGCGCCCACGGCTATCTGGAGATCCTCACCCCGGCGCAGCTGCGCGACCAGATCGCGGCCGGGCGCACCGAGATCCTGATGAACCCGCTGATCGGCGGCCTGCCGATCGAGGCGGGCTGGGACAGCCTGCGCCTGCTCGGCGAGGACGTGCTGTCCCTCACCACCGTTCGATGACCCGACAACCGGCAAGAGGAAATTCATGACAGATCTGCGCCCCGGGCGGCTGACGGCCGCCGCCAGGAAATTCCTGACCTGGGACGAGAATCCCGCCGTCTTCGGCGTCACCATCCCCTGCCCGGTCCCGGTCGGCATGGGCCTCGAGGACGCGCGGCAGCTGATCAACGCCCTGATCGACACCCACGAATCGCTGCGCAGCCGATACAGCTACGGCGAGAACGCGTCCTGCGAGATCGAGCCCGAGTCCGGCGGCGTCATCGACCCCGGCCGCGTCGACGTGCGGACCATCGACATCGAGCACCTCGACGCCGAGGCGCTCACGACCCTGATCCAGGAGCAGTCCGCCGCGGCCAATCTCCGGCTGGACCCGACCGCCGGGAAGATCGTCACCGCGGTACTGCTCACCCGCTCCTTCGACGTGAGCATCCTGCTGTTCACCGCCCACCACATCGCCATCGACGGCATCTCCATGTGGGTCCTGTGGGAGGACATCGCCACCTACGCCCGGCAATGGGAGGCGGGCGAGGAGATCACGCTACCGCCGGAACCGATCACCGGATCGGAGTGGGCGGAATTCCTCGACGAGTACGCGAAGACCCGGGTCGGCGAACGCGACTACTGGCTGGCCGCCTCGGATATCGAACCGACCACCCTGGACCGGCCCGCCACCCCGAAATCGGCGCACTTCGACGGCGTCATCGACGGCGCGCTGGCACAGCGGCTGCTGGTCGAACTGCCCGCGGCGCTCGGGGCCAGCTACACCCGGATCCTGCTCGTCACACTGGGTTTGGCCATCGAGGACGCGACCGGCGTGGCCCGGCCCATCACCGTGCAGAAGCACGGCCGCTACAGCCGCTTGCGGCCGGGCACCGACCTGTCGCGCACGGTGGCCTGGATCTCCGACGACTACCCGTGGCTGTTGCGCCCCGCCACCGGCACCCTCGGTGACCGGCTGCACGACGCCCTCGACGGATATCCCACGCACCCGGAGGATTTCACGCTGCTGCGCTGGCATCACCCCGAAAGCTGGTCGCATTTCCTGACTTTCAACTCGCCGAAGTTCTATTTCAACTTCCTCGGCGACGTGGGCGTGTGGATTCCCGACGCGCATTCGCGGGAGCAGGCCCGGCTCAAGATGTTCGACATGAGCCTGTTCCTGGGCACCAGCAAGCCCGAAGGCGTCGAGCAGGTGCACTATTCGGTGCACTCCCCCGACGGCGGGATCGGCGCGGACCGGATGCGGGCCATCGTCACCCGCTGGCTCACCATTATCGAGAGTGTGGAGGTCCGATGAGCAGGATCATTCTGGTCGGCATCGGCAGTCGCGGCGATATCGCGCCGTTGACCGGGCTGGGCGTGGGGCTGCGCGACGCGGGACACGAGGTGGTGGTGGCCGCGCACACCCTGTTCGCGGAGCAGATAACCGGATGCGGGCTCGAATTCCGGGAGATGACCCACGATATCGACATCGACATGACCGATCCCGATGTCAATCGGCTCTCCGCGGGATGGAAGTTCTCCTCCCCCAAGGGAGTTCGCAGCCTGGGTCTGGGCATGATCCGTGCGCTGATCGACGAGCCCGCCGATGTCCTGCTGCTGCCGCCCCCGACGGAGTACGCGGGCCTGGCATTGGCCGAGGCCAAGGGCATCCCGTCGATCGGGCTGCGATTCCAGCCGTTGTCCGCCACCGCCGAGCACGCGCCGTCCGCGTACGGCGCTCACGATTTCGGCGCGCGCGGCAACCGGCTGGCCGCCGATTTCGGCGCCTGGTTCAACGACCGCTTCTACGCGAGCACTGTCGCTTTCTTCCGCCGCGAACTCGGACTGCCCCCGATCTCGGTGTACGACCTGCGCCGGGCCCGGACCGCGGCGGGCTGGCCGATGCTCAACGGCTACTCCCCCAGTGTCGTTCCACGCCCGGCCGATTGGCGGCCGGGTCTGGAGGTCACCGGCTACTGGTGGCCGCCGCGCCCCGACGGCTGGGAACCGCCCGCCGAACTGACCGACTTCCTGGCCGCCGGTCCGCCGCCGGTGTTCATCGGTTTCGGCAGCATGGCCGACAGCACGGAAGGCACCGCCCGCACCGGCCGGATCATCGCCGCGGCCCTGCGCCGGGCGGGTGTGCGCGGCGTCGTGCAGAGCGGCTGGCTCAATCTCGACGTCAGCGGCGACGATGTGCTGACCATCGGTGAGGCCCCGCACGATTGGCTGTTCCCGCGCATGGCGGCGGTGGTCCACCACTGCGGCGCGGGCACCACCGCCGCGGGCCTGCGCGCCGGCGTCCCGGCCATCGGCGCGCCCGTCTACGCCGATCAGCCGTTCTGGGCGCAGCGCCTCATCGATCTCGGCGTGAGCCCGGCGACCATCCCGTACTCGAAGATGTCCGAGGACCGGCTCACCGACGCCCTCCGCCGCGCCACCACCGATACCGCGCTGCGCGACAATGCGACCCGGCTGGCCGCCCGGATCGCCGCCGAGGACGGGGTCGGCCAGGCCGTGAAGGCCATCGAGGCGCACCTGGGCGCGCTGCGGAAGGGGTGACGTTGTAACTCGCCCCGCCCGGTCCACCCGCCCCCGCCGGGTCCAGCGGCCCGACTGTGGTTAGATAGCGCGCAGTTTCGCCTGGTAGTTGCTGTGCATCGAACCCTATTGGCTGCTATTCAGCGGTGGAGGCGGGCCTCTTGAGCGTGCTGCGCGGACATAAACTGCTCTACTCGAATCTGGCTCTGATCCTGCTACTCGCGGTCGGAGCCGGATATCTGTTGATCACTGTGGCGCGGGTGCAGAGACCGGGCAACACCTACTCGGTCATCGTGCAACTGGATCGCTCCGGCGGTTTGCAGGCCGGTAACGATGTGACCTGGCGCGGGTTCCGGGTCGGCTCGGTCCGATCGGTCGACATCATCGACGGCGGGGCCGGGATCGCGGCGACGGCCGACATCGAGAAGAAGTACCGGATTCCGGCCGACACCGAGATCGCGGTGGCGGCGCTGTCCGCCGCGGGCGAGCAGTACATCGATTTCCGGCCGCACACCGACGCGCCGCCGTTCCTGCACGACGGGCAGGTGGTGCGGTTCGACCCGAGCAAGATCAGCACCCCGACGCCGGTGTGGCAGACGCTGACCAACAGCAACGAGCTCATCGCCTCGATCGATCCGGACAAGATCGGGGTGATCCTCGATCAGATGGACATCGCGCTCGGCGGCGGACCCGATCAACTGCGCGGGCTCATCGAGGGATTGAGCGTGGCCACCACCGGATTGGACAACCGGCTCCCGCAGACCGTCAGCCTGCTGCGGAACCTGCAGGTCATCGCGGGAACCACCTCGCACGCCCAGCCGGATCTGGCCACGGTGACCCGCAATTCGTCGATCCTGGTCGAACAGGCCCGCGCCGCCGACGGCGAACTGCGCGGACTGCTCGATCGCGCGCCCGAGCAGATCGCCGTCCTGGACGGCACCCTGGACCGGAACATGGATCCGATCCAGAGCCTGGCCACCACCATGCAGGCCATCGTGCAGGCCGCGCTGCTGCGGCTGCCCGCGGTGCGGGCGCTGTTCCCGGCCCTCGTCATCGGCACCTCCGCCATGGGCGTGCCCGCGCACGACGGCGAGTTCTACACCATCGTCGACATCTGGAGCCGGCCGTGGTGCCAGTACCCGGTGCCGGCGCTGGCGGCGACCATCGCCACCGACCGCACCTTCGGACGCTGGAACTACTGCAACAATCCGCCCGACGACCAGCAGATTCGCGGATCCGCCAACGCGCCACGCCCGAACATTCCCAATAATGGCGCGCACCGGCCGACCGGCGTCGACCCGCAGGAACGCACGCTGCCCCCGGTCAAATGAACCCGCCGCCACACCCGGGAGCGGGGCGGATTCGGCGCGCCGTGCATTTCGAACGGGCGTGTCGGCGCGCCTGACGCGGTTTGTCCCGCCAATCGCTCTCGGCACCAGTCAGAATGATCTACCGGTACCCCTTGGTCCCGTGCTTGTGTCAACGGAAGAGTCCCTTCGCCCTGGCAGGCGAGTTCGAACAGGGCGGTGGGCAAGGCTAGGAGAGGGTCGAACGCGATGAGCAGCAGAAGTTCCCTCGGTTTGGCGGCGCGATCGGCGGTCTTCGCCGGTGTGGCGGCCGCAGGACTCGCGGCGGCGCCCGCGCAGGCCGAACCATTGTGGCCCGGTGGACCGGACGTGCCCGGTATTCCGGCGATCATCCCCGGCATCGCCCCCGGCGATGTCAACGCGCCCTGCGCGACGGCCGGCGCGCGCGCCTGCCTCAAGCTCAGCACCAACGAGGCGTGGCTGATGGACAACGGCAAGGTCATCTTCGGCCCCACCCCCATCTCCCACGGCATGCCCGGCTACGAGACTCCGCCGGGCGTCTTCCACGTCGCCTTCAAGAAGCCTTTCCACTGGAGCACCATGCACAACGCCCCCATGGAGTACGCGGTCTTCTTCAACGGCGACATCGCCTTCCACATCGGACCGGTCGACAAGAAGTCGCACGGCTGTATCCGGATGACCCCGGACGGCGCGCGGGAGTTCTTCAACTACCTGAACCCCGGCGACATCGTGGAAGTGGTTCCGTAGCAACACCTTCCGGCGGCACATCGGCGCGGGACCTCCCGCGCCGATGTGCCACCGGTCATTTCGGGCGACGAATCAGGCGGCGCAGTTGTGGTACGCCGTGATCAGCCAACGGTTCTCCCGGCGGACCAGGGTCCAGGTCGCGAGCACCCAGCGGTCGGCCGGGGCCTCGGTCTCACCGGCCATGAGAATGGCGGCGCGGCTGACCACCACGGCGGTGTCCGGGGCCGGGAACCGCACCTGCTGGGGTTCGTCCAGGACGCTGGAACCGCGCAGCGGGCCCGCGAATCCGGCGGCCATGCCGTCCCGCACCGCCGCGCGGCCGCTGCGGAACACGCCGGGCAGGATCGAGGTGGCGTCGGGCTCGTAGTCGGCGACGAACGCGTCGGCGTCATTGGCGGCCCAGGCGATGTAGAGGTCCTTCAGGACGGTCAGGACGGCGTCGCGGTCGGTGGTCTCGCGGACGGCGGTGTCGGTCATGGTTACTCCTCGGTCGGCGGCCGCCCGGTGTGGCGGCTCACGAGTACCTACCGGCGAGGCGCGCCCAATTCATCGCTCGCGGTGTAGAAAGTTCGGCAGGGCCCTGTTTCGACCGGTGGGGGCCGGGTTTCGAGGAGTGAGAGCATGGCGGACGCCGACTTCGCGGCGCGCACCGACCGATATCGGCGCGAATTGCTGGCCCATTGCTACCGCATGCTCGGGTCGGTGCAGGACGCCGAGGATCTGGTGCAGGAAACCTATCTGCGGGCCTGGCGCTCCCGCGACAGCTACGACGAGACCCGGGCCGGGATGCGGACCTGGCTGTACCGGATCGCCACCAATGCCTGTCTGACCGCGCTCGAACAGCGTGGGCGGCGGCCCATGCCGTCGGGGCTCGGGCACGCACCGGGCGACGATCCGCGCGAGGAACTCGTGCACGGCGGGGAAATCCCGTGGCTGCAACCGATTCCGGATGTCCTGCTCGGCGATCCCTCCGATGCCGCCGTGGCGCAGGGCAGTCTGCGGCTCGCCCTGGTCGCCGCCATGCAGCAGTTGCCCGCGCGTCAGCGGGCGGTGCTGGTGCTGCGCGAGGTGCTCGACTGGCCCGCCGCCGACGTGGCGCAGGCTCTCGGCATGACCCCGGCGGCCGTGAACAGCGCGTTGCAGCGGGCGCGGAAAACTCTCGGCCAGAACGGTATTCGTGAGGACGAGGTGACCGAGCGGGCCGAGCAGCGCGCCGTGGTGGACACCTACGTCACCGCGTTCCGCAATGCCGACCTGAGCGCCCTGGAGAAGCTGCTGTCCCACGACGTGATCATGGAAATGCCGCCCATGCTCAATTGGTACCTGGGCCGCGCGGCGTATGTCGGGTTCATGGCGCGGGTGTTCGAGTGGAAGGGCTCCGATTGGCGGCTGGAGCCGGTGTGGGCCAACGGCCAGCCCGGCCTGGCGGCCTATTCCCGCGACGGCGACGGGTACGAGCGGCACACCCTGCAGGTCTTCACCGTGCGCGACGGTCTCATCACCAATCTGATCGTCTACCAGCTCGACGAGATCTTCGACCTGTTCGGCATGCCGCCCCGGCTGACCTGAGGCTCAGTCGTTGTCACCCGTGGTCAGCAGGCCGTGCTCGTGCGCGAAGGCGGCGGCCTCGGTCCGGCTGGCGACGCCCAGCTTGGCGAGAATCCGCGAGACGTGCACCCCGGCGGTATTGGCGCTGATGAACAATTCCGCCGCCAGCGCGCGATTGCTCAGGCCCTTGGCGACCAGGCGCAGGACGTCGAGCTCACGTGCGGTCAGGCCGTGGCGCCCGGACATGGTGCCGCGCTTGGCTTTCGGGGCGCGCTCGGCGGATCCGTCGAGCGGGAGGCGGGCCCGCTCGGCCACCGCTGTGGCCGCTGTGGCCAGCGGGACCGCGCCCAGCGCGGCGGCGATGTCGAGCGACTCTCGCAGCGCCGACGCCGCCTCGATCCGATTGCCTTCGGCCGCTGCCGCTTCCGCGAGACCCAGCAGGGCGATGGCCACATCGTAGGGCCGTCCGACACCGCGCCACGCCGCGACGGCCTCCGACCACCGGGCCGCGGTGCCCGCCAGGTGCGCGGTGAACGCGGCACGCTGGGCGGCGTCCACCGGCGACGCTGTCGGGAGCGTGTCTCCCAGCGCGAGCAGTTCCGGTGGCGCTCCGGTGATTCGGGCGCCGAGCACCACCAGCGGCCATGCCTCGTGCGGATGCGCGAACAGCGTCCCGACCCCGTCGCCGCCTTCGAGTGCCCGGATCAACTCCGTCGCCGCCGCGCCCTCGTCGTCTCCCACCAATGCCAGTGTGGAGTTCAAAGCCGCCAGTTCGAGTCGATACTGCGCCGCCCACCGACTGTCCCCCAGCAGCCGCGCGGCGGTGACGGCCCCTTCCCCAGCTGCCACGAAATCCCCTGTGGCCAAGGAGATCCGCCCGAAGCACACTAACAACGCCGCCCTGCTCAACGGCGGCAACTGCGCGAGCTGCGTCTCGTCGACCACCGCCCGCGCCTCGTCCCACCGCCCCAGGGCCGCCAGCGCCTGCCCCCACTTCACGAACAGAATCGGCGCCGACTCCGCGAACCGGAACGACTCGTGCGCCGCCCGCAACCCCTGCCGCACCGCGGCGATGGCCGCCTCGTACCGCCCCGCCCCCACCAGCACCGCCGACTCCCAGGTGGCCACATCCACCACGATCCGCGCATCCCCCGCGAGCGCCGCCGCCCGATGCGCCCGCGCGAAATGCTCCAGCGCCCAATCGGTGTCACTGGCCACGCCGGCCTTACCGTCATCGGTCGTGTCGGCCGCCAGGGAGCCCCCGGCGGCCGCAGCCCCCGCCAGGCCCAGGTGCGCGTGCGCCCGCGCCACCAAGGCGTCCGCGCCGAGCCGCCGCGCGATGGCCAGGGCCTCGCGCGCGTGGGCCGCCGACCCGGCCGCGTCGCCTTGGAACACCCGCGCGGCAGCCGATTGCACCAACGCCTCGGCTCTCTCGAGACTGTCCGGGGTCTCGGCCATGAGCGCCAGCGCCCGCTCGAGGTCCGCTCCCGGCCCGGTGCCGGTGGTCGCACGCAGGTAGGCGCGCCGCCGGTACATCCGGGCCGAGCGCTCGGAATCGGCACCGGCATAGTCGATTTCGCCGACCGCGCCCGCGACGGTCCCGCCATCCAGGGGCAGCGGCGGACGCTCGCCGACCGCGTCGTCGTCCTGGCTCCATACCGGCAGCGTGGCGGGTGCGGCGGCGGCCGCGGGGGCGAGGAGGGCCAGGGCCGCGTCGGCGGCGGCGATGCCGCGTTCGGTGGCTCCGCAGGCGACGGCGACGTCGACGATCTGTTCCAGGACGGACAGTTTGGTGGTGGGGAGGATCTCGGTGGGGGCGGGGACGCGGTCCCAGAGGGCGAGGATTTGTTCGAGGAGGCGGAGGCGTTCGGGGTGGGTGGCGGGGACTCCGGCGATGGCGGACCAGTAGGCGCGCAGCGCCCGGTCGAGGTCTCCGGCGGCGCGGGCGTGGCGGGCGAGTTCGGCGTGGGATTCGGAGTCGAGGGTGTCGCCGCGGGCGTGCAGGGCCGCGGCGGCGCGGGTGTGCAGGCGGCTGCGCTCGATGGGGAGCAGGTGGTCGTAGATGGCCTGGCGGATGAGGCCGTGGCGGAATTCGTAGCCGGTGTCGGTGGTGAGCAGCAGGTGGCGGTCGACGAGTTCGCGCAGGGCGCCGGGTAGTTCGTCCGGAGGTAGGTCGGCCGTCGCGGCGAGGAGGTCGTGGTGGATCGGGGAGCCGAGGACTGCGGCGGGGGCGACGACGGCGAGCGCCTGCGCGGACAGACCGGTCTGGAATCCGAGGAGCAGGTCGGCGAGATCGGCGGGGAGTTCGTCGGGGCACTGGCCCAGCGCCTCGACGAACAGCGGGTTGCCGCCGCTGCGGTCGAAAACCTTGGCGATGAGCTCGGTTCCGGGTTCACGCCCGAGCAGGGCGGCGAGCTGACGGCCGACCTCGTGCCGGGTCAGCGGATGCAGTTCCAGGACGTGCACGCCCGGGTTGCGGCGCAGTTCGGCGACCAGTCCGCGCAGCGGCCCCGCCTCACCCGGCCGGTAGGTGCCCACCAGCAGCGCATTGGCGTCGGCGAGATTGGCGGCCAGGAAGGTGAGCAGCTCCCGGCTGGCGTCGTCGGCCCAGTGCAGGTCCTCGAGCACCAGTACGACGGGCCGGGCCATCGCCAATTGCTCCAGCAGCGTGAGGATTTCACCGAACAGCCGGATCCGATCGGCCTCGGGCGCCGCGCCGCCGGTGTGGACGGCCAGCTGCGGCAGCCAGTTGGCGAGCGCCGGATGCGGCGGCAGCAGCGTCGCCACCGCCTCACCGCCGAGTCGTTTGACGAGTCCGCGCAGCACGGTCAGGAACGGCGCGTAGGCGACACCCGCGGCGCCGAGTTCGGGACATCGGCCGAGCAATACCAGCGCGTCGCCGCGGAGTCGCTCGGTGAACTCCGCGACCAGCCGGGATTTCCCGATCCCGGCCTCGCCCGCGATGAGCACGGTCTGCGTGCCGGCATCACCAACCGCCTCGACCACCGCGGACACCTCCGCGGCCCGACCGACCAGGACACTGCTGCCGGGGAAACTCACCACGCCACGATCATGCCGCACCTTCGCATTTCGCCCAGCCCGGACACAAAATAACGAATTGTCGTGATGTGGCCACCCGGTCTTTATCGGAAAACTCGATGGCATGAGCGACACCGAGAACCGCGCCATCCACCCCTTCGTCATCGACATCCCGCAAGCCGACCTCGACGACCTGCGCGACCGCTTGACCCGCACCCGCTGGATCGACGAGATCCCCGGCACCGGCTGGGAGCGCGGCGTGCCCACCGCCTACCTGCGCGAGCTCGCCGCCTACTGGGCCGAGAAGTTCGATTGGCGCGCGGTCGAGACCGCCCTCAACGCGCACCCGCAATTCACCACCGCGATCGACGGCCAGCGCCTGCACTTCCTGCACATCCGCTCGGCCCGCCCGGACGCGACCCCGCTGCTGCTGATCCACGGCTGGCCGGGCACGCCCGCCGACTTCCTGGACCTGATCGGCCCGCTGACCGATCCGGCCGCCCACGGCGACCCCGACGCCCCGGCTTTCCACCTGGTCATCCCGACCCTGCCCGGTCACGGCTTCTCCGGCCCGCTCACCGAAACCGGCTGGCACGACGGCAGAGTCGCCGCCGCCCTGGCCGAGCTGATGGCGCGCCTCGGCTACGACCGTTACGGCGTGCAGGGCGGTGACCACGGCGCGTTCGTGGCCCCGCGCCTGGCCCGCGAGCACGCCGACCAGGTGATCGGTGTGCACGTGAACGCCCTGGTCACCTTCCCGACCGGTGATCCGGCCGATATGGCCGCGCTCAGCGAGGCCGACCGGAAGCGGCTGGCGGGCATGAAGCGCTTCCAGGACGACGGCTCGGCGTACATGAACCTGGCCGGTTCCCGCCCGCACACGCTGGCGCAGCTGCTGGCGGATTCGCCCGCGGGACAGCTGGGCTGGATCGTGGAGAAGTACCAGGAGTGGACCGACGAGCGTCACGAGTTGCCCGAGCAGGCCATCGACCGCGACCGGATCCTGACCACGGTGGCCGTCTACTGGCTCACCGACACCGCGCGCAGCGTCGCCGACTACTACTTCGAGCGCTTTCACGACCACACCATGTTCATGCCCAAGCCGAAGGGCACGGTGCCGACCGGTGTCGCGGTGTTCGCCAACGGCGACTACGCGATGCGCCGATTCGCGGAGCAGGCTCACCATGTCGTGCACTGGTCGGAGTTCTACTCCGGTGGCCACTTTCCCGCGCTCGAGGTGCCCGACCTGCTCGCGGGTGACATCCGAGCCTTCTTCGCGGGCCTGACCAGCTGATCCAGCGGCGGCCAGACATCCTCGGCCGCACCGCCGCCGCGATGACCGCGCTGTCGCCCCAACGCGCAGTGCGGTATTCGCCGTTGTGAGGACCGGTCACGCATATTGCCGCGAAACGTGACCCCGGCTACAGTTACGGTCCAGTAGGAACGCCAGCGTTCCCAGACTGCTGTGGAGGCAACGCGCATGATCAAGGCAACGCAACCCCTCACGGCGGCACCGATTTCCGGACCTCTGCGCGACGCGCGCGGTCTCTCGGCCGCCCTCGTCGCACATTTCGCCGAACACGTGGCCCGCTGCGGCACCCTGCCCGGGGACGCGCTGCGCGGCGAGGTCACCACCGTCACCCGCACCTGCCTGGAACTGGCCGCCGGCGTCCTCGAGGGCCGGGACGTGAGCGCCAAGATCGAACGGCTGCAACGCGCGGGCGCGGACTGGGCGCGCGAGGGCATTCCGATCGGCACCATCCACCGGGCAGTGCACGACGGCTTCGCCCTGGGCTTCGATCTCATCGTCGACGCCACCGGCCCCGAGGACTACGCCCGGCTCGCGGTGACCGCGCGCCGCCTGTTCGAGGTGCTGGCCATGGTGGATTCGACCTTCGCGGTGGCCTATGTGCGCGAGCACCGCGCGGTGGTGGCCGAACACCACACGGCGGTGCACACCGTGGCCTCGGCACTGCTGGCCGGGCATCCCGCCTCGACCATGGCCCGCGCGGGCGGGATCGAGATCGACGAGTCGTATCACGTGCTGGCCCTGAGCATTCCGCCGCATCCGGGGGAATCCGACACCCGCGTGGACGGCGAGGTGGTGGCGCGGCGCAAGCTGCGGCGCATCCAGTCCGAGCTGGCCCGCCGCGGCGACGGCCGGGCGCTGTCGCTGCTGAGCGCCGACGGCGGCACCGTGCTGCTGCCCGCCACCGCCGCGACCGGGGACGAACTGGCCGACCTGATCTCCGGATTGTCCACGGCCGCACAGGTTCCGGTGACCGCCACGGTCATCCACGCGGAGACGCCGCGCATTCCCGAGGCCGCCGAGCAGGCGCACGAACTGCTCGACATGGTGCACCGCCTGGAATGCGTACCCGGCCTGCACCGCTTCGACGACCTGGCCATGGAATACCAGCTCACCCGCCCCGGCCCGGCCCGCGAATATCTCGGCACCCTGCTCGATCCGCTGGACGCCCATCCCGAACTGCTGGAAACCTTGCGCCGCCATATCGGCAACGACCTGAGTCGACGGCATACGGCGCGCTTGCTGGGCGTGCACACCAATACCGTCGACAATCGGCTCAAGCGGATCGGGCAGCTGACCGGATTCGATCCGGCGCAGCCGTCGGGGCTGTGGTATCTGCGGTCGGCGCTGGTGGCGCGCAGTTACCGGAAGTCCGATCGGGTGCGGATCGGGCGGCCCGACACCATGGTCGCGACCAGTGCCGCCAAGTGACCGTGTTCGCGCACGGCGCGCCGGGAGGCGGCGACCGACCACACGGTACGCACCTCGGACGGCGGTAGCGGGCGATCGGCGAGGCGATCGGCCAGCCAGTCCACCATCACGGGAATGGAGATGAACTGCAACGGCAGATGCGTGCTGAGCCGGTCGCGCAGGTAGCGCACGTGAGCGCCGCGCTCGTGGTAGCGCCGCACGTGGGCGTCGACGTCGGCGACCGCGATCACCTCGTCGTTGACACCCTGCACGACCAGCAACGGCATGGCGGGAGCCTCGGCGCCGGGGCGGATGTCGTCGAGGACGGCCCGCATCTCGGGGCGGGTCAGCAGCGCGCCGAGCCCACCGCGGATGTGCCGGTTGGCGTTTCGCCCGGCGTAACGGGCCAGCAGCGGGAAGGTGGCGATGGATTCCGCGTTGTCCAGCAGCCGCAGGTACTCCTGCGACACCAGGCCGCGCACGCAGCCGTCGAGTTCCGGGTAGGCGCGGCGCAGACCGGAGGTGAACACCATGGCGAACCCCGCGAAGGGTGAGCCGTTCAGCCGGACGAACGCCTCGGCGGGATCGCCCACCGGTGACCCCGCGACCGCGCCGACGATGTCGATTTCGGGCGCGTAGCTCGCCGCCAGCTCCGCCGCCCACACGGTGGCCAGTCCGCCACCGGAGTAGCCCCACAACCCGATTCGGGTCCGGGGAGACAGCCCGAGCGGCTCGAAGCGCAGGGCCGCGCGCAGGCCGTCGAGCGCGCGGTGGCCCGGTTCGCGGGCCGCGCCGAAGTGGCCGTTGAGGCCCTCGTGGTCGGGCACCGACACCGCCCACCCGCGGGCCAGGGCGGCGGCGATGAGCGGGAACTCCACCTGCGGGATCGCCCCGAGCGCGCGGGCGCCGTGCCGTAAAGCGTAGGAGGGGAAGCATTTCGGGGCGACCGCGTCGATGGCGCACTGGAACGACACCAGCGGCCGGTCCACGGCCGGGTCGGCGTCCCAGGGCAGCAGGACGGTGGTGACCGTCGCCTCGGGCGCACCGTCGAGATCGGTGCTGCGGTAGAGCAGTTGCCAGGCTCGCACGCGCTGCGGAATGCGTCCGAACAGGGCCAGCCGCACGGGCCGCGACCTCAGGATGGTGCCCGGCGCGACGGACGCCGGGTCGATCGGCGATCGATAGAACGGATCCTCCCCCGGTAGCAGCGGTCTTCCGCCGACCGCCTCCGGTTCTGTTGTGACACTGCTCGTTTCGATCGCATCGCCGATCGTCATCGTCGTCCTTTCCGTACCGCAGCGGCTAGATGTGGCCGCTGCCGCCGATCATCCAGGGGTTGAAGGTGCAGACCAGGGCCGGGTGCGCGACCGGGTCGAGGGCGCGCAGGGCGATCGAGGCCGCCCGCGGCGAGTACATGACGGTCAGGTGGTCGGACACGTCCTCGGGGCAATCCTGTTGCAGCGTGATGTTTTCCACGCTCGCATCGGGGCCGGGGGTGAGGAAGGTCCACTCGTAGGGGTTGGAGATCTCGTCGTGGCGGGTGCCGACGGCGGTGTATTCGACCCCGGGCACGGTGTCGCCGTCGGCAGTGAGCCTGGCGTAGAACGGCGAGCCGACGACCTGCTCGGTATTGGACTGGCCGATCAACGGCTGATAGAAGCCGAGAATGTTCACCCCGAGGTTGGTGATCACCCGGCCCAGCGTGGCGATGCCGAGCAGCGAGGTGCCGTGGCTGGTCGCGCCGAAGCTGACGACCTTGCGTACCTTGCCCTGCCCGCCTTCGAATTTCAGGTACTGGCTGGTGACCGGCCCGCCCTGGGAGTGCGCGATCACGTCGACCGCGGGCGCGCCGGTGGCGGCCAGGACCCGATCCACGAACCCCGCGAGCTGCTTCGCCGAATCCCCCATCGGCCCGACGCCGAAGCGGCCCGGCAGGATCGGCCCGATGCCGCCGCCCCCCAGGGGTGTCTCCCGTCCGAAATTGAAGGCGAAGACACAGAATCCGGCCCGCGCGACCTGCGGCGACAGGAACGCGAAGCTGTCGTAGGTATTGAGCCAGGTGCCGTGCACCAGCACCACCGGTCGTGGATGTTCGGCGCTCGGCTTGCAGTTCCAGTCGTTGGCGCCCGGCGGCGCGGCGTCCGGGTGGGTCAGCCCGTAGGCGAAAGCGCCCAGAAAGGCCGACATCTCCGGACCCACGCCCACGGTGTCGGTGGCGGTGCTGACCACCGCCGAGCCCGAGGAGCTGCCCGCATCGGGCGCGGCCTCGGGTTCGGAGCTGGCCACGCCGGTGGCGAAGGCCACGGCGAACGCGGTGACGGTGGCGAACACGGCGCTGCCGCGGGTACGGATGGTCGGTCTCATGAACTCTCCCCTACGGTTCTGCGAACCCGACCGAACGCGTCGAATTCCCTTGCGACCGTAGGAGCGGGCCACCGCCCGTGTCACCGGCGTTGTGCCAGGTGACAGCGTGTGCGGTCCGGACCGCCCGGGGATTGTGGCGGGGAACAGCGGTCAGGACGCGGGGGTGCTCGCGATGGTGACGGCGGTGCGGGTGAACAGCGGCACCAGTTCCGGCAGCGCCTGCGCGCCCTTGGTGTGCAGGCAGGCGCGCACCCGATCGTCGATCCCGCCGAGCAGCATGTCCACCATCTCCCGATCCGGTTCGGCCACCAGATCGCCGTCGCGCACCCCGACCTGTGCCACCGCCATGATGTAGTCGGCGAATCGGTCATGCACGCGCAGCCGGTGGGCCACCAGACCCGGTCCGGCGGCGAGGGTTTCGACGTACAGCGCGCGGGCCGCGCCGGGCTGGACGGCGAGGAAGCCGAGATAGATCTCGAAGGAGATCCGCACCCGGTCCGCGAAGGTCACGCCTTCGAGCCCGGTGACGGTGTCCTTCAGTTGTTCCAGCGCGGCCCCGACCGCGAGATCGTAGGCGGCGGCGAAACATTCGTCCTTGCCGCCGAAGACGGAGTAGAAGGTGCGGCGCGCCACCTGCGCGCGGGTCACGATATCGGCGACGGTGGTGGCCGCGAAGCCGAGCTCTCCCACCGCTTCCAGGACGGCGGTGCACAAGCGCTGGTATTGCGAGGCCTCCACCTGCTCGCGGGTCAGCCCGTGCCGGCCACGCGGCAAGGGTCCCGGTTCACCGATGGTTTCCACACTCACGTCCCCAGGATAGGTTTCCACGTCACCGAGCGACTAACGGTCCGGCCGATACCACAGCGGTTCGTCCATGATTCGCTGTCGGACGAGGGTGGCACGCATGGGGTCCAGGGTATAGGTACCGACTGGTCTTGATTGTTTGTCGAGGTGGACGGGCTCACCCGGCCCGGCCGGCGCGCCACTCCCGGTAGGCGGGCCGGGAGCACACCGCGCACGGTCGGTAACCGGCCGCGATGGCGGTCGGCTCGTCGGCGAAGAACACGCGATGGGATACGTAGCCGCCGCGGGCCAGGGCGCGCAGGGCGGCCGGACAGTCGAGACGGCCGTAGATCTTCAAGCGGCGATGGCCACCGAGGACGCCGGGCGTGCGGCTGCGGTACGGGCGGCCGTCCACCCCGAGCAGGACGTACTCCCTGTCACGCACGGTCTCCCTGTCACGCACGGTCTCCCTGTCGCGCTCGGTCTCGCGCATGGTCAGGCGTCGTGAAAGACGAGGCCGAGGGTGCGTCGCCGCCCCGATCGAACCAGGCTCACGCCGTGTCGCATGGGCGCGGCCGACCAGCCTCGGGTACTGCGGACCGGACGGTCGCGGGTGGTGAAGACGAGACCGTGCCCCTGCGGCAAGGCCATCGCCGCGCCGCGCGATTGGGCGCGGGGCCGCTGCTCGACCATGAGGAACTCGCCGCCGGTGTAGTCCACGCCGGGGACATCCAGCCCGATCACGACCTGGAGCGGAAACACCATGTCCCCGAACAGGTCCCGGTGCAGGGCATTCCAGTCGCCGGGTCCGTAGCGCAGCAGGATCTGCGAACCCTTCGTCTGCCCGGCCCGGTGGCACTGGTCGATCCAGTCCTCGAGCCGATCCGGCCAGGTGCCGGGCCGTCCCAGCCGGGCGGCCCAGTCCCGGGCGATGGGTAGCAGCATCGGATAGAGGGCGGCCCGCAATGCCGCCACGGGCTCGGGCAGGTCGTGGGTGAAATAGCGGTACTCGCCGGAGCCGAACCGGTGCCGGGCCATGTCGACCGTCGACCGGAAGTGGTCGTCCACGTCGTACAGTGCCGCGAGCGTGCGGCATTCGCCGGCGGTGAGCAGTGGCCCGGTGAGCGCGTGCCCGTACGCGTCGAGCTCACCGGCCAGGGACGACCAGCCCTGATCGGCGACCCCGGCCGCGGCGCCACCGATGACGGCGGTCATCACGCGGCCCGCTCGAGCTCCAGCAGCAGCTGCTTGCGTTCGATGCCCCCGGCGTAGCCGGTCAGCGACCCGTCGGCCCCGATCACACGGTGGCAGGGACGCACGATGAGCAGCGGGTTCGCGCCGATGGCCGAGCCCACCGCGCGCACTGCCGCCCGGGGCGCGCCGATCCGGTTCGCGATCTCCCCGTAGGTGACGGTGACGCCATACGGGATCTGGTCGAGGGCCTGCCACACCCGGCGCTGGAAATCGGTGCCGCGGCCGCCCATCCGGAGGTCGAAACTGTCCCGCTCCCCGGCGAAATAGGCGGTCAGCTGGTCGACGACGTCGGCGAAGGCATCCGCGTCGGCCTCCCAGTCACCTTCCACCAGAAGGCTTTTACTGCCCGCCATCGACACCGCGGTCAGTTCCACCCCGGTCCCGCGCCGCTCGCCCGCGAGCAGCAGCTCGCCGACCGGGCTGGCCATTGTCGTGTACACGCTCATCGCTTCCTCCTGCGTCGTCTCGTTCGCTTCTGTCCCCTACTCTGGCCCAGCCGATCCGAGATGACCGGCGGGAATCGGCCATCGCGTTTCCGGCCTCGACGCGGGCGGCTCGTACCATGGGCCCATGGCTGCCGATTCGGTCGTTGTCGCCGGGACCTTGGTGGATGTCACCGTGCCGACACTGCCGGGCCGCTGCCCCGGGGTCAGCATGGCCGGGTTCCGGGCGCGCGCGGCGGGCCCGGACCATCTGCCGGTGGTGCCGTTCCCGGCGGTGACGATGTTCATCGACCTCGGGGACATGGTGATGGCCGAGGATGCCGGCGGGAGCCGGGCCACGGGCAGCGGCGTGGTGGGCCTGTGCCCGATCGGGGTGTACGGGCAGGCGCAGAAGGTGGACCTGCTGCAGGTGCGGCTCTCGCCGGTGGTGGCGTACGCGACGCTGGGCGGCTCGCCGGAGGTGTCCGGTGGCGTGATCGGGCTCGGCGAACTGTGGGGGCGTGAGGTCGAGCTGCTGCGCGAGCGCATGCACGAGAGCCGTTCCTGGGACGAACGATTCGCGATCCTGGACGACGCCTTGACCGCGAGGCAACGGAGCGGACCTGCCGTCGACCCGGAGGTGAGCTACGCCTGGCGGCGAATCATCCTGAGCGGCGGGCAGATTCGCGTCGAAGCACTGGCCGACGAGATCGGGTGGAGTCGCAAGCGATTGTGGTCGCGATTCCGAGCCCAGATCGGTCTGACGCCCAAGCGCGCCGCGCAGCTGGTCCGATTCGACGACGCCACCCATCGGCTCGCCGCGGGCAGCAGCGCCGCGCGGGTGTCGGCGGAGAGCGGATACGCCGATCAATCGCATTTCAGCCGGGAGACGATGACGTTCGCGGGCCTGACGCCGACGGCTCTCGCCGACGCGCCGTGGCTGGCGGTCGACCCGGTCGCGTGGGCGGGCGGGCGCGCGCTGAGTCGCGCCGGGAACATTTCTTCAATACACCCCGACGAAACCCGCCGATGCTGGGATCCATGTCCAGACACGACGGTGAGAACCAGACCCGGCCCGGCAAGTACGACCAGCCACCGCGCGGAATCCGCATCCTGCACTCGTTACGCAAGGACCCCGACTGGGAGGCCCTGACGCCCGAGGAGTTGACCGCCCACGTGGCGGGGGCGAATCGCCTGGCGGGTTCGAAGCTCATGCGAGTGGTCACCGGGCTTCCGGCGCGCGGCACCAGCATCGAATGGCAGCAGGTGACCTTCCCCGATCGCGCGGTCCCGATCCGGGTGTACCGTCCGGTCGGAGAGCACACGGGCGCCCTGCCGCTCGTCCTCCACGTGCACGGCGGCGGCTTCGCGGGGACCGCGGCCCAATGCGATTGGGGCAATAGCCATCTCGCGGCCGAGCTGCCCGCCGTGATCGTCTCCGTCGAGCATCGCCTGATCGCGCCGGACACCCCGCTGACCGCCGCCGTCGATGACGACTGGGATGTGTTGCGGCACATCCTGAATCAGCCCGGAGAATGGGGCATCGACCCGGCGCGCGTCATTCTCGCGGGCGAGAGCGGCGGCGCCTTGATCAGTGCTCTGACCGCGATCCGAGCCGCCGCGACCGGGCTGCCCCTGCTGGCGCAGGTGCTGATCAACCCGGCCTTCGACCTGACCGACACCATGTTCGACTACCCGACGATGACCCACTACGCCGAGACCCCGACCTTGAATCTGCCCCGACTGAAACTGTTCCGGCGCTTGGCCGTCCCGCCGGGCGAGGACCCGCGCCCGCTCTCGCCGCTGTACGCCGACCTCACCGGCCAGCCGCCCGCCCTGGTCGTGATCCCGACCCTGGACCCGCTGGCCGACCAGGGCCGCCGCTACGCCGAACGCCTCCACGATTTCGGCATCCCCGTCCAACTGTCCGAGTACCCGGGCGCGCCGCACGCCTTCATCGCCATGCCCGGTCTGGTGCCGCAGGCCAAGGCCGCCCGCACCGATATCACCGCTTTCCTCCACGCCCGCCTGTCCGACTCGATCACCACCCGCAGCAAACTTGACAGGTAAACTTGCAAGTCTTCCTTCCTTGTGCCACCTTGGGAGGGTGAGCTCGAACGCAGAGGCCGGTCCATCGGCCGACGTCACGGCCGCCGCGAGTGAACTCCGCGTCGTGGCCAGTCGGCTGCTGCGCCACCTCCGCTCGGCGCGAGCCGGTTTCGAGATGACACCCTCCCAGGCCGTGGCCCTGAGCCGTCTCGGCCAGGAAGGCCCCCTCTCGGTCGCCGACCTGGCCCGCGCCGAGCGCGTGCGCCCGCAGTCCATGCGCACCACCCTGGCCGCCCTCGAAGACCGCGGCCTGGTCACCCGTACCCCGCACCCCACCGATCAACGGCAGATCCTGCTGTCCCTGTCGGCCGAGGGCGAACGCCTCCTGCGCCTGGCCCACCACGCCAAGGAGGACTGGCTGGCGACCGCCATCACCACCAAACTCTCCCCCGCCGAACAGGATTCGCTGATCGCCGCGATCCCCCTGCTGGCCCGCCTGGTCGAGGACTGAACCCGATCCCCCACTCCCACCGAAGGATCCCGCTGTGACGGACACTCTCTTGGACCCGAACTCCGCCCTGGTCCTCATCGACCTGCAGCGCGGCATCGTGGCCGCCCCCACCCAGCCGCACCCCACCGACGACGTGGTCGCCAACTCGGCGGCCCTCGCCAAGGCTTTCCGCGCGGCCGGCCTCCCCGTGGTCCTGGTCCGAGTCTCCTTCTCCCCCGACGGTTCCGACCTGCCGCCCGGCCGCACCATGCAACCCGCCGGCGCCTTCACCCCGCCCCCGGGCTGGGACGGAATCCTCCCCGACCTGGACCCCCACCCCGCCGACATCCGAATCACCAAGCACCAGTGGGGCGCCTTCCACGGCACCGACCTCGACCTCCATCTCCGCCGCCGCGGCATCACCACCGTCGTCCTGGGCGGCATCGCCACCAGCATCGGCGTCGAATCCACCGCCCGCGCCGCCCACGAGCACGCCTACAACGTCGTGATCGCCACCGACGCCACCTCCGACCGCGACCCCGTCTCCCACGCCCACTCGATGGAGAAGATCTTCCCCCGCCTGGGAGTCACCGCCGCCACCGAGGAAATCCTGACCGCCCTGCCGATTCGGTAGAGCCGATCCGCCCGGGCGACCCGGCCGCGATCCACCCTCGTCAATGCCGGATGACTACGTAGTCGGCTAGTAGTCTGCATCGCGACGGGCACGGAAGGTGGTCGGGCGCGTGGTAGCGAATCTGACTGTTCTGATCGGCGTGGTGGCGGTGTCGGCCGGGGTCTTGTTCGCGGGCGCTCGGGCGGTGCGGGTTGCCTCGGAGGCTGTCGAGCGGATGCCCTATCTGTCGGGGGCCGCGGCTGTCGAACATGCAGTGTCGCGATTCCATGTGCGCTGGTACACGATCACGATGATCTTCCTGGCGTTCGACATGGAAATGGCGTTCATGTATCCGTGGGCGGTGGTCGTGGGCGAGATCGGGGCCTCGGCGGTCGTGGAGATGTTCGGGTTCCTGGCGGTGCTGCTGATCGCGGTGCTGTACGCGTGGCGGGAGGGGGCGCTGCGATGGACATGAGCGGGTGGCTTCGGCGGCGGATCGCGGTGGCGCCGCTGGTGGCGGTCGCGCCCGGGGGCACGGAGACTCGGCTCGCGATCGAGCGGGTGCTGCGCGAGAACGGGTGGCGACAGGCCGAAAGCCCGGCTGCCGCAGATCTTCTGGTCGTCGCCGGAACGGGCGGGGACGAGTTCGAGGCGGCGGTGAGGCGAATCCACGAGGCCATGCCGCTGCCTCGACTACGGATCGACGTCACCGATCCCACCGCGGCTGCGGCCGCTCTCGCCGCCGCGGCGACAGACCTACGCTCGCGACGCGCGGCGTCGCCGGGTGAGCATGCCGGCCACTCCCTGAAGATGGGCGGGCACGGCGAACACCGAGGCGACGAGCCGCCCGGGGATATGCCCGACCACAGTGCGCATGCGGGAAACGACGAGCACGCCTCCCACCCACCGCACTCCACGCAGGACATGACCGATGCGCACGCTGGACATTCGACGGCGATGGGTGAGGCCGACGACCACGACGCGCACGGCGGGCATACGGATCACGGCGGGCACGGGGCGCACGGCGGGCATGGCGGTGGGATGCCGCTGCCGGGTGGGTTGGTGATGGCGGATCGGGAGGCCGATCGGGATGGACTCGCGCTGGATGCGCTGACGGTTTCGTTGGGGCCGGTGCTGGTGGATTGGCCGGGCGGGTTGGTGGTGAGGGCGCGGTTGCAGGGGGATGTGGTTTCGGGAGTGGCGGTTTCGGTGCCGGGGGCGGGGCATGGGGGCGAGCCGTATTGGCTCGGTCCATGGTTGCGTGCCGAGCGCGGGGAGGCCGTGGGGGAACGGGAGTTGCGGCGGTGGCGGGCCGCGCGGGCATTGGATGTGGTGGCGACGCTGCTGGAGGTCGCCGGGTGGGAGGACGCCGCGGCGGCGGGACGGCGGTTCCGGGATGACGTGCTGGCGGGTGTGGGGAGCCCGGGTGCGCAGCAGCACGGGGACGGGCCCGGCGCGATGGATCATTCGCCGGAGTTGTTGGACAGCAATCTGTTCGCGGTCGATGCGGGGCTGGATCGGTGGGCGCGGCGGGTCGCGCGGTCTCGGGTACTGCGGTGGTCGCTGCGCGATGCCGGGCGGGTCGATGGGGGCGAGGGGGCTCCGCCGGGGTTGGTGGGTGATACCCATGATCGGCTGCTGGCCTGGGTCGCCGAGGCGGTCGGGGGCGGTCGGGTCGCGGACTTCACCTCGGAGGCAGGGGAATTCGTCGCTCTCGAACGCGCGCGCAATCGGTGGATCGTGGAACACCTCCCGCGTCTGCTGACCGGGGCGGAGTTGGGGGAAGCGCGGTTGATCGTGGCCGGGCTCGGGGTGGATGTCGAGGTGGCCGTATGGGATGCGGCCGGGGCGGGAGTCGCGCATGGTTGAGCTCGCGCCGTGGTGGATGGCCGCGGTGCTGCCGGTGCTGGTGTTGGTCCTCGTGTGGGGTGTGGAGACCGCGGAGGCGTTGGCTCGGGCGAGGGTCTCCGGTGCGGACGCTGCGGTCGCGGCCTTCGCGCCGCTGCGGTCGGCGGCATTGCTCCTGGTTCAGCAGCGGCGGCGGATCGTCGGGTCGGATGTATTGCTGGGGCGCGCCGCTGGTTTCGTGTTGCTGGTGGCTGCCCTCGGCGCTGCCGCGCTGGTTCCGATCGGCGATCGTGTGGTGCTCGATTCCACGGTGAGCCTGGCCTGGTTCAATGCGCTCGAGATCGGGTCGTGGGCGGCGGTGTGGCTGGCCGGGTGGGGTGCGAATTCGGCGTTCTCACTGGTCGGCGGGTATCGGTTCGTCGCGCAGGGGCTGGCTTACGAGTTGCCGCACATGTTCGCGCTGATCTGCGCGGCGGTCGCGGCCGGGTCGCTGAGTGTCGCCGATATCGTTGCCGCGCAGCAGGATCAGTGGTTCGTGGTGATCATGCCGGTGGCGTTCCTGGTCTATCTGCTGTCGGTGCCCGCTATGTCGTTCAGCCCGCCGTTCGCCACCGCCCTGGGGCGGGATATCGCGGGTGGCGCGGTGGCCGAGCTGTCGGGTCCGGATCGGCTGCTCGTGACCCTGTCCCGCCGAGCGCTTTTCGTCGCCGGATCGGCGATGGCGGTGCCGCTGTTCCTGGGCGGCGGCGCGGGCCCGTGGCTGCCGGGCTGGTTGTGGTCACTGGTGAAGACGGTGGCCGTGCTGGCGGTGCTGCTGTGGGTGGGACGCCGGTTCCCCGCGATTCGGATGTCGCGCTACATGGAGGTCGCCTGGATCGTGCTGCTGCCACTGATTCTGCTACAGGCCCTGGTCGTTTCGGTCCTGGCATTGTGAGACGGGAGGACGCGACATGTGGTCCCAGGTGATCTTCTGGCTGTGCGCGGTGGGCGCGGTGGCTTCCGGGATCGCGGTGTTCCGGGTGGACTCCATGGCGCGCGCGACCTTCGCGCTGCTGCTGTCGTTCGCGTTCGTGGCGGGCACGGTGCTGCTGGTGGATCTGGCTTATCTGGGTGTCCTGATCATCCTGATGATGATCATGGAGATGCTGATCATGGTCGTCTTCATGATCATGTACATGATGAACCCGGCGGGTCTGATGCCCATGACCATGGTGCACAACCGCACAGGCGCGACGGCCATCTCGGCCACCGTGTTCGCCGCCTTGACCGCGGTGGCGCTGCTGGTCGACTGGCCGACCCGCGACCGCCCGCTCCCGCCGGACCCGACCGCGTCGCTGGGTGAGGCGATCATGGGTTCCAAGATGCTGGTGATGATCATCGTCGGCCTGGTGCTGTTCACCACGATCGTGGCCACGGTGGTGCTGGCCACCCATCGCGGCCGTTACGACCGCTTCGGCGATCGGCTCGACCGCCGGGTCCCCGACGATCCCGTCGAAGGAGGTGTCGGCCGGTGAATCTGCCCGAATTCCTGGTACTGGCGGCCGCTCTGTTCAGTGTCGGACTGTTCGGCGTGCTGTCCCAGCAGTCCATCGTCATGATCATGATGGGCCTGGAGCTCATGATCAACGCGGTCATCGTGGCCGCGGCCGCGTTCTGGTACTTCTCCTGGCCCACCGCCGACGCCCAGGTCCTGGTGCTGGTGGCGGTCACCGCCATGGCGGCGGAGATGGCGGCGGGTTTCGCGGTGACCACGGCCATCTTCCGGGCCCGCGATGTCGACATGGTCGACTCGGCCGCGGATCTGAAGGGCTGAGCCCGTGCTGTGGTGGCTGATCGCGGTTCCCGCCCTGAGCGGCGCCGCGCTGCTGCTGTGCGGCCGCGGCGCGGACCGGCTCGCGCCCGCGGCGGCGGTGACGGTCGCCGCGGCGACCCTGGGCCTGGCCATCACGAATGCCGTTCACCGCCAGCGGGTTTCGGCCCCGTTCCTGGCGGGCGCACCGATCCGCCTGGGCGTGGACGGGCTGTCGGCGGTCCTGATCGTCACCGTGGCCGCGGTCGTGCTCTGCGTTCTGCTCTTCGCCGCGGGTGATCTCGCCCCATCCGAACCCCGGGCCCGATTCCACGGCCTGATGCTGATGTTCGCCGCCGCCATGCTCGCCACCGTGACCGCGCAGACCCTGCTCACCCTGCTGTTCGCCTGGGAGCTCATGGGCGCGGCCTCCTACGCCCTCATCGGTTTCCATTGGCGCGACGAGCAGCGCGCGGCCTCGGGCCTGGTGGCGTTCCTGACCACCCGCACCGGCGATCTCGGCATGTACCTGGCCGCCGGCGCGACCCTCGCGGGCGGTTCGGCGGCTCTCGCGCTGGACGCCATGCCCGCCCTGTCCGACGGCTGGCGTGACGCCGCGGCGGCGGGCATCGTGCTGGCGGCGCTGGGCAAATCGGCGCAGCTGCCGTTCAGCTTCTGGTTGTCGCGGGCCATGGCGGGCCCGAGTCCGGTATCGGCCCTGCTGCATTCGGCGACCATGGTCGCGGCGGGCGCCTACCTGCTGATTCGCCTGGAACCGCTGCTGGCCTCGACCGGCTGGGCCGGTCCGGTGACCGCGTGGGCCGGCGCGCTGACGGCGGTGGCGCTCGGCGCGGTCGCGGTGTGCCAGCGGGATCTCAAGCAGTTGCTCGCCGCCTCCACCTGCGCCCAGGTCGGCTTGATGGTGCTGGCCGCCGGGTCGGGAGCGATGGTCGCGCGCCGGGCCGCCGACGTGAGGGCCGACGGTGGCGGAATCGCTGCGGGCAGTGGTCATCTGGTGGCGCACGCGGTGGTGAAGAGCCTGCTGTTCCTGGCGGCGGGCGCGTGGCTCACCGCCCTGGGCACCAAGCAGCTCGCCGGGCTGCGTGGCGCGGCTCGCGCGTACCCCCTGGTGGGCGTGCCCTTCACGATCGGCGCACTGGGTCTGGCGGGCGTGCCGCCGTTCGCCCTGTGGCCGACGAAGGACGCCGTGCTCACGGTGTCCCGCGAGGTCTCGGCTCCGCTCCATGTGGCGGGTTTCGCCGCGGCCATCCTGGGGGCGGTCTACGCCGCCCGAGCCCTCACCCTGGTGTGGCTGCCGAAGACTCCCGGCAGCGAGAAGGTTTGGGACACCGAGGAACCCGGCACCCGCGGGGTGAGTCCAGCCGAGTGGCTGCCGCCGGCGGCGCTGGCGACCGCCGTGATCGCGGGCGGCGTCGCCGTCGCACCCAGCGTGCACGACCGGTTCGCCCGCATCGTGCACACGGGCGCGGCCCCGGCCGCCACGTGGTCCGGGCTCGCCCTGTCCGGCGCGGTCGCGATCCTGACGGTGGCCGTCGTCGCCACGCTGATCCGCCGCCGCGGCGACCTGCCCTCCCCCGCCGCGGCGGCGAACTGGCTCGGCCTCGAAGCCGCCGCCCGGAAATTGGTGGCCACACCGACTCTCGCGCTCGCGAACCTCCTCGCCGTGTTCGACGATCGCGTCCTCGCCCGCGGCATCCAGCTCGCCGCGACCTCCGGCCTGTCCGCCGCCCGCACCGTCGACCGCCGCGTCGAGGGCGCGATCGAGGCCGCGGTGTCCGCCATCGCCACCGCCGCCCGCGACCTGGGCCGCTGGGCGCGCCGCCCGGAAACCGGTCTGGTGCACCAGTACTACGCGCAGGCGGTGGTGGCCCTCATGGTGCTGGCGGTCGTGCTGATGGTGCTGCGGTGACCCCGCCGCGAGGAGAGACGAGGTGAACGTGCTCAGCGTTCTGGTGTTCCTGCCGCTGCTGGCGGGCGCGGCGCTGCTCGCCGTGCCCCGGCTGAGCGACGGCGTCGTCCGCGCGGCCTGGGTGGGTGTCGGTGTCGCCGAGGTCGCGCTGACGGTGGCGCTGTGGATCGGCTTCACCCGGAACCCGCCCGCCGCGGGCGAATTCGCCTACGAGGCACACCGCACGTGGATCCCCACGCTGCGCTCCGGCTACCACATCGGCGTCGACGGCCTCAGCCTCCCGCTGGTCTCGCTCACCACCGTGTTGTTCCTGGCCTGCGCGTGCCACGCCTGGCGGCGCCGGGATCGATTGCGCTGGTTCGCGGCCCTGTTCCTGTTCCTGGAGTCGGTGTGCCTGGGCGTGTTCGTGTCACTGGACCTGGTGCTGTTCTTCGTGTTCTTCGATCTGACGATCGTCGGCATGTACTTCGTCATCAACGGCTGGGGTCACGAGCGGGCCCGGCAGGCGGCGTTGCAGTTCTTCCTCTACACCTTCGTCGGTTCGCTGGCCCTGCTGCTGGGTTTCATCGTGCTGTACCTGGCCGCGGACCCGCACACCTTCGACATGGTCGAGCTGACGGCGGCGAATCCACTGGCGGGCAATACGGCTCGCGGCGCGGTGGCGCTGGCCGCCATCGGCGTGGGCCTGGTGATCAAGACGCCCACGTTCCCGTTCCACACCTGGCTGCCGCTCGCGCACACCGAGGCCCCGGCCGAGGGTTCGGCCATCCTGGCGGGCGTCCTGCTCAAGCTGGGCACCTACGGTTTCCTGCGGATCGCCATGCCGCTGCTACCGGAGGCGTGGCGGCGCTACGCCCTGGTCCTGGTGGTCATCGGCGTGATCAGTGTGCTCTACGGGGCGCTCGTCGCGATGGCGCAGCGCGATGTCAAACGCATGATCGCCTACACCTCGGTCAATCACATGGGGTACGTGGTGCTGGCGGTCGGCGCGGCGGGTTTGGTGGCGGGCAATTCCGAGCACGCGCGCACCCTCGCGATCACCGGCGCGGTCACGCAGATGGTCAGCCACGGCCTGATCACCGGCGCGCTGTTCCTGCTCGCCGGCGTCCTCTACGAACGCCGCCACACCTACGAGCTGGACGCCTTCGGTGGACTCGCCGGGCAGGCGCCGGTGTTCGCCGCCGTCACCGCGGCCGCGTTCTTCGCCTCGTTGGGCCTACCGGGCTTCTCGGGATTCATCGCCGAGTTTCAGATCTTCGTCGGATCCTTCGCTCCCGCACCGGTGTTCACGGCGCTGGCGTTCCCGGGCATCGTCATCACGGCGGCGCTGCTGTTGCGCGCCTATCAGCGGCTCTTTCTCGGAGCCCCGCGCACGGAGGCGAGCTTCGCCGATTTCACCGCGCCCGAGGCGATCTCGATCATTCCCCTGATGGCGCTGTCGGTGGCGATCGGCATCGCGCCGCGCGTGCTGCTGGATGTCGTGGAGCCCGCCGCCCGCGCTCTCGGCGTCCTGGTGGTGCGCTGATATGGGCGGGATGGGACCGATGTCCGAGGACATGATGGTCCAGGACCTCCTCACCCTGATTCCCGAAGCGGCGCTGGCGCTTTCCGCGGTCCTGGGACTGGTCCTGGGTTCCTTCCTGCCCCGGGACAGGCAGTGGCCGGTGCGCCTGCTGGCCGCGGCGGGCGCGGTGACCGCGATCGTCCTGACGGTGAAGGTCTGGAACGACCCGGCCGAGACCGTCTTCGACGGCAGCTACAGCATCGACGTCGGCACCCATGCCGTCCGCGTGACCGTCGCGGCCTCCCTGCTGATCCTGCTGGCCCTGTCGCTACCCGGAACCCGCTCCACCGCACGCGAATCCGAGTTCATCGTGCTGCTCACCCTGACCGGTGTCGGCACGATCCTGCTCGCCGGAGCCACCGATCTGCTGATCCTCATCAGCGCCTACCTGCTGGCCGGCATTCCGCTCTACGCGCTCACCGGTTTCGGCAAGGACGCCCTGAGCACCGAGGCGGCCCTGAAGTTCTACCTGTTCGGCGCGCTCTTCGGCACCACCATGCTCTTCGGCGCGGTCCTGGTCCTGGGCGCGGGCGGCGCGACCGCCTACCCGATGCTCATGCGGACGGCCGCCACCGCACCGCGCGCCGCGCTGGGGATCGGCGCCGTCGCGGTGCTGGGCGGACTGCTGTTCAAGGCGGGCGCGGTCCCGGCCCACTTCTGGGTTCCCGATGTCACCCAGGGCACCCGCCCGGAGGTCGCGGCCCTCGTCACCACGGTGCCGAAACTCGGTGCGGTCGTGGCCATCTACCGGCTCGCCGCCGAAGTCCTCGACGCCGGGGATCTGGACTGGCGCATCCTGATCGCCGTGATCGCGGCCGCCACCATGACGCTCGGCAATTTCGCGGCCTTCTTCCAAACCGATGTCCGCCGCCTGCTCGGCTATTCGACCATCTCCCAGGTCGGCTACCTGCTGGTCGGTGTCGCCGCCGCGAGCCGCTCCGCCCTGGCCCTCGGCGGCGTCCTCCTCTACCTCGCCGCGTACGCGCTCACCAATCTCGGCGCGTTCGCGGTCGTCTGCGCACTCCCCCGCCTGCGCACGCTCACCGACTACACCGGGTTGCTGCGCGCCCGCCCCGGACTCCTTGTCGCACTGGTGGTCTGCCTGCTCGGCCTGGTGGGCACCCCGCCGACGGGCGTCTTCCTCGGCAAGCTCACCGTCTTCACCGCCGCCTTCGACGCGGGCCTCGCCTGGTTGGTGGTGATCGCCGTCCTGAACGCGGTGGCCAGCGTCTTCTACTACCTCCGCTGGATCATCCCGGCGCTGAAGGGACATGCGGACCTGCCCGCCTCCGCACCGATCCCCCGCGTCACGGCCTACCTCGCCGCGATGGGCTCCATCGTCGTCGGCCTGCTCGCCGGTCCCCTGCTCGACGCCGTCGAAGCCTCCCCGCTCGCACACTGATTCACCGATCCCCCCGGAGTGGCAGCCACCGCCACTGCACCCGGCCGGGCAAGATGACCCTATGGAACGAGTGCTCGGCATCGGCGGCTACTTCCTGCGCGCGAAGGACCCCGACGCCCTCGGCGCCTGGTACCGCGAGAACCTCGGCCTCGGCGGCGACGAGCACGGCCTGTGGCAGCAGGAACCCGGTCAGACCGTCTTCTCGACCTTCCCGGCCGACACCGATTACTTCGGTTCTCGCGACCAGCAGACCATGCTCAACTTCCGGGTCCGCGACCTGGACGCCATGCTCGCGCAATTGCGGGCCAAGGGCGCGAACGTCGCCGAGGAGACCGAGGACATGGAGGGTGTCGGCCGATTCGGCTGGGTCACCGATCCCGAAGGCCACCGCATCGAGTTGTGGCAGTCGGCCTGACCCTCCGCTCGATCAGACCGAGACCGGCTCGGGCAGGCGCTCTTCCTCGCGACGCACCGGCTGATCCTCCTGCGGCCCTTCGATATTCAATTCCGGCAGGATCCGGTCGAGCCGGCGCGGCAGCCACCACGCGGCCCGGCCCAGCAGGGCCAGCACGGCGGGGACGAGGGTCAGCCGCACCGCGAACGCGTCCACCAGCACACCCACGGCCAGCGCGAAGGCGATCGGCTTGATCATGGCGTCGTCGGTGGGCACGAACGAGGCGAAGACCACGACCATGATGGTCGCCGCCGCGGTGACCACCCGGGCATTGTGCCGGGTGCCCTCCACGATCGACCCCGTCGCGTCGCCCTCGCGCAGCCACTGTTCGCGAATGCCGGAGACGAGGAACACCTCGTAGTCCATGGCCAGCCCGAACAGCACACCCACCAGGATGATCGGCAGGAACGCGACCACCGGTCCGGTCTTCGCGACACCGAGAAGATCGGCGGCCCAACCCCATTGGAACACCGCCACCGTCACCCCGAGCGCGGCGGCGACCGACAGCAGGAAGGTCAGCGCCGCCTTCACCGGCACCGCGATCGAGCGGAACACCACGACCAGCAGCAGCAGACTCAACCCGACCACGACGCCGAGGAACGGGAGCAGCGACGCCGAAAGCCGTTGCGAGACATCGATGGTGACCGCCGTGTCACCGGTGACGGCCACCCGGGCGCCGGGGACCGCGGCGGGGGCCTGGCCGCGGATCGAGTGCACGAGGTCGGCGGTCTGCCGGGATTCCGGCGCGCTGCCCGGGACGACCAAAACCAGCGACTGCCCGGTCCGCCGCGTCGGCTGCGGCGGCGCCACGAAGGCGACGTCCGGCAGCCCGCGCACGGTCTCGGCCACCCGCGCGGCCGCTCCGGCATCACCGCCGGCGTCGACGACCACCACGAGCGGGCCGTTGAATCCGGGACCGAACTTCTCGGCGATGGTGTCGTAGGCCGCGCGCTGCCCGGTCGTAGCGGCCGCGGATCCATTGTCGGGCAGCGCCATTCGCAGGGAGGCCACGGGAATCGCCAGCACGATCAGCGCTCCCGCCACCGCCGCCACCGTCAGGATCGGCCGCGCGGTGACCAGGCGAGCCCAGCGCGCACCCAGACTGTTCGCGCTGGTGGTCGCGGCCCGGCGCTCGGCCCGCGACCCGGCCGGCGGCGTCAGCCGAGGACCGGCGAATCCGGCCAGCGCGGGGAGCAGCGTGATCGCCACGGCGACGGCGACCAGCACCGCGCCCGAGGCGGCCAGGCCCATGACGGTCAGGAATGGAATCCCGATGACGCTCAGCGCCGCGAGCGCGATGATCACCGTGGTTCCGGCGAAAACGACCGCGCTGCCCGCGGTCTGGTTGGCCCGCACGACCGATTCTCGGGGCGAGAGCCCCGAGGCCAGCTGCGATCGATGCCGCGACAGAATGAACAACGCGTAGTCGATCCCGACCGCCAGCCCGAGCATGAGCGCCAGCGTCAGGGCGGTCGAGGACACCGGCACGGCCGCGGCCACCCCCAGCAGCCCGCCCACCGTCACGGCGATGCCGAAGATCGCCGACAGCAGCGGCATCCCGGCCGCCAGCAGCGATCCGAAGGTGATGAGCAGCACCAGCACGGCCACACCCAGGCCGAGGACTTCGGTGAGACCCGGTTGCATCTGGCCGACGCCGTACACGGTGCCGCCGACCGACACGTCGAGTCCGGCGTCCCGCGCCAAGTCCGCGGACCGCTCCACGGTGGTGCGGGCGGCGTCGCTCACCTGGGAGCGGTCACCGGTGAAGGACACCATCCCGATCGCGGTCCGTTGATCGGGTGAGATCGTTCCCGCCTGCTGCGGCGTCGTGACCCCGACCGCGCCCGGAGGGGTTCCGGCGGTCCCCAGGGTGTGCGCGATGGCCGCGCGGTAGGGCGCTTCCGAGATGAGGTGACCCGGCGGCGCGGTGAAGACCAGTTGGGCCGTGGCCCCCGCCGCGCCCGGCGCGGTCTCGGCCAAGGTGTCCAGCGCATGCTGCGATTCGGCCCCCGGCACGGTGAACCGGTCGTCGAGGTGGCCGCCCCCGACAGCGGCGCCACCGATCACGGCGATCAGCAGCGCGATCCAGATCGAGACGACCAGGCCCCGGCGTCGGAAGGCGAAGTCGCCGATCCTCCCCAGCACTGCGCTCATGGTTGATTCCCCTCGTGCAGACACGAATGTTGACGGGTGTGAACTTTATGGGTGTTAACTTGCCATCGAATCTGTACGGGTGTCAACATCAATGTCGTGGCCATCACTGAAGACGCGCCGCAACGACCCGCTCGCGAGGCCCCCTACCACCACGGGGACCTGCGCAACGCCCTCGTTCGCGCCAGCGCGGAGCTCGCCGAGATCGGCGGGCCCACCGCCGTCACCGTCCGAGCCGCCGCCCGCGCGGTCGGCGTCACGGCCACGGCCGCCTACCGCCACTTCAAGGGGCAGGAGGAGCTGCTGGCCGCGGTCCACGACCGAGCGGCCGAGGCCCTGTTCGAGGCCCTCGACACGGCGATGAAAGGCGTTCCGCAACAACCGGACCCGACCGCCACCGCCATCGCCCGGCTGGCGACCGCCGGCCGCGCCTACATCGAGTACGCCGACAGCGAACGCGGCCTGTTCCGAACCGCCTTCTGCACCATCGACATCGACATCGACAAGGACGTCACCGAGGACCCGATCTTCCAGCTGATCGGCGTCGGACTGGACGCCCTGGTCACCGTGGGTTTCATGGATCCCCGCCAACGCCCCGGCGCCGAATTCACCGCCTGGGCGGCGGTCCACGGCCTGGCGACCCTCCTCATCGACGCCCCCCTGGCCGACGCCACCGACGCCGATCGGGAAGCGGCCATCCACCACGCGATCGCCACCGTCCTGCGCGGCCTCGCCACCGGCCCCCACGCCGAGCCCTACCGCTCGAACGACCCGCACATCGCCCTTCCGGTCTGAACCGGCGCGGTTCGCCGGGCGGCGGCGTCGGCATCAGGGGCGCGAAAGTCAGCCGTACCTCGAAACTCATCCGCTTCCCGATATTCGAAGTCGGAGATTGCGCGAATGGGTATACGGTGACATCGTTCGGAACTGATGGCGTTGTGACATAAGGTGTCTGAGTCACATCGAGTGAATCGCCTGTTGCGCCGGAACGTTTCCCGGCGATTACCGGCGGTGAAATCTTGATTTCACGGTCCGGTCACGAATGCGCGGACATTCGAAATCGGCTCCCGAACAATCGAATTCCAACCGATTGGAACTCGATCGACAGCGTGCGATCACTCCCGTACGATCTGGCCATACGGGGAGAACCGGCCGGTCGAACGGGGGAATCGGAGTTGAGGAGTCGCTTACCGGCGACCATTCGCAATGCCGCGGAATGGACGCGACGCCTGGCGCGCACCGCACCGGGTGTCATCGGCGTGGTGGGCGCGACCCTCGCCCTGCTCGCCTTGATCGGCGGCTTGGTGACGGCGAATCAGCAAAGCGCCAAGCTCTCTCGCCACGACACCGTGCTGGCGCACACCGAGCCGCTGGCGAATGCCGCACAACGCCTCTACGTGGCGCTGTCGACCGCCGACGCCGCGGCCTCCACCGCGTACCTGTCCGGCGGCATCGAGTCGCCCGAGGTCCGGATGCGCTACGAGAACGCGCTCACCGACGCGGCGGCCGCGCTGGCCGAGGCCACCACCGGCGCCTCGGACAACGAGACCCGCACGATCCTCGCCAAGATCTCGTCCGAATTGCCCAGTTACACCGGCTATGTCGAGGCAGCCCGCGCCAATAACCGCCAGGGTCTGCCGGTCGGTTCCGCCTACCTGCGCCAGGCCTCGGCGCTCATGCAGGGCTCGCTGCTGACCAACGCGGCCGAACTGGAGGGCATCCGCCTCGACCAGCTGCACCGCGACCAGCGCGCCATCACCGGCCTGCCGCTGTGGAGCGTCGGCCTGCTGGTGCTGTTGCTGGCGGCGTGCGGCTACGGTTCCTGGCTACTGGTGAACCGCACCAACCGCTGGATCAATCCGGGCGTGGTCACCGCCGCGGGCCTCACCGTGATCGCCCTGCTCTGGATTCTGACCACCACCGTCGCGGCCTCCGCATCGATCGATACCGGCGCGACCGCCCGCTTCGAGAAGATCGCGCAGGCTCGGATTCTGGCCCAGCAGGCCCGCACCGAGGAGACCCTGCAACTGATCACCCGCAGCGACAGCAAGGCCAGCGAGGACCGCTTCGCCGCGGGCAGCGCCACACTGCGCGCCGATCTGAGGGATCTGGTGAGCGCGGACTCGCCCGCGTCCAAGGCTTTCTCCGGCTGGCAGGACGGCCATCAGAAAGAAGTGGCCGCCTATTTGAGCAATAACTATCGCGGTGCGGTGGACCAGACCGTGAAGGCCGACGGCACCGGATCCGCGGCCCAGTTCGCCGCCCTCGATGCCGCCTTGAAGACCGAACTCGAGCGCACCCGCCAGGAAGTGCGCGACGATGTGAACACGGCCGGAAACGCTCTCACCCTGAGTCCCCTGGGCACGCTGGCGCTCCTGCTGGCGGCGGCGGGCTCGATCGTCGTCGGGGTGTGGCCACGGTTGAAGGAGTTCTTGTGAAGCGGATGCGGATCATGGTGCTGGCGGCGGTGGCGCTGCTGGCCGCCGCGTGCGGTTCGACGCCGGAGGCCCCGCCCTTCCAGCTGCCTCCCGACAATCGACTGCCCGCGGGCGCGAAGGTGCTGACCGCGGGCCCCAACCAGCGGGTCGACCAGTCCTGCAACCCGACCGCGAGCCTGCGGCCGCAGGGCCCGCAGCCGCAGCCGGGTTCCATGCCGGCCGGATCGACCATGGCGGCGATCGTCGCCAACGGCAAGATCCGGGTCGGGGTGAACCAGAACGAATTCCTGTTCGGCTACCGCAATCCGGCGACCGGCGAGATCGAGGGCTTCGACATCGATCTGGCGCACGAGGTGGCCAGGGACCTGTTCGGCGATCCGGACCGGGTGGAGCTCAAGCCCATCGAGACCGCGAACCGGGTGCAGGCGCTGACCAAGGGCCAGGTCGACATGGTGGTCCAGAGCTTCACCGCGACCTGCGCGCGCCGCAAGGACGTCCAGTTCTCCACGGTCTACTTCGAGACCGACCAGCGGGTACTGGTGACCAAGGGCTCCGGCATCCGTTCGGCCGCCGACCTGGGCGGCAAGAAGGTGTGCGGCATCCCCAACTCGACCACCCTCGACGCCGTCTTCGCGCTCCCGCAGCGCCCCATCGTGATCGGCATCGACAACTGGCTGGACTGCCTGACCGCGCTGCAACAGGGCGAGGTCGACGCCGCGAGCACCGACCTGCCGCTGCTGTACGGCCTGAAGATCCAGGACCCGAATCTCGAGGTGGTCGGCGACGCCATGGCCTCGGACAACTACGCCATCGGGATCCAGCAGCAGGCCACCGATTTCGTGCGCTTCGTCAACGGCGTGCTGGAGCGGGTGCGCAACGACGGCACCTGGCAGCGGCTCTACAACAAGCGGCTGAGCGTGCTCGGGCCGTCCAACGGTCCCCCGGCGCCCAAGTACAGCGATTGAGTTCGGCCATGCAACCGAATCCGGGGCACATTCTCAGCGTCGCCGAGATCGACCGCGACATCGCCGAGCGGGCCCGCGAGATCGAGATCATCGCCGCGACCCTGGTGGAACTGGACAAGCATCCCGGTCTGGTCCTGCTGCGGCGATTCCCGCCCACCGGCGTGACCGAGCAGCGCTGGGCTCCGGCCCGCGCGGCGCTGGAACTGCTGTGGGAGGACTTCGGCCGCCTGGGCACGGTGCTGGATCACGCGCGGGCCGCGCGGGCCCGGCGGCGACTGGACGCCCTCGACCGCGAGGAGCTCACCCGGCTGCTGCGCGGGCAGCCGATCGAGCTGGCGCGCACCGCGATTCCCATGTCGCAGCGCGCGCTGGGCGGGCCGCGCGAACAGGTCCAGCTGATCGGGATCGCCGAGCTGCTCGAGCGGATGCACGCGGCCTTCCCGCTCGTGGTGCGGGTGCTCGAAGCCGTGGAGGCGGTCAACGACCGGGTGATGTCCGAGGTCGCGCCGCTGCGCGCGGAACTGGACCGGGTCGGCTCGCCCATGCCGCAATTGCGGTCGCTGGCAGCCGATCTCGACGAACTGTCGGTGCAGGTCGCCACCGATCCCCTCGCGCTGGCGCCGGACGCCCTGGACCGCCGGTTGACCGAGCTGTCGCGCCGCATGCGCGAGGCTGCGGCCGTCCTGGCCGATCTGCGGGCCATGTCCGCGGACTGGGACACCGCGGTCGAACGTGTCCGGACGCTGATCGACGTGCTGCGCAAGACCTATGAGCGCGCCGACCACGCGCGCGCCGAAGTGGAGAGCATCATCCTGGCCGCGCCCCTGCCCCGCCACGCCGACGACAGTTCCGTCTACAGCGCGGAATTGACCGCGCTCGACGCCGAGCAGCCCACCCCGGCCGCGCTGTGGGAACTGCGCCAGCGCATCGCCGCCGCCCTCGACACCGCGACCCGCAACGAGCAACTGGCCCAGGGACTGCTCGACCGGCGACTGGAACTGAAGGGACGCTTCAGCTCCTATCGCGCCAAGGCCGCGCGCCTGGGCGTCAGCGAGGAACAGGATGTGCTGGCCTCGAGTCGCATCGCCGCCGGACTGCTGGCGCGCCGGCCCTGCGACCTGGCCGCGGTCACCCGCGCCATCACGGACTACCGCCAGCTCATCGCGCACAAATCGGGGAGGCGATCATGAACTGCACCGAGCCCGGCTGCACCGGGACCATCGAGGACGGGTACTGCGCCGTCTGCGGCACCGCCCCGAGCCCGGGGGCGGGCACCGCGGGCGAATCGAGCGCGGCCGGTGCGGCGTCGGACAGCTGCACCGAACCAGGTTGCACGGGAACGATTCTCGACGGCTACTGCGATGTCTGCGGCAGCGCGCCCGCTCCGGTCCCGGCGACGGCCACCACCGCGCAGGCCGGTAGCGCGACCACCGGCACCGGATCCACGGCGATCAGCCGGGCCTCCCGCAGTGGGCGCTCGGTCCGCACCGGCCGCTCCGGTTCCTCCGGCGCGAGCCGCGGCCGCCTCGGCGCGGGCATGGTGAAGGTCCCCTCGGTCCCCCGCCGCGATCCCACCGAAGCGGTCCTCGCCGACCCGGAAGTGCCCGAGCACCACCGTGATTGCGGCAAGTGCGGCCGCCCGGTCGGCCGCAGCCGCAATAGTGAGCCGGGCCGGGCCGAGGGGTTCTGCGCGCATTGCGGCACCCGCTTCTCCTTCACCCCCAAGCTGTCGAGCGCCGATCTGGTCGGCGGCCAGTACCAGGTGCTGGGCCCGCTCGCGCACGGCGGCCTGGGCTGGATCTATCTGGCGGTGGACCACAAGGTCGACAATCGCCCGGTGGTGCTCAAGGGCCTGCTCAATACCGGTGACGCCGACGCCATGCGGGCGGCGGTGGCCGAGAAGCGGTTCCTCGCGCAGGTCGATCACCCGAATATCGTGCGGATCTACAACTTCGCCGAGGACACCGGCCCCGACGGCAAGCCGGTCGGCTACATCGTCATGGAGTACGTGGGCGGCAAGTCGCTCAAGCAGATCCTGCGCGAGCAGCGCACGGCCGATCAGCAGTATCTGCGGCCCGCGCGCGCCATCGCCTACATCCTGGAGATGCTGCCCGCGCTGGAGTACCTGCACGATCGCGGCCTGGCCTACTGCGATTTCAAGCCCGACAACGTGATGCAGACCGAGGAGCAGCTCAAGCTCATCGACCTGGGCGCGGTGATCGGCCTGCACGACCAGACCGAAACCATCTACGGCACACCGGGTTACCAGGCCAAGGAGATCGCGCAGACCGGGCCGACGGTGGCGTCGGAGGTGTACACGGTGGGCCGCACGCTGGCGGCGCTGATCATGCGGATCCCGCCGGTGAACAACGAGCTGGGCCCGCTGCCCGGCCCGGACGCCGAACCACTGATGGCCCGCCACGAGTCGCTCTACCGGTTCCTGCTGCGCGCCACCGACATCGACCCCGACGCGCGCTTCACCTCCATGACCGAGATGGGCGATCAGCTCACCGGCGTGCTGCGCGAGGTGTTGGCCCGCGACGACGGGCGGCCCCGGCCTGGGTTGTCCACCCGGTTCGGCCCGCCGCGCGCGGTATTCGGCGTCGGCGACCAGCTGGCCGATGATCCGCGCGACATCATCGCCGCGCTACCGGTCCCGCTGATCGATCCGGGCGACAGCGGCGCCGCCCTGCTCGCCTCGACCAGCGCGGTCACCCCCGAGGACTTGGAGCGCGAGATCAACGCGGGCCTGCAGTCGGTGGTCACCGGCCAGGCCGAGTCGGTCGAGATCCCGCTCCGATTGATCCGCGCCGCACTGGAATTCGGTGACGCCGACGACGCCCTGCGCCGCCTCGACGAGGTGGAGTCCACGCTCGCCGGGGACTGGCGGCTGACCTGGTTCGCGGGTCAGGCCCGCCTGCTGCAGCGCGATTGGGCCGCCGCCACCGCCGAATTCGACGCCCTCTACAGCGCGCTGCCGGGTGAGGCGGCTCCGAAGCTGGCCCTGGCCGTCACCGCCGAGCTGCTGGCCGCCGACGGCGCCACCGCCGAAGCGGCCCGCGCGGAAGCCTATTACGACCTGGTGTGGCGTACCGACCGCACCTTCACCAGCGCGGCCTTCGGCGCCGCCCGCTCGCGCCGCGCGGCCGGTGACAACCCGGGCGCGGTCGCGGTGCTGGATCAGGTCGACGCCGCTTCGGCGGTGCACACCGAGGCGGGTGTCACCGCCGTCGAGACCTTGCTGGCCGTGAACGATCCCGCCGAGCTCACCGAACAACTGGTGCGCGACGCGGGGACCCGGATCGGCAAGCTGACCCTGGACTCGAAACGCCGTGCCGCACAGGCCCGGCTGCGAGTCCTGGACGCGGCGCTGCGCTGGCTGCGCCACGACGGACCAGATAAGCCGGGCAGGGTGCCCACCGACCACTCCCCGCTGCTGGGGGTGGCGTTCGATCAACAAGGGGTACGGACCGGTTTGGAACGCTGCTATCGCGATCTCGCGCACGAGACCGACGACATGTGGGAGCGCATCGCCCTGGTGGAACAGGCCAATGCCGTGCGCCCGAGGACGCTGCTGTGACGGCCCGCTGCCCGCGCTGCGGCACCTTCGCCGCGGACACCGACCGCTTCTGCGAGGCGTGCGGGAGCAAACTGGGGGTCCGGCTGATCGCACTGCCGCCCAGGGAGTTCCGGCCCGGTTCCGGCTCCACGGTGCCGGTGGCCGACGCGGCCCGCGCTGCGCGCCGCGAGGGCGGGGACGGCGCCGGCTTGGCGGCGGGTCCCGCGCCCGACTGCCACGGCTGCGGGGGCACGGCGTTCGATCCGGACGGCTACTGCGCCAGTTGCGGTGAGCTGGGCCCGGAGCGCGATCGCTTCGAAGCGGATCTGGGCACGGCGTGCTTGGTGACCGATCGTGGTCTGCTGCATGCCCGCAACGAGGACGCGGTCGCCGCGGCCGTGCTCGACAGCTCGTCACCGGATCGTCCCGCCACCGCGGTGATCGCGGTCTGCGACGGGGTGTCCACCTCCGAGGATCCGCAGGCCGCCTCGGGCGCGGCGGTCCGCGCGGGCCTGGACGCCACCCTGGCCGCACTCGCGGCCGACCGGTCTGCCGAGGAGTGCGCCCTGGCCGGGCTCACCGCCGCCGCCGACGCGGTCACGGCCGTGGGCACCCCGGACGGCAAGTCCCCGTCGTGCACCTATGTCTCGGCGATCGTGCAGTTCCAGCCCGACGGCGGCGCGGCCGTCACCGTCGCGAACGTCGGTGACAGCCGGGCCTATTGGCTGCGCCCCGGCGACGACTCCGAACGGCTCACCGTCGATGACACCCTGGCCCAGGCCATGGTGGACAACGGCCTGCTGGACGCGGCCACCGCCATGGACGGCCCGCACGCGCACGTGCTCACCCGCTGGCTCGGCGCCGACTCCGAACACCAGTGGTCCCCCAGTTGCGTGCGCACCCTGCGTACCAGCGAACCCGGCGTGCTGCTGCTGTGCAGCGACGGCCTGTGGAACTACCTCCCCGAGGCGGCGGCCCTGTCCCGCTTCACCAGCTCGCTGCCCGCGCTGCCCGCGGCGCGCGCCCTGGTGGAGCACGCGCTCGGCGCGGGCGGCAAGGACAACATCACCGTCGCGCTCGTCCCCGTCCCGTCCCTAGCACCGTCAGGAGACACCCCGTGACTTCCGCTGAGAACCAAGGCCTTTCGGTCGCGGTCGACCAGAACGAATTCCTCGCCGAGGGCGCGCGCACGGTCGACGCGATCGTGACCGTGGAGGCCACCGACGATCTGGTGGTGTCGGTGGCGCCCGCGCCCCGGGTAGAGATCCTGATCATCGACACCTCCGGCTCGATGGGCGGCGCGGGCAAGTTCGCGGGCGCGCGCCAGGCCACCCTGGCCGCCCTGGACGTCATGCCCGATGGCACCCGGTTCGCGATCGTGGAGGGCACCGACAAGGCGCAGGTGGTGTTTCCGCACAGCGGCGCGTCCGCGGTGGCGAGCCGGCAGGAGCGCGCCAATGCCCGTCGCGCCCTGGACAAGCTGTCCCCGCACGGCGGCACCGCCATCGGCACCTGGCTGGGCCTGTCGCGGCTGATCGCCAAGCAGCACCCGGGCGCGATGGTGCACGCGATCCTGCTCACCGACGGCCGCAACGAGCACGAGACGCCGGAGCGGCTGGCCGAGGAGATCCAGTTGTCGACGGGTGTCTTCACCTGCGACTGCCGCGGCGTGGGTGCGGACTGGGAGCCGAACGAGCTGCGCGCCATCGCCTCCGCGCTGCACGGCACCGTCGACATCGTGAAGACCGCGGACCAGCTGGCCCAGGATTTCGCGGCCATGATGGAGACCTCCATGGAGAAGGCGATTCCGGAGCTCACGCTGCGGGTGTGGACGCCGGTGGGCGCGCGGATCGCGTTCATCAAACAGGTCGCGCCGTTCATCGAGGACCTCACCGCGCGCCGGGTCGAGGCGGGTCCGCAGATCGGCGAGTACGCGCTGGGTTCGTGGGGGGCGGAGGATCGCGACTACCACGTGCAGCTCGACGTCGAGCCCGCGGCGGCCGGTCGGGAGAAACTGACCGCACGAGTGAGCGTGCTGGCCGACGGCGAGATCCTCGGGCAGGGTCTGGTGAAGGCGGCCTGGACCACCGACACCGACAAGTCGGCGATCATCAGCCGCCGCGTCGCCCATTACACCGGCCAGGCCGAACTGGCCCAGACCGTGCAGGAGGGCCTGGCCGCGCGCAAGCAGGGCGACTTCGCCACGGCCACCGCCAAACTCCAGCGCGCCTACCACCTGGCGACCGAGTCCGGCAATGAGAACACCGCCAAGCTGCTGCTCAGCGTGGTCGACGTGGTCGACGAGCGCACCGGCACCATCCGGCTGCGCAACAAGGTCGATCCCGCCGACGAGATGGCCCTCGACGTGCGCTCTACGAAGACGGCCCGCGTCCGCAAGGAGCCGTGATGGCGTTCTGCACCGACGGGCACGAGACCACCGCCAGCGATTACTGCGACACCTGTGGTGCGCCGGTCGGGGACGGGTCGGCCACCGCCGCAACGCCTCCGGCGCTGTGCCCGTCCTGCGGGGTGCCTGCCGAGGGGCGGTTCTGTGAGAACTGCGGGCACGATTCGGCGCTGCCGCCGCCACCGCCCGCGCCGACCACGACGGGCGGGCACGAGCGGTCAGCGGGGACTGTCGCGGAGCCCGAGGGGTCGACCGCTCAGACCGAGGGCGAGACCCGGCAGAACCCGAACGGGGGCCCGGTCTGGGTGGCGACGGTGACCGCCGATCCGGGGCACTACGCGCGCATGCGGGCCCAGAAGGGTCCGGACCTGGACCGGGTCGACTTTCCCGACTACTACCCCGATCGCCGAATCCCATTGCGGGGGCCCAATATCCTGATCGGGAAGCGCAGTGTCTCGCAGGGTGTGCACCCGGATATCGATCTGTCGGTCGCGCCCGCCGATATCGCGGTGTCGCGGTCGCACGCGATCCTCCATATCAGTGGCAGCACCCTGACCGTCACCGATCTCGGGTCCACCAACGGCACCTGCATCAACGAGAGCCCGACCCCGATCGCGCCCAAGACCGCCATTCCCCTGCGGGACGGCGATCGCATCCACGTGGGCGGCTGGACGACCATCACCCTGAGCACGGAACAGGACTGACCCCACCAATTCGGGCAATTCGGCAAACTTGGACCGTCGTCCAGGTTAGGCTCCCCGCTCTATGAGCCTGACGCGCCGAGACTTCGCCCGCACCACCCTGGCCGCCGTCGCCGGCACGGTCGCCACCGGCCTGACCGGTGCGGCGGCCCAGGCGATTCCGCACGCCCGGACCGTGGCGGCGGCCCCGCAGGCGTGGATGTCGGCACTGGCCGACACCACGCCGCTGCTGCGCCTGACCATTCCCGGCACCCACGACTCCTGCGCCACCGATCCGGCCAACGGCACCGAATGGTCCCACACCCAGAACTGGTCGCTGCCCGACCAGTTCGCGCACGGCATCCGCTTTCTCGACATGCGCTGCAATGGTCTGCAGGACCATACCGCCGACTCCTTCGGCGTCTACCACAGCGGCTTCTACCAGGGCATCACCTTCGACACCGTGCTCGATCAGTGCCGGACCTTCCTGGCCCGCAATCCGAGCGAGGTCCTGATCATGCGGGTCAAGAAGGAGGACGGCACCAATAACGACGTGGGCTCGAACTTCGAGCGCATCTTCAACGGCTACCTGGACGCCAAGGGCTACCGCTCGCTGTTCTGGCTGGAGAACCGCTTCCCCGCACTGGGCGAGGCGCGCGGCCGGATCGTGCTCATCGCGCAGTTCGCGAACTCCCTGGGCTGCCTGCAGTGGCCCGGCGGCGACAACGGCGTGTTCAGCACCGATCGGATCTACCTCCAGGACCGGTACAAGAACAAGGGCCTGGCCGGACTGGATTCGGGCTCCTCGAACTTCGGCTCGTCGGGCGGCGACAAATTCGATTACGTCCGCGACTGTTTCGACAAGGCCGCCGCCGATCCCGCCAACACCGTCGAGTACATCAACTTCACCAGTTTCGCCGACAACGCCTGGCCCAAGGACAATGCCGCTGCCATCATGCCGAAGGTCGACGCTTACCTCACCGCGCACCGCGGCCAGGCCGCGCACTACGGCATCGTGCCGATGGACTTCCCCGACCGCTACCCGTCGGTTGTCACCCAGTTGATCGAAAAGAACTTCGCCTGACGCGATCTCGCCGGCGGTCACCACCGCGGCCACCGTGGTGGCCGTGGTGGCGGATCTCTGATCCCGCAATCGATCTCAGCGCCGTAGCAGCGTCCAGAACATCCAGATCCCCGCACCCAGCGCGAAGGCGACGACCAGCGCCATGCCGACCAGCGGGGCGAAGGTGGCGAGGTCGGCCGGACCGCCCACGCTCGCCTGGATCAGGAATCCGGCGGCCACGGGCCCGATGAGCAGCAGCCCGATGAAGGTCAGCAGCAGGGCGGCGATAGCCAGGGTTGGCAACTTACCAGCATTCTTCATCTGTCCTCGAATCCATGTCTCGTGAGATGCATTCGAACAAGATCAACCTAACAGTTTCTGCATGTCAGAGTGGTCACCGAAACGCAAGGGTCACCTCGACCGATGTCCGGCGACAGCCGGTGCGACCCCTAGTGACACCCGAGTCCGACATTTCGCTAATTTTCAGCAAATCAACCTCGCATTATCAGTGCTGCACACGCAGCGTGCGATGGAGAATAGTGCGCAATTCCCGCGCTTGGTCGGCACCCCCGGCACCGGTCAATTCCTCGGGCAGCCGGTGCAATTGCCGCAGGGTCCGGCTGGAGTGCGTCTCGGAGGCGATCGCGAGCGCGTGCCGGGCCGCCTCCAGCGCCTGATCGGCCTGACCGGTCCGTGCCTGCGCCACCGCCAGCAGCGCCAGACCTCGCCCCAGATCGCGGCGATCCTCGATCTGCCACAGCGGCAGCGCTTTCAGCAGGGTCTCCACCGCCGCTTCCGGCTTGCCCAGGTGCACCCAACTGTTCGCGGTTTCCATGCGAATGAATTCCGGTGTGCAATAGCCGGTCAGATCACCGTCCCCCGCGGCGGTATCGGCGGTGGCTTCCCAGGCCTGCCCGATGGCCCGATCGGATTCGTTTCCCTCCCTTCGCAGCGCGTGCCCGTGCGCCAATTGCAGCAGCGCCAGCGTGCGCACCCGGGGCAGCTCGGCGGAATCGCGCAGCGCCGCCCGCGCCAATTCGATCGCGATCGCGGGGTTGCCGGATTCGACGGCGATATTGCTCTGTCGCACCAGGGTGTAGGACCGCAATCGCTCGTCGCCGCATTCACCGGCCAGTGTGGCGGCCCGCCCGGTCCATTCGCTCGCCGTCGCGAGATCGCCCGCGTCCTGGTACAGCCAACCGAGGAATTCGGCGAAACGCGCTCGCAGCAGCGGTAATCCGGTGCGCGCGGAGCCGCCCCCGGTGTCATCGAGTTGTTCGACGTAGCGCATCTGCTGGGTGATGATCGGGATCAGCCGCTGCGCCCCGGCGACCCGATCGGTGCGGACATACTGCTCGAGCACCGCCGAGAAGCACTCGACCAGCAGATCCGCCGAGACCGGGGCGGCCGCCGCGACCAGCACGCCATTGTCGAGCGTCAGATGGCTGACCGGCGGCGCCGGATCGGACTCGTCGAGTTCGAACCACAGCAGTTCGGCCGGAATGCCCAATGTGCGCGCGTACCAGTTCAGTTTGTCCAGGTCACGCACCCGATGGCGGCCGCTCTCGATCCGGCTGAGCTGACCCTGGGTGATGCCCAGCGACCCGGCGAGCTCGACCTGCGGCACCGGGCGGCCGCCGTGCGCGGGGTGCCGCCGCCAGGCCCGCAGCACCGTACCGATCTCCTTGGTGAGCAGAGCCTGCCGCATGGCCTCGGTCCGCCATTGGGACGGTTCCAGCCGCGGCCGCCGCTCGCGGCCGCGCTCACAGGGTCCGCACTGCTCGCCGGTGTTGTCGCGCGCCAGGCGGCCACCGCAGCGGATACACGACTTCGCACCTGAACTCACCCGCATCCCACCTACCTGCCGAATCCCGACGATCGAACGGATGGCGCGTACCCGAGCAACCATTCGATGCTATCGGACCATTCGGACACCCAGATCAATTGGCGCGGAATGGATTATCGGCTGTGAGTGCACAGGAATAGATCAGACGCGACCGGCGGCGGCTGTTCGCCGCACTGACAGCGGTCGCAGCCCAGCAGGTCGCCGGTCAGGCATTCACTGTGCACCCGCACCAAGGGAATTCCCGCGGCCCCGGCCGGGGGCTCGACGACGAAGGCCACGTGCTCGCCAGGATCCTCGAGCTGGTCGAACGTGACAACCTCTGCCGCACAATCGACTCCGCGGCGCAGTGCCACGGGCACCCTGGCCCGTACGGTCGCGATCGGGGTCGTCGCCCTGTCGAGCTTCAGCAAATCAGCACGTGGTCACGGTATTCGCGAGGAGTCAGACCGGTCTCGGCACGGAACACGCGATAGAAGTTGCGGTCACCGGTGAAGCCGCAGGCGACGGCGATGGCCGCGATCGTGCGGTCGGGGGCCGCGACCAGCAGTTCGCGAGCGCGCTCGGCGCGCATGCGGCGCAGCAGCATCATGGGGCCGCCGTCGATATCGGCGAAGAGCCGGAACAACTTGCGCCGCGAGAGTCCGCAGGCGACGGCGATCCGGTCGGGCGTCAGCTCCGGGTTGCCCAGGTGCGCCTTCAGGAAGGCGATCACCTGCTGGCGTAGCAGGGCGTTCGCGGCCGATTCGTCCGGCGGCCGGCCGCCGCCCAGGGCCAGTCCGGCCGCGAGCAGCCCGATGCCGGAGTTCAACATGACCGTATTGCCCAGGGCCTCGGGCGACAGGTGCACCAGCCGCCGGAAGAAGTCGATCACCAAGGCTTCGTGCCCGATCGGCTGCAACCGTCCGGCCGGCGGGAATTCGCCGTCACGCAAGCCCGCGGCGCGCAGCAGCAGGTCGCGCCGGACCCGGATCATGATGCCCTCGTACCCGGTGGTGATCGCCTCCTGCGGCCGCTCGCCGTCGACCAGGACCATGGTGCCCACCGGAGAGCGCAGATAGGTTCCGCCGCAACGGACGTCACAGACGCCGGCGGTGGTCAGGCAGGCCAGCACGTACGACTCGTCGGAGGCGGCGATGTGGCGCTGGGTGCGGCGCGCGATCGTGTCCGAATTCGCCACTCGGGCGATCGATATCGGCTCCGAGCGCACGCAGGGATCGAGTACGCCGTGGAACGGTTCGTCCGAGAGCGGTTCCATCGAGCATTTCACCATCGATTCGCTCAGGATGGACGCCCAGAGATCGAACGCTTCCTTCGCGGAGGCCCCGGCGGTCGAGATGCGCGGGCCACCCACCGTCACGTCGTAGGCATTCATGGGGCAATCCTGCCAGCAACCCTCACGCCGCCGGGCCGACCCAGCAAACGAACCGAATGGTCTTGTGCGGCTAGCGAAGTAGATTGACCAGTTGCCGGTAAGCCGCGCGTGTCGGCGGGGCCAGCCGCCTCCAGCTGACCGGACCGCCCGAGCCCAGGTGCGTGTCGTAGGGAATCTCGGCGACCGCGCGGACCACATCGCCCAGATACTTGCGCACGTGCTCGGTGACCAGCGGCCCGTCCTTGGGGTGCTGGCGGGTGACCACGATGACCGCGTCGGCCAGGTGGTACTGGCTGTAGTTGTCGTCGAGCCAGATCAGCGCCGGTTTGAGCCGGTTCACCGCATCGGGGCGGGCGGCCAGGGTGATCACCAGCGAGATGCGCGAATCGCTCAGCAACGGCGCGACCACGCGGCTGGTGACCGGCGCGCCACCGTCGTACACGGGCAGGCACCCCGCCTCGACCAGGTCGCGGTGGACCGAGGAGTAGGTCTCGCGACGGGGCAGCGCTTCGGGCCCGCGTGGCAGAACGCCTACGCCGGAGCTGTTTTCGCCGCAGCTGTCGATGACCGTTGACGGCAGGCTGCGGTGCGCCATGTTCAGCCAGGACTGGACCGTGCCGGCGGCGTCGATGGTGTCGCACCCGCGCGCGGCGAGGTCACCGCCGGTGGTGGTGGCGTCCACGACCACCGGCGAGTGCTCGCCGTAGTCGTAGGCGGCCGCGCCCGCGATGCCGAGCGCGGTGGTGGTCGCGCCGGAGCCGCCGGAGCTGCCCAGCACGAGCACGGGTGGCAGGTCGGCCCACAGCAGGTAGCCGTTGCTCGGATGCATGCGCACCATGTCGGTGGGTCCTCCGGGCGGGGCCGGACGCAACAGCAGGGACAGGTCGGTGGGTGTGGAGGACAGGGCCGCGGGATGATCCGGGAAGTTTTCGGACATCGCTAGATTCCTTTGGTGCGAGCGGCAGTCGATACTGCGGAATCCGTGTGGTCACCACGTCGCGCGCAGCCGGCCCCTGCGTCTCGCCATCAACGCCCCCACCGCGTCGACGAGCTGCCCCTGCGCTTCGACATCTTTCGAAGCCTGAAGTTGATTTCCCCCCGATACCCCCTACCGCCCTGAAGTCGATCAAGAGTGCAAAAAGGTTGCTGTGCAGCCCCTTTCGATGTCGCCAGATATTACATGATCTTGTCAACAATGCATCCGGATAGATAGCCCTGCAGAATCGCTGGCACTGAATGTCAGAGGTCCGGCCGCGAACGGCCGGACCTCCGGGGTGGATGCGTGTTATCAGCCGATGTCGGCGGTGAGCGGCAGCGCGGTCACCGAGGTGCCGACGTGCAGCGTGAAGGAACCGGGTTCGACGGCCCAGCCCTCGGCGGTCCAGTGCTCGAACGCGCGCCTCGGCAATTCGATGGTGGCACTGACGGATTCACCGGCGCCCGCCTCGATCACCGCGAATCCGGCGAGCCAGCGCACCGGGCGATCGACGGCGCTGCCCGCACGCGACAGGTACGCCTGCACGACCTGACGACCGGCGCGCGCCCCGGCGTTGCGGACGGTGACGGTGGCGGTGCGGCCGGACACCGTCAGCTCGTCGAGCTCCCAGGTGGTGTAACCGAGTCCGTGGCCGAACGGATAGGCCGGGGCCACACCGGATTTCAGCCAGGCCCGATAGCCGATGTGAATGCCCTCGGAGTACGGCAGCGCGTTGTCGGGCCCGGGCTTGGTGTCCAGCACCGGGACATCGGCCATCGTCACGGGCCACGTGGTCGGCAGACGGCCGCCGGGTTCGGCGACACCGGTCAGCACGTCGGCCAGCGCCGCGCCGAATTCCTGGCCGGGGAACCAGGTGAGCAGGACCGCGGCGACATCGTCGCGCCACGGCATCTCCACGGGGGAACCGGAATTCACCACCACGACGGTGCGCGGGTTGGCCGCGGCGACGGCGGCGACCAGGTCGTCCTGACGGCCGGGCAGGCGCAGCGTGGTGCGGTCGAAGCCCTCGGATTCGATCTGCTCGGTGGTGCCGACCACGACCACGGCCACGTCGCTGGTGCGGGCCAGGTCGATGGCGGCAGCGAACTCGTCGTCGTCGGAGCGGCGCGGACGGCCGACCGCGCAGGTGATGCCCATGGCGGGGAAACCGCCGCCGGGCGCCATGCGCACCAGGATCTCGACCTCTTGCCCCTCGGCGAGGGTGCGGGTCACGAAGCGCTGCGGCGGATTCAGCAGCATCTCCACCGGATCGGCGCCGTCGGGCAGCACGGTCTCCTCGAGCGCCTGCTCGCCGTCCAGCGCCAGGGTCAGCGCGCCCACGCCCGCGAAGCCGATGCGCCACTCCCCTGCCACGTCGGCGCGCAGCCGCCCGCGCAGCTCGATGACCTTGGCCCGCACCGCATTCGGGTTGCCGAACAGCATGAGGCTGCCCGCGGTGCGGTGTTCGGTGTCGAGCACGGTGTCCTCGCCGAGGTACCGCAGCGACAGCCCGGGCTCGCCCGTCTCGGGATCGGTGACCAGGTCCAACGGGATCGGAATCATGTTCTCGCTCAGGTGGACGCCGGGGGTGTACACCACCGGCAGCACCTCGGAGAGCCCCTCCAGCGGGGAGGTGGTGTGCGCCGGGATCACGGTTGCGCTGCCGCCGCCCATGAACCGCGGTTCGGCGGCGGCGGAGCCGAGCAGCGCCACCCGGGCGGGCTCGCGCAGCGGCAGGGTGCCGTCATTGCTCGCCAGCACCATGGCCAGCGCGGCGGCCTCGCGCACCAGCTGCCGGGACCGCTCGTCGGGGAATGCCGGGACGGGCGTGGGGGTTCCGTTCAGCGCGCCGACTCGTTCGGCGAAGCGCAGGATGCGCCGCACCTTGTCGTCGATCGCGGATTCGGGGACCCGGCCGTCGCGCACGGCCTGTTCCAGCGGCGCGCCCCACAGCTCCCACGGGCCGGGCATGGCCAGATCGTTGCCCTTGGCCGCGCCGAGGGTCGAGCGGACGGCGGTCCAGTCCGAGACCACCACGCCGTCGAAACCCCACTCGCCCTTCAAGGGTTCGTCGAGCAGGTCGTTCTCGGTCATGGTGGTGCCGTTGACGGAGTTGTAGGCCGCCATCACCATCCATGCGCCCGCCTCCACGGACCGCTCGAACGGGTACAGGTACAGCTCGCGCAGGGTGCGCTCGTCGGCGATGACGTCGGCGGTGAAGCGCTCGGTCTCGGAGTCGTTGGCGACGTAGTGCTTGGGGCACGCGCTCACCCCGTGCGCCTGCACCGCGCGCACGTAGGCGTCGGCCATCTCGGCGGTCAGCATCGGATCCTCGGAGAAGCATTCGAAATGCCGTCCGCCGAGCGGGGATCGGTGCAGGTTGATGGTCGGGCCGAGCACCGCGTACACGTCCTTGCGGCGCGCCTCGGCGGCGATGAGCGCGCCGATGTCGGTGAGCAGGTCGCGGTCCCAGGTGGCGGCCAGGGCGGTGCCGGAGGGCAGGCTCACCGAGGGGTCGCGCTCGTCCCATTGCTCGCCGCGCACGCCGGACGGGCCGTCGGAGACCGGCATGTCGGCCAGGCCGATGCTCTCGTCACCGGCGAAGCGGAAGAAGTTCGCGCCCGAGACGAGCCGGATCTTGGCGGGCAGATCCAGTTTCGCGAGCAGGTCGTCGATGGCGTCGGTCATGCTCGTTCCTTCCAGAAGGTCACCAGGTCCGCGCAGACCCGGTCGGGGACGTCCTCGTTGGGCACGTGGCCGGAGCCGGGGTAGACGGCGGTCCGCGCGCCCAGCTGGGCGGCGAAGCGCTCGTGCACCTCGGGGGCCCACAGGTCATCGGTGTCGCCGTAGGCCACCAGCAGCGGCACGCCCGAATCCCGCAGCACCGCGGGATCTTTCACCGGCGGCTCGGCCATGCAGGTGAGGATGCCGACGATATTGGCCTGCTTCGTGCGCAGGATCCGCTCGCGCAGGAACTCCTGGCGCTGCGGCGAGGGCCGCTGGTCGGCCTGCGCCATGACCGCGCTCATCTGCTGCCAGATCACCTCCTGCCCGCCGGCTTCCACCAGCTGCGCGATCAGCAGCGGCGGCGGGAAGTTGATGTCCTCCACCGAGGACGGGCCCGACGCGAGCAGGGTGAAGGTGCGGAACCGTTCGGGGCGCTCGATCACCGCGACGCGGGAGACGTAGCCGCCGAAGGAGTGCCCGACCAGATGGATGGGCTCGTCCGGCGAGATCTGGTCGACCACGCCCTGGAGGTCGCCGATGAAATCGGCCAGGGTGTAGCCCGAGACCTCGTCGGGGCCCTCGGACTCCCACTGCCCGCGCTGGTCGTAGGCGACGGCCCGATAGCCGGCGTCCGCCAGCAACGGCAGCATCTCCTCGAAGTCCTCCTTCGAGCCGGTGAAGCCCGGCACCAGCAGCGCGGTGCCGCGGTATTCGGTCCCCGCGGGCGGCGCGGCTTCCCAGGCGGCCAGTTTTCCAGCGGCTCCCCGCAGTGTGAACGGCGTGATCAGGGCCTGACTCATCCGGCGATCCCTTCCCTCGTACTGCCTTGTACGGCTGGCCCCGAGTGTGCCAGCGGATACCGCGTTTACCGAGTGACCATTAGGTAACGTTATGGTTTCGTTACCATAGTCAGATTTTGCCTGATCAACACGCTTGACTAGTGTCCCACCACATGACGCCCCACCCCCGACGCCGCGGCCGGGGCGACGACCGCCGCGAGCAGATCATCGACGTGGCCCTGAAGGCCTTCGCCGACAACGGCTATCGCAGCACCTCCATCGCCGAGATCGCCGAACGCTGCGGCCTGTCCCAGCCCGGGGTCCTGCACTACTTCCCCAACAAGGCGGCGCTGCTGTCCGCGGTCCTCGATTACCGCGACCGCCTCGACTACGACCGGCTGGGCTTCGATCAGCAGCTGCGCGGCAAGGACGCCCTCGTGCGCCTCGCGCAGCTGGTGGATCACAACACGCACGTGCCGGGCCTGGTTCGGCTGTTCACGGTTCTCACCAGCGAGGCCGTCACCGTCGATCATCCCGCGCACGGGTGGGCCCAGAACCGCTACCGGCGACTCCAGGACTATCTGGGCGCGGCGCTGGAGGCAGGGCAGGCCGACGGCAGCGTGCGCGCCGACATCGACCCCGCGGCGGTGGCCCGGCAGGTCTTCGCCATGATGGACGGCCTGCAACTGCAATGGCTGGTCGACCCGGACCGGGTCGACATGGCCACGCTCTTCCGCGCCTACATCGACGAGCTCATCGCCTGGATCTCGTAGGGGCGCAGACAAATCCGGCATAGGTGCCGGAAGCGGCGAATCAGGCTAGGCCGAGTCCGCCGCGTACTGGTACTTGCCGCGGTCCAACTTGCGGACATTGCTGTTGTCACGCTGCGCCATTCGGCCCAGCGCCACCGCGACGTGATGACGGGCGCTGATCGGCAGCTCCACGCCGCGACCCTGCAATGCCGCGATCACCTCGGCGGGGGTCCAGGTCTGCTCGGGATGCTCGGCGAGGAAATCGGCGACCACCCGCGGCAGCGAGCGGTTCTGTTCCGGCGCGGGCGCGCCCGGTTCGGACGGCGGGGCGTCCTGATACTGCTCGTCGCGGGCCGTGTCCAGCCAGTTGGCTACGGTCAGCAGTTTCGAGCAGGCCGCACGCAACTCCGCACCCGGCGAACGGATGTCGCCGAGGTTGTACATCGCCTGGTAATAGCGCCCGATGTTGGTGAGCATCTCGATGACCTGCTGCTCGGTGTCGGCGACGATGGCTTCGCTGCTGCGACCCGATTGCGCGGCCGCCGCCACTGCTCCCACGTCCACGTCCGGCGTTCCCCTTTGCTGTTGACCGGTTGCTTCCAGTACCCGGTGGATGCAAGACAGCCCAGACAGTAGCCGGGGCCGCCCACCGAATTGTGAAAGACTACAAGGTCATTGCCACGTCCGGCGACCCAACGGCAGGACCATGATCGAAAAGCCCGACTCGCGCGAGCACGACACGCCGAACGTTTCGGAGCGGACGTCTATCGCGATATCACCTCCGTGGGAGGCACGCTCGAACCCGGTGAGAACTTCGCCGGCTACCAGATCTTGCGAAAGCTGGGGGCCGGCGGAATGGGCGCGGTCTATCAAGCCCGAGACCGCGACCTGCCACGATTCGTGGCCCTGAAACTACTGACCCTGCCCGGCGGCGAACGCGAACACCGGGCCCGGTTCCAGCGCGAGGCCGATACGGTTGCGCGCCTGCAGCATCCGAACATCGTCACCGTCTACGCGCGCGGCGAGGAAGACAACCGGCTGTGGATCTCCATGACCTTCGTCGACGGCAGCGACGTCGCGCGGGCACTGCGCGAGGGACCCATGCATCCGGCGCGGGCCGTGCGCATCATCGCCGAGACCGCGGCGGCCCTCGACCACGCCCACGACACCGGCATCCTGCACCGCGACGTGAAACCGGCCAATATCCTGCTCGCGGACGGGCGTCCGGAACGGGCCGTGCTCACCGACTTCGGCATCGCCAAATCCCTCGACGAGAGCCGACAGCTCACCCAGAACGGGGAGATCCTGGCCAGCTTCCAGTACGCGGCCCCGGAACGGCTCACCCGGCCCGGGGAAGCCGATCGGCGCGCCGACGTGTACTCGCTGGGGTGCACGCTGTTCCACATGCTGACCGGAGAGGCGCCCTACCCCGGGCAGAACGTCGGGCAGATCATCTACGGGCACGCCTACGAGCCGGTGCCGATACCCTCGGACCGGAACCCCACGCTGCCACGGGGTTTCGACGAGCTCATCGCCCGCGCCATGGCCAAGGACCCGGAACGGCGCTTCGACACCTGCACGCATCTCGCCTGGGCGGCCTCGCGAATCCTGCGCCGGCCGGGGACGCAGCGGACCGCCCCGGCGGGGACGGTGCACGTCAGCGGGCCCAGATCCGGTGCAGGACAACCCGAGCGCAATGCCACCACCATGCCTCCGGCGCCGCTGCCGATTCCGATCCGGCCCGGCAACGGTCCCGCCACCACGCGGCCGGGGCCGGAACCCACTCGGCTGAACAGCGGTCCGGGACCGACACGGGTGAACAGCGGACCGGCTCCGGCTCGCCTCAACAGTGGGCCCGCGCCCACTCGGCTGAACACCGGGCCCGCGCCGGCCAATCCGAATACAGGACCGGCACCGGCCCGGGTGAATTCCGGTCCAGGTCCGGTCGCTTCCGGTGCCGCGCCGACGCGTCCCCATACGGGACCCGCACCGACCCGGCTGATGACCGGACCCGCACCCATGCGCGAAACCACCGGGCCCGCACCCGGTTCGATCAGCACCGGGCCCGCGCCGACCCGCTTCGTGACCGGGCCCATGCCGTCCGATGTGAGCGGGCGTCATGATGTTCCCGGTATCGGCACTGGCACCAGGTCCGGCCCGGGTCCCGGGACAAGCTCGGGCGCAAGCGTTCCCGGCAAGCGCCGCGGCCCCGGCCGGATTCTGCTGGCCGTGGCCCTGGTGGTCACCGTCGCGGTCCTCGGGTACCTGCTGGTGCGCGCGGGCGACGGTCGTCCCGGACCGAGCAACGCGGCGGCCTCGAACACGCCCACCATCACGGCGACGACCACCGGGGCGGTCACGACCGAACCGTCCACCACCACAGAGGTTCCGCAGGTCACGACCGCGCCCTACACGCAGCCGACCACGGCGGCCCCGTACACGCCGCCTCCGGTCACATCCCAGCAGCCGAAAACCGTTCCGGTGCCGTATGTCGTCGGGTCCGCGATCGCGCAGGCCAAGGCGCGCCTGGAGAAGGACGGGTTCGTCGTCGAACAGGTTCCACGCGAGGACAAGAGCGCGAAAGGCACTGTCCTGGAATCCTCCCCGGCCGCCGGGACCGCGAAGCCGGTCGGCTCGACCGTCAAGGTGACCGTGTCCTCCGGGCCCTCGACCACCACGACCATCACCGTGCCCACCCTGATCGGTCTCTCCCCCGCCGCCGTCACCTCCGCGCTCCAGGCTCTCGGCTGGCACGGCAGCGTCGCCAAATCCACCGGGACGACCAACGATTCCACCAAGGACGGCAAGGTGATCGCGCAGAACCCGGCAGCCGGAGCCTCGGTGACCCCGGACCAGGCGATCACCATCACCGTCGGCGCCTACACCATCACCTCCACCAGCCCGGTCAGCTCGACGACCCCGGCCGCCGGCTGAACCCCTGGCCGGTGCTCGCCCTGCCCATCATTCACCGCTCACGTCGGTGACCGCTCCGCGTACGGGCGGCTACCAGATGTTCCAACTGGTTCGCGCGCGCATCGACTCGATCTCCTTGGCGATCGTCTCGAGCCGGGGTACCAGTCCCTGGAAATACCGCCGCGCATCACAACTCTCACCGCACCCCTGATGCACGGTCAAACCCCGCTGCGCCGCTTGCAAATTCATGACGGGATAGTCGGGCGCGTCGTGCGAAATCACCCTCACGACCGCACCCCCATCCCCCGCGCCGCCGGATTGATCACGGCAATTGCCTGACGTTTCCTGGCGCACACTGACATCGAGCACCCCTCGTGTACCCGCAACACGTCCCGCGCGTACGCGCTCGTCATGATGGTCACCGCTTCATGGCCCTCGATCGGTATGCGGAACATGCTCGACTCCGATTGTCGGCGTGGATGTTTGAGTTCCCCTTCGACGGGGTGCGTCAAGTAGACCACTTATCGAATCGCGGGTGGAAAGTTTCCGACGCGACGGTACCGCGCAATTCTTCCCATTCCGAAACAGCGCATCAACGATAGTGGAGCAGAGGGTATGGCCGTTCGGCTGTCAGATCACGTGCCCCACATCGGTTTTCACCAGTCGATCCAGGGCACGCTCGGCGAGGGCGGCGATCGTCATCGACGGGTTGCAGGCCGCGGTATTGCCGGGCATGAGGGCGCCGTCGAGGACGTAGAGACCCGACTGGCCGAGGACCCGGCCGTCCAGGTCGCAGACCGCGCCCATGGCGGCGCCGCCGAGGGGGTGCCAGGTGGAGGGGAACGCGAGGTTGGTGTCGAGCAGGGTGCTCGACGGACCGGCGATGCGCTGGACGGCGGGGCCGATGTGGTTGTTCTGGATGGTGGCGTCGCCGTCGGCGGGCCAGTGCAGGGTCGCGGTGTCGGCGGCGGAGTCGTAGCGGAATTCGCCGCGGCCGGCGCTGACGCCGTAGCCGACCATCATGGTGCTGTGCGCGTCCACCGACAACGGCGGGATGGAGGCCTGGATGACGGTGTGCGCGCCGTCCGGGTCGTCCCAGTTCAGGCTGCCGTAGACGACGGGGCCGCCCTGCGCGAGGCCGAATTCCTCGGTGGGGGCGGTCCAGACGTAGATGCGGTCGGCATTGGTGCCCCAGCCGCGGCCGAGCTGGTCGGGCAGATCGGGGATCTGCCCCTTGGCGGCCGCGCGCACCAGCAGGCGGGTCGTATTGAGGCTGCCCGCCGACAACACCAGGGCATTGGTGGTGAGGATCTTGTTCTCCAGCACCGTGCCGGCGGTGTCGGTGCGGTTCACGTGCACGGTCCAGCGGCCGTCGGGAGCGCGCTCGATATCGGTGACCTCGTGCAGGGTTCGCACGGTGACCCGGCCGGTGGCCTCGGCGGCGGCCACGTAGGTGACGTCGACGGTGTGCTTGCCGCCATTGTTGACGCCGAGCGAACCGGCCCCGTTGGTGTAGGAGGCCGCCATCTCGCCGCGCAGTTCGGCGAGCGCGTAATTCCAGTCGATGGGCATGGGGATCTTCGACACGGGCAGCCCCGCGTCGCGGGCGTGCTCGGCGAAAACCCTGGCGGCCTTGTAGTTCGGCGTCTCGACGAGTTCGTCGGGTGCGACGGCCAAGCCCAGCATGCGTGCGACACGGGGGTAGTGGACGCTGTCGAGCTCCGCCCAGTCCAGCCCGCCGGGGAAATGAGTGCTGAACACCGCCTCGGTCGGCTGCAACGACATGCCCTGGTACACCAGCGATCCGCCGCCCAGTCCGGCCGCGCACAAGGCCGTCATGTTCTCGCCGGGCACCGCCTCCACCAAACCGGTGTACTTGTCGAAAGCGACCGGCCTGCCGAACAATTCGGGACTCGACCGATGCCACAGCATCCGCTTGTCCGGTGCGGTGGCATTGGGGAACGTGGTGGCGTTCGGACCGGTCGGCCACCGCATACCGCGCTCCAGCAGCAGCACCGGTACCCCGGCCTCGGCCAGGCGCAGCGCGGTCACCCCGCCGCCGAACCCCGAGCCGATGACGATGACCCGATGCTCCTCCCGGGTGAGCTCGACCCGGTTGATCCGGGCGGCGATGCCCGCGCGGGTGGCGGGTGCGCTCGCGAGCAGGGCGGCGGTGGCGGCGACTCCGGACAGCAGGGAGCGACGCGAGATTTCAGACATGGGACACCTAGGTGATCGGCGAGAAGGGAACGGCGGCGGGAATTCTCAGGCGAAGGCGCAACCCGAGAGCGGTGTGCCGTTGAGCCGGTCCATCAGATAGCCGATCGCGTTGTTGGTGCCGAAACCGTCGATCAATTCCGGTCCGAAGTGATTGGGAATCGTCGCACCCGACAGGATGGGCGGCAATTCGTTGGTGCGGAAGCTGACCGTCGCACCCGCGGCGCACCAATCGCTCGCCAACTGCTTGGCCTGACCGTAGGGGACGGTGTCGTCATTGACGCCGCTGGTGATCAGCACCGGGGCGGCCGGGGTCATCGATCCGATCCGCTGCTGCCGCAGAATGTCCTGGATCGACGGGATTTCGCGCATGTGGTCGACGAGCGGCCGCTGATCGACGGTGAAGGCGTTGGTGCGCAGGAACGGATGCAGCGCGATCACATCGCCGATGCACGCGTTCGACAGTTCATCGAGCAGACCCTGCCCGGCGGGCGTCACCCGAGAATTGAATTCGGGTCGTAGGTCCGGGTACCGGTCCAGGAAGCCGTTGAGCGCGAACCCGACCGCGCCGCCGATCAAACTGCCCTCGATCCGGTCCAGGATCGCCGACAGATCCGCGGTCGGCGCGCCCGCCCAGGCGCCCTTCAGGTTCAGTTCCGGCGCGTAGCTCGGCTGCATCTCCGCGGCGGCCGCGCTCGCCCCGCCGCCCTGCGAGTACCCCCAGAACGCGAGCGGCGTGTCCGCCCCGGTGCCCGCGAGCCGGTTCGCGGCGCGGGCGGCGTCGAGCACGGCGTGCGCCTCCTCGATCCGGTTCGCGTAGGTGTGGATGCCGGGCGTGCCCATCCCGATGTAGTCGGTGACGAAGACCCGCGCGCCGAGCGCGTTCCAGGCGAACGCGGCCAGCACCTCCTGGTTGGCCGAGAAGGTCGGCGGGGTCAGGCTCGCGTACATGCCGGTCGGGAAGGCCAGCGACAGCGCGCACTGGTCACCCTGTCCGACCGTGCCCGGCGCGATCAGCACCGTCGGGCGCGGGCCCTGCCCCTGCCACGGGCGGCTGGAATCGATGAACGTGCCGGTCACGGCGACGGGCGTGTCGTCCTGGGTGCGGGAGGTGTACATGACCCGCTGCGCCGCCAGCGGCCAGGTCCCGTCGGCGGCGGGCAGCGCGGGCAGCACCGACGTGCCCTCGGTCTTGATCACCGCGCCGGGAGCCGAGTCGAATTGCTGTGGCGGGTAATAGAAGTCGCTCACCGGTTCGGCCGCGGCGGGCGTCACCGCGGCGCAACCGGCCACGACCGAGAGGGCCGCGACGGCGACTTTGACGTAGCTGATCGGCCGCCGGGCAGCCGGGACGGGCGAGTACTGCTGACGAGGCATAGTGCTCTTTCTCCACGGAAGTCACACCCCGAGTAACCGGGTTACTCGAGTAACGGCGTTACTGTAGCGGCATGGCCAAGGAGACGGAAGAGGTAATACGGGCACGAATCCTCCTCGAGGTACGCACCCTCCTGGAGTCCGAAGGCCACGACGCCGTCCAGCTCCGCGAGGTCGCCCGTCGCGCCCGCGTCTCCCTCACCACCATCTACAAGTTCTTCCCCACCCGCGATGACCTGCTGGTTTCCGCCATCGAAGCCTGGATGGAAGACAACACCTACCTCCCGATGGAACCCCCACCCCCCGGCGAACCCCTCCGCGACGGCCTGCTCCGGGTGATGCGCCACGTCTTCGACCCGTGGGAACGCCACCCCACCATGCTCACCGCCTACCACCGCGCCCGCACCGGCCCCGCCCGCCACCGCCTCGACAATCACGGCCTCGACGCCGTCTTCCCCATCGCCGCCGCCGTCCTCGCCGGCGCCACCCCCCGCTACCTCGAAGACATCGCCGTCATCCTCGCCAACCTCACCTCGTCCCTCCTCGCCCAATGCGCCGACGGCACCCTCCAGGTCCCCGAAGTCCTCCCCATCCTCGAACGAGCCATCCACCGCCTCACCACCAACAACGAACCCGAAGCCGCCGAAGCCCTCACCCGCCGCGAAGCCACCACCCCCTACCCCCTCTCCCCCGACGTAGCCGCCCCCTTCGTCCGCACCCCCACGGATTCCCCTGCGCCAGAACAACCCTGAGCCCACCCCACCCCTCCCCCCGCAACCCCCAGCAACCCCACCCACACGCCGATAACCAGCCGATTTGGATGTTCAGGGGGGTAGTGAGGTAATCTCGTCGAGCACGAGCGAGAGCAAATGCAACGGGCTGTGGCGCAGCTTGGTAGCGCACCTGACTGGGGGTCAGGTGGTCGCAGGTTCAAATCCTGTCAGCCCGACCAAGAAAATCCCTTCCGACCTCGGTCGGAAGGGATTTTCTGTTATTCGACGACCCACAGATTTGGGGCCACTCGGGCTGGCTCGCGGATAATCGGATCCCCTCCGGGCCAGTAGGTCGGGTATCTGGAGGCCACCATTCGGCAGCGCGAGGAAGCGGGCCGGCAACTCTCCGTCGTCCTGCAGGGCTTTGACGTCCGGGTGCAGGTAGCGCTGGGTGATCCGCGGGTCGGTGTGGCCGGCGATCTGCTGCAGCCGATGCAAGGGCACGCCCGCGTCGGCGAACCAGGTGAGCCCGGTGTGCCGCAGGTCGTGCCGGTGCAGATGCTCGAATCCCAACCGCGCCACCACATCATCCCGGTGCGTCGCATCCCGCAGAACGCCGGTAGCGATCCGGCCACCGCGTGGACCGACGAACAACCGCGCGTCCATGAGCGCCACACGCAACTCACGTTCGCTCGCCTCCGGATGGGTTCGACCGGCTCGGCCACGGGCGTCGTTGATGTGGGTCAGCACCAGTGGCCGAATGTGGCCGATGATCGGGATGCGTCGGGCCTCTTCCCTTTCGTGCCTTTGTCTTTGAGACCGCCCGGCTCCGGTGTCGTCTGGCGGCGCAAGGTCCACATCCACTCGGCGGTGTCGATGTCGCGGATCCGGCAACCAGAAACCTCGCCGATGCGGGTCGCAGTGCACGCCTCGAACATCACGGCATCGCCCCAACCTGTACCCGACCAGCCGCAGGGAGCAGGCCATCGGACCGGCGATGAACACTACCGGCGCAACCAGTTTCGACGTCGGCGCGACGCTGTCGGTCACCTACACCGGGCCCGACCCTGAGAACGAGAAGGCCCGCCTCTATACGCCATGTACACCCCCGCGGGGACGAACGGCGGTGGCAGGTGACCGGCGGCGACGCCGGTTCGATCATGGGGGCACCAATGCCGTTGCGCCCCACGGCGCACGCGAATCTGACGATCCGACCGTCGCACGACCAGCAACCGGCCCGCACGAACGCGGCACGTTCTGCGTCGGCCCGCCGACTATCCGAACGCAACCCCAACCAGCGCGGGCAACGCCGCCCGCAATCCCAGCCCAGCAGGCACAGCAGCAGCGAGTGTCGTTGGTGGACAAGGCCATCGACTACGCGCGGCTGCCGATCCCATCCGAACCCGATCGCGGCGGAGCGGTCCAAAACTATCGTCCGCTGCTTCGCCCACTGCGACGACAAGGACGTCCTCGACAAGGTCGGGCTCCGTGGGCGCGACCTGCCCCGGCCGGACACCCACCGCAGACCCGTGGGGAGCGTGTATTTCCCGAACTGCCCGACGACGAGGACTTCCACGCGGCCTGCGACGAGGGACGCAAATGCGATGGGCACTGGTACTCCCGCGACCCGCTGCAAGCCTGGCCCGAGGTGCTTCGATAGACCCCCCGGCCGCTCCGGACCGACACGGTTCTTGTTGACCCCGCACGCCGCGATCTCTCTCCCCCTCGTGGACTTCGGTCGGGAGTAAATCGGCCCAATGGCCGTCGGCGTGACTTCCGCCAAGAACATGTAGCGGGTAGCGAGTGATCAATGTCGTCTCGGGTAGTCCGGTCATATGCGGGCGGCCGAAGTGTCGCATGTGATGTAAACCGCGGCCGGGCACGGCCGCAGTCGGAAGGACTACACCATGAGTGTTACGGACAAGGCCAAGAACAAGGCCCAGCAACTCAGCGGCAAGGCCAAGGAGAAGGCCGGCCAAGCGACAAATAATCCCAAGCGCGAGCAACAAGGCAAGACCAAGCAGGTGAAGTCCGACCTGAAGTCTGCCGGAGAGAAGGTCAAGGACGCCTTCAAGCGGTGACCGGAGTGACATCGGCGATCGAGGTGTCGGTGTCGGCCGAAGACGGCCATCCCAGCCGACGCCTCGACTTGCCCATGGCAGTTCACAGCGATGGCAGCGCATCGCACCGGTTTCGGTTCTCGCTGCCCGAATAACGATGGTGCCCAACGCCGCCGATTTCAGCCGCGGGATCTCCCCAGGGAAGTTCAGGGAACCCGACAAAGTCATACCGGCACCGGGCAACCGACCGGCTCGAGGCGCGGCAGCCGGTTCTGCATTGGTTATGTTCAGCGGCCGTGGATGTTGCGCAGCGCGCTTGGTCGCCCGTCGAGGTCACTCGAGGGAGCGATCGAGTGGGTCCGGCAGAAGCGGGCCGAGGGGGCCGAGGTCGATATTGAGATCTTGCGGAGTGAGTCCGAAGTGATCGCGCAGTTCTTCCATGCGTTCTTCGAGCAGCATCAGGGTGCGGCCAATACGTTCGATCTGGGCGTCGGTGAGGTCGCCCGCGTCGACTCGGCGTAGCGCTTGCCGCTCCATCAGTTGCCGCAGGAGCTCCACCAAGGTGAGGACCAGGGTGACCAGCCCGCGCTCGACCGATTCCGGATCGGTGTCGATTCGCGGTGGGATGCCGCCGAATTCAGTCATCGCCGGCCGGTCCTTCCAGTCCATCGCGCGTCACGGATCCGACTGGCGGGTACAGGGTGCTGATGGAGGAGATGAGGGCTCGTAGCGAGATCTGAACCAGATCGACGTCGGCGATAGCGAGTTTGATGTCGCCGGAAATGACCACGCCACCAGCCAGCACTCGGTCCAGGAGGTCGACCAGTGCGACGCGACGCTCGGCGTCGACAGTGGGCTCGGTCCTGGTCATGTCGGCTCTCGTGTCAGGCCGGCGAACGAATACGGCGGCCAGGGACCGGTGAGTTCCAGTCGGATACCTGGGAATTCGGCGCCGAGTGTCGTGACGGTTGTGGTGAAGTCGTCGGTCCGGTCGTCGTCTACCAGGTATGTTCCGTTGAGGACCATCCAGTCCCGTCGGCCGCTTACTGCTGGGTCGGTCAGCGGCTGACGTCTTCCCGCCGCAGCGTGGTGAACCAAACGCGCGTGAATCTCTTCGGCGCGCTCTGCCGCATCGCGTTCCACGCTCTCCTGTGCGGACAATTGCGCGCGGCGCCGGGCCAGATACGCAGCCCCGGGCGTCATTGTGCCGACCTCCTTCGCAGACCTGGCCTCGGCAACGGCAGCGGTGAGGGCAGCACGATCGCCATAGGCCCTGACACCCCACTCGGTACGGTCGCTCACCAGCTGCAGGGCGGCGTCGAAGTCCGCTTGCCGCTCATCGAGCAGCTCACGCACGCGGTTGTCGTCGCGGAAGACAGTGGCCAGCCGGAGCGGGACGGCCGGACCTCGGCGCACCATGGCGGATACGACCGCGTCGTGTGCTCGTGCTGTCGTCTCCAGCCAGTCGAGATCCTCGAAGTTGCGGCGTAGTGGTTGCTCCCCGAAAACGTCCAGCGGCACCGAGCCGACGACCGCTGTCAGGTCCCGCGCGACGACCGTCCGCACCGGTTCGCCGGCGACTCCGGTCAGTGTGCTCAGTTCCGCCGCGCCGCCGCGGCGGGATGCCACCGCGTACAGCCAGACTGCGAAATCACCGGTCACGATCGTTCTTTTTCCGCTCGCGACCGCGTTCGATGGGTTGACGGCGTCCATTTGCCGCCTCCAGTTCGGCGATCCGGTCTCGGAGTTCCCGGTTCTCGAGTTCGAGGTCGGGTTCCTTCCGTTCCAGCGCGTGAGCCTTGCTGTTGAGCCAGGGGTCGGTCTCCCACCAGTCGATGCCCACTGACCTGGCCGTCTCCAGGGATGCGATCACCAACCGCAGTTTGATGGTGAGCAGTTCGATATCGAGGAGATTGACCTGGATATCGCCTGCGATCACCAGCCCCTTGTCGAGGACCCGTTCCAGGATGTCGGCAAGGTTGGTGGACTGGTGCCCGCCCCCGTAGGGCTGGGGTGCGTAGGAGCCGCCTCCGACGACCGTCATTGCTGATTCCTGGGTGCGATGTCGGTGCTGCCGCGGGTGTAGCGTTTGATTCTGCGGCTGGCCAGCAGATTCTCGTCGAAATCGATCTCCACTTCGTAGAGTGCGATGATGTCCGCCGAGCGCGGGATGCGGCGATCCTCCAGTGCCTCGATCTCCACGAGCCAGCCATCCTCCGTCGGTTCCACGCGCGTGACGCCCTGGAGGTCGTTGGAAGTCAGTTCTGCGAGGCGGTCGATGGCCACCGCGGCGGCTTGCACCGCGCTGAGGGCCGATTGTTCATTCGATGCCGGGTGAGCATTGTCGGAGTCGTTGGAGGTGGTGTCGCGGGCCACGTCAGTCACTCCTTCCGGTCGATGGGGTCGACCCCGGAGCCGGTCATGCGATCCAGGGCCGCTCGCTGCGCTTGCTCGGCCTGTTCTGCGGACAACTCACCGCTCGCTGCGGCACTGTCGATCTCCTCGAGTTCGCTCCGCAGTGCCACGGGATCGTGTAGCTGCCGTTCGACCTGGTCCTGGATCAGTTCGCCCACCCAGATCACACCGCGAACCGGCGCGAGGGGCAGCGAGAATATCGATGAGAACAGACCCATGTCTCAGCCCTCGGGGGCTCGTTTCGTGACGAAGTCGTAGGCCGCCATCGGTCCGAGCAAGTTCAGCTCCACCCGGCCGTCCCAGTCCTCGATGAGTCGGCGCACTATGTCCTCCAGCTCTTTTCGCCGCGTCGATTCGACCAGTACCGCTAGGTGGACGGCGTCCTCTTCGTGGCTGGGTTCGCGCTGGTTGACCAGCGCTTCGAGTGTCTCGAGTTCGGAAACGACCTTTCCGGTGTCCTCGGCTCGCTTGGCCTCGATGGCATGATTGATCAGCTCGCCCAGCGCGATTCGCGCATCGCGGGTGGCGTCTTCGGGTTTGTCACGGATCTCGTCTTTCAGTTGAGCCGCGTCGGCGCTCTCGTCGAGGAGTTCCCGCAAGATCACGTCTTCGATGTAGCGCCCTCTGATCACGAACTGGACCTTGCCCTCGAGTTCCTCCAAGGCGGCGCGGAATTCGTCCTCGTTCGCCTCGAGCAGTTCGTTTTCCACTGCCTCTGTGTCGGTCATGACCGCACCGAACCGCAACGGCAACACCGGACTGACTGCGGCCGATCCGTCCAGCAGTTTCTCGTGGGCGGTGAGGTCCTGGGGTGTACCCAGTGGCCGGTCGGACTCGAGCGTGCTGACCAGCGCCGCGATCTCGCCGTGCCGCACCACCGTGACTTCGCTCGGCGGATCGCCGACACCGGTGGCGTGTGGCTCGGTCTCGACGTCGGCGGGCACGATGCCGTAGACGTATACGGCTGTTGATCCGGGAGCCATCACTCCTCCTCACGTTCGGATGGCCTGCGCGCGGTCTGACGCTTCTGTTGCACATCGCCGAGGAAGTCGGCGACCTTCTGTCCGGCCGCATCGAGTGCGCCTTGGGTTTTGTGTTTGGCGGCGCCTTCGGTGACGTCGCCGACGATGTCGGTCAGGCCCTTGGGTTCGCTGCTCGAGATCTCGAGCCGGTTGACCGCTTCGGCGAAACGCAGATACGTGTCGACGCTTGCCACCACGACGCGTGCGTCGATGGTCACCAGTTCGATGCCCACCAGCGATACACGGGCGAAGGCATCGATGACCAGGCCTTTGTCGAGGATGGTGTCGACGACATCAGCCAGGCTGGAAGAGTTCGGTCGAGCCAACGTGCTGGTTGCGCCGCCGCCTGCGGGTTCGATGGTCATCGGTTTGCTCCTTCATTCTTATGCGACCGGCGGGCCGCTGGACTGCTGCGGCGGGCGGCCGAACGATTGGGAGGCGGCTCTGGTTCTTCTTCGTCCGTGGCGCGCTGATCCTCGTCCTGCTCGTCGGCCTCGTCTTCCTCGGCCTCTTCCGTTTCTTCATCCTCTTCATCGGCGCGATCTTCTTCGGATTCCTTGCGCCGTGCGGTTTCATCGTCTTCGACGACCTCGCTGTCGTGGATCTCGCCGTGCCAGCCCACGATGTCGTCACTGTGCAGCACCGCCTCGGTCATGACATGCCGCTGGAAGTGCTTGAGTTCCAGCCGGCACCGGCGGCCTGCCGCGCGCCACAGATTGGCGGTCTTCTCGAAGACTCCCCCCGGGTGGTAGGCGAGCACCACGAGGATGCGGGTGAGGTCCGGGGTGATCTCGTGGAAGGTGACGGCACCGTCGATATAGCCCTTGGCACCTTTGGAGCGCCACACGATCCGCTCGAACGGCACCTGCTCGAGGATCGTGGACTCCCAGGTTCGTCTGGACCAGAACACTTTGCCGGTCCAGCTGAGCTTCTCATCGGAGACCTGTTCGACCTGTTCGAGCTTCTTCGTGAATTTGGGGAAGTCCGCGAACTGGGTCCATTGGTCGTAGGCCAAATCGATCGGCACGCCGACGTCGATGTGCTCGACGATATTGGTCAGCTTCAACTTCGTTGTGCCGCCCTTGCCCTTGCCGCCGGTCAGCGACTCCTTGACAGACTCGAACGCCTCCCGGGCCGTGTGCCCGAGCTTGCTCACGCCTCCGCTCAGCGTCGCTTGCAATGGCGATGCGCCTCCGGCCAGTTTCTCCACGCCGGTCACCGCCGCCAGGAGATTGCCTCCATTGCCTTCCGCGTAGTCGGTGAGCCGGTCCGCGGTTCGCGATGCCCGGTCCGACAACCCGGATACGGCGCGTTCCGTCAGGGTTCCAGCAAGGTTCTGCACGGACTGTTGCAGCAACCCCGTCGGGGTGGACGATCGAACGGATTTCCCGGCCTTGTCCCCCGCATGGGTTGCGGTGTCCGCAATCTTGCCGACGGCGTCGGCAGCGAGCTTGCCGACTCCGTTGGTCTTGTCGTGCAACGTCTTCGGCATCGATCTCATCTCCTCGTGCGGCGCACGGGCGCTTCGTCGGCATCGGCGCGACTACGGCGTCGCGTGGACGAGGCAGGCTGACGATCCGAAGATCCGGACCTACGAACCGGGGTCCGGGAGCCGGACTTACGCGCGCGGGTGGTTCTCGGGCTGCTGGATCGCGCCCGTGCCGCGGGCTGCTCCCTGTGCTCCTCGTCGTCGTGGTCTGTTCCGGACTCGGTTCGGTCCTCGAGATCTTCGTCCTCGCCGGCGGACGATTCCCCGGTGTCTCGGGAGGTATCGTCGCCGTCCTGGTCTTCGTCTGAATTCGTTTCGTGCGAACGGTCTCGGTCTGTATCCGAGACGATGGCTGAGCCCTGCTGTAGCCGTGTGTTGAGCGCGTCGATACGGTTGCTTGCGGCGGTCACCGCGGCCGACCGGACCGCACCCACCAACTCGCCGCGAACCGTGTTGGTGAGCTCCGCCACCTCAGGTGTCGATTTGAGCAGTTCAGTTCCTCGCCCAAGCAGCTCCCCGGGCAGTCCCGAAGACCGCTTCGCCATTGCCGCACCCGCCAGCGACAACGCGAAACGCATCTTGCGTGTGCGGCCGAGGATGTAGCCGATTCCCACGCCTATCGCAATTCTTGTGCCACCTTTCATGGCTTACTCCTTGCTTGCTTGCTTGCTCGACTCCCGCTGCACCGACGCGGCCCTGGGTCGGTCGAGACCCGATGAGTGGGTAGGCCATGTTGCGCACAGCCTTACCTGGCGTATACCCAGCAATCTCGTCCTTATCGGCCGAGATCTCGATGGCTTCAATCGAGTTCGGCCAGCGTGACGTGCGGGGGCCGGCGGCCGTCAGGAGCCGGGCAGAAGGGAAACGGGTCGGGACGGCCGCAGCCCGAGCAACTTGCCCCAGCTGGCGGGTCCATCCCGCGCGACGGATTCACGAACCGACAAGGACTGGGAGTTCGCGGACAAGGTCGATCCGGGCCGACACGCCCTACTGGCTGCGTTGTTTAACTGTCCGAATCCGGGTTATCCGCCAGGCGACCGCTGAACCGGTAGACCGGGAAACTTCGAAAAGCGGGCCGTGGTCATGGCCGCTTCTGAACCCGAGACGTCTACCGGAACAGCGGAATCAGGTGGGCGTAGTGACCCGTGCTGGCATTGCGCACTCGATCGATATCAGCACCAGCACCAGAGGGCTTCACAGGCCCCTCCACGACAGCAGCGAAACCAGGTAGCTGACCATGATCGTTCTCGGAATCATCCTTCTTCTCGTCGGGTTCATCTTCAGCATCCCGATCATCTGGACCATCGGAATCGTCGTCCTCGTCATCGGGGTCGCACTAATGCTGTTGGGGATGGCCGGCCACGCCGTCGGCGGCCGAAGCCACTATTACTGACCCCTGGATGGGTTTGCGATTACCGACCTCTGGATCGCGTTTTGCACTCTGATCCGGTGGCCGTCACCGCCGTCGGCGGAGGTTTCACGACCACCTAGTACGAGGCGAGCGCCATGCCCGACAACAAACAGTCCTCGACGTCGACCGGCGGATCGTCGTCCGACAACTCGTCCTCGGTCGCGGGCCGGGTGGCCCAGAACGGTGTCTTCGAACGATTCGCCCGCGCGGGATTCGTCATGAGCGGCATCGTTCACCTGATCATCGGCTACATCGCCATCCGGATCGCCTTCGGCGGCCCAGCGGGCACCGCCGACCAATCCGGAGCCATGGCGGAACTGGCGGCCAAGCCGGGCGGCGTCATCGCCCTGTGGGTGTGCGTCGTCGCATTCGGGCTGATGGCGCTGTGGCGGCTCGCCGAAGCGGCACTCGGCAGCTCGTCCGAATCCGCCACCGACAGTAAGAAATCCGAGGCGATCGATCGCGTCAAGGCGGCTGGGCTAGCGGTGGTCTATTTCGCGTTCGCTCTCACCGCGTTCGAATTCGCCCGCAGGAGTGGCAAGTCGAGCAGCGGACAGAGCAGGGGGATCACCGCCCGCATGATGCAAACCACTGCCGGCACGGTCGCCCTCATCGCGGGCGGGCTGATCATCATCGCGATCGGCGGCTACCACGTCTACAAAGGAGTGAGCCAGAACTTCCTCGAGGATCTCGAGGGCGCCACCAGCGACCTCGTACGAAGATTGGGCACGGTGGGATACATCGCCAAAGGGCTGGCCATCGCCGCGGTCGGGTTGCTGGTGATCCTCGCCGTGAGCCGATCCGAGCCGGACAAAGCCGCCGGACTCGACGGCGCCTTCAAAACCGTGGGAGCTCAACCCTTCGGAGCGGCTCTCCTGATCGTATCGGGCCTGGGCATCATCACCTATGGCCTCTACAGCTTCGCTATGGCCCGCTACACCAAGATGTAGTCCGATATCAACCGCCGGATCTGACTCCGACGGCCATCTTGTTCCTCGTCGGATCTCTCGGTTACGAGGTCTTCGGCCACCGGCACTACTGGTAGTGCGTACACCGCAGCACACCCTCGACGGCTGAGCCGATACGAGGGTCGCGCCCAACGAGCGTCAGGGTGTGTCCAACGCAGTTGCGGGGACGCCGTAGGGCAGGAACCGCACGCGGCGGCGTTCATCGGTATTGTCGCGATGCGCACGCAAGGCCTCGAGCTCACTCGGAAAAACCTGCTCCACCCTGGCCTCGCCGGCGTCGTCGATGCTGTAGATGACCCACACCCCACTGCCGGTCTCGCCGGTGGTCTCGCCTTCGGGCTTCGCCGGCCGCGGACCCTCCGGCTGACCGAACTGACCGAGTAGCGACGCCAACGTACTCACACTTGCGCGATCGATGTACTCGCCGGCCTTTCCGAGGAGGTCTCGGAATTCGATCCCCATCGCTCGTAACGCGCGCTCGAATTCTTCCGGATCGATCCCGAAAGGCCTGTCGGTTGCCATCACATTGCTCCTGGAGACGAATTCGGCGCTACGTTTTCAGTGTCCTCGCGCACCCCCGAATTCGCCACGCCCGGCAAAAGATCAGGGCCCGAGTGGCTGGCGAACTCGTCCCACCTGATCGCTGTGTCAGACGGCGTGTCTGCCAGGGAAGGAGTGCGTGTCGTCGCGTAAGGGCAAGGCGAGGAACAGACCGGCACTCGACCGACAGCTCGCTTCGGGGGACTGGTAAACCGGAAGGTCGAAGGACAGATCTTCGGAAGCCGATCAGGCCGAGGGTGTGCTGATGCGCATGTACCGCGTCAGTGACGAACAGGCGTTCAAGCTGCTCTGGGGAGATGCGTCAGGGGATATGCATCAGCTGCCGAGCAGCACCGAACAGACGGTTGGCGAGCCTGATGACAGGAAGTCCCAGCGGGATCAGGAGGATCGTCGCGCACAACACCGCACCAAGAATCCACACCACGGTCGCGAGCAACCCGACTACCGTGCCGAGCACGGCCGTCAGGATCCCCAACACCACATTGAGCAGGCCCTGTATCGCTCCCATGATGACCTTCCTGCTGTCCAGTCTGCTCCTTTTCCACGCACTCCGCCCCTCCCTTCCCTCCACCGGTCGCTGGCGTATTCGGAAAACAATGCTGTCCAGGCTCTCCCGCAGGCCATGACCGCGCTGGGGAATGAGGAACCACATGCGATGTCGTACCGCGGCAAACACTCGGGAGCTTATTTGAGTCGTTCGCTATGAATCAGGAGCGAAGCGAGCGGGCAGTCATGGACGGTGCCGCGGTGGCCCGGGCCTGGAAGGCCGCGCGCTGGGATCCCGGCAGTCCGACCGCGCGCAGAGAGTTCGCGGACCGCGCCCTGGCCACGTCTGCGGACCTATTCCATCAAGGCAAGGCATGCCTTACTTGACCCAAACCCTCTCTACCCCAGCAGATCTCAAGATCACCCGCCGAACCAGCCAACCCGCCGACACCACGCAGGATCTCCTCACAGCTCACTACGGCCGGCAAAAGTCTTCATGCTCGTCGCCGAACAGCGGAAGCTGACCTGAAAAGACCACGGATCCACCGGTTTTTACGCAGGCAGTGGGCGTCTTGCCAGCGCACTCCCCTTTCTTGGTGCGAATCTGGACCTAGCCGCCGATCGGATTCCTGCACCGCCACCGGGCGGTCGATCGTTTCCCGAACGCTTCGTGCGCCTGCCCACCTCGCGAGCCTCCCTCCGACCTTCATCAGGATGTGGGCATGAAGCACGCATACGAGGACCGGATCGCTGGGATCCTGCTCGGACTCGACCGACTCCGAGCAGCTGATCTGAGGACCACGGTCGTGTCGCTCGGTGACCGGGAGGTCATCGGCTACCAATGCAATATCCACGGGGCAGCCGTGCACCGCTACGAGCACGCGTCTCCCGCGGACTCGGAAATGCTCGCGGCATTCGAGAGCAGACTCGGCGTCGGACTTCCGGCCGACTACTTCCAGTGGATCACCAGGGTGGGCGACGGTGGGGCCGGACCGATGCTCGGACTGCTCCCACTGGCGCAGGAGGCCGAGGACGCCGCGATCGACTACGCCGCGGACTTCCCCTTCACCGCAGATCGGCCCTGCGCACCCGCCGCTGAGGACTCCGAGATCCAGTGGTCGGAGAACATCGGCCGAATCCACCGCGGTGCAACCTTCCTCGCGAACGAAGGATGCGGCATGTACAACCTCCTGATCCTGCGCGGCCCCGCCGCAGGGCAGGTGTGGTGGCACAGCTACGAGCACGCCGCCGCGTTGCCTGTGCTTCATCCGGACACCCACAAGCCGCTGACGTTCCTTGATTGGTATGAGCTCTGGCTCTCCCGCGCCCTCGACCCGGACCATGACCAGATAGGGAGCTTCGCCAAGTTCACCGACCACGGCGCGAGCCGTGCTTGAGATGTCACCTTGCGCTGGCAACGACCACGACCACACCGACCGGCGCGGCGGGATAGGCGTCCAGCGGCTGTAGTACTGCTCGTAGCTGACGCACAGCCACCCCTACACCTTCGGGCGGTGATCTCTGAAGGACGGCCTGGACTGCCGAGAGGGACCGCGAAGGCAACCAGGCACAGCGTGTGGCGAGCCGATCTGTGACCAGATGGTCTCCGGCGATCCATAAGCTCTGGTCATCCGATGCCGGGTGGCTCGGCAATGGTGTTGGGGTGCTGGCTGTTTCATGCACAAGGCCCGCTCGGAGACCGACAAACAGCGTGGAGCCGCATCCGGACGGCCGGGTCGGCGCGCGGGTCGGATCGGCGAGGAATCGGAATCGGCGGCGTGGACGGAGTCCTTCGCGCAGCAGTTGTCGCATCGCGCCGATCGCGATTCCCCGGACACCGAGCTGTGGCTGTAGGCATCGCGTGGGCGTGGTGCCCCTTCACCGCTGCGGGGTCGGCTGTCTGCGGATGTGTCACCGGGTACCGCAGGAATACAATTATCACGGTTGAAAAGCAGCTCTGCCTGTGTCTTTCGAGGCGAAAGCGGTGCCTTGCGTGGCGCTGACCGCGTATCCCCGCCGTCGGATAGCGGGTCTTATGTTGATGTCGGATTCATTCATCGGCATGCGTGATTCGGCTGGAGAGTCGAACCACAGGGGAGCGCTGCTGCACATCACCCGCAGCAGGCCCTCGCCGTCGATCGTAATCCTGAGCGTCACCGGCGAGGTCGACGCCACCACCATCGACGAGCTGCGCGAACACCTCTCCGACGCGGTCGCCGCCACCGGCCGGCTGGTCGTTGTGGACCTGTCGGGGGTCACCTTCCTCAGCGTCTCCGGAATCGAAGCCCTCATCGACGCCGACGACCACGCCCGCGCGCACTACCGCGCCCTCTGCGTGGTCGTCGGACCACGCTGCGTGAACCGCATGCTCGAAGTCTGCGGCCCCAACCACCTGATCACCGTCGACACCATCGACGACGCCCGCGGCCCCAACCCGTGGGTCTCGGCCCTCGACCCGCACCTCCACACACGGCATCCTGACGCGGACCGCTGACCATCGTTTTCCGAACGCCCTCCCCTTGCTGGTTCGGGTTCGGGCGTTCGTCTGATCGCTGAGGTGGAGCAGTAACACGCTTAGCGGGCAAGGACAGACCATCGAGTGCGTAGCGGACGTCGCGTCCTCCGGGGAGTCGTGACCGCTCCTCGTCGTTGTGGCCGTCGACGAGCTGAGCTCGGGTTCTCGCAGTCGTCCGGTCCGACACGGTTATTTCGGACGGGATTCGCCGGGGTGATCCTCGGCTCTGCGCACGCCGTTGTAGTGGTCACCTTCTACGCCCTCGTCGGAGGCTTCGCTTTCTGCGGCCTGTGACGCGGGTTGCTCGTCGGCTGGCGTGGTGGTGGCGCCCCCCGGAGTGTCGTCAGGCTCAGGGGCTTTGAGCTTCGGGTCGATCACAGGGTGTGCGGCGCCTCCGGTGTTGGCGCCGGTCCCTTCACCTGCACTTGTGCTCGTAATTCTTCCTTCGGCGCTTGTTTGTCTGCCTTCATAGGGTGGTACGGCCGGTTCCGTGTCTTTCGGGGGTAGGGTCCCGGTCGTGCCGACGTTCTCTTCCTTCGGGTTATGGTCGTGTGTAGAGGTGACTTCTTCTTCGTCGAATGTGCCGGCCGGTCGATCCGCCGGTCCGCCGCCTGGTGTATCCGCACCGGTATCTCGTGAGCCTTTGGCTCCTCGCGCCGATTGCGGCTCCTCAGATTGATGTTCGCTGGACATGCTCCATCGTCTCCTCTAGAGCGCTGGACAATCTACTCTGCAATTTCAATTGCGTGATACCCCAGCCAACCGCAGTCAATCCGTCCTGATGACGTGTCCGATCCAGAAGAAGCCCACGACCAGGACGGGCAGCTGGTGCTCCTCGGCGCGGTCGGGACCGGGTTCACCGACGCCGCACGCCACTCCCTGCATGTCGAGCTGCTGGCACTGTCCACCGCCACACCGCCGGTCACCGGCACGGTGCCGTCGTCGATCGCGGTCACCGCGCACTGGGTCACGCCGCGGCTGGTCGGCGATATCGCCTACCGCGAACGCACCGCCACCGGGCTGCGCCATTCGTCCTGGCGCGGACTGCGATTCGACCGCGTACCCGAGGACATCACCATCCCCGAGACCAACTGATCCACCCATCCACACGCCGCTGGCCATCGCCTCCCGAACGCCGCCGAATGGGCACCAGGACGAGTTCCACTCGGCATTTCCGGATGTTCTGCAGCGCAGTAGGTTCCGGCAGCCGGCAGCCGCTGGACGGATCCAACTAGCCGCAGCACGCCACAGACCGTCCAGACGTGCGATCCTGGCGTCCACGTGACCGCATGGACGCGCAGATAGCACTAGCTGATCAAGCCAGATTGATCGGTCCGACTCCGGCTCGAGTGCAGAGATGTATATATCTCGAGCGCTGGGTATATGGGAGGACGCAGTCGGCTGCGCAGACGCTCAACCGGATCTAGCTGTGCCACCTAACACACCGCGGGCGGCCCGAATCGCACATGACCGGCCGACACTGGCCACGCGCAGGATTACATCTCCAACCGGGCCACCGCTTCAGAAGGTGAACTGGTCGCCGTAGGCGGTGGTCTGCGCGAGTCCCACGGCGGTGCTCACCGTGGTGGTGACGAACGGGACGGCCGACACCGGCGAGGCGCATTGGGCGATATTGAGCGCGGCATTGTTGAACGCGATGCGAAGCGGGAACGTCGTGGTGGCACCCAGGCGGACCGTCTCGGTTCTCGCGATAGTGACCTGGCCGGGTCCCAAGTTCGCGAATACGCCTTCGGCCACACCCAGATTCCCGATGACACCGGGCGCGATGACCCCCACGGGAGTACTCGCGCCCAGCTGTTGATAGGCGCCGATATCGGCGTCGAAGCCGCCGTCCACACTGATCCCGCAGCCGAGGATGAATCCTGCGACCGCCTCACCCGAGGTGATCGGGCCGCCGTCCACGGTGACCGAGTAATCACCGGATATCTGCGCCGCATGCGAGAACGTCATGAGGATGTTCGGTGTCCGGTCACCAGGCGGGCTCGCCTCGATGCTGTCGACCGACGCCGTCACATGGACTCCCCCACCGGAGGCATCCGTGCCGGGCGGCTGAGCGCGACCGAGTCCGGCGCCAGCCCACAAGCCCACTCCGGCCAGATTCGCCGCGACCGTAGCGACCACGGCGCCGGTGAACGAACGTCGCATGCCTGCAGCCTTCCGGTTCGCGACGATGGGCAACTCGACAACGCATTGGGCATGCCCACACGGAGGGTTACCGCTTGGCAAGCCTAAACGGCGCCACCGTCCAGGCGGTGTCACAGCAAGGCGTGTCCACCACACCGCGTCGACACCGACGGGCATCGACACCGAAGCCACCTCCCTTGTTGATTCACCGATACGGAGAACCGCCCGGTGGCGGTGCAGGAATCCGATCGGCGGACAGGTCCCGATTCGCAGCAAAAAAGGGGGAGCGCGCCGAGTGGTGTCGCCTGCACGCGAGGAATCTGGGGTGGAGTAGGGGTCTCGATTGCCGAACGCTGGGATGTGCGTTTGGGACCGGCAGAGTCGAGACACCTACCCCCATCATCTCCGGGCGAACCCCCAGCACTCGGAGACGACGACCACTGTAGACGGGAAAGACGGCGCAACAGTGCTGAGAGGTATGACCTTTCGTGCCAGAAGCCCGGGCTAGGCAACCTCTTAGCGAATCTCTGCCTGGGCTGCTCGCGCCGGATGCCGGTCGGCGAACAAGCCCAGGCGGGTGAATTCTCGTGCCGGTCTTTCACCGGTAATGGCGGGGCGGGGCCGGGTGGATCGGGAGTCTGAGCGATCCACCCGGCGGACGAGGCGAAACGGTCGCGGCGGAGTAACCGAACCCGAGCGCCGCCGCGTGTCCCCGATCATCCCGCCCTTCGTCGGACGGTACTGGCCGCCGAAGTCCGAGCAGGTCGATTCCTCGCCTGCTGACACAAATCGAGAGTGCTATCGGCACAGAAAGTCATAGATAGCTGTGTAGAAGCTGCCCCGTGGGCGAGGACAGCGTGCAGAATGCCGGACAACGCCAGTCCAGACCAGCGGCAGCACTTCCGAGAGGGGACAGAAGTGAGCGACACGATCGAAGAGACAGCCGGTCACCGGCTACTCGAAGAGGTTCTCACTCGCTACGACAGCATCGACGCCTTCTGCACCCACCTGCACCTCGCGCTGGATGCACCCACCGATGTTCTTCCCGCCCTACCGATCTCGACGGCCGGGCGGCACCGGCTTCGATAGCCGGGACCGAACGGGCGTGCCCGGTAAACGATCGCTGACGACATCCTCGGGCGTCGTCGTCCTCGATGATGCAGATGTCGAAGCAGCTGTTGTGGTGCGGGTCAGATCCGTCGGTGCTCGCGCAGGGTTCGGATGGCGGCCAGGGTGGTCAGGCCGCGCCACTCCACGGTCTGGCCGGCGAAGTAGTGCAGGAAGTCGAAGTCCCAGCCGCCGTCGTCGAGTTGTTCCTGTTCGAGTCGCTGCAGTTCGGCGGTAATCGTGGAGTCGTCGAACAGGGCCCGGCTCGGTGCGTTGGGTCGGGGTGAAAGGTCGAGAGGTTTGATGTGCTCGTTCTCGATTCCACCCTCGACGGGCACCGTGCCGTCCTCGCGGATCGCCGGACGCAGCAGCTCGATGGCCGCGGCGGCGCGGGCGGGGTCGGGGACTGCGTCGAGAAACTGCAAGGCGAATTTGACGGTGTAGCCGACCGGTTCGTCGATCGCCTCGATCTGGTTCCAGCACCAGGTCGTCGCGGTGTCGAGCCACGAATGCTGTGCGCCGAGTCGCCACAGTCCGGCCGCGAGGGCGTAGGTGAGGAAGCCCGCTTCCGGGCTCGGTGTCATCCAGGGTGTGCGGGGGTGGCCGTCTGCCGAGGGCAGCACGGTGGGGATACCGCCGTCGGGGTGGGCGATGGTGGCGATCCAGTCGGCGATCTCGGTAACCATGGGGGCGCGGGTGGCGTTGACGTCGGCGAGGACGTCGAGGGCCACCACTGCCGCGGCCGGTTGGCTGCCGGGGCAACGCACGTCGGGCTCCAGGGCATGGCCGAACCCACCGTCATCGTTCTGATACGCCGCGAGCGCGGTCAGCACGGGCTCGACGGGCCTGTTGTCGAGAAGGACGGCGAGCTGGTGGCGTTCCAGGACACGGGCGCCGGATTCGATGAACTGTCGAGCAGCTTCCAGGTCGATACTCATGAACCGGAGGCTAGGCGGCGGTGAGCGTGGCGTCTTTGAAGAATCGGACAGGCGTGACCGGCCCTTCAGGAACTAGTCACCAGCCGCAAAACGGCCACGGGGGCTTCGCGTGACCTTTCGCGGATCTGGACCTCGCACCCCGAGTACAGGATTCCGGGTTTTGCCGGATGGACGGGAAGAGGGTCGTCCTTAGAGTGGACGCATGGGTGCGAATGGGTTCCGGTGTGGCTTGGTGGTCGCGGCGGTGGTGGTGGCCGGGTGCGGGAGTGGGGCGGGTGAAACCGTGGGTCGGTCGCCGGCGGCCGAGCGGGTGTCCGATGCGGTGACAGCGGCGGTGCGTTCCGGGATGCCCGGGGCACAGGTGGTTCTCGAAGGTCCCGGCGGGCGGCAGGTCGTGACCGCGGGGGCGGGAGACATGGCCACCGGAGCGCCCTACGCGGAGGGCGCGCATTTCCGGATCGGCAGTGTCACAAAGACTTTCGTGGCCACGGTGGTGTTGCAGCTCGCCGCCGAGAACAAGGTCGACCTCGACGCGCCGATCTCACGCTATCTACCGAGCGTGGTGCAGGGCAACGGCAATGACGGCGACCGCGTCAGCGTGCGGCAGCTGCTGCAGCACAGGAGCGGACTGGCGGACTTCGCACCCGAGGATCCCTCGAGCAAGTTGCCGCAGCAGCTCGATCAGACCAGTGACGGCAAGGCGTATCGGGATCTGGCACCGGCGGATCTGGTGGCGATCGCGATGAGCATGCCACCACAGTTCGAGCCGGGGGCGCGGTTCGAGTACACGAACACCAATTACGTGCTGCTGGGCATGATGATCGAAAAGCTCACCGGGCGAACCCTCGCCGTCGAGATCGGCAGTCGCATCCTCGAGCCCCTCGCGCTGCACGACACCTACTTCCCCGCGGCCGGCGACACCACCATCCGGGATCCGCACCCGCTGGGCTATCGCAAGGTCGACGTCAACTGGGTCGATGCCACCGACACCGAGGCGGCGTGGGCGGGCGCCGCCGGCGCCCTCATCTCCACCGGCGCCGATCTGAACCGGTTCTTCCTCGCCCTGGTCGCCGGAAAGCTGCTTCCCGCAGCACAACTCACGCAGATGGAGCAGACCGTCGCGATGGAGCAGTCCGGAGAGATGAACTACGGGCTCGGCCTGATCCGGCTGCGCCTGCCCTGTGGTCAGGATGGCAAGGACATGAAGGACGTCTGGGGGCATGCCGGCGGTATCCCCGGATTCAGCACCCTGGCTGTCGCCACACCGCACGGGACCGCCGCGACGCTGAGCGTCAACACCTCGCAGACCACCGATCAGTTCTCCGCAGCGGCCGCCGCCGTCGGCTGTGCGATCGCCTGATCGGGCCGGCCTGGGGATTCGACCATTACCGTGAAAAGCCGCGCGACCCCGGACAAGCCGGGCAGCCGGATTACGCGCGATGCAGTTCGCGGATCTGGACCTCACGGGCCTGTACGGAAAACGGTCGATTTTCAACACCCGCGACACCTCGGCGCGGTGTGTGACTCGCAGCGATGTGTGGCGGTGTTCTGGCACCGTCAGATGGCACCGAGTTCCGCGGCAAGGGTACGGGCATCCGGCCGCCTGCCCGACCGCCTCGGGTCGGCCGTCTACGTCCGTTCGCGCGGCCTGTTCAGTGGCAACCGCGCCCTGCGCCCCACCGACGAAACCGTTCGCGCCAAGTACGAGCAGATTCGCTCCATCGCCACCAATCTGTAATGGCCCTAAGGGGCTTCAATGAGGAGAGCGATCAATCCGGCCCACACCAACATGCCACCGAACAGGATCCCGAGGATGACCGCGATAACGAAAATCGAAACTGCTTCACTGCGTTTGTAGAACAGGGTGGGTGGGCTAACCGGGATCACAGGGGAACGGACCTGCACCTGCGCACCCGGTTCGAGGCCGTCCAGCACCACGCTGCACGCATGGCGTTGCCCATCGGCATCGAGGTAGTACCCGTCGCCTTGGATGCTCTCGATGCCATTCTCACTGATGGTCACCGGGTGGACGGTTTCGACGTGCACGGTCCGCACCGTGCCATGCCAAGACAAGACAAGAACGCTACGCAATTGAACGAAATCGCCGCTCCGTATCCGAACAGGGCCAGTCCGAGCAGCACCACCGCGATCCAGCCCTTGGTCCAAGTGCTGACACGTGTGCCCATCCCTCAATCTGGGCCTGCCAGCAGGTGCTTGCGTGGGTTTGCACTGTCCCCGAACGACTGTGGGCGACTCGAACCGAATGCCCTGCGCCAGGGCACAGTTCGGTTGAGTAGTTGACGGTGTTGGTGGCGCGGCGCATGTACAACTTCCAGGAATCGGGGCCGGATTCGCCGGCGCGCATGACACCAGCGACCGGTCGCCGCTGAAGAGGTGGCGATGGGCACCCTCACGGTTAGGAAAACGATCCGCCACCAGAGCACGGTTGGCTCCGGTTGGTGTCGGGGCCAACCGCGGATCGAGAGGTCAGAGCCAGTCGTCGGTCTCGGTGACAGTCGGGTCCGTCTCCCGGAACAGCTGGGTGCGGTTACTTTAGGAGCTCGGGCAGATCGGCGGATGTGGTGGGATAAAGCCTTGCGGCCAAATGGTTGTGCCGTCGTAGCAGACCCGGGTTAGGTTTGCGCCTATGAGGGTTGCTCCCGTGAGGTTCGCCCCGGCGAGAACCGCACCGGTGAGGTCCGTTTCGTCCAGGCTCGCGCCCGCGAGATTCGCCATATTGAGGCGCGCGCCGGTGAGCTTCGAGGAGGTGAAGTTCGCCCGGGTGAGGTCTGTGAACCTCAGGGATGCGCCGCTGAGGTCGGTGTCGACGGTGCCCAGCGTCGCACCGCTGAGGTGCGCCTCGTCCAGGAACGCAGCGGCAAGATTGATGCTGTTCAAGTTCGCGTCAGTCAGATCGGTTTTGAACAACGACAGGCCAGCGAAGTTCGCACGGTACAAGTTCGCGTGCTTGAGGCAGGTGTCGGAGAGGTTTACTGAGCGAGGGCCGTCGTTCTTGACGTTTCGACGGCCGACCACGGTCAGAGCAGCCTGCACGTCCGCGGGGAAGGACACCGTAGGAGTCGACTGACCGCAGGTCGATCCAGCGTGACTTCGCACGAAGGCAGTCAGAAGCTCGAGAATGACCGGATGATCTGCCGGGGAGTCTTGGGCGAGACGTTCCAGCGAGTAGATACTTCCGAGCCTGACATCAGGCTTCTCTGAGCCGAGTTGCTCGACAGCCTTGGTGAACCTGTCGGTGACCTGGCCTTGTTCGGACAGGCTGTATTGCTGCTCGGTGGATCGCAGGGACTGTCCGGAAAACCACAGCGCCGCAATGGCTGTCGCCGCCGTGGCCAACGCAGCAACCTTGGACCAGCCGCTCCAACCGATGAAGCCGAGCAGGGACTGACGCGCCAGCTGCCGCCAGCGCCGCCAACCACCCGCCGGCGGCGCCGGTCGCCGCAGCCGGACACCCGACTGACCCGCTGGCGCCCGCCCGCGGGACCCGGCAACCACCCTGGTAAGACGACGTCGAGCGGACGGCGTGGCGTTCATACGGGAATCATCCAGCCTGCCGCCATCAGGCACCCGTGCTACGCGCGGACTCCGGGGATTTGTCGACTTCTTGTGACTCGCGCCGATAGATGGCGGTCTTTTGGGTTGTCAGGCGGGGCCGATGACGAGGGTGCTGCGGGCGGATTCGACGACGCTATTGGAACGATTTCTGGGCTACGCGCGTGCCCGATGCGCAGACGCGGGACGGCCGAACCCGGATGTTTACCGATGCGGGGAGGGTGACGGTATGGGTGGCGGGTCGCGCCGGGAGGCACACGGAATCCGCACATTTCTCCCGCGGATTCTGCACACCGTCCGGATAGGTTTCCAGGATGCCGTCTGAAAAGCGCAGTTCGGTTCTGGGGCTGGGAGTAACCGCCACGTTGGTCATGGTTTCGATTTACGTGACACTGCACGCCGAGTTCTTCTTGCACTGGATCTGGGTGCTGTACCTGCCGCTGTTCGCCTTCGGTTATCTGATCCTGGCCATCGTGTTCGTGGTGTTGCTGCGGCGTATTACCCGCAGTGGTTCCAGGGGGCTGGCGGTGGCCACCGCGGCACTGGCGGTTGTGGGTGTCAGCGGGTCGCTGTTCCTGTTCGTCGATACCAAGGCCAGCGGGTGGGCGCGGTTCTGGCTCGAGTATCCCGCGTTCGCCGCGGCGGCCACGGTGGAGGTACCCGAGCACGGCGAAGGTGCTCTCTACGGTGTCGAGCTACCGAGTCATTTGTGCGTCGTGGCGCCGAACTGCCGGATCGCGAACCTCGGTTACAGCAATGGAGCACCGGTCCGGTACGCCGCCGACTACGTCGACGTCTTCGAGTACACCTACGGTTACGGGCACTTCGTCGGCACACCGGAGCCGGGGCCGTACAACGGATTCGGAATTCCCTTGTGCCCCACCATGGAGTTGGCGGGCGGATGGTGGTGGCTCGAACGTTGCGACGGCCCGAAGTACGAGCGAGCCCGGTGAACTCGACGATCAGCCTGCCGGTCAGGAACTGAGATCTGATCGGGGAGTTTCTGCCACATGCTATTCGGCACTACCGCCGACGTCATCGAAACCGCCCGCAGCACACTGGTTATCGGCGCCACCTGAAGACGCGAGAACACCGCCACTTATCGGCGCGAGTAACACCCAGGTCACCCGAACCGACCATGTGTCGAGAAAACGTGTCGAAGAGTATTGGTGTCCAGCAAGTCTTGTCGGCCCTTCTCGTACAACTCACGGGGCGTCAACGGGGCAGAGCAAAGGACATGTGGTGGCCACACGGCGCTCGCGGTCGCGAACAACGCCTGGTCACGTGTGGTCGATATTCTCCGTTGCGTAGTTGAGCGCAATGGTCTTGGAGGGTGCGATGGAAGAACAGGTCGACGTAGGCAACGCCAAGCTCAGCGTAGGGAACGCCAAGGAGGGCATCGGGAGGACCGTCGACGGTATCGGCAAGGCCGCGCGAACCGCTTCAACGCAGTTCGTCGGGCAGGTCGGCAACGTCAAGGACGCTGCCAAAGGCAGGGTCGAGAAGCTGACTGTGAAGAAGCCGGACCCCTACGAAGTGGCCGTAGCGGAATACAACGGCGTCTTCACCGCGATGGCTGACCGGGGCCTGTCGCTGTTGCGTCAGCGCGAACGTTCGACGGACCTGATCGAGCTGGTCGAGCAGTTGGTGAACAGCATCGCCAACACCCCGAAGTCATTCGATACCGACTTCCACGAGATCGAGGTGCACAGAAAGCGTTTCGTGCACGCGGAGGAATTCGCACAGAAAGAGCTGGAAGCGGCGCGGGTGTCGGTTGCCGGCGCGGGCGCCGGGTTCGCGGCGGGCACCGCGGTAGCGGGCCTGGCACCGTCGGCGGCGATGTGGGTCGCCACCACCTTCGGGACGGCGTCGACCGGGACCGCGATCTCGACCCTTTCCGGGGCTGCAGCCAGCCAGGCAGCACTGGCGTGGCTAGGTGGAGGCGCGCTGGCCGCAGGCGGCGGCGGCACTGCGGCAGGCACCACATTGCTCGCGCTGGCCGGCCCGATCGGCTGGACCATCGCGGGCGCAACCCTACTCGCGTCGATCGCCCTGTTCGCGAAGAAGAAGTTCGAGAATCGAGAGGCGAAGCACGAAGCGCTGACTGCGATAAAGCGCAACACCACCCTCGTCAAAGGCATGGATGCTCAGATCGACGACCTCCTCCAGCGGACGACCTCGCTCCGCGAAGGGCTGGTAAAGAGTTACGGCGAAGCATTGATGCACTACCGCGCCGATTTCCACACGCTCGCCCCTGCCGAACGGTCGACTCTCGCCGCGTTGGTGAACAACACGAAATCGTGCGCGACAATGCTGAGCCTGCGCATCGAACAGGGCGCCAACAGTGAGTGATCCTGCCGAGTTCGCCACGAACACACAGGAGCAGGCAGTCGCGTCCTGGGTGAGCTATCTCAACCAGCTCCGCATCGACAACCTTCTAGGCGCGCTCAGCCAACAGGACGAGCACCTTCGGGACGCGCTCACCAGCGTCGATGAAGCCATCAGGAAGATCGACCTCGAGGTGGTCGCCGCCAACCGCGGCGGACAGCATGGCATGCACGGCTTCATCGCCGAGATCGCCGAGGTCGGAATCGGCAACGCCCGACAGCTGATCATCGGCCAGGAGGCCGACTACCAGTGGGTGAACGACAACGGACCGGTCGACCTGATGCGCGGAAGTATCGAGATCCAGCAGAAGTTCGTCGCGGCGGGCGGGCGCTTCTCACTGGGGGCGATCGCCGAGCACCTCCAGAAGTATCCCGAATACGTGAACAACGGTGGGAAGTACCAGATCCCCAGTGATCACTTCGAGGTGATCCAGCGGCTGCACGCCTTGTCGCCCGAGGATGCGAGCAAGCTGCTGTCACGCAGCGGCGACGGACCTTCCCTCAGGGACTGGCAGCGAGTCCAGGCGTTCTTCCAAGCCGGATCAGTCGGCATCGAATCGCTCGAACCCTCGACGCTCAGGTACGACGAAGTTCAACGCGATGTCTACGCCTCGACCATGGCGGCGGAAAAGGACTCGCTCCGCGTCACGGACCGGTCTCTGCGCGACGCTGCCCACCAGCAGAGCCGGCCGACGCTGCGAGAAGGGGGCACGGTCGCACTCACAGCTGCCGTGACAGCCGGCGGGACAGCTTTCGTACTGGCCGTGTTCACCAAGCGTCGGAAAGGTAAGAGGCTCAATGAGTTCACCGGACAGGACTGGCTCGACATCGCAGGCGAGACCGGGCTGGGTTTCGGCGAGGGCGGCGTCCGAGGACTGAGCATCTACGCGCTCACGAACTTCACCGCTACCTCCGCAGCCGTCGCCAGCTCGATCGTCACCGCGTCCTTCAGCATCGCCGAGCAAGCGAACAAGCTCCGCCGCAACGAGATCGACGAACTGGAGTTCATCGAAACCTCCGAGCTCGTCGCCTTGGAGGCCGCCGTCCGGGCGCTGTCCGCTTCTGTCGGCCAGGCGACTATCCCCATTCCAATCCTCGGTGCCGTCATCGGCAACACAGTCGGCATTGTGATGTACAAGGCCGTCGCATCGTCGTTGACGAAGTGGGAGGCGGCGCTGATCGAGCGTTACCTCGACGAACAGCGCGCGCTCGACGAGCAACTCGCCACCGAGTACCAGGAGATTCTGGAAAAGTTGGACCAGAGCATGTCGGACTATCTCGGACTGCTCGAACGAGCATTCTCGCCTGACGTGCAGGTCGCGCTCGTCGGATCGGTTGAGCTAGCAGCGGCACTCGGCGTGGCTTCGGATGAGGTTCTGGATACCGAGGAGAAGGTCGACGCCTACTTCCTCGACTAGCGAGAAATCTGATCGCCGACCCGGCCCGGGAAACCTGGACTCTCCACACCACCCCGTCCGACGGCGAATACCAGGCAATACAAATGCCTCCGACCGCCCCGTTTGCCATTCGCCGAGTTAACGAAATAGGTTCCAGCCCAGTGACTTTCGGCACCATCGCAAGAGCAATGATCCCGCTACCCTCAGCAGAGCGACCATAGTCGCGGTCCGGGGAGTCGGTGGCCCTGGATATTCGGGAGTATCGAGAACGGGGCTTATCGATGACAGGTCCGACACGACGCGCTCTGCGTGCCGCATTGGCGACGTTCGTCTTGGTGTTCACGGCGCTGGGACTCACCGGCGTGCCCGCGCACGCGGCACCTACGAAAGCCGCTTACCTGCACAGCAGTTGCGTGGTGAAGTCGATGGTCCCCAAGGGCGGCCCCAAGGGCGATGGGTGCGATGTCTGGGGGATTCCGCAATGGATCGGCCCGGGGCAGGAACCCCAGCCGTTCCCGCAGCCGGTCGTCGATCTCATCGTCGGCTGTTCCGTGCACGGGAGCTTGGAGCTGGTCAAGGAGGCCGAACTCGTCGAGGCGGTCCCGCCGGGTTGGATGAAGTACGGTGCCGGCGCGGTCATCTTCGCGGCCGGATGTGTCGAGAACACAGTCGAGGCGCTGATCGACCTCGGCCTGAACTCGAAGTCGCCGAGCAACGATGCGAGCCTGGGCGGTTTGAACCTCAACGACTACTGCGCCCGCAAATTCAACGGCGCCACAGCACATGTGCGCGACGAGCACAACGCTTTCACCTGGGAATGCGTCCACGGCAAGACCAGTGCCGGGGGCATCGACATCGACGACCAGTGCCGCCACCAGTACGGCTCGAACGCGGTGTCGGGACTGCGTGAAACCGGCAATGCCTACACCTGGTACTGCCGGAAGAAGCGGTGACGGTTCGCCGTCACACCTCGCGCCGGTGCCTGAATACGCTGGGCCCCATGATCATCTGGCTGAACGGAGCATTCGGTGCCGGAAAGACCACGACCGCGAAGGAATTGATCGCGCTCCTGCCCGGCTCGCGCGTTTTCGATACCGAGGAAGTCGGAATCATGCTTCGGCATGTCCTGTCCAGCGAGAAGGTTCGGGACTTCCAGGACTGGCAGCCCTGGCGCGGGCTCGTCGTCACAGCTGCGGCGCAGATTCTCGATTACGTCGGCGGAACTCTGGTCATGCCCCAATCGGTTCTCGTACAGCAATATTGGCAGGAGATCCGCGCGGGGTTCGACAGCGCCGGGATCCCGCTACTGCATGTCGTCCTGCACGCCGAACGGGATGAGCTGCTGCGCCGCATCGAATCCGACCCGATCATGCCGAACTCCGCGTGGCGCCTCGGGGACTACGACGCGGCGCGGTCCTGGCACCGCCGAGAGGCCCACGTTATCGACACTACCGATCTGCAACCACGACAAGTCGCCGTGCGCATCGCAGCCGATGCTGCTCGGACACCACGGGCATGAGACCTGTCGGACCGTCCGTGTATGGTCCTCCGACATGCAGCCCGCGACCGCCGTGGTCTCGAACATCGTAGGGAACCTGTCGCCGTTCGATGATCTCGAACGGCGGCATATCGCAACGACTTTGAACTGGCTGGCGTCGACTGACGACATCTTCCGGCGCGCCAAACCTGCGACGCCGTCGCCTCATTTGGTCGCCTACGTCGTCCTTGTCGATCCAGACAAGCGCAGGGTTTACCTCGGACTGCACCGTATGGCGGGGCTGCATCTGCCGATGGGCGGACATGTTGAACCGCAGGAGCATCCATTGGAGGCCGCGCGTCGTGAGGCGGGCGAGGAGCTTGGGATCGCGCCTGTGTTCGATGTGATTGGTGAGCGCCCGCTGTTTCTTACTCGGACAACCACGGTCGGACTGACGGCCGGGCATGTCGATGTATCACTCTGGTTCGTGATTCGTGGGGATCGCGATCGTGGATATCCACTCGATCCAGGTGAATTCGACGGTGCTCGGTGGTGGGACCTCGAGCCGAGCCGGCTGCCTGCGACCGATCCGCATCTTCCGCGGTTCATCCGCAAGCTCGACAGCGTCCTGCGGCCGCGGAGTTTGTAGTGAGTGTGCTGGTGGTGCTTCGCGGCAACTCCGGGTCGGGGAAGTCGACCGTTGCGCGCGCTGTGCAGCAGCGGTTTCCTCGGGCGCGGTGTTTGGTGGTGCCGCAGGACACCGTGCGGCGGAACATGCTCCGGGAGCGTGACACTGTCGCGGCGCTCAATATCGAACTTATAGAGCATGTCGCTACTTTCGGGCTGGCACGCGGGTTGGTGGTGATCGTGGAGGGGATCCTCGACGCTGATCGCTATGGCGGGATGCTCGAGCGCCTCGCCCGATCAGCGGCCCGTGCGCTGCACTACGGGTTCGATCTCTCCTTCGACGAAACGGTGCTCCGGCATGCCGGGCGGGCTCAGGCCCGCGAGTTCACTGCTGAGCAGATGGCGGAGTGGTATCACGGGTGGCAGCCTCTCCCGTTCGCTGATGAAGTCCGGATCGATGCCGCGTGGGGGCTGGACGCGATCGTGGGCAGGATCGAACAGGACATTAGGTGCAGGTAGCGGACTACTTGCTCTGACGTCAGCGTGTCTGGGGTCGCGGTTTGACGTGGCGGGGGCTTGCTGGCCGGTCGCCTGGGGTTTCGGGCCGGATCGGGCGGAAGGCACGTAGTAGAACACTCGTTACAGTGCTGAATTCCGGTGCAATTCTTTGATTCTCACAGCACATCGGTCGCCGTGAGCGGCGGAAATCGCCCTGATTTCCGCGGTCTTTCACACCATCCGTACCGAGGAGAGAGTCATGGCCATACAACAGTTTCCGGGCGTTGTGCTCGGCCCTCTGGGTAAGAGGATGGTGAAGTTTCTTGAGACCTATCCGAGAGCGGACGAGCTGCGGATCACCAGTGGCATGGACGGCGATCACGGCCTGCAATCGCACCATTACGGGTTGTCCTACGGCGGCTCGCCGACGGCGGCCATCGATATCGGCTGCGATCGCGATGACGTCAAGATGCGGGACTTCGCCAAGTGGATGTACGACAGGTATTGGAACTACACCGTCGAGCTCATCCATTCGACGCCGTTCGCCGACGATGACGGGTTCTACGTCAAGAATCAGCAGAAGTTCCCCGGCGGCGGACCCTACGGCCCACCCTCGTCGATCGGCCACTTCGACCACATCCACTGGGCGACCTCGGCCGACCTGATGACGCAGCTGGAACAGCTCGCCGGCGGGTCCGCGCCCGACCGGGTCCATCCCGAGATCACCGGGACGCCCGTCACCTCCGTCACCACTACCGTCGCCAATACCGCACCGGTCTGGGGCTGGGACGCCTCCGACTACGACTTCGCCCGCGGTCCCATGAACATGGTCGCCGCCCACACCGACGGGATCTCGTTCTTCATCTACAAGACCAGCGAAGGCAGCGACTGGAGGTCCCAGCACTACCAGGAGGTGCTCGAAAGGGCGCGCGACGCCGGGATCCCGGTGCTCGGCAGCTACCACTTCCTGTGGCCGGGAGACATCGCGGAGCAGGTCGATTTCTGGGTGAGCTGTGTCGATGAGCAGACGCCGTGGTGGAAGGAAAAGCCGTGGATCTGGCAGGTCGACGCGGAACAATCGACGAATGCCCCGCGCCCGCCCAGCGCCGACGAGGTGCTGCAGGCGGTGGAACTCACCAAGCAGCGGCTCGCCGACCGGGGAGCTCCCGGGTACGTCGTCGGGTACACCCCGTTCTGGATGTACGGCGATTCGCTCGCCGGGGATTACGACATCTGGGCCAGCAATTACAACGGCTCCGGCGCGCCCCGCCCGTTCAAGGAGCAATACCAGGGCGTCGGTGACCATGCCGCGGGCTGGAACGTGATGTCCGGTCGCAAGCCCACCATTCTGCAATTCGCCTCCGACGGGGTGGTCGGCAATCAGCACACCTGCTGCGTCGACAAATTCGACGGTGACCTCTACGACCTCATCCGCAAGTGCGGTCGCGAACCGCAGCCGGCGGCTGCCGCCCGGGCGGTATCGGTCGCGCGCTCCCGGCCGGCCGGACGGCGTCAACCGGCTACCTCGCCGATCATGGTTCCGGATGCCGACGGGGCGCACCTGCCCGTCCGGTAGCTCGGATCGCCGACACCAGCCGGCGGTGCTAACGTCGGGGCATGGCCGACCGGCGCGAGATCCAGCATGCTGTGGTGACGGGATTCCAACGGAGAGTGGGAAATCCGATCCTGGGGCGATTGCCGATCCAGACCCTGCTGGAGACGACCGGGCGGGTGAGCGGGCAGCCGCGGATCACGCCGATCGGCGGGCGGCGCAGCGGCGGCGTGTTCTGGTTCGTGTCGGAGTTCGGGCGGCGGTCGCAATACATCCGGAACATCGAAGCCGACAATCGGGTTCGGCTGCGGATTCGCGGGCGGTGGTTCACCGGCACCGCGCACCTGATGCCGGAGGACGATCCGGTGGCGCGGCTGCGGTCGTTGCCGAGGGCGAACAGCACGGCGGTGCGGGTGGTCGGGACTGATCTGATGACCGTTCGCATTGATTTGGACTGATACCGGCGGCTGACCGGGCGGCTCTCCCACGCCGGACAATCCCGGCGCGACACACCGCTTCCGCACCGCTTGACCAGCCAAGACAGCGGATACTGTGCTTGCGATGCGGAAGACCATGAGGCGCCGCACGTCATGCGGCATTGTGCAGAAGACCGCCCGGCACGCCCTGTTCCTCGGCGCGCTCGTTCTCGCGTTCACTACCGCAATCTCCTCCGCGGTGGCCGCGCCCGCGCCCGTGCCCGAACCCGATCCCTTCTACAGCACACCCGCCGACCTCGGCGCCCACCAGAGTGGGGACCCGCTGGCCTGGCGCAGCGTGAAGCTGTTCGGGTTGTCGACGCCGCTGCCCATGACGGTGTGGCAAATCCAATACCTGACAACGGATTCCGAGAACAAGCCCATCACCACGATCGCCACCGTCATCGAACCGACCGCGCCCTGGCGGGGCCCCGGTTCCCGGCCGCTGGTGGCCTTCGCCAGCGCCGAAGACGCTCTCACCACCGCCTGCGCTCCCTCCGCCACTCTGCGCGCCCCCATCAACATCGGCAGCCAAACCACCTTGGACCTGCCGTTTCTCGTGGGTCCGCTGCTTCTCGGCTATGCGCTGGTGATCCCCGATTACGAGGGCCCGCAGTCCAGATTCCTCGACGGCGTGATGTCCGGCCACGCCCTGCTCGACGGGATCCGCGCCGCGCGCCGCTTCCCGTCCACCGGACTCGCCAACAGCCCGACCGGGATCTGGGGTTATTCCGGCGGCGCCTACGCGGCGCTGTGGGCGGGGCAACTTCGCGCCACCTATGCTCCGGAACTGCCGCTGACCGGAATCGCCGCGGGTGGCATCCCCGCCGACATCCCCGCCATCGCCCGCGCGGCCGACGGCGGCCCGAAAGCGGCCCTCGCCCTCCTGATCGCGGCGGCCCTGATCCGCAACGAGCCGAAGGCGAAGATCGAGGTCCTGCTCAACAAACGCAGCACCGGCATGCTCGCCGACGTCGGCAAACGCTGCGGAAGCGGTCTGCTACAGACCTATTCGGGAACCCACGTCCGCGACTACTCCCTCGCAGCCGACCTCTTCGCGCACCCGACGGTCGTGGCAGCCGCCCAACGCCAGGAGCTGGGCGCGATCACCCCGGACGTCCCGCTGTACCTGTACCACAGCAACGCCGACGAAATGATCCCCACTCCCGGCGTCCACGCCCTCATCAACCGCTATTGCTCCATGGGATCGACTCTCACACAACACTTCTCGAATATCCCCGGCCACAGCGGCGCCGCCATGGTCGAAGCCGTCGGCGCTCTCCGCTACCTCGGCGACCGCTTCGCCTCCGGCCCACCCGCCCGAGGCTGCGCCGCCGCCTCCTGATCGTGTGGCCGATAGTGGCGCGCTCAGCGGACCAGGTCGGCCAAGGGTCCTCGGGCGCTCCACAGCACGATGACTATGAGCATGAAGACGGCGCTGGAAAGGTGGTCGCGCAGAATCGATCGGGCCAAGCGTGATTGTTCGGCGAGCGAGTCCGTGCGGGCACCGAGGCGCACCGCGTTGGGGACCGTCCGAACAACGGCCGGGGCGATGGCGGCGGCGGCTGACACGGTTGCCAGTGGGGCCAGCCAGATCGGGTCGTGCCAGCGGATGGTTTCGATGACGAGGCCGCCGAGCAGGATTGCCATCACGGCGGCGATCAGGTGGGGCATCGGGCGGGAGGTCGTGGTGGCTCGGCGGTAGTAGGCGGCGATGGAATCCAGTACGTGCTCGGGTAGTTCGGGCTCGTGGCGGTGACGGAACAGCTGGGTGTCGAAAATCAGGTCCATCCAGAGAATGGCCAGGAGAAATCCCCCGCAGGCGGCGAGCATGGGCGCATCGTACCGGGGGTCGAACCGACACCGGGGCGTCTGGGTTCGCGGTTCCACAGAGATTCCTCACGAGTCGGAGGGTTCAAGGGTCGGTCTCCGCCCCGTAGTGTGCACGCGGGATGAAGGGAGACCCGGGATATGGCTGGTGTGCGTAATGGGTTTCTACTGCTCGGAGGAGTGGCGGCGGTGGGGGCCGGGGCATTGCATCTGTTCGCGGCGGGGTTGCATACCGAGCATGCGACGTTGGCGCGGTTGATGGTCGTGCTGGCGGCGGCGCAATGCGCGGCGGGGCTCGTGGCGATGGTGAGTGCCCGGAAAGCTGTGCCGATCATGGTGATCGGGGTCAACGTCGTCGCCGTGGCGGTCTGGGCGTATACGCGGCTGGCGGCGACGTCCATGCCATCGGCGCGCTGGGCTACCGGTCCATCGGCGATTCGGTCACCGGGTACGAGCACTTCATCAATACGGCCTACCTTCGCGATGACCTGTTCCTCGATGCCGAACATCCGGAGTCGCTGGTCTATCGGGTCGACGGCGACAATCGGACCCTGGTGTCGGCGATGTACATCGCGAAGGGCAAGAAGATCGACGACCCGGATCTGGTGAACTACGGCGGGGCGCTGATGCAGTGGCATGTTCACGACAACCTCTGCTGGAAGGCCGGCGACGGTGGCCCGCAGGTCGCCGGAGTCACCGATGCGCAGGGCAATTGCCCGCCCGCCTCGATCAACCCCGGTGCCGGTAATCCGATGGTTCATGTGTGGATCACCGCGAACCAGTGCGGGCCGTTCGCGGCGCTCGAGGGTCATGGTGCGGGCCAGGCGGCCACCAGCCCCGACGGCCGTCGCACCGACACCTGCTCGCACGACCACTCGGGCGGGCATCGCTGAGTCAGCGCTCTGCCGCTCGGTCTTTCACGAAGTCGGTGGCGATGGCGGCGAGGCTGCGGGTGAGGTCGGATTCCGCGCCTCGTCGCCAGACCAGGGCCCAGCGCGCGGGCGGGGCGTCGGGCATGGGGATGTAGGTGACGTCGGGGCGCGCGTAGTGGCGACTGGCGTGGGCGTGAACCGGTGTGATGGCCTTACCCGCGGCCAGCTGGAGGATCATGTCCTGGAAGTTGTCGACGTACGCGACGCGGGAGATGGTGCGGCCGGAGGGGGTGGTGAAGGGGGTGATGGCGCTTTGCCAGTAGTCGGGAGGCTGATTGGCGGCGTCGGTGCCCGCGCCGAAGACGCCGTAGTCGGCGAGATCTTCGTATGTGGCCGAATCCCGTTCTGCCAGGGGATGATTCGCGCCGACGAGGAGCATGAACGGTTCCTCGTAGAGAATCGGGCCGACAATCAGATCGGGTTCCTCGATGGGGAGCCAGCTGATCAGGATGTCGATCTCGTCGGCGCGCAGCGCGCCGAAGGGGTTGCCGAAATGGACGTGTTCGATGTGCACGCTCGTATTCGGGTGCCGAGCCTGGAAGGTGTCCAGCAGCGGGCGGACTTCCTCGAGGCTGCTGCTGGTCACGCCGATCCGGAGCAGCCCGTCGTCACCGTAGCGCGCCGACCGCTCGGCGCGACCCAGGCTGGCGCACAGGTCGCGGTAGTTGACCTGCAAGTCCTCGAACAGGCGGCGGCCGATCGGGGTCAGCGAGACGGTGCGGCTGGAGCGGTCGAACAGCCTTCCGCCGATACGGCTTTCGAGTTTCCGGATCACCTGGCTGACGCGGGCCTGCGAGAGGTACAGCCGCTCGGCGGTGCGGCCGAAATGCAGTTCCTCGGACAGCGTCAAGAAGATCTCGATGTCGCGCAGTTCGATATCGCGCGGGTCCATACGGGTCGTCCCTATCGATCGGTACAGGGCTACCGACCCGGCGGGTCGAGCATGGGGAGGAGGAATTGGCGCGCGATCGCCGCGAGTTGCTCGTCGTCGTCGATGTCGACGACCTGACTCGGAATCGCCAAGAAGGAAGCGCAGATTCGGACCATCAGCTCGGCGACGACCTCGACCCGCAGATCCGGGGAGATGGTGCCCGCCCGCTGCTCCTGCCGGAGTTGACGGGCCACGAATTCCCGCACCATGGCCACCGCCCGGCCGCCGTCGCCGACCAGGGAACTCACGAAATAGTCGGGTTCGGCGGTGATCAGGGCGCCGATCAGCGGATTGCCGCGCAGCGCGCGCAGCGAACTCACGAACCCGACGACCACCCGCTCCCCGACATCGGCGGCCGCCGCGATATCGACCAGGAAGGTGTCGAAGTACCGGCGGAATTCGCGCAGGATGACGCGCTCCACCAGTTCTTCCTTGGTGCTGAAGCGCCGATAGACGGTGATCCGCGAAACCCCCGCGGTCCGCGCGACATCCTCCATCGTCGACCGCTGCACACCCCAGCGCCGGAACTGCTCGTCGGCCGCGTCGAGAATGCGGGTGCGCATACTGTCGGTGTCGTCGACCTGTTCGACCGCTTGCAGGTAGGCGCGTTCGATCAAGGACTGGCCGAGTGGGAGTTCCTTCGCGCGCGGCGCGGGTTCCACGGCGTCCTCCTGATCGCGTTTCACGTCTCCACATCGTTGCCGATACAGCGATACGTTAGCTGTTTCCTTGAATCCGGAGGCGCGCAGGCGACGGCGAGCCGCGGCTCGCCGTCCCCGTCAGTGCGCGCTGCCCCGGACCGGCAGGTGAATCACCGGTTGGTCAGCGGGATTTCGATACTCAACGGCATCCGCAGCTCGGCCATGTACCAGAGCACGAACTGCCGCAGGAACTCGTCGAACATCCAGTAGGGCGCGTCGACCACCGGAGCCACCGACAGCACGCCCTCGCGGACCGCGACATACGGACCCCACGCGACCTCCAGCAGCGGACTCCACACCGGCTCCCGCGGAATGGCGAGCCAGTCGGCGACCTTGTCCCCCATGATGAATCGGGTGAACGCGCCCAGAATGCCGTGACTGAGCAGCGTCAGGTCGAGATCCGCGCCCAGATTGAGCAGCTGATGCGCCAGATCGGTGCCTTCGGCGGTCGGGGCGAGGATCGGGTCGAGCTGCTGCGCGGCCTGCGCGTCGGCCTGGTCCCAGGTCGCCGGGATGTACTCGTCGCGGATACCGAGCAGGTGCGCCGCCAACTGCCAGCTGTGCAGGTAGCCAGCCGATTCCGCGGCCGGGATGGGCAGCTTCCACGCGGTCAGGGTGCGCATGATGGTGGTGGCGAGACTGTGCCAGGTGACCATCATGTCCTCCTGGCTGATCGGCGTGACATCCGACGGCCAGTGTGGCGACTGCGGCAGCAGATGCCGCACCGATGCGTGGATGATCCGGGTCTTCACGCAGGTGACGACCAATTCACCGCCCTCGCCATAGGCGTTCACCGTGCCGATGTCGTACCCGAACTTCGCGGTCTTGGCGATGCGCTCCTTGAGATGCGACCCGCCGCGCGAGTAGTACACCGCCCGCGCCTCGTGCGGAATGACCGTCGACATCATGCCGCTGGCGAACGCGTACAACACGCCCAGGTAGGTCCCCCGCTTCTTGGTGAATTCGAACGAGCTGGCCAGCTTGCCCTGGTCGGTCCAGGACGGTAGCTGCCGCGCGTCCTCGATGAAGTCCGCCAGGGATTTCGGCAGTCCGGCGGGCAGGGGTTGATCGTTGTAGATCCAGGTCGCCAGCAGCCGGTTGATCTGCGGTACGTCGGCGTGGTCGATGATGTCGGCCAGCACGGAGTCGGCGTCGGGGTCGTAGACGGTCATCGGGTCCGCGCCGCCGCCCACGCCGACCACCGAATCGGCGGGCGACCACTTCCAGGGCTCCGCGCGCACGGTGCGGGGCGTCAGCGCCATGGCGCCGACGACTCCCAGTAGACCGCTTCCTGTCCTCAATGCGTCGCGCCTGCTCAGACGGTGTGCATCCATAGCCGTGAATCCTCTTCGATCGGGCCTGATACACAGACACAGTTCGCGTATCTGTGTATCTTGATGAGACCACACCGTGACGGCAGTCACAACCACCTGCCGCGGATCTCCGGAAGAAGGATCAGCCGATGAACCCGTACGTCGTCATCCAGAACCTGCTCAACCACCTCGATCTGGGGTCGGCGGGCAGCAGCGGACCGGTCGCCTTGCCGCTCAGCGGTTTTCGGCGACGATAGGGCGGCGGGCCGATCCGGCCGCGATTATCGAACAAATCGGTCGTCCGAATAAATGCCGGACGACCGCTGTTCGAAATACTCTCGCGTGCAGCCCATTCGAATTCACTAGAGACTCTCGAACTCGATCACGGTAGATTTGATCAATACGCCTGAACATGTCATCTCTCCGACTGAGGAGGACCACATGATGGACAGTTCCGATTCAGGCTCCTACCCGTTCCGGGAACAGAAAACTCGCCGACGCCGCACCAGGCGGTTCATCGTGCTCTGCGCGGGCGCGGGCGCCGCCACCTATCTCTTCTACGCCTGGCTGTTCGGCAGCATTCTGTGGGTGTTCACCGGACCCGACTCCATTTGGGTCCCCGGCAGCTACGGCGGCCTCGGGCAGCGCTTCGAGACACAGAAGCTCGCCGACGATTACGCCTACCAGTGCGGAGAATCCTCGTCCCTCCCCTTCCCTGGCGTCTCCTATTGCCGGCAGGAGCCCGAGGAGACTTCCTCGATCATCGTCACCTGGTACAACGGCGACAAATACATCTTCGACAACCAGGACCCCTTGGGCAGCTTCTGAGTTCACCGGCGACGATCCCGGACCCGCATGTTTCTTGCGGGGAATGGTCGCTCCACGAGGCGTCGCGCCCAGGATTGACCCCGCCACGACCGTTTCGGGCGGCCGCCACGGGGTAACGCGCCAACGTGCGGAAGCTCGTGCGGCGAATCTGCCGGACGGCTCCCTGGAGCCGGAACCGGCTGATGCGACGGTCCGATCGATTCCAGGCGACGTGGCGCATGCTCGCCGCGCTGCTGGTCGCGGCGTGCGTTCCGGTCGCGATCACCGCCGGGATCAGGACCGCCGACGGCGCCGCCGCCCGCATCCACGCCGCCAACGCGACCAAGACCTCGGTCACGGCCACCGTCGTCTCCGATCCGATCCGGCTCCCCCGCGCGGCGGGCCAGAGTGTGGCGCCCGGTCCGCCGCAGGCCATGGTGCAGTGGAATGCCCACGGCCAGACCAATATCGCGCTCGTCGACGTGCCGGGGACCGCCGAGCGGGGTGACAAGGTCGTGCACTGGGTCGACACCACCGGGCAGGCCACCACCCCGCCCCGGTCCGACTCCGACGCCGTGGCCCAGGGCGTCAGCACGGGGGTCCTCATCGTCCTCGCGGCCGCCTGTGGCGCGGCACTGCTCGCCTGGTGCGCCGACCGGTTCCTGGCACGGCGGCACAGCGCCGACTGGGCCGAGGAATGGCGGAAGATCTCGCCCACCATCGGGCCCAACCACCCCGGGCGGGCCTAGGAACCAGCCGTTAACCAGCCTTTTTCTGGCATTGCGGAGGAAATTCCACATTCCGCGCGAAGTGTGCGTGAAAGTCACTGTTGCAGATGTACTTACATTTGCTCCTTTCACTGTGCCTAGTCGCTGACAACCAGTGCCAAATAGTGATTTGCGGAGGAAATGCTCGTTTGGGTGCCGTAACAATCGAGGGGCACGGTCCGGAGCTGCAGGGCTCCGGGCCGTTGTCCACTTCGCCGGTCACCCGCAGGGCGGTACGGGTGCCGGCTCGAACACCGCGATGCAGGAGGGCTGGAGGCATGACGCATTCCGACGAAGAGCAGCAGATCAGTGAACTCGTCGCGCGGTTGGCCACTCGGTTTCCCGATTTGACGGTGCGGTTCATCGGGGAGGTCGTGCACGGGGTCCATCGCGATTTCGAGGGCCACCGTGTCCGCGAGTTCATTCCCCTGCTGGTGGAACGGATCTCCGAACGCCATCTGCACCGACGCATGGACTACGCCACGGCCGCAATGGATCTCGACGCTCTGCTCCGTACCCCCACCAGGGCCTAGACTCCTTCGGAGAGGGCGCCGGGCCGAGATCCGGCGCGATTCCAGGCGACCGGGGGCAGTTGTGGCATTGGAATGGCTGGCGGTCGTCGGGACGCTGGGAGGGGCGGTCGTCGGGGCCGCCACCACGCTCGCGATCGATACGACGCGGGCGCGCCGGGAGAAGTCCCAGCGGTTCGGTGACACCAAGCGTGAGATCTACGTGAAGTACCTGACCACACTTGTGCAGACCGATACCGCCATGCAGGCGTTGGGATTGCACGAGCCGACACCACTGGACCGGGAGGCCGTGACCGCGGCCTTCCGGTCCTTCGCCTTGGTGGCGGTGGGGTACGAGCTGGATCTGGTGGCGGCCCGGGCGGTCCGGGAGGACGCCGCGGAGGCGTATCGGAAGCTGCGCGACATCCGGGAGGCCCTGATCGAGACCAGCATGACCGTCGGGCGCCGGCCCGCTGGTTCACCGGAGTGGCACGCGGTCCACGAGCCGTTCCTCCGGGCTCTGGATCGGCTCCGGCAGACGATGCGGCACGAGTTGAACGCCCACGACGGGGACTGGGTCAGCGACCCGGCGCGGTGACGGGGTTGACGCAGCTGGAGGGCAGGTCCTGGATGGAGCACAGGGCCGGGGCCCGGGTGGGTACATAGCCCGCGGGGACACCGCCCGACAGGGCGATATCCCGGAACGCCGGAACCGCGGGCGTGGGGCGGCGGGACAGACCGGGGTCGCTGGTCACGTCCACGGTGTACAGGCCGAAACGCGGTGCGTAACTGCCCCACTCGTAGTTGTCGGTGATGCTCCAGTAGTTGTAGCCGATGACGTTCATGCCGTCGGCCTTGGCGCGTTGCACCCAGTAGACGGTGTCGCGCAGATTGTCGGCGCGGGTCATGCCGTCGGTGGTGGCCGATCCGCCGTAGGTGGGCATGCCGTTCTCGACGATGTAGAGGGGGCGGCCCGGGAAGCGGTGGGCGTAGCGGCGCAGCGCGTAGTAGATGCCGTCGGGCTCCAGGATGAGGGGCGAGGGCTGATTGGTGAACTGCGCGAGCACATTCGGCGGGTTGCTCAGCGATCCGCCGTAGTAGTAGTCGACGCCGACATAGTCGATCTTGTCCGCGATCCGGTCGATGAAGGAGGCGTCGGCCTGGTCCGCGCCGACCGAGGTGAAGGCGATATTGCTGGTGACCATCGCGCCGCCCTGCCGGGCGTGGATGTGGTCGTAGATCGCGCGGTGCGCCGCGACCATCCGATCGATCATGGGCACCACGTCGCCCGCGCCGATATCGCCGATCTCCTGCTCTTTGCCGACATAGGCGAGCGGCTCGTTGAAGGTGACCCACAGCGGGTCGGCGCTCGCGTAACGGTCCACCACCGCACGGGCATTGGTGAGCCAATCCTCGATCATCCCAGGATTGCGCCAGCCTCCGCGATCGACCGCCCAGCCCGGGAACACCCAGTGGTCGAGGGTGATCATCGGTCGCATTCCGGCGCCGCGAATTCGCGCAATCATGCTGTCGTAGAAGGAGAAATCCCATTCGCCCGGACTGGGTTGCACGCGCGCCCATTCCACGCTCACGCGATAGACGCCGACACCCAAGTCGGCCGCATTCTGAATATCCTCGCCGTATCGATGCAGGAAGTCGACGGAGTTCCCGTATCCCTCGGCGCGACCGGATCCGGCGTACCGGCTCCAATTGCTGTCCGGCGCAAAGCCTTCGCTCTGGAATCCGGAACTGGACACGCCCCAGAGGAAATTCCCGCCCACCGGCGGTAACCACGAATCGGCGGTGGCCTTTCCGGGCGTGGCGACCACACCCCAGGTCGCCAGAACGATACAGACGAGCGAGAACAGCACACGTTGTCCCACCGCATCGAGAGTACCTGTCGGAGAGCCGTTTCCGTGGCATTCCGATAGAGGATGGGTATCACCCCTCGGGAAACTATGGCGAATAGTAGATTGGCGGGCGAACCGAGGAGGGTGATGAAAGGACTGGGCGCGCTCGAGAGCCGGGTGATGGCCGTGCTGTGGGACAGTTCCGAGGCGCTGTCGGTTCACGACGTCGTCGATCGGCTCAGCGACGACCAGCGAGTTCCCGCGTACACCACGGTATTGACGGTATTGACCCACCTGTGGGAAAAGCAGTGGCTGCTGCGCGAGAAGATCGGTCGCTCCTACCGCTATCGCCCCAGCCGCACGCGCGCGGAGGCGACCACCGATCTGCTGCGCGAAATTCTCGACGCCAGCCCCGACGCGCCCGCGGTACTCCTGCATCTGGCCCGCACCGCCAGCGCCCGCGAGGTCGAGGCGCTGCGGCGCGGCCTGTCCGACGACGAGCACCGCCGGTGATCCTGATCGCGGCCCTGCTGGTGGCGGCCGTCGCAGTCGCGGTGGCCGCCCCGGCGGCGCTGTCCCGCATCGATTTCAGCGCCGCCCCCGTCATCGGGATGGCGGCCTGGCTCGGCGCGTTCGCCGCCGCGCTCGGGTACCTGGCGCTGGCGTTGATCGCGTTGGCGTGGCCCGGCTATCCACCGGGCGAGACCTTCGTCGGCAGTGCGCTGACATGCCTGGGCGCGCTCGAACCGATCGTCGTCACCTGGACGGCGGGGCTGATCGCGCCGGTGACCGCGATCGGCTTCACCGCCCCGACCGGTCAGCTGGCCCGGATCGCCCTCGGGCATCGGGAACGCGGAGCGGCCCTGCGCCGCAAGCACAATGAACTGGTCGAGGTGCTGGGCCGCGCCGATGCCGCCCGCGCGGACCTGGTGTGGCTCGAGCATCCGGCGCCGCTGGCCTACAGCGTCGCGGGCCGCGGCGGGTACGTCGTGGTCACCGACGGTCTCGCGCAGTGCCTGACCGAGGCGCAGTGGCGGGCGGTGCTCGCCCACGAGCACGCGCATCTGCGCGGATTCCATCACCGGATCCTCGGCGTCTGCCAGGTTTTCGCCCGCGCGTTCCCGTGGATCCCGTTGTTCGCCGCCGCACCGGCGGCCATGACCACGCTGATCGAATTCGCCGCCGACCGCGCGGCCGCGGCCGAGGCCGGCCCGCAGGCCCTCGCGGCCGCGTTGCGGACGGTCGCCGCCCGCACGACGACCGCGCTGGACCTGGTCGATACGTCGCTGGACTCGCGACTGCAATGCCTCTCGGCCCCACCGGAATCCCGCGCCGCCGCGCGCCGCCGCGCGCTGCTCCTGGTCGTCGGGACGATTCTGCTGGCTCCGGCGGCGTCGGTCGTCGCCATCGGATTGATCACCGCGGTCGCCTCCGTGATCACGATCTGAGATTCACCCGCGAAAAACTATGCTGCATAGTATTTTCGTCCGCGTGAAGTACCTACCAGCCCTCGCCACGGTTCTGCTGGCCGCGGGAACCCTCGGCCCCGGCACCGGTTTCGCGACCGCTGACCCCACCCCCGATCCGTCGCAGACCCGCTACTCCCTGGTCAACGGCTGCTACCGCATCGACACCCCGAGCGGACCGCTGGCGCCGGCCGCGGGACCGTTCCGGATACACGCGACCACGCTCGGCGAGTACCTGCTGTACGGACGGACCAAGGAGGTCGTCGACGCCTCGGCGGGCTCGATCCACCCCGCGAAGAATCCATCGGTCACCGCGGTCTGGAAGGTGGACGGTTCCGGTGCAACCGGATTCACGCTCTCGAACGCCGCGACCAAGACCAGCACCCCGGCCACGTTCGTCCCCGACACCGGCTGCGCGGACTTCCCCGAAGCCCAGGACAGCGCCACCGGCACGCCCGGCCCGAGCGTCGGCGCGGACGGCTCGATCATCGGCACCATCGACGCGCACGTGCACGTCTCCGCCTACGAATTCCTGGGCGGCGACTTCCATTGCGGCCGCCCGTGGCATCCCTTTGGCGTGACCTACGCGCTGCCCGACTGCGCGTCCGACCGCACCGGATCCAACGGCCTGGTCGCCGATTTCCTCGACTACGGCGGGCCCCGCACATCCGACACCGCCGGGTGGCCCACCTTCCGGGACTGGCCCAAACCCTCCAAGCTCAGCACCGAGGGCACCTACTGGACCAGCATCCAGCGCAGCTGGAAGGCGGGCTTGCGGGTGATGACCGTGGACCTGGTCGACAACGAATCGCTGTGCACGATCATGACCGACCGCCGGAACCCGTGCGACGACATGACTTCCGTGCGCACCCAGGCCGCGGACATGCGCGCGCTCCAGGACTACATCGACGCGCAGGCCGGCGGCCCCGGTCAGGGCTTCTTCCGCATCGTCACCGATCCCGCGCAAGCGCGTCAGGTGGCGGCGTCGGGCAAGCTCGCGGTGATCCTCGGCATGGAACTGTCCGACCCGATGGGCTGCGGCGTCTTCCTCGGCCAACCCAAGTGCGGCACCGCCGATGTCGACCGCTGGCTGGGTGAATTGCGCGCGCTCGGCGTCAGCAGCTTCTTCCCGGTCCACAAGTTCGACAACGCCTTCGGCGGCACCAAGATGGACAGCAATACCACCGGCCTGCTGGTCAACGCCGGTAACTTCCTGCAGACCGGCACCTTCTGGAATGTGCAGCCCTGCACCGGCCCCGGCCACGACAGTCCGCAACCGTCGGTGCCGATCGCCGGTGATATCAATCAGCTCTTGGCCAAGCTCACCGGTCCCCTGCTCGGCGGCGCTCCCCTCCCCCTGTATCCGTCCGGAACGCATTGCAACGCACGCGGACTGACCGAGCTGGGCCGATACCTGATCAACACGATGATCGACCAGGGCTTCCTGATCGAGATCGATCACCTGAGCGAGGCCACCGCGGACGAGGTCATGTCGATCATCGAGGCGCGGCGCTATCCGGGCGTGTTGTCCTCGCACGGCTGGGATTCCGAGCGCACCACCCAACGCGTCTACGCCGTAGGCGGATTCGCCACCCCGTACGCGGGCGGGCCCGCGGGATTCGTCAAGGCCTGGAGGGAGGCCCGGGCGATGCAGCGTCCCACCGGTGATTTCGGATTCGGCTTCGGCTCGGACATGAACGGACTCGGCGGCCAGGGCGCGCCGCTGGGCGCGGGCGTGATCCAGTACCCCTTCACCTCCCACGACGGCGCGGTGACCTTCGACCGGGAACGCTGGGGCGAGCGGACTTTCGACATCAACACCGACGGCACCGCGACCTACGGCACCTACGCTGACTGGCTCGAGGCGGTCAGGGTGCTCGGCGGACCGGAGGTCATGACCGACGTCTTCCACGGCGCGGAGGTCTATCTGCGGTTGTGGTCGCAGGTCAGGAGGTAAATCGCCGGAGCGTGACGGCGATCACGCGGCGAATTCGGCGCGCGGCGGAACATACCCGATACTTCTAACCTTCTATCAATCGATAACCGGTTAGAAAGACTGATCGGTAAGAAATTGGAAGGCCGAGAACATGACCGCCGTGCGCCACCACACCATCGAGATCCAGGGCCTGCCCGTCTTCTACCGCGAGGCGGGCGACCCGTCCAAGCCCACTCTCGTGCTGCTGCACGGATTCCCCAGCAGCTCGGCCATGTTCCGCACCCTGCTGCGCGACCTGGGCGACGACTTCCACCTGATCGCGCCCGACCACATCGGCTTCGGCCGCTCGGCCATGCCGCAGGTGCACGAATTCGACTACAGCTTCGACAAACTCGCCGAGATCACCGCGGGCCTGCTCGACGCGCTCGGCCTCGACCGATTCGCCCTCTACATCCACGACTACGGCGCGCCGATCGGGCTGCGCATCGCCTCCGCCCATCCCGAGCGCGTCACCGCGATCATCACCCAGAGCGGCAACGCCTACCTCGAGGGCTTCACCCCGTTCTGGGACATCCTCTTCGCGCACGCCAAGGACCGCGCCGCCCACGAGCCGGGCGTCCGGAAGCTGCTCGAGGCCGATGCGACGCGGTGGCAGTACCTGCACGGGGTCCCGGCCGATCGGCAGAACCTGGTCAGCCCGGACAGCTGGACCATCGATCAGGCCTATCTGGATCGACCGGGCAACAAGGAGATTCAGCTTCAGCTGTTCTGGGACTACCAGTTCAACCTGGACGGCTACCCGGCGTTCCAGAAGTACTTCGCCGAACACCGCCCGCCGGTGCTGATCACCTGGGGCGAACACGACGAGATCTTCGGGGCCGACGGCGCCCGCGCCTATCTGCGCGACCTGCCTGACGCCGAGCTGCACCTGCTCGACGCGGGCCACTTCGCCCTGGAGACCCACGGCCCCGAGATCGCCGCACTGATCCGGGAATTCCTCACCCGCACGGTGTCCTGACCGCCGTGGCCGCGCCGCCGTATTTACCGGCAACACGCGACGGCGCGGCCGGACCCGCGAGGCGGGTCGACGCTAGGTTGGCGGTGTGGCCGCTGAGAAATCCCCCGCCGGAGACGGCGAGACCAACGCCCAGGACACCGGCGCGAAATCCGAGGACACCGATGCGAAGGTCCAGGACGCCGACGACGCGGGCGTCCGTCCCGACGCCCTGGTGGCCTCGGTGATTCCCGCCTGGCTGCCGCGCGCGTACCTGCTGGCGGCGGCCACGGTCGCGGGCATCGTGGTGACCTTCTGGGCGCTGACCCGGCTGCAAGGGCTGCTGACCGTGCTGGTGGTGTCGCTGTTCCTGGCCTTCGCCATCGAGCCCGCGGTGAACTGGCTGGCCGCGCGCGGCTGGAAGCGCGGGGCGGCGACTGGCGCGGTGTTCGCGATCGTGACCGCGGTGCTGGTCGGATTCGTCTGGACCATGGGCGAATTGGTGGTCGGGCAGGTGTCGTCCCTGATCAAGAATCTGCCGCACGATACCCAGAGCGTGGTCACCTGGATCAACGACACCTTCCACACCGACCTCTCGGTCGCCGACATCACCGACCGCACCTCGGAGCTCAGCGCCAAACTCCAGACCTGGGCGCTGGACCTCGCCGACGATGTGTGGGGCATCGGCACCACCGCGCTCGGCGTACTGTTCCAAGGCCTGGGCGTCCTGCTGTTCACCTTCTACTTCGCCGCCGACGGCCCGCGCTTCCGCAACGCCGTCTGCTCCCTGCTGCCGCCGCAGCGCCAGCGGCACGTGTTGCGCGCCTGGGACATCGCGGTCGACAAGACCGGCGGCTACCTGTACTCCCGCGCCCTGCTCGCGACCTGCTCGGCGCTGGCCCATTACGCCGCCATGCGAGTCCTCGGCATCCCGTCCGCCTTCGCCCTGGCGCTGTGGGTCGGCGTCGTCTCCCAATTCATTCCGACCGTCGGCACCTACCTCGCGGGCGCGCTCCCGGTCCTGGTCGCCCTCGCCCACGAGCCGCGCACGGCCCTGTGGATCCTCGGATTCATCGTGGTCTACCAGCAATTCGAGAACTACGTCCTGCAGCCCCGGATCACCGCCACCACCCTCGACATGCACCCCGCCGTCGCCTTCGGCGCGGTCCTGGCGGGCGCGGCCCTGTTCGGCGCGACCGGCGCCCTGCTGGCGATCCCGGTCACGGCCACCGCGCAGGCCTTCCTGTCCGCCTACATCCGCCGCTACGACGTGGAGAAGCCGGCGCCGACCGCGCACGACTGAACGCTCGCCCGGACCAATCGGTCGGCTCGTATTCCGCCCGGCTCGCCCGCGTCGTACGCTGCGGTGGAGCGAAGCTTGGTGAGAGGACTGTGCATGACGGTGACGGACCAGCCGCCCGTCGGCGGCGACACCGCCATTCGGGAATCGCGCTCCGGGGTCATCGAGCGGATGTCGGCCATTCTGGACGCGTTCGACAGTGGGCGGGAATGCCTGCGGCTCGAGGACATCACCGATCGGACCGGGCTGCCGCGATCCACCACCTTCCGGCTCGCGTGCCAGTTGACCGAACTGGAGTGGCTCGTGCACGACGAGCAGGGGTACCGCCTGGGAGCCCGAACCCGACGGCTCGCGCGGATCACCGACTTCGAGGACATTCGAGCCGCGGCGTCGGCGGCCTTGTCGGATCTGCACGTGGCGACGGGAGCGGTCGCGCATCTGGCGGTGCTCGAGGGCAATGCCGTCCACTATCTGGACAAGGTGGGCGGACCGTACGCGGCATCGATTCCGTCGCGGGTCGGGGCGCGGCTGGACGCGACGCAGACGGTGTGCGGACTGGCGCTGCTGGCCTCGATGGATCCCGAGGACGCGGACCGGGTGTTGCGACTTCCGTTGCGCAGCTCCGCCGTTCGGCCGATCGCGCGCCGGCGGGCGATCCAGGCCGATCTGTATCGGGTGCGGCAGCGCAATGGGCTGGCGATTTCGCTCGGGACCACGTGCGAGATGGGGATCAGCGCGGTCGCCGTGCCGGTGCTGGGTCCGGACGGGCCGGTCGCCGCCATCTCACTGGCCACCCGGGGTGAGCTCGAACTGCGGCGGATCGCGCCGCTGGTGTTCACCGCCGCCCGCCGCACCGCCGCGGAGATGTTCGCCGACGGGTCGATGGGGGCCGAGCCGCTCGAACCCCCATTGCGGACGCGCGCCCGGCTGGCCTGAGGCCGTTCAGCTGTTGGTGCCGTCGGCCGGAATGCCGTCGGGCAGTTCGGCGGCCGCGCCAGAGCCGGAATCGGCTCCCGGGCAGGAGATTCCGAGCGAATAGGCCGTCATCGACAGCGAGCCGTAGCTGTATCCGTCGACCAGCGTCTCGGTGTCCTCGGACCCCGCGGCGGCCAATCCCGCGAGATACAGCAGCGGGATGAAGTGGTCGGGGGTCGGCACCGCGAGGGAGTAGTCCCGCTGGTCGGTCAGCGCCAGAATGTCCGCGGGCCGGTTCAGCATGAGGTTCTGGGCGGCCTCGTCGAAGCGGCGGGCCCAGTCGAAGCCGGTGTCGGGGCGGCTGGCGTCGATGCCGCGCAGATTGTGCACCACATTGCCGCTGCCGACGATGAGAATTCCGCTCTCGCGCAACGCGTGCAGCCGGATGCCGAGCTCGAGATGGTATTCGAGGGGCTTGTCGGCATTGATGCTCAGCTGCACGACCGGGATGTCGGCGTCGGGGAAGGCGTGCCGCAGCACCGACCAGGAACCGTGGTCGATGCCCCAGCTGTCGGTGTCCGCGCCGACCCAGTTCGGTTCGACCGCTTCGCTGACCTCCTCGAACAATGCGGGCAGCCCGGGCGCGGGGTACTGGACGGCGAACAGTTCGGGCGGGAAACCGTAGAAATCGTGGATGGTGCGCGGGTACGGCATCACCGTCACCGCGGTCGCGTTGATGTACCAGTGCGCGGACACGATGAGGATGGCGCGCGGGCGGGGCACGCTGCGGCCGAACGCCTCCCACGCCTGGGTGTACCGGTTGCTCTCCAGCGCGTTCATCGGGCTGCCGTGGCCGAGGAACGCGGCGGGCATCCGGGCGGCCGGATCGGCGGCGGTCATCGCGGGTCACCGACCTCGGGCACCGGGGTGGGCCGCGGGTTGCGGTCCGCGGGTGCGGGTCCGGCCGTGGGCGTCGACAGCGGCGTCGAGCGAGAGGTTGATGTCCATCAGCTGGTCGATGGTGTCGCCGTGCAGCCGGACGAACTCCTCGCGGGCCCTGCCGCGACGGAAGGAGATGAACGACCGGTCGGATTCGAGCTGCCAGGTATACCAGAACAGGTACGGCACGGTGAGCACGAAATTGACTATGCCCCAGACGATCCAGACGTCGTTGTCGAACCAGCCGTCCGAGGGCATCACCTTCGGGAAGATGTTGTAGATGGCGATCACCAGCATCAGCACCGGCAGCGTGTAGATGCGCGCCATGATGTAGAGCTCGGGCCGCCGCTTCACGAGCGGATAGATCTCCGCGACCGCGAGAATGCAGACGCTGGCCGCGAAATGCTCCTCCTCGGGCGGGTAGCCGCCGAAGGTGAAGCACAGATTCCAGGTGGTGTAGAGGAAGTTCCACGCCATCGTGGTGTAGGCGACGAGCTCGGCATTGCGGCCCGGCAGGATCTCCCAGAACCGCGGCGAGTACGGGATCGTCAGGCACAGGCCCAGTCCCACCGCCGCGTTCCAGTAGTTCCCGATCTCCGCGTCCCGCAGCGTGGCCTCGGCGATATTGAGGAACAGGATCGCGTACGGGAACCACAGGAACCGCGGATTGCGCAGGATGTCCCAGAACCGCCCCACCCGCTGCTCGGCGACCGCGACGCGCATCAACCCGACGATGGTCAGCGGTATCAGCACCGACAGGATCTTGGCCCAGGAGAACCAGTTCACCAGCCCGATATCGTGCCCCGGTCCCCAGATCCACAGCGGGAACGTCAGCAGCGACAGCCCCCACACCCAGGTCGCCGGACGCGGGTGCACCCGCATGTAATCGACGATCACCCAGAGGATCGCGCAGAACACGAGCATGGACACCGCGGTCACCCAGGTGAATGGGGCCGGGTTCCCCGAAACCGCCTCCGAGGCCGCACTGATCACAGCGATCCCGCCTTCCCACGAACAGACTGGCAATAACTCAGCAATCACCGATTCTCGTCATCGTGCCCCATGCGCCTCCGATTCCCGCCGCAACGCGCCACAACCGCCGACGGGACGGCCGACCAGCGCCTATCCTGTGTCACAGGTCCGTCCCTGTCGCGGACCGGTTCTCCGCTGCGGACGCATTCACCTCCGGGGGTTGTCTTGATCGACGAGCGGCCGATCGTGTTGACCGATGAGTTCTTCCAGGACCCGCACGCGACCTACGAGCGGCTACGCGAGCTCGGGCCGGTCCATCACGTGCGGTTCCCGCACGGCGTGATCGGTTGGCTCGTCACGGATTACGCCACCGCGCGGCAGGTGCTGAGCGACCCGACGGTCAGTAAGAACCTGCACGCGGTGGCCGACGACAATCGGTTGGTGGCGGGTGCGACCGTCGCGGATCCGGGCAACAGCCGGCACATGCTCAATGCCGATCCGCCGCACCACACCCGGATGCGCAAGCTGGTCGATCGGGCGTTCACCCCGGCCGCCGTCGCCGCCCTGGCGCCGCGGATCACCGCGATCGCCGACGAGTTGCTCGATGCCATCACGCCCGGCACGACGGTGGATCTGCTGCGGGAGTTCGCCTTCCCGCTGCCGATCACCGTCATCTGCGAACTGCTCGGCGTGCCCGCCGCCGACCGCACCGACTTCCAGCGCTGGTCGAGCGAACTGGTCAGTGCGCGGAGTCACGAGTCGAAGGCCGATGCCAACGCCCAATTGGCGAAATACCTCGACGATCTGATCGCCGGGCACCGGGCCGATGGCGGGACCGATGTGCTGTCGGCATTGATCCGCGCCACCGCGGAAGGCGACCGGCTCACTTCCGACGAGCTTCGGTCCAATGCCCTGCTGCTGCTCATCGCCGGACACGAGACGACGGTGAACCTCATCGGCGGCTGTGTTCTCGAACTGCCCGACGATCCCGGAGCCCGGACCCGGATCGCCACGGATCCGGTGGCCGCCAAGACTTTCCGGGAGGAGGTCCTGCGGTTCCACAGCCCGGTCAATATCGCCACCTTCCGCTACACGACGGCGCCGCTCACCCTCGGTGAGGTCCGCATCGAGCCCGGGGAGTTGGTCATGGTGTCCCTCGGCGCGGGCAATCGCGACCACACCCGCTTCGACGAGCCGCACACCTTTCACGCCGACCGAATCGACAATCACCACATCGCCTTCGGCTATGGAGCCCACTTCTGCCTGGGCGCGCCGCTGGCGCGGCTCGAGGCCGATATCGCCGTGGCCCGGCTGCTCGCGCGGTTCCCCGCACTCACCGTCACCGAGCGCGAGCGGTTGCGGTGGCGGCCGAGCCTGGTCATCCACGGTCTCAGCGAACTGCCGGTCACCTGCCGCTGACCGATCGGGTGGATGGGACACTGTCGGGACCATTCACCCGATCCGGCGAGGAGGACCCGGCGCTGTGCCGAAGATCCGGGCGGCGACCGTCGCCGAACACCACGCGGCCCAGCGGCGCGCGCTGCTCGACGCCGCGCGCGATGTGCTGACGGCCGGGCAGGTGCCCACGCTGACCGAGGTCGCGACACGGACCGGGCTCGCGCGGCCCAGCGTCTACCAGTACTTCAAGTCGCGCGACGACCTGCTGATCGCGGTACTGGAGGACGCGTTCCCGCGCTGGAGTGCGCGCATCGCCGAGCAGATGGGCCGGGCCGCGAACCCGGCGGCGCGGGTGCTCGAATACATCACCGCCAATATCGATCTCGTGGTGGAGGGCGAGCACGCCGTGGCGCGGGCGCTCGCGTCCGCCCTGCCGAACAACGATATGGCCGGGCGCGCACGGCAGTTGCACGACGGGCTCACCACACCGCTCACGGCCGCGCTGGAGGAGCTGGGCGCGGCCGATCCGGAGCTGACGGCCGAGCTGGTGAACGCGATCGTGCACGCCGCGACCCGGATGGTCGAGGCGGGCACCGAACCGACGGTGGTCGACGCGCGGGCGCGGGAGCTGGTGGCCCCGTACCTCGCGGCGCTGTCGGGCTAGCGGGCGCGCGGTCTACGGCAGGATCGAGTCGACATAGCCGCCGTCGACCCGCAGTGCACCACCCGTGGTGGCCGAGGCGAACGGGGAGCTGAGATAGACCACCATGTTCGCGATCTCCTCGGGCTCGATGAGTCGCTGGATCAGTGATTGCGGCCGGTGGGCGCGCATGAACTCCCGCTGCGCTTGATCCCACGGCAGCGCGGGGTCCACCAGCTGGTAGACGAAGTCCTCCACCCCGGCGGTGTGCGTCGGCCCGGCAATGACCGAGTTGACCGTAACCCCGGTTCCGGCTGCGTCTTTCGCGAATCCGCGGGACAGCGCCAGCAGCGCCGTCTTGGACACGCCGTAGTGGATCATCTCCTCGGGAATCACGATGGCCGAGTCGCTGGCGATCTGCAGCGCGCGACCCCAGCCCCGGTCGATCATGCCCGGCAGATAGGTGCGGATCAGCCGGGCCGCGGCCAGCACATTGACCTCGAAGTAGGTGCGCCACTGCGCATCGGTGATCTCCCGCGCGGGCACGGCCCCGAAGATCCCGAGGTTGTTCACCAGGATGTCGACGGCGGGCAATTCGTTCAGCAGTCGATCCACGCCCTCGGCGGTGGCGACGTCGGCGGTGACGCCGTGCGCGTCGGCCCCGGTGAGCCGCAGTTCGGCGACCGCGGATTCGACCCGGTCGGCGGTGCGGCCGTTGACGGCGACGCGCGCTCCGCTGCGGGCCAGTCCGGCGGCGATGGCCAGCCCGATGCCCTGGGTGGAGCCGGTGACGAGTGCGGTTCTGCCGGTCAGATCGATGTTCACGAGCGACACTCCTTCGCAGGGGGACGACCGCGCGGGCGTGGCTCGCGCCGTGGCCGAGTCTATGGGTGCGGCCGAAGCCGAACGCACAGCGAGACGTCGTTCGGCGAGGCGTGAGGCTGCGCGGACAACTAAGGTCACGTCCCAAAAACAGGGAGTACCGCGTGACCACACACACCGAAGCCCGCCCCTACCCGTTCGGGGAGCCGGTCCGGCTCGATCCACCGCCGCTCGTGGCGAAACTCCAACGCGAGGAACCGATTTCGCGCATCCTGCTGCCGTATGGCGGCGAGGCCTGGCTCGTCACCCGTTACGCGGATGTGCGCTCGGTGCTCAGCGACCCCCGCTTCAGCCGCGCCGCCACGGTGGGCCGAATGGATGTGCCACGGGTGCGGGAAACGCCTGCGCTGCCGAACATTCCGACCAGCATGGACCCACCGGAGCTGACCCGGCTCCGCAAACTCACCATGACCGCGTTCACCTCGCGCCGGGTCCAGCAGCTGCGCCCGCGCGCCGAACGCATCGTCGACGAGCTGCTCTCCGCCATGGAGGCCGCGGGCTCGCCCGCCGATCTCGTCGAGGCGCTGGCATTGCCGCTGCCGGTCACCGTCATCTGCGAAATGCTCGGCGTCCCACCGCAAGACCAGCATCGCTTCCGCGATTTCTCCGACGCGATCATGTCCACCACCGCGGTCACCGACATGGAGCGCGCGATGGCGTATGCCGCCGTCGCGGGGTATCTGACCGAGCAGATCGCCGTACGCCGCGAGCGACCGGCTGACGACCTGCTCGGCGCGCTGGTGGCGGCTCGGGACAACGAGGATCGGCTCAGCGAGGAGGAGCTGATCACCCTCGGCATCACCCTGCTGGTCGCCGGGCACGAGACCACGGCGAACCAGATCGCCAACTTCACCTACGTGCTGCTCACCGAACCGGGCGAATGGGACCGGCTGCACGCCGATCCCGGGCTGGTCCCGACCGCCATCGAGGAGCTGCTGCGCTACATCCAGGTCGGCAACGGCGGCGCGTTCCCCCGCATCGCCACCGAGGACATCGAACTCTCGGGCACGGTGATCCGCGCGGGGGAATCGGTCTTCGTCGATCTGCAGGCCGCCAACCGCGACGAGATGGTGTTTCCCGATCCCGGCACCCTGGATCTGACCCGGCATCACAACTCACACTTGACTTTCGGCCACGGATTCCATCACTGCGTCGGCGCGCAGCTGGCCCGCCTCGAACTGGATGTCACGCTCACCGCGATGTTACACCGATATCCGCAATTGCGCCTGGCGGTCCCGGCGGACGCCGTCGAATGGAAGAAAGGCATGCTGCTGCGTGGCCCGAAGGCGCTTCCGGTGGCCTGGTAGCCACCTGAATACACGCTGCCCAATACGATAAATCCGACTTATCGCAGCGCGACAACGGCATTGACAGACCAGTCTGTCCACCCACCCAGATCACACCGCCGCACCGTGACTGAATCGCTCTGAGCTGCAAGGCTGTTGAGAGTGACGGCTCACATTGACAGCATCAGCCAGGTCCCGATAGCGTGTTGCCATGACGTTGCGGGTCAGATGACCAACAGCGAACAATTGTCGGGGACGCGCTGTCGGGATTGATTTGTGACTATTTTTCAATGGGTTTCGCATTTGCGCGGAATGACATCATTTCAGTTTGGAAATACACTATGCCATCGGTGATCTCGGCCGTAGTCATCGATGAACTCATTCGCAATGGCGTGCAATGGTTCGTGTATTGCCCCGGGTCTCGGAACGGTCCGATCGGCTTCGAATTGGCGCGGCGCGCCCGGGCCGGGGAGATCGAATTCCAGGTCCGGCTGGACGAACGCTCGGCAGCCTTTGTGGCACTGGGCATCACGAAGGCGACCGGCCGTCCGGCGGTCGTGGTGACCACCTCCGGCACCGCGGTGTCGAACCTGCTACCCGCGGTCACCGAGGCCAACTACTCGGACCTGCCACTGGTGCTGGTGACCGCGAATCGCCCGCCCGACGTGCTGGGCACCGGCGCGTCGCAGACGGTGGACCAGCCCGCGCTGCTCGCCTCGCAGACGCGTCACGTGCAGCAGACCTGGTCCGGCGGCCCGGTCGACGCGACCGCGAATGGCGTACTGCGGTCACAGGTTTGCCGCACACTGGGTATCGGAACCGGCAAACTGATCGGCCGCCCGGGCCCGGTTCAGATCGACGTACCGCTGTCGTCCGGCCTGCCACCGCAGCCCGAAACCTCTTCTCCCGCAGGACGTCCCGGCGGCGTCCCGTGGATCGCCATGCCCGAGATCCCGGGTGCGGCGCACCCGGATACGGTCGAGCTCGACCTGCGCCGGCCCACCCTGCTCATCGCCGGTGACGGTGCGGACCCGGCCGCGCTGCCGCCGCTGCCGGTGATGGCCGAGCCGACCGTGGCGGTCGGCGACCGGAAACGCCTGCACCCCTGGGTTCTCGACCAGGTGCGGCCCGAGCAGGTCGTGGTCTACGGCCGTCCGACCCTGCATCGCAATGTCGGCCGCCTGCTGGCCCGGCCGGGCGTGCGCACCGTACTCGTCGCCGGGGGCGGCGACTGGCTCTACGCCGCACCGGATATCGAGCTGCTGTCCCGGAATCCGCGCTGCACCGGTGATCCGGCGCCGGACTGGATCGAGGAACTCGAACACGCCGACGAGACCGTGCGCGACGCCTGGTCGCGGACGATGACCGAGCCCGCCAACCGCCGCACCGGCGTCGGTGTGGCGCACGCGGTGCTCGGGGCCCTGCGCCCCGGCGACCTGCTGTGGCTCGGCGCGTCCAACCCGATTCGCGACGTCTCGCTGACCGGCCTGATCCCGCCGGGCGTGGACGTGCTGTCCAATCGCGGCGTCGCGGGTATCGACGGAAACGTCAGTGCCGCGACCGGAGCCGCGCTGGCCCGCCCCGACCGGCAGGTCGTCGCACTGCTGGGCGACCTGACCTTCGCCTACGACGCGTCCGGATTGCAGACCGGGCGGCTGGAACGCATGCCCGCGAACCTGACCATCGTGGTGTCCAACGACGCCGGCGGCGGCATCTTCGAACTGCTGGAGCAGGGCGACGCCCGCTACAAGCGCGAGCCCTACGGCGACACCTTCGAACGGATCTACGGGACACCGCAGAACATCGACATCGCGCACCTGTGCCGCGCCTACGACGTCGCGCACGCCACGGTCGAGATCGACGACCTGGCCGCGTCACTGGGCCGCGCCCGCCGGTCCGATCGCCTGTCGGTGCTCGAAATCCCGGTCGCCCGAACCGATCTGCGTGATGTGCACGCTCGCACCCGCCAGGCGGTGGAGGCCGCGTTCGACGCGACCGCCGTCTCGGCACTGAATCTCGAGCTGGAGCTGCACTCCTGATGCCAGACCCGTCCGACGCCATACCACTGATTCCCCTGCTCGTCCCCGACGATCCCGACGCCGCGGTCGACACCATCCGCCGCGCCATCGAGCTCGCGTACCGCGGTGGCGAGGCCATCGCCCCGATCACCGATCCCGTGCAGGCACAGGGGCTTCCGCCGACCGTGCCCGCTACCACCGCGGTGGTGCTGTCCACCTCCGGTTCCAGCGGTGTCCCGAAGCGAACCCTGTTGTCCCGCACCGCCTTGTCCGCCTCGGCGCAGGCGAGTTCGGAGCGGCTCGGCGGCGCGGGCGACTGGCTGCTGTGCCTGCCGGCGGGATTCGTCGCCGGCTTCCAGGTGATCTCGCGGGCCACGCTCGGCGGCACGCGGGTGACGACGCTGCCCGGCGGCCACTTCGATCCCGCCGCGTTCGCGGCCGCGGCCCGGCGTCTGCCCGCCGGTCGCCGCTACACCTCACTGGTCCCCACCCAGGTCACCCGGCTGCTCGCCGACGCCGAATCCCGAACCTCCCTGGCGGTTTTCGACAAGATCCTGATCGGCGGCGCGCGCCTCGACGACGAGACCGGCCGTGTCCTGCGCGAGCTGACCGACGCCGTGGTCACCTACGGCATGACCGAGACATGCGGCGGCTGCGTCTACGACGGCACGCCGTTGCGGGGTGTGCAGGTCGAGATCATCGACGGCATAATCCATCTCGGCGGCAGCGTGGTCGCCGACGGCTATCTCGATGTCACCGGCGAGCAGCCCTTCTACCGCGAGGGCGACACCCGCTGGTACCGCACCTCGGACCGCGGGCACTGGTCGCAGGAGCTGCTGGTGCCCACCGGCCGCGTCGACGACCTGATCAATACCGGCGGCGTGAAGGTGTCCGCGGTCGCGATCGAACAGGCCCTGACCGGCGTGCCGTGGATCGAGTCCGCGGTGGTCATGGGCGTGCCCGACCGCGAGTGGGGCGAGCTCGTGGGCGCGTATCTGGTGACGCGCCACTCGATTCCGGACCGCGACCTGGAGCCGCTGCGCGAGCGCGTGCGGCAGCGGCTGGGCCGGGCCGCGGTGCCCAAGCGCTTCGTTCTCGGCGCCGAGCTGCCGTTGCTGGCGAACCAGAAGATCGACCGCCGCGCCGTGCGCGACCGACTGACCACCACCGAATCGGAGCACTCCCATGCATGATCCCGTGCGATTCCGCCTGGCCGGCGCGAACGGCCCGGTAGGCCTGGACGGGCCGCTGATCTGCTATCACAATCTCGCCGAGGCGGAGGCCGCGGTGCGGGCGGGCGCGTACGGCAATGTGGTGGCCGGCGCGATCCCGTTCGACACCGAGCTCGCCGAGTCCTCGCTGTACCTGGGCTGGCGGACCACCACGCCGGACCGGAGCCCCCGGCGTCCCGGGCCGCGTCCGGAGTTCCGCGCCGACGTCGAGTTCAACGACGCCGCGATCGCGGACTATCTGCGCCACATCGACGACGCGCTGGCCCTGTTGCGCGCCACCGAGCCCGAGCTGGAGAAAATCGTCATCTCGCGCTGCGAGCGCTATTTCTACGACGGCGTGGTCGATCCGCTCGCCCTGTTCGATCGGATCACCGAGCTGTACCCGAACGCGCGCAGCTACTTCGTCGAGCACCTCGACCACCCGGGCGTGTACACGATGGGCGCGAGCCCGGAGCTGTTCCTCGCGAAGTCCGGGGCCACCCTCACCATGACGCCGCTGGCCGGAACGGTGCTGCGCGACACCCGGCTGCCCGAATCCGCGGACCGCGAACGCGCCCGCGCCCTGCTGTTCGACGACAAGTACCTGGCCGAGCACCGGCACCTGGTCGACTTCATGGTGAAGGGCCTGTCCGCGTTCTGCCCCGACCTCGACTATCCCGACGATCCCGAACTGGTCACCGCTCCGGGCCTGTGGCACTTGGGAACTCCCATCACCGCCCGCCTGCTCGACGCCGACGTCCCTGTGACCGACCTGGTCGCCGCACTGCACCCCTCCCCCGCGGTGTGCGGCGTGCCGCAGGCCGCATCGCGGCGGATGATCGCCGACTACGAACCGGCCCGCGCCTACTACGGCGGCCTGGTCGGCTGGATCGACAGCGCCGGCGACTGCGAGTTCCACATGGCGCTGCGCGGACTCGAATTGGATTCGCACCGCAGCGATCTCACGCTGCGCACCGGCGGCGGCGTGGTGTCGCGCAGCCGGATCGACACCGAGTTCGCCGAGACCTCGGCCAAGCTGGCGACCATGCGCCGGGTGCTGGGGATCCCGTGATGCGTGACGCGGTCATCGTCGCGGCGGTACGCACGCCGATCGGACGGGGAAAACAAGGCGGCGCGCTCGACGGCGTGCACCCGGTGGACCTGATGGCGCACAGCCTGCGCGCCGTGGTCGAACAGGCCGGCATCGATCCGGCGCTGATCGACGAGGTCATCGGCGGCGTGGTCAGCCAGGTCGGCGAACAGGCCACCAATGTCACCCGCCGCGCCTCGCTGGCGGCCGGATTCCCGGAATCGGTGCCCGCCAGCACCATCGACCGGCAGTGCAGCGCCAGCCAGCAGGCGCTGCGCTTCGCCGCGCACGCGGTCATCGCCGGGGACTGCGACCTGGTGGTGGCCACCGGCGTGGAGTCGGTGAGCCGGATTCCGATGGGCACCAGCCTGCTCGACGTGGACAACCTCACCGGATCGGCGTTCCTGGAACGCTATCCGCAGGGCGTGCCGTGGCAGGGCATCAGCGCCGAACTCATCACCGCGCGTTGGGGATTCGGGCGCGGCCAGCTCGACGACTACGCGCTCGAGAGCCATCGCCGCGCCGCCGAGGCCACGAAGCGGGGCGGATTCGACGCCGAATTGACCCCGCCGATCAACGGCCTGGCCCGCGACGAGACCATCCGATTCGACGCCTCCGCGGCCGGACTGGGCGCGCTGTCGCCGTCGTTCTACAACGAGGCCATCGCCCAGCGGTTCCCTGAGATCGCCTGGCACATCACCGCGGGCAATGCCAGCCAGCTCGGCGACGGCAGCGCGGCGGTGCTGGTCACCACCAGCGAACACGCCAAGCGACTCGGGCTCACCCCGCTGGCCCGGATCCGCAGCCACATCGCGGTCGGCGACGATCCGTTCCTCATGCTGACCGCCGTGGTGCCCGCCACCGAAAAGGTGCTCAAGCAAACGGGACTGACGCTGGACGACATCGATCTCATCGAGATCAACGAGGCGTACGCCAGCGTCGTACTCGCGTGGGCGCGCGAAACGGGGGCCGACCTCGACCGGGTCAACGTCCACGGCGGCGCGATCTCGCTCGGGCATCCGCTCGGGGCCAGCGGAGTGCGGCTCACCGCCACCCTGGTGCACGCACTGCACGAACGCGGCGGTCGCTACGGCCTGCAGACCATGTGCGAATCCGGCGGTCAGGCCAATGCCATGATCCTGGAAGCACTCTGACGCGGCCCGCACATCGCGCGCCGTGCCCCGCTCAGTGCGCGGCGCGGGCGGCGGCCAGGATCGCGGCGATCGCCGGGTCGCCCGCCGCGACCTCGGCGAACGCCGTGGCGAGGGTGTCCTCGTAGGTGGTGCGGGCTTCCCGGTAGCGGTCGCGTCCGGCGTCGGCGAGCACGGTGTACACCCCGCGCTTGTCGTCGGGACACAGGTCGCGGTAGGTGAAGTCGGCCGCGTTCAGGCGGCCGACCAGCCGGGTCACCGAACTCTGGTTGAGCCCGAGCTTGTCGGCGAGTTCCTGCATGCGCAGCTCGCTGTCAGGGGCCTGATCGAGGAAGCTCAGCGCCCGGTACTCCGACAGTCCGAGCCCGTGACGACGCTGCAGGGCCGTCGCGAGGCGGCTCTCCACCTGCGCGTGCAGGATCAGCATGCGGTTCCAGAGTTGGGCGTCCGCACCGGTTTTCACGCTCTTCGCCTGCGACGGCATCGACTCACTCCCTCGATCTGGCGGTGTCCGGACGAGACGTCGGCCACCGGGGCTTGACACAAGTTTACATGTACATGCATGCTCTTCTTCGCGAGCATTTACTTGCACGTACATACAATCACATGAAGGGTGCAGCTCCCATGGCTTGGGTCTATCTGCTGATCGCGTCCGTGTTCGAGATCGTCTTCGCACTGGCGACCAACGCCACCCACGGGTTCACCGTCCTGGGCCCGTCCCTGCTCACCGCGGCGGCCGCCGCGGGCGGGATCTTCTTCCTCAGCCTGGCCCTGAAATCCCTCGACGTCGGCGTCGGCTACACGGTGTGGACCGGCATCGGGTCGGTCGGCACCGTGCTGTTCGGGGCGGCGGTGTTCGGCGAGGAGTTCACCCCGGCCAAGGTCCTGGCCTTCGTGCTCATCATCGGCGGCGTCGTGGGGTTGAAGATCGCCGACAAGCTCACCGGCGCTCCCGCCTGATTCGACGACTCACCTTCCCGTTCCACCCTTTTCGAGGAGAAACCGTCATGTCCTGGGTATACCTGCTCATCGCCGCCGTCTTCGAGGTCGCCTTCGCACTCGGCACCAATGCCACCAAGGGGTTCACCCGCCTGTGGCCGTCGGTATTCACCCTGGCCGCCGCGGCGGCGGGAATCTACACGCTCAGTCTCGCCCTGCGCACACTCGATGTCGGGGTGGGGTACACGATCTGGACGGGCCTCGGCTCGATCGGCACCGTCGTCCTGGGCGCGCTCATCTACAAGGAGAAGATCAACGCGCCCAAGGTGATCGCCTTCGGGTCGATCATCGCCGGGGCGCTGGTGCTGCGACTGGCCGCCTGACCTACCCGAGCAGGTAGGCCGGGGTGCTCGGCGGGCCGGACTTGGTCACGAACTCGTGGCGCAGGCGGTGGAACGGCGAGGCGGGATCGAACACCTCCTCGGTGAGGTGTTGGAGCTCCTCGGAGCGGTACGCCGCCAACGGTTTCACCGCCTCGTCGGCCGCGCGGCGGCGCTGCTTCTCGTGGATGCGGGCGGGCAGGTCGGGGTCGGCGGCCAGGGCGGCGGCCGCGTGCCGGACCCAGGTGCGGAACTCCGCGGGATCGCCGGGCACCGCGTGATCCACCAGGCCCAGCGCGGCGGCGGCGCGGGCGCCGATCGGGAGCGCCTCTCCAGTCAGGCGATCCGCGCACGCCGCGCCCACCCGGCGGGGCAGGGTGTAGGTCCAGTATTTCGAACCGCGCAGGCCCGACACGCGGTAATGGGGGTTCAGCACCACCGACTCACGGCACCAGACCTCATCGGCGGCCAGGGCCAGCATCACGCCGCCGGCGGCGGCATTACCGGGCAGCGCGGAGATCACGAGCTTGTCGGTGGTGGTCAGGACGGCCTCGACGAGGTCGTTGAAAGCGTTGATATTGCGCCAGGATTCGGCAGCGGGGTCGGGGGCCGCCTCGATCACATTGAGCTGGATGCCATTACAGAAGAAGTCTCGGGCCGGGCCGAGGACCAGCACCTTCACCGCGCGGGTGCACGCCTGACGGTAGGCCGCCAGCAGGCGTTCACACTGGCGGGTGCTCAGAGCGCCACCGGCATAGGTGAATCCGAGGTAGCCGACCTCGTCGTATTCGTAGTAGCGCAGTTCCGACCAGGTGACGCGCACAGCGGCTTCGCAAGGACTCACCGGCACGTCGGGAATATCGGCGAGCAACTCGGGGCCGAGCACGTCGGTGGCGGGCAGTTTGAACGTCGGCGGGCCGTCGGGATGCGGGTGGGCCCGCAGCTGCGGGATCCACACCGCGCCGTCGACGGTGGCGCGGCAGATCGCGCCGTCGCGCGTGGCGATCACCGTGCCCGGAACGCCACGCAGCCGGTCCTCCAGATGACCTCCGTAGAGGAAGTACTCGCCGCCGTACAGCTCGTCGAGCACGCCCGGATTCGAGTCGGCGGCACGGAGTTTTCGTAGCACCGTCGCGGTGCTGTCGTGAGCCCAGTCGATGCGTCGGAAGTACTGGGCGTAGCGCGGGTGCGGCGGCGCGGTCACCTCGGTGCGCGGGTCGATCGGTGCGGCGCCGTGCTGTTCGAACCGGTCCAGCGCGCGCAGCAGGGCCGCTACCGCGGCGTCGGCGACCTCGGTCCGGTTCAGCTCACTCTTGGAGCACATGCGCATCGGGAACGATTCCGATGCCCAGACCGGACCCAGGCCGGACGCGTCACCGGCGCGCTGCACGGTGACGCTCCACGACGCGGCATTGGTGCCGATCGCCCAATCCAGTGACGACGGACCGCGATCGCCTTCCGGCCCCGGCCGCACGATCAGCACCACGTGCCGGGCGCGCAGGTCCGCCGGGACCGGTTCGGCGAGCATGAGCCCGACGATGAGGTCGGGCCCGAAGGCCGCCGCCCCGGCCCTGATCGCGTCGTCACCGAGCGCCAGTTCGACCCCGATGAGATGACCCCGCTCGGCCAGCTCGATCCGGATGCGCTGCGTCAGGCTGTCGAAGGCGCTGGCCACGAGCAGGATTCGCATCGGACTTCTCCCCTTGGAACACGGCTCAGCGTTGAGCCAGCTAACTACTTCCATCTAGGAATAATGGACGAACCAGCGCTTGACAAGTTTCGGGATCAAGCTGTTACCAAAGGAAATTCAGAAACGAAGCACTCTGTCCCTGCTGACGTATCGACGCGATCAGGGTGGCGCAGCACACAATTGGTTATCGAATTCAGCAGCTGGTCTGGACCGGATCCCCGCGGAAACGCGACTCCACGTAGTTCCAGGCGTCCGGGAAACCCGCCACCGCCGTGGTCATGTGCTCGGCGATCTCGAAGGGCCGGAACACCACCGGCGCGCCCGACTTGCAGTAGTGGTCGGCCACCTCGGCAACCGGATCGAAGGCCGTCAGCTCGTCGAAACGCCCCTGCCAGAAGTAGGTCGGGGCAGTCGGGTTGCCGGGGTGATAGCGCAGGCTGTTCTCCCGCAGCACCTCGTGCGCCACCGGCGAGTCCATCAGACTCTTGGACGCGGCCATCTGATCGGCGCTGCGGAAGGCGCCGTGGAACAACAGGAAGCGGCGGCAGGCGTCATGGGTGAATTCCCGGAACCACAGGCCATTCTCGTTGAGCTGATCCGAGATCGGCAGACGGTCCGGATACTCGCGCTCCAGCCCCATGGCCGCGGCGAAGGCCAGGCCGAAGCCCGGGTGCGGGGCGAAGCCCAGCGACAGCGCCATCTGCTCCAGGTCGGCCGGAATGCCGCCCGCCACCACAGCGTCCAGCTTCAGATCGGGGGCGTACTCCGGCTGCAGGGCCCCGGCCCACGCCGTCGCCATGCCGCCGCCGGAGTACCCGGCCAGCGCCACCGGCGAGTTGCCCAGGCCCAGCTCGGCGACCTTGCGGACCGCCTTCACACTGTCCAGGGTGACCATGCCGCTCAGCTTCGCCGCACCGTAGGCCACATTGGGGCCCAGGTAGTCCGGCATCGAGATGGCCCAGCCCCGCCCGATCGGCAGCATGGCGCCCGCGCCGTCCTGCAGTTCGCCGTTGAACAGCGAGCGCGACGGGTTGCACTGCGAGCCCAGGGAATTGATCAGGGCCTGATAGGAGACCAGCGGCGGGTTCTTGACGCCCTTGGGCATCAGCACCGTGGTCATGCCCAGGATCGGCTGGCCCTGGGAATTGCTGGAACGGAAGGCGACCTGCCAGCCGTCGGTGCCCACGTACAGGCCCGGGTCGATGCGACGGGTACGGACCACGTCACCGGGCGCGAAACCGCTCAGATCGGCGGGCGGGTTGTAGAAAGGATCGGAATCCTGTGTGGGATAAAGGGGTTGAGCCGATACGGGGGCGCACACCGCCCCCGCGGTCAGGATGCTCAAGGCCAGGACCACCGCCCTGGCGGATACTGCGAACAACGACGTTCCCTCACACTTCAGCCGTTCGAGTCTCGCGCCCCCGACTGCACGTGAACGAACGGTCGACCAACAAGCAACGGATTGGCATGCGGCACAGCCGCGCCCATGAACCGGGAGAGGACAGACAGCAAGCCTCTCGCGAATCGTACAGTGACGCTACAGCTAACCTGGTCCAGCGTCCAGACATACGGATAAACGAGGCATGAACTGTCAGCCGGCAGTCCCACTCAGTAGACGATCGAGCCCACCGATCAGGAAAACGACCTGGTCTTCGTATAAGTCGGAGAGCTCCTGCGCGGGCGGTGGAGTCGCACCCGGATGCCAGTCATCGGCTCGACTGAGCGCCTGCAGGAAACCCATGAGGGCAATGGCCCAGCGAGCTTCCAGGCGATCGGGATCCGAGGCCGGGAAGGCGCGGCGCAGCTGGACGTGCAGCTGATCGGGCAGGTCCTGCTCGGCGGTCGTCAGCGCCGGATGCGAGAGCAGGGAGAGCTGGGTGACGATCTTGATCCAGCGCATGCCGCGAGTCCGATGCGCCAGCAGCAGGTCTCGATACGGCTCGGTGACCGCGCGCACCAGCGTCTCCGCGGTCGGCGGCTCGGGGCGCGCCGCCAGCGCATCGGCATTGGCGCGAATGCGGTCACGCACCGCGGCGCCCAGATCCAGCAGCACCGCGGCGATCAGATCGTCCTTGGTGCCGAAGTGGTAGTTGACCGACGACGGACCCAGACCGGCCGCGGCATTGACCGCGCGGACCGACACCGCGTCCACACCCTGGGCGGCGAACAGGCGCTCGGCGGTCTTCACCAGCCGGGTGCGGGTCGCATTGCCCTGGCGGTTCTGCATCGGGACGGTCACGCCACGAGCTTCGCACATCGGCGCGGCGGGCCCGCCAGCCCGGGGTACACAAGTGGATCGACAGAACGATTTCCGGACGCTGAAACCGCCCATTATCGAGATGCGATCAGTACTTCCACCTCAGTTTTCGAATCATGCCCACTCACCGGGACGACCACATTTCTGGATCACTTGATCCAGGTTTACTCGGGGAACCGCTCCGGGCGACGAAGCCCGGCGCACTGGGTAAGGAGATCCCGCATGTGGACCGCTGAATCGATGAAGTTCGGGGCGTTCCTGGCCCCCTACCACCCCCTTGACGCCGACCCGGCCCTCCAGCTGCGGCGCGACATCGATCTCATGGAACACCTCGACCACCTCGGCTTCGACGAGGCCTGGATGGGCGAGCACCACTCCACCGGCGCCGAGATCGTGCCCGCGCCCGACGTTTTCATCGCCGCGGCCGCCGAACGCACCGAACGCCTGCGCTTCGGCACCGGCGTCATGTCGCTGCCCTACCACCACCCGCTGGTCACCGTGGACCGCATCACCCAGCTCGACCTGCAGACCCGCGGACGGCTCATCTTCGGCACTGGGCCCGGCAAGATCCCGCTCGACGCGCACATGATGGGCATCAACCCCTCCGATCAGCGCCGCCGCCAGGGCGAGGCGCTCGAGGCGATCCTGGCGCTGCTGCGCGGCGAGGTCGTCAATATGACCACCGACTGGTTCACCCTGCGCGACGCGCGTGCCCAGCTGCCCACCTACGATCCGGCCGGGATCGAGGTCGCCACCGCCTCCACCATCTCCCCCAACGGGTCGGTGCTGGCCGGCACCCACGGGCTGTCGCTGCTGTCGCTGGCCGCCAGCTCGCCCATGGGATTCGAAGTGCTGGACCGCAATTGGGGCGTCTACGAGAAGGCGTGCGCCGAACACGGGCACATTGCCGACCGCTCGCGGTGGCGGCTGGTCAACCCGATCTTCCTGGCCGAGACCCGCGAGGAGGCCGAGCGCGCGGTGAGCCGGCGCATCGGATCCATGGCCGCCTACGTGAACCGGCAGACCGGCGAGAACCCCGCCTGGGCCGACACGCCCAAGGGAATCATCGACCAGTGGCGCAATGACAACCTCGGCGAATTCGGGCAGGCCATCATCGGCACGCCCGACGAGGCGATCGAGCGGATCGAGAAGCTGATCGAGAAGACGGGCGGCTTCGGCACCATGCTCGTGCTGCACGTGGACATGGCGAGCTGGGAGGACACCAAGCGCAGCTACGAGCTGTTCGCCTCGGAGGTGATCCCGCACTTCAAGAATCGCAACCGCCGCCGCGAGGACAGCCTGCAGTACGCCGCCGACAACCGGGAACTGCTGATCGGGCAGCTGGTCACCGCGATCACCAAGGCCCACACCGACTACTACGGCGAAGCCGCCGCGACGGGAGCCTGACACCATGCGCGCCACACAGTTTCTGAACGGCGAGTTCACCGCCACCGAGGTGGCCGAGCCGCCCGCCCTCGGACCCGGCCAGCTGCGCATCGCGGTCGCCGCGTGCGGCATCTGCGGCAGCGACCTGTCGATGTCCAAGGACCCCTGCCGATTCGTGCAGGTAGCCACCGACAGCGGGTATCCGCTGGCGACCTTCGACACCGAGCGGCCGGTGGTGCTCGGGCACGAGTACGCGGGCACCGTCAGCGAGATCGGTTCCGGTGTCACCGATTTCGCGGTCGGGGACCGGGTCGCCGGGATCGGGCTGGCCACCGAGACCGCCACCGGGATTCCGACGATCATCGGCTACTCCAACGACTATCACGGGGCGTTCGGCGAGAGCATCGTGGTGGACTCGTGGTGGGTGCGGCATGTGCCCGACGGGTTGTCGCTCGAGCACGCCACCTTGGCCGAGCCGCTGCACGTGGGCGAGATGCATGTGCAGCAGTCGGGGCTGACGCCCGAGGACTCGGCGCTGGTGATCGGCTGCGGGACAATCGGCCTCGGGGCCATCATCGCGGCGAAGGCGCGCGGGGCGCGGCTGGTGGTCGCCTCCGAACCCTCGCCCAAGCGCCGCGAGCTGGCGCGGGCCGTCGGCGCGGACATCGTGGTCGATCCGAACGAGCAGGATCCGATCGCGGCCTGGATGACGGCGGTGGCACAGCAGGATTCGGTTGTCGGCCAGTCCGGCACCGGCATTCTCATCGCCTTCGAATGCAGCGGGCGCGCCGGAATCCTCGGCACCCTCATGCGGACCATGCCGTTCAATTCGCGCATCCAGGTGGTGGCCGCGCCGTTCGCCGACGAGCCGATCATTCCGGTGGTGGGCCAGTTCCGGCGGATCGCCATCAATTTCGGGCACGGGCCGTACGAGAACGCCTACGAGATCACCTTGGAGCGACTGGCGGCCGGGCAGATCGACGCCGAGGCGATCATCACCGGCCGCGTCGGGCTCGACGGGGTAGCCGAGGCGTTCACCGCGCTGCGGGACCCGGAGGAGCACGTGAAGATCCTGGTGCTGCCGGGTCGCTGAACTGCCGGTCCGTCCGATCCGGGGGTGGAGGGCGACATGGGTTGGGGCCCTCCACACCGGGATTGGCTAATGCCCAGCGATTTTGCGACAAAGCGCCCCGGAGCGGGTCCGCCAGTTCCGACACGTGACAGGTTATTCTGGCGAAATGTCGGCAAACAATGCTGTTGGGGAGGACGTGGCGAGTACGGGCGAGGCCCAGGTGATTGCCCTGTGCAATCAGAAGGGCGGCGTCGGAAAGACCACCTCGACGGTCAATTTAGGTGCCGCGCTTGCCGAGTGCGGGCTGCGGGTCCTGTTGGTCGATCTCGACCCGCAGGGCGCGCTCTCGGCGGCGCTCGGCGTGGCCCACCACAACCTGGAACTGACCGTCTACGACCTACTCGGCCGCAACGCCCCGCCCATCGACGATGTCCTGATCAAGACCGCCGTCACCAATCTGCATCTGCTACCCAGCAATATCGACCTTTCCGCCGCGGAGATCCAGCTGGTCAACGAAGTCGGCCGCGAACACTCCGTGAGCCGGGTGCTGGACCCCATCCGCGACCGCTACGACTACATCCTCATCGACTGCCAACCGTCGTTGAGCCTGCTCACCGTCAATGCCCTGGCCTGCGCCGACGGCGTCATCATCCCCATGGAGTGCGAGTTCTTCTCGCTGCGCGGCCTGGCCCTGCTCAACGACACCATGGAAAAGGTTCGCGAACGCCTCAACCCGCGCCTCGAACTGTCGGGAATCGTGGTCACCATGTTCGACTCCCGGCTGCTGCACTCGCGCCAGGTCCTCGACCGAGTCGCCGACACCTTCGGCGAACGCCTCTACGACACCATGATCTCGCGCACTGTCCGCTTCCCCGACTCCACCATCGCCGGCGAACCCCTCACCACCCTGGACCCCAAATCCAAAGGCGCCGAGCAATACCGCGAGCTGGCCCGCGAATTCCTCAAGCGCTCGGGCCGAGACGCGGCCCAGTCCTCGCTGCCGTTTCCGCAGTAGGCGGGCCGTGCAATAACGGTGGTGCCGTGGTCTCCCCTCCGGAGCACGACACACACCGGCTCAATAGTTGTCGCCGAAAGCGGCCCGCTGGGCGCGTTCCAGCCAGCCGCCGAACAGCCTGCCCAGCAAGGGAACCGGGACGCCCGCGGCATCGTCCGGACCGGCGACCGACAGCAGCCAGGCGGGCATGAAACGCAGGGTCCACAGCGGGGCCGTACTTCGCATGTGGTTCTCGAAGCCCTTCCACGTGGGCTCGTCGAGGACCGGGGCGAGGCGGCCGAGTAGTTCGCGTTCCTCGTCCGCGGCGTGCGCGGCGAGTTGACCGCGGACGGCGGTGGTGAGCTCGGACAGGCGGTTGGCCGCCGCGGAGTCGGCGACCGGCGTCGCGCCGAACTCCTGCCACGCGCTCAGCAGGGTGGCGAGCTCGGAGTGTTCCGCCGCAAGGATTTCCAGGGCCTGTTCATCGGCGCCGGCGTCACGCAGGCGCGGCCACAGGAACTCGTCCTCGCCCTCGTGGTGATGATGGATCACCGTGGCAAGCTTGCCCAGGTATTCGGCCAGCGCCTTGGCGCGCACCGGATTCGGCGTCGCCGCCAGGTCCAGGGCGGTCCGCTGGACCCGATCCAGATCTCGAATCATGGCCCGGTGAGCCAGAAGCATGGTCTTGTGACCTCGGGGCAGGCCGGCAACGGATGACACGGGCATGATGGCTCCTCGACGTGTGGCAGTGACGCCACGTCCCGACGCTACACTACATTCATAGTGTCGGACACTACAGACATAGTGCAAGGAGGAGTGATGTCCCGCCGGGAGCAGGTACTGAACGCGGCGATCGAGGTCCTGGCGACCGAAGGCCCCCGAGGGCTCACCTTCCAGGCCGCCGACAAGGCCGCCGCCGTCCCCGCCGGCACCGCCTCCAACTCCTTCCGCACCCGCGACGCCCTCCTCCTGGGCATCGTCACCCACCTCGTCGAACTCGACCGCCACGACTGGGAAGTCGTCAGCGGCCTACTCCGCCCCGACACCCACGCCGCCCTCGTCGAAGCCCTCACCGCCGTCACCCGCCACGCCCTCGGCCCGGCCCGCAGCCGAACCCTGGCCCGCTACACCCTCTTCCTCGAAGCCGTCGCCAACCCCGACCTCCTCGAACCCCTGGCGATTGCCCGCACCACCATCACCACATGGCTCGCCCCCTGGCTCGAACGCCTCGGCTCCCCCACCCCCGCACCCCACTGCCACACCCTCCTCGACCACCTCGACGGCCACATCCTCCACCAAATCACCTGGCCGAAACCTGAATTCGACCCCGAACCAGGAATCCGAGCACTGGTGCACGGACTACTGCCCAACCCCTGATAGCGCCAAACCATCAGGGTGGAAACACATTCCGCCCCTAAATGCTCCGCCTGCCGAGTTGATGTTCGGAATGAACACGGTTATTGCCCGGAATCGCCACAGCAAGGTCTTGTCCGGAAGACCGGCTTAGACTATCTCGAAATATGTTGCAATACTGGACATTTCGGGTTCCGAGGATGATCACGCGGGCGTAAAATGGAGGCATGGATTCGAATGGGGTGACACTCGACGACTGCGGTATCGCTGAACTGGCGGCCGCGGTCTCGACCCTGACCGAATCCTTGCAGAACGGGATGGTGGAGTTCTCCGACGAGGACGTTGTGTCGTTGATGCGGCAGCTCGAAACCTGCAAGCGTCAACTCGCCGCACTGGATACCCGTCTGATCATCGAAGCCGGAGAACGGTCGCTGCATTCGCGCAGTGGCGCGGGGAAGATGGTGCCGTTCCTGCGCCACACCCTCGGACTGTCCCGCTACGACGCGTCGGTGCGGGTGAAGATCACCCACCACTGCGGCGAATTCGTCCAGCAGACCGGGCATGTCGCGCCGCCGGTACTGCCCGTGACGGCCGAAGCGTTTGCGGCCGGGGAGATCTCGCGCGATCACGTGCGTCACATCATGGACGTGATGAACCACCTGCCGGTTGATGTGCCTGCCGAGGCGCGGGTGGAAGCCGAACAGATTTTGGTGGACTACTCCCGTCATGGGTGGCCCGATGATCTGTTGAAGATCGGGCGTGACATCCTCGCCCGCCTTGATCCCGACGGGAAAGTGGTGTCGGACGCTGACCGTCGCCGCCGTCGTGGGATCACGTTGTGCCGTCCCGGCGTGGATGGGATGACCCGGATCGAGGGCTGGATCACGCCAGAGCTGCGTGCGTGCCTGGATGCGGTGTTCGCGAAGCTGGCGCGGCCGGGCATGTGCAATGTCGAGGATCCGGAAAGCCCGTCGGCCACTGGTGGGTTTATCGCCGACAGTGTTCTTGATGCTGCCGCGCGTCGTGATCGTCGTGATGCCGGGCAGCGGACTCATGACGCGTTGCTGGCGTTGGTGCAGCCGGGTGTGAACATGCGGACCCTGGGCATGCACCGTGGGCTGCCGGTCGAGGTCGTGCTCACCATGAGCCTGTCCGACCTCGAGAACGGCACCGGTGTCGCCACCACCGCGTCGGGCACCCAGATCTCGGTCAACGAGGCGCTGAAGATGGCCGAGGGCACCCGGCCGGTGATCGCGGTCCTCGATGGCGACGGGATGCCGCTCTACCTGCGCCGCTCCCGCCGCACCGCCAACCGCGCCCAACGATTGGCACTTCTCGCCCGCGACAAGGGATGTACTCGACCAGGGTGTGAACAACCCGCCAACATGTGCGCCGTCCACCACATCAATGACTGGGCCAAGAACGGGCCAACCGACGTCACCAACCTGACCTTGGCGTGCGACCACTGTCACGCGCTGGTCAACGACGGCCCTGATGGCTGGAAAACCGTTGTAATGGGTAAAGATTCGCTTTACCCCGGCCGGACGGGGTGGATCGCGCCGAAGAGTGTTGATCCGACCGGCACCCCACGCGTGAACGATCGTCATCACGTGGGGCAGGCGATCGCCGCTGCCGTCGATTCCAGTTGCCGAACGTGGCGCTCACGGGCAGCGTGACACCCGGCTGCTCGTGTCGCACTGGCGTGCGCAAAGCTGCGCGAAGTGTGGTCACCTCGCCTGCCCTGCCGGACTGGGGCTGACGCCGGGTTGGGATCCGTATCCCGCCGATCCCAGCCCACGGACTGCATGCATCACCTTCTACAGACAAACCCCAAAGATCTCGTCGTCCTTGCCCCGGGACGATGCGCGGCCGAACCTAGAGGGGGCTGGTAGGTGAGGGGCCTCGCAAGCTCGGCCACCTCTCTTCCTTCTCCAGGCGTCTTTTGTCTTTGGTCTTCTTTTGTCTTTGGTCTCGTCTTGATCCCGACTACAGCAGGGCGCGAGCTCGATGCTCCTCAACAGCTTGGCGGGTTTCCTCGGCGACCAGGTCGGCGTTGATGTGGGCGCCTGCCATGGAGCCGGCGGCGGCGGAGTTGCCCACCTGAGCGGAGAGGTCAGTGACGTTTCCCGCCGCCCAGACGCCGGGGACTTCGGTGCGGCCGGTGGCGTCGGCGGGAATGTATTCGCCTACGCCCGAGGGGTGGGGTGTTGGGGTGAGGCCGAGGTCGGTGAGGAAGGCAGCTCGGGGTCGCATGTGGGTGGGGGCGGCAAGAACTTCACGGGGGATGACGGTGCCGTCGGTGAGGCGGACGCCGGACAGGTGGTCGGCGCTGACTTCGACCGACGCGATTTCGCCGGTGACGACGCGGATTCCCCGGGCGGCCAGTTGTTCCGATTCCTCCTCGGTGGGCGGGGTGTTGGTGTGGGCGAAGTAGACGATGTCGTCGCTCCACTGGCGGAAGAGCAGGGACAGGTGGATGGCCATGGGGCCCAGGCCCAGAACGCCGATGGGACGGTCGCGGACCTCCCAGCCGTGGCAGTAGGGGCAGTGGATGACGTCGTGGCCCCAGCGGTCGCGCAGGCCCGGAATGGCGGGGAGTTCGTCGACCAGGCCGGTGGTGACGAGCAGACGGCGGGCCCGGACGGTGCGGGCGTCGGCGAGGGTGACGACGAAATCGTCACCGTCCCTGCGGATTCCGGTCACCTCACCGGAGACGATGCGGCCGCCGTAGTCGCGGACCTCCTCGCGGCCCCGGGCCAGTAGTTCGGCGGGCGGGACGCCCTCGCGGGCGAACAGGCCGTGCACCCGGTCGGCGGGGGCGTTGCGCGGGGCGCCCGCGTCGATCACCGCCACCGTGCGGCGGGCCCGGGCGAGCATGAGGGCTCCGTTCAGGCCCGCGGGTCCGCCGCCCACCACCACCACGTCGTAGCTGTCGTTCAGCTGATCGGTCATTGATGACCACCTCCTGCCTACGACCATGCGGACCGCGCGGGCATATCGGCAACGTTCTTTGCCGATGTGGCAAACTGGGGTCATGACCGAGGATATCGACGCAGCCCTGGAAGGGGTGGGCCTACGACTCCGTGAGCTGCGCAAACAACGGGAAACCACACTGGCCGAGCTGTCCACGGAGACGGGGATCTCGGTGAGCACACTGTCGCGGCTGGAATCCGGGGCGCGACGGCCCACCCTGGAGCAACTGCTGCCGCTGGCGCGCGCCCACGGCGTCACCCTCGACGAGCTGGTGAACGCGCCCGACACCGGGGATCCGCGGGTCCACCTGCGGCCCATCACGCGCGGCGGGATGCAGATGCTGCCGTTGACCCGGCGGGCGGGCGGCATTCAGGCGTTCAAAATCATCATGGACCCGAAAATCGGTCGCACCGAACCGAATCCGCAGACCCATGAGGGCTACGAATGGCTGTACGTCCTCAACGGCCGGTTGCGGATGATCCTCGGCGCGCACGACCTGATCCTGCAACCCGGCGAGGCCGCCGAATTCGATACCCGCGAGCCACACTGGTTCGGCGCGGCCGACGATCAGCCGGTCGAATTCCTCAGCCTGTTCGGCAAACAGGGCGAGCGCGCCCACTTCCGCGCCCGGCCCCGCAAGGACTGATCACGCTGGGCAGCACCCCGATCAGGCCGGGTAGCGCGGACCGATCAGCGCCAGCGCGGTTTCCACCGCCACCGGAATGATCTCGGTGATGTCGCGCCCGTCCTCCACCGTGGAGGCGATGAGCTCACGGAAGCCGCCGTAGAGGATTGTCGCCATCCGGCGGGTCGGCGGGTGCAGGCCCGCGCCCTGGAATTCCGTTGTGCCGGCCAGGGTTTGGATCAGCGTGATGAACGCGTCCGCGGCGTCGCGCTGCAGGTCCCGGGCCCGCTCCCCCAGCGCCGGGATGTCACGGATCCAGGCCAGCGTGATCGGGGTGTCCTCGCGCGAGGCCCCGATCCACGCCTCGATCGCCTGATGGATCTGGGTGTCCCACGGCGCGGCCACGTCCACGGCGGCGTAGATCTGCGCGATGGTGTCGTTGTTGCGTTCGGTCAGCAGCGCCACGAAGCAGTCCTGCTTGTCGTCGAAATGCTCGTAGAAGGTGCGTCGCGAGGTCTTGGCCAGGCGCACGATATCGGCGACCGTGGTGTCGCGGTAGCCGCGCTCGCGGATCGCGTCGGCCATGGCATCGAGCAGCCGACGCCGGAAGCCGGACTCGGCGGCGGTGTCGGCGCTGGTGGCGGGGTCGGCGCGGGTCACGAGCATCAGCGTAGTTTGCCCGGATCTCGGTGGGCGCCGCGGCGGCCGGTGTGTTCGCCGCGGCGCTGGTCACCGAGGTCAGGCGGTCACCGGTTCGGGCCCGCGATCGGCGCTCGCGGCCCGCACCGAGCGGCGGCCGAAGCGGATGGTGCCGTCCTCGATTCGCCCGTGCCGCAAGGTGATCACGTCCTGCGCGTAGTTCATGCCCAGCCGCCAGGGCGGGCGCGATCCGGCCTTGGGGAAGCGGTCCATCGACCGCAGCACGTAGCCCGCCTGGAAGTCGAGCAGCGGCGTGGTGGACACCGCCGGGTCCGGCCACGGCGTGGCCTGGCTGTACCCGTGCTCGTCGAGGTGCCGCAGCAACCGGCAGACGAATTCGGCGACCAGGTCGGCCTTGAGCGTCCAGGAGGCGTTGGTGTAGCCGATGGTGAAGGCGAAATTCGGGACGCCGCTGAGCATCATGCCCTTGTAGGCCATGGTGTCGGACGCCGCGATCTCGCGGCCGTCGACGGTGAGCGCGATGCCGCCCAGCGCCAGCAGATCCAGTCCGGTCGCGGTCACCACGATGTCGGCGGGCAGTTCGGTCCCGGACTCGAGGCGGATGCCGTCCGCGGTGAATCGCTCGATGCGGTCGGTGGCCACCGAGGCGCGTCCGGCGCTGATGGAACGGAACAGATCCCCGTCGGGCACCAGGCACAGCCGCTGATCCCACGGGTTGTAGCTGGGATTGAAATGCGTGTCGACGTCGTAGCCGTCGGGCAGCTGCTTGATGGTGAGGCTCCGGAAGAACTTGCGCATCATGGCCGGTCGCCGCTGGCTGAGCTGATAGATGACGGTGCCGATGGCCACGTTCTTCCAGCGGGTGACGGCGTAGGCGCGCCGCTCCCCCAGCCATCGCCGCAGCGTGGTGGCGACGGCGTCGACGGTCGGCGCGGACATGATGTAGGTGGGCGAGCGCTGCAACATGGTGACGTGCGCCGCGGTCTCGGCCATGGCGGGCACCAGCGTCACCGCGGTCGCTCCGCTGCCGATCACCACGACCCGCCTTCCGGCGTAGTCGAGTTCGGCGGGCCAGTGCTGCGGATGCACGACCTGTCCGCGGAAGTCGGCCAGACCGGCGAACTCCGGGACGTAGCCCTCGTCGTAGCGGTAGTAGCCGCTGCACAGGTAGAGGAAGTCGCAGGTGATGGTCGAGGCCCTGCCGTCGTGCTGGTATCCGACGGTCCAGCGCGCTTCTTCCGAGTCCCAGGAGGCCCCGGTCACGCTGTGCCCGTAGCGGATTCGCTGGTCGATGCCCGCCTCGGCGGCGGTGTCGCGAATGTAGGACAGGATGGCGGGCCCGTCGGCGATGGCCTCGGCCGCCACCCACGGGCGGAACCGGTACCCGAGGGTGTGCATGTCGGAGTCCGACCGCACGCCCGGATAGCGGAACAGGTCCCAGGTCCCGCCCATGGCCTCGCGGGCCTCGAGGATGGCGTAGCTGCGATCCGGGAACGCGTCCTGGAGATGATGCGCCGCCCCGATGCCCGACAGTCCGGCCCCGACGATCAGTACGTCCACGTGTTCGGTCATCGTCCCGCTCCCTTCGCGGCCCGCGTCCGCGCCAGGCCCATCACGACCGACAGCACGTCGAAGTAGTGCGTCGGGGTCACCCGGGTGAGGGTGTCGAACAGATACGCGTCGGGTCCGACGAGGATGCGCGCCTTGCCGCGTTCGACTCCGCGGCAGATGATCTCGGCCGCTTTCTCCGGGCTGGTCATGGTCATGGCCTCGAATTCGGCGGCCATCTGCTCGTGGCTGCGGCCCCGGCCCTCCGGGTCCTGGCGGACGCGTCCGTTGCGGGCGATATTGGTGCGAATGCCGCCGGGGTGCACGGTCACCGCCGAGACGCCGGTCCCACGCAGTTCCTGCCGCAGCGCGTCGGTGAATCCGCGCACCGCGAATTTCGCCGCGCAGTAGGCGCTCTGGTACGGCATGCCCGCCAGTCCGAACACGCTGGAGGTGTTGACGATCGCGCCGCTGCCCTGTTCGACCAGGATCGGCAGGAAGGCCCGGGTCCCGTTCACGACGCCGTCGAAGTTGATCTGCCGCAGCCATTCGTCGTCCTCGGGCACGGTGTCGAGCACCGAGGAGGACACGGCCACACCGGCATTATTGAAGACCGCGGCCAGGGGTGCGGTCAGCCACGCCTTCACTTCCTCGGCGAAGGCCAGCTGGTCGGCGGCGTCGCGTACGTCCAGCACCCGGGTCAGCACCGGCCCGTTCAGTCCGGCCGCGGTCTGCTTCAACCCGTCGGCGTCGATGTCGGCGATGGCGACCGGCGACCCACGGCGGGACAGCAGGTGGGCCAGTCCCCGCCCGATTCCCGAGGCCGCGCCGGTGATCATGACCGGGTGACCGGACAGCGGCCTAGAGGATCGGGGCATCGGAACTCCTGAATTCGACGGTGCGGATGTGGGTGTCGATGAGGTCGGCGAAGGTGGGCCAGAGCGCGACCGGCAGATCGTGGCCCATGCCCGGCACGGTGTGCAGGCGCGCGCCCGCGATCGCGGCGGCGGTCACCGCGCCGCCGGTGGGGTTCACCATCTGGTCGCGGTCGCCGTGCACCACCAGTGTGGGCGCGGTGATGGTCCGCACCTCGCGAGTCCGGTCCCCGGACTTGAGGATTCCGGCGAGCTGACGGCCCACGCCCGCCGCCGGGCGCGGATCGCGATCCCAGGTGAGGCCCGCCGTGGCGCGGATGCGCGGCTCGTCGAGGGGATATCCGGCCGACCCGATGTGCCGGTACATGCGCACCGCCGCCTCGACATGCTCCTCCCGCGTGCGAGCGGGCCTGGCGAACATGCGAATCCAGGTCGACGGCGCGGGCCGCCCCACGCGCGGCGCACCCGTGGTGGAGAAGATCGACGTCAGCGAGGACACCCGCTCGGGATGGCGGGCCGCCACGGTCTGGGCGATCATCCCGCCCATCGACATGCCGACCAGGTGCGCCGACCGCCAGCCGAGGATGTCGAGCAGGCCGGCGGTGTCGGCGGCCATGTCCCCGAGATCGTATTGCTGTGCGTCCCAGCGCTTGCGGGCCATGGCGAGTCCGCCCGGCGGCCGGAACCCGGCGTGGGTGGAGGTGCCGACGTCGCGATTGTCGAATCGCACCACGTCGTAGCCGCGGACCACCAGCTGCGCGACCAGACCGTCGTGCCATTCGTGCTTCTGCTGCCCGAGTCCGGCGATGAGCAGCAGCGGCACGCCCGCGCCCTGCCGCTCATAGGTGAGGGTGATGCCCCGCCCGACCTCGGCGACCCGCTCGCTCATGCGGTCACCTGCTCGCCGCGCGCGTCCAGGGTGGCGGGGGATTCGTTTGTGACAGTACTGGATTCGACCGGCACCGCGCCGGTGTCGCCGGACTCCACGCCAGCGGCCGGCCGCGGCGCCCTGCGGTACACGACCGCGCGCCCCTTCTTCGCGGGAGCCAGTGCGACGCCACGGAAATGGGTGCGCTCGTCGGGCGCGTCGGTGGGCGCGAGGGTGAAGTCACGCAGCAGCACCCGCAGCACCACGTTCATCTCCATGGTCGCGAACGCGGCCCCGATGCAGCGGCGCGCGCCGCCGCCGAACGGAATCCAGTTGAACGTCCCCGGCCGCGCGTCGACGAACCGGTCCGGGTCGAAATCGCGTGGGTTGGTGAACAATTCCGGATTGTCGTGCATGAGCCGGATGCTGACCAGGACGTGCTGGCCGCGCGGCAGCGTCCAGCGGCCCAGCCGGAAATCGTCCACCCGCACCTTGCGGGCGGTGGCGTCGATGACCGGGCGCACCCGCTGGACCTCGAGCAGCGTCGCCTCGCGCAGCGCGGAGCCGCCCGCGTCGGTCTCCTCGACCAGGCGCGCCAGGATGTGCGGATGCCGGCGCAGCCGTTCGACGGTCCAGGCCAGCGAGGTGGCGGTGGTCTCGTGGCCCGCGGTGAGCAGGGTGAGCAGCTCGTCGGCGATCTCGCTCTGCGTCATGGCCGAGCCGTCGTCGTAGCGGGCCTGCAGCAGCATGGCCAGCACGTCGTCACGGTCGGCCAGGTTCGGGTCGGCGGCGGCGCGGCGGATGAGCCGCCCCACGATCTCGTCGTAGCTCGCGCGGTGGGCCTGGAACCGCGCCCACGGCCCGAAGCGCCCGAACAATCCGGGCGGCACCGGCAGCGCCGCCAGCGCGGAGGCGACCAGCACCAGTTTCGGGATCACCTCGCGCAGTTGCTCGAATTCCGCTCCCTCCGCACCGAATACGGCGCGCAGGATCACATTGAGCGTGATGCGCATCATCGAATCCATGGTCGCGAATTCGCGCCCCGACGGCCAGGTGGCCATCTCGCGGACGGCCTCCTCCTCGATCAGCGATTCGTAGACCGCCAGCCGCCGCCCGTGGAAGGGCGGGGTGAGCAGTTTGCGCTCCTTGCGGTGCTCCTCACCGCGTCGCGCGAACAGCGAACCGGGGCCCAGGAATTGACCGAGGTTGATGTCGAGGTTGTCGACCAGATCGGTGTGGGTGGTGAACAGCGCCTTCACTTCGGCGGGGTCGGAGAGCACGACGGTGGGCCCGAAACGCGGCATCGACACCACGAACGCCGACCCGTAGCGCTGATGCAGCCGCCGCCAGGCGCGGGTGCGCCCGGCCAGAATCTCGATGCCCTGCACGAAGCCCGGCGTCGTCGGTCCGTCGGGCAGTGTCACTGTGGTCATGCGCCATCTCCCAGCGTGGTACCTCTGCGTACCAGCGCGACGGTACGCCGGTGTACCAGGGTGTGGCAAGGGTCACTTTCGCGACGTCAGAGGCGATGGGGTGGCGTTTTTCGCTTACCGGCCGGTGCCGACGAGCAGCGCGACGATGGCCTGGACGAATCCCTCGATGCGTTCACGGGGGTATACATCCGGTTCGCTGACCGCCATCCGGCCCAGCATCTCGGCGATGGTCAGCAGCGAGTTGGTGAGCAGGCCGGAATCGATTCCGGCCCAGCGGGAATCGGTGATGAGGCCCATGCGGACCAGCGCCTCGGCCTGGTCGAAGATGCCCGCGCGGGAGCTGCGGATGGCCTCGCGGTATTCGTCGGGGGCATTGCCGGGACCCGAGAGCAGCAGCCGCCACCGGGTCGGATTGTCCAGGGCCACATCGACGAACGCGCGGACCGAGGCGGAGGCCGCGACCACCGGATCCGCGCCGAGCAGGTCGGTGGGCAGGGTGTCGGCGACCTGCTCGAGGGCGCGTTCGCGTTCGCGTTCCAGCAGGGCGGCGACGAGTTCGGCACGGGTCTTGAAGACGGTGTACAGCACGGGTTTTCCCACACCGGCCTCGGCGGCGACGGCCTCCATGCCGAGCTCGTGGAGTTCGGCCTTCTCCAGGACCGCGAAGGCGGCGTCGAGCAATTGCGCGCGACGTTCCTTGGGTGGCAGCCGGGGCGCGTAGCGCCGGCGCGGCCGGTCGGCCGTCATGCCCTCATCCCCTGCCTCCACCGTCATCGGCCCCATTCTGTCATCCCGGATCGCGAGGTCACGCGCCCACCCAGGGTAAAGCTACGCCACCGTTGTATTCATTCCACGCAATTGCTACGGTGGCGTTGTATTCCATGGGATCGAACCTGTAGAGGAGCCCCCAGTGACCTTCGATCCGACCACCCTCCGCCGCGACGACTACGGCTTCTTCGGCCCGGATTCCCCGAGCTGGAAGGTATGGACCTCCCCCACCGCCGTCATCGGATTCCAGCGCGCGGTCACCCTCGAGCACTTCGATCCGTTCCTGACCGCGGCCGTCGCCGACACCGGCAAGATCTACTCCGAGCCCCGCGACCGCCTCGACGCCACCTTCGCCTACTTCCTGATCGTGGCCATCGGCGATTCCCGCACCGCCATCCAGGCCTCCGAGCATCTGATGACGGTGCACGCGAAGAACACCGGCATCGAGCCGATCAGCGGCCAGCGCTACAGCGCCAACTCCCCCGAGACCCAGCTGTGGATCCACATCACCGGCTGGCAGTCGGTGCTCAAGGCCTACGAGATGTTCGGGCCCGGACTGACTCCCGAGGAGGAGGCGCAGTACTGGCGTGAGTGCCGCATCGCCGCCGAGCTGCAGACCTGCAAGCCCGAGGACGTGCCGATCACCCGCGAGGGCGTGCGCCAGTACTACGCGGATGTCCGTGCGCGCCTGTGCACGTCGGAGGCCGCCCAGGACGGTATGCGGCAGCTGCTGTTCACCTCGCCCAAGAACGGCGCGGGCTGGACCTACGCGATGGGCGCGCGGCTCCTGTCGTTCGCCTCCATCGCGACCCTGCCGAAGTGGCAGCGCAAGCTGGGCCAGTTCGACCGGCCCGGCCTCGTGGATCTCATGGTGCGCCCGGCGGGCCGGATCCTGGTGTGGCTGTTCACCCTTTTCGACAAGAAGGGCCTGATCATGGCCGCGCCGATCATCGCGCCGATGGCCGGGCAGATCCTCGAACAGCACATCAAGGGCGAGCTGCCCGCGCGGCTGGAGACGGTGACCCCGGCCGATGCCCGCCGCCTCTACGGGACGCGCGGGCATCGGACCGTCACCGCCGCAAGCTGATCCGGCTCAGATCAGCGGTGTGAAGTCGCGGGCGGCCAGGTACTCCGGCCGCGGACTCGGTGCGGAATACGGGTCGCGCAGAGTGTTCTCGACGCTGTTGAACACCAGGAACAGATTCGAGCGCGGGAACGGCGTGATGTTGCCCGAGGACCCGTGCATCAGGTTCGAGTCGAACAGCAGCGCCGAGCCCGCCGGACCGGTGAACTGGGTGATGCCGTGCTTGCCCGCCAGGTCGGTGAGCGCCTCCTGAGAGGGAACGCCGATCTGCTGTTCCCGCAACGACACCCGGTGATGGTCGGTGGGCGTCTCGCCCTGACACGGCACGAAGGTGCGGTGCGAGCCGGGCATGACCATCAGGCTGCCGTTGAACGGGTAGTTGTCGGTCAGGGCGATCGACAGGCTCACCGCGCGCGGGGCGGGCATACCGTCCTCGGCGTGCCAGGTCTCGAAGTCGGAGTGCCAGTAGAACCCGGCGCCGGTGAACCCGGGCATGTAGTTCACCCGGGCCTGGTGCAGGTAGACATCCGAGCCGAGGATCTGGCGGGCCAGACCCGCGATCCGGTCCTGGCGCACCAGCTCCCCGATCATCGGGCTGAACCGATGCACGTCGAAGACCGAGCGCACCCGATGCGAGGCCCGCTCGATGATCACGCGCTCGTCGAGCAGCAGCTCGGGATCGCAGGTCAGGCGCTGCATCTCGGTCGCCACCGCCCGCACCTCGTCCGGGTCGAGCAGCAGGTCCAGCACGGCGTAGCCGTTGTCGTCGAACTCGGCCAGGCCGTGGGAGTCGATCGGGCCCCAGACCGTCGGGTCGTCGCGCTCGATGGGCGGCGTCCCGGCGACCGTGCGGGTGCGGTAGCGGTCGATCAATCCGTAGTCGGACAAGGTCATTCGAATCTCCTAGTCGACGGCGACCAGCGGGTAGACACCGTTCTCGTCGTGAACCTCCTGCCCGGTCACCGGCGGATTGAACACGCACAGCATGCGCATCCGGGTGCGGGCGAACAGGCGATGGCGTTCATGGCCGTCGAGCAGATACATGGAGCCGGGGCCCAGCTCGTAGGTGAGGCCATGGTCGAGATCGACCAGGGTGCCGTCGCCCTCGACCAGCCAGACGGCCTCGACGTGATTCTGATAGTGGAATTCGTGGACGGACTCGGCGTCGATGGTGGTCTCGTGGAACGAGAACCCGACCCGGTCGCCGCCCAGCACGATCCGCTTGCTGCGCCAGCCCGGACCCGCGACATCGCGGTCGGTGCCGGTGATCTCGGCGGTGGTGCGCACGATCATGTCAGCGACCCCGTCCGCTGCCGACGACGTCCAGCGAGGAGGCCAGCAGTTCCAGTCCGTGGTCGAGCTCGTACTCGGAAATGGTCAGCGGCGGAAGCAGTTTCACCACCTCGTCCTCGGCGCCGGAGGTCTCGACCAGCAGTCCGCGCTGGAAGGCGGCGGCGCACACCTTCTCCGCCTGGGAGGCGTCGTCGAAGACCAGGCCGTGCACCAGCCCGCGCCCGCGGGCGCTCACGCCGTCGAAGGCCGCGGCCATGCCGGTCAGGGCGCGATCGATGCGCGCGCCCTTGGCCCGGGTGGCCGACTCCAGGCCGTCGTCGGACCAGTAGTGCTCGATGGCGGTGCGGGCGGTCACGAAGGCCGGGTTGTTGCCGCGGAAGGTGCCGTTGTGCTCGCCCGGCTTCCACTGGTCCAGTTCGGGTTTGAACAACACCAGCGCCATCGGCAGGCCGTAGCCGCCGATCGACTTGGACAGGGTGACGATATCCGGTGTGATGCCGGCGCTCTCGAAGGAGAAGAACGGGCCGGTGCGGCCGCAGCCCATCTGCACGTCGTCCACGATCAGCAGAATCTCGCGCGCGGAGCACAATCCGGCCAGCTTGCGCAGCCATTCCACGCTGGCGATATTGACCCCGCCCTCGCCCTGCACGGTCTCGACGATGACGGCGGCCGGACTGTCCAGGCCGGAGGAGGCGTCGTCGAGGACCCGCTCCATCCATTCGAAGGAGTCGCCCTCGGCGCCGGACAGGTAGCCGTCGAAGGGCATCGAGGTGGCGTGCTGCAACGGCACGCCCGCGCCCGCCCGTTTGGCGGCATTGCCGGTGACCGAGAGCGCGCCCAGCGTCATGCCGTGAAAAGCGTTGGTGAAGTTGAGGATCTCGGTGCGGCCGGTCACCTTGCGGGCCAGTTTGAGCGCCGCCTCGACCGCGTTGGCACCGGTGGGTCCGGGGAACTGCACCTTGTAGTCCAGGCCGCGCGGCCGCAGGATGCGCTCGCGCAGCGATTCCAGCAGTTCGCGTTTGGCGACGGTGGACATGTCCAGGCCGTGGGTCAGGCCGTCGCCCGCGATGTAGTCGAGCAGCGACTGCTTGAGCACCGGGTTGTTGTGGCCGTAGTTGAGCGCGCCCGCGCCGGCGAAGAAGTCCAGGTATTCGCGGCCGGTCTCGTCGCGCAGCCAGGCTCCCGAGGCGGTGTCGAACACCGTCGGCCAGGAGCGGCAGTAGCCGCGCACATTCGATTCCAGATCCGCGAACACGGACAGGTCGGGGGTGGTGGTGATCATCGCGGTTCCTCCTGAGTGGTCACCGGTGCGATGCGGTAGAGATCCTCCGGCTGATGCCCGCCGGGGAATTGATCCGCCGAGAACAAGGTCGTGCGGGTCAGAGCCGCGCCCCGGCGGCGGGCCAGGGCGGCGAACATGGCCACCGACGCCGGATTGTCCGGCGAGATGGTGGTTTCGAGCTGGGTGATGCCGTACGCGGTGGTGCGTTCCAGCAGCGCGTCGAGCATGTCCACACCGAGTCCGTGCCCGCGGTGCGGCTGGTCCACGGCCACCTGCCAGACGAACAGGACGTTGGGCCACGCCGGCCGGGTGTAGCCGATGACGAAACCGGCTACCTCGCCGTCGATCTCGGCGACCATCGAGGTGGCCGGGAAATCGCGGCACCACAGCAGATAGGCGTAGCTGGAGTTGGTGTCGAGTACCCGGGAGTTCTCGGCGATCTGCCACATGTGCGCGCCGTCGGCGAGCTCGGGTTCCCGGATCTGGATGGTTTGCTGGGATATCGCGTCAAATTTGCTGATTGGGATCTGCATGACCATCCCAGCCTGACCAAGCAACGTTGAGGTCTTCCATGCGAACTCATTGCGATCTCATGACGATCCGATGACTCCGCCCGGGGCGCGGGGCTCAGCGGGGCATGTCGAGGCGGTAGCCGAGCCCCCGCACCGTCACCACGATGCGGGGATCGGAGGGATCGACCTCGATCTTCGTGCGCAAGCGCCGCACATGGACGTCGACGAGTCGTTCGTCGCCGAAGAAGCCTTCGTCCCAGGCCCTTTCGAGGAGCAGGGTGCGGGTGAGCACGCGGCCCGGATTCGCGGCCAGCTCACACAGCAGCCGGAATTCGGTGATGGTCAACGGAATCTGATCCTCGCCCCGCCGCACCGCGCCACCCTCGGGCGAAAGCACCAGCGGCGCAGCCTCGTCGGGGTCGAGCACGATCTCGGTGAGTGGTTCGGTCACCGATTCGTCGGGCAGCCCGCCCAGGTGCGGGCGCCGCCTCAGCGCCCGCATGCGCGCGCTGATCTCCTTGATCTCGAACGGCTTCGTGACGAAGTCGTCGGCCCCCGCCTCCAGGGCGGCGACCACGTCATGGGTGTCGTTGCTGGCGCTGACCACCATGATCGGGACCTCGTGCGCGCGCCGGACCTCACGAATACAGGTGAAGGCGTCCATTTCACCGGACAGGAGGTCCACGACCATCACGTCCGGCGCGCCGTTCACACGCAGCTGTTCCAGCGCGGCCTCACCCGCGCCCGCCTCGGCGACCTCGTATCCTTCCTCTTCCATCGCCGCCCGCAAGGCGCCGCGGACCCCGTAGTCGTCCCCCACGATCATCAGGCTCGCACCCATGTTTCAATTCCTTTTCGCGTTCGACAAAGTCGAATACCCGAACCTTAGTTGCCCGAAACATGCTGGCTTTTGCGGTGTGCACGCGATTGCTGGCGCGCAATGATGGAATTGCCACACGTCAAACATGCTTTTCATGCGACTCCGGAGGAAGGCGCGGCTATTCACTCGGTCCGGTAACCCGCAGGTCGCATGTGCGACATTGTGAGAACAGGCACAAGGTGTTTCGAATGCGAAATCGTGGTTTTCGGGGCCTATTCCCGGACGGCGATATAGATGACCGGCCCGCGCGCCGGATCCAGCCAGCGCATGAGTCGGTCCAGGTCGGCGGCGGGAACCGCGACGCAGCCCGCGGTCGGGTGGCCGTCGCCGACGTGCAGGAAATAGGCCGATCCGGCCCCCGCGACGACGGGGGCGCGGTTGTAGTCGATGACGACGGCGTGATCGTAGGCCGGGCCCGCGCTCCCCAGATCCTCACCGGCCGATTCGTCGAACGGACAGCTACCGGGCGCGCAACTGTGATGCGTGTTGTAGAACCGCGACGCGGTGTCCGACACCCACCAGTCCGAGGTCGTCACCCGCCGGTACGGCAGCCGCGTGCCATTGTCGGCGGCGATGCCGAAAGCCTCTGTCAGCGACCAGATTCCGGCGGGTGAGCGGGTCGCCGATTCGCTGGCGGGGCCGATGCCCTGCGCGCCGACATCGGCCCGCAGCGGTCCGATCGCCCGAACCCACTGCGCCCCAACCCGATCCCACGCGCTGAGGGTGGCCGTCGTCGCGTCGGCCGAATCGGAGATCACGGTGATGACCTGCCCGGCCGGGCCGCGGTAATCGGGTTGATCGTCGGTCTCGGAGTGCCGCCGGCCGCAGCCGACCGCCACGGTCAGCAGGGCCGCGGTGACCGCGGCCGCGCTGAGCAGGCGTCGACGGGAGGCGGCCATCAGGACAGGCGGTGCTCTTCGATGTCGGTCGACAGCGTGTTGCCGTTCAGCTCCAGATACAGGTGCCGGTCGGTGATCGAGAGCGTGAGCGCGTTGCGGCGCTGCAGGAACGGGGTCGCGTCCTCGATGAAGGTGGGGTCGAACGAGTAGACGCGAATCTCCGAGGCGTGGTGAATCCGCTTGGCCGGGAGCTGCGCCAGCACCTTGACCGGATCCCGGTGGGTGTAGATGACCACGCGGTCGGCCAGTTTGCTGCCCCGGTGGATGCGGGCGGCGTCGGGTGCGCCCACATCGATCCAGGCGGTCATGCGGGTGGTGAGATCGCGGATCATCACCGGCGGTTCATCGGTGGAGGAGACGCCGCCGACACTGAACGCGATGCCCTCCTCGTACTCGAGGCAGTAGGCCAGCACCCGGGTCAGCATGTATTCGGCCGTCTCCGAAGGATGCTGGGCGACCCGCAGATCCAACTCCTCGTACACCCCCCGGTCGATGTCGGACAGTTGCACGGCGAAGGTATGGAGAGTCGCGTTCAGGGCCATAGTGCTTGCAGCTTAGAACACCCCTGGTTCAGGGCTCGTCGGCGAACCGGCCCGTCGCCAGGGCCGCGTCGCGCAGCCGCGCCGGGAAGCCCGGGCCCAGCCGGGCGGAGATGTCCTCATGGCGCAGCGGCTCGCGGCAGTGCGCGCACACCACCTCGGCGTGGGTGTCGTGGTCGCAGGCGGTGTGGTGCAGCAGCACCGGCTCCCCGGATTCGGGGGCCAGATAGCGGTCGCCCCAGGCCATCATGGCCGCGATCACCGGAAAGAAGTCGCGGCCCTGGGTGGTGAGCCGGTACTCGTGGCGCACCGGACGATCCTGGTAGGGGACCTTGTCGAGCAGGCCCGCCTCCACCAGGCGGGTCAGCCGCTGGGTGAGGACATTGCGGCTGAGCCCGAGGGTGGATTCGAAATCGTCGAAACGCTTGGCGCCGTAGAAAGCTTCGCGCAGGATCAGCGGCGTCCACCAGTCGCCCAGCAGGTCGACGGTGCGGGCGACGGTGCACGGCCAGTTCGCGAAACTCGTACGTTTCATGTGGTCACGGTATCCAGGCGGGCGGGAACGTACTTGTGCCAGGGGGTGCCGACCCATTCGTCGCGATCCTCGACCGAGGTCAGCTCGTTGGGCGCGGTCCCGGTGGTGACCGGGGTGCCGTCGGCGCCGGCGACCGAGAGCCCGAAACCGTTGGGCAGCGACAGGTGGCCCGAGCGCATCCGGTCGGTGGGTTCGACGGGCACGCGCGCGGTGCCGCGGCGGGTGGTGACCTGCACCAGGTCCCCGGCGGTGAGCCCGAGCCGTTCGGCGTCGCCGGTGCTGATGCGCAGGGTTCCGGCCGCATCGCGCTTGCGCCAGGCCGGGTCCCGGAAGATGGTGTTGGCGGTGAAGGCCCGCCGCTCCCCGGCGGAGAGAACGAACGGCCAGGCCGCGAGGTCGTCGGCGGCGGGCTCGGGCAGGGTCGCGACCACCTCCAGCAGCTCGGGTACCTCCAGCCGGATCACCTTGTCGCGCACCCGGTTCCAGGTCTCCTCGTAATCGTCCTCGGAGATCACGATGCCGTGCTTGCCCGTCAGGATCGCCTCGAACAGCCGCTCCCCCGCCTCCAAGCCGGTGCCGTACCCGGCACGCTCGACGCTGGCCGGGAACTTGCGGACCATGTTGTAGGCGGCCGCCCACAACAACGCCGCCGACGCCGCGCCATCGGGCAGGGTCTCCCCCAGCGTCCGGTACAGCAGCACGGGAGCCAGTTTCGAGCGGGCCGGATCGCCCAGAATGCCCAGGAAGGCCATGGCGAAGGCCTCCCGGCCCTGGGCCAGCGCGGCCCGCAGCGGCGCGTAATCGGCCTCGCCCAGCACGCCCGCGGCCTCGACCAGGCGGGCGTGGATCTCGGGTTCGGGTAGCACGCCCGCGGGGGCGGGCAGCACGGGGTGGCGCAGGTGGAAGATATTGCGCGGGAAGTCGAAGTTGAAGAAGGTGGCCTCGAACTTCTCGAACTGGGTGGGCGCGGGCAGTACGTAGTCGGCCTCGCGGGCGGTCTCGGTCATGGCGACGTCGATGACGACCACCAGTTCCAGCGCCCGCAGCGCCTCGCGCATGCGGGCCGAATCGGCCAGGGAGTGCGCGGGATTGGCGCTCTCGATGACCATGGCCCGGTAGCGGGCGGGGTGGTCGGTGAGGATCTCCTCGCTGATCACATTGCACGGCACCAGCCCGCTCACGATCTGCGCGCCCGCCACCGGGCTCTTCGGGCCCTCGCCGGCCGGGTGGCCGCGGTCGTGGCCGAGATTGCTCAGTCCGGTGAAAGCGTATTGGGTGCCGGGCTTTCCGACATTGCCGGTGAGCAGCCAGACCAGCTTCTCGACATAACTGACCACGGTCGAGTACCGGTTCATCTGCACGCCGAGATCCTCGAGCGCCGCCACGGATTCGGCCGCCGCCAGCCGGTGCGTCGCCGCGGTCACCAGCTCCGGGTCGACATCGGCGATGGCGCAGTACTTCTCGATCGGCACCGCCCGCAGCACCTCGAGGACGGCGTCGAGTCCGGTGGTGTGGGCGGCCAGCCACTCGCCGTCGAGGAGGTTGTCGCGCACCAGGATCGCGGCCATGGCCGTGAGCAGGTACACGTCGGTGCCGGGCTTGAGCTGCAGGTGGAAATCGGCCAGTTCCGCGGTCTCGGTGCGGACCGGATCCAGCACGATCATGGACCGGGCGGGATCCTTGGCGATCTCCTTGAGCACCGTGCGCGCTCGCGGGAAGCCGTGCGACTGATAGGGATTCTTGCCGATGAAGAACGCCACCTCGGCGTGCTCGACATCGGCGCGCATCGGGTAGCCCGTCATGCGCGCGCCCACCCAGAAGTCGCCGGTCTTCTCCTGCGCCAGCGCGCTGGAGCGGTACTTCATGCCGAAGGCGGCCATGGTCGCCGGGGCGTACGCGCCGCCCAGGTGATTGCCCTGACCGCCGCCGCCGTAGTAGAAGATCGACTCCCCGCCGAAGTGGTGGCCGATCTCGAGCAGCCGGGCCGAGATCTCGGAAATCGCGGTGTCCCAATCGATTTCCTCGAAGCCGCCGTCGGCGCGGCGGCGCAGCGGCGAGGTCAGGCGGCCGGTGCGCCCGTTCTGGTAGCGGTCCAGCTGCAGGGCCTTGTTACAGGTGTAGCCCTCCGAGGCGGGATGCAGCTTGTCACCGCGGATCTTCTCGAAGGACCGGCCGTCCGGGCCGAGCAGCACCTGGATGCCGCAGTTGCACTCGCACAGGATGCAGGCCGTGGGCCGCCACTCCGTCATGTGAGCAGCGTAACTCGAGTCAGTTCACTAGCGCTACTAACTCAGAGATCCTTGACCACGATCCCGAACGCGTGCGCGAACACCGGGGCCAGCTCGAGCAGCTGAGTGTTGGTGACCAGCGCGCCCGACAGCGACTCGACACCGCTGGATACGCCGATCGACCGGGCCTGGCGCAGATCTACCTTCTTCAGCTTCGCGTTGCGCAGCGACAACCCGGAGATCTCCGAGCCCGGGAAGCTCACCGAGGTCACCTTGGCCTCGCTGATGTCCACATCGCGCAGCACGCAGTCCACGAACGAGACATCGGTGAGGGTCGCGCCGCGCAGGTTCACCGAATCGAACTTGCAGTTGTGGAAGCTCACCCGGCGCAGCACCGAACCGAACGCCTCCACCCCCGACAGCGCGGCCATCACGAATTCCACGTCCATCCAATTGGTTTCGGACAGGTCGGTGCGGATCCAGCGGGTGCTGCCCAGCCAGACGTCGTTGAAGCGCGAATACCGGAAGAAGCCGCCGTTCACGGTGGTGGCCGAGATGGCGCACTCGGTGAAGGTGACCCCGCGCAGCTGTGGGTCGTCCAGGGACAGGCCGTCGAAATGCGCGCAGTCGTACGCGCCTTCGTCGCGCAGCGCGTCCTGCGGTTCCAGGAAACGGGCGAAGGGCAGGTCTGCCAGCTCACGCGGCATTATCGGGCTCCTTGCTGGGGAGATGACGAGCTCGGATCGGCGAACACGCCCGACTGTATGCCCGTCAGCGCGGCGCGGATTCGCCGGAGGTCAGTGCGGCGAGCAGATCGCGCAGGGTATAGCGCTGTTCCGCGGTGAGGGCGGCGAACATCTCCTCGGCGGCGTCGCGCCGAGCCGCGAACATGCGGTCGAGCGCGTCGCGACCGGCGGCGGTCGGGGTCACCAGGGTGGCGCGGCGATTGGCCGGATCCGCTTCGCGGGCAACCAGACCCGCGGCCACCAGCGCGTCGACCACAGTGGTGGCCGAGCGCGGCACGATGCCCAGGTGTTCGGCCAGCGCGGACATGCGCAGCGGTTCGTCCCCGTGCTCGGCGGCGCGGCCGATGATGCGCAGCGCGCGGGCCTGGGCCGGGGTCAGGCCGAGCGGGGACAGTCGCGTGGCCTGGGTGCGGTGCAGGCGTTTGGTCGCGCGCAGGAACAGGTCGGCGAGGTCGTCCTCGCGGGGTTCCCCGGTGGCGCGCGGCTGGCCCGCGGGCGTGCTCGACATGATTCAGAGCATAACTCATTGTCCTCGGAACAATAATGAGTCAGACTCAGTTACAGCGTGTGACTCCCCGCGAAAGGAGGCGCTGTGACTTCGAAAGCGAATCAGACTTCGGAAACAGAACTTCGCCGGATCGTCCGGCTCTTCCACCCCAATCGGGGACGCCTGGCCCTGGTCGCGGCCCTGGTCGGCCTGGCCTCGCTGGCCGGTCTGGCCTCCCCGTTCCTGCTGCGCGGCATCATCGACGATGCCCTGCCCGGCGGCCGCACCGGCCTGCTCACCCTGCTGGCCGCGGGCATGATCGCCGTGGCCGCGTTGAACAGCGTGTTCGGCGTGCTGCAGGCCTACATCTCCACCGGCGTCGGCCAAGACGTCATGCACGATCTGCGCTCGGCGGTCTACGCGCGGCTGCAATCCATGCCGCTGTCGTTCTTCACCGCCACCCGCACCGGCGAGGTGCAGTCGCGCATCGCCAACGACATCGGCGGCATGCAGTCCACCGTCACCTCGACGCTCACCTCCCTGGTCTCCAACTTCACCTCCGTCGTCGCGGCGGTCATCGCCATGTTCGCGCTCGACTGGCGGCTCACCCTGGTCTCGCTGACCATGCTGCCGCTGTTCGTGTGGATCAGCCGCCGGGTCGGCTCCGAGCGCCGGCGCATCACCGGGGAGAAGCAGCGCAAGCTGGCGGGCATGTCGGCGATCGTGGAGGAATCGCTGTCGGTGAGCGGAATCCTGCTGGCGCGCACCATGGGCCGCTCCCCCGCCCTGGTCGAGGACTTCACCCGGGAATCGCGCGGGCTGGTGGATCTCGAGATCCGCGCCAGCATGGCCGGGCGGTGGCGGCAGTCCACCATCTCCATCGTGATGGCGGCCATGCCCGCGGTGGTCTACTGGGCGGCGGGCATGACCGTCGCCTCGGGACACCCGCTGGTGTCGATCGGCACCCTGGTCGCGTTCACGACCCTGCAGAGCGGCCTGCTGCGGCCGTCGGTGATGCTGCTGTCGACCGGTGTGGACATCCAGAGCTCCCTGGCGCTGTTCGGGCGCATCTTCGAATACCTGGATCTGCGACCCGATATCGAGGAGCCCGTGCGACCCACCCCGTTGCCCGAGCGGGTGACCGGTGCGGTGCGGTTCGACCGGGTCGGCTTCGCCTACGACGCGGACCGGGACGTGCTCAGCGACATCGATATCGACGTGCCCGCCGGGACCAGCCTGGCCATCGTCGGCGAAACCGGTTCGGGCAAGACGACTCTCGGCTATCTGGTGGCGCGGCTCTACGACGTGACGGCCGGACGGGTCACCGTCGACGGGGTCGATGTGCGGGACCTGTCGTTCGCCGACCTGTCCGCGGCGGTGGGCGTGGTGTCGCAGGAGACCTACCTGTTCCACTCCTCGGTCGCCGACAACCTGCGCTTCGCCAAACCCGATGCCACCGAGGCCGAACTGCATGCCGCGGCGCGCGCGGCGCAGATCCACGACCACATCATGAGCCTGCCCGACGGCTACGACACCCTGGTCGGCGAGCGGGGCTACCGGTTTTCCGGCGGCGAGAAGCAGCGGCTGGCGGTGGCGCGGGCGATCCTGCGCAATGCGCCGATCATGGTGCTCGACGAGGCGACCAGCGCACTGGACACCCGCACCGAGCGGGAGGTGCAGGCCGCCATCGACACGCTGTCGGCGAATCGGACCACCATTACGATCGCGCACCGATTGTCGACCATCCGCGACGCCGATCAGATCGTGGTGCTCGACCGCGGCCGTGTGGTGGAGCGCGGGACGCATCGGGAACTGGTCGAGCGCAATGGGTTCTACGCGGAGCTGCTGGCCCGCGACACCTTCGACGACGTGGTCGGGTCGTTGGACGTCTGACCTGGACGGATCGCACCGCTCACGGCGGACCAATCGGTATTCTGGGTCCGGCCGACCGCAGCGGCCGGCCGCCACCGACCGTTATCGGGAGGATCCGGATGCCCACGACAGACAAGGTTTGGCCGCAAGGAACTCCGTGTTGGGTCGACTGCTCGGTCGACGATCCCGCCGCCGCGCGGGACTTCTACTCCCAGCTGCTCGGCTGGGAAGTCCTCGACAGCCCGCCCGAGGCCGGCGGCTATCTGATGGCCATGCTCGACGGCAAACCCGCCGCCGGCATCGGACCCAAGATGGGCCCCGACCCCATGCCCTCGGTGTGGACCACCTACTTCGCCGCCGACAGCGCCGACAAGATCGCGGGCGCGGTGACCCAGGCCGGCGGCGCGGTCTTCATGCCGCCCTTCGACGTCATGGACGTCGGGCGCATGTTCATCGCCGCCGACACCGCGGGCGCGGTGTTCGGCGTCTGGGAAGCCAAGGCGCACACCGGCGCCCAGATCTACAACGAGCCCGGCGCGTACTGCTGGAACGACCTGCAGACCACCGGCTACAAGCCGTCACAGGACTTCTACAACTCCGTCTTCGGCTGGTCCTTCGACGAGATCGGCAACGAGCAGATGCCGTACTCCACTTTCGCCGGTCCGGACGGACGGCCGATGGGCGGAATGGCCGACAGCAGCGGCCAGCCCGCCGGCGCACCCAACTACTGGCTGACCTGGTTCCAGGTCGCGGGCGCCGACGCCGCGCTGAACAAGGCGAACTCGCTGGGCGCGACCGTCCTCATGGGTCCCTCGGACAGTCCCTTCGGACGCATGGGCATCGTGTCCGGACCGCAGGGTGAGGTGTTCGGCCTCATCGACACCACCGTCACCAGCGGCTGACGCGACACCACCGTCACCAGCGGCTGACGCGCAGCCAAGCACGAGGGCCGAGTGGCAGTGCGCCACTCGGCCTCTCGCGTACTCGGAGCGGTTCGCGTCAGGCGAAGAGCCGGGCCACGAAGGGCACGCTGTCGGCCAGCGAGGCCAGCATCGCGCCACTGTGGTCCTTGCCCGCGTAGACGTGCACCTCGGGGAAGGTGCCCGCCAGCGCCATGTCGGCGACCAGCTTGGCGGTCAGCGGCGCGGGAACGTCGGTGTCGTTAGTGCCCTGGCCGATGAACAGCGGCCGGTCGTACCCGGTCAGGGGCACATCCATGACCGAGCGCGCGGTGGGCACGAAATCGCCCTGGGCCAGCGGACGCGACAGCAGCCGCCCCAGCGTCAGTCCGTCGGCGCGTTCGGCCAGCGGCGTGAAGCACAACGTCTTGGCGTCCTCGACCAGGTCCTTGCCTTCCGGGCTGAGGTAGCTGTCCAGGTCGAAGTCCGGGCGGGCCGCCTTCAGGCCGTTGAGGACGTAGGTGGCGTAGGCGGTGATGTGCGGGGACCCGACGGTCGTGCCCGGGCCGATCAGCGTGGCCGCGTCGACGATATTGGAGGCCGGGCCGGTGGCCACCGCGCCGCGGTAATCCAGTTCGGGCGCATAGCGAGTCGCGAGCGAGGCGGTGAACACCGCGGCCCCGCCGCCCTGCGACTGACCGATCGCGACCCACTTCGAGGCCAGCGACCGGTCCACGGCACGGGCGGCGCGCACCATGTCGATGGCGGCGTGCGCCTCGGCGCGGCCGTCGAGGTAGGCGTGCACGCCGGGGGTGCCCAGCCCGATGTAGTCGGTCGCGACGATGGCGTAGCCCTGCCGCAGCCAGGTGGCCAGGAAGCCGTTGTCGCGCTCGGAGCGACCGGTCACCGAGGGCGCGCAGTCGTCGCCGATGCCGACCGTGCCGTGCTCCCACGACAGCACCGGCCAGCCGCCGGGCGGCGGGGTGCCCGCCGGGGTGAACACGACGCCGGTGGACAGCGCCGGCTGATCGGCGGAATCGCGAGTCCAGTAGGTGAGTTTGCGGGCCGATCCGGTGCCGTCGAGCCACAGGTGCTGCGGCAGCTCCGCATTCGCGACGACCGCGCCCGGGGACGTGCTCTCGGCCTGAGCCGGCGGGGCGGCCACGGCGGTGGCGGCGAACGGCCCGGCGGCCAGCACGGCCGCCGAAACCAGGGTGATCATGGCGCCACCGCGCAGGGTGATCATGGCGCCACCGCGGCGGGGCCAGGCACATCGCGTCATCGAGGAGTCCTCTCGTACTCGTCTCGCTCCGGTGTCACAGTGAGACACTTCCGCGAGACTATCCTGAGAAGTGTCACTTTGAGACACCAGGGGGTGACACGGCACGAAAGGTCGGGATGACGGCAGCCACCGGGATGCGGGAACGCGAGAAGGCCAGGGTACGGCGCGAGCTGATCGACGCCGCGCTGCTGCTGTTCGAGCGGCGTGGCTTCGAGGCGACCACCGTGCAGGAGATCGCCGACGCCGCGCAGGTCTCGCGGCGCACCTTCCACCGCCACTTCCCCGCCAAGACGGCCGTGGTCTTCAGCCACGAGGAGGACGTCATGTCCTACCTGCTGGCAGCCCTGGACCGCCGTCCGCCCGGTGAGGCGGTATTCGTCGCGTTGCGCGCGGCGCTGCGTGACTTCCTGCTCGACGACGCCGAACTCGACCTGCGCCGCCGCCAGGCCGACACGGCCCGGCGGGCGCGACTGGTGCTGATCGCCAATCCGCAACTGCGCCAGGAGAATTTCACCGGGGCCTTCGGCCGCCGCGACGCCCTGGCTCGCAGTTTCGCCCGCCGGGCCGGGCTCAGCGCCGACGACCTGCGGGCGAAACTGGCCGCCGCGACCTGCTTCGCGGCCTTCGGCGTCGGGCTCGACCATTGGGTGGCCGGCGCGGACCCGTCACTGCGCAGCCTCTACGAAATCCTCGACGACGCCGTCGCCGCGATCCAGCACGGGCTCGAGATCCCCGCGGCGACACGCGGATCCGGGCGGTAGCCGCCGCTCAGCGCAGCAGTCCGCGCAGCCTCAGATCGGCCGCGTACTTGTCGATGAGCGACCGGCCCAGATGCGGGATATCGCCGGTCGGGCCGAGTTTCGCCTGTTGCACCGCGGTCTGGAAGCGCTTGGCTGGGAGCGCCGCGCCGGGGATCGGCGGCGCGGGGTGGCGGTAGGCGTGCAGCAGCGGGAGCAACGAGTAGGAGCGTTGTTTCTCCGGGAGCGCGCGCAGGGCGGTCTCGAAGCGGGTGAACCAGTCGTGGTGCGAGTCGATGCGGTCGATGGGATGGCCGGACTCGATGAGCCAGTCGACGAATTCGTCGAGGGAGATGCCGTCGTCGTGCGGGTTGAGCACGTCGTAGCTGTCGAAACCCGCGGTGACGCGGGCGCCGAGAGCGGTGATGGCGGCGGCGGTGAAGTCGGCGGGCAGGCCGTCGTAGTGGGCGCGCTGCCGTTCGCCGCGAGCGTCCAAGGCGTAGAACGACTTCGGGGCCAGGCCGGTGGCGAGCACGCTGAGCAGCAGGCGGGTGAACATGTCGGGCAGGTTCAGCTGACCGGCGAAGGTGGTGTGCGCCAGGATCATGTCGGAGCGGAACACCGCCACCGGCAGCCCGCACAGCTCGTGGGCCTCGCGCAGCAGGACCTCACCGGCCCACTTGCTGTTGCCGTAGCCGTTGGCGTAACCGTCGTCGAGGGAACGCACGGGGCTGATCTCGCGGATGTCGCCGTCCTCGGTGAAGACCGCGGGATCGATCTGCGCGGCCACCGCGACCGTGGACAGGTACGTCACCGGCTTGCGGACCGTGGTCAGGGCCAGCCGGATCACCTCGGCGGTGCCCACCACATTGGGGGCGAACAGCTGGTCGTAGGGCAGCACGTGATTGACCAGGGCGGCGGGGTGCACGATCAGATCGACGGTGGCGGCCAGGTCCTGCCACACCTGGTGATCCAGGCCGAAATACGGGTCGGCGAGGTCACCGGCCAGCACGCGCAGGCGGCGCGCGGCGAGCTCCCGGTAGCGCGCGAGCAGCGCCGGATCACCGCTGTCGAACACCTCGTCGAGCCGCGCCCGCGCGGACTCGGCGTCGCGGCCGCGGATCACGCAGATCAGGGTGCCATCCGAATCATCCAGGCGCTCCAGCCATTCCAGGCACAGGAACCGGCCCAGGTAGCCGTTGGCGCCGGTGAGCAGCACTGTGCGCGGCGGCTGCGGGGCGAGCCGCAGATCGGGGGCGGCCGCCAGGGTCGGCGCGTCGAGGAACTTGTCCAGGGTGAGGTCCGCGGCGCGGATCTCGGTGCCGCCGTGCACCGTCGCCGCGGTCGGGCGGATGTCACCGGCGCGCGCGGCCTCGATGTACGCGGCCAGCCCGGTGAAGTCGTTGGCGGGACTGACGATGACGCCCACCGGCACCTCGATGCCGAAGATGTCCCGCAGCAGCGTCGAATACGACAGCGCCGACAGCGAATCGCCGCCCAGATCGGTGAAGTGCTCGTCCGCCGCGGGCTCACCGCCGCCCAGGATCGCGCACGCCGCCTTGCGCACCGTCTCGAGCACCGGCCGGTCGGTGGCCGCGACGCGCAGCGCGGCCAGCTCGTCCTCCTGCCGCCGGGCCTGGGCCCGGTAGAGCTCCTCGAGCCGGTCGCCGTAGCGTTCTCGCAGCTTGGGCCGCAACAGTTTTCCGATCCCCGACAGCAGCCCGTTGTCCTGGGTGAAGGGCTCGGATTCGAGCAGGAACTCGCGCGGGATCTCGTAGGACTCCAGGTCGGCGTCCTTGGCCAGCTGCCGCAGCGACTCAGCGATGGCGGCGGTCCGTTCGGCGGGCTCGAGCGCGCGGGCCGCGTCGGTGGGCACGATGACGGCCAGCAGATGCGAGCGTTCGCTGGAGCCGTGTACGAAGATCTGGGCGATGAGCGGGCTGGTGGCGTAGACCGCCTCCAGCTTGGCCACCGTCACGAACTCGCCCTGCGACAGCTTGAGCACATTGTTGCGCCGGTCGACGTACACCAGGTGGTCGGGGCTGACCTCGGCGACGATGTCGCCGGTGCGGTAGAAGCCGTCCTCGTCGAACATCTCCGCGGTCAGCTCGGGCCGCTTGAAATAGCCGGGGACCTGCAGGATCGACTTCACCAGGAACTCGCCGCGCGGATACGGCTTGTCGGTGGCGAAGTAGCCGAGTTCGGGCACGTCGGCGAGCTTGTAGTCGAGCACCGGGGGCCGGCGGATCTCGTTGTCGATGAGCAGGCCGCCGCCCGCCTCGGTGGAGCCGTAGCCGTCGATGAGCGGCTGATCGAGCACCGCGTTCATGAACTCCTTCATCTCCGCGGAGATGGGCGCGCTGCCGACCATGACGCGGGCCAGGCGCTCACCCAGGAAGTCCTGCCGCAACGCGGTTTTCGCGGCGGCCGCGGCCTCCTCGGCGGACGCGCCCGCGGCCAGGCGGCGCTGCGATTCGCTCTGGTAGCGCTGGAACACCATCTCGCACACGCGCGGCACGAAGAACGCCTCGGTGGGCTGGGCCAGCCGGAAATCATCGAACAGGGTCGACATGTCGCCCGAGGCGGTGCAGTAGGCGGTGCCGCCGCGGGAGAAGGTGCCGTTCACCACCATGCGCCCGGCGACGTGGCTCATCGGCATGTAGCAGAAGTTCAGCACCGGGACCGGGATCTGAGCCGGGCCCTGCCACATTCCGGTCACCAGGCGGTGGGTGTAGATCGCGCCCTTGGGGGTGCCGGTGCTGCCGGAGGTGTAGATGAGCAGCGCAGGCTCGTCGGGGTCGGCCGGCACGTAGGGCGGGACCGGCGGCAGGTCGCGGCCCCGATCGGTCACGGCGGCAAGGGTTTCCAGCGTGAGCGCGGCGCCCGACTCCGCGATGCGGCGGCGCGCGGCGGCATAGGTCTCGGCCTGGCCGTCGTCGCCGGGATCGAAGTCGAAGACCACCAGCGATTCCACCGGGGTGCCGTCGAGGACGCAGTCGAGGGCGGGAATGAGTAGTTCCAGGCTCACCGCCAACGCCCGGGCACCGGTCTCGGTAATGATCGAATGCCATTGCGCGGCCGGGGCATTCGCCTGCAACGGCACACTCACCAGGCCGAGCCGGACGGTCGCCAGCTCGACCGCGGTGAGGTCGCCGCTGACCAGGCCCAGCGAGCACAGAAAATCGCCGGGGCGCAAGGGATTCCGTGTGTCCGCGTGCCAGGCGGCGGCGAGTGCGCCCGCGCGCGACCACAATTCGCGGTAGGTGATGGCGTGATACTCGGGCAGCAGCCGCCGGGTGCGCCGGCCATCCGGGCCGGCGACGATCTCACCGGCCCGCTCGGCGATGGCCGGACGGTCGGCGTACCCGTCCATGAGGATCGCCACGACCTCGGCCATCGCCAGTCCGGGCCGCTGGGCCGCGGCCGCGATCTCGGGCGAGGGCACCAGCGCGCGGACCTGATCGTCGACCAGCAGCGCCTCGAAGCGCCGGGCGGCCTCGGCGCGGGCGAGCCGATCCGCCAATCGCTGGGTCAGCTCCGCACGCGCGACGTCCTCGACCATCACTGCCTCCCTGGATCTCCCGTGACCGCACGCCCCGAATCCGGTTCGGGCGCCGGGATTTCTCCCAATCACTTAGCTTCGCTAAGTATCCTTACGATGCGGGCGCGGAGCAGGAAAGTCAAGACTCCGCGGTGCATCCCCGAACAACAGAATGCACCGCGCGTCAGTTGGGGGCTAGCTGTAGCCCAGATCCGCCACGGCGGCATCGATCAGATCCGCGATCGCGCCCGGCTGCGAGGCCAGCGAGGCGTGGCTCGCGGGCAACTCCACGATGCGGCGTGGACCCATGCGCTCGGCCATGCGCCGCTCGTTGTCCGGGTTGATCATGCGGTCCTCGGTGGACACCTGATACCAGGTCGGCTTGGCCTTCCACGCCGGGGCGGTGACCGGGTCGCCGAAGGCCGAACCCACCGGAGCCTTCTGGGTGACGGCCATGACCAGGGCCTCGTCCTCGGTCAGGTCCTGACAGAAACTGTCGTGGAATTTGTCCTGCGCGATCCACAGGTAGCCGTCCGAATCCGGCGCGATGGCCGCGACCGCCGCCGGGGGCAGCTGCTCGGTGATCTGACCGGGGCTCTCCCCCGCGTCCGGCGCGAAGGCCGCGACGTAGACCAGGCCCTCGACATTGGGCAGATCACCGGCCTCGGTGATGACCGCCCCACCGTATGAATGACCCACCAGCAGGACCGGCCCGGCGATCTGGCGCACCATCTTCTGGGTCCGGGCGGCATCGTCGGCCAGCCCGGTGAGCGGGTTCTCCACCGCGTACAGCGACTCGTAGCCGCGCCGCCGCAATTCCACGATGACCTTGGCCCAGTGCGCCGCACCACCCCAGAATCCGTGTACCAGAACGATCGCAGGTTTGTCCGCCATGGCGTATCTCCTCTCGAAGTACTGATTTCGTGTGCTTCCCGGGTTGCGAGATCTACGCTATTCGGATGATGGAGCAAAGACCATGACGGAAACACCGCAAAACTTTGCCGAATCACCGGATGCCGCCTTGCCGGACCCGGCGGAACTGGCGGGGCTGGACGCCCTGTCGGAGATCCTGGAGACGGTGCGGCTGCGCGGCGAGACCGTCGCCCGGCACACCGCCGACTCCGATGCTCCGGTGCGGGTTCCGGCCGGGAAACGGGTGCTCCACATCGTCGAGCAGGGCGCCGTCGAGATCCGCGTGGACGGCGAATCCGGGCTCACCACAGCGCATTCCGGCGACATGGTGGTGCTGGCCCGCGGCGACAGCCACACCGTGACGCCGCTGACCGCCGACACCCGCTGGGTCACCGGGTCGTTCCTGGTCGACGAACCCCAGGCCGCCCCACTGCTTTCCGTGCTCGCCCCCGCGATCCACATCGATGCCGCCGGCCGCGCCCGCGATTGGCTGCCGTTGAGCCTGAATCTGCTGATGGTCGAGGTCACCGATCCGCGTCCGGGCGCGGCCGCCATGATCTCGCGCATCCTCGACCTGCTGTTCATCCACGCGCTGCGCGCCTGGTCCACCGACACCGCCGCCCCCGGATGGCTGACCGCCGCCCTCGATCCGGCACTCGCCCCCGTCCTCACCGCCGTGCACCGCGCACCCGCGGCACCGTGGACGGTCTCGGATCTGGCGGCGCTGGCGTCCATGTCGCGCACCACCTTCACCGACCGCTTCACCCGACGGCTGGGCCGCGCGCCCGCCGCCTATCTGGCCGACCGCCGCCTGGCGCGTGCCGCCACCCTGTTGCGCACCACCACGATTCCCATCGCGGCCGTCGCCCACCAGGTCGGCTACGACTCCGAGGCCGCCTTCAGCCGCGCGTTCCGCCGCCGCTACGACACCCCGCCGCTGCGCTACCGCAAGGGCGACACCCCGGCCCGCCCCTGACCCGCGGCGCGCCCCACTTGTGGCGACAGGTCTCAGTTGTCACCACCGCTTTGTGCCGACCTGGGCCATCACCCGCATGTGCAACCATGGTCGTCACCGATTGTTGGTTCGCAGTTGTCACCGGAAGCGCGGCTGGTCCACGGGAAGTGGCTACGTCGCCGTCGTCGAGATGTCGGCAACCAATTGCGCAGCGCACGTAGCCTCTGTCCGACGAAACCGGCGACCGGCGCAGGTCCTTGGTGAAATCGGTTGTGGTGGACGATATTCGCCCGACCGCTTCGGCCTCGACCTGCGGGTCACCACCCCGCGCGGCATCGCGGTCACCCGCATCTACTATCTCACGCCCGTCGACAGCATCGCCGACTTGCGTACGGCCACTGTCGATCTGGCCCGGGCCTCGCGACCGGAGTGACCGACCGGACCATGCCGCAGCGGCGATCGTCAGTGTGCGGTCTGGGAGGCGGCGGCGGTCTCGTCCAGGTCGGCGAGCGAAAGCAGGTGGCGGGGCGGGGAATCCCGAACAATGCTGGACCGCACGTGCAGATGCCCGGTGACATGGAGCAGTTCGCCGGAGGCGAGGAGCCGCCATCCGGGGTCGTCGTCCATGCGTTCGGTGGCGATGACGACAGCAGGATAGTCGGTCAGCACGCCACTGCTGGCGCGAATGCCCCGATGACGGTGACTCGCGTGGTCGAGCCGCCGATCGCCCCGTGCGCCACCGGCGGCGCGCTCGAGGACATACAGGTCGTGGGTGTCGGGATAGCGCAGGGCCCACAGCTCGGTCGCGGTGGTGAGTATCAGGTTGAGTGCGTAGAGCGGCAGCCGGTCGGCGATCCAGCCGACCGCGTCGGTGATGCCCGCGGTGACATCGCCCGCATGATGATCGATCCGGGCCGTGATCAGGGCGAAGAAGCGCTCGGAGTCGGTGTCGCCGTGGACCAGTCGGCGATAGTCACCGAGTTCGTGATCCAGCTCGTCGAGCCCCTCCAGCACCCCGTTGTGCGCGAACAGGCGCCCGTGCTGCTCGAACGGGTGGGTATTGCGCGTCTTCAGCCCGCCCGTGGAGGCGAAGCGAACATGCGCGACGAAGGTTTCGGATTCGCATGCGCGGGCCTCCTGCGCGAAGAGCCGGTCCGTATAGGCGGCGATCGGCTGCTTCGCCACCAGCGGCGCACCCGCCGCGGTGAAGGTGCCCAGGCCGACGCCGTCAGGTTCGCGGTGACTTTGCTGGGACAGGCTGTCGGGCGCGTTCAGCAACCAGAAGGTGGCGCGCACCCGCTGCGGCGCGGCCGAGAGTCCGAACAGGCGGCACATAACCAACTCCTCTCACGAGAGGCGAAGACGCGCCCGAGCATGCCGCCATGTGCGGGAGCGTCGGTCTCCGGCTCGGCTACTCGCTCTGAATGGACGCCGCGGCGTCGCGGATGACGTCGAGGACGAACTCGGGATGCGACAGCATCGGGACGTGACTGCTGTCGATGTCGTAGGTCTTGGCACCCATGCGCTTGGCCGCGGCGCGTTCCAGTTCGGGATTCACGGTGCGGTCGTTGTTGGCGACGATGTACCAGCTCGGCTTGGTCTTCCAGGCTGTACCCGGTACCTGCTGGTTGAACAGGTCGGCGTCCGGCACGGCCCCGGTGGCGAGGACGAGCCTCTGCTCGGCCTCGGGTAGGTCGCCGCAGAAGTGCGGGACGCCCGAGGGCTTCAGCCAGATGCGCCCGCCGCCGATTTCGATGTGGTCGAACAGTGGGGTGCGGGCGAACTGGTTCTGCTGGTCCTGGGACGTCTCGTTCTCGTCGGGGGCGAGCGCCGCGATGAATACCAGCGCGCGGACGCGGTCGTGCATGCCCGCCTTGGTGACCAGGGTTCCGCCGTAGGAATGGCCGACGAGCACGACCGGGCCGGGTACATGGTCGATCGTGAAGTTGACGCATGCGACGTCGCTCTCGAGCGAATTGAGGCCGTGCTGCGAGGCGAACACCTCGTGCCCCTCCGCCTGCAGCGAGGGAATGAGCTTGCTGAAGCATGATCCGTCGGCCCATAGCCCATGGGCGAACACGATGCTCGGCTTGGTCTGCGATGACATGCGCTGCTCCTTGGACGAAGGCCAGCCTTGGTCAGCCGTGAGCGACCTACCCGGCCGGTACAGACTCGCTTACATTCCGCAACACCATCCTGGGACAGAATAGACCGTCCAATCCCTCACATATTCCGGTGATACCTGGCCTCAGGTCGAGCAGATCACCGGCCGCCCCGCACGAACCTTCGACGAGTTCGACCAGGCCACCGCCTTCGCGTGGAAAGAGGATGTTCAGTGATCGACCACGTCTACATCTCCGTCACCGATATCGAGCAGGCGCTGGCCTTCTATCTCGAGGCTCTCGCCCCGGCGGGCTGGCGTGCTTTCGGCAACTACAACGCGTACTCCGGGCCGGAGAATCTGCCCGACCTGTTCGGCATCGGCGACGCCGACTACCTCTCCGGCGTACAGGTCGGCTCGAGCATTTGGCTGCGACAGCGCGAGTCCGGCGAGACGGGCCTCTACCTCGGAATCGTCTGCGACAGCAACGAAATGGTCGACGCCGCCTATGCCGCGGCCCTCAGGGCGGACGGCGAGCTCGGCTCGGTGTCCCAATCGGGATCGGAAAGGATTCGCCATGACCAGTTCGCCCGCCGAGCTCATGCGGCGCAACCTGCTCGATGTCTTCAACGAACCCGACCCCGATCGCCGGGCCGCCGTGATCGCCGAGACCTACACCCGCGATGTGGTGTGGCATGAACCGGACCGGATCAATCAGGGACGCACCGAGTTCGAGCGTAGGGCCGCCGAGATGCTGACGGACAACCCCGACTGGGTCTTCTGGCCCGCGGGCCCGGCGTCCGGGCTCGACGACATCGGTCACCTCGGCTTCCATTACGGGCCGCCCGACCGGCCTCCAATGGTCAGCGGGATGGACATCGCACGGGTCGAAGACGGCCGCATCGCCGAGCTCTACACCATCGTCACCGAGATCCGGCCGCCGCTCTGACGGCTCGGCACGGGGGCCCGCACAGCCGTCAGGAGGCGGAGCCAGTGGGTCCTTGCGCACGGCCGAATTGGTATGCGCCTCTAGCGGCCTGCTCAGCAGCGAGACGGAGATTGATGCGGTCGAGCAGTTCACTACTTCTCAACGGCTTGGGCAGGTAGTCACATGCACCGGCCGCGAAAGCGTCACCGATGGCGTCGGGATTGCCATCGAGCGACGTCGCGATGATGGGAATCGGCGAACGGTTCCGAAGCTGCCGACACAGATGCGTGCCTGGCAGGTCCGGCAGGATGAGCTCGACCAGCACCAGGTCTGGGTTCCATCGCCGAGCGACGGCGAGAGCACGCTGAACGTTGCTCACGGAAACCACTTCATGGCCGGCATTGGCCAGCACCAGTACCTCGATCTCCGCGGTCGCCGGGTTGCTTTCTACAACAAGGATCCTGCTGGGCTCGGCCGCAGCGATCCGCGGCAACGTGACTTCTGTTTCAGAACAAGGTGATTGACTCACGGTGGGTCCTTCATTGACGGGTCTCCGCCCCTCGGAACCTCGGTGCACGTCGGCATACGAATCCGTGTAACCAACCGCTAGGCACGACGGAAACGCTCGATCACCGCGGCGAGCGTGGGCGCGTCGACGATGAGATCGATGTGCCCGCCCGGGTGCAGGTGCACGGTCGAGTGAGGCAGGAGATGGGCCATGAGACGGGCATTGGCGACGGGGATGACGGGGTCGTCGGTGCCTGCCACGATCAGGGTGCGCTGGCGGATGAGCGGGAGGGCGAACAGGCTCGTCCAGGCCGAACCGGCCAGCAGCTGATGCAGATACCCGACACGCGAGCCGGCCATCAGCTGCCGGTCGAAGAGCCGCTCGACGACGGCGGGGTCGCGGCGGACGCTGCCGCCGTAGAGCTCGCCCGCGATCCGGGACGCGTAGCGGTGATCGAGAAACCGGCGCGGGGTGAGCATTCTCCGCAGGACGCGCGGCCGCCCAGGCACCATGAGCACGCCGGTACCGGTGGACACCAGGATCAGGCGACGGCAGCGCAGTGGGTACTGGAAGGCGAACTGCTGGGCCAGCGCACCGCCCCAGGACAGGCCGAGCACATCGACCTGTCCGCGCACGCCCATCTTTCCCAGCACCCCGCGCAGCACCGCGGCGAGGTACGGAAAACCGTACGGGAGCGGCGAATTGGGTGAGCCGCCGGTGCCGGGGACATCGAACCGCACCACGGTGGTGTCCGGATCCAGAGCGGACACCAGCGGGTCGAGCACCTCGAGGGCGGCGCCGATCCCGTTGCACACCACCAGCGGCACCCCGCTCCCCCAGCGCACGTCGACCCGGATCTGCTGCCCCAGTACGGATATCAGCCGCTGCTCGACTCCGTCGGCGGGCAACGACGCGCTCACGGGTACAGCACGACCACGTCGGCGACACAGGCCGGGCGGCTGCCGCCCTCGATCTCGTAGGTGAGGCCGAAGACGGCTTCGACCCCGGAGTTCTTCTGCTGTGCACCGTTCACGGTCACGACCGCCCGGATCTTCGACCCCACGGGGACGGGTGCCGGGAAGCGCACCTTGTTCAGCCCGTAGTTGAGGGCCGCGGTCAGCTCACCGATCTGGAGCACATCGGCGATGGCTACCGGCGCGAGCGAGAGGGTGAGGTAGCCGTGGGCGATGGTGCCGCCGAACGGTCCGGTGGCCGCGCGCCGGGGATCGGTGTGGATCCATTGGTGGTCGTCGGTGGCGTCGGCGAACAGGTCCACCTGTTCCTGGGTGATCTCGGTCCAGTCGGTGATGCCGAGCTGCTGCCCGGTCAGGCCGATGAGGTCGGCGGGTGCGTCGAGTCGGGTTGTCATAGCGGTCCTTTCGGTGGATGCACGCGTGCCGGATGGGCGCGCGGGTCAGTGGGTGAGCACGTATCGGCCGGGCGCGGGCGCCAGCGGGGGCAGTTCGGCCGAGCCGAGCGCGGCCGGTGCGTCGCGCAGTGGGCCGCTGCGGTCGGCGAGCCAGTCGGTGAAGTCGGGCCACCACGAGCCCTGCCGTTGGTCGGCCGAATCCACCCACCGGCCCGGGTCGGTGTCGTCGGGGGCGCCGATCCGGTAGACGGCCTTGGGGTTTCCGGGCGGATTGACCAGCGCCGCGATGTGTCCGCTGGTGGAGAGCACGAATCGCGGGTCTTTGCTGCCCAGCAGCCGGGCGCTGCGGTAGCAGGCCTGCCACGGCGAGATGTGGTCGGTCAGTCCGGCGACCACGTAGCTGTCCATGGTCACCCGGGACAGATCGACCGGGGTGCCGAGCAGGCTCACCGAGTTCGGGACGGTGAGCCCGTTGCGCAGACCCAGCAGGACCATGTCGCGGTGCAGGGCGGCGGTCATGCGGGTGGTGTCGGCGTTCCAGGACAGCACGTCGAAGGGCGCGGGGTCGCGGCCCTGCAGATAGTTGTTCACCCAGTACCGCCACACCAGGTCGTTGGGCCGCAGCCAGGCGAACATCTCCGCCAGCGCCGCACCGTCGAGGTATCCCTTGCGGGCCGACGCGGCGATGGCCAGGTGCGCGGTCTCCTCGTCGAGGGCGGCCGCGGCGAAGCCCGCGTGGGACTGGTCGAGCACCGTCACCATGAGCGTGAGGCTCGCCAGTCGATCCTCCTGCCCGATCTCGGCGAGGTGGGCGGCGGTCATGGCCGCGAGGATCCCGCCCGAGCACGAGGCTTGCAGATGCGTCCGCTCGGAGCCGGTGACGCTCTCCACCGCGGTGAGCGCGTCGAGGATGGCCTGGCCGTAGGTGTCGAGATCCCAGTCGCGTTGCCGCGCATCGGGATTGCGCCACGAGATGGCGTAGACCTGTTGTCCCTGCGAGAGGAAGTATTCGATCATGCTGCGCCCGGGCGCGATATCCATGATGTAGAACTTGTTGATCACCGGCGGCACCATGAGCAGCGGCACCGTGCGCACCTGCTCGGTCGTCGGCGTGTACTGGATGAGTTCGAAGACGTCGGTGCGCAACACCACCGATCCCGGTGTGACGGCGAGGTTCTCGCCGACGGTGAACGCGTCCGAGGCCACCATGGCGGGAATGCGTGGCGCGCTGGTCATGTCGCCGAGAAAATGCCGCAGTCCGCGGACCGCACTGAGTCCGCCGGTGTCGACGAGCGCCTTCCAGCCCAGCGGGTTGAGCAGCGGATTGTTGCTCGGTGCGAGCGCTTCGACGGCGTTGTCGACGACGAACCGCATGCACAGTTCGTCGCGCCAGTCGAGGTCGGCGTCGTCGAGCAGGGTCTCGGCGGCGTCGCCGGCCGCCAGGTACGCCTGCATGGCGCGCTCGAGGATCGGGTTGTCCTGCCAGGCCGGATCGGCGAAGCGTTTGTCGGATCGGGCCGGAACCCGCTCGGAGCGGCCGCGCGCGATCTGGACCAGTTCCCGGCCCAGGGCGGAGGCTCGCTTGCCGACCACCCTCGGCCGGCGGGCCAGGTGCACGGCCATCCGGCTCCAGGAGTCGTTGGGCATCATGCGTCGCCCCATGCCGATGGCCGAACTGGTCAGCAGCAGATCCAGCGGTGCGGCCAGTTCTTCGGCGTGCGCGGTATCGGTCACCATGTTCTCACTCCCATGTTCGAGTTCATGGCGAAAAGATAGGCGTGAGAACGCGGCGTGCCATTGTCTCGGCGAAACGAAGAACCGGCCGGTCATTGTCTCCGCTGGGGTGACCGATCTCTCTGCGCCGATGGGCCGCACCGGGAATCCGGGCGACCGGGGTCACTCCGGTCGATCGGGCCACAGCACGGCGGGCCCGTACCAATGGCACACCAGCAGCGCGAGTTCGACGTCGATGCGGTCCCCCGCGATCGGCCTGCCGCGGCGCGCGATGGCCCGCCCGACCCGGTACTTCACCGAGTTGAAGTGCAAGTCCAATTCCCCGGCCGCCGCCTTGAAACTCGAACCACTGCCCAGGAATACGCGCAGCGTCTCCCGCAGCCGTTGATCGCTGTCGGTGTCACAGGCCAGCTCCCCCAGCACCTCCCGTACCCACTCGCGGGTCGCGGCCAGATCCCCGCCCAGCAGCGCCACCGTCAACAACCCCGGATCCGATGCGGCCACAATCGGATTCGCCGTCCCGCGCGCGAGCGCCACCGCGTGGGCCGCCTCGGCCTGCCGATGTGACGCCCGGAAGCCCGCCACCCCGGACGCGGCCGAGCCGATCGCGATCCCGGGCGCATCCGCCCCGGCCCCCGTACCGGTCCGCAGATGGGCTGCCGGATCGGGCGGGGTTCCCCGATAGGGCAGCCAGGCCCACGCACAGGTCGGATCCGCGGCGACGAACAGTGGCGACGCGTCGGTGGCGAGGTCTCGGGCGAGCTCGCGGACGAACTGCTGCAGGCGCGGGATGTGGTCGTCCTCGGCATCGGGATACCACAGGACCAGGGCGACATGATGCCAGCGCAAGGGGTAGTGGATAGCGGTCGACGTGGCGTCGAGATCCAGGGGTTTGCGGCTGTCGAGCAGTTCGCGCACGCGCAGGGCGCGCAAGCTGTTGCGGGTTTCGAGCCAGCGTTCGCGCTCGTCGTCGTAGATGACGATGACCTGCTCGGTGATGCGGTCGATGTAGTCGAACATAGTGGCGGTGATGCGTTCGATGGCGGCGATCCGGTCGTCGGGCGGAATGGCCATCTCGTGGAGTTCGACGTAGACCAACTCGGTCAGGCGACGCTGCCCGAGCCGGTAGGCGCGCACCAGGGCATGGGCCGGAACACCTTGCTGGGCAAGACGTCTGGCGTATTCGACGACGGCGGCGGGGGCCTGGATGCCGTCCACCGGGATGTCGTGGCGCAGCGCGTGCAGCACGGTGTCGACATTGGCTTCGACGCTCGCGCCGAGCAGTTCGGCGGTGCGGGTGTCACCGCGCAGGGCGGTGATGTCCTCTTCGAGGGCCTCGCGAATGGCCGCGCTCAACTGCGTCACCCTGGCGTTCATCCGGGCGGCTATCGATTCCACATAGCGGTCTGCCGCGGCCTGCTCGCCGCGCCGCGCGGCCGTCACCCTTCCCACGGTAGTTCCGGCACGGGTGGTCGCGGGTGGTTTGCCGAGTTTCGGCACACCGTTCTTGTCCTCCGGCGACAAGCGCGGACCCGAACTTCGTTCACGCACGACGGTGGCACGGGGACCACTGGTTTCTACCTTCGTCGCCATCGTCGCTGAACCCCCACCCGACTGGAGTCAGGAGAACCGTCATGGGCTTCACGAAACCCGATCTGCCCGCGGTCGAGCCGGAGACCTTCCTGCGACTGCCGCTCATGGAGCGCATGCGGATCCTCGCCGTCAACTGGGCCGAACACGGCTTCGGCTCACCGCGCATGGTGCACACGATCTACATCCTCGAGCTGATCGTGCTGTACACCCTCGGGGGTGTCATCGCCACCACCACCACCTCCCACCTGCCCGCCTTCTGGCATGTGAGCCAGTGGTGGGATCAGCCCATCGTCTATCAGACCTCCGCGATCGGCCTGGGCATCCTGACCGCCGGCCACCGGCACGGCTGGGTAGTCGCGGCCGGTGGATCGCAGTCGATCACCCGGGCGCTGGCCGCGCTGCTCACCGATCTCGGCGGGAAGATCGACACCGGCGCCCGGATCACCGCGCACTCGCAGTTGCCGGTCGCGGACGTGACGTTGTTCGATCTCGCGCCCGGCGACTTCGCGGTCGCCGAGGGAGTGCCGTGGACCAATCCCGACGCTCGCCGCGCGGGAACCGTGCACCTCGGTGGCCCCTACCCCGAACTCGCCGCCGCCGAACGCGACATCCACGCCGGCCGACTCCCGCAGCGGCCGTTCGTCCTGGTGGGCCAGCAATACCTGGCCGACCCGCAGCGGTCGGTGGGCGACATCCACCCGCTCTGGGCCTACGCCCGTGTCCCCCACGGCTTTGCGGGCGACGCCACCGAGGCGATCATCGCCCGCATCGAACAGTTCGCACCCGGATTCCGGGAACGCATCGTCGGCCACACCGTCCGCGACCCCGCCGAGATCGCCGCCCACAACCCCAATTTCACCGGCGGCGACATCATGACCGGAGCAAAGACATCCGTCAGCTGGTCTTCGGCCCCCGAATCACCCTGTCTCCCTATTCGATCGGGGCGCCGGCCATGTTCCTCTGCTCGGCCGCTACCCCGCCCGGCCCGGGCGCGCACGGCATGTGCGGGACCAACGCGGCCGCGCGGGCCCTGGACTATCTTTCGCGCACCGTCAGGTCGTGAGCACGTTCGCGATCGGGACCTCGAGCGAGCCCTCGGCGATCAACCCGGCCAGCTCGCCGAGGATCTCCGCGCCCTGCCCGGCCTCCGCACCGCCGTCGGTCCAGAACCCATACTTCGCGGCGACCTGATAGTCGGCAATGATGTCGATCCGCTGGGGCACAACGCCGGACCAGCGCAGATCGACATAGCCGTTGCCATGGGTGTCGAGGAAGGCGTCCACGCCGTGGCCGCGCAGCCAGGGGCACGATCGTGCAGTCGAACTGGGACGCTATAGTTCCGTCCTCTTTGAGCTCGGAAAGAAGCGATACGATCCGACCAGCGCGATGTTGTTCTTGGGGAGGTCCACCCTCCACCCTTCTGTCGGGTACGCAAGGTCAGGATTGACCCTGCTCCCCTTGGTATCTCGCTGTTGCCGAGAGCATTTCCGGATGGCCCGATTAGTCGGTCCGGCCGGCATTCTTGGTCAGCCAGGACCGCACTCGAGTGCGTGGTCGAGGCCGCCTAGAGGATGCCAGCCACCAGACGAGCGGCAACCGCCACTTCAGTCGCGCTCCACTGGGGTCCACCACGGCTTGACCGACTAACTAAAACCTGTCGTCACAACTTGTTATGGTGGACAAGTGATTCACATCCGGCAGGCATGGCGCTGGTCGCAGTAGCGGCCCGCTGAACCATGTCCACGGGCTGTACGCGGCCCGTGTTTCCCGACCGGAACATCCTGCTCGTGCAGCCCTCCATGAACTTTCAGGAGTTGTACGGTGACCACCTTGTCGGATTCTTTCGTCGCCGCCCGCGAGCGTAGTGACGACCTGGCCGCCGAGGTGGCCGCGCAGCCCGGCCGCTTTCGCGTCCTCACCGGTGAACGGCCCACGGGCAGACTGCATCTGGGCCACTACTTCGGCACCATCCGGGAGCGGGTGCGCCTGCAGGGGCTGGGCGTGGACCTGTGGGTGATCCTGGCCGACTACCAGGTCATCACCGACCGCGACACCCTGGGCCAGGTGCGCGAGAACGTGGTGAACGCGGTGCTGGACTACGCGGCCGCCGGGATCGACACCAGCCGGGCCACGGTGTTCACCCATTCCGCGGTGCCGGCCCTCAACCAGCTGATGCTGCCGTTCCTGAGTCTGGTCACCGAGGCCGAGTTGCACCGCAATCCGACGGTGAAGACCGAACTCGCGGCGTCGGGACGGGCGCTGAGCGGGTTGATGCTCACCTACCCGGTGCACCAGGCCGCCGACATCCTGTTCTGCAAGGGCGATCTGGTGCCGGTCGGCAAGGATCAACTGCCGCACCTGGAGCTCACCCGGGTCATTGCGCGTCGTTTCAATGAGCGCTTCGGCCAGGTGTTCCCGGAACCGCGGGCGCTGCTCACCTCCACCCCGGAGATCCCCGGCCTGGACGGGCGCAAGATGAGCAAGAGCTACGGCAACGCCATCTCGCTGTCCATGACCGCCGACGAGACCGCGGCGCTCATCCGCCGCGCCCCCACCGACGCCGACCGCCGCATCACCTTCGATCCCGACACCCGCCCCGGCGTGTCCGCGCTGCTCACCACCGCGGCCCTGTGCCTGGGCAGCGACGAGGTGACCCTGGCCGACAAGCTCGGCGACGGCGGCGGCTCGGCGCTCAAGAAGCTCGCCACCGACGCCGTCAACGACTTCTTCGCCGCCCACCGCGCCCGCCGCGAGGAACTGGCCGCCGACCCGGATTTCGCGATCGGCCTTGTCCGCGAGGGCAATCGGCGCGCCAGCGAGATCGCCGAACGCACCCTCGACGAGGTGCGCGCGGCGATGGGGACGGTGTACTAGGAGCCGATGTACGCGGCCAGGTGCTCGCCGGTCAGGGTGGACCGCGCGGCCACCAGGTCCGCGGGCGTGCCCTCGAAGACGATGCTGCCACCGTCGTGGCCCGCGCCCGGACCCAGGTCGATGATCCAGTCGGCGTGCGCCATGACGGCCTGGTGATGCTCGATCACGATCACCGTCTTCCCGGAATCGACCAGACGGTCCAGCAATCCGAGCAGGTTCTCCACATCGGCCAGGTGCAGACCGGTGGTTGGCTCGTCGAGGACGTAGACGCCGCCCTTCTCGCCCATGTGGGTGGCCAGCTTCAGGCGCTGCCGCTCACCGCCGGAGAGCGTGGTCAGCGGCTGGCCCAGGCTCACGTAGCCCAGCCCGACCTCGTTGAGGTGTTCCAGGATCTTGTGGGCAGCAGGGATTTTCGCCTCACCCTCGGCGAAGAAGCCCAGGGCCTCGGCGACCGGCATGGCCAGCACCTCGCTGATGTCACGGCCGCCCAGCTTGTATTCGAGCACGGCCGCCTGGAAGCGCTTGCCCTCGCACTCCTCGCACACGGTGGCGACCCCGGCCATGATGGCCAGGTCGCTGTAGATCACGCCCGCGCCGTTGCAGGTCGGGCACGCGCCCTCCGAATTCGCGCTGAACAGTGCGGGTTTCACGCCGTTGGCCTTGGCGAAAGCCTTGCGGATCGGTTCGAGCAGGCCGGTGTAGGTGGCCGGGTTGCTGCGCCGCGACCCCTTGATCGCGCCCTGATCGACCGACACCACGCCCGCCCCGGCCGGGATCGAGCCGTGCACCAGCGAGCTCTTGCCCGAGCCCGCGACACCGGTGATGACCACCAGCACGCCGAGTGGGATATCGACGTCGACCTTCCGCAGGTTGTTGGCGGTCGCGCCGCGAATCTTCAACGCCCCCGCGGACTCGCGCACCGAATCCTTGAGCGCGGCGCGGTCGTCGAAGTGGCGGCCGGTGATGGTGCCACTGGCGCGCAGTCCGTCGACGGTGCCCTCGAAGCAGATGGTGCCGCCGCCGGAACCCGCGGCCGGGCCGATGTCGACGACGTGGTCGGCGATGGCGATGGTCTCCGGCTTGTGCTCGACCACCAGCACGGTATTGCCCTTGTCGCGCAGGCGCAGCAGCAGATCGTTCATGCGCTGGATGTCGTGCGGGTGCAGGCCCACGGTCGGCTCGTCGAACACGTAGGTGACGTCGGTGAGCGCGGACCCGAGATGGCGGATCATCTTGACGCGCTGGGCCTCTCCGCCCGACAGCGTGCCCGAGGCGCGGTCCAGGCTCAGGTAGCCCAGTCCGATCTCCACCAGCGAGTCCAGCACCTGCCGCAACGCCTCGAGCAGCGGCGCGACGCCCGGATCGCGGAGCCCGCGCACCCAGTCGGCCAGATCGCTGACCTGCATGGCGCACGCGTCGGCGATGCTGATCTTGTCGATCTTCGAGGAGCGGGCCAGCTCGCTGAGCCGGGTGCCGTGGCAGTCGGGGCAGATCTGGAAGGTGACCGCGCGCTCGACGAAGGCGCGGATGTGCGGCTGCAGCGAGTCGATGTCCTTGGACAGCATCGACTTCCGGATCTTGGGGATCAGCCCCTCGTAGGTCAGGTTGATGCCCTCGACCTTGATCTTGGTCGGTTCCTTGTACAGCAGATCCGCGATCTCACGCTTGTTGTACTTCTTGATCGGCTTGTCCGGATCGAAGAATCCGCTGCCCATGAAGATGCGCCCGAACCAGCCGTCCATGCTGTAGCCCGGAATCGTGAACGGCCCCTCCCGCAACGACTTCGAGTCGTCGTAGAGCTGGGTCAGATCGATGTCGTTGACCGAACCGCGGCCCTCACAGCGCGGGCACATACCGCCGGTCACCGAGAAGGTGCGCCGCTCCTTGACCTGCTTGCCGCCCTTCTCCACGGTCACCGCGCCCGCGCCGCTGATCGAGGCGACATTGAACGAGAACGCCTGCGGCGAGCCGATATGCGGCTGCCCCAGGCGGCTGAACAGAATGCGCAGCATGGCCATGGCGTCGGTGGCGGTGCCGACGGTGGAGCGCGGATCGCCGCCCATGCGCTGCTGGTCGACGCTGATCGCGGTGGTCAGGCCCTCCAGTACGTCCACGTCCGGGCGGGCCAGGCTCGGCATGAAGCCCTGCACGAACGCGCTGTAGGTCTCGTTGATCAACCGCTGCGACTCCGCGGCGATGGTGTCGAAGACCAGCGAGCTCTTGCCCGAACCGGACACGCCCGTGAACACGGTGAGCCGCCGCTTGGGCAGGTCGACGGAGACGTCCTTGAGGTTGTTCACCCGGGCGCCGACCACCCGGATCAGATCGTGGGCGTCGGCGGCGGGCAGGGCGTTCTTCGTGGACTTGCTCGGGGCCATGCGTGTCTCCATCTGAGGGCGGACCGGTCGGGCGGAAAAGCGGTTAGGGCACCTGCTGGATACGGACCATATTGCCCGCGGGGTCGCGCACGGCGAAGTCGCGCACGCCGTAGGGCTGGTCGGTCGGCTCCTGGACGATCTCGACCGCGTCGTTCGCCTGCAACCGCTCGAAGGCCGCGTCCACGTCCTTGGACGCCAGCAGGACGCTGCCGTAGGTGCCCTTGGCCATCATCTCGACGATGAGCTTGCGCTCGTCCTCGGTGATGCCCGGATCGACGGCGGGCGGGTGCAGCACGATCGAGGTTCCGGGCTGGTCGGGCGGGCCCACGGTGAGCCAGCGCAGGCCGTTGTAGCCGACATCCTTGCGCAGCTCGAAGCCGAGCGCGTCGCGGTAGAACGCGAGCGCCGCGTCCGCGTCATTGTGCGGGAGGAAGCTCGAGAGAATGGTGATGTCCATGTCGATCAGGCTAGTTGCGAGCCGCTTGCCTGGGCTTCTCGATTCCTGATCGGTCGAGTCACCTGTTTCTCCACGCACGACGGCATGCCTTCGGGCGCGTCGGCCATCTGCTGCTTGTACACGCTCGGCGGCACACCGACCAGTTCGGTGAACCGGGTGCTGAACGTGCCCAGCGACGAACAGCCCACCGCGAAACAGATTTCGGTGACGCTCAGATCCCCGCGCCGCAACAGCGCCATGGCCCGCTCGATGCGCCGCGTCATCAGATACGCGTACACCGACTCGCCGTAGGCCGCCCGGAACTGCCGGCTCAGGTGCCCGGCCGAGATGTGCGCGTCCCGCGCCAGCGCCTCCACGTCCAACGGCCGCGCGTACTCGCGATCGATCCGGTCCCGCACCCGCCGCAGGCGCGCCAGGTCCCGTAGGCGCTGTTCCTCGTCGGGTTTGCTCGTCACCCCTCGATGGTCGCACGCTGGGCCGACAGCCCCGTGACGACGTGCCCGGCGGATTGGGGACTACCGCCTGGACGATTTGTCAGGTAACAGTTTTGCCTTGACACAAGACATAGCGTGCGGGGAAACCGGGACATCCGGGACCCGGCACCGATCTACATGCGGCCGTGCACGGCCCGAGAACTGGGATCAGCTCTTCGATGAAGCTCTCTGCACTACGTAACCGGACCGCCCTGCGCACCGCCGCGGTCGCCCTCACCGCCGTCCTGTCCGTGGCCCTGGCCGCCGGCACCGGATCTGCCGACCAGGACAAGGCCTCCTCGGTCTCCTCGGTGACCAAGGAGGGCCGCACCTGGCATCTGAAGGTCTACTCGGCGGCCATGGGCAGGGACATCACCGTCGACGTGCAGCGTCCGGTAGACGAATCCCAGCCCGCCCCCAACCTGTACCTGCTCAACGGCCTCGACGCCGGCGAGGGCACCGCCAGCTGGTCCGCGCAGACCAACGCGCTGGGCTTCCTGTCCGACAAGCAGGTCAATGTCATCCAGCCGATCGGCGGCCGCGGCAGCTACTACGCCGACTGGATCCAGACCGACCCGCAGCTGGGCATCAACAAGTGGACGACGTTCTTCACCCAGGAACTGCCGCCGCTGCTGGACGCCACCCTCGGCTCCACCGGCCTGAACTCCCTCGCGGGCCTGTCCACCTCCGGCACCTCGGTGCTGCAGCTGGCCGAGGCCAAGCCGGGCCTGTTCAAGTCCGTGGCCGCCTACAGCGGGTGCGCGCAGATCGCCGACCCGATGGGCCGCCAGTTCGTGAAGCTGGCCGTCGAGACCTGGGCGGGCGGCAACACCGCCAATATGTACGGCCCGGCCGACAGCCCGCTGTGGGCCGCCAACGACCCGGTCATCAATGCCGAGAAGCTGCGCGGCACCCAGCTCTACGTCTCCAGCGGCAGCGGCATCCCGCTCATGCGCGACGTCGAGTTCTACACCAAGTCCGCCCCGGGCGTGCAGGGTGACGTGAACCTGGCGCTGGGCATGATCATCGAGGGCGCGGTCAACGCCTGCACCCACAACCTGCAGAGCAAGCTCGACTCGCTGCAGATCCCGGGCACCTTCCGCTACGACCCGGTCGGCACCCACTACTGGCCGTACTGGGAAGAGGCCCTGCACGACTCGTGGCCGATGCTGGCCTCGGGCATGGGCATCTGACCCACGTTCGCACGCGAAACGCCGCACACCATCGATCGGTGTGCGGCGTTCGGCGTTTCGGGGGCCGTCCGGACCACGTTCCCGCCCGCGGACTACATCGCCGCGGCGCCCGGGACGCTCATCGGCGTGCGGACGATGCGGCCGCCCAGCCGTTCGTTGACCGAGAACCCGTGGTGGCGGCACCATTTCGCCAGCACCGGCACGGCGGAGTCGTCGTCGCGGAAGGTCGGGACCAGCTGGCCGACGATGCACAGGTGATGGGCATCCGCGGCCCGGCACAGGTGCTGCAGGATCGCGGTGCCCAGGCCGGAGCCGCGCAGCTCCGGGTTCACCGTGATGTTGTCGAGCTTGATGGTGTCGGCGTAGATGTCGAAGACCACCTCGGCGAGCTTGTCGTCGCGACGCAGCGACTCGATGTCGGACGGCACCGGCCGCAGGACGCCGGGCAGATGATCGGAAAGCCGTTGCCGCGCGGCCTCATCGGGGGCGGAGCGGGTGATGGCGAGCAGATCCTCGGTGAGGTCGGCGACCACGGCGCGATCGCCCACCGCGGCCATCGGGCGAGCCTCACCGGTCGCGCGGGCCAGCGCCTCCAGGCGGCGCGTCCAGTGCGGGTGCTCGGCGCTGTAGCGTTCGGTCAGTTCGGCGAGGGTGTCCTCGAGGCACAGCGGCGCGCCGAGACTGCGCACGAATCCGCCCGACAGCACGCCCCAGCGGTGATCGTCCGCGCCGACGCCGTGCACGGCCAGATCCCGTTTCAGTGCGTCACGGCGCGCGGTGGCCCGCGCGATCGGCGAACCGGGCAGCTTGCCCAGCCACTTCTGCCAGCCGTTCAAGTTCGCGCGAATCCGGGTACCGGCGATGTCGGCACTCGCGTCGAGGTAGTTGCACAGCGCTTGCTGACGACGCTCCAGCAACTCGTCCACCGGCCGACGCGCGAGGTCGGCGGGCGGCGTCTGACCCTCACTCATAATGACCCACGCTAGCGTCCAGTTATCTCGGCGCAGGTCACCGGCACGCGTTAAATCACCTACCAGCGGTAGCGGACCACCCGATCTTCCGGGAGCCCGCCCGATCCGGGGCCGGCACCACCCGTCAACCGGGATTGCCCAGAGGTATCCAGATCGGTGACGCGATCCACCAGATCACGTTCGTAGGCCAGCGCCCGCTGGCGCGTCCAGCCGGCCGAATGCCGCAGCGCCGCACGGGCTTCGCGGCGGCGATGGTAGGTGAGCAGCGGGGCCAGCGCAGCCTCCGACCCGATGGCGCGCGCCGCCGGGCGGGCGATGAGCTCGCGAAACCAGCGCCGCTCGCTCGCCAGCACCCAGGCGTACGCGAGGGCGAAGATGACCAGATCGATCAGGATCGGCAGATAGGTCGAGACCAAGGGCGGGCCCGGCGGGCGCGGGGCGTCGAACAGCACGTGCATGGTGAACGCCAGCCCGTAGAACAGGGCGAATACCCCGAACCGCCACAGCCACGACCGGTCCGTACGGACCAGCGCCACCACGATCCCGACCCCGGCCAGCGCCGACATGGCCCAGTGCGAGGTGAGCGCGGTGACCAGCCGCAGCACCGCCACCAGCAGCACATCCGCCACCGGCGTCTGCGGCGACGACAGCGCGGTCTGCGTGCTGTAGAGGCAGTCCTCCGCGATCTGCGCGCCCAGCCCGACCGCCGCGCCCAGCAGCAGCCCGTGCATGGGCCGGGTCAGCCGCGACCGGAACAGCAACGCCACCACGGCGATGCCGATCGCCTTGATGTACTCCTCGTCGATCGGCGCGGTGATCGCGGCACTCCAGCTGATCGCGAACCGGTCCCCGAACAGATTCGTGACCGCCCGGCTCAGATGATCATTGGCCCACATGGCCAGCCCGGTCCACACCGTCGCACCCCAGATCGCGCCCATCACCAAGGGGGCCATCAGCTGCCGCCGCGCCCGGAAAGGGTCCAGCGCGAACAGGATCCGCCCGATCACCAGCAGGGTGAGCACCGTGATCGGCAGCGCCGCCAGCGACGCCGCCCCCGCGAACCACACCTGCCCCGCCGCCTGCATCAGGAACAGCAACGGCCCAACCACGACCGCCAGACAGTAGACCCAGAACAACGCCGAACGCGGCTGGAACCAACTCATGCGGCACCCCGTTCCCGCCGAGCGAACTCGCCAACCGGCTCGCCCACCCGCCACGCACGGTGACCGCTGTGCACGGAACGCTTACCGGCGCTACCGTTTCCGGCCCGCGACGGGCCGCACGCCATCTTGTCCCGCACGCCGCGCCTGAGCCGGATCGAATCACCCGACCGCCTGGCCCGCGTCCTGAACCCACCCGCGGGGGTGGGGACCTCATCCATCCCGCCACGCAGCTCGCGGCTCACGCCTCCACCGCCTTGCTCGAGCCGAGTACCTCGGCGATCAGCTGCAGACTCGCTTCTCGCGTGGGGCCGGTGGCCAGCAGGGTGACCCCCACATCGCCGCTCGCGGCCACCGCGCACACGCCGCCCGGTTTGTCGGGCAATTCGCAGGTGAGGCCGTGGAATTCGCCTTCGTCGACGACTCCCCCGTCGAAGCGCGCGGCGACGCCCGCCGCGCGCAGGGGCAGGAGCATGCGGGGTGCCGCGGTGGCGAAATCGGTGATGCCGTCGGTCACCGACACCGACAGCCGCCGCTCGCCGTCCTCGGATTTCAGGATCACGACCGATTGGTCGCCGGTCGCCTGCCGCCGCATCGGCTCGGGCACCCGGAAGAAGACGGCGTTGGCGGGATCGTCGCCGCCGTGCACCGCGCCGATGCCGGAGGCGGTCAGCGTGATGCCGGTCCCCTCGGCCAGGTCGGTCACGCGGGCCGGGACGGCGTCCGACAGCAGGGGCGGCACCACCAGCGCCACCGCGAGCGCCCCCACCGCCGCCAGCGCGGGGCCGACCGAATGCACAAGGCGCGCCATGTCTTCCACCCTCTCGGCTCCCTGAGGCAACGTCCGGGGACGGTGGATGCGTTCCGGACGCCCGGCTCCAGGCCCGGGCAGTCGCCGTCCGGGCGCTTGCCGCGAGTTAACCATATCGGGCGGCCGGAGCGTGTCCGCAGCGCCGGAAGAACATCGGGGCCGGATACGGAACGAGGATGCCGTCCGCGGCTCCGGCCCGCGTGCGGCATCCTCGATGGCTCATCCGGCGAAATCCGCTGTCCCCCTATAGCGAATCCGCGTCCTCACAGCAGGTCGGCGAGACCCTTCAGCGGTCCGGGCAGGCCCGCCGCGTGCTTCTTGAGGCCCGCGACCACCGGGTTCGGGGTCTCGGCGCGCAGCCGGTCCAGCTCGGTCTGCATGGTCGAGACCGTGCGGGTGTAGTAGTCGTCGACCAGGGCGGTGTCGTCCGGGTCGCCGGGCTCGGTGGACCAGTCCAGGGCGGGCAGGAAACTCACCGTCACCGAGGCCGGCAGCGGCAGCTGCGGCAGGATCGGGGCGATCCCGAAGGGCAGGCCCAGGGTGTACGGAAACACCTTGGCGCGCACCAGCTTGTCGAGCTGCAGCAGCTTGGCGGTGCGCTCGCCGCGGCTGAGCACGAAGATCGAGTCGTGGCCGCCGTTGGCGACCGCGGGAATCACCGGAACCCCCGATTCCAGTGCGAGCCGGATGAAGCCCTTGCGATCGGCGAAGTCGATCTTGCCGCGATCGGTCCACGGGCGGCACGCCTCCCAGTCGCCGCCGGGGTAGACCATGACCGCGCCGCCGTCCTTGAGCCCCTTGGCGGCGGATTCCTTCGAGGCCGCGATGACACCGAACTGGCGCAGGCTGTCACCGAGAACCGGTGCGCGCAGCAGGATGTCGTGGGCGACGCCGTAGCTGGGCTCGTCGGGGCGGTGCTCCAGCATGGCCATGAAGGTGATCCACACCTCCGGGGCCCAGTAGATGGACGAGTGGTTGCCGATCACCAGCGCCGGGCCGGAAGTCGGCAGATTCTCCACACCGACCACGGTGGGAGTGAAGTAGTCGGTGTAGGCCCGCGCGAGCGGCAGCAGCGGGTGGTTCGGGTCGGGGATTACCTTGTTCTCGGTCATCAGCCATTCCTGTCGATTGCTTTGCCGGGGACGGGCAGCACGCAACGACATCGCACGACGCATTTGAAACAACGTCGAGCCGAATTGAATTGCCCCCGGGTCAGATCCCCATTGATTAGCTCCGACGGCCGCGCATGCGCGGTCCGGTTCAGCGTACGGACGTCGCTGCGTTGCGACAGATGCCCGTCACCGTCCTCCTGCACCATCGACGTTATCAACCCAAGCGTTTGCTTGTTAGGAAGTGTGCGAAACCCAACATTCATCTCACTGCCCCGGTTCCGCACACCGCACTCGCCTTAAGATGACTCACCCGAGATGCCATGCGTAGATGCGCATATCGGCGTATACATTATCTCAGGAGACCGTCCGACGACGGGACAGCGCGCCCGCCGCGAGGTAGCCCGCCAGGGCCAGACCCGCGCACCACGCCAGCGCGGTCGGCGCGGAATCCCCCACCGGAGAACCCATCAACAGACCGCGCACGGTCTCGGTGACGGAGGTGACCGGTTGGTGCGCCGCGAAACCGCGCAGCCAGCTCGGCAGGGTCCGGGTCGGCACGAACGCACTGCTCACGTAGGGCAGGAACATGAAGAAAAACATGAAACCGTTGGCCGCCTCGGGATTCGAGGCCAGCAGCCCCAGCGCGGCCGCGATCCAGGACAGCGCCACCACGAAGCAGGCCAGCACGCCCGCCACGGCCAGCCAGCGCAGCGGGTCCGCGGTCGGCCGGAAGCCGAGCGCCACGGCCACCAGCACCACCAGCGAACTGGTGAGCAGATTGCGCAGCACACTCTCCAGCACATGCCCGGTCAGCACCGAGTTGCGGGAGACGGCCATCGCGCGGAACCGGTCCACGATGCCGGTGTGGGTATCGGTGGCCACCGCCACCGCGGTCGCGCCCGAGCCGAATCCCGCGCACAGCAGAATGATTCCGGGCACGACGTAGTCGATATAGGAGCCGCCGACATTCATCGCGCCGCCGAATACGTACACGAACATCAGCAGAATGCTGACCGGCACCGCGATGGTCATGATCATGATGTCCGGACTGCGCAGGGTGTGGCGCAGATTGCGGCCGACCATGGTCACGGAGTCCTGGGCGGAGTGCACGAGAGTACGCATTACGCAGCGCCTTTCACGGTATTGCCGGTGAGGGCAAAGAAGACGTCGTCGAGATCGGGGGTGTGAATGGACAAGTGGTCGATGGCCACGGCGTGATCGTCGAAATGGTCGAGCAACGAGCGGATATCGCCGACACTGCCGTCCGAGGGCACCCGCAATGCCAGCTCCTCGCCGTCGATCTCGGCCACCGGCAGCGCTCGCGCGGCCGCCGCCAGCCCGTGCTCGTCGGCGAAGCCGAGCCGCAGGTGCCCGCCGGGCACCAGGCGCTTCAACTCCTCGGCGCGTCCCTCGGCCACGATGCGGCCGCCGTCGAGCACCGCGATGCGGTCGGCCAACTGGTCGGCCTCCTCCAGGTACTGGGTGGTGAGGAAGATGGTGACGCCGTCGGCCACCAGGCCGCGGATCACCCGCCACAGTTCGCGGCGGCTGCGCGGGTCCAGTCCGGTGGTGGGCTCGTCGAGGAAGACGATGCGGGGCTGCCCCATCAGGCTCATGGCGATGTCGAGGCGGCGGCGCATACCGCCGGAGTACGAGCCCGCGCGCTTCCCGGCGGCCTCGGTGAGCTCGAACTGCTCCAGCAATCGCGCTGCGCGCCGGGCGGTCTCGCGTGATCCGAGGTGCAGCAGCCGGCCCATGAGGCGCAGGTTCTCCGAGCCGGTGAGGATCTCGTCGACCGCCGCGAACTGCCCGGTGACGCCGATGGCCGCGCGCACGGCGCCGGCCTCGCGCACGGGGTCGTGGCCGCCGACCCGCAGGTCTCCCCCATCGGCGCGTTCGAGGGTGGTGAGGATGCGGACCATGGTGGTCTTGCCCGCACCGTTGGGGCCGAGCAGGGAGAACACCGTCCCGGCGGGCACGGTGACGTCGATGCCGCGCAGTACCGGCTGGTCGCCGAAGGCTTTGACGAGACCGCTCACCTCGATGGCGGGCCCCGTTCCGGATGTGGTCATGGAGAGCTCCGTTCAGAAACTGTGTATGCCATATACTCTGTTTATAGGCTACACAGTTTCTTTGATGCCGCAAGATGGAACGCAAGATGGAAACCGACACCACGACAGGAGCTCCGATGACGCCCGAGCCGCAAGCCCTGCCCAAGTCGGTGAAACTGCTCTGGGATCTGGACGAGGCGGGCAGCCGCGGCCCTCGGCGCGGCATGAGCCTCGAGCAGATCCTCGACACGGCCATGACCATCGCCGACACCGAGGGTTACGCGGCGCTGTCCATGGCGCGGGTCGCCAAGGAGCTCGGCTTCACCACCATGTCGCTGTACCGCTACGTCGACAGCAAGGACACCCTCGTGGTGCTGCTGTACGACCGCATCTTCGACCACACCCCGGAACTGCCCGCCGGCTGGCGCGCCGGACTGGAAGCCTGGGCCTGGGCCGAATTCCACGCCATCCGCGCCCACGACTGGTGGCTCGACATCCCGACGACCACTCCCCCGCTCGGCCCGAACAATATGGCCTGGCTGGAGACCGGCATGACAGCCCTCGCCGAGGTCGACATCCCCGAGACGCTCAAACTTCAACTACTGGTGAATCTTTCGATCTACGTGATCGGCCGCACCCGGTTCCTGCGCGATGCCATCCGCCAGACCGAGAAGCAGGACTACACCGGCATCCTCACCGCCGTCCTCGACCCGGACCGCTTCCCCGCCGTCACCAGCGCGCTCACCAATCGCGCCTTCGACAGCGACGACATGCACTGGGAGGAAGCCGATTTCGGGTTCGCGCTGGACCGGCTGCTGGACGGCTACCAGACCTTCATCGACGCGAACACCGGCGCACGGTAGGCCATCGACCCGCGTCCGCGCCCTAGCAGATTCCAGCTATATCAGCCCGAGAGCCTGACCGAAAAGATCTCTTGTCGCTACAGTCCCCACGAAACTGCTTGACAGACAGGTGATTACAGTGAGGCTCAGATTCAGAGCGCTGGCGATGGCCGCGGTCGGAGCACTGTTCGCACTCTCGATGACCGGTGTCGCGGCCGCCCCCGCGAACGCGGTCGGCCTGCCCCCGTGCGGTCTGACCTGCGACGCCCCCCTGCCGCCCTCGCCCGCCGGATGCTCGAGCGCGGCCACCGGCGGCACCCTCGCGCTGACCCTGCCCGACAAGAACGGGGTCAACCGTCCCTTCCGGCTGTTCGTGCCGTCCGGGCTGAGCGGCGCCGCGCCGCTGGTGGTCGCGCTGCACGGCGGCCAGGACAACCCGACGCACTTCGAAACCGCCACCGGCTGGACCGCGGTCGCGCAGAGCAAGAAGTTCATCGTCGCCTACCCCCAGGGCGGCAAGAACGACGGCGCCGCGGACAAATGGGCCTGGGAGTTCAGCGCCTCCAACCCCGCCAACGACGTTCCGTTCCTGCGCAGCCTGGTCCACGCCATCGGCAACGACTACTGCGTGAACCCCAAGCGCGTGCATTTCATCGGACACTCCAACGGCGGGCAGATGACCTCCCGGATGGCGTGCTCCGCCTCGGATCTGGTCGCCTCGGCCGCGGTGTGGGCCGGGCCGAGCGGCGCGTGGGACGCCAACGACTGCCCGACCACCCGCAAGCTGTCGTTCGGCGTGATGCTCAACGACAACGACCCCATCGTGTGGCAGATCGTCGCCGAGCAGCATCGAGACCTGTGGCGCACCAAGGACAGTTGCGGAGCCACCCCGGCCTCGGAGACCGGCACCGCGGTGGTGAAGGGCGAGCGCTACTCGTGCGCGTCGGGCACCCAGATGCTGTACCGGCTGTACCACACCACCGATGACGCGACGAAGGCCCACCTGTGGCCCACCCCGGGCTCGGCGGCCGCGACCGACGTCAACAACCGCATGTGGTCACTGCTGAACGCCAACCCGCTGCCCTGACAGTCGCGGCTCCGGAGTTCCGGCACGCTCGGGGCTCCGGGGCGACAGCGTGGCGGTGAGCAGCGCGGCGACCGCGAAAAGCACTGCCACACAGGCCACCAGGCCGATCCAGCCGCCCGCCGCGTAGGCGATCCCCGCGGCGCTGCCGACCACCGCACTGCCCAGGTAGTACGCGAACATGTAGAGAGACGATGCGGCGCCGCGGTTCTCGGCCAGCGCGCCGACCCAGGCGCTGGCCGCGGTGTGCGCGCCGAAGAATCCCGTGGTGAGCAGCAGGATGCCGATCAGCACCGTGCTCAGGTGATCCGGGATGGTCACCGCCAGGCCGACCGCCATCAGCGCCAGGGACACCACCAGGATCCGGTGGTGGCCACGGCGATCGGCGAGCCGGCCCGCGTAGGCCGACGCCGCCGTGCCCGCGAGGTACAGCACGAACACCAGTCCGACCACCGCCTCGGACAGGCCGAACGGGCGGTGGGTCAGCCGGTAGCCGAGGTAGTTGTAGATCGACACGAAACTGCCCATGAGCAGGAAGGCGAGCCCGAACAGCGCGGCCGGGCGCGGAGCGCGCACCTGCCGGGCGAGATCGCCGAGCAGTGTCCCGAAACCGGCCGGGCGCGCGGCGAATCCGCGGGAGGCGGGCAGCGTCCGCGCGAACCACACCGCGCCCGCCGCCACGGCCAGCGACACCGTCAACTCCGCCCACCGCCACGACGTCAGCCCGAGGGTGAGCGACGGGATCAAGCGTCCCGACAACCCGCCGATGCTCGTCCCCGCGATGTACACCCCCATCGCCGAACCCAGCCCGCTCGCGCCGACCTCCTCGGCCAGATACGCCATCGCCACCGCGGGCACCCCGGCCAGCGCGACACCCTGCACCGCTCGCACCGCCAGCAGCGTGTCCATCGTCGGGCACAACGGCAGCAGCAACCCGAGCGCCGCGGCCGCCACCGCCGACCCGATCAGCACCCGGGTGCGGCCGATCCGCGCCGACAGCACACCCACCGGAATGATCGCCAGCGCAAGGAATCCCGTGGTCAGCGACACCGCCAGCGCCGCGTGCGCGGGCGGCACCCCGAACGCCGCCGACAGGCTCGGCAGCAGCGACTGTGTGGAGTACATGGCCGCGAAGGTGGTCAGTCCGGCGGCGAAAAGCGCTACGGTGACGCGCTTTTCGTGAGCTCCGGTGAACTCGGCGGACCCATCCGCCTCGGCCCGGTCCGCCACGGCCACCCGTCCGGCCGAGTCCGTGTCGTCCGTCGCGTGCCGGACCGATGGGCGATCATGGGACGCCGGGGGCGCGGCCGGTCCCGCGCGTTCCGTCGTGGCGAGTCGCGCGTCCGGCTCAGCGAACGCACGCGGTGCGGTGAGCTCCGGATCTTTCGGCGCGTCGATCGCCGGTCCGGTGGGCGCACCGATCGGCCCTCGCGTGCTCAACCGCTGATCAGCACTGGTCATCGGGTCCTCCCAGGATGGATCGGGTACGAGATCCAGGGTGCGTGACCGGCACTTAGATCGGAAATGCATGATTGTCGTCAGGCTCATGCCATTGCGGTATATAGCGAGGAGGCGGTGTGCTCGGCGCGGATCTGGAGTGGTTCACGACACTCGCCGAAACCGAGAATGTGAGCGCGGCGGCCGACCGATTGCATCTCGCCCAGCCGACGCTGTCGCGGATGCTCGCCCGGTTGGAGCGGCGGCTGGGCGCTCCCCTGTTCGATCGGCACGGAAAGCGCATCCGGCTCAACGAGTACGGCCGCCTGTACTACGAGCACGCGCGCCGCGCCCGCGCGGAACTGCGGGCCGGGGAGCAGGCGGTCGCCGACCGGGTCAATCCGGCCAAGGGGGTGGTGCGGCTGTCGTTCCTGCATTCCTTCGGCAGCCGGCTGGCGCCGGAATTGATCGCGGAATTCCGGCGCGGGGCCGGACGGGTCGACTTCGGGCTGTTCCAGGGCGCGGCCGAGGCGATCACGCGCCAGGTCCTCGACGGGGAGGCCGATCTGGCGTTGGTGTCGCCGCGGCCCAGCGAGCCCGGCATCGGGTGGCACATGCTGCTGAATCAGCCGCTGGTGCTGGCGGTTCCGGCCGATCATCGGCTGGCCGGGCAGCGCCGGACCCGGCTGAGCGAGCTGGCCGACGCCGAATTCATCACCATGCATCCGGGATTCGGGATGCGGCGCATCTTCGACGACCTGTGCGCGGCGGCCGGGATCCGGCCGCGCATCGCCTTCGAGGCCAGTGACCTGGTGACGGTGCACGGACTGGTCGCGGCCGGGCTCGGGGTGGCGCTGGTGCCCGCCGAGGAACCGCCGCCGCCGGACCTGGCGGTGGTCCCGCTCGCCGACGCGGGGGCGTCGCGCGATGTGGGGCTGATCTGGTCGGCGACCGCGACACCGTCGGAGGCGGTACGCCGGTTCCGCGATTTCGCGGTGGACCGGGCGGCTCGCCGCCCCGCCCGCTGAGCCCGCGCACTGTCCCGGCGAGCCCGCGCACTGTTACCGTTGCCGAACGGTAACTGTTCTGTCGCTTCGACTCCAGGGAGCCGCCCGTGCAGCGCTATCGCGCGGCCCTCGACACACTGGGCGGAGGCATCGCCGCCGCGGTCGCGGGCATGGCCTTGATCGTGCCCTACGACGCCGGGTGCGGCACCGACTCGTCCGCCATGCAGATGACACTGCTGACCATCACCGTGCCCCGGGCCACCGCCACCGGCGCGGTGTTCGCCGTGGTGGCCGCGGTGCTCGTGCGCATGCTCGGCAACCGGACCGCGTGGGCCACCGGCGCGTGCGCGGCGCTGGTCCTCGCCACCGACCATCTGCTGGTCGCCTCCACCTCCGCCACCCTGGCCACCGCCAATTTCCTCGACTCGCTCGCCGGCGGCGTGCTGCTCGGCGCGGCCGGGGCGGCCGCACTGCGGTACCGGCCGCCCGCTGTCGGCTACCTGCTCGGCGGGCTCACCGGTGTCCTGCTCGGACGCCACATCGAGACCATCGCCGCCGAGAACGGGAACCTGTCGGTGCTCGAACGCGCCTTCGTGGATCTGCCGCCGGACTGGCTGGCAGTGCTGGCGGCGGTGCTGCTCGCGGTGTGCGCGGTGGTCTGCGGGCGGACCAGCACCACGCATCCGACGTCGGTGCAGCTGCCGTTCGCGCCGATCGTGGCCGCGGCGGTGGTGATCACGACCATCGCGGTGGCCTCCGAACGCCTCACCCCGGGCACCCACAGCTGGATCGCCATCACCGCGTGGCTCGTCGCGGTCGTCGCTGCCGCCCTGATCGCGGCCCTGCTCCTGCCGGGCCGCGACGGCACCCTCACGCTGCTCGCGGTGTCGCTCACCGCGACCGGCGGCGCCCTCGCGACCGTCCACGCCCATTGGAAACTCGCGCCGGTGCTCGCGATCCTGGCGCTCGGACTGTTCGCCGGCGTTCTGCTCCCCCGCCCGCAGCCGGTGGCCGCCGCCGCGGCGAGCGTCGGGCTGTCGGTCTTCGCGCTGCTGGCTTCCGGCGCGCAGCACCATGATTCGTGGGCCGCGCTGCTCGGCGGGTGCCTCTACGCGGGACTGGCCGGGTACAGCTTCGGCGCGGTCACCACCCGCCTGGCCGCGAGCACGGTCCTGGCACTGGGCGTCGTGCTGGTCCCGACCGCGGCGCTCACCCTGCAATACCGGGGCTGCGACGCGCTGCCGTCCCTGCCCGACCGCGTCAGCACGGCCGGGGACCGCGCGGCGTGGACGGCCATCGGCCTGGGCGCCGGATGCCTGGCGGCCATGCTGGTGCTGCGCCGCCTGCGGCCGGAACGCGACGAGCCGTCGCAGCCGAAACCCCGTGCCCCCGAATCCGAGCGAACGGACTAGGCGACCCGGTACAGCCAGATCCGCGGCTCGGACGGCTCACCGCCGGTGGACCAGGCATACGTGTGGGCGAGGCCGTCGCCGTGATAGCCGTGCAGGTAGTCACGCAATGCGGTGCGGCCGCCGTGCCCGGACACGATGCCCCGCAGCACGATCGCGGTGAGGTCGTAGGCCTCGACGGCGTACGGGTTCGCGGCGGTCCCGGTGGCGTCGCGATACTCGTCGAGGAAGCGCTGGGTGGCGGGCCCGCACTGACACGCCACCAGGGTACCGGTGGCCGCCGACCCCGCGGCGGACTTGAACGCGGGGTCGTAGCTGCCGTCGCCGAGTACGAAAGTGGCTGTGACATCGGCTTTCCGAAGCTTCGCCAGCAGGGTCGCGGCGGCTGCCGGATAGCCCGCGTAGAACACCGCGTCCGGGTTCACGGCGGCGATGGCCGACACGGCCTGCCCGGTATCGCCGCCGAGATCGACGCTGACCTCGCACGCCGGCACCGAAGCCGGACCGAGGCCCTCCACCACCGCACCCGCCAGCGACACCCCGAAACCGCCTCCGCTGTCCCGGACCACGCAGACCCGCGAGAACCGGGCGGTATTGGTGAGGTATCGACCCAACGCCGGGCCCTCGGCATTGTCATTGGCCAGGCCGCGGAAGAAACCGCTCCACCCCGACTGCGCCAGCAGCGGATTCGTCGCGACCGGGGTGAGGAACGGCAGCCCGGCCGCGTCGAAGGTCTTCCCGGCGGCCATGACCTCCTTCGACAGCGCCGGACCGATCACCGCCACCACCGAGTCGTCGGCGGCGATCTGCTCGGCGACCCGCGCCGCCTTCCCCTGATCCCCGGCGGTATCGAACTCGCGCACCGTGATCGGGCAGACCTTGTTGCCGCCCTGCGGGTTTCCGCCCTTCACGAACTGATCGACGGCCAGCCGCACCGCGCCCAGCACGGTGCGGCCGAGCGCGGCGTCCGAGCCGGTCAGCGGGAGCGCCGCCGCGATGGTCGCCGGGTCGCACGGCAGGCGGCCGTCATTGGCGGGGTCGGCCACCGACGCCGGCGCGACCACCTTGGCGCCGAGCCCGTCGATCTGGGTCAGCGGCACGAAACCCGGGTACGTGGCCGGGTAGGGACCGGTCACGCTCACCGGACTGGCGAGGCCGGACGGTCCGGAACCCTGTGCCGCCCAGATGATTCCCGCCGCTGCCGCGACGGCGACCACCAGCGCGCCGACTCCCGCCGCCAGCCGGCGACCGGACCGCACCCGGGCGGCCGTCACCGGCTCCGGCCGCAGTCCCGGGTCGTCGAGCACGGTGCGGCCGTGTGACACGGTGACGGTCGCGGCGGTGACGCCCGTCGACCCGATCGTCGCCGCCGCCGGCCGCGGCGTCCCGGCCGCAGTCAGCGGCGGCACGGTCGACTCCGAGGCGCCCGAAAGCGCCCGCGCCGCAGCCTCGGCGAAGTCCCGGCAGGTGTCGAACCGATCCTCCGGCCGCTTGGCCAGGCCCCGCGCGAACACCGCGTCCAGTGCCGCGGGCAGCTCCGGCCGCCGATCGGTCACCTTCGGCACCGGATGCTGCAGGTGCCCCGCGACCACCGCGGCCGCCGTCTCGGCCTGATACGGCGTGGACCCCGTGAACAGCCGAAACAGGGTGCAGGCCAGCGAATACTGATCCGAGCGCTGATCCAGCGCGGCCCCCGACAGTTGCTCCGGCGAGGCATAGGTGATGGTCGCGGCCAGTGTCCCGGTGCGGGTGATCTGCGCGGAATCGTCGCGCAACCGCCCGATTCCGAAGTCGGTCAGCAGAATTCGACGTTCCTGCCCGCCGGCGTCACGACCGAGCAGGATATTGGCGGGCTTCACGTCCCGGTGGATCACGCCCATCGAATGCGCGTAGTCCAACGCCTTGGCCGTCTCCCCGACGATCCGCACGGCCTCGGCGGCGGGCAGGGTGAACGGGTCGAGCGCGGAGGCGTCGCCGCCGTCCACGTACTGCATGGCGATCCACAGCCGCCCGCCCGAGACGCCCCGATCGTGCACACCCACGATGTTCGGATGATCCAGCCGCGCAACGAGTTCGGCTTCCCGCTCGAACCGGGACCGGGTCTCGAGCTGGGTCACCAGCTCCCGCGCCAGCACCTTGATCGCCACCAGCCGGGGCAGCCGCGGATGCCGGGCGAGAAAGACCTCCCCCATCCCGCCCCCGCCGAGCTTCCGCTCGATCAGATACCCCGCGAATTCCGTACCCGCACGCACAATTCGGCCCTTCGCACCCCGCACATTCCCACGAACCTTACCCGCTCGGACCCGCCGTCTCAGCTCCTCGACACGGGCTCGCCCGCCGCCCCGCGCGGGTTCGGCCATCGCCCGCGGGCCGCGGCTAGTCGACCGTCCGGCGCCTCGCGAGCGCCGACCCGGCGCGCGGGCCGCTCATCCTGTCCGGTTTGCTCCAGGTATGCCCCGGTATTGCCACGGCGAACGGGCTGGAGCAGGCTGAGAGGCGTCGGCGGCGTCACCCCGGGCGTCGCCCCCGCAACAGAGGAGGTGGATCGAAGGTGTACGCACGCTCTAACACGATTCAGGCGCAGCTGTCCTCTATCGATGCCGGGATTGCATTCATGCGCGATGAAGTGATGTCCGAGTTGGGCGGTATGCCCGGTTGGGTGGGTCTGTCGCTGCTGGTGGACCGGGAATCCGGCCGCTGCATCGTCACCACCGCGTGGGAGTCCGAGAACGCGATGCACGACAGCGCCAGCCGGGTGCGCCAACTGCGCAACCGCGCCCGGGACATCTTCGGCGGTGACGGCCCGCTCATCGAGGAGTGGGAGATCGCCGCCCTGCATCGCCTGCACCACGCGGACGAGGGCGCGTGCGCCCGCGTGACCTGGACCCGGGCCGACGCCGATCGCATCGATTCGGCGATCAACGTCTTCCGCTCGATGGCCATGCCCGCCATGGAGCAGATGGACGGCTTCTGCAGCGTCAGCCTGATGGTCGATCGCTCCGCCGGGCGTGGCGTCTCCTGCGCCACCTTCGACAGCGCCGAGGCCCTGGCCCGAACCGCCCAGGAAGCCGCGGACATGCGGGCCAGGGCCGCCGCCCAGGCCGGCATCGCCGTCACCGAGGTCGCCGAGTTCGAACTGGCCCTCGCTCACCTCCGCGTCCCCGAACTGGTCTGACCCGCAACCCGGATGGCGCGGTCGCCCCGGCCGCGCCACCCGGCTAATTTAGAACCCGTTTCAGCGGGCGGCGGCTTCCGGCCACCCGGCGATCGATGGGAGACGGGTATGTCGGGCAATGGCGGCGGTCGATTCGACGGCAAGGTCGCGGTGGTGACCGGAGCCTCCTCCGGCCTGGGCCGGGCGGTGGCGCGGCAGCTGATCGCGGGCGGGGCTCGCGTGCTGGGAGCCGGCCGCGACGAGGCGCGGCTGAAGGACACCTTCGACGGACCCGACACCGCCTGGCACGCCGCCGATCTCGCCGATCCGGCGGCGGCCGATCAGGTGGTGCGGGCCTGCGTCGACCGCTTCGGCGGGCTCGACATCCTGGTCAACGCCGCGGGCGCGCACACCATGCGCCACACCGGTCAGGTCACCGACGAGGAATGGCAGCACGACCTCGCCGTCAACCTCAGCGCGCCCTTCTTCCTCTCCCGCGCCGCCCTCCCCCACCTGCTCGAACGCACCGGCTGCATCGTCAACGTGGCCTCGATCGCGGGCGTGGAGGGCCAGGCCTACTCGGCGGGCTACTGCGCCGCCAAGCACGGCCTCATCGGCCTCACCCGGGCCATGGCCCTGGAGTTCGATGGCGCCGGCATCCGCGTCAACGCCGTCTGCCCGGGCGGCATGACCACGCCGATGCTCGAGAACTTCACCTTCCCCGAAGACCCCGACTACCGGCTCATCCTGAAGACCGCCAGCCCCCGCGGCCTCATGGAACCCGAGCAGGTCGCCAACATCATCAGCTTCCTCTGCTCCGACGAAGCCTCCGCCGTGCACGGCGCCGTCTACACCGTCGACAACGGCAAGATGGCTCTCTAGGCAGACGAATCGGCCCGGGCGACGCAGATGCCGTCGCCCGGGCCGATGCCGAGGTGGGTCGGGTTACTTCTTGCGGTCGCGCTTCTCGCGGACACGCACATTGACCCGGACCGGAGAACCGTCGAAGTTGAACTCCTCGCGCAGCTTCCGCTCGATGAAGCGGCGGTAGCCCGCCTCGAGGAAGCCGGTGGTGAAGAGCACGAACGTCGGCGGCCGGGTGGACGCCTGGGTGGCGAACAGGACTCGCGGGAGGCGGCCGCCGCGCATCGGCGGCGGCGTGGCGGCGATGACCTCCTTGAGCCAGTTGTTCAGGCGGCCGGTGGAAATGCGCTTGTCCCACGACTCCAGCGCGGTCTCCATGGCCGGAACCAGCTTCTGGACCGCACGGCCGGTGTGCGCGGAGATGTTGACGCGCTGGGCCCAGCGGACCTGGACCATCTCGCGGTCGATCTCGCGCTCGAGCATCTCGCGCCGATCCTCGTCGACCAGATCCCACTTGTTGTAGGCGATCACCAGGGCGCGGCCGGTCTCGGCCACCATGGAGATCACCCGCAGGTCCTGCTCGGTGACCGGCTCGGAGGCGTCGATCAGCATGACCGCCACCTCGGCGGCCTCGATCGCGCCCTTGGTGCGCAGCGAGGCGTAGAACTCATGCCCCGAGGCATTGCTCACCTTGCGCCGCAATCCCGCGGTATCCACGAAACGCCAAGGCTTGCCGCCCAATTCGACCAGCGAGTCGACCGGGTCGACGGTGGTGCCGGCGACATTGTGGACGACCGACCGTTCCTCACCGACCAGCTTGTTCAGCAGCGACGACTTGCCCACGTTCGGCTTGCCGACCAGCGCCACGCGGCGCGGACCGCCGCTGAGACCCGTGCCCTCGCGGGGAGTCTCGGGCAGCTTCGCCAGAATCTCGTCCAGCAGATCACCGGTACCGCGACCGTGCGCGGCCGAGATCATGTGCGGCTCGCCCAGACCCATCGACCACAGCTCGGCCGCGTCGGCCTCCAGCTTCTGGTTGTCGACCTTGTTGGCGACCAGGATGACCGGAGTCTTGCTGCGCCGCAGCGTCTTCGCCACCGCCTCGTCGGCGGAGGTGGCGCCCGTGGTCACATCCACCACCACGACGATCGCGTCGGCGGTGTTCATGGCGACCTCGGCCTGCCGGGCCACCGACTGCTGCAGCCCCTTGGCGTCGGGCGACCAGCCGCCGGTGTCCTGCACCAGGAAACGGCGACCGGCCCAGGTGGCCTCGTAGGAGATCCGGTCGCGGGTCACGCCCGGAATGTCCTCCACGACCGCCTCGCGGCGGCCTAGAATCCGGTTGACCAGCGTCGACTTGCCGACATTGGGGCGGCCGACGATGGCCACCGTCGGCAGCGGAATGTGCTCGGCGTCCTGCTCGCCCTCGAATTCGGCGATATCCCAGTCGGATTCGTCCGACCAGATCCCATCGCCGGCGAAGGTGTCCTGCGTCACTGCGAGCCTCCCGCCGAAATACGTGCGGCCACCACGCGATACAGCTCGTCGATGACCTCGTCCCTGTTCAAATCGCTGGTGTCGACCAGTTCCGCGTCCTCGGCGGGACGCAGCGGCGACACCTTGCGCGTCGAGTCCAGGGTGTCGCGGCGCTGCACATCGGCCAGCACACCCGCGAAATCGTCACCCCGCCCCTCGGCGATGTTCTGCGCGTTGCGGCGCTGCGCGCGGGCCTCGGCCGACGCGGTCAGATAGATCTTCACATCCGCCGCTGGCAGCACGGTGGTGCCGATGTCCCGGCCCTCCACCACGATTCGGCCCGCCGCCGCCGACAGCTCCCGCTGCAGCGCGACCAGCTGCTCGCGCACCTCGGGCACCGCCGACACCGCGGACACCGCCTGGGTGACCGCGTTGCCGCGGATCTCACCGGAGACGTCCTCACCGTCGAGCAGGATGACCTCCCGGCTCGGATCGGTGCCGATGGTCAGCGGCAGTTCCTTCACCGCGACGGCGATGGCGGCCGCGTCGTCCAGGTCCACGCCGCTGCGCAGCACGCGCAGCGTCGCCACCCGGTACATGGCGCCGGTGTCGAGGTAGCTGGCCTCGAGCCGGGTCGCCAGCATGCGCGACACGCTCGACTTGCCGGTGCCCGACGGGCCGTCCATGGCCACGACCAGCTTCGCCGAACCGGTCAGGGCGCCGGCCGCATCGATCAGAGATCCCACACCGTTCACAACGACACCGCCTCGTAGAGCTTCCCGACCTCGTCCCGGCCCAGCACGCGCAGCGTGCCCGGCCGCTGATCACCGAGCGCGATCGGCCCGACGTGCGTGCGCACCAGCGCGGTCACCGGATGCCCGACGGCGTCCAGCAGGCGGCGCACGATGTGCTTGCGACCCTCGTGCAGCACCACCTTCACCAGCGACTTGCCGTTGCCGACCTCGAGCACCTGGAACTTGTCCACCGACGCGGGCCCGTCCTCGAGCTCGACGCCGTCCTTGAGCTGCTTGCCGACCTCACGATTGCGGACCTCGCCGTTCACGGTGGCCAGGTAGGTCTTGGACACCTCGAAGGAGGGGTGCATGAGCCGATGCGCCAGATCACCGTCATTGGTGAGCAGCAGCAGGCCCTCGGTGTCGGCGTCCAGGCGGCCGACGTGGAACAGGCGCTGACCGGCGGCGATCCGCTCGGCCACGATATCGCCCACACACGGGCGGCCCATCTCGTCGGACATGGTCGACTGCCAGCCCTTGGGCTTGTTCAGCGCCAGGTACACCTGCTCGGAGCGGATGACCACGCGCACGCCGTCGACCCGGACCACCGCGGTCTCGGGATCGATGCGCAGACCCTGCTCACGCACGATCTTGCCGTCCACCTCGATACGACCGGCGTCGATCATGTCCTCGGCCACGCGACGCGAGGCCACACCGGCCTTGGCCAGGACCTTCTGCAGGCGCTCACCCTCACCCCACGGCAGCTTCTTCGGAGCCCGCTCCTCGAAGTCCACGTGCTGGTGCCGGGCGGGCTTGGCATTGCTGATCAGCACGGGCGCGACGATCTTGCGCTCCGGCTTGGCGGTCTTCTTCTTGCCGGTGGTGTTCGGCGAGGTGTGCGGGGCCAGCGGGCGACCGCCGCCGATACCGCGAGACTGGTTGCCGCGCGCGGAGTTACCGCCCTGACCGCCGAAGCCGGACCCCGAGCCGCCGCGAGCGGGCGCGCCGCCACGGGAACCGCTTGCGCCCCACTGGCTTTCGCCGCGGGGAGCGGAACCGCCACGCGAACGGTCGGAATCCCGGCCGTACGAACCGGCGCCACCGCGCGAACGGTCGGAATCCCGGCCGTACGAACCCGCGCCACCGCGCGAACGGTCCGAGTCACGACCGAACGAACCCGAGCCGCCACGCGAACGGTCGGAATCCCGGCCGTACGAACCCGAGCCGCCACGCGAACGGTCCGAGTCACGGCCAGAGGACCCCGCGCCACCGCGCGAACGATCCGAGTCCCGGCCGTACGAACCCGAGCCGCCGCGGGAGTCACCGCGGGAATTGCCGCCCCAGGAGGGCGAGTCGCCGCGCGAGCCGCGCGACGTGGAGCCGCCACGGGCTCCGCCATAAGAATTGCCGCCGGCAGCGGACCGGTCGTCTCCGGTCCGGCCTCGGGCGGCGCGGGAACCGCCACGGGGCGGTTCGCTGCCACGTTTCCTACGATCCGGTGTGCCATCTCGGCGAGCGGGTGTATTCACGTTGTCCTAATTTCAGTCTTCGGTGCCGAGGTCGATATCCGCCTCGGCCGGTTTCTTCAGCCTGGTGTACCGGGGGTCGGTCTCCAAGCTCTCGTTGATCTCGTCGATCAGGTCGACGCCCGGGAGCAGCGGGGCCAACGGCGGCAGATCCGCCAGTGACGCAAGCCCGATCCGTTCCAGGAACAGCTCGGTGGTGATGTACAGAGTGCCGTTGGTCTCCGGGTCCGCTCCGGCCTCCGCGATCAGCCCCCGCGCCAGCAGGGTCCTGATCACGCCATCCACGTTCACGCCGCGCACCGCGCTCACGCGTGCTCGGGTAACCGGTTGACGGTACGCGATCACCGCCATGGTTTCCAAAGCCGCGCGAGTCAGTTTCGATCGTGCGCCGTCCAACAGCATACGTTCCACATAGGGAGCGAATTCCGTCCGCGTGTAGTACCGCCAGCCGTCGCCGACGAACCTGAGATCCATGCCACTGCGCCGCGCGGTCAACTCCGCCGACATCTCCCGCAGCGCCGCCTCCACCCGGACCGGGTGATCCCGCAATGCCGAGGCCAGCAGTTCCGTCGGCGCGGGCGCGTCGACCACCAGCAACATGGCCTCCAGCGCGGACCGGAACTCCGCCTCCGACAGCTCGTCCTCGTCGTCGAACTCCTGCGGATCGACCGCGAGAGCGGGCGGCGCGGCGACTGCCCCCGTGTCCGCAGCGTCGGCCTGAGCCGCTTCGGCATCGGGCGTTTCGGCATCGGGCACTGTGACTTCGTTCGCTGCCGATGTGACCTCGTCCCGGAGCGCTGTGATTTCGGCCTCGCCCGGTGTGATGTCGGCCGCCCGCCCGGAGATTTCGGCATCGGACTCCGGGCTCTCGGTAGCAACCTCGAGCGGAAGAGCTTCGTCAGCGGGCACCACAGGCTCCGCCAGGGCCTCGGCACCGTCGGCGGTTGCCTCGACGCTTCCATCGCCGGGCTCGGCGACCTCGGGCGTGGGCTCGGCGGCGGCCGCGGACTCGGTCGCGTCCGGTCCGGCCGCCGCGCGGGCCTTGGCGGCCGCGGCCGCTTCGGCGATGATCTGCTCGGCCAGAGTCGGCCGGGGTGCGGGCTGGCTGCCGGCGGGCTGGTCCTGCGCGTCGTCATCCATGGTGTGCACCTCGGTCACCCGTAGTCCTCTTCAATCGTCACCGGTTGGGCGGGTTGGTCCTCGAGCTCGCCGATCCAACTGACGGACAGCGGGCCCAGCGGGTCGGGCTGGTCGAACTCGATGGTCTTGCCGCGGTAGAGCTCGAGCAGCGCGAGGAAGCGGGCCACGATCTGGATCGGCAGCTCGCAGTCGGCGCAGAGTTCATGGAAGGTCGTCCAGCCACCCGCGCCCGCGTTCTTGAGCATCTCCAGCACGAGCGCGGCCTGCTCGGCGATCGAGATGGCGTGGGCGTGGATGTGATCCAGCCCCACCCGCGGTCGCGGACGCGGCCGGAACACGGTGGCCGCGACCTCCGCGAATCCCGCGGCGTCCACCCCCAGCGTAACCTCGGGCAACAGCGCCAGATACCGCTCCTCGAGCGACACCGCGCGCGGATACCGTTGCAGCGCCGCCGCCTCCAGCTCGCCCAGCAGTTCCGCGACCTGCTTGAACGCGCGGTACTGCAGCAGCCGGGCGAAGAGCAGGTCGCGCGCCTCCAGCAACTCCAGGTCTTCCTCGTCGGACACCTCGCCCGAGGGCAGCAGCCGGGCCGCCTTCAGATCGAGCAGGGTGGCGGCGATGAGCAGGAATTCGGTGGTCTGGTCCAGGACCTTGTCCGCCCGCAGGCCCTTCACCTCGGACAAGCGGGAGGTGAGTGCCTTGGTGTGGGCGATGAACTCGTCGGTCACCTTGTGCAGCGCGATCTCGGTGACGTCGAGGCGTCGCGAACTGATCAGTTGCAGCAGCAGGTCGAAGGGGCCCTCGAAGTTGGCCAGCTTCAGATGGAATTTGCCCGCATTGTCCGAACTTTCGGATGCCACAGCAGCGTCCATCGCGGGGGGCTTCGCCACAGCGCCGGACCCTGCGATATCGGACACCACCGACGAACCCGGCGCGGTCGCGCTGTCGGCGTTCTCGTCCGCACCGGCCCCGGCGATGTCCGCGACGACACCGGCCGGGTCCTGCCCGGCCACATCCGCATCGCCGATGTCCGCACCGGCAACGTCCTCACCAGCGCCGACGATGTCGCTCACTACCGGCGACCCATCCCCGGGCATGCTGGAATCCGCGTCCGCGAGGTCGTGGCCGGACGCCGAGTCGAGAGGATCGCTCAACGGCCCGACCGCTGGATGACTTCCCGGGCCATTGCCCGATAGGCTTCCGCGCCACCGGATTTCGGCGCCCACGTGGTGATGGGCTCACCCGCGACGCTGGCGTCGGGGAAGCGGACGGTCCGCGAGATCACGGTGTCGTACACGAGGTCGCCGAACACCTCGACCACGCGCGTCATGACCTGGCGCGAATGCAATAGGCGGGCATCGAACATGGTGACCACGATGCCGTACAGGGTCAGCTCCGGGTTCAGCCGGTCCCGCACCTTCTCCACGGTGTCGTTGAGCAGGGCCAGTCCGCGCAGCGAGAAGTACTCGCATTCCATCGGGATGATGACGCCGTCGGCACAGGCCAGGGCGTTCACGGTGAGCAGGCCCAGCGACGGCTGGCAGTCGATGAGGATGTAGTCGTAGCGGTCGCGCAGCGGCGCCAGGGCGCGCCCCAGGGTCTGCTCGCGGCCGACCTCGTTGACGAGCTGGATCTCCGCGGCCGAGAGGTCGATATTGCTGGGCAGCAGATCCATGCCGTCGACCTTGGTGTTCATCAGCACGTCGTCGGGATTCACCTTGCCGGGGCCGACGAGCAGGTTGTGCACGGTCACGTTCAGATCGTGATGCGCCACACCGAGTCCCGCCGACAGCGCGCCCTGCGGATCCAGGTCCACCAGCAGCACCTTGCGCCCGTATTCCGCCAGCGCCGCACCGAGATTGATGGTCGAGGTGGTCTTGCCGACCCCGCCTTTCTGATTGCACATGGCGACGATCAGCGCGGGGCCGGTGTGGTCCGGTTCGGGCGGTTCGGGAATCTCGCGCAGCGGGCGTCCGGTGGGACCGACCTCTTTGCCGTCGGACACCACATCGGGTGCCTCCCACAGTGTTTGCGCGGCGGTTTCGATCCGCTGGCCCGCACCACCGGTAGTCGTCACGTCCGCTGCTCCTTCGACGTTCCTGCCCTTGCCCCGCCCACCGGCCTGGAATGGACGACGCACCCGGCCGCGTGTGCGATCGGGTTTCCTCCTAGACGCTACCGCCTGTTCGCGCGAGACCAACGTTCGGACACGCACCCTAAACCTGCACTTCAGACCCGGTACAGACGCCCGAGCCGGGCCGAGGACCGGTCCTGGACGTCTCGTTGCACTGTGGCACAGCAGGTTACGGGTTCAGGGTCATGTTCCGCGCCCGAAGCACCGGATAAACCGGAATCGGCGGAATTGGAGGATACGGGTATGGCGCAACTGCGCCGCGAGCCCGGTCGGCGGAGTCCGGTTGCGGACAACGCGCTCTCACAGGCGCCCGTGGGCGTTCCTCCAGTGACATCCCGTGCGCGCCACGCCCGCGGACCGCAGACCGGGTGGGAGAGCCTCGGGGCGACAATGCTTTTCGAGACCCGCGCCATTCGGGACGCCACGGCACTCTCACCGGGCGCGCGGGTGCGCGGTCGCCCAGACCTCGTGCAGCGTGCCGACCGTGACCAGGGTGTAGATCTGCGTGGTGGTCACCGAGGCGTGGCCCAGCAGTTCCTGCACGACCCGGACATCCGCGCCGCCGTCGAGCAGGTGGGTCGCGAACGAGTGGCGCAGGGTGTGCGGCGACACCTGCGCCGCGATGCCCGCGCGTTCGGCCGCGGATTGCAGGACCTGCCAAGCGGTCTGGCGGGACAGCCGGCCGCCGCGATGGTTGAGGAACAGGGCACTGTTGCCGCGGCCCCGCGCGGAGAGATCGGGGCGGCCGCGGACCAGGTAGTTGTCCAGGGCGGCCAGGGCGGGCCGGCCGATCGGGACCATGCGCTGCTTGCCGCCCTTGCCGCGCAGTACGACCGCGCGCTCGGCGGTGTCGATGTCGTCCACGTCCAGGCCGACGATTTCGGAGATGCGCGCGCCCGTGGAGTACAGCAATTCCAGCAGGGCCCGGTCCCGCAGCCCGCGCGGGCCGTCGGCGATGTCGCCGCCGGCCGCGTCGAGCAGCCGCGAGATCTGGTCGTAAGGAAGGGCTTTCGGCAGCCTGCGGGCGGGCGTCGGCGGTTTCACCGGATGGGCCACATCCGCGTCGGTGATCCCCTCCGCCGTCGCGAACCGGTGCAGCCCGCGCACCGCGACCAGCGCCCGCGACGCCGAGGACGCCGCCAGCGCGGGATGCTCGGCGTCGCCGGACCGCAACGACACCATGTAGTCGGCAATGTCCGATTCGGCCACGCGCGCAAGCGTTTCCACCCCGCGCTCGGACAGGAAGTGCCGGTATCGCCCCAGATCGCGGCGGTAGGCGCTGAGCGTATTGCGCGCGGCGCCGCGCTCGACCGCCAGATGGTCGAGGTACGCGTCGATCTGCCGCTTCAGCACGGGTCACATCATTGCAGCAGCCACCGACGAACTCCCCCGGCCAAACCCTGGCAAACAGAACAAGTTTCCCAATCGGGATCTACTCGGCGTGCCCCCGCGCCTTACGGTCCAGGAAGGCGGTCGGCAGGCCGGGCCACGGCGCGTCCGCGGGGCGCAGCACGGCCCCGGTGGCCCGGGCCGTCATCAGCGCGGTGACTCCGGCGACCGCGGTGGCATTGGTGATCTCCCCCGCCAGCGCGGCCTGCACCGCCTCCGCCAAGGGCATCCGCAGCAATTGGAGGTCGGCCTCCTCCATTTCCGGGTCGGGCCGGTCGGTTTCGTATAGCCCGGTGGCGAGATACACCCGCAGCGCCTCATCGGTGAACCCCGGCGACAGCGCCACATCCACCAGCACCGCCCACTCCCGCGCCGCCAGCCCCGTCTCCTCGGCCAGCTCCCGCTTGGCCGCCTCCAGCGGATCCTCCCCCTGCTTGTCCAGCAACCCGGCGGGCAATTCCAGCAACCGCCGCCCGATCGGATGCCGATACTGATTGATCAGCACCAGATTCTCGTCCTCGTCGAGCGCCGCCACCGCGACCGCCGCGTGGTGCTCGATCACCTCCCGCTCGGCCACCTTCCCGCCGGGCATGACCACCTGGTCCAGCCGTAGCGCGACAATCGCCCCCGAGTACACGGTGCGACTGGACAGAACATCGAATTCGTGTGAACCGGGAACCGGACCGGAGGACGTCATCCGAGAACCGTAGCGCGAATCACCGTGCCGCCAGGACACACCGGACCCTCCGGCGGCGGGACCGTGGCGCACGCCACGGGCACGCCGGTACGCCGAACGCGAGGCGCGGGCGGCACCCCCGGTGGAGCCAGGGGCTCGAAACGCGAAACCGCCCGGCGCTCAGGGCGCTCGGGCGGTTTCGGGTTTCACCCTCGGTGGCGGGCTACTTGGAGACCTTCTCGCCTTCCGGCGCGGTGGCCTCGGCCGGGATCTCGACCGGGAGGCGTTCGGCGGCCTTGTACTCCAGCGCCGCCGAGATGAGCGCCGCGAACAGCGGGTGCGGGCGGGTCGGGCGGGACTTGAGCTCCGGGTGCGCCTGGGTGGCGACCAGGAACGGGTGCTGGTTCTGCGGGTATTCCACGAACTCGACCAGGTGGCCGTTCGGGGAGGTGCCGCTGAACTTCAGGCCGCTCTTGGCGATCTTGTCGCGGTAGGTGTTGTTGACCTCGTAGCGGTGGCGGTGCCGCTCGGAGACCTCGGTCTCACCGTAGGCCTGCGCGACCAGCGAATCCTTCTGCAGCACAGCCGGATACGCGCCGAGCCGCATGGTGCCGCCCAGGTCGGCCTCGCCGGCCACGATCTGCTCCTGATCGGCCATGGTCGAGATGACCGGGAACTTGGTGTCGGGCTCGAACTCCGCCGAGTTGGCGTCCTTCATGCCCACCGAGCGCGCCGCCTCGATGACCACGCACTGCAGGCCCAGGCACAGGCCCAGCAGCGGAATCTTGTGCTCGCGGGCGAAACGGATGGCGCCCACCTTGCCCTCGATGCCGCGGATGCCGAAGCCGCCGGGGATCAGGATGCCGTCGACGTCGGCCAGGTGCGAGCGCGCACCGGCTTCGGTCTCGCACTCGTCGGACTGCACCCAGCGGATGTTGACCTTGGCCCGTGCGGCGAAACCGCCCGCGCGCAGCGCCTCGGTGACCGACAGGTAGGCGTCGGGCAGGTCCACGTACTTGCCGACCAGCGCGACGGTGACCTCTTCGCGCGGGTTGTGCACGCGGTCCAGCAGATCGCCCCAGACCGTCCAGTCCACGTCGCGGAAGGGCAGCCCGAGCTTGCGGACCACGTACGCGTCCAAGCCCTCCCGGTGCAGCACCTTCGGAATGTCGTAGATCGACGGCGCGTCCGGCGTCGAGATGCAGGCGTCCACATCCACGTCGCACATGAGCGCGATCTTGTTCTTCAGCGGCTGCGGCACATCGCGGTCGCAGCGCAGGATCAGCGCGTCGGGCTGGATACCGATATTGCGCAGCGCCGCCACCGAGTGCTGGGTCGGCTTGGTCTTGAGCTCGCCCGACGGGCCCAGGTAGGGCACCAGCGTGACGTGCAGGAAGAAGCAGTTGTCGCGACCCACCTCGTGGCGGATCTGGCGCGCCGCCTCGAGGAACGGCTGCGACTCGATATCGCCGACGGTGCCACCGATTTCGGTGATCACCACATCGGGCGCCTGCCCGTGCAGATCGGGACCGGTCATCGCGAGGATGCGGCTCTTGATCTCGTCGGTGATGTGCGGGATCACCTGCACGGTGTCGCCGAGGTACTCGCCGCGACGCTCCTTGGCGATCACCTTCGAGTACACCTGGCCGGTGGTGACATTGGCGTCCCCGGACAGATCGCGGTCCAGGAACCGTTCGTAGTGGCCGACGTCGAGGTCCGTCTCCGCGCCGTCCTCGGTCACGAACACCTCACCGTGCTGGAAGGGGTTCATGGTGCCGGGATCGACGTTCAGGTACGGATCCAGCTTCTGCATCGTGACGCGCAGACCGCGCGACGTCAGCAGCTGACCGAGGCTGGAGGCGGTCAAACCCTTACCGAGTGAAGAGGCGACACCGCCGCTGACGAAGATGTGTTTCGTGGCCGCGCGCGCCGGAATCCGTGAATTACCCACGGGTCTTCACGGTAACACGGATTGCGGAGGCTGATCGCATGCCACGCGTGTTCGGCTGCCCGCGACCGACTCGGTTCCGCGTGTCGCGGGCAACCTTTCCGGTGCTCGGCGTTGGCTTTGTGTTCACCGCGGTCAATGCGGCATGGCGGCGACTGTGAGCGAGGTCGCCTTCGCACCCGTGCCGTAACGACCGGTACCGCCGTTCAGCTGCTCGGTGAGCCCGAGCACGGTGGTGATCCGCCCGATCTCGCGATCGGCGTTGTCGACGGTGGTGACGGCAGCCAGCCCGAGCTCGGAACGGGCCACCGCGATCGCGCCCGGCCCGTCGGCGGCTCCGTAGCGACCCGCCAGCACCACACCGGCGCCGTGGGACCGCAGCCCGCCCGCGAATCGGGCGATGATGGTGCCCCGGTTGTTCTCCTCGGCCCGCGCGCCGTCCCCGGTGACCACCACGGCCAGCTGGGCGGGCTGCACGTCCCCGGCGGGGGTCAGGAAGCCGCCGCCGCGCAGCGTCTCCAGGGCGAGGCCGCGCTCCTGCTGGGTGCCGCGCGGCTGCCCGCTGCCCGGATCGACCAGCAGCACCTGCCCGAGCAGATCGCCCGCGAGGCTGCCCTGGTCGACGGCGTCGACTTTGAGCTGCGCGCCCGCGGGCACCATGTTCACCAGCGCGGTGCGCAGCCGATCGCCCTCGGAGGAGTCGGTGAACGCGCCGGAGAGGCCGACCCGCCCGGTGACCGCGGCCCCGGCGGTGGTGAGCGCCGCGCTGACCGCGTCGACATCGCCGCTGTCCGCGTCGGGCGTGGTGAAGATCAGAACCGACCGTTTGGCCAGAGCCCCGGTCAGCAGCTTGCCGGACGCGCCGGACAGGAAGGCGTCGGCCGCCTTCACCTGTTCGGTCAGCCGTCCGTTCTCGGCTCGCAGGTCGCCGACCTGCTGCCGCTCGCCCGTGCCGGAGAACAACCCGTTGCCTTGCGCCCGGGTGCCCAGCACCACGCCCACCGCCAGGGCCAGGAATACCGCGGCGATCGAAATCGCGTGGTGGCGAAAAGAAATCATTCGGTCCTCTACCTCTGCCGGTCCAATAGCCGCTCCACCCAGTGCCATCCGCGATCCCAGGTGTCGGAAATCCAGGTCACCGCTTCCGCGCCCATGTGCGTGGCCAGCACCGCGACCACCAGGGCCACCAGCGCGGCCAGCACCACCAGCGCGATCGCCCAGCCGGAACCCCGGTGCCGGTACAGCGAGGCCACGGCCTTGGCGTCCATGAGCTTGGTGCCCATCTTGAGACGGGTCAGGAAGGTCGCCGGATTGGAGTCGCGGCGGCCCCGGTCGAAGAAGTCGTCCAGCGAGGCCGCCGCGCCGACGGTCACGATCAGCGACGCGCCGTGGTGGTCGGCCAGCAGCAGCGCCAGATCCGAGGGCGCGCCCGAGGACGGGAAGGTGGTCGCGCCGATGCCCAGATCCTGGATGCGCTCGAGCCCCTTGGCGTGGCCGTCGGTGTCGGCGGGCAGGATCACCTCCGCGCCGGACTTGAGCGTGGTGGCGGTGATCTCCTCCGGATCGCCGACGATCAGGTCGGGGCGATACCCGTGGCGGGTCAGGGTGTCCGCGCCGCGGCCCACGCCGATCAGGATCGGGGCGTACTCCTTGATGAACGGCTTGATGCGCTTGAGGTCCTCGATGTGCTCGGGACCGTCGGCCACCACCACGACATGCCGCTTCTTCATCTCGACCTCGACATCGGGCACGCCGATGCCGTCGATGAGCAAGGAGGACTCGGTGCGAATGAACTCTATGGTGTTGCCGGAGAAGGCTTCCAGGTGGTCGGCGAGCCCGTTTCGAGCCTCGATCATGCGCTCGGCGATGGTCGCCTCGGTGAGTTCGATGCCCTCCACGAGGGCCTCGGGCTCCTTCTTGGCGAGCTTGTCGGCGTAGACCACTCCGCCCTCGACGCGCACCTTGGTGCCGTCCTTGATCTTCTTGAACACGTCCGAGCTGACCGCGTCCAGCAACTGAATGCCGTTGGCCACCAGCACTTCCGGTCCCAGGTTCGGGTATCTCCCGGAGATCGAGGGTGAGGCATTGACTACCACCGCGACCTGGGCCTCGACCAGGCGGTCGGCGGTGAGCCGGTCGAGGTCGCACTCGTCGAGGACGACCACATCCCCCGGGCCCACGCGCTGCAGCAAACGCCTGGTATTACGGTCCACCCGGGCCATCCCGGTCAGACCCGGCAGCGTTTCGGTATTGCGCGACAGCAGGCCCATCATCTTCATAGCGACCGATGATCACCCCAAACTCTCAACCCATGGTGGAGGCGCGCCGGTCAGCATCACCATTTGATCGCCGAAATGTTGCTCGAGTCCCGGCGGTCGCAGGTTGTCCGGTTCGTGGCTATCTTCTTACCGGCCGGTAAGGATATGCTCCGAGCACCGGCACGAAAGGAGACAATGCCGTCATGGCCAGCACCACGGTCGACACCGTCATTCCCGCCCCCCGCGACGTCGTGTACAAACTCTTCTCCGAGCGCGACAGCCTCAATCCCTTTCTGCCCATCAAGATCTCGCTGAAGAAGCCGGGCATCGGCAGCCCGTCCGGCGTCGGCGCCCAGTACCAGCTCGGCATCGCCGGCATCGGCCCGACCGAGGAGACCACCGAGCTCGTCCCCGGTGAGCGCATGGTTTACCGCGTCATCGCGGGCGCTCCGGTCAAGCGGCACGTCGGCACCATCGCCTTCTCCGACGCTCCCGGCGGCACCCGGGTCGTCTACACCATGGAATCCGAGCCGAGCCTCCCGCTTCCGGCCCAGATCCTCGAGCCCGGCCTGCGCGCCCTCACCAACGCCCTCATCGGCGGCGTGCGCAAGGCCGTGAAGTAGGACCGGCGCGACGAACGCACGAAAAACCGGCCGGACCCGCTCGGGTCTCGGCCGGTTTTCTGTTCGGGGAGGCGTTATTCGCCGGAGGCGGCCGCGCCGACCTTCTCGGAGTGCGCGGTGGTGAGCAGCTCCCACGCGTGCGCGCGACCGGTCTCGGTGTCGCCCATGCCCGCCAGCATGCGAGCCAGCTCCACGACCCGTTCGTCCTGGGTCAGCGCCTTCACCCCCGACTTCACGGCCTGGCCGTCATCGAGTTTGTCGACCACCAGGTGGGTGTCGGCGAAGGCCGCCACCTGCGGTAGGTGAGTCACGACGATGACCTGATGGGTGCGCGCCAGACGCGCCAGGCGACGACCGATCTCGACCGCCGCGCGACCACCCACACCGGCGTCGACCTCGTCGAACACCATGGTGGTGCCGTGCTCGGAACTGGCCAGCACCACTTCCAGCGCCAGCATGATGCGTGAGAGCTCACCGCCGGAAGCGCTGCGGCTCAACGGCAGCGGATGCGCACCGGAGTGCGCGGCCAGCCGGAACTCCACCTCGTCGACACCGGTCGATCCGGCGTGCAGTTCCTGACCGTCGATGACCAGCGGCGCCGAATCCTGCACGCCCGCCAGGATCGGACCGACGCCGACCTCGAGCCGCGCGCGGCCCATGGCGAGGCCGCCCAGTTCGGTGCTCACCGCGCTGGCCAGCTTGCCGGCGGCCTTGCCGCGCGCGGCGGTCAGCTTGCGGGCGGTCTCGCGCACCTTCTCGGCGGCGGTCTCGACATCGGCGGCCAGCGCGGCCAGGGCTTCCTCGGACACGTCCAGCGAGGACAGCCGGGTGCGCGCCTCGTCGGCCCACTTGATGACGCCGTCGATATCGGGCGCGTACTTGCGGGTCAGCGTCTTGAGCTCGGCCTGCCGGGTCAGCATGGACTCCAGCGCGCCCGGATCCGACGGCAGATCCGAGAGATAGGAGCTGAGCTCGGTGGTCAGGTCCACCACCACCGAAATCGCCTCGCCCAGACGGGGAGCCAGCGCCGTCAGCTTCGGGTCGTCGGAGGATTCGATGCGCGCGCGGGCGGTGCCGAGCAGATCCAGCGCGCCCGCCGCCTCGCCCGGCGAATCCGCCGGACCGGCCAGCGCGTCGTGGGCGATGGACCCGGCCTCGCGCAGCGAGTCCAGATCCGAGAGCCGCCGCACCTCGCCGACGAGATGCTCGTCCTCGCCGGGTTCGGGTGCGATGGCGTCGATCTCGGCCAGCGACTGGGTCAGATGATCGGCTTCCAGCGCGAGCTCCCGGCTGCGCGCGGTGCGTTCCAGCAGCTGATTGCGCTTGTCCAGCCAGGCCTTTCGCGCCTTCTGATACTTGGCCAGCAGCGGGGCCACCGCATCGGAGGCGAACTGGTCCAGCGCGTGCAACTGCTGGTCCGGGCGCTGCAGCCGCAGCTGGTCGTTCTGGCCGTGCACGGTCAGCAGCGGACCGGTGAAATCCGAGAGCACCGAGGCGGGGACGGACCGGCCGCCCAGGTGGGCGCGGGAGCGGCCGTCGCTGCCGACGGTGCGGACGGCGATGATGCTGCCATCGTCATCGCGTTCGGCCCCGGTGGATTCCAGCACCTCCTCCACCTCGCCGACTGCGCCGTCGTGCACCTCGTCGACGGTGAAACGCCCCTCCACCACGGCTCGCGACGCGCCCAGGCGCACGCGGCCCGCGTCGGCGCGGGCGCCGCTGAGCAAATGCAGGCTCGTCACCACCATCGTCTTGCCCGCACCGGTCTCACCCGTCAAAACGGTCAGACCTTCGTGGAATTGTGCGGTGGCGGTGGAAATTACGCCCAGCCCGTCAATCCTGATCTCTGTCAGCACTCGTGCTCTCCGTCCGCTGTCGGCCTCTCCAGCCTGTCACGGGCAACTGGAATTTGCGCACCATCCGATCGGCGAACGGCGCGGAATCGAGCCGAACCCACCGCACCGGTTCGGTCCCGCGGACCGTCTCGACCCGGCCGCCCCGCGGCAATGCGAGGGTGCGTCGGCCGTCGAGAAAAACAATCGCGTCGTGTCCGGTCGCCACCGTTTCCACCGCGATCAGCGAATCCGGGCTGGTCACCAGGGGTCGCGCGAACAGGGCGTGGGCATTGGAGGGAATCACCAGCAGCGCTTCGAGTTCCGGCCACACCACCGGACCGCCCGCCGAGAAGGCGTAGGCGGTGGACCCGGTCGGCGTGGCGATGAGCACACCGTCGCAACCGAACGCCGACACCGGGCGGCCGTCGACCTCGAGCACCACTTCGAGCACGCCCATGCGGGCCGCGTTCTCGATGCTGGCCTCGTTCAGCGCCCAGCCGCGTTCCACGATCGTGTCGTCGACGCGCACGGAGACGTCGATGGTCATCCGTTCCTCGACGGTGTAGTCGCGCCGCACCACCTGCGAGAGCGCCTCGTCGAGGTGTTCGGCCTCGGCTTCGGTGAGAAAGCCGATGCGGCCCAGGTTGATTCCGAGCACGGGCACCGACGCGGCGCGCGCGAGTTCGGCCGCGCGCAGGAACGTGCCGTCACCGCCGAGCGCGAGCACCATCTCGGTGCCGACCGCGGCGACCAGATCGTGCGTCATCACCCGCATCGGGTAGCCGTTGGAGGTGCCGTCGTCGTCGAGGTCGAAGCGGGTGCTGTAGGCCTCGTCCTCGAGCACCCGCAGCCCGATCCCGGCCCCGCACAGGATCTTCGCGACCCGATGCGCGGTATCGGTGATCTCCGGGCGTCCCGGATGTGCGACCAGCAGCACTTCCCTGGCCGGGCTCGCCGCGTTCACTGTGGACCCTCCTGCACCGCACGCTCGATCAGCGCCGCCACACGCGCCGCCTCGTCAGCATCGTAGGCGGCCGCACCGACGCCCGCGGCGTCGCCGGTCGCCACCGGTTCGGCCGCATCCGGCCCGACCGGCGCGGACTCCTTGCGCAGCCACAGGAAATACTCGACGTTCCCGGACGGACCGGGCAGCGGGCTGGCCGTCACGCCGCGCGTGCGCAGCCCGAGAGCCGCTGCCGCGGCGGCGACTTCGCGCACCACCTCGGCGCGCAACGCCGGATCCCGCACCACGCCACCGGAACCCACCCGCTCCTTGCCCACCTCGAACTGCGGCTTCACCATCGGCAGCAGATCCGCGCCCGGCGCGCAGCAGGCGGCCAACGCGGGCAGCACCAGCCCCAGGGAGATGAACGACAGGTCCGCGACCACCAGATCGACGGTGCCGCCGATGAGTTCGGGAGTCAGCGCCCGCACATTGGTGCGATCGTGCACCAGGACGCGGTCGTCATTCTGCAGCCGCCAGATCAGCTGGCCGTAGCCGACATCGGCGGCCACCACCTCTTTCGCGCCCTTCGACAGCAGCACATCGGTGAAACCACCCGTGGACGCGCCCGCGTCCAGACAGCGCTTGCCGTCCACCGACACGCCCTGCGGCTCGAACGCCTCGAGCGCGCCCAGCAATTTGTGCGCACCCCGCGAGGCCCACTGCACCTCGTCGGGCTGCTCCCGCACCAGCAGGGGGGTGCTCGTTTCGACTCCGGTCGCCGGTTTGGTGGCGACCGACCCATTGATCAGGACGCGGCCCGCGTTGATCAGCTCGACCGCGTGTTCCCGCGACCGCGCCAATCCGCGGCGAACCAGTTCCGCGTCCACCCGCGCGCGCCTGGCCACCTCAGATCTTGTCCACCGTGGCCAGCGCCTGCACCAGCACCTCGTGCGCCTGCTCCAGAATCTTGGCCCGCCGCACGATGTCGGTACCCTCCGAGTGCACGCTCGGCGCGCCCGGGAAGCCCGGATTCGGCGCGCCCGCCGACAATTCGGCCAGCAGCGCGTCCACCTCGGTCCGGACCCGATCCGGGTCGGCGAACTCCTGATTCGCGCCCGCCAGATGCTGTCCCGGCAGCGGCGCGCCCGGGCGGGGACCCGGCATGCCGGGGTGCGCTCCAGGCGTGCCGGGATGTTGTCCCGGCACGGGAATCTGCGGTCGAGGCATGGGCATAGTCATCGTGGCGATAACGCTACCCGAACCCGCATTCGAACACACGTACCCCGCCGCATCCCGATCCGACCGCCGACCGGGGCGGCCGCGCCGACCACCATCGGGTGCTGCTGACAGGACAAGGCAAATGGACAGCGACTTCGAGGAACTGATCGCCGAGGCCGACGCGGCCCCGGTGGGCGGGTGAGATTTCTCCTGGCTCAACGGGCGCGCCACCGAACAGCGGCCTTCCTGGGATACCGGCGGCAACAGGCAACGCGACTGGCGGCCGCGCGGGCCGCCCTGGATATCCGGACCGGCGGCGGCTGGGTGCTCCCCGAGGCCGCCGCCTTCCCGCCGACCATGGTCGCCACCGAATCGGGGCCGCCGGACCTGGCCCGGGCGAGCCGGGCTGCTGCATCCGCGCGGCGGTGGTCGCCGACCGGACGCACCGCCCCTGCCGTGTGAGGCTTGATACCTCGCGGCGTGCTAGATGGAGCGAACGGTGATCGCGCGGCCGGGCGCCTTGGCCAGACAGTCGGCGATCGCCTCGGCGATATCGCCCTCCCCCGGCACCACCGGGTCGAGGTCGGCCACCGGATGGTTCAGGGCATCCAGGGATTCGGCGATATAGGTCGGCATGCGATCGGCGGGCTGGGTGCGCAGATCCTCCAGCGTGCTCACGCCCGTGAGAACCATGAACGACTCCAGCCCGGTGGTGTGCGCGCCGTCGATATCGGTGTCGAGGCGGTCGCCGACCACCAGCGCGTCACGGGTGCCCGCGCGTTCCAGCGCGTCCTCCATCAACGGCGCGTACGGTTTGCCGGCCACGATCGGCTCCAGTCCCGACGCGTGCCGCAACGCCGCCACCATGGACCCGTTGCCCGGCGCGAGACCGCGTTCGGTGGGCAGCGTGGCATCGGTATTGGCGGCCACCCACAGTGCGCCCTGCCGCAGCGCGTAGGCGGCCTCGGCCAGATCCGGCCAGCCGGTCTGCGGCGAATGGCCCTGCACCACCGCGCTCGGCAGCGCGCCGTCGAAGCGACGGATCGCCTGCAGGCCCACGTTCTCCACCTCCGACATCAGGTCGTCGGTGCCGACCACGAGCACGGTGGACCCCGGCGGGATCCGCTGCGTCAGCAGCCGCGCGGCCGCCTGCGCGCTGGTCACCACCTCGTCCTCGTGCGCGTCGAAACCCAGTTCGCGCAGATGCAGCGCCACCGCGTCCGCCGAACGGCTCGCATTGTTGGTGACATACATCAGCCGCTGCGCGGGCGCACCCGCCGAGAGCGCTTCCGGCGCACCGGGAATCCGCTCGTGGCCGCGGAACAGCGTCCCGTCCAGATCCAGTAGCAAGGCCTCGAACCGGTCCCGCAATCGCATTACGCCGTCCCTCTCACTGTGCACAGAAACAGAAACGACCGTGCGGCTGCGCTGTGGCGCTGCCGCACGGTCGAATTCACTTGCCGGTCCTAGTTCTCGGAGCCCTCGGCGGGTTTCGCCGACTTCTCCGGTCCATCGTCTTCGGAATCCCGCTCCGCCGCAGCCGAATCCGATTCGTCCTCGGCGTCTTCGCCGTCTTCGTCTTCGGTGTCTTCGTCATCCTCGTCGAAGGCCGCGGTCCAGTCCGCGCCGTCGGCGTCACCCTCGCCGGAGAGTTCGGCGGCGCGTTCCTCGGCGTCGGTCTCGCCGTCGTGGTCCGCGGACGCCGCGTTCATGAACCAGGTCAGCGACTCGTCCTCGCGACCGGCGGCCAGCAGCGCCTCGGCGTAGGCGTAGAACAGCCGCGCGGCGGCCGAACCCGAGCGCGCCGGATCCAGCTCCGCGGTCTGCAGCGTCACCACGGCCTGGTCGAACTGACCCAGGTCCATACGCGCGCCCGCCACCACGATGCGCAGCTCGGTCGCCTCGTCGCCCTGCAGGGCGCGGGCCTCATCACTGCGGCCCAGCTCGATGGCGCGCTCTGGACGGCCCAGGCCCCGTTCGCAATCCGCCATGACGGCCAGCAGGCCGGAACCACCCGACATGCGCCGCGCGGTCCGCAGCTCCGACAGCGCCTCGGCCCACTCACCCGCGTGATAGGCCGCGACACCGGCGGTCTCGCGCACCACGGCGATCCGGCCGGCCCGCTGCCGGGCCGCCCGCGCATGCTCGAGCGCCAGCTCCGGATCCTCGTCCAGCAACTGCGCCACCATCACCAAGTGCCGGGCCACCGTCTCGGCATTGCTCTTGTCCAGGCTCAGCAGATCGCGCCGCACCGCCGGCTCGAGATCGGAGGGCTGCACGTCGTCCGGCAGGCCCGGCTCGTCGGGACGACCCGACCGCCGCTCGCCCGGCCGGCCGCCACCGGCCCGCGCGCCTTCGCCGCCCCGGCGACGGTCCGCACCGCGATCGAACGACCGCTCGCCCGAACCGTTTCCGGCCTGCTCGAAATCCTTGTCCTCGCGGGCGGTCTCACCACCGGTCGCGTCGACGTCGTCGCGCGCGAAGCTCCTCTTCTCCTCGCGCGGACCACGATCGCGATCGAATCCCCGTCCGCCACCACGGTTCTCACCGCCGCGGCTGAACCCGCCCTCGCGACGATCCCCACGACCCCGGTCGAATCCGCCTTCACGGCGCTCGCCGCGGTTGAAGCCGCCCTCACGACGGTCACCACCACGGTTGAATCCACCCTCGCGGCGCTCCCCACCGCGATCGAAACCGCCCTCACGACGGTCACCGCCACCACGGCTGAACCCGCCCTCACGGCGCTCGCCACCGCGATTGAAACCGCCCTCGCGACGATCACTGCCACCACGGTTGAAACCGCCCTCGCGACGATCACCGCCACCACGGTTGAAGCCACCTTCGCGACGATCACCACCGCCACGGCTGAATCCACCCTCGCGGCGCTCCCCGCCGCGGTTGAAACCGCCCTCACGACGGTCACCACCGCGATCGAAACCGCCTTCACGACGATCTCCGCCGCGGTTGAACCCGCCTTCACGGCGCTCCCCACCGCGATCGAAGCCGCCCTCGCGACGAGCACTGCCGCCACCACGGTTGAAGCCACCTTCGCGACGGTCACCACCGCCACGGTTGAACCCGCCTTCACGGCGTTCGCCACCGCGATCGAAGCCGCCCTCACGGCGCTCCCCACCGCGGTTGAAACCGCCCTCGCGGCGGTCGCCGCGGTCCCGGTTGAATCCAGCGTCGCGATCGCCGCGGCTGTAACCGCCCCGGCTCCCGCCGTCACGATCGGAGCCGGTCCGGCCCTCGCCCCGATAGCCGCCGCGATCGCGGTCGCCCTCGGAGCGGTTGAAACCGCCGCGCTCATTGTCCTTGCCGCGGTTGAAGCCGCCGCCACCACCGCGGTTGAAGCCGCCTTCGCGGCCGCCGCCGCCCTCGCGACGCGGACCACCGCCGTACGACGGCCGGCCCTGGTCCCGGCGTCCGCCGTCCTCGCGTCGACCGTAGCCGCCCTGTCCGGATCCACCGTCATTGCGGCGGAAGGGTTTGCGGCCGTCGTTCTGCTCCGCCACGGTGATCCCTCTCTGTACTTTGTAGCCTGCGGTACCCGGCCACGGCGCTGGAGAGCGCGTGAGGAGGGCGGGTGGGCGATCCACCTACCCCAAATTCAATCACGCTGCCTCGAGCGTCAACGCAGCACCGGGTGCTTAAACGCCGATAAGGGGACCCAAGAGGGTCCCCTTATCGCGAAGGATGTTCCGGCGGTGTCCTACTCTCCCACACCCTGTCGAGTGCAGTACCATCGGCGCAGGTGGCCTTAGCTTCCGGGTTCGGAATGGGACCGGGC
>NZ_JBHTVV010000006.1:0-511265 GCF_042792755.1 Nocardia sp. NPDC056611
GGCCGCCCGCCGCTATGCCGCCCCCGGTCCTCTCGAATCTGAAAGTCCACTACACCCCTTGAGCTGGGATGTTGCGACCACTACTAGAACCCAAGCCTATCCAACGGGGCGTTCGTGTGTTCAGGGTAGGCGCTCGGCCGGGGCCGTCGGCCATATCCGGCGCTGATGGTGTGCCCTCGGCAGGATTCGAACCTTGACACCGAACCGGCGAGCTAGCGGCTCGAGCGGGGCGCCATCGCGAGCTCCCCACGGCGGGCAGCCCGCCGCCATCGCTGTCCGGATTCGATGGCACGCCTGATCTTGCGCACACTGGGTACCTGCGTGAGCAGGTGCAGCTGATACCGCCACGGCATTTGCCGCCCGTGCCGGACCGACATCGCATAGGCGAACTGCACGGCGCCGCGATCGAGATATCGGTCGGCGTGTTCGAACCAGACCATGCTGGTACGGGCGGCGGCCTGTATCGGGCGCAGTGCGGCGCGCCGCTGCGCATCGTAATTCTTCAGTGCGTCGGCGACCTCGGCATGCTCGTACAGGTTCTGTGCGAGCACGACAGCGTCGACGATTGCCAACCGGGTGCCTGAGCCGATGGTGAAGTGCGTCGTGTGCGCCGCATCGCCGAGCAGCACCACGTTGTCGTGATACCAGGTCTTGTTGGTCACCTCGGGAAATCGGCTCCACCTTGCGAATTCGCCTCGTGTCTTGCTGATCAACGAGTGACCGTCGAGAGGGCGGCCGAATATGTTCTCCAGAACCCGCACGTTCTCCAGATCGTCCAGGGAATCGAATCCCAGTCCATGCCAAGTCCGCGGTTGGCATTCGACGATGCAGGTGCTGATTCTCCCGGCAATCGACGGGTAGGCGTGAAACCAGATCCAACCGGCCGAGGTGTGTTCGAAGGCGAAGGTGAATCGGGTGAAGACCTTGTCCGTGCCGAGCCAGATATATCGATTCTCGCCGAGTGTGACCGACGTGCCGAAACGATGATCACCCAGCTGTCGTATCCGGCTGTTCGCGCCGTCGGAGGCGACGATGAGATCGAAATCGTCGAAGCCGGACAGATCATCCACGTTTCGCCCGTGCTGGACATCGACGCCCAGGTCCCTCGCCCGTCGCGAAAGCACGTCGAGCAAGGCCGCGCGCCCCATGCTGAACCCGTAGCCCCCGAAATGCGCGGTCTCGTTGTCGCACACATGGATTGCCTGTTCACGCCATACGACCGACCCGGCACGCACCGCCTGGGCGCTGTCGGGGTCATTCCGATACAGAATGTCGAGCAGGTCGTCCCAATACACGACGCCCCAGCCATAGGTGGATCCGGGAGGATCGCGGTCGATCACCGTGATGTCATGGGCCGGGTCGCGGCGCTTCATCGAAATAGCGAAGTACAACCCGGCCGGCCCGCCACCGACACATACGATCTTCATCTCGTCACCGGCTCCAGCCGAGTTGGTCGAACCTGGCTTCACATGGTGGTACTCGATGCGACCGAGCCCGGCACGCTGTGCGTGTCCGGGCTCGATCACCAGCGCTAGAAGCTGCCCCAGCCACCGGGTAGCCACCAGCCGGGATTCCATCCCCAGCCGTTGCCGCCACCCCAACCCCAGCCGTTGCCGCCCCAACCCCAGCCGTTGCCACCCCAACCCCAGCCGCCACCGCCCCAGCCGTGGCCGCCGCCCCAGCCGCCACCGCCCCAGCCGCCGCCGCCCCAGCCGTGGCCGCCGCCCCAACCAGGGCTGTCGACTTGCTGGGTTACAGACGTTGGCGTGGTTGCTTGCGCGGTAGGCGCTTTTGCCGCGGCTGCGGCGACCGGAATCGCGGCGAGTGCGGCTATACCGGCGGCAGCCGCCAGCCGGGTGAACCTTGTGCGTGAACTCTTTCTCTCGGTCATGATAGGGCTCCAAAAATGCTGTCCCGACCTGCTGGAAGTCTACGCGGTTTCGCCGAACTCCAGAAGACTTAGCATTGGCCCATATATAATGCCCGCCGCGTCCCGCTGGCCGCCGGCTCAGCTGCTACAGCAGCCGCCCCCACAGCAGCTGCCACCGACATCGTGGTCGCGAGGTTGCGTAGGCTCGCCGCGGCTGCGCGGGTCGTCGACGACGAGGATCTGGCCGACCGGTATTGAACACGTCGGAAGGCATTGCGGCGCTACCGATGCCAGCCGCGCAGCATCGGCCATCGCTGTCCACACCGAAGTCCGCTCGGCATCGTTGTGATGATCAGGATCCGGATCTGATGAAACCGCTCGCGGGGTCGGTCGGGTCGCGCCCCGCACGCCGAAGGCGCTGGCGCCGTGCGTCGTTCATCCAGGGTTTGACGTCGACCAAGGCGAGGCATTGCAACGGACACGTAGGTGTCGGCCGTTGGCGCGGGCCTTGCTCCGACTTGCGCCTGGATGTCCAGTTCCGCGACCGGCGCTCATGCTGAACTGGCACGTATCTGGCATTCAAACGCGCCGGTGCGCAAGTTGCGGGTAAGGATGTGCCCTCGGCAGGATTCGAACCTGCGACACCCGCTTTAGGAGAGCGGTGCTCTATCCCCTGAGCTACGAGGGCTGACCGCCCGGCCGTGGCCGGGTCGTCGGCAGTCTACCTGGTTGGGGGCTCGGGGGTCGCATCCGCTGGGTCAGCGGCGGGAGGCTTCGGATTCGAGGTAGTCGGCGGGGGTGAATCTGGTTGTTTTCCAGCGGAACAGGAGGGTGGCGCCGGGCCAGTTGTTGGTGATGCGGCCCGAGGCGTTGCGGTACCAGCTGGAACAGAAGTTCCAGGGGGTGTCCTTCAGTCGGCGCTGCAGCCAGTCGTCCCAGGACTGCTCCGCCTCGGGGGTGGCGGCCAGGTAGCGGCCGGGGCGGCGGGACAGGTAGGAGATGGCCTGTCGGATGTAGCGGGACTGGGACTCCAGCATGTAGATGATGGAGCCGGAACCGACGTTGGTGTTGGGGCCGTACATGAGGAACAGGTTCGGGAAACCGGGGACCGACATGCCCAGGAAGGCGCGGGCGCCCTCGGGGGACCACTCGTCGGCCAGTTTGCGGCCGTGCAGGCCGTAGATGTGCATGGGGGCCAGGAACTCGGTGCCCTTGAAACCGGTGCCGTAGACGATCACGTCGACCGGATGCTCGACACCGTCGGCGGTGCGAATTCCCTTGGGGGTCACGGCTTCGATGGCGGTGGTCTCCACCGTCACATTGGGCTGCGACAAGGCGGGAAAGTACTCGTTCGAGAACAGGCCGCGCTTGCAGCCCGCCGCGTAGTCGGGGGTCAGCTTGGCGCGCAGCGCCTCGTCGGGAACCTGCTTCGCGCGGTGCCGGTCGGCGATGGCGATCACCGGGGTCTTGATCGCCGGAATATCGGTGAGCGCCAACGCCATCACCTCGAAGAACGTCCAGATGGCGAACCGCTCGGCCAGCCGCGCGCCCGGCACGTACTCGAACAGGGCGTGATGCAGCGGGGTGTACTCGACGTCGAACTTGGGCAGCACCCACGCGGCCGAACGCTGGAAGAGCGTGAGGTGGTCGACCTTCGGCTGGATCGCCGGAATGTATTGAATGGCACTGGCTCCCGTACCGATGCAGGCCACCCGCTTACCGGTCAGATCTACCGAATGATCCCATTCGGCCGAATGGAACGCCGCGCCCGTGAAGGAATCGATGCCGGGCAGATTCGGCATGGCGGGGCGCGACAGTTGTCCGACCGCGGGAATCAGCACGTCCGCCAGATGGGTGACGCCGTCGGCGGTGCGGACCCGCCACATCGCGCTCGACTCGTCGAACTCGGCGTCCAGCACCTCCGCCCCGAACTCGATCTTGGCCGGCAGACCGTGCTTCTCCGCGACCGTGCGCATGTACGCGTGGATATCGGCCTGCTGCGAGAACCGCCGCGGCCAATCCGATTTCGGCTCGAACGACCACGAGTACAGCGGCGACGGCACATCGCAGGCCGCGCCCGGATAGGTGTTCTCCCGCCAGACCCCGCCGAGGTCGGCGGCCTTCTCCAGAATGGTGAAGTTGGTCAGGCCATGGCGCTGCAATTCCAGCGCCATACCGAGTCCGGCGAAACCGGCACCGATGATCAGAATGGACGGCTCTCGCTGCATACCAGCAACGGTAGAGCGCATTACCGCTGGTCATGCAGACATCGCCGGTCAGTGAATCGGTATTTTCGGCCACCGGGGATTGTGAGCCCGGGTTCGGATGCCGATTGTTGCCGGAATGCCGTTCTCGCCGCTCACTGTCCGGGTCAGTGAGCGCAGTCTGACCTGCGACGCTGTCCCCGACTGGACAGCCCGGTGTCACACTCCCTATATTCACGGAAGTCTTTGCTCCAATTTGCTTGTCCTGGTTAGTGATTGGCTATTCTGCGCCGCCGCAGGGGGCGTCGTCAGCGCGCCGAGTCGCTGATCAGGACCGCGGGGCCGGCTGGTCGTCGTGTTGGGCGGCGGCGGGTCGGCGACGGGCTGCGGACGGCGAGGGTGGGGTTCGTCGTCCGCAGCCCGAGACCTCGTCCCCTGACCCGGGACGACTTCCTCGCAGCTCATGTCCGAATTCGGCTAGGCTCGCCGCAAGTGACTCAGTTCACGTCACTCGTAGGCACATGCAAGGAGCGGTTGGGAAATGTTGAGCACCATGCAGGACGAGCAGCTGTCGCTGGCGACACTGCTGCGCTACGCGTCCACCTTCCAGGGCGACAGTCATGTCTCCACCTGGACCGGCGACGGATTGCGCACCCAGACCTATCGTGAGGTCGGCCAGGACGCGGCCCGGCTCGCCAACGCCCTGCGTGACCTGGGCGTCGGCGTCGGAGACCGGGTCGGCACCTTCATGTGGAACAACAACGAGCACATGGTCGCCTACATCGCGGTCCCCGCGATGGGCGCAGTCCTGCACGCCCTGAACATCCGACTGTTCCCCGAACAGCTGGTGTTCGTGGCCAACCACGCCGAAGACCAGGTCGTGATCGTCGACGGCTCGCTGCTGCCGATGTTCGCCCAGTACCTGCCCAACCTGAAGACCGTCCGCCACGTGATCGTCGCCAATGGCGACGCGGCCGCGCTCCAGGCTCCCGAGGGCGTCACCGTGCACTCCTACCGCGAGCTGCTCGACGCCCAGTCCGACAGCTACGACTTCCCGGTCATCGACGAGCGTTCCGCGGCCGGCATGTGCTACACCTCCGGCACCACCGGCGACCCCAAGGGCGTCGTCTACTCGCACCGCTCCAACTGGCTGCACGCCATGCAGGTGATCTCGCCCAACGGCATGGGCTTCGACGCCTCCGACACCGTGCTCGCCATCGTGCCGCTGTTCCACGCCAACGCCTGGGGCATCCCGTACGCCGCCATGATGTCCGGCGCCAATGTGCTCATGCCCGACCGCTTCCTGCAGCCCGCCCCGCTGCTGGAGATGATGGCCGCCGTCAAGCCCACCTTCGCGGCCGCTGTCCCCACTATCTGGGGTGGCGTGCTGGCCGGGCTGCAGGCGCAGCCGCAGGACATCTCGCATCTGCGCACCTGCGTGGTCGGCGGCGCGGCCGTGCCGCCGTCGATGATGCAGGCCTTCCAGGAGCGGCACGGCGTCAAGCTGCTGCACGCCTGGGGCATGACCGAGACCTCCCCGCTGGGTTCGGTCGCGCACCCGCCTGCCGGCGCCGAGGGCGACGAGGCCTGGAGCTACCGCTACACCCAGGGCCGCTTCCCGGCCGGCGTGCAGGCCCGCCTGGTCGCCGACGACGGCTCGGTGCTGCCCAACGACGGAGAAGCGCTGGGCGAGTTGGAGGTTCGCGGACCGTGGATCACCGGCTCCTACTACTCGCCGTCCGGCGGCGAGGTGGACCCGGACAAGTTCCACGACGGCTGGCTGCGCACCGGCGACGTCGGCAAGATTAGCCCCAACGGCTACCTCACCCTGGTCGACCGCTCCAAGGACGTCATCAAGTCCGGCGGTGAGTGGATCTCCTCGGTGGACCTGGAGAACGCGGTGATGGGCCACCCGGCCGTGGCCGAGGCCGCCGTCATCGGCATCCCGGACGAGAAGTGGGACGAGCGTCCGCTGGTCGCCATCGTGCTGGCCGACGGCTCCGCGGCCAAACCCGAAGAGCTGCGCGACTTCATCGCGCCGAAGTTCGCCAAGTGGCAGCTGCCCGAGCACTGGGCCTTCATCGCGGAGGTGCCCAAGACCAGTGTCGGCAAGTTCGACAAGAAGCGGCTGCGCGCCCAGCACGCCGACGGCTCGCTGACCGTCGTCACGCTGGCCTGATCGCTGTACCCGAGATACGGCTCGAGCCGCGTCCCCCTGGGGCGCGGCTCGAAAACAGGCGCCTGACCGGCGCGAATTCCTCCATATATAGATCAGTCCCCGGTAGTCTCCATCGAATTCGGAGTATCAGTCGTCGCTGATTACTCTCCATCCGACTGGCTTGCCGGGGGCCTGGCCGGATTCCTCGAACATGCCACCCATGTCTTTCGACGTCTCGTCAGACACTATGGCTCGCCCCGGTGTTCCGGTGTGAATTCAAGTGTCCCGCCGTGGGGATCGCCAGTCAATAGCTTGCGACTATTTGTCCTTGGCAGCGGACAATCCGTAGAGCACCGGGACGATCGGATCCGCGGGCGGGAGCCGCCACCAGCCGGTCTCGGTCGGCACCATCTGCGGCCAGCGCGGCCACGGCAGGGTGTCGGTCTCCGTCAGTCCGGTGATGCGCAGGCCCGCCTCGAGCAGCGCGGTGACCACCTCACCGAGACCGTGTCGCCATTCGTAGGCGGTGGTGTCGGAGGTGAGGTCCGGGCCGTCGGTGTAGGTGTGCGCGCTGTCGCGGCGTTGCGCGCCGCGCCCGGCCAGATAGTCGTCGTGCAGGACGAGCTGACTCGGGTCGACCTCCGGCGGCGGCGTGGGTCCCAGCGCGTGCAGCAGCGGATGGAATTCCACCAGATAGAACAGCCCGCCGGGTCGCAGCAGGTCGGCGACCACCCGCGCCCAGCGGGTCAGGTCCGGCAGGTAGCAGAGCGCGCCCTTGCCGGTGTAGACGACGTCGAAACTCTTCTCACCCAGGGCCTCTCGCGCGTCGTACACGTCGGCGCACACGTATTCGACGGCGTCTCCGGCCAATTCGCGGGCGTGCCGCACCGACTCGGGCGAGAAGTCCAAGCCCACCGCGCGAGCGCCCCGGCGCGCGAATTCGATTGTCTCCGTGCCCAGATGGCATTGCAGATGGGCGACATCGAGGCCGTCCACATCCCCCAGGGCATCCCATTCGAAGGGCGCGAACCAGTAGCTCGCATCATGATCACGGTAGAAACGGCTGGCGGCGTGGATGCCGGCGCGGGCATCCCAGTTCCGCCGATTCGCCGACAACGGATCTGTCACGGTCGCCATGATAGGCAGTTCCGGTCGCGGTCCCTGGCCCGTACGGTTAGTTTGAGGGCAGATGCCCGCAATCCGCAGGGGTGGACGAGGAGGTCCGGGGTGGAATCGAAACAGGGTGGTCAGGCATGACATTCGGGCTGATCAAGTCGGTGGGGGAGCGGGCCTACCTGGAGGCCGAATCCGCGCGCCTGGCCGTGGAAGCCGGGTTGGCGCGACTGGAATCCCCGGCCGTATTGCTGGCCGCCGCCACCGCCATGCTGCGCTACGGCACCCTGGCCGCCGGGCTGCGGCTGTCGGCGGCGCGCTACGGCAGCCGCACCGCCGTCATCGACGAACTGGGCGAACTCACCTTCGCCGACCTCGAGGACCGCTCCAACCGGCTCGCCAACGCCTGGCGCGAGCGCGGGCTGAAACCGCGTGAGGGCGTGGCCGTGCTGGCCCGCAATCACCGCGGCCTGCTCGACGCCATCTTCGCCGCCGCCAAGTGCGGGGCCCGGATCATCCTGCTCAACACCGATTTCGCGGCCCCGCAGATCCGCGACGTCGCCACCCGCGAGGGCACCGACCTGCTCGTCTACGACGACGAGTACGCCGAACTGCTCGGCGAGGTGCACCCCAAGCGCGGCAGCTACCGGGCCTGGACCGAGGAGCCGCGCGCGGACAGCCTCGAACACCTCATCGCCACCGGCTCACCGGACGCGCCGCCCGCGCCCGGGGCCGAACCCAAGATCATCCTGCTCACCAGCGGCACCACCGGCACCCCCAAGGGCGCGCCCCGCGCGGAACCGAAATCGCTGCTGTCCCTGGGTGGTCTGCTGTCCAAGGTCCCGTTCCGGGTGAACGAGGTGACCGAATGCTGTGCCCCCATGTTCCACACCCTCGGCTTCGCCTGCGCCGTACTGACCCTGGGCTTCGGCTCCACCCTGGTGATCCGCCGCCGCTTCGACCCGCAGGCCGCCATCGACTCCATGGCCCGGCGCCGGGCCACCACGGTGATCGCGGTGCCGGTCATGTTGTCGCGCATGATGGATCTGGGCGGCCAGGCGCTCACCGGGCGCGACCTGTCCGCGCTGCGCATCGTGTTCGTGGCCGGATCCCAGCTCGGCGCGCAACTGTGCCGGGAGGTGACGGCGGCGTTCGGACCGGTCGTCTACAACCTGTACGGGTCCACCGAGGTCGCCTACGCCACCATCGCCACCCCCGCCGATCTGGCCGAAGAGCCCGGCTGCGTGGGTAAACCGGTGCTGGGTGCGCGTGTGGAGATCCTCGACGAGCGCGGGCGGGCCGTGCCCAATGGCGCGACCGGACGCATCTTCGTCGGCAACAGCATCCAGTTCGAGGGCTACACCGGCGGCGGAAACAAGGAATTCGTGCGCGGGCTCATGTCCTCCGGGGACGTCGGCCACTTCGATGCCGCGGGACGGCTTTTCATCGACGGCCGCGACGACGACATGATCGTCTCCGGCGGCGAGAACGTCTTCCCGGCAGAGGTCGAGGAACTGCTCTACACGCATCCGGCGGTGCGGGAAGCGGCGGTCATCGGGGTCGCGGACGCGCAATTCGGCGCGCGGCTCAAGGCTTTCGTGGTCGTTCACGAGGGTCGGACCTGCACCGAGCCCGAGATCAAGGAGTTCGTGAAGGACAACCTGGCCCGGTACAAGGTGCCGCGCGAGGTGGTGTTCCTCGCCGAACTGCCCCGCAACCCCACCGGCAAGGTGCTCAAGCGCAAACTCCAGGAGGTCTGAGCCGCAGCCGCATCCGGCACCTGCCCTTCCGGCGGACCGCGCCGTATGCTGAGCATCGCAGTACGCGGTCGAGCCAGGGGAGGACAGGTGCCGGGGGCAGGTAATCTCGGCCACTATCGGCTCGTCGAGCTGCTCGGTCGCGGCGGCATGGGGCAGGTGTGGCTGGCCGAGGACACCCGGCTGGAACGGGAAGTGGCCCTCAAACTGCTCCCCGCGGAACTCGCCGCCGACGAGGACTACCGGCGGCGCTTCGAACGCGAAGCCCGGCTGGCCGCCCGACTACGCGGGCCGCACGTAGTGCCCATCCACGCCTTCGGAGAACTCGACGGACGGCTCTACATCGATATGGAGCTGATCGACGGCTCCGATCTGGGCAAGACCCTGCGCGCGGAGGGCGCGATGACGCCCGGGCGGGCTGTCGAACTCGTCTCGCAGATCGCCGAGGCCCTCGACATCGCGCACAAGGCCGGGCTGGTGCACCGGGATGTGAAGCCCTCCAACGTGCTCACGCTGCCCAACGGCTTCGCCTACCTCATCGACTTCGGCATCGCCCGCGGCGTCGGCCAGGCCACCATCACCGGCACCGGTGTGGCCGTGGGGACCTGGGCCTACATGGCGCCCGAACGCTACTCCGGCACCGAGGACCTGCGCTCCGACGTCTACTCCCTGGCCTGCCTGCTGTACGAAACCCTCACCGCCGCGAAACCTTTCGCCCATGCCGACCCGGTCCAGCAGATGGCCGCCCACCTCACCACCGACCCGCCCCGCGCCGCCGACCGCAACCCCCGGGTCACCGCGGCCCTCGACGCCGTCATCGCGCGCGGCATGGCCAAGGATCCCGACCACCGCTTCTCCTCCGCGGGCGCGCTGGCCGCCGCCGCCCGCACCGCCCTGGAATCGACCCCGGCCCCGCGTCAGGCCCCGCACCGCCGGGCCGAACCCACCGCGAAATGGGATGGTGCGGACCGCTTCCCGAGCCACACTCCCACCCCCGCATCCCAGTACACGCCCTACACCCCGCCTCCGGGATCGGCGAACCCCGGGTCGATCCCGGGCCGGGGTTCGGGCCCGAGCTCGGCGTCGGGCCCCGGCTCCGACTCGGCGTCCAGCCCCGGTTCGACGCCGGGCCCTGGGCCGGGCGGCCCGGCGTCCTACGGTCGCTCAGCAGTGGGCCCGGCACCGGCGCCGCAATCCAGAACTCCTTCGGGCGCAACGCCTCCGCCGAGCCGGCTGAACGCCGGTGCGACACCGCCGCCGAGCCGGTTCGGCGCTGGTACGCCGCCACCGCCCAGTCGAATCGCCGTGGGTGGGGCACTTCCGTCGACCGGCATGGGCGCGAGTGGAGGCATGTCGCCTGGGATGGGCTCGGGCGCAACGCCACCCCCCGGTGTTATGGGTTCGGGCGGTACGCCGCTGCCGGGTGTCATGGGTTCGGGCGGTATGCCGCTGCCCGGCGTGATGGGTGGGAGTGCGACGTCGCTGCCGGGCGTGATCGGTGGGGGCGCCGCGCCGCTGCCGGGCGGGACCGCGGCGGGCATGGCGAGGCAGCCGGGCGGCATGGGTTCGGCTGGGCGGGTCGAGCAGCCGATGACCGGCGCGATGGGGTTCGCGTCGCCGCATGCCGCCGGCTATGGCGGGGCGGTGGCGAAGCCGGTGCGGCGGCAGGGGATTCGGCCGTGGCAGCCGGTGTGGTGGGCGGTGCTGGGGTTAGGGGTGCTGTTCTTCGGGATCATGAGCGTCGGCGTGCTGGCGGTGACGTTCTCCGAAGGATTCGACGGCTGGCTGGAGACGTTGATCGCGTACCTGATCTTCGTCGCGCCATTCGCGGGATCGATCTGGGTGACGGTGCTGGAGGTGCGCCGGTTCCGGGCGCGGGGGTAGCGCGGATTCGGCGCGACCGGGTCGCGGTCGCGCCGAATCCGGATGGGGCGCTCAGCAGTTGCGCAGTTCCGGGCTCTGGTTGAGCAGTTGGGCCCGGGTGGAGATGAAGGTGGAGTAGGTGTCGCCGCCGACCGAGGCGAGCGGGAAGGCCGCGACCCGGTGGCAGTTCTGGAAGGCGAGCTTGATGCCGAAATGGCGCTCCAGGCCGCCGCGAATGGCATCGGAGGCCATGGCCCGCAGCAGCTGACCACGGGCCGTCTCGTCCGGCGGCGCGATGGTGTTGTCGGCGTATTCCGCCGTGCCGGAACGCAGATCGTCGGCTACCCGGCTGACGACCTCGTAGGCGTAGGGCAGCGAGTGACGGACGCATTCGACGAACTCTGCGTCGCTGACTTCACCGCGTTCGGCGCGCTCGAGTAGTGCGGTGGGTACATCGAGTGACATAACGCTCTCCTCATGGGATGGCGGAAGGTGTCAGCCGATTGTAGATGGAATCCGTTGTCAATAAGTCTGGATTCGCGACGAAAGTGCCCGCTCCAGAGCCTTTTTCGCGTCCGCGGTCAGGGTTCGGACCAGCTCGCCCGCCGGTAGCTCCGGCGCCAGCGCATGCGCCTGACCTGCCCAGAGATTCACCGCGTCGGCATTGCCCTCGGCCCGCGCGGCCGCCCGCAAAGGCCCGGTGGCGTAATGGATCTCGGGATAGGCGACCGGAGCGTCCTGATGCTCCACCAGGAATCGATTCCGCAGTCCGCGCGCCCGGCGTCCGGTGAAGGCGCGGGTCAGCATGGTCGGGGTGTCGGCGATGATCGCCGCGCGCACCACCGGCGCGGTTCCCGCCTCGGGGCAGCGCAGGAACGCGGTACCCAGCTGTGCGGCGGCCGCTCCGGCCGACAACGCGGCGGCCACGCCCGCGCCGGTCGCGATGCCGCCCGCCGCCACGATCGGGGCGTCCACCGCGTCGCGCAGCAGTTGCAGCAGCGTCAGCAGGCCCAGGGGGTCGGTGAGATCGTCGGCCGGATCGTCGACGAACACGCCGCGATGCCCGCCCGCTTCCGCGCCCTGCGCGATCAGCGCGTCCGCGCCCGCGGCCACGGCCCGGCGCGCTTCGGCGACGGTCGTGACCGTCACCCACACCTCGGTCCCGGCCGCCCGCAGCCGCGCGATCTCCGCGGCGGTCGGGCAGCCGAAGGTGGTCGACACCACCGGGACGGGGTCGGCGGTGAGCAGGTCGAGTTTGGCGTCCCAGTCGTCGCTGTCGTAGCGGGGCTCGCCGACGGGGAACTCGGCGGCCAGGCCGCCGACATACGTCTCGAATCGATCGGTCGGACTCGGTTCGGAGGGATAGAAGAGATTCACCCCGAACGCGCCGGCGGTGAGCGCCCGCGTCGCGGCGATCCGCGCGGCCAGCTCACTCGCGGGCAGATATCCGGCGGCAACGAAGCCCAGCCCGCCCGCGTCGGTCACGGCGGCGGCCAGCGCCGGGGTGGACGGCCCCCCGGCCATGGGTGCCAGGACGATCGGCGTACGCAACTCGTCGAGAACCATCTCACCATTGTGCCTTTTCGGTTACGGTTTGTGATCAAGGGTTCGAGTGCTCGAGCTGGCGTTATCGCACAGAAGGTTGCGAAATGGTCACAAGCGAGTACTGTTTCCATCACAGCGATGCCGAATCGTTACCGGACCCTCCGAACGCTAGGACTTGCAGTGCCGCATCACCGAACGACCGCGAACTCCGTATCAGTCATGGATTTGCTTGGTGATTCCGGTGCTGTCCGCACTGGCGTCACCTCGCGCAGGCGGCACCGGGCCGAGCCCTCCGCCACCGACAAGGTCAAGACCGCCGCCAGTTTCGCGGTCGCGGCCGGTGCGCTCATCGGCACCGGATCGCAGCTGGTCCCCGCTCTCGCGCACGCCGCCCCGCTGCTCCCCACGCACGACGAGAAGGCCGCCACGGTCGCCGAGGACGTCGCCCCCGTCGCGGCGACCGCCGATCTGAAGCAGGCCAAGGACGTGGCGGCCCCCATCGCCGAGCCCGCCCCCGAGGCCCCGATCGCGGCCCCCGCGCCGAACCCGGCCCCCTTCGGCCTGCAGAACCTGCCGCCGGAGATCTCCAACCCGCTGGCGCAGGCCGAACAGACTCTGAAGTCCCTCCAGCAGCAGCTCAACCCGGGCCCGGGCGTGGTGAAGCCGGTCAACGGCCAGCTCTCCTCCGGCTTCGGCATGCGCTGGGGCGCAATGCATTACGGCATCGACTTCGCCGACCCGATCGGTACCCCCATCCACTCGGTGATGGGCGGCACGGTCATCGATGCCGGCCCGGCCTCGGGCTTCGGCCTCTGGGTGCGCGTCAAGCAGGACGACGGCACCACCGCGGTCTACGGACACGTCAACGACATGTACGTGAACGTGGGCCAGCGCGTGAACACCGGCGATGTCATCGCCTCCGTGGGCAACCGCGGCAACTCGACCGGTCCCCATCTGCACCTCGAGATCTGGGACGCCGCCGACAACAAGATGGATCCGCTGCCATGGCTAGCCAGCAAGGGCGTTCTCATGCAGCAGCAGTGGGGACCGGACCAGTAGATCGTTCACCGGCCCCCGCGATGACCGGGCGTTTTCCGGACCGGCGTCTGCCGGTGGGTGCGGTGACGACACTGGACGAACTCTTCGACCCTGCCTCCGTGCACGGCCGTTCCTACGCGGTGCTGGTTCAGCACCCGCGTTCGACCGTGCTCGAGGTGGCCGAGCGGCTGACCGTGCCGCCCCGCGTGGCCGAGTCCGCGCTGGAGGCGCTGTGCCAGCTCGAGGCCGTGGTCCGGCTCACCGACGGCAAGGGCGTGGTGCGCTTCGACGCGCACGCCCCGGAAGCCTTGTCGGAGGCCGAGACTCGCCGCCGTAATCAGGACATGCTGCGCATGCAGTCGGCCGCCGCGCGCCTGGGCGAGACCTTCCGCTCGGTGCGTCGCACCACCGACGCCGACGGTGCGGTGGTGGCCGTCTACGAGCGCCGCCAGCTGCTGGCCGACTTCGAGGACCTGCAGCACACCGCGCACGCCACCGTGAAGGTGGTGGAACGCGGTCCGTTCCTCTCCGATGTGGAGACCGAGGAGCGGATGTTCGAGCTCAAGACCTCGCGCATCGCGGCCGGCATCGACTACCGGACCCTGTACCAGGAGACCATCTACCAGGATCCGGAGCGGCTGCGCCACGTGCTGGCCACCAACGCCGTTGGCGCGCAGGCGCGCACGCTCGCCGACCCGCCGATGAAGCTGATCGTCGCCGACGATCGGCGCGCCGTGCTGGTGCTGCACACCGACGAGCGCCGCGGCGACCCCATGGGCGTCCGCGTGGGCCCGTCGCCCACCCTGGACCTGCTGGTCAAGACCTTCGACGCGCTGTGGCTGACCGCCACGCCGATCTCGGTGAATCCGTCCGAGGCGCTCGACGATCGGGACAAGGCCATCCTCACCCTGATGAGCATGGGCGCGACCGACGACACCATCGCGCGCCGGCTGGGCCTGTCGCGTCGAACGGTGGTGCGCCGCACCGCGAGTCTGCTCGAACGGCTGGGCGCGAGCACCCGTTTCCAGGCCGGAGTGCAGGCGACACGCCGCGGCTGGCTCTAAGGGTCTGTGGCGCAAGTCACCTCACAGCAACACTTCTCGCTGGTCAGCGATATTCATCATGCATGGCAGCTCGGGGCAGTTCGCGAGCATCGATATGATTGTTTCCGTCCGCTGACCTTTTGACGTCCCGGGAACAGACGTCAGTTTTCGTGGGTCCGCCGAGTGTCTTCGGCTGCGGAAAAGACCAACCCGAGAGGTGAATGCACGCGTATGGATACTGCCCGCCGTACAGCTCGCGGTAGTCGTCGGCGTCGGTCCGGCAGCCCACTCTTCGGGCAGTTGCTCACCGCGGCGGTCGAATCCGCCGGTGACGCCATCGCCATCCGTTTCAACCCGACCGGAGATCCGGCCGCTCAGCGCGAGATCAGTTACCGAGAGCTGGACGCGCGCTCCTCGCAGCTGGCCCGGGAACTGATCGCCCGCGGGGTCGGCCCGGGCGACATGGTCGCCATCGGCATCACCCGCTCGATCGAATCCGTGCTGGCGGTCTGGGCCATCGCCAAGACCGGCGCGGCCTATGTGCCGGTCGACCCCGCGTATCCGGCCGACCGCATCGAACACCTGCTCACCGATTCCGGCGCGGTGCTGGGCCTGACCACCCGGGAGTACCGCGCGGGCCTGGGCGACGCCGCCACCTGGATCGAACTCGACGATCCGGCGCAGGCGCAGCGCATCGCCGCGCACCCGGACCACCCGATCTCCTACGCCGATCGGGTGGGCACGCTCACCGAGCAGCACCCCGCGTACGTCATCTACACCTCCGGTTCCACCGGCAAGCCCAAGGGCGTGGTGGTCACCCACACCGGCCTGGCCGGGCTGGTGGCCGCCGAACGTGAGCACTACGCGGTCTCCGCGGATTCGCGGGTGCTGCACGTCTGTTCCCCCAGCTTCGACGTCTCGGTGCTGGAACTGCTGCTGACCTTCACCGCGGGTGCGACCCTCGTCATCGCGCCCGCCGGTGTCTTCGGCGGTGTGGAACTGGCCGACCTGCTGGACCGTGAGAGCGTCACCCACGTGTTCATCACGCCCGGTGCGCTGGAATCGGTGGATCCGGCCGGGCTCAGCGAGCTGACCACCGTCGTGGTGGCCGGTGACAAGTTCGGCCCGGAACTGGTGTCGCGCTGGGCGACCGATCAGCGCTCCTTCTTCAACGGCTACGGCCCCACCGAGGCGACCATTCTCGCCACCTCCAGCGCCCCGCTGCTGCCGGGCGAGCCCATCACCATCGGCGCCGCCATCGCGGGTGTCGGTGCGTACGTGCTGGATTCGCGGCTGCGGCCGGTGCCGGACGGCGTGGTCGGCGAGCTGTACCTGTCGGGACCCGCACTGGCGCAGGGATACAAGGGCCGTCCCGGCCTGACCGCCGAGCGTTTCGTGGTGAGCCCGTTCGGCGAGGCCGCCGGATCCCCGGGTTCGCGGCTGTACCGCACCGGTGACCTGGTGCGCCGCAATCCGGCCGAATCCGAGCAGCCGGGCGTCATCGAATACCTGGGCCGCTCCGACTTCCAGGTCAAGATCCGCGGTCTGCGTATCGAATTGGGCGAGATCGACAATGCCCTGAGCGCACACCCGGACGTGGATTTCGCCGCGACCCTGGGCCGCGCGCTGCCGTCGGGCGCGACCGCGCTGGTCTCGTATGTGCTGCCCCGCCCGGGCGTGACCGTGGACACCGCGGCGCTGGCCGCGCACGTCGGCGAGTCGCTGCCCGCGTACATGGTGCCCACGGCCATCGTGGTGCTGGCCGAGATTCCGCTGACCCCGGTCGGCAAGCTGGACCGGAATGCTCTGCCGGAGCCGGTGTTCGCGGCCCGCGAGTTCCGCGCCCCGGCGACCCGCGCCGAGGAAGTCATCGCGGAAGTGTTCGCCGCCTTGCTGATTCCCGACAATCCGGACGCCCGGGTCGGTGCCGACGACGACTTCTTCGAACTCGGCGGCAACTCGCTGCTCGCCGCCCAGGCCGCCGCCCGCATCGGCACCGCCCTCGGCGTGCGGGTGCCGGTGCACGTGCTGTTCGACGGCTCCACCGTGGCCGAACTGGCGCGCCGCCTCGAGGGTGAGACGGCCCCGGCCGCCACCGGGCCCGCGCTCGGCTCGCTGCCCCGCCCGAACCGGGTGCCGCTGTCCTTCGCGCAGCAGCGCATGTGGTTCCTCAACCGCTTCGACCCGAACAGCGCGGTCGACAACATGCCCCTCGCGGTGCGGCTCACCGGCGCCCTCGACGTGGACGCCATGCGCGCCGCCGCGGCGGACCTGGTCGCCCGCCACGAGGTGCTGCGCACCATCTACCCCGAGGTCGACGGCGAGGGCTTCCAGCAGGTGCTGCCCGCCACCGACCCGCGGGCCCGGCCCGAACTGCCGGTCACCGAGATCGACGCCGCGGAGATCGCCGACCGGGTCGCCGAGGTGGTCGGCGCGGGCTTCGACGTCACCGCCGCACCGCCGCTGCGCCTGCGCCTGCTGCGCCTCGCGCCCGACGAGCACGTGCTGGTCGCCGCGATCTATCACATCGCCGCCGACGGCGTCTCGATCGGCGTGCTGGCCCGGGACCTGGTCACCGCGTACGCGCAGCGCATGAACGGGGCCGCTCCGCAGTGGGCCCCGCTCCCGGTGCAGTACGCCGATTACGCGGTGTGGCAGCGGGAATCGCTGGGCAGCGAGGACAACCCGGATTCGCCGCTGGCCCGCCAGATCGCCTACTGGCGCGAGAACCTCGCCGACCTGCCCGACGAACTGGTGCTGCCCTGGGATCGGCCGCGGCCCGCCGTCGCCTCCTACCGAGGCGGCAACCACAACTTCCGGCTCGACGACGAGATCTACGCCGCCGCACGCCGATTCGCCGAAACCCACAACACCACGCTGTTCATGGTGGTGCACACCGCGCTCGCGGTGCTGCTGGCCCGGCTCTCCGGCACCCGCGACATCGCCATCGGTACCCCCGTGGCCGGGCGCGGCGAGGCCGAACTCGACGATCTGATCGGCATGTTCGTCAACACGCTGGTGCTGCGCAGCGACATCGACCCCGCCGCCTCCTTCACCGACCTGGTGGCGGCGGTGCGCGAGAACGATGTTCGCGCCTTCGGCCACGCCGACGTGCCGTTCGAGCGCCTGGTGGAACTGCTGGACCCGGCCCGCTCGCAGGCCCGCAACCCGCTGTTCCAGGTCATGCTGACCTTCCAGAACATGGCCCCCACCCGGCTGGAACTGCCCGGCCTCACGGTGGCGGGCGCGGACCTGGAGATTCCGTTCGCCAAGTTCGACCTGCAGCTCACCCTGCAGGAATCGCTCGACGAGCGGGGCAACGCCACCGGCATGGCCGCCGAGTTCTCCTACGCCATGGACCTTTTCGACGCCGCCACCGTCGCCGAACTGGCCGCCCGCTTCCAGCGGGTGCTGGCCGCGCTGACCGCCGACCCGGCCGCACCGGTCGGCGATCTGGCGCTGTTCTCCGCCGGGGAACGGCAGCGGGTGCTGACCGATTGGAACGCCACCGGCTTCGACGTGGCGGCCACGCTGCCCGAAGGCGCCGCGGCGACCCTGGTTTCGCGGTTCGACGCCCAGGTGGCGGCGACCCCGGACGCTGTCGCCCTGGTGTTCGCGGACGAGACGCTGACCTATCGTGAGCTCGCGGAGCGCTCCAACCGCCTGGCGCGACTGCTGATCGCCGAAGGTGTCGGGCCGGAATCACTGGTGGCCCTGGCCCTGCGGCGGTCGACCGAGCTGGTCGTGGCCATGTACGCGGTGCTGCAGGCCGGCGCGGCCTACGTGCCGCTGGACCCGGACCAGCCCGCCGACCGCATCGGCCACATCCTCGACACCGCGCGGCCGCGACTGCTGCTCATCGCCGAGGCGGACGAATTCGAGGCCGGGGCAAGGGATGTCGCCACCCTGTCGGTCCAACGGGCCGAGGCGTCCGCACGGGCCCTCAGCGGCGCGCCGATCACCCAGGCCGAGCGCGTCCGACCGCTGCGCCCCGAGCACACCGCCTACGTCATCTTCACGTCCGGCTCGACCGGCCGCCCCAAGGGCGTCGCCGTCGAGCACCACGCCATCGTCAACCGCCTGGTGTGGATGCAGCACGAATACACGCTGACCGCCGAAGACGCTGTGTTGCAGAAGACTCCGGCCACCTTCGACGTGTCGGTGTGGGAGTTCTTCTGGCCCTTGCAGACCGGTGCGCGCCTGGTGGTCGCCAAGCCGGACGGCCACCGCGACCCGGTCTACCTGGCGCAGATCATCGCCGAACAGCGCATCACCACCGCGCATTTCGTGCCGTCCATGCTGTCGATGTTCGTCTCGGCCCTGGGCGAGACCGGCGCACTGGTTCGCGCGTCTCGTTCTGGACCGAGTGGAGCGGAGGGAGGGAAGAACGAGACCTCCAGCGCCGCGAACCCGTCCCGGAGCGAAGCGGAGGGGCAGATCGAACACAGCCTGCGGCAAGTGTTCGCCTCGGGTGAGGCGCTGCCCGCGCCGACCGCGCGGCAGTTGCGTGAGCTGACCGGTGCGCGGCTGCACAACCTGTACGGTCCGACCGAGGCCGCGGTCGACGTCACCTATCACGAGGCCGTCGACGCCGACACGGTGTCGATGCCGATCGGGCGGCCGGTCTTCAATACCCGTGTCTACGTGCTGGATTCCCGCCTCAACCCGGTCCCGGCCGGCGTCGCGGGCGAACTGTATCTGGCGGGTGTGCAGCTGGCGCGCGGCTATGTCGAGCGCCCGGACCTGACCGCGGACCGCTTCGTCGCCGACCCGTTCGGCACCGGTGAACGCCTCTACCGCACCGGCGATCTCGTGAAGTGGACCGGCGATGGCGAACTGGAGTACCTGGGCCGCACCGACTTCCAGGTGAAGCTGCGCGGTCTGCGCATCGAACTGGGCGAGATCGAGGCCGCGCTGCTGGCGCAGCCGGGTGTCGCGCAGTCGGTGGTAGTGGTGCGCGCCGACGCGCACACCGGCGACCAGCTGGTGGGCTACGCTGTCGCCGCCGACACCACCCCGGAGGAGCTGAAAGCCGGTCTGGCCCGGTCGCTTCCGGCGTACATGGTGCCCAACGCCGTTGTGGTGCTCGACGAGTTCCCGCTCAACGCGTCCGGCAAGCTGGACCGCAAGGCGCTCCCGGCCCCGGTGTTCGAGGCCAAGAGCTTCCGGGCCCCGTCGACCCCGATCGAGGAGATCGTGGCCGGGGTGTTCGGCGAGCTGCTCGGCACCGACCGGGTCGGCGCCGACGACGACTTCTTCGAACTGGGCGGCAACTCGCTCATCGCCACGCGGGCGGTGGCGCGGATCAACGCCGCCCTCGACACCACCGTCGCCGTGCGCGAGATCTTCGAGACCGCAACGGTTTCCGGGCTCGCGGCGCGCATCGTGCCGGGCGCGGGCGCCGGGGCGCGACCGGCGCTGGTGGCGGGGGAGCGGCCCGCCCGCGTCCCGCTGTCGCTGGCGCAGCAGCGCATGTGGGTGCTCAACCAGCTCGACCCCGATTCCCCGGTCTACAACATCCCGATGGTCATCCGGCTCACCGGCGCACTCGACGTGCCCGCCCTGCGCCACGCCGTCGAGGACGTGCTCACCCGCCACGAGGTGCTGCGCACCCGCTACCCGGAGACCACGCCGGGCGGCCCCGCCTTCCAGGAGATCCTCTCGGTCGCCGACGTGCTGCCGCACGGTCTCGAGGTGGAGCGGGCCACCGATATCGGCGGCCGGATCGGCGCGCTGGTCGGCACCGGATTCGATGTGGCGCAGCGGGTTCCGGTGCGGGTCCGGCTGATCACCGGCGACGACCCGGACGATTACCTGCTGGTCCTGGTGGCCCACCACATCGCCGCCGACGGCGCCTCCATGGCGCCGCTGGCCCGCGACCTGATGACCGCGTACCTGGCGCACGCCGCGGGCGAGGCCCCGGCCTGGCAGCCGCTCGCGGTGCAGTACGCGGACTACGCGGTGTGGCAGCGGGCCGCGCTCGGCCTCGAGGACGACGCCGATTCGGCTGCCGCCGCGCAGGTCGCGTTCTGGCGCGATCAGCTGTCCGGACTGCCCGATCGCCCGATGCTGCCGCTGGACCGGCCGCGCCCGGCGGCGGCGTCCATGCGTGGCGCGCTGCTCGACTTCACGCTGTCGCCGCAGGTGCACACGGGCCTGAATCGCCTGGCGCGCCAGCACAACGCGTCGCTGTTCATGGTGGTGCACGCGGCGGTGGCGGCCTGGCTGTCGCGGCTGTCGGGCAGCACCGACGTCGTGCTCGGCACCGCCGTCGCGGGCCGCGGCGAACGCGCGCTCGACGATCTGGTCGGCATGTTCGTGAACACGCTGACGCTGCGGACCCAGGTGGATCCGGCCGCGTCGTTCGACGAGCTGGTCGAGCGGGCCCGCGAGACCGACCTGTCGGCGTTCGCGCACGCGGACATCCCGTTCGAACGGGTCTCCGAGCTCACCGCCCGCACCACCGCGAATCCGCTGCTCCAGGTGGTGCTTTCGCTGCAGAACACCGAGAGCCCGGTGCTGGAGCTGCCGGGCCTGACCGTGGCCGCCGTCGACACCGACCTGGCCACCGCCAAATTCGATCTGCAGATCAGCGTCGAACCGCGCCCCGGCGTGGACGGCGCGATTGGTGAACTGGCCGTCATCCTCAACTACGACACCGAGCTGTTCGAGGAATTCTCGATGGCGTCGTTCGGCCGGGCGCTGGAACGGATGCTCACCGCCGTCGCCGCCGACCCGCAGCTGCCGGTCGGCGACATCGAGCTGCTCGACGCCGCGGAATCGGTTGCGGTGCAGGCGATGTCGCAGTCCGCGCCGGAACCGGCCGGGCTCGCCGTGCGCGGTGCGGCGTTGTCCCAGCTGCTCACCACCGCCGCCGAGGACGACCCGGACGGCCCCGCGCTGGTGTGGGGCGAGGAGGCGCTCACCTACTCCGAACTCGACGCCCGCTCCTCGCGGCTGGCCCGGGTGCTCATCGCCCGCGGCAGCGGGCCCGGCACCGGCGTGGTGCTGCGCCTGGACCGCGGCGTGGACCAGGTGGTCGCCATCTGGGCGGTGCTCAAGGCGGGCACCATGATGGTGCCGTTCGCCGCCGCCGAGACGCCCGGCCAGGACGTGAAGGTCGGCATCACCGTCGGCCGCGCGCCCGAGGGCGTGCGCGGCATCGACTGGGTGGTGCTCGACGATCCGGAGACCGCGGCCGAGGTCGCGGCCGAATCGGCGCGACCGGTCACCTACGCCAACCGGATTCGCGCGCTGCGCGGTGACGATCGGGCTCGGACCTCGGCGGACGGGACGCTCACCTACGACGGTCTGGCAGCCGCCGTGGACCGCGCCCGCGGTCTGGACCTCACCTTCGAATCGCGCACCTTCCATCACGGCGCCGCGGATTCCGTGCTGGCCATGATCGAAGCGGTCGCGGCCGGAGCGGTCGGGGCGTCGGTGGTGCTGGTGCCGTCCGAGCCCGGTGCGGAACTGTCGGACGTGCTCGCCGACGAGTGGGTCACCCACGTCTTCGCCGAGGCCGATCGCCTCGGCGAGCTGGATCCGGCTCCGCTCGAGGATCTTCGGGCCGTCGTACTCGACGCCCCCACCGCGGCCGCCGAGCCGTGGGCGCAGACCGCCACCGTGGCGGTGCTGCCGGACCCTGGGACGGTGCCGCCGGAGTAGCGGAGACGCTGCTGCCGCGTTTGCGTCGCGGTAGCCCTCGTGCAGAGCGGTCCCTCGGGACCGCGTCGGCGCCGGCGGAATTCACCTCCCGCCGGCTCCGTTGGTAGCCATCGCGAATGGCTATGGCGCAGATCACATCATGCAACGCCGTGTCGCTGCCATCGATAGTCCTTCCAGTTCGAGCGGTCGGACCTGCCGTGCGCGGCTATGCTGTGCCGGTTCGTCCGGCTGCGCAGGCTCTGTCGGCTCGAGCTGGTCGAAGATCTTCGACGCGTGTGGATTGCTGTATCTGTGAGGTGAACAACTGTATGGAAACTGCCCGCAGATCAGCCCGTGGTAGTCGGCGACGCCGTTCCGGCAGCCCGTTCTTCGGCCAATTGCTCACCGCCGCGGTCGAATCCTCCGCCACCGCCGTCGCCGTCAGCTTCAACCCCACCGGAGATCCCGCGGACCTGGTCGAGCTCACCTACCGCGAACTCGACGAGCGGTCCTCGCAGGTCGCTCGCGAGCTGATCGCGCTGGGCGTGGGTCCCGGCGACGTGGTGGCCATGGCCATCGCCCGCTCGGTGGAATCGGTGCTCGCGGTGTGGGCCATCGTGAAGACCGGCGCGGCCTACCTGCCGGTGGACCCCACCTATCCGGCCGACCGGATCGAGCACATGCTCACCGACTCCGGCGCGAAATTCGGCGTCACCGTGGCCGCCCACCGCCGCGGTCTCGGAACCACCGCCTACTGGGTCGAACTCGACGATCCGGCCCGCGCCGAACGCATCGCCGCCCGGCCCTCGCACCCCATCTCCTACGCCGACCGCACCCGGCCGCTGACCGAACAGCACCTGGCCTACGTCATCTACACCTCCGGATCCACCGGCAAGCCCAAGGGCGTGGCCATCGACCACGCCGGCCTGGCCGTGCTGGCCGCCCGCCGGGAACACCGTGGCATCACCGAGGATTCACGGCTCACCCAGCTCATCACCCCCAGCTTCGACTTCTCCATCGTCGAACTGCTGTGGGCGTTCAGCGCGGGCGCGACCCTGGTGGTGGTGCCGCCGCACGTGTTCGGCGGACCGGAACTGACCGAACTGCTACGCCGCGAACGCATCACCCACCTCTGCATCACCCCGGCCGTGCTGGAATCGCTGGATCCGGCGGTCCCGCAGGACCTGCAGGCCGTCATGTGCGGTGGCGAGCGGGTGCCGTCCGCGCTGGTGGACCGCTGGGTCACCCCCGACCGCGAGTTCTTCATCGAGTACGGCCCGAGCGAGGTCACCGCCATCGCCACCGCCACCGACGCGCTGCAGCCCGGCCGCGGCACCCACATCGGTTCGCTGCTCCCCGGCATCGGCGCGTACGTGCTGGACGCGGGCCTGCGGCCGGTGCCGCCCGGCGTGATCGGCGAACTGTATCTGGCGGGTCAGGCGCTGGCCATGGGCTATCTGAACCGGCCCGGGCAGACCTCGGAACGCTTCGTCGCGAGCCCCTACGGCGAACCCGGGCAACGGCTCTACCGCACCGGCGACCTGGTCCGCCGCCGCGAGGACGGGACCTTCGAACACCACGGCCGCACCGACTTCCAGGTCAAGATCCGCGGCCTGCGCATCGAACTCGGGGAGATCGACAGCGCGGTGACCGCGCACCCGGACGTCGACTTCGCCGTCACCCTCGGCACCACCCTGCCGACCGGCGCCGCCGCCCTCGTCACCTACGTGCTCCCCACCCCCGGCGCGACCGTGGACGTCGCGGCCCTGACGGCCTTCGCGGGAGAATCGCTGCCCGCCTACATGGTTCCCGCGGCCATCGTCGCCCTCGACGAGATCCCGCTGACCCCGGTCGGCAAGGTCGACCGCGCCCGCCTGCCCGCACCGGTCTTCGCCGCCCGCGCCTTCCGGGCCCCGGCCACACCCGCGGAACAGGCCATCGCCGAGATCTTCTCGGGCCTGCTCACCCCGCCCGGCGCCGACCCGGTGCGGGTCGGCTCCGACGACGACTTCTTCGAACTCGGCGGCAATTCGCTGCTGGCCGCGCAGGCCGTAGCCCGCATCGGGAACGCGCTCGACGCGCGGGTGCCGGTGCGGGTGCTGTTCGACGCCTCCACGGTGTCCGCGCTGGCCCGGCTGGTCGAGGACGAAATCACCACCGGGAACGCCGCGCCCGCACTGGTCGCCGGGCCGCGCCCGGACCGGGTGCCGCTGTCCTACGCGCAGCAGCGCATGTGGTTCCTCAACCGGTTCGATCCCGCCGGCGCGGTCGACAATGTCCCGCTCGCGGTCCGGCTGTCCGGCGCGCTCGACCTGGACGCCATCCGCGCCGCGGCCCGGGACCTGGTGGAACGGCACGAAGTGCTGCGCACCATCTACCCGGAGGTCGACGGCGAGGGCTACCAGCAGGTGCTGGCCCGCACCGATTCCCGTGCGATCCCGGCACTTCCGATCGATGACATCGACCTCGCCGACCTGACCGCGCGGGTCATGGAACTCGGCGGCACCGGCTTCGACGTCACCGCCGAACCGCCCCTGCGACTGCGCGTACTGCGGCTGGGACCGGACGAGCACGTCCTGGTCTGCGTGGTCCACCACATCGCCGCCGACGGGTTCTCCATGGGACCGCTGGTGCGGGACCTGGTGACCGCCTACGTCTCCCGCAGCTCCGGTGACGCGCCGCTGTGGCAGCCGCTGCCGGTCCAGTACGCCGACTACACGCTCTGGCAGCGGGCCGCGCTCGGCAGCGAGGACGACGAAAGCTCGGCCATCGCACGGCAGCTCGCGTTCTGGCGCGACACCCTCGCCGAACTGCCCGACGAACTGGTGCTGCCCGCGGACCGCCCGCGCCCGCCGGTCGCGTCCTATCGCGGCGGCACCTTCCGCTTCGAGCTGGCCGACGACGTGTACGCGGGCGTGCGGCGACTGGCCCGCGCCCACAACGGCACCACCTTCATGGTCGTGCACGCGGCGCTCGCGGTGCTGCTGGCCCGGCTGTCCGGCACCCGCGACATCGCCGTGGGCACCCCGGTCGCGGGCCGCGGCGACGCCGAACTCGACGACCTCATCGGCATGTTCGTCAACACCCTGGTGCTGCGCACCGACGTCGACCCGGCGCTCGGCTTCACCGAATTGCTGGGCCGGGTCCGCGAATCCGACCTGCGCGCCTTCGGCAATGCCGACGTGCCCTTCGAACGACTGGTGGACCTGCTCGAACCGGCCCGCTCGCAGGCCCGCAACCCGCTGTTCCAGGTCATGCTGTCGTTCCAGAACCTGGCGCCCGCCGACCTGCGCCTGCCCGGCCTGACCGTCTCCGGCGCGGACCTCGAGGTGCCGTTCGCCAAATTCGACCTGCAACTGACCGTGCAGGAACGGGTCGACGAACACGGCGACGGCACCGGCATGGCGGCCGAATTCTCCTACGCGCTGGACCTGTTCGACGAGGCCACCGTCGCCTCCTTCGCGCGCCGGTTCGCCCGCGTGCTCGAGCTGGTGGGCGGCGACCCCACCGGTCCGGTCGGCGACCTGGCCCTGCTGTCGGAGGAGGAACAGCGCCGGGTCCTCACCGACTGGAACGCCACCGGCTGCGATGTGGTCGCGGCCGTCGGCCTGCCGCGCGGCAGCGCGCCGACCCTGGTCTCGATGTTCGAGGCGCAGGTGGCGAGTACCCCCGATGCCGTGGCGCTCGTGTTCGAGCACGAACGCCTCACCTACCGCGAGCTCGCCCAGCGCGCCCGCCGCCTCGCCCGCGAACTGGTGGACGAGTACGGCGTCGGACCGGAAACCCTGGTCGCCCTGGCCATCCGGCGCTCCACCGAACTGGTGGTGGCCATGTACGCCATCGTCGAGGCGGGCGCGGCCTACGTGCCGCTGGATCCCGAACAGCCGCACGATCGCATCGCGCACATTCTCGACACCGCCCGACCGCGCCTGGTGCTCACCACCCGCGCCGACCAATTCGACGGCGGGGACGGCAGGTCCACCGTGCTGGTCGAGGACGCCGAGGAACAGGCGCGGCATCGCTCGGCCGAACCGATCGGCGAGTTCGACCGGGTGCGACCCCTGCGGCCCGCGCATCCCGCCTACGTCATCTTCACCTCGGGGTCGACCGGTCGCCCCAAGGGTGTGGCGGTGAGCCACGCGGCGATCGTCAACCGCCTGGTCTGGATGCAGGCGCAGTACCGGCTGACCTACACCGACGTGGTGCTGCAGAAGACCCCGGCCACCTTCGACGTGTCGGTGTGGGAGTTCTTCTGGCCGTTGCAGACCGGCGCGCGCCTGGTCGTCGCCCGGCCCGACGGGCACCGGGACCCCATGTACCTGGCCGAGGTGATCGCCGAACAAGGCGTCACCACGGCGCATTTCGTGCCGTCCATGCTGACGGTGTTCCTATCGTCGCTGGGCGAGAATGACCAGGTGGTTCGCGGCGCGTCTCGTTCTGGACTGAGCGGAGCGGGGGAGCGAAGCGGAGGAGCGGAGGGAGGGAAGAACGAGACCTCCAGCGCCGCGAACCCGCCCGGAGCGAAGCGGAGGGCAATCAGACTCCGTCAGGTGTTCGCCTCCGGCGAGGCGCTGCCCGCGCCCACCGCGCAGCGACTACGGGAGCTCACCGGTGCGCGACTACACAACCTGTACGGTCCGACCGAGGCGGCGGTCGACGTCACCTATCACGAGGTGACCGATGCCGACACGGTGTCGGTGCCGATCGGGCGGCCGGTCTTCAATACCCGCCTCTACGTGCTGGATTCGCGCTTGCGGCCGGTCGCGCCCGGCGTCGCGGGCGAGCTGTACCTGGCCGGCGACCAGCTGGCCATCGGGTATGTGGCCCGCCCGGACCTGACCGCCGACCGCTTCGTCGCCGACCCCTTCGGCCACGGTGAGCGCATGTACCGCACCGGCGACCTGGTGAAGTGGACCGCCGACGGGGAGATCGAATACCTGGGCCGCACCGACTTCCAGGTGAAACTGCGCGGTCTGCGCATCGAACTGGGGGAGATCGAGGCCGCGCTGCTGGCGCAGCCCGGTGTCGCGCAATCGGTCGTGGTGGTGCGGTCCGATGCCGTCACCGGCGACCAGCTGATCGGCTACGTGGTTCGCGAACCCGGCGTCGACGTCGACCCGACGGCAGTGAAAACGGCTGTCGCGCAGCAGCTTCCGGCCTACATGGTGCCGTCCGCGGTCGCCGTGATGGAAGCCTTCCCGCTCAACGCCTCCGGCAAGCTGGACCGCCGGGCGCTGCCCGCCCCGCTGATCCAGCCCCGCCGATTCCGCCCGCCCTCGACCCCGATCGAGGAGATCGTGGCGGGCGTCTTCGCCGACCTGCTCGGCGTCGACGGAGTCGGCGCGGACGACGACTTCTTCGAACTCGGCGGCAACTCGCTCATCGCCACCCGCGCGGTCTCCCGCGTCAACGAGGCCCTCGAGGGCACCGTCACCGTGCGCGAACTCTTCGAGACCCCAACGGTTTCCGGCCTGGCGGCCCGCATCGTTCCGGGCGCGGCGGCGGGTACCCGGCCCGCACTGGTGGCGGGGGAGCGGCCCGCCCGCATCCCGCTGTCACTGGCCCAGCAGCGCATGTGGGTGCTCAACCAGCTCGACCCGGAGTCGGCGGCCTACAACATCCCCATGGTCATCCGGCTCACCGGCGCACTCGATGTCGAGGCGCTGACCCTGGCCGCGGAGGACGTGCTGACCCGGCACGAGATCCTGCGCACCCGCTACCCGGAATCCGAGCCCGGCGGCGCGCCGTACCAGGAGGTGCTCTCGCTCACCGAGGCGCTTCCCGGCGGCCTCGAACTGCAACGCACCGGCGATATCGGCGCGTGCGTGCAACAGCTGGTCGGCACCGGATTCGATGTGGCGCAGCAGGTTCCGGTGCGGCTGCGGCTGCTCGCCGGTGACGCGCCCGACGACTACCTGCTGATCCTGGTCGCCCACCACATCGCGGCCGACGGCGCGTCCTTCGCCCCGCTGGCCCGCGACCTGATGACCGCCTACCTGTCCCGCGCCGAGGGCGAAACCCCCGGCTGGACCCCGCTGCCCGTGCAGTACGCCGACTTCGCGCTCTGGCAGCGCGCCATGATCGGCGTCGACACCGACGAGAACTCCGTCGCGGCAGCGCAATTGGCGTACTGGCGTGAACAGCTCGCGGATCTGCCGGTGCGGCCGCCGCTGGCGCTGGACCGGCCCCGCCCGGCCGCGCCGTCCATGCGGGGCGCGCTGGTCGACTACGTGGTGCCCGCCGAGATCCACGCCGAACTGAACCGCATCGCGCGCCGCCACAACGCGTCGCTGTTCATGGTCATGCACGCGGCCCTCGCCGTACTGCTGGCCCGGCAGTCGGGCAGCTCGGACATCGTGATCGGCACCGCGGTCGCGGGCCGCGGCGAACGGGTGCTCGACGGTTTGGTCGGCATGTTCGTCAACACCCTCACCCTGCGCACCGCCGTGGACCCCGGCGCCTCCTTCGACGACCTGGTCGCCGCGGCGCGCGAAACCGATCTGTCGGCCTTCGCGCACGCGGACCTGCCCTACGAGCGGGTGGTCGAGGCGGTCGCGCCGGGCGCGGGTCCGCTGCTGCAAGTGGTGCTGGCCCTGCAGAACAACGAGGTCGCCGAACTCGAACTGCCGGGGCTGACCGTCTCCGCCGTGGACGCCGACCTGACCGCCGCCAAGTTCGATCTGCAGATCGGCGTCGAGGCGCACCCGCCCGCCGCCGACGGCACCCCCGGCGATCTGGCCGTCGTCTTCTCCTACGCCACCGACCTTTTCGACGAGTCGACCATCGAGGCGCTGGGCGCGCGACTGCTGCGGGTGCTGGCCGCCGTAGCCGCCGACTCGCACATGCCGGTCGGTGATATCGATCTGCTGGACTCGGCCGAACGCTCCCGCGTCCAGGCCGCGCCCGCCCCCGTGCCGGTGGTCGCCACCACCGCCCACGGCGCCGCGCTGCCGCAGTCGCTGTCGGTCACGGTCGAGGACGATCCGGACGGCCCGGCCCTGGTTCACGGCGACGAATCCGTCACCTACCAGGACCTCGACGCCCGTTCCTCCCGGCTGGCCCGCGTCCTCATCGGGCGCGGCTGCGGTCCGGGCACGGGCGTGGGCCTGCGCCTGGACCGCGGTGTCGACCTGGCCGTGGCCACCTGGGCGGTGCTCAAGGCCGGTGCCGCCGCGGTGCCGCTGGCCTCCCTCGACCGGCTGCCCCCGGCCGGACTGGATATGAAGGTCGGTCTCACCACCGGGACGCCCATGGCGGTCTCCGGCATCGACTGGCTGGCCCTCGACGATCCGGGTGTGGCCGCCGAGATCGCCGCCGAATCCGCGCGGCCGGTCACCTACGCGCACCGCACCCGCGCCCTGCGCGGCGACGACACCGCCTTCGCCGCCCCCGGGCGGGCCTCCCTGGGCTACGACGCGGTGGCGGCCCTGGTGGACCGGATTCGCGGCGAATCGCAGCTGACCTTCGAATCCCGCACCTTCCGGACGGGCGCGGTGGACCACCCCTTCGCACTGCTGGAGGTGATCGCCGCCGGCGGTGTCGGGGCCTCGATGGTGCTGGCCGAGCCGGGCGCCGACCTGACCGGGACGCTCGCCGACGAATGGGTCACCCACCTGTTCGCCGAACGCGACGGCGTCGGCCGGGTGGACCCCGCCGAGCTGGAGGATCTGCGGGCCCTGGTGGTGGACGCGCTCCCGGTCCCTTCGCAGTGGTCCGGTCACACCGTGATCGCCCTTCCCGGGGCGGGTGGGGTGTGCTGACCACGGGTTGACCTCCCGGAGTGGCTCTCCCGCCCGCCGGGCTGAATACTCTGGGGAAGCCCCGCGTGAACCCGCCGTCTCCGAGGGCGGCGAACCGCCCTGCCACCGGCAGGGCGGAGTAACGCGGTCTACGTGGATCCGATGAAGTTTGTCGGTGCACGCGGCGGTAGAGCAACACGGACAGGATGAGGACAAGCTGCATGATTCGGGTGGTCGGGGACCGGAAGAACGAGCTCGTGGCGGTGCAGGCATGACCCGCACGGCTCGCGTACGCCCGACCCGGACCCGCCGCGGACCGCACGTCCCGACCCTGCCGCAACTCATGGCCACCGCCGTGGAGGCCAACCCGGGCGGCACCGCCGTCGTCCTGGCCGACGCCGACGCCGCCCTGGCGCGTCTCGGCTACGGCGAACTCGACGAACGCTCCAACCGGCTGGCCCGGCTGCTCATCGCGCGCGGCATCGGCCCGGAGGATCTGGTCGCGGTCGGCATCCGCCGCTCGGTGGAGTCCGTCGTCGCGGTCTGGGCGGTCGCCAAGACCGGCGCCGGATTCGTGCCCGTCGACCCCAGCTACCCGGCCGACCGCGTACTGCACATGGTCACCGACTCCGGCGCGGTCCTCGGCCTGACCGTCGCCGACACCCGCTCCACGCTGCCCGCCGCCGTGCCGTGGCTCGACATCGACACCGACGAGTTCCTGGCCGCCGCGAACACCTACTCGGCCGAACCGGTCACCAATGCCGACCGGGTGCGCCCGCTGCGCGCCGAGCACACCGCCTACGCCATCTACACCTCCGGTTCCACCGGGCTGCCCAAGGGCGTCGTGGTCACCCACACCGGCCTGGCCGCGCTCACCGCGGAGATGCGGGAACGCTTCGGCATCGGCGCGGAGTCGCGGGTGCTGCACGTGGCCACCCCGTCGTTCGACGCCTCCATCATGGAACTGCTGATGGCCGTGGGCGCGGCGGCGACCCTGGTGGTCACCGTGCCCGACGTGTACGGCGGCCCGGAGCTGGGCGCGCTGATCGCCCGCGAGGGCGTCACGCACGGCCTGATCACGCCGTCCGTGCTGGCCTCGCTGGATCCCGAGCAGCTGACGGGCATGGAGTCCATCGTCGGCGGCGGCGAGGCGGTGTCGCCGGAGCTGGTGCGCCGATGGTCGACGAGCCCGTCGGGCAACCGCCGGTTCTTCAACGCCTACGGCCCCACCGAGGCCACCATCGCCACCAATATCTCCGATCCGCTGGCGGCGGACCGGACGGTCACCATCGGTGCGGCGATCCGTGGCGCCACCGCGCACGTGCTGGACGAGCGGCTGCGGCCGGTCCCGGCCGGAGCGCCCGGCGAGCTGTACATCGCGGGCGCGCTGCTGGCCCGCGGCTATCACGCCCGCCCCGAACTGACCTCATCCCGCTTCGTGGCGAATCCGTTCGAGGCAAATGGTTCCCGGCTCTACCGCACGGGCGACCTGGTGCGCGCCAACGCCGCCGGTGAACTGGAGTACCTGGGCCGCAACGACTTCCAGGTCAAGATCCGCGGCCTGCGCATCGAACTCGGCGAGATCGACGCCGTGCTGGCGGGCGACGAGTCGGTCGACTTCGCGGTGACCATCGGCCACGAGGTGAACGGGCGCGCCACCGCGCTGGTCTCGTACGTGCATGCCGCACCGGGCTATTCGATCGACACCCCGCAACTGTCCGAGCTGGCGGAACGGGCGCTGCCCGCGCACATGGTGCCCGCCGCCATCATGGAGCTCGACGAGATCCCGCTGACCCCCGCGGGCAAGCTGGACCGCCGTGCGCTGCCCGAACCGCAGCTCGAGATCGGCGAGTACCGCGCGCCGGAGACCCCCGCGCAGCAGGCGGTGGCCGAGGTCATCGCCGAGGTGCTGCGCCTGGACCGGGTCGGGCTCGACGACGACTTCTTCAGCCTCGGCGTGGATTCCATCACCGCCATCCAGATCGTGTCCCGGGCGCGCGCCCGCGGCCTGGGCTTCAAGCCGCGCGAGATGTTCGCCGCCCGCACCGTGGCCGCGCTGGCCGAGGTCGCGGTGCCGGTCGAGAACGCCACCGCCACCGAGGAACTCGCGACCGGCCCGCTGGTCGAGCTGGACCCGGCCGACGAGGCGCGGCTGCGCGAGCAGTACCCGAACCTGTCCGAGGTGTGGCCGCTGACGCCGCTGCAGTCCGGCATGCTGTTCCACGCCCGCCTGGCCGAATCCTCGGTCGACGCCTACATGGTGCAGTTCGCCCTCGACGTGGCCGGTGAGATCGACGTGGCGCGCGTGCACGCCGCCGCCCGCGCCATGCTGGAACGGCACGTCAACCTGCGGGCCGTCTTCGCCGAGGACAGCGCGGGCAATCCGCTGCAGGTCATCCTCGACGACGTCGAACTGCCCTGGCAGTACCTGGATCTCAGCGACCGCGAACCCGCCGAGGCGCTGGCCGAGACCGACCGGCTGATGGCCTTCGACGTGGCCCGCCACTTCGACATGGGCGCGGGCCCGCTGCTGCGCATCACGCTGTTCCGGACCGCCGCTGACCGCTACCGGGTGTGCGTCACCAGCCATCACATCCTCATCGACGGCTGGTCCATGCCGCTGCTGGTGCAGGACATGCTGCTGCTCTACGCGGCCGACGGCGACGCCTCCCGGATCCCCGCGGTGCGTCCCTACCGCGACTACCTGGCCTGGCTGGCCGCCCGCGACCACGGCGCGGCGCGCGAGGCCTGGCGCGAGACCCTGGCCGGATTCGATGACCCGACCCCGCTGGCGGCGGTCGACCCCTCCCGCGAGATCACCTCCGGCATCGGCGAAATCACCTTCACGCTGTCCGAGACCGACACCGCGACCCTGACCAAGGTGGCCCACGACGCGGGCGTCACGCTCAATACCGTCGTGCAGGCCGCGTGGGGTCTGCTCATCGGCCGCAGCACCGACCGCGACGACGTGGTCTTCGGCGCCACCGTCTCCGGCCGTCCGCCGCAGCTGGCGGGCATCGAGACCATGATCGGCCTGTTCCTCAACGCCATTCCGGTGCGGGTGCGGCTGAACGCGGGCGACACCCTCGCGCAGGTGCTGCGGTCGCTGCAGGACGAGCAGGCCGCCCTGCTCGACCACCACTACGTCGGGCTGGGCGAGATCCAGGAGATCGCGGGCGTCGACGGGCTTTTCGACTCCATCGTGGTGTTCGCCTCGTTCCCGGTGGACGAGGAATCGCTCGACGACGCCGCCGCGCCCATCGACGGCGCGGGCATCCTCGGCGCGTCCGCGACCAACGGCACCCACTACCCGCTCACCGTCATGGTGCAGCCGCGCGGCAAGGGCCTCGGCTTCGGCGTGAAGTACCTGCGCGACCTCTTCGACGAGGACGCCGCGCAGGCCATCGCCGACCGGCTCGCGGCGCTGCTCGGCCGCATCGCCGCCGATCCGCGGGCCCGCGTGGCCGAGATCGACGCGCTGCTCGACGGCGAACGCCGCGCGCTGGCCGAGGTCAACGCCACCGAAGTGCCCGAGCTGCAGGACGATTCGACGCTGCTCACCCTGTTCGACGCCCAGGTGGCCCGGACGCCCGACGCCCCCGCCGTCGTCTTCGACCGCATCAGCCTCACCTACGCCGAGCTCGACGCCCGGTCCCGTCGCCTGGCGCAGGAGCTCACCCTGCGCGGTGTCGGCGCGGAATCCCGGGTGGCCGTGGCCATGCGGCGCAGCATCGACCTGGTCGTGGCCGTCTACGCGGTGCTGCGGTCCGGCGGCGCGTACGTGCCGGTCGACCCCGATCATCCGGCCGAGCGCAACGAGTACGTGCTGGCCGGATCAGCGCCGGTGTGCGTGCTCACCCGCGCCGCCGACGACTTCGAAACCGCTTCCGGCGTCCCGCTGTTCTTCGTGGACGCGCTCGCGGGCGCGGACCAGTTCGTCGAGGTGGCCCCCGCTCCGGTGCGTCCGGACAATGCCGCCTACGTCATCTACACCTCCGGCTCCACCGGCCGCCCCAAGGGTGTGGTGATCACGCATCGGCAGATGGCCAACCAGTTCCGCTGGTCGCAGCGCACCTACCCGCACCGTCCCGGCGACGTGGTGCTGCACAAGACGCCGATCACCTTCGACATCTCCACCTGGGAGCTGTTCTGGCCCTTGCAGACCGGCGCGACCGTGGTCGTCGCCGAGCCGGACGGGCACCGCGACCCGGCCTACATCGCGCGCGTGATCGACGAATACGCGGTCACCTCCGTGCATTTCGTGCCGTCCATGCTCGACGCGTACCTCGACGGCGCGGCCCGGCGACACCCCTCGCTGCGCTGGGTGTTCGCCGCCGGTGAGGCGCTGTCCGCCGAGAGCGCCGCGAAATTCGCTGCGGCGCTGCCGGACACGAAGCTGGTGAACTGGTACGGCCCCGCCGAGGCCACCGTGGTCACCGCCCATCCGGCCGAGCGCACGCACGGCGTCGCGGTGCCGATCGGTGGCCCCGTCGCCAACACCCGGGTCCTGGTGCTGGACCGGCAGCTGCGCCCCGTGCCGTTCGGCGCGGCCGGCGAACTGTATGTCGCCGGTGTGCAATTGGCGCGCGGCTACCTCGGCGCGCCCGCGCTGACCGCCGAACGCTTCGTCGCCCACGAGAGCGGGCAGCGGCTCTACCGCACCGGCGACGTGGTCCGCTGGGTGCCGTCCGGCGGTGCTGAGCCCGCCGGCTCGGCCGGCACCGGCCACGCCCTGGAATACCTGGGCCGCAGCGACTTCCAGATCAAGCTGCGCGGCCAGCGCATCGAACTCGGCGAGATCGAGACCGTGCTGCTCGGCCACCCCGCCGTGCACCGCGCCGCCGTCTCCTTGGTGCGCGGGGAGACCGGCGACCGCCTGGTCGCCTACGTCGTTCTCGAGGACGACGCGCAGGTGACCGATACCGACCTGCTCGCCCACACCCGCGAATCCGTGCCCTCCTACATGGTGCCCTCGGCCGTGGTGCGCCTGGAGGCCATGCCGCTCAACGCCTCCGGCAAGCTCGACCGCAAGGCGCTGCCGGTGCCGCAGTTCCAGGCCCGCGAATACCGCGAGCCCGCCACGGCCGCCGAGCAGACGGTGGCCGAGATCTTCGCGACCGTGCTGCGCGCCGACCGCGTCGGCGCCGACGACGACTTCTTCCAGCTCGGCGGCAACTCGCTCAACGCCACCCAGGTGGTGGCCCGCCTGGGCTCGGCCATCGGCGCCCGGGTCCCGGTCCGCGCCCTGTTCGAGCACCCGACCGTCGCCGAACTCGCGAATTCCCTGGACGCGCTGGCCGATTCGGCCGTCGCCGGCACCGCCCCGCTGCGGCCCATGCCGCGCCCGGAGCTGATCCCGCTGTCCTACGCGCAGCAGCGCATGTGGTTCCTCAACCGGCTCGATCCGGAGGCCGCCACCTACAACCTGCCCACCGCGCTGCGCGTCACTGGCCCGCTGGACGTGCCCGCGCTGCGCGATGCCGTGGCCGACCTGGTGGCCCGGCACGAGGTGCTGCGCACCTACTACCCCGAGCACGACGGCGTCGGCCACCAGCTGATCCTGGCCATCGACGCGCCCGACGCCATGCCGTCGCTGCCGGTCGTGCAGGTCACCGAAGCCGATGTGGCCCAGGTGGTCTCGGAGGCCGCGTTCGCGCCGTTCGACGTGACCGTCGCGCCGCCGCTGCGGCTGCGCCTGCTGCGTCTGAGCGACGACGACCACGTGCTGGTGTGCGTGGTCCACCACATCGCCGGTGACGGCTTCTCCGGCGGCCCGCTCACCCGCGACCTGATGACCGCCTACTTCGGCCGCATGCGGGGCCGCGAGCCGGAGTGGTCGCCGCTGCCGGTGCAGTACGCGGACTTCGCGCTGTGGCAGCGCGAGAGCCTCGGCGACGAGCACGATCCCGCCTCGCCGCTGGCCCGCCAGTTCGACTTCTGGCGTGACACCCTCGCCGGACTGCCCGACCAGCTGGAACTGCCCACCGACCGGCCCCGCCCGGTGGTGGCCTCCGGCCGCGGCGCGGTGCACGTCTTCGATATCGACCCGCACGTGCACGCCGCCCTGAACCGGGTCGCGCAGCAGCACAACACGACCCTGTTCATGGTGCTGCACGCCGCCTTCGCGGTGCTACTGGCACGCGTGTCGGGCACCCGCGACATCGCCATCGGCGCGCCCATCGCGGGTCGCGGCGAGGCCGCTCTGGACGAGCTCATCGGCATGTTCGTCAACACCCTGGTGCTGCGCACCGAGATAGACCCGAACGCCGGTTTCGCCGAACTGCTGACCGCGGTCCGTCGCACCGACCTGGCCGCCTTCGAGCACGCCGACGCGCCGTTCGAACGCATCGTGGAACTGCTCGATCCGCCGCGCTCGCAGGCCCGGCACCCGCTGTTCCAGGTGTCGATGACGCTGCAGAACATGACCCCGGCGGTGTTCGAGCTGCCGGGCGTCACCGTCTCCGACGTCGACCTGACCGTGCCGGTCGCCAAGTTCGACCTGGACCTCACCCTGGTCGAGCGCACCTCCACCGACGGTGTGGCGCAGGGTATCTCGGCCGCGTTCACCTACGCGACCGACCTGTTCGACGCCGACACCATGGACCGCCTGGCCGAGCGCCTGCGCCGCACCCTGGTCGCCGCCGCCACCCACCCCGAACGCGCCGTCGGCGACTTCGACCTGCTGGCCGTGGACGAACGCCAGCGGGTGATGACGGACTGGAACGCCACCGCCGTCGATCTCACGGCCGGGCAGCACGCCTGGAGCTCCACGCTGCTCTCGCAGTTCGAGACCCAGACCCTGCGCACCCCCGACGCGATCGCGATCGACAGTGGCGGCGAGCGGGTCACCTACGGCGAGTTCGCGGCCCGCGTGCACCGCCTGGCGCGCCGCCTGATCGCCGAGGGCGTCGGCCCGGAAACGCTGGTGGCCCTGCACATCCGGCGTTCGCTGGACTTCGTCACCGCCGCCTACGCGGTGCTGTCGGCGGGCGGCGCGTACGTGCCCCTGGACCCGGACCAGCCCGCCGAACGGGTCGCCCACGTACTCGACACCGCCGACCCGGTGTGCGTGCTCACCACCTCGCGCGACAGCTTCGACGCCGGCGAGCGCCGCGTGCTCGAGGTCGACACCGCGATCCTGGCCGGCTACGCCGAATACCCGGTCACCGACGGGGAACGCCGGGCGCCGCTGCGGCCCGAGCACACCGCGTACGTCATCTTCACCTCCGGCTCCACCGGCCGCCCCAAGGGCGTCGCGGTGCCGCACGCCGCCGCGGTGAACCAGATCCGCTGGATCACCGGCGAATACGGGATCGGCCGCGACGACGTGGTGCTGTTCAAGACCCCGGCCACCTTCGACGTCTCGGTGTGGGAACTGTTCGCCCCCTTGGCCACCGGCGGTCGCATGATCGTCGCCACCCCCGACGGCCACCGCGACCCGCAGTACCTGGCCGACGTCATCGCCGCCCACAACGTCACCATCACCTCGTTCGTGCCGTCCATGCTGCGGATGTTCGCCGCCACCGCCGACCCGGAGCGGATCGGTTCGCTGCGTGCGCTGCTGGTGGCCGGTGAGGCCTTCACCTCCGACGCCGTGGACGCCTTCCGCGCGATCAGCCCGGCCGCCCTGCACAACCTGTACGGGCCCACCGAATTCACCGTGCACGCCACCGCCGCGCCCGTCCGCGCCGACGTGGCCGGGGCCGTGCCGATCGGCGGCCCGGTCTGGAACGCCCGCGCCTACGTGCTCGACGCGCGCCTGCACCCGGTCGCCCCCGGCCTGGTGGGCGAGCTGTACCTGGCGGGCGCGCAGCTGGCGCGCGGCTACGTCGGCCGCCCCGACCTGAGCGCGGAACGCTTCGTGGCCAGCCCCTTCGGCCGCGGCGAGCGCATGTACCGCACCGGCGACCTGGTGAAGTGGAACGCCGACGGCGACCTGGTCTACCTGGGCCGCAGCGACTTCCAGGTGAAGCTGCGCGGCCTGCGCATCGAACTCGGCGAGATCGAGGCCGCCCTCACCGCGCACGACTCCGTGGACCAGGCCGTGGTGGTGCTGCACTCCTCCGAGCACACCGGCGACATGCTGGCCGCCTACGTGGTGCCCGCCGCCGGCGGCGCCATCGATCAGGACGCGCTGCGGGCCCACCTGGCAGCCCGGCTGCCGTCCTACATGGTGCCCGCCGCCACGGTGGTGCTCGACGCCATGCCGGTCAACGCCAACGGCAAACTGGACCGGAAGGCCCTGCCCGCACCGGAATTCGAGGCGCGCGAGTTCCGCGCCCCCGTCTCCACGGTCGAGCTGGCCGTCGCGGCGGTCTTCGCCGAGACCCTCGGACTGGACCGGCCCGTCGGCCTCGACGACGACTTCTTCGCCCTCGGCGGCAACTCGCTGGTCGCCACCCAGGTGGTGGCCCGCATCAACACCGCGCTCGAATCCGGGCTCGGGGTGCGCGACCTGTTCGAGGCCACCACCGTCGACGAACTGGCCCGGCGCGTACTGACCGGCAGCGGCGGCCGTCGCCGTCCGCCGCTGGTCGCGGGCCCGCGCCCGGAGTTGGTGCCGCTCTCGCTGGCCCAGCAGCGGATGTGGTTCCTCAACCAGTTCGACACCGCCGCAACCGCTTACAACCTGCCGATGGCCCTGCGCCTGGACGGCGAACTGAACGTCGAGGCGCTGCGCCAGGCCGTCGCGGACCTGGTGGCCCGTCACGAGACCCTGCGCACCGTGTACCCGCAGAGCGGAGGAGCGGCCCACCAGGTCGTGCTGCCCGCCGAGCAGGCGGTGCCGGAGCTCACCGCCGAGCCCGCCGCGGCCGCCGACCTGCCCGAGCTGATCGGCACGCTGCTGGCCACCGGCTTCGACGTCACCCGCGAGATCCCGCTGCGCGTCCGCCTTTTCGAGGTGGAACCCGCCGTGCACGTGATCGTGCTGGTCGCCCACCACATCAGCGCCGACGGCTGGTCCATGGGCCCGCTGGCCCGCGACCTGATGACCGCCTACATCGCGCGCTCGGCCGGGGCCGCGCCCGCGTGGACCCCGCTCACCGTCCAGTACGCCGACTACAGCCTGTGGCAGCGCACCGTCCTCGGCTCGGAAACCGATGAGCAGAGCCTGATCTCGGAGCAGGCCGCCCACTGGCGCACCGCGCTGGCCGGGCTGCCCGACGAGCTCAACCTGCCCGCCGACCACCCACGCCCGCCGGTGTCCAGCTTCCGCGGCGGCCTGGTGCCCTTCCACATCGACGCCGAACTCCAGCAGGGTCTGGCGCGCATCGCCCGCGAGCAGAACGCCACCCTGTTCATGGTCGTGCACTCCGCGCTGGCCCTGTTCCTGGCGCGCCTGTCCGGCACCGACGACATCGCCATCGGCACGCCCGTCGCGGGCCGCGGCGAGGCCGCCCTCGACGACGTCATCGGCATGTTCGTCAACACCCTGGTGCTGCGCTCGCACGTGGACGGCGGACTCCGCTTCCACGAACTGCTCGCCGCCACCAAGGAAGCCGACCTGCAGGCCTTCGCGCACGCGGACCTGCCGTTCGAGCGGCTGGTCGAGGTGCTCAACCCCGAGCGGTCCACCGCCCGCAACCCGCTGTTCCAGGTCATGCTGGCCTTCCAGAACACCCCCGACAGCGACTTCGAGCTGCCCGGACTGCGGATCAGCGCCCTGGACTCCGGGATCCAGACCTCCCAGTTCGACCTGTCGCTGACCGTCCGCGAAGGCGACGCGGACAGCGGCCTGCACGCCGTGTTCACCTACGCGCGCGACCTTTTCGAACAGCGCACCGTGGAAGTGTTCGCGGAGCGCTTCGTCCGGCTGCTCGAGGCCATCGTGGACCGGCCCGTCACCGCCATCGGCGACCTGCCGCTGCTCGACGCCGACGAGTACGAACTGCTCACCCACGTGCACGGCGACGAGGTGATGGCCACCGCGCTGCTGCCCGAGCTGCTCACCCGCGGCGTCGCCCTGGGTCGCGACCGCGTCGCCATCCGCTACCGCGGGCACTCCATCAGTTACGGCGAACTCGACGACTACTCCTCGCAGCTGGCCCGGGTGCTCATCCGGCACGGCGTCGGCCCGGAGAAGCTGGTCGCCGTGGCCTTCCCGCGCTCGTTCGAGATGGTGGCCGCGGTGCTCGCCATCGCCAAGGCCGGTGGCGCGCACGTGCCCGTCGACCCCGCCTACCCGGCGGATCGGGTGCGGCACATGGTCTCCGACTCCGGCGCCGTCATCGGCATCACCAGCAAGGCCTTCCAGCCCACGCTGCCCGGCGAGGTCGAATGGCTGTGCCTCGACGACGCCGCCACCGACCGCCGGTGCGCGGCCGAGTCCCCGGAACCGGTGACCGACGCCGATCGCGTCGCCCCGATCCGCATGGCCAACCCGGCCTACGTCATCTACACCTCGGGCTCCACCGGAATGCCCAAGGGCGTCACCGTGACCCACGCCGGCCTCGGCGGCCTCAGCGACTACGCGACCGGCCTCTACGACCTCGACGCCGAGCACCGGATGCTGCACATCTGCTCGCCCAGCTTCGATCCCTCGGTGCTGGAATGGATCTGCGCGTTCTCCACCGGCGCGACGCTGGTGATCGTGCCCCGCGACATCCTCGGCGGACCCGAACTCGCCGAACTCATGCGCCGCGAGAACGTCACTCACGCGATCATCACTCCCGCGGTGCTGGGCACCGTCGACCCGGCCGGGCAGTCGCAGATGGAAGTGGTGTCGGTCGGCGGCGACGTGACGCCGCCGGAACTGGTGGCCAAGTGGAAGACCGGAAATCGCGTCTACCACAACGCGTACGGGCCCACCGAGACCACCATCATCTCCACCTACGCGCAGCTGGAACCGGGCCGCCACATCACCATCGGCTCCCCGGTGCACGGCATGTCGGCGCTGGTGCTGGACTCCCGCCTGAACCCGGTGCCGCCGGGCGTCGCGGGCGAGCTGTACCTGTCCGGCGGCGCGCTCGCACGCGGCTACCGCAATAGGGCCGCGCTCTCGGCGGAACGGTTCGTCGCGAACCCGTGGGGTGAACCCGGCTCGCGCATGTACCGCACCGGCGACGTGGTCCGCTGGTTCGCCGAACCCGAACTCCGGGACGGCAATCTGGCCGGGACCCGGGTCGGCTGGGAGCTCGACTACGTCGGGCGCTCCGACTTCCAGGTCAAGGTGCGCGGATTCCGCATCGAACTCGGCGAGATCGACGCCGTGCTGGCCACCCACCCGGGGGTCGACTTCGCCGTCACCGTGGGCCGCAAGAACCACGCGGGCGTCACCGTCCTGGTGTCGTACGTGCTGGCCACGCCCGGCCACTCACCCGACCCGGACCTGCTCACCGAGCACGCCGCGCGGACCCTGCCGCCGCACATGGTGCCCGCCGCCATCCTGGTCCTGGACGAACTGCCGCTCACCCCGGTCGGCAAACTGGATCGCAAGGCCCTGCCGGAACCCGAACTGCGCCAAGGCGAATACCGCGCCCCGAGCAGTCCGCTCGAGGAGACGGTGGCCGCCGCCTTCGCCGAGGCCATCGGCCTCGACCGGGTCGGCGCCGACGACGACTTCTTCAGCATCGGCGGCAACTCGCTGCTGGCCACCGGCATCGTCACCAAGCTGCGCGAGCTCACCGGCGCCGAGGTCCTGGTGTCCTGGTTCTTCACCGAGCCCACGGTGGCCGGGCTCAGCGCCCGCATCGCCGCGGCGCTCGAGGGCGAGCACGACTTCGACGCCGCGGCCGACTCGGCCCTCGGTGTGCTGCTGCCCATCCGGGCCACCGGCACCCGCGCGCCGCTGTTCTGCGCGCCGCCCATGGTCGGCATGGCCTGGCCCTACGCCGGACTGTCCCGGTTCCTGCCCGAGGACCAGCCGATCTACGGTCTGCAGTCCCCGGCCCTCACCGCGGACGACTACCGGCCCGAATCGCTGACCGAGGTCGCGCGCACCTACATCGAGGCAATACGCGAAGTCCAGCCCGAGGGGCCGTACCGGCTGCTCGGCTACTCCCTCGGCGGTGTGCTCGCGCACGCCATCGCCACCGAACTGCGGGCCGCCGGCGACCGGGTCGACCTGCTGGCCGTGCTCGACGCCTACCCGGGCGCCGAATTCGACAGCTTCCGTGAGGATCTGCGCGCGCAGTTCGCGGAATTCGGGGTCGGCGAGGACGCGCTGCCCGCGGGCGATCTGCAGGACCTCAGCGACGAGGCGCTGCACGCCCTGCACGCCGCCATCCCCGCCGAGCTGGCCGTGCTCACCGTGGACCGGCTGCGGCGCATGTACCGCGGCGCGGTCCGCACCGTGGAACTCGGTGCGCGCTACCGGCATTCGGTGCTCGACACCCGGATGGACCTGTTCTCCGCCGAATTCGGCCGCGAGGACGGCGAACCGCACAGCGCCGAGGACTGGCGACCCTACGTCACCGGTCGCATCGCCGAACACGTTGTCCCGGTGCGGCATCAGCTCATGTGCACCCCGGAGGCGTTCGCCGTCATCGGCCCGCGCCTGGCCGAGCTCATCGAGCGGGCCGACCGTGGCGAAACGCCGGAAACCGCCGAACCCGAGGACAACTCGGCGACGGTGGACAAAGCTGAACCGGTGGAGAGCGCCGAACCGGCGAACAACGCCGACTCGATGAACAACGCCGACGACTGGGCCATCACCCAGGTGCTGCCGATCATCCGGCCCGAGGACCTCGCGCCGCCGGTCAAACTGCACGATCCCGCCGAGCCCGCGCGCTCGGTGGGCTCCGAACCCGATATCGCGTTCGAGCCCGACGCGGCCTTCGAACCCGATGTCGCCGTCGAACCCGATGTCACCGGAGAACCGGACGTCGCGTTCCGGCCGGAGCCGGAGACCGCCGCGCCGCGGTACGACGCGTCGGCGGTCTCGGAATCCGGGCCCACCGCGTCCCGCGACGCCGGTGCAGCGGATCAGCCCGCGACCGAACCGGATTCGGCCGCCGACACCCCCGTCGCGCCGAGCGCCGGCCGCCCCGCGGTCCCGGTGTCCGCGGCGTCCGGCCCCGCGCTGAGCGCGGTCGGCGAGGTGTCGCCGCTCCCCGCCGGAGCCATCGGCCTGCTCGAGGTGGAGCCGTCCGGCATCTGGGTCCGGGCCATCACCCTCGACATCGCCGCCGGCATCTCCGGCACCCGCGTGCGCCGTTCGGTCGCCGGTCTCCTGGACCGGCACCCCGGCCTGTGGGCGCGCCTGCGCCGTGACGGCGACACCGTGGCGTTGGACCTTCCCGCCGTGCAGCCGCGCGGCGCCGCGGTGGTGTGGCAGATCGACCCGAACGTGGAGGCCGTCGGTGACCCCATCGAGGCCGTGATCCACGCCGCCGCAGCCGAACTCGACCCCGAGCGCGGCTACAACATGCGCTTCGTCCTGCTCGAGAACGGGGCCGCGGGCGGCGACGCCGGGGACCGTCCCGCCGCCGTGCTGGTGGTGGTCGCGAACGGCCTGGTGGTGGACGACGCCTCGTGGCGCACCGTCATCGAGGACCTCACCGCCTCCTGGTCCGGCGGCCACGCCACCCCGCACAGCGCCGACGCGCACCCGCGCGGCGTCGCCCGGGCCCTGGCCGACCGCGCCGTGGACGACGCCACCGTCGACGAATTGGACTGGTGGCGTCAGGCGCTCGCGGGCGTGACCGAGGGCATCTCCCCGGACCTGGTGCTCGGCGAGGCCGACTCGGGCAGCCGCGGGCGGGTCTCGGTGGCCATCACCGGGGAGGGCGCGGCGGCCGTCGACGCCGTCGCCCGCCGCTACCACGCCAGCATCGACGAGGTGCTGCTCGCCGCGCTGGCCGCGACCCTGCTCGACCCGGACTCCGAAACGCTGCGCGACACGCTGGGTTCGGTGGTGCGCCTGATCGCCGACGGCCGCGTCCCCGGCGACCGGGACGGGCTGCGGACGGTCGGCGCGTTCAGCACCAGCTACCCGTTCCCGCTCCGGCTCGAGGGTCTGGACCTGGCCGAGGTGCGCTCCGGCGGCCCCGGTGCGGGCTCGGTCATCGAGCAGATCCGGGATTTCGCGCGCGAAGTGCCCTCGCACGGTGTCGGATTCGGGCTGCTGCGGTACCTGAACCCGGACACGGTCGCTGAGATCGCGGTGTTGCCGCTGGGTCGCATCGGCTTCCGCTATCGGGATCTGCGTCCCGCCGAGGTCTACCCGGAGCCGGTGGCGGCCGACCTGTACCTGGACGTCACCGTCGACACCAGTCAGGACGGGCTCGTCGCCCGCTTCGACTTCGTCGGCGCGGTATTGACCCTGGACCAGGTCAAGCAGCTGGTCGAGGGCTGGGTGCAGGCGCTGGCCGGACTCGCCGACCACGGCCGCTGAGCGGGTGACGGCACAGCGGCCGAACTGTCGACAGCACAGCCGCTGAGCTGGACACGAGCGGGAATCGACAGGCGACGCGCGGCGGGCCGATGGGTCGCGCCGCGCGACCCGCCCGTAACATTGCGGCTGTTGCGGCGATGGGATAAGCCGTATGGTCTGTCGGGGGTCGAGACAACCGGAATACCGGACCGGGTGGTCTCCGACCAGCAAACGACACGAGATGAAGGTGCGAAACATTGATTCGTCGACATGTCCGGAACGGCCGGCGCGGGGCGCGAGCCGCCGCCTTCCTCGCCGCCACAGCGGTTCTCACCGGTCTCATGACCGGTGTCGGCGGCGGTTCCGCCTCCGCTGACCCGATCATCGACGGCAAGAAGCTGCTGGCCGACCCGGTCTCGGCGGACGGTTCGAAGATCACCAAGGCCGAGATGAAGGACGACCGGAACATCCGGCTCTACGTCTACTCCGCGGCCATGAGCGCCACCTACCCGGTCGACGTGCAGCGTCCCGCCGACACCTCGGTCCCGCGCCCCACCCTGTACCTGCTCAACGGCGCCGGCGGCGGTCAGGACGACGCCTCCTGGGTGAAGAAGACCAATATCGTCAATGGCTTCCTCGGCGACAAGAACGTCAACGTGGTCCAGCCCATCGGCGGCAAATGGTCCTACTACCAGGACTGGAACAACGACGACCCGACCCTGGGCCGCAACAAGTGGACCACCTTCTTCAGCGAGGAACTGCCCCCGCTGATCGACGCCGCACTCGGCACCAACGGCGTCAACGCGATCGCCGGCATCTCCACCTCGGGCACCACCGTGCTCACCCTGGCCGAGGCCAAGCCGGACCTGTACAAGTCCGTCGCCGCCTACTCCGGCTGCGCCCAGATGGCCGACCCGCAGGGCCAGGAGTTCATGCGCCTGACCGTCGAGACCTGGGGCGGCGGCAAGCTGGAGAACATGTACGGCCCGTCGAACTCGCCCGACTGGGCGGCGCACGACCCGGTCATCAACGCGGACAAGCTGCGCGGCATCAACCTCTACATCTCCTCCGGTAGCGGTCTGCCCGGCCAGTACGACACCCTCAACGGCCCCTACGCGCTGCCCGGCGCCTACGGCCTGGCCAACCAGATGATCATCGGTGGCGTCATCGAGGCGGGCACCAACTTCTGCAGCCACAACCTCGCGAACAAGCTGAACTCGCTGGGCATCCCGGCCACCTACAACTTCCGGCCGACCGGTACCCACTCGTGGGGCTACTGGAACGACGAGTTCATCGCGTCGTGGCCGCTGCTCGCCCAGGGTCTCGGCGTCTAGAGACCCACGCGCACACCGTGATACGGCCCGGCACCGGAAGGTGCCGGGCCGTTCGCCGTTATGGCTGTGGTCACAGGTCGCACGGAAGGGCTAAACAAAAAGTTCGGGAACCCGTAAACTCATCTTGTGAGTACCAGCGTGGCCGATAAGAGCAGCACCCCGTTCCAGCGAGCGCGGTCGGCCAGTGTGCTGCTGGGCCCCGCCTTCGTCGCCGCGATCGCCTATGTCGATCCCGGCAATGTCGCCTCCAACATCAGTGCCGGCGCCGAATACGGCTATCTGCTCGTGTGGGTCGTGGTGATGGCCAACATCATGGCCGGGCTGGTGCAGTTCCTGTCCGCCAAACTCGGCCTGGTGACCGGCCGCTCCCTCCCGGAAGTGGTGCGCGCCAAGGCCGGTCGCTGGGTGCGGCTCAGCTATTGGGCGCAGGCCGAGACCGTCGCGGTGGCAACCGATCTCGCCGAGGTCGTCGGCGGCGCCATCGCGCTCAACCTGCTGTTCGGACTGCCGCTCATGGTCGGCGGCATCATCACCGGCTTCGTGTCGATGATCCTGCTGCTCATCCAGAACCATCGCGGGCAGCGGCCCTTCGAACGCGTCATCACCGGACTGCTCGGCATCATCGCCATCGGATTCCTTGCCTCCGTGGTCATCTCACCGCCCTCCGCGTCCGGCACCGTCGGCGGCCTGGTGCCCCGCTTCGCCGACTCCGGCAGCGTGCTGCTGGCCGCCGCCATGATCGGCGCGACCGTCATGCCGCACGTGGTCTACCTGCACTCCGGCATGGCCCGAGACCGGCACGGGCACCCCGAGGTCGGCGCGGCCCGAAATCGCCTGCTGCGCATCACCCGCTACGACGTCGCCCTGGCCATGCTGCTCGCGGGCACCGTGAACCTGGCCATGCTGCTCATGGCCGCCAAGACCCTGCGCGGCCGCGAGGGCGTCGACACCATCGAGGGCGCGCACGCCGCGGTACAGGACGTGCTCGGTCCCGTCGCGGGACTGCTGCTCGCGGTCGGACTGCTCGCCTCCGGGCTGGCGTCCACCTCCGTCGGGGCCTACGCGGGCGCGATGATCATGCAGGGCCTGCTGCACCGGCACATCCCGCTGGTCGTGCGCCGCGTGATCACGCTGATCCCCGCCCTGGTGGTGCTCGCGGTCGGCATCGATCCCACGCGGGCGCTGATCATCTCGCAGGTGGTGCTGTCGTTCGGGATCCCGTTCGCGCTCATCCCGCTGGTCCGGTTCACCAGCGACCCGGAACTCATGGGGGAGAACGTCAATCACCGTGTCACCACCGGGTTGGCCTGGCTGGTGGCCGCCATCATCACCACGCTCAACGTGGTGCTGATCTACCTGACGGCCACCGGAAAGGGCTGACGCCGGGCGCTATTCGGCGAAGACGGCCTTGCGCTTCTGCAGCATGGCCGCCGCGCCCTCGGCGAAATCGTCGGAGCCCAGCAGTTCGCACTGGCCCGTCTTCTCGGCGGCCAGCGCGGCCTCGAGCGAGGTCAGTGCGGCCGCGTTGAGGGCGCGCTTGGTGAGCTCCAGTGCCCGGCGCGGGCCGTGCGCCAGCTTGGCGATCACCGCCTCCACCTTGGCGTCCAGTTCCTCGTCGGCGTACACGCCCGCGATCAGACTGTGCTCCAGGGCCTTTCGGGCCGGGAGCCGCTCGCCCAGCAGCGCCATCTCGGCGGCCAGCGGACGTCCGGCCGCGGCCGCCACCAGCGCCGCCGCCCCGCCGTCGGGCATCAGGCCGATATTGATGAAGGCCAGCAGCAGGTAGGAGTCCTCGGCGGCGTAGGTGAGATCGGCGGCCAGCGCGAACGCCACGCCCACCCCGGCGGCCGCGCCCTTGACCCGGGCGACGACCGGGATCGGCGCGTCCACGATGGCGCGGATCATCCGGTTGGCCACGTCCATGGTCATCTCGGGCGTGATGCCGCGGGTCTTCTCCTCCGGGGCGGAGGACAGGTCGGCGCCGGTGCAGAAGTCGCCGCCCTCGCCGGTCAGCACGATGACCCGGACCGCCGGATCCGCCGAGGCCGCGAGCACGGCGTCGCCCAGGCCCGCCATGGTGTCGTAGCTGAGCGCGTTCTTGCGTTTGGGATTGGTGATGGTGATGCGCAGGATCCGCCCGTCCTTGATCGCGGTGTACCCCGGCGTGCTCGTGGTCATCGGGCGCTCCCCAGATATATCTGCGGCCAGGCCGCATGCTGTGTGTTCGGCTTTGCGAATTGTGGTTAACTTAGGAGCGTTCGTCCGGCACTGTCAACAGCCGGTGTCATCGAGAAGGAGAAACTGTATGGTCGCCGATCGCAGCGAGGCCGCCCTCGCTACCGGGCGACCGGCCGGTACTCCCGACGGGGAATCCGGCCCCCGCCGCCGCCCCAAGAACCGCAAGGCGCAAATCGTACGAGTAGCGGCGCGAGCCTTCGCCGAACGCGGCTACCACCCGGTCGGCGTCGACGAGATCGCGGCCGAGGTCGGCATTTCCGGCCCCGCCCTCTACCGCCACTTCCGCAACAAGTACGCCCTGCTGGTCGCCGCCGCCGAAATGGGCGCGCAGCAATTGCTCGACGCCGCCAAGGCCGCCGACAATCCCGGCCTGGAACCGGAACCACGACTCACCGCGCTGATCCGCGGCGTCGCCGAGCACACCATCGACGTGCGCCGCGAGGGCGGCCTGTACCGGTGGGAACGCCGCTACCTGGAACGCGAGGACCGCACCCGCATCCGGGTCATCTACACCGAACTGCACGACACCGTCGCCGCCGCCATCGCCGCGCTCTACCCCGACGCCGATCCGGCCGACACCCAGCTGCGGGCCGCCGCCCTGCTCAGTGCCATCGGATCCATCACCGCGCACCGCACCGCGCTGTCCACCACCCGGCTGGTCAACCTGCTCACCGAGATCTGCTGGGACATCCTGCGCGCCGACCTGCCGCCCGCGCCCGCCCCGCCCACCGGCGAGCCGCTGGTGCGCGGCCTGCCCGTCATCTCCAAGCGCGAGCAGCTGCTCACCGAGGCCATCCGCATCTTCGGCCGGCAGGGCTACCACGAGGCCAGCATCGAGGAGATCGGCGCGGCCGCGGGCATCAACGCCTCCAGCGTCTACCGCTATTTCGCCAGCAAGGCCGACTTGCTCGCCGCCGCCTTCCACCGCACCGGCGAACGCGTCGCCATCGCCAACAACGAGGCCCTCGCCGAGGCCACCAGCCGCTCGGACGCCGCCGTGCGGATCGCGGACCGATTCGCCCGCATGACCTTCGCCATGCCGGAGATCCTGCCGGTCTACTTCTCCGAATTCTCCAATCTGCCCGCCTCCGAACAGCATCGGCTGCGGTCGGTGCAGCGGCAGAACGTCCTGGAATGGGCGAATCTGCTCGACGGCGACCAGGTCGAGGCCCGCTTCCGGGTGCACGCCGCCATCGCCCAGGTCATCGACGTGGGTCGGCGCATCCGTTTCGACGGACGGCCGGAGAACCTGGCCCGGGTGAGCGCGCTCATGCGCGCGGTGCTGCTGGGCGCGCCCGCCGCCGAATAGGTCGGGCCCACCGCCGAATCGGCTTCGGCGGCAGGCCCTCCCGAATCCTCAGACCCGGTGCCGCATCCGGAACAGCGCCCGCGCCACCCGCAACCGGCGCGGATGCTTCTCGAACGTGCCCGAGGTGATCTGGTCCGGCGGGTGCTTCTCGGTGATCGTCTGCGGCCGCGTGAACTCCCGCAGCGTGCGCGGATCCCGGATCCGGCCGGGACCGTTCACGCCGTACACCGGGGCCGCGTTCACCGTGATCAGCTCACTGCGCAGCCGGGCGGCGAACTCCGGGACCGAGCGGACGTCGCGGGTGAACACCGAGACCGTGCGCGGCTTCCGATCCGCGTTCACGCGATCGGCGGCCTCGTCCATGGTGGCCACCCGATTCACCACCAGCACCGGACCCACGGGCTCGCCGGTCACCGCGGCGCTGTTCTCCGGCACCTCGGTCAGCACGATCGGCTCGATGTAGGGCTCGCGGATCGATTCCAGGCTCCCGACCACCAGCCGCGCGCCCCGGGTCACCGCGTCGCGCACCTGGCGGCGCACCACGTCGATCTGGGCGTCCACGATCATCGGCCCGTAGGAGGCGCGCCGGTCCGCGCCGGGCCGCAACCGCCGGGCCTGATCGGCGACCAGCTCCAGGAACGGCTCGTACACCGAGTCGGCCACGTACACGCACTGCACCCCGGCGGGCTGCTGGCCCGAATTGGCCATGGCGCCGTACACCGCCGCGGCCGCGGCGCTGTCGAGCTTGGCGTCGACCTGGACCACCATCGACCCACGCCCGCCCGGCTCGATGACCAGGGGAGTGGACGCCTCGGCGGCCAGCGCGGCCACCTCGCGCGCCCCCGCGCCCGACCCGGCGTAGGCGAGCTTGTCCACCGGCGCGCGGCACAGGGCGGCGGCGGTGCCGCTGTCGCCGGTGACCACTTGCAGCACCGGCTGATTCGGGGCCAGGCGATTCCAGGTGTCGGCCAGCCACGCGCCCACGCCGGGCGTGAGTTCACTGGGCTTGAACACCACCGCGTTGCCCGACGCCATCGCGCTGGCGATCGAATTCATCGGGGTGAGAACGGGATTGTGCCAAGGCCCCAGCACGCCGACCACACCCAGTGGCAGGTAGCCGATGGTGCCGGTCGGTTCGCGGCGCAGCGTGGCGCCCAGCCGGGTGGTGCGGCCCAGCGTCCGTTCGGCATGTCGCGCAACCCAATCCAGGTGCTCGACGGCCAGGGTGACCTCGATGGCCGCGTCGATGCGCGGCTTGCCGGTCTCGCGGCTGATCAGTTCCACCAGGTCGCGGGTGCCGCGGGCGAGGCTGCGCTTCCAGTCCAGCAGCCAGCGTTTGCGGGCGTCGAATCCCAGTGCCGCCCACCATTGTTCGGCGCTGCGGGCGGAGCGCACGGTGCGGGTCAGTTCGCCCGCCCCCATACCTGCGTATTCGCCCACGACTTCCCCGGTTCTGGGGTCGTAGGACGTGAGTACCTTGGATCTGCGCGCGCCGGCGCGTCCTGCTGCCGGCTGCGCCGACTCGGCCATGGTCAACCTCTCGTGGCCTGTGAATGTCTCTCCCCGCCAAGGCCAGACTATGGTTCGAGGCGCAGATGCGACAAGGTAGCGAAATCGCCGCATACCGCCCGGTCTGCGCCTGGATCAGCGGCTATTCGGCAGACCCTCGGTTTGTGACCAAGGGCACAGTTTGAAATTCGCTGCTTCGGCAAAGAAACGGCCTGCCGCGCGGCACGCCGGTAACATCACGGCCGGCGGTGTGGATCATCCCGGCGGGCGGTAACTACCGCCCCCGCGCGATGTGGGGACCCGCCGCCCCGGGGCGACATCGTTCAGCCCGACCAGCCGATAGTGGAGAGTTGATGCCCAGCTTGGACAGACCGGAACCCGTAGCAGCCGACGATCCGGCCGTTTTCGTCGAAGACATTCGCAAGTCCTTCGGCGATGTGCACGCGCTGCAAGGGGTCAGCTTCACCGCCGCCCGCGGCCAGGTCCTCGGCATCCTCGGCCCCAACGGGGCGGGCAAGACCACCACGGTCAAGATCCTGTCCACCCTGCTGCGCCCGGACTCCGGCGTCGCCCGCATCGCCGGGCACGACGTCCGCGCCGATCCGGCCGCGGTGCGCCGGTCCATCATGATGACCGGCCAGTACGCCGCCCTCGACGAGAACCTCTCGGGCCGCGAGAACCTCGAGCTCTTCGGCCGCCTCATGGGCCTGCCCCGCAAGGCCGCCCGGCAGCGCGCCGACAACCTGCTCGAGGAATTCGACCTCACCGGCGCCGGCCGCCGCGCGGTCCGGCACTACTCCGGCGGTATGCGCCGCCGCGTCGACATCGCCTGCGGCCTCGTGGTCCGGCCCGAGGTGGTGTTCCTCGACGAACCCACCACCGGTCTGGATCCCCGCTCGCGCCAGGGCGTCTGGGACCTCGTCACCGCGCTCAAGACCCAGGGCATCACCGTCCTGCTGACCACGCAGTACCTCGAAGAGGCCGACGTGCTCAGCGACAACATCATCGTCATCGACAAGGGCACGGTCATCGCCGAAGGCACCGCCGACGCCCTCAAGGAGAAGACCGGCGGCAGCTACTGCGAGGTCGTGCCGCTCGACCCGACCCAGCTGACCAAGGTCGCCGACGCCCTCGGCGACCTGGTGCCCGCCGCGGTCCGCGCCGAACTCTCCGGCGACCGGCTGTCCATCCCCGCCCCCGAGGGCGCGGCCACCCTGTCCGAGGCGCTGCGCCGGCTCGACAGCGCGGCCGTCCAGCTCGCCGACATCGGCCTGCGACGCCCCTCGCTCGACGACGTCTTCCTCACCCTCACCGGACACTCCGGCACCAAGGAGACCGTCGGCGCGGAAGGCGCCGCGTGACCGCGCCCGCGGCGAACGCCGCCGATCTCTTCGCCGGGGTACCCCCGGCCCGGCCCAACAGCTTCGCGCAGTGGCGGGCCCTGACCGGGCGCGTGGTCTGGGTGATGTTCACCAAGGGCGAGATGCTCATCGCGGTCATCGTGCCCCTGGTCTTCACCCTCGGCTTCTACCTGCCGCTGCGCTACGTGATGAAGTTCCAGGGCATCGACTACGCCCAGTTCGTCATGCCGATCATCGTGCTGCAGACCATGTCCTTCACCATGATGTCCAACGCGCAGCTGGCCGCGTTCGAAGCCATGACCGGACTCAACACCCGCATGCAGACCATGCCCATCGGCAAGATGGTGCCGCTGGTGTCGCGATTGTCCGCGGGCTTCGTGCGCTCGGTGGTCTCGCTGATCGCGGCGCTGGTCTGGGGACATCTGATCGGATTCCACTTCGTCGCCGGCTGGGGTCAGGCCGCGCTGTTCTGCGGGTTCTCCCTCGCCGTCGGCACCATCCTGGCCATCGGCGCCGACGGGCTCGGGTCGCTGACCAAGAGCCCCGAATCGCTGAGCCAGGCCCTGACCCTGCCGACCCTCATCTTCGGCATGCTGTCCTGCGGCTTCGTGCCGGAGAACGGATTCCCGGTGTGGGTGCGGCCGTTCGTGCGCAACCAGCCCATCTCGCAGTTCTCCTTCGCACTGCGCGACATGGCTCAGCACGGGGTGACCTGGAATGTGTTGTGGGTGCCGCTGGTGTGGCTGGGCGGCCTGCTGGTCGTCTTCCTGCCGCTGGCGGTCTGGGCGAGCGTGAGGCGGTCATGAGCACGGCGACCACGGCCGAGACGGCCGTCGAGAAATCCGGGGACCCGGTGACCCAACCCGATTCGTGGGCGGGGCATGAGCCGCTGCCCGTGGTGAAACCCCGCTCGGAACGCGCGCTCTCGGTGTGGGCGCAGCAGAGCGTGATCCAGTGCAAGCGCATGCTCATCGGCTGGATGCGCGACCCCGCCACCACCATTCAGACCCTGGTCTACCCGGCCGCCACGCTGATCATGTTCCGGATCGTGCTCGGTGACTCGATCACCATGGCCACCGGCATGCCCAGCATCTACGGCACCGTGCCGATGGTCATGCTGGTCGCGGCCATGTCCGGATCGGTGGTGAGCGCGCTCGGCTTCAAGGTGGAGAAGGCGACCGGTCTGCTCGGGCGGTTCTACACCATGCCCATCCACCGCGCCGCCGGGCTCACCGGACGACTGATGGCCGAGGCCATTCGCGTGGTGATCACCTCGCTGTTCGTGCTCGCGGTGGGCGTCGCGCTGGGCTTCCGGTTCTGGTACGGGCCCGCGGCTTCGATTGCCATGCTGGCGATTCCGGTGCTGTTCGCACTCGGATTCGCGGTGCTGGTGACGGCGCTGGCCACCCTGACCGAAGGCGTCATGCTGGTGTCGCTGGTGGGCATCATCAACACCCTGCTGATGTTCTTCAACTCCGGGTTCGTGCCGGTCTTCGCCTACCCGGTGTGGTTGCAGAAGACGGTCGAGAACCAGCCGATGAGTACGGCCATCGACGCCATGCGCGGCCTGTCCTACGACGGGCCCATCGCGACCCCGTTGTGGAAGACCGCCGCCTGGGCGATCGGCATGATCGTGGTGTTCGCCTACCCCGCCATCCGCGGGTACCGGCGCGCGGCCGAGACCGGAGCCTAGACACGACGGAAGCCGGCGGGCGGACACGCCCGACCGGTTTCCCCCGGGTGCGACCCTCGGGGTTCCAGTGGCGTGCGTCACGTTAAGGTGGCCCCCATGTCATACCTGGTGACCGGGGCGACTGGGTTCATCGGTCGGTTTCTCGTACCCGAACTCCTGAAGCGTGGCGCGGACGTTCACGTCCTGGTGCGACCGGGCGAGGACTCGGTGCTGCGCTACAACCGCTGCCTACGCGACTGGGGCGACCGCGACCGGGTCCACCCGGTCCGCGGCGACCTCGCCGCGCCCGGCCTCGGCGTCGACGCGAGCTGGATTGCCGCGCACCGCGGTTCGATCGACCACGTCTTCCACCTGGCCGCCGGGTTCGACGCCACCGGCGCGGGCGGCGGCACCCTGCGGGTGGCCGAACTCGCGGGCGCGCTGGAAGCGGGACGACTGCACCATGTTTCGACCATGCGCGTGGCCGGGGCCTGGGAGGGCGTGTTCACCGAGGACATGACCGACGTCGGCCAGCTGCTGCCCACCCCCCACCAGCGCGCCATGCTGCGCGCCGAACAGGAGGTGCGCGACCAGACCGCGGTGCCCTGGCGGATCTACCGCCCGGCCATCGTGATCGGCCACTCCCGCACCGGCGAGATCGACCGCATCGACGGCCCCTACTACTTCTTCCGGCTGCTGCGCATGGCCGCGCAACTGCCGCGTATCCTGCCGGTGGTGGCGCCCCAGCTCGGCGAAACCAATATGGTGCCGGTCGATTTCGTGGCCCGCGCGCTCGACCACATCGCGCACCGGAACGGTGACGGGCCGGACACCTACCACCTGGCGGACCCGCGCGAGCAGAGCGTCGCCGAGGCCTTCAACCTCTTCGCCGACGAGGCCGGCGCCCCGCACCTGATCGAGGTGATGCCCAAGCAGACCCTCGACGTCACGCTGCGGGTGCCCGGCATGGGGTGGGCGCTGCGTCAGATCGGCATCCCGATGGAGGTCATCGAGGACTGCGAGTTCGCCTGCCGCTTCGACTCCCACAATGCCGCGGCCGCCCTCGCCGGGACCGATATCAAGGTCCCGCCGCTGGCCGCCTACGCGGGGGTGGTGTGGAAGTACTGGATCGAGAACTGGGTCTGAGGCGCGAGTCCGCGTCTGGGCCTCAGGGCGTGTCGTCCCCGGGTAGCAGGCTGTCCGGGGGCAGCAGCAGATCGTCCAGTGTGCGGGCCCGCCCGTAATCCCAACCGACCCAGCGGTTTCGATTGGTCCAGCCGACCAGGTCGTACCGCCACGTGAACGGCCAGGTGGTCGCGACCGTCATGAACAACGCCGTCCCCAGCGCCGAGTAGTCGTCGTGCGCCGACAGCAGGGCGCGCTGCTGCCGCGGCGGCCGGGTGAAGAACGCCTCGAACATGGCGATGGACTGCGCGGTGGTGAGCCGCCCCAAGCCGTACACGCCGCGCATGCGCATCCAATAGACCAGCCGCGCCTGCCAGGGCCACAGCGCCTCGATCGGATCGGTGCCGCGCTGCACCGCGTCCAGCGCGGTGTCGACCAGCGCCAGCGAATCCGCCACGCAGTACCCGGTGATCGGATGCATCATGCCGCCGCGTGAACCGAACGGAATCACCGCGCCGCGACCGGCTTTCGGCGGCAGTTCGTCGAGCGGATAGTGTGCGGCCTCGGTCGGCTCGTCGCCGCGCAGCCGAATCCCGTGCGCCGCCAGCCGATTCAGGGTGCGCCGCCGCAATTCGTGCTGCGGCATGCCGCCGCGCAGGCCCAGGCTGGTCTCCTCGAAGATGACCGTGCCGTCGCCGAGTGGCACCGAGTACAGGAACGACGGCGGCTCGTCCGGGCCCGCGCCGTTCTCGTCGCGCCAATCCAGCAGCAGCCCTTCACCGGCGGTGACCATGGGCGCGGCGATGTCCTCGTCCACGAAGATGCCGTGCGCGCTGGCCGTGCGGCGCGCGCCCGGCGTGGCCTGCCCGCGGGTATCGAAGACGGTGGCCGCGCGCACCTCGGTGCCGTCGGCCAGCTCCACCCGGTGCGCCTCGACGGTGCGGGCGCGACCGGTGATCACGGTGGCGTCGTCGAGCGGGAGCGCATCGAACAGGCCCTGCTTGGACAGCACGCAGTAGGGCCGCGGAATCCGGTGCTCGGTGGTGGTCCACACCGCGGGGGCCTCGATCCGGCTGGCGATGGCGCCGTGCCCCAGCCAGTGCGGCAGTTCGTCCACCCAGCAGGAGAAGGTCGGGGCCCACAGCCGCGTCGGCCGCGGATCCACCGCGACCACCCGCAGGCCCGCCACCATGGCGCGGTGCGCCAATGCCCGCCCGGTGGGACCGAGCCCCACCACACACACGTCGGCGGCCCTGCCGACCTCCCGGCCACTCATACCCGCATTCAAACAGCCGGGACCGGTGCACGCCAGGTCGGTCCCGACTTCGCACCCCCTATTACTTGGGCGTCACCCAGGTGGTGATGTCGGCGTGCACGACCTCGAGCCCGGACCGGTCGTAGATCGACACCGGCACCACGAGTTCGCGCCCCTCGGTGATCTGCGCGAAGTCGGGAACCTCGTCCAGCTGCGCGACCGCGCGCAGGCCCGAGTTGGCCTTGGCCAGGTACTGCACGTTCATGGCCTTGGGGATCCAGCGGTGGGTGTCGGGCACGGTGGCCTCCGACAGCATCCCCATCGCCACCTCGGCCAGGTTGCACGCCGCGATGGCGTGGAAGGTCCCCAGGTGATTGTGGATGCCGAACCACTTGGGCGCGGTCACCTCGCACAGGCCAGGTTCCAGCCGCACCACGCTCGGCAGCACGGTGCCGAAGTACGGCACCCGGGCCACCATCCCGAGCGAGAACAGCGTGTGCCCGATCCGGTTGTCCGGAAGCTTCTTCCACCCGCGATACGTAGCGGTCTCTTTACCCATGGCCCGTATCTTACTCAAAAGTAAGTTCCATGGAAGTGCCGTGTCGTATAGGTCATCGGATCGGTCGGCGGGTTGCCTCGCCGCGCGAAACCAACCGGTTGCTAGTTATCTGGGAAGGCTGCGCCGCGGGCGCGGCTGGGAGCCGGTGCCGCTCGGCCCGGCTATCGGGGACAAATAGGAGCTCTCGACATCATGCGTATTCGCACCGCGGTGGCCACCGTCGGCATTGCACTGGCGGGGGCAGCAGCCGCCACCGCATCCGCCGGCTCGGCCGCCGCCTTCACTCCGTACTCCAACCCGGGTGAGGGCATCTTCCTCGGCGTGGACCTGACCCACGACGAGACCGTGGCCCTGTCCAACAGCTGGATCCCGGCGGCCATCACCCAGATCAACGGCGGTCACAATATGATCGCCCCCGATCCGACCTACTCCGATCTGGTGGTCGACGGCCGCCCGCACGGGAGCATGACCCAGGTCGTCGGCGAGGCCGCCGATGTACCGGGCGGACAGGTCGGGCTGTACCTGGTGGATCCCGCCCGGTTCCGCGGCGGCAACTTCCTGCTGATCCAGGATCTCGGCGGCTGGGACTATTACCTGCGCCACATGCACGACAACTGAGGGTGAAATGGCCGGTGCGCGAACCGAATTCCGCACCGGCCCGCACGCGGCCCGAGTCGGGGGGGCTCGACCGGGTGTGACCAGGGCCATTGGCCCGGGGGCGGGGGAGGGGGCGATTTGAAGTGGGGCGGGGCCTCGAGGCATACTGTTCGGGTTGCCCACACCGGGTTGCGTCTTTTCCGTTGGATCGGCGCTGGTGGTGGGTGAGAAAGACCCAATTTTGCACCCCGCTGATTTGCGGCGTGGGTGCGTCCGGAACACTGTTCCGAGGCTTGTAAGGATTTTGGTCCGGGGCCGAGGAATGAGCGGCGCAGCGACACGCCCGACCGCGTGGACCGGATGAACCATGACAGATGAACAGCGGCGATGGATCGGGCCCGAGGGCCTAGGTCGTGTGGTGGCTGATGCGTCTTCGTGTGTTCGGCAGTGCAAATGAGGGTGGTTCGGGAGTGAAAGCTCCTGGATCACAACGCAAGCGGAGAAAAGGACACTCAGCGTGGCGGGACAGAAGATCCGCATCAGGCTCAAGGCCTACGACCATGAGGCGATCGACGCGTCCGCGCGCAAGATCGTCGAGACGGTGACCCGTACCGGTGCCCGTGTGGTCGGCCCGGTGCCGTTGCCCACCGAGAAGAACATCTACTGCGTCATCCGGTCGCCGCACAAGTACAAGGACTCGCGCGAGCACTTCGAGATGCGTACGCACAAGCGGCTTATCGACATCCTCGACCCGACGCCGAAGACGGTTGACGCCCTGATGCGTATCGACCTGCCGGCCAGCGTCGACGTCAACATTCAGTGACGGGGACTTCGAATATGACTGACAACAAGAGCCGTCCGGCCGCGGGCATCCTGGGCACCAAGCTCGGCATGACCCAGGTCTTCGACGAGAAGAACCGCGTCGTTCCCGTGACCGTCGTCAAGGCGGGCCCGAACGTCGTTACCCAGATCCGTACCCAGGAGCGCGACGGCTACGCCGCCATCCAGGTCGCGTACGGCGCCATCGACCCCCGCAAGGTGAACAAGCCGGTCTCCGGTCAGTTCTCCAAGGCCGGTGTCACCCCTCGCCGCCACATCGCCGAGCTGCGCGTCGCCGACGTCGCCGCCTTCGAGGTCGGCCAGGAGATCAACGCGGACGCCTTCGAAGAGGGCAGCTACGTCGACGTGACCGGCACCTCCAAGGGCAAGGGCTTCGCGGGCACCATGAAGCGCCACGGCTTCCGTGGTCAGGGTGCCTCGCACGGTGCGCAGGCCGTGCACCGTCGTCCGGGTTCCATCGGTGGTTGCTCCACCCCGGGCCGTGTCTTCAAGGGCATGCGCATGTCGGGCCGTATGGGTAACGACCGCGTCACCACGCAGAACCTCTCGGTCCACAAGGTGGACGCCGAGAACGGCCTGCTGCTGATCAAGGGCGCGATCCCGGGCCGCACCGGCGGCATCGTGATCGTCAAGAGTGCAGTGAAGGGTGGTGCCCGGGCATGAGCACCGAGACCAAGACCAACCTGACGCTCACGGTCAAGGCCGCTGGCGGCAAGACCGAGGGCACCGTCGAGCTCCCCGCGGAGATCTTCGACGTGACCGCGAACATCGCGTTGATGCACCAGGTCGTCGTGGCCCAGCAGGCCGCGGCTCGCCAGGGCACGCACGCCACCAAGACCCGCGGCATGGTCCGCGGTGGTGGCAAGAAGCCGTACCGCCAGAAGGGCACCGGCCGTGCGCGCCAGGGTTCGACCCGTGCGCCGCAGTTCGCCGGCGGTGGCACCGTCCACGGCCCGCAGCCGCGTGACTACACCCAGCGTCTGCCCAAGAAGATGAAGGTCGCCGCGCTGCGTGGCGCTCTGTCGGACCGGGCTCGCAACGAGCGCATCCACGTGATCACCGAGCTGGTGGCGGGTCAGACCCCGTCGACCAAGGCGGCCAAGTCCTTCCTCGCCGAGCTGTCGGAGCGGAAGAACATCCTGGTCGTCGTCGGCCGTGAGGATGTCACCACGTGGAAGAGCGTGGCGAACCTGCAGGGCGTGCACCCGATCGCCCCCGACCAGCTGAACACCTACGACGTTCTCAAGAGCGACGAAATCGTGTTCTCGGTCGAGGCGCTCAACGCCTTCGTGCACGGCCCCGCCGAAGCTGCACAGGAGGAGAGCAAGTGACCACCATCGCCGACCCGCGCGACATTCTGCTGGCGCCGGTGATCTCCGAGAAGTCCTACGGACTGATCGAAGAGGGCACCTACACCTTCATCGTGCACCCGGATTCGAACAAGACGCAGATCAAGATTGCTGTCGAGAAGGTTTTCGGCGTCAAGGTGACCAGCGTCAACACCGCCAACCGTCAGGGCAAGCGCAAGCGGACCCGCTTCGGTTACGGCACGCGTAAGAGCACCAAGCGCGCGCTCGTCACCATCTCGGCCGACAGCAAGCCCATCGAGATCTTCGGAGGCCCGGTCGCGTAAGCGGCGGGGACTTCAGAAAGGCAGAAGAACTCATGGCAATTCGTAAGTACAAGCCGACAACCCCGGGCCGCCGCGGTGCCTCGGTCTCGGATTTCGCTGAGATCACCCGCGCGACCCCCGAGAAGTCGCTGCTGCGTCCGCTCACCAAGACCGGTGGCCGTAACGCGCAGGGTCGCATCACCACCCGTCACAAGGGTGGCGGTCACAAGCGCGCCTACCGTCTGATCGACTTCCGTCGCCTGGACAAGGACGGCATCCCGGCCAAGGTCGCTCACATCGAGTACGACCCGAACCGCACCGCCAACATCGCGCTGCTGCACTTCGCCGACGGCGAGAAGCGCTACATCATCGCGCCCAAGGGCATCGCCCAGGGCACGAAGATCGAGTCGGGCCCCGGCGCCGACATCAAGCCCGGCAACAACCTGCCGCTGCGCTCGATCCCGACCGGTACCACGGTTCACGCCGTGGAGCTGCGTCCGGGTGGTGGCGCCAAGCTGGCTCGTGCCGCGGGCATGTCCATCCAGCTGCTGGGTAAGGAAGGCGCCTACGCCGTCCTGCGTATGCCCTCCGGTGAGATCCGTCGTGTCGATGTGCGCTGCCGCGCCACCATCGGCGAGGTCGGCAACGCCGAGCAGTCGAACATCAACTGGGGTAAGGCCGGCCGTATGCGGTGGAAGGGCGTTCGCCCGACCGTCCGTGGTGTGGTCATGAACCCGGTCGACCACCCGCACGGTGGTGGTGAGGGTAAGACCTCCGGTGGTCGCCACCCGGTCTCCCCGTGGGGCAAGCCCGAGGGCCGCACCCGTAAGCCCAACCGTCCCAGCGACAAGCTCATCGTCCGCCGCCGCGGCAAGAAGCGTTAAGGAGGAGGTTAGACATGCCACGCAGCCTGAAGAAGGGCCCGTTCGTCGACGAACACCTCCTCAAGAAGGTGGACGTCCAGAACGAGAAGGGCACGAAGCAGGTCATCAAGACCTGGTCGCGTCGTTCCACCATCATCCCCGATTTCATCGGCCACACGTTCTCGGTCCACGACGGCCGCAAGCACGTGCCGGTGTTCGTGTCGGAGAACATGGTTGGACACAAGCTCGGTGAATTCGCGCCGACCCGCACGTTCAAGAGCCACGTCAAGGAAGATCGGAAGAGCAAGCGGCGATGAGCACTGAAACTCAGAACCCGACCGCGCGCGCGACCGCCAAGCACGTTCGCGTGACGCCGATGAAGGCGCGTCGCGTCGTGGACCTGGTCCGTGGCCGTAGCGTGCAGGACGCGCTGAACATCCTGAAGTTCGCGCCGCAGGCCGCGAGCGAGCCGGTTGCGAAGGTTGTCGCCTCGGCGGCGGCCAACGCCGAGAACAACCTCGGTCTCAACCCGGCCACCCTCGTCATCTCGACCGCGTTCGTCGACGAGGGCGCGACCATGAAGCGTTTCCAGCCGCGTGCCCAGGGCCGCGCGTTCCGGATCCGCAAGCGCACCAGCCACATCACCATCGAGGTCGAGAGCGTGCCCACCGCCGGCGCTGCCACTCGTAGCCGCCGGAAGGGAGGGGCAAAGTAAATGGGACAGAAGATCAATCCCCATGGCTTCCGCCTCGGTATCACCACCGACTGGAAGTCGCGTTGGTACGCGGACAAGCAGTACGCGGACTACGTGAAGGAAGACGTCGCGATCCGCAAGCTCCTCGCCACCGGCATGGAGCGGGCCGGCATCTCGAAGGTCGAGATCGAGCGCACCCGTGACCGCGTGCGTGTGGACATCCACACCGCGCGCCCGGGCATCGTGATCGGCCGTCGTGGCGCCGAGGCCGACCGCATTCGCGCCGAGCTGGAGAAGCTCACCAAGAAGCAGGTTCAGCTGAACATCCTCGAGGTCAAGAACCCCGAGTCGGACGCTCAGCTGGTTGCTCAGGGTGTTGCCGAGCAGCTGTCCAACCGTGTGGCGTTCCGTCGCGCGATGCGCAAGGCCATCCAGTCGGCCATGCGTTCGCCGAACGTCAAGGGCATCCGTGTGCAGTGCTCCGGCCGTCTCGGCGGCGCGGAAATGTCGCGCTCGGAGTTCTACCGTGAGGGTCGCGTGCCGCTGCACACGCTGCGCGCCGACATCGACTACGGCCTGTACGAAGCGAAGACCACCTTCGGCCGCATCGGCGTGAAGGTCTGGATCTACAAGGGCGACATCGTCGGCGGCAAGCGCGAGGTCACCGCTGTGGCCCCGTCCGGCCGCGACCGTGACGACCGCCCGCGTCGCGAGCGTCCGAGCCGCCCCCGTCGCAGCGGTGCCCAGGGCACCACCGCGACCAGCACTGAGGCCGGCCGCGCCGCCACCGCTGTGGCGGAGGCTCCGGCAGAGAATCAGGAGGGCTGACCTATGTTGATGCCCCGCAAGGTCAAGCACCGTAAGCAGCACCACCCCGGCCGTTCCGGCATGGCGAAGGGCGGCACCGCGGTGACGTTCGGTGAGTACGGCATCCAGGCTCTCGAGCCGGCCTACGTCACCAACCGTCAGATCGAGTCGGCTCGTATCGCGATGACCCGCCACATCAAGCGTGGCGGCAAGGTCTGGATCAACATCTACCCGGACCGCCCGCTCACCAAGAAGCCGGCCGAAACCCGCATGGGTTCCGGTAAGGGTTCGCCGGAGTGGTGGATCGCGAACGTCAAGCCCGGACGCGTCATGTTCGAGCTGTCGTACCCGACCGAGGAGATCGCTCGTGAGGCCCTGCGCCGCGCGATGCACAAGCTCCCGATGAAGTGCCGGATCGTGACCAGGGAGGAGCAGTTCTGATGGCTACCGCCAACCCGACTGCAGAGCTCCGCGAGCTCGACAATGAGGCGCTCGTCGCCAAGCTGCGCGAGTCCAAGGAAGAGCTGTTCAACCTGCGCTTCCAGATGGCGACCGGTCAGTTGCAGAACAACCGCCGCCTGCGCGTGGTCCGCCACGAGATCGCGCGCATCTACACGGTCATGCGCGAGCGCGAGCTCGGCCTGGCCTCCGGTCCTGAAGGCAAGGGAGACGCCGCATGAGCGACGTAAAGGGCCCGGCCAAGACGCCGGCCAACCAGGAGGAGCGGGGCCAGCGCAAGACGCGCATCGGCTACGTCGTCTCCGACAAGATGACCAAGACCATCGTGGTCGAGCTGGAAGATCGCGTGAAGCACAAGCTTTACGGCAAGATCATCCGCACCACCTCGAAGGTGAAGGCTCACGACGAGAACGAGATCGCCGGCATCGGCGACCGCGTGCAGCTGATGGAGACCCGTCCGCTGTCCGCCACCAAGCGGTGGCGTCTGGTCGAGGTCCTGGAGAAGGCCAAGTAGCCTGCTCCATGACTTGAACCAAGTCATTGATCACCGGTCCGCTTCCCTGTGGGGAAGCGGACCGGTGTGTTTTCGGGGGAGAGTGCGGGAACCGCTTGCCATTCGGGAAGCGGTTCCTTTCTTTTTGTCCGGGTACTGGCCGGTAATGCCAAACCTGGGCGAGTGTGACCAAACTGAAACCCCATATGTCCAAATGGAATTGGCGTGTCGCCCGGCAGAAGCGTTAGCGTGTACGAGCTATGAGGGATGCTGCGACAACAACTTCCGGGGCTTGGCGGATCGACGACCGGACCGCGGTGACTTTCCGCGACGCGGCCGTGGCCTGGTCCCTGGCCGCCCACGAGGTACTGGCCGAATGTGCTTCCGGCTACGGACATTTCGTCACAGTGAACGAACTGGCCGAGCGTGTTCAGGAGATGTCGGGCATTCGCACCGACGCGCCGACCCGCACGTGGATGGACGCCATCCTGCGCAAGGTCGCGCGGCGCTGCCACAATGCCGGCGAACCGCCGCTGACCGCCCTGTGTGTCAAGCAGAATCACAAGGTCAGTGACAGCTACAAGTACGTGCTGGAGCTGGCGCATCTGCCGGTTCCCGCCGATCTCGAGGTGCATGCCGCGTACGCCCGGTGGCAGTGCTACGCCGCCTACGGCGCGGACATCCCGACCGACGGTGGCATTCCGCCGCTGATTCCGCGCAATGGCGGCGCGCCGCGCCGGGTCACCGCGGCGGCCGCGGCGCCGGTGGCCAAGCCGGAGCCGGAGGCGCGGAAGGCCGTGTGTGTCAACTGTTTCACCGAGCTCCCGGCCAATGGCGTCTGCTACTACTGCTGAGAATTCCGGCACTGCTGACAATTCCTGCTGAGCAGACGTTCCGGACCGATCATTCTCGAGGGCCTGTTCCACCCGCTGCCGGCCTCGGCGCCGTATCCGGATTCGGATACGGCTAATCGAGCGCGATCGGTGAGTCTGCTTGCTCGACAATGTTTTACCGATCGCCATTGTTGGAGTCGGCCCCCGAGGTCTGAATGTTTTCGAACGTGTTTGCGCCAATGCTCGCCAATTAGGTATCACCGCCGGTGTCGAGCTGGTGGTCACCGACTCGAATAGGGTCGGCACCGGCTCGGTCCGGCGGACCGACCCGTCGTCGCACCTGCTCATGAACACCGTCGCCGAGCAGGTCACGATATTCACCGACGACACCGTCGAGTTGGCGGGCCCGGTCGAACGGGGCCCCGCCTCTACGAGTAGTCGAACTACCTGGCCAAGATCGGCAATTTCGCGGGCCTGCCCACCGCCGCCTTCGGTGCGGCCATGCGAATTTCCCCCCGCCACCTATCCCCGCGCGCCCACTACGGCCGTTACCTGCGCTGGGCATTCGAACGTACCCATGATCGATACGCCGAATGAGTGCGGGTCCGCGAAATCGTGGCAACCGTGGTGGATATGCGCGACGGCCCCGGCGGTTTCCAGGACTGTGAGGTCCTGTCCGGGGCCGGTGAGTTCCTACTTGGGGCCGAAGAGGTTCTTGGGCGGACGGTTACTGGCGGCGCGGCGCGCGGCGTCCTTCTCCTTGACTCGTTCGGCTTCCTTGCGGACGGCCACCAGGTTCTCGCGTTCGCGGACCAGCCATTCCGGCGGGTCGGCGAGGAGGGCGGTGATCTCCTCGGCGGTGAGTGCGTCGGACACCCCCGCGCGGCCCAGACCGGAGTTGGAGATGCCGAGTTTCCGGGCCACCACGTCGCGCGGGAACGGGCCGTTGGCGTACAGGTCGGTCAGCCACTGCGGCGGGTTGGCGCGCAGTTCCTCGAGCTGGGCGCGGGTGATGGGTGAGCTCTGGAACTCCTCCGGGGTAGCCGGGAGGTAGATGCCGAGTTTGTTCGCCGCGGTCAGCGGCTTCATGGTCTGGGTGTTCTTGTCCGGGCTCACCCGTCCAGCGTATCGGGCGGGTGGGGAGAACCCGCTGGCCGGTGCAATAACCTGGACCCCATGACAGGTCAGGGCCGGTTGGAGTCCATCGACGTGACGCGCCTGCGCTGGTTCGTCGCGGTTGCCGAGGAATTGCACTTCGCCCGGGCGGCGCGTGGCCTGGGCATTTCCCGGCAGCGTTTGAGCGGCACGGTCATCGAGCTGGAGGAAGAGCTCGAGACCAAGCTGTTCGTGCCGGGCGCGCAGCCGACCCAGTTGAGCGAGGACGGTCGCGCGGTGCTGGAGCAGGCCCGGGCGCTGATCGCGGCCGCCCCGCCGGAACCGGTCGCCGCGCCGGAGGCGGTGGATCGCCTGCGCGTCGGTTTCGTCCCGGGCGTGACCGTCACCAAATGGGAGCGCATCTGGGGTGAGCGTTTCCCCGAGGTCGCCCTCGACCTGATCCCGGTGCCGATGAAGGAGCAGGAGACGGCGCTGCGCACGGACGCGGTCGACATGTGCTTCGTGCGCCTGCCCATCGACCGCGACGGCATGAGCGCGATCCCGCTCTACCGGGAGGTCCCGGTGGTCGTGGTCCCCAAGGACCACCCGATCGCCCTGTTCGATCAGGTCGCCACGGCGGATCTGGCCGACGAGCGCATGCAGGACGCCGCCGACCTGGACGACGCGGCCATGACCATGGAACTGGTGGCCGCGGTGAGCGGCGCCGCCATCGTCCCGCATTCGATCGCCCGCCTGCACCACCGCAAGGATCTGGTCTATCGCACGGTCACCGATGTGCCCGAGACCGAGATCGCGCTGGCCTGGCCCGCCGCCGCCACCACCGAACTGGTGGAGGAGTTCGTCGGCGTGGTCCGCGGCCGTTCCCAGCGCAGTTCCCGGTCGTCGTCGGGCCAGCAGCCGGACAAGCAGGCCAAGCAGCAGTCCGCGCCGAAGCGCAAGCCCGCCCCCGCGAAAAAGCCCGCGGCCGTGGCGAAGTCGAAGCAGGGGGTCGCGCGGAAGCCGGGTAAGCGGCGCGGTCGCTGACCGGTTCAGGGGTCGACCTGGAGAAATCTCAGGGTCGACTCAGGGTTGCTCTATACGTATACGTCTACTTATAGTGACGTAAGACGGTGTTCCGCCGTCGGGAATCGCTGAGATCGATTGCGGCGCACCGGATGTGAGTTCCGGGGTGTCGTGTCGTACACGCATGCCCATATAAGCATCTACGAATGATTCGGAGCGTCTCATGGCCCTCGAAATGGACAAGCCCGCCACCGACCTGGTCCCGGATTCGCAGCCCGAGGGCATGCGCGAGATCACCCTCCGCGTCGGCCCCGGCGGCGGCCGCACCCAGCGCTTCGTCGGCCGCTCGCTGGCCGACGGTCGCAAGGTCACCGGGGAGGGCAGCGAATCGGTTCAGGTCTTCCTGAGTCGCAAGGGCAAGCTGGTCGTGCACCGGCACTTCCTCGATTGGACCGACTTCGCGCGGGCCACCAGGACGGTCGCGGAGGAACGGAAGGACGAGTACCTCACCGTCCGGAAGGGTTCCGATCGGTCGGATCTCTCGCTGATGGCCGAATGGCTCAAAGGATTTGGGGGGTGGCGGGAATTCCTTCAGTTGGGTAAGGATGGATACGGCGACTTCACCGTCGACATCGTGGACTCGCCGGGGGAATTGCGTGATCTTGTTCCGGCGAAGGTCTACCGGATCGTCGCCGATGCGCTGGAGAACCCGGCATCCCAGGTCCTCGACATCTGAATAGCGCGCGGCCGAAACCCCGAAAGGACTTCTCCCGCATGTTCTCCGGACTAGGACGCCTGGTCGTCCGCTTTCCGTGGCTGGTGATCGGCGCATGGCTGATCGCGATCGTGGCGGTCGTCGCCACGGCCCCCAAGCTCACGGCCACCACCGAGCAATCAGACTTCCTGCCTTCGCACTACGAATCCGTCCAGGCGATGGAGTTGCAGCAGAAGGCCTTTCCCAACAGCAACACCCCGGCCGCGCTGATCGTGTTCGAGCGCTCCGACGGGGCCCCGCTGACCGATCAGGACACCGCTGTCATCTCGTCGGCCGCGACCAAGCTGTCGGACAAGCACATCAAGGACGTCACCGCTGTTCAGGCGCTGCCGCCGTCGCAGACCAAGGCGATCGGCGTGGTCGCGGTCGCCATGGAGAAGGCGGCCGACGCGGCGGCCAAGAACCAGACCGACGCCGTCAAGGCGCTGCGTGACGCTCTGAAGGAGCAGGTGTCCGGCACCGATCTGAAGGCCGGCGTCACCGGCACCGCGGCCCAGATGCTGGATCAGCAGGATTCCAGTGAGAAGGGCCTGGCCATCATCGGCATCGCGACCGTGGTGCTGATCCTGGTGCTGCTGCTGGTCATCTTCCGCAGTCCGATCATCGCCTTGCTGCCGATCATCGTGATCGGGATGGTGTCCGCGCTGGCGAACGGCGTGATCGCCTCGGCCAGTGCGGCATTCGACCTGAAGATCGACAACTCGGTGCAGTCGCTGCTGGTCGTGGTGCTGTTCGGCGTCGGCACCGACTACATCCTGTTCCTGATGTTCCGCTTCCGGGAGCGCCTGCGCGCCGGGGAGGACCCGAAGACGGCCATGGTCAGTTCGGTCGAGCGGGTCGGCGAGGCCATCACCTCGGCCGCGGCGGCGGTGATCATCGCCTTCGGCGCGCTCACCCTGTCCACCCTGGGCATGTTCCGGTCGATGGGCATCGCGCTGGCCATCGCGGTGGCGGTGGCGCTGCTGGCGGGTCTGACCCTGGTCCCGGCCATCGTCTCGCTGTTGGGCACCAAGGTGTTCTGGCCGTCGAAGGCCTGGCAGACCGAACCCGAGGGCGCGCGGTTCCGAGCGGTCGGCAATGCGCTGGGCAAGCGTCCGGCGGTGTTCGCCGCGGTCTCCGGCGGCGTGCTGCTGGTGCTGGGCGTCTTCGCGCTGGGCTTCAACCCGACCTTCGATCTGAGCTCCGGTTCGACCTCGAACGCTGCCGAATCCACCGTGTACGGCAAGGAATTGCTCAAGGGCATGCCCGCGGGCAGCACCCAGCCGTCGCAGGTCTACCTGCGCGCCGAGCAGGGGACGCTGAACCAGGGTGAGCTCGACGCCTTCCGGACGGCGCTCACCGGCGTGAGCGGTGTGGGCCAGGTGTCGCCGGCGACGCTGTCGAAGGACAGCGCGGTGGCCGAGTTCCAGGTGACCCTCGCCGACAAGCCGGAATCCGATGCCGCGCTGGAGACCGTGAAGGGTCCGCTGCGCGATACCGCGCACGCCTCGGCCCCGGCCGGCACCACCGCGGTGGTGGGCGGTATGACCTCGGTGTTCGTCGACTTCCAGCACGCCATGAACCGTGACTACATGGTGGTGTTCCCGGTCGCGGGAATCCTGATCATGATCGTGCTGGCGCTGCTGCTGCGCAGTGTGGTCGCGCCCTGGTACCTGATGGCCTCCGTGTTCCTGGGCTTCGCGGCGACGCTGGGTTCCGCGGTGCTGGTGTTCCAGCGCATCCAGGGCGAGCAGGGTCTGATCTTCCAATTGCCGTTGATCATGTACCTGTTCGTGGTGGCGCTGGGCACCGACTACAACATCCTCATGGTGGCCCGTTTGCGGGAGGAGGCCCGCGAGGGCAACGATCCGCACGCCGCCGCGGCGCTGGCGGTGCGGCACACGGGTCCGACGGTGGCGGCGGCCGGTGTCATCCTGGCGGGCACCTTCGCCTCCATGATGCTGGCGGGCAATTCGGTGCTCTCCCAGATGGGTTTCGCGATCTCGCTGGGTATCACCATTGCGGCGTTCGTCATGGCGATGTTCTTCACGCCCGCGGTGACGGCTCTGGTCGGCCGCTTCGCCTGGTGGCCCGGACACGGCGGGGATGCCGAACACCCGCAGGTGTGGGACACCGAATGGTCGGAAACCGATGTGGTGAGCGGACAATCGCGCCACTGAGGTTCGAATAGGTAGCCGAATAGACCGGCCCGCTTCTCCTTTCGAGAAGCGGGCCGGTTCGCTGCTGCACGACGTGCCGCTGATCGACAACCTCCGCGAGTCCAGTGCCGGGTCGCGATCCGAGGTGGGAACACCCGGCCTGATCAGGTCTGACAGAAACACGTTTCACTTTTTTCGCGAAAGTGCCTCGCGGTGAACTGGACAACCGATACAGTTCGGCCCGACGCACAGACTCGGTTCGGCGTGGCCCAACCCGCCGAACCGACCCCGGGCCGGCTGACCATAATCCTCTGTTCCCAGGTCAGCCGGCCTCCTCTTCTTTCGTCGGAGGGGCCGCCGCTAGCGCACGGTCACGTGCCACACCACCGCGGCGGCCAGCGCGCCCGCCCCGTTCACCGCCCAGTGCAGCGCGATCGGCGCGAGCAGGCTCCCGCTGCGCCGACGCAGCCAGGTGAAGACCATGCCCGCCCCGGCCGTCGCCAGCACCGCGAGCCCGATCCCGAGGATCTGCCCGGCCGGGCCGCTGCCCAGGAATCCGGTGAGGCCCTTGTTGCCGCTGGTCAATCCCAGTGACGAGGCGATGTGCCAGAGCCCGAACAACATCGACCCGGCGGCGAACACGCCGCGCGCGCCGACCACGCGGTCCAGCGTGCCGTGCAGCACGCCGCGGAAGGCCAGCTCTTCCGGAATCGCGGTCTGCAGGGGGATGACGATCATGGACGCGATGAGCGCGCCCGAGACCGCGGCATAGCGGTCGTTCAGGAAGAACGGCCGGGTGACGGGCAGGGCCGCGCCGATGGCCACAGCCGCCAGCACCACGCCCACGGCCGCCAGCGCCCAGAGCGAGCCGCGCCGCCACTGCGAGGGGGAGAGTCCCAGCTCCGCCCAGCCCAGGCCGCGACGCCGGACCATGGCCACCAGCACCACTGCGGCAATCGGCACCGAGAGGATGCTGGCCCACTGGTTGGTGAAGTGCGCGATGAGGTTGGTGCAGGTCAAGACGATGACAACGACGGCAACGTCCACATAGGCGTGCAGCTTGTGGCCGGGCGGGGTGGGCGCTTCCGGCAGTGCCACCGCCGCGCCGTTATCGTTTCGAGACATCCTGGCCAGTGTACGAGCGAATTCTTGGAATCCGCTTCGATTGTGGTTAATCGCTCGCCCAGCCCGCGTGGTCGTCCCAGGCCCGCAGGGTGCGCGCGGTTTCGAAACGCCGGGGCTCGCGGGTGACGGGGTCGGGGAACTCCAGCGCCGATGCCAGCAACTGCAGCGGCCGCGTGTAATCGTCGACTGGCTTGTCGGTGAGCTCGGGATAGAAGTCGTCGCCCAGGATCGGGATCCCGAGGCTGTTCATATGGATGCGGATCTGATGGGTGCGCCCGGTCCGGGGCCGCACCCGGTAGCGGCCCAGCCCGTCCCGGTGTTCGAGGAGTTCGATGACGGTCTCGGCATTGGGCTCGCCCTCGGTCTGGTAGGCCTTGAGCACCTGCCGTTCCTTGACGATGCGGCTGACGACCGTGCGCGGCAGGTCCAGGCCGGGATCGAAGCGTGCGATGGCCTCGTACTCCTTGTGGACCAGGCGGTTGTGGAACATGGTCTGGTACGCCCCGCGCCGAGCCGGATTGATGATGAAGAGCACGAGTCCGGCGGTCACCCGGTCCAGCCGGTGCGCGGGCACCAGATCCGGCAGGTCCAGTTCGCGGCGCAGCTTCACCAGGGCGGTCTGCAGGATGTGCTGGCCGCGGGGGATGGTCGAGAGGAAGTGCGGTTTGTCCACGATCAGGATGTCGTCGTCGCGGTGGACGATGCCGATCGGGAAGGGGACCTCGGTCTCCTCGGGCAGATCGCGGTGGAACCACACCGCGCCGCCGGGCACGTAGGGGGTGTCGAGGGCGATGGGTCCCGCCAGGTCCACGATGCCGCCCTCGCGCAGCAGTTCGTCGATGCGTTCGGGCCGGACCCGGGGCAGCCGTTCCACGAGGTGGTCGCGGATGGTCGCCCAGTCGCCCTCCTCGGGTAGCCGCAACCGGGCCGGATCCAATCCGTGCCGCTTCGGTAGCGGTGGTTGCTGCCTGCGTCTCACCTGGGAAACCCTAGCCCCCGGGTATGTCCGGATTGCGGGGTACGGTGGGCCGACGCCCGGAATGTCCGGGTCAGCGCCGTGATCGGGGGTCTCGTGTATCCGAACGACCAACAGCCTCAGGGTGTGCCGGGCCAGCCCGGTCAGCCGCAGCCGGGCCAGTACGGCTATCCGCAGCCCGGGCAGCCGGAATACGGCCAGCCCGCGTATGGACAGCCGGACTACGGACAGCAGCAGCCGTTCTACGGTCAGCCCGACTACGGCCAGCCTCAGCCCGCGTACGGTCAGCCGGACTACGGCCAGCCCGGGTATCAGCCGATGCCGCCTGGCTATCCGGTGGCGCCGCCGCCCGCGCAGGGCACCAATGGTTTCGCGATCGCCGCGCTGATCTTCGGTCTGCTCGGGACCTGTCTGCTCGCCATCCCGTTCGGCGTCATCGCGCTGAATCAGACCAAGCAGCGCAATCAGGCCGGTCGGGGTCTGGCCATCGCCGGTCTGATCGCCTCGGGTCTGTGGGTCGTGTTCGCCGTGGTCATCGTGGCGATCGCCGCGGTGACCGATTCGAACACCACGGCGGCGCAGGACAATACGACCCGTACCTCGGCCCTGTCGGATTCGCCGACCTCGATCTCCATCGACGAGGTGAAGACCGGTGACTGTGTGCAGACGGTGGAGGAGAACAACCACATCCGCAAGGTGACCGTGCTGTCCTGCGATTCCCCGCACGACGGCGAGGTGATCACCCAGGTGCACCTGCCGGGTTCGTGGCCGGGTTCGGGTGACGCGTCCTTCGACAAGGCGAGCGAGGCCTGCCAGGTGCAGCTGGACAAGCTGCTGGCCTCGAGCCCGGTGGTCGAGCAGCTGGAGTCGTTCATCCTGTATCCGGCGAACGAGACGCAATGGAACAAGTCGAACGGCCGCGCGACCTGCATGGTGCACAACGCGGACGGTTCGAAGCTGACCACGAAGGTGCCGCGCTGACCCTCGGTGTGGTCGTCAAGCAAAAGTTAGCCTAACCTATCTTCTCGTCGGTGTTCGTGGGAGCGCCGGACGAATGAAGGTGGAAGGCGGACTGATGACGGTCGAGTCACCGCCCGCGGTCGAGGCGGGCCCGGAGCCGAGCGGGCCCGACGCGAAGGCCGAGGCGAAAGCGCGGCGGCAGGCAGAAGCCGCCGCCCGCAAGGAGATCCTCGCGCCGGTGCGCGGGCCGCTCACGGCCGCCGGGCTGATCGTGGCCGTGGCCGCCGTCTGCTCGGTGGTCCCGTTCCTGCTGATCGTCTCGGCCTGCCGGGAGCTGCTGCGGGAGGTCCCCGACACCGATCGGGTGTGGCGGCTGCTGCTGATCGCGGTGCTGGTCCTGGTGGCCCGCGCGATCCTGCAGGCGGTCGCGTTGACCTGGTCGCACGCCGTGGACGCGCGCTATCAGCTGACCCTGCGCCGGTTGCTGGCCGACAAGCTGACCCGGGTGCCGCTGGGCTGGTTCGGCGCCCGCGCCTCCGCCGACGTGAAGAAGTACCTGCAGGACGACGTCGAGGCGCTGCACTATCTGGTGGCGCACGCGCGCCTGGACTTCATCGGTTCGGTGACCGCGCCGCTGGTGACCCTGGTGTACCTGGCCACCGTCGACTGGCGGTTGACCCTGGTCCTGCTGATCCCGCTGATCGTGTACGCGCTGTGCATGCGCGCCATGCTGGACGAGCCCGGCCGTGAGCGGCTGCTCGCCTACAACGCCGCCGAACAGCGCACCCGTGCCGCCACCGTGGAATTCGTGGACGGCATCCAGGTGGTGCGGGCCTTCGGGCGAGCGGGCAAGGCGCACAGCGAGTTCCGCGCGGCCGTCGAGGAGCAGACCGACCGGCTGCGGCGGCTGAAGCTGCCCGTCATGACGGCGCAGTCGATCTCGGACACCGTGGTCTCCCCGGTGTTCGTGATGCTGCTGGTCGTGGTGGCCGGGCTGGCGGGTGTCGGCCTGGATTGGCTGGAGCCCCTCGACCTGCTGCCCTTCCTGCTGGTCGGGCTGGGCCTGGGCAGTTCGCTGCTGGGCCTGGGCTACGGCACGCAGGCGCTGCGCACGGCCGGTGACGCCGCGCTGCGTCTGCACGAACTCATGCGGACCCCGGAATTGGCCTCCGGCACCGGGGAATCCGCGGCGCCGGACGTGCCCGCGGGTCTGATCCGTTTCGAGGGCGTGAGCTTCGGCTACCGCGCCGATCATCAGGTGCTGCGCGGCGTCGACCTCGAGCTGACGCCCGGCACCATGACCGCCCTGGTCGGCCCGAGCGGCTCCGGCAAGTCCACGCTGGCCAAGCTGCTGCCGCGCTTCTACGATGTGGACAGCGGCCGGATCACCCTCGGCGGCAGGGACATTCGCGACATCCCGAGCGCGGAGCTGTATCGCACGGTCGGCTTCGTCTTCCAGGACGTGCGCCTGATCCGCGGCACCATCGCCGACAATCTGCGGCTGGCCCGCCCCGAGGCCGACCTCGCCGAGCTGGAACGCGCTGCGCGTGCCGCCCGGATCCACGACCGCATCACGGCGCTGCCGCGCGGCTACGACTCCGAGATCGGCGTGGACGTCGTGCTGTCCGGCGGTGAGGCGCAACGGCTTTCGATCGCCCGCACGCTGCTGGCCGACACCCCGATCCTGGTGCTGGACGAGGCCACCGCCTTCGCCGACCCCGAATCCGAGGCCGCCGTCCAGGACGCGCTGGCCGAGCTGGTGGCGGGCCGCACGGTCCTGGTGATCGCGCACCGCCTGCACACCATCACCGGTGTGGACCGAATCCTGGTGCTGGAGAACGGAACCTTGGTCGAACAGGGCGACCACGCGAGCCTGCACGCCGCGGGCGGCCTGTACCAGCGGCTCTGGGAAATCAACGCGGCGGCCCTGGCCGATGTCGCGGCCGCCGACCGTCCCGCTCAGCGGGTTCGCGCCGATGCCGAGGAGGCCCTCCGATGATCCGCAAGGTGCTCGGCCTGGTGCCGGGCGAATTCGCCGCGCTGACACCGCGATTGCTGCTGGCCATCGTGGCTCAGGCGTTGTCGCAGGCGGCCGCGTACGTGCTGCTGGTGCCCGTGCTGAAGGCCCTGTTCGCCCAGGATCTGGGCCGGGCCTGGTGGTGGACGCTGTGGCTGGCGCTGGCCGTGGCCGGGGTCGTGGTGTTCGGCTACCTGCAGTCGGTGCTGGGCTTGCGGGTCGGCGTGGGTATGCAGCACGGCCTGCAGACCCGGCTCGGTGATCATCTGAACGCGTTGCCGCTGGGCTGGTTCGACGACCGGCACGCGGGCGAGCTGTCGCGGGTGATGGTCGAGAACGTCCGCGAGGTGCAGGGCCTGATCGCCTATCTGCTGGCGAAGATGCTGACCGGCGTGCTGGTTCCGCTGGGTGTCGCGCTGGGCATGCTGTTCGTGGACTGGCGGATCTCGCTGGCCATGCTGGTGACCGCGCCGGTGCTGTTCCTGGTGAACCTGTGGGCCAACCGTTCCTATGTGACCGCCGACGAGCGCATGCACGAGGCCGCGACCGAGGCGAACGCCCGGGTGCTGGAATTCGCTCAGGCGCAGCCGATGCTGCGTTCGCTCGGCGCGGTCGGCGCGGGCAATCGGGCGCTGGACGCGGCCCTGGCGCGCCAGCGCACCGCCGCCAACGGTCTGCTCGTCGCGGCGGTTCCCGGTCTGATCGGTTTCGCGCTGGTGGTGCAGGCCGTCTTCCTGGTGCTGGTGTACCTGGTGGTGGGCCGGGCCACCGACGGCGCGATCTCGGCCGCCGCGGCGATCGCCCTGATCGCGGTGAGCGCGCGCTTCATCGAGCCGCTGACCCAGGCCGCCCAGCTGGGTGGCGCGTTGCGCACGGCCGCGGCCGCCGCCGACCGGGTGAGCGCGCTGCTGGCGGAACCGGGACTGGCACAGCCGGATTCGCCGGTCGAGCACACCGCCGCGCGGGTCGAGTTCGACGGCGTCACCTTCGGTTACGGCCCGGGCAAGACGGTCCTGGAGGACATCTCGTTCACCGCCGCTCCCGGCACGACGACGGCCATCGTCGGTCCCAGCGGCGCGGGCAAGTCCACGTTGCTGCGCCTGGCGGCCCGGTTCCACGACGCGGATTCGGGCCGGGTCTCGGTCGGCGGCCACGATGTCCGCGACCAGCCCGCCGAGTCGCTGCTGAGCCGGCTGGCCCTGGTCTTCCAGAGCGTCTACCTCTTCGATCGCTCTGTGCTGGAGAACATTCGGGCGGGCTGCCCGGACGCCTCCGATGACGAGGTCCTCGCGGCCGCGCGCACCGCACGGGTGGACGAGATCGCCGAGCGCCTGCCCGACGGCTGGCAGACCGCGGTCGGTGAGGGCGGTTCGGCGCTGTCCGGTGGTGAGCGCCAGCGGGTTTCGATCGCGCGCGCCCTGGTCAAGGATGCCCCGATCGTGCTGCTGGACGAGGCGACCAGTGCGCTGGATCCGCACAACGAGGCGGCCGTGGTGCGCGGTGTGCACGAACTCACCCGGGGCCGGACGGTACTGGTGGTGGCGCACCGGCTGGCGACCATCGCGCACGCCGATCAGATCCTGTTCATGGATGCCGGACGCATCGTCGAGCGCGGCACCCACGCGGAGCTGATCGCCCTCGACGGCTGCTACGCCGCCTTCTGGAACGAGCGCACCCGGGCGTCGGGCTGGCGTCTGGCTCGGGTCTCCGCCTAGCGGAACGGCCCCGGATCCCTTGGGGTCCGGGGCCGTTCGTGCGGACGAACCAGCCGATCGTCAGAGGCCGCAGGGCATCGCGGCGGTGGCGAGGAGGCGGGAAGTACGAGGCATGTGTTCTGTCCGATCTTTTCGTCTCAGCGCTTCGCAACCGCTGTCGAGCAAGATAAGGTAAGGCTATGCAAACCTAAGGTGGTTGGCAGGTTGTGCGAGGCAGGCAACAGTTGAGCAACTGGGACGGAGAACCGGTGGAAACGCTTCTGGTGGTCGGAGCGGGGCCGAAAGCCCTGGCGGTAGCGGCCAAGTCACGGGTGCTGCGGGACCTGGGCCTGCCCGCGCCGCGGGTGACGGTCGTCGAAGCGCGGACGGTGGGCGGCAATTGGCTGCCGACCGGCGGCTGGACCGACGGACGCCACCGCCTGGGCACCAGCCCGGAGAAGGATGTCGGCTTCCCGTACCACTCCACCTGGGCCCGTGGCCGCAACCGCGAAATCGACGAGGCCATGCGGGCGTTCAGCTGGACCGCCTTCCTGGTCGAGCACGGCACCTACGCCGAGTGGATCGACCGCGGCCGTCCCAGCCCGCAGCATCACGTGTGGGCGAAGTACCTGGGGTGGGTGGCCAAGCGCTGCGATATGGACCTGGTCCAGGGCTCGGTGACCGGTATCGCCGCCGCGGCCGACGGCTGGCTGGTCTCGGTCACCGACGCCGACGGCGGGGTCGACGAGATCGATTGCGACGCCGTCATGATCACCGGCCCCGGCCGCAGCGACCGCGCCCTGGCCGAGCACCCGAAGGTGCTCAGCATCTCCGAGTTCTGGGACCTGGCGGGCCGCCGCGAGCTGCCGCCGTCCTCGCGCGTCGCGGTGATCGGCGGTGGCGAGACCGCGGGTTCGGCGCTGGACGAGCTGGTCAACCACGACATGCTGACGGTCTCGGTGATCTCGCCCAAGGCGACGCTGTACACCCGTGGGGAAAGCTATTTCGAGAACTCGCTCTACAGCGATCCGACCAAGTGGGCCGGGCTGGGCATGGCCGAGCGCCGGGATGTCATCCGCCGCACCGATCGTGGCGTGTTCTCGGTGCGCGTGCAGGAGAGCCTGCTGGGCGACAACCGGGTGCATCACCTGCAGGGCCGCGTCGTGAGCCTGGCCGAGCAGGACGATCGGGTCGCCCTGACCCTGCGCAACGATCTGCGCCCGGATCAGGTGCACACCTTCGATCTGGTGGTGGACGCCACGGGCGGGCAGCCGCTGTGGTTCCTGGATCTGTTCGATTCCGCCGCAACCGATCTGCTGGAGCTGGCGGTCGGCGGTCCGCTCGAGCACGGGCGGCTGGAGGCGGCCATCGGTTACGACCTGGCGGTGTCCGGGCTGGACGCCAAGCTGTATCTGCCGAATATGGCCGCCATGGCGCAGGGTCCGGGTTTCCCGAATCTCAGCTGCCTGGGCGAGCTGTCGGACCGGATCCTGCAGCCGGTGGTGAATCCCGGTCCGCGCTACCGGATCTCGGGCAGGTCCGCCGCGGTCCGCGGCAGCGTGTAGAGCGAGATCCGACGGTCCGGTCGAATGTCGAAGTCGCCGAGGTGCTGCCACCCGATCTTCTCCAACGCCTTCCGCATGGGGGCGTTGCGGTGATCGGGTTCGCACAGCAGCCGGCGGCATTCGGGTTCGGCCGCCAGGACCGCCTGGCCGAGCTGCCGCATCCAGTCCGACATGACGCCGCGGCCCAGCAGATTGGTGTCCGCGGTGGCGATGTGGAAGCCCATGTCGTGGGCTTCGGCGTCGTAGAGGCGAGCGATCTCGTCCTTGGCGGGCCGGTACAACTCCACATAGGCGACCTCGCGATTGCCCAGGTCGGGCCGGTCGAGTGCGGTGAAGTCGTATTCGAGAACGCAGGGGCGGGAGAAGGTTCCGGCCAGCTGGGTCGCGCAGTCGAGGCGGCGGCGGTCGGCATCCCAGGCCTGTTCCCAGGTCTCGAGCAGGTGCGGCCGGTGCATCCATTCGGTGATGGTCTCCGGATCGCCGGATTCGACGTCCACCAGGCGCAGCGTGAACGGCGCGGGGAACTCGGGCACCACGGGTGCGGGGGCGCTGCGGATGTGGTCCGGAAGGTCCGTGAGTTCGCGCGCGAGGACGTAGGTCGTCCGGTTCATCGCTGTGGCGCTCCGTTCGTCGGTTAGCTTGATCACCCTGATTGGTAAGGCTAGCCTATACTAACTACGCGGTGTTACGGTTGCCCGGACATTGCAAGGGGGACAAGCAGAACCGGCGGCTGACGCGGTCGGGCGGGTCGTAGGAGAGCGGGAAAATGGCACGGGAACTCGGCTGGATCAGGCAATTTCAGGCCCCGAGTGCGGAATCCGCGCCACCGCTGCTGATCTTCCCGCACGCGGGTGCGGGCGCTTCGGCCTACCGGGTCTTCGCCAAGAAGATGGCCGCCGACTTCGATGTCGTGGTGTTCCAGTATCCCGGCCGCCAGGACCGCGCCCGCGAGGCCGCGGCCGAAACGCTGCAGGACATGGCCGCCGGAGCCTTCGAGGCCTTCCGGGACTCCACGCACGACTCGGGTGCGCCGCTGACCATCTTCGGCCACAGCATGGGCGCGATCGTCGCCTTCGAATTCACCCGGCTGGCCGAGGCCGCGGGGTTGACCGTGCAGTTGCTGGCCGCCTCCTCGGCCGCCGCTCCCGCGCGCATCGCCGATCTGCCGAACCACCCCACCGACGACGAGGCGCTGCTCGACCACATGTCGGCGCTCAACGGCACCGGCGCGGAGGTGCTGGGCAGTCGTGACGTGCTGCGCATGGCGCTGCCGGTGATGAAGGCCGACTACCGCGCCTTCGACGCCTACTCCTGCCCGGCCGACGTCGCCGTGGACGCCCCCATTCACGTGCTCGGCGGCGACGAGGACGAATTCGTCGCGCCGCGTGACCTGTTCGCGTGGGAGGGTCACTCCCGCGCGGGCATCCGGGTCACCATGTTCGCGGGCGGCCACTTCTATCTGGACCAGCACGTGGACGGCATCGCCGAACTGCTCGTCGCGGAGAAGAGCGTCGTCGCGTGACCGGAGTGGACTCCGGCGATCCGATCGTGATCGTCGGCATGGGTATCGAGGCGCCCGGTGGCGTGGACACCCTCGCGGAATTCTGGTCGGCGCTGGCCTCGGGCCGTGAACTGCTGGGACCGTTCCCGCGGGACCGGGACTGGCCGCTGGCGGAACTGCTGAGCCTGGGCGCCCAGGACGGCTGGGGCGCGGTCCCCGACGCGGGCGGCTTCCTCACCGGCGCGACCGAGTTCGATCCGCTGTTCTTCGGCATCACCCCGCGCGAAGCGGTCGCCATGGACCCGCAGCAGCGGGCCGGCATGCGGGTGGCGTGGCGGGCGCTCGAGCAGGCCGGGATCAATCCCGCCGCGGTGGAGGGCGATTCGGCGGGCTGCTGGATGGGCGTCTCCGTGATGGAGTACGGGCCCCGGGTGGCCTCGGTCAACGAGCACAGCGGCTACCGGGTCACCGGGACCGCGCTGGGCGCGGTGGCCGGGCGCATCTCGCACGGGCTGGGCCTGACCGGGCCCTCGATCAGCGTCGACACCGCGTGCGCGTCCGCGCTCACCGCCGTGCACCAGGCCGCCGCCGCCATCCGGGCAGGCGAGTGCGAGTGGGCGCTCGCGGGCGGAGTGTGCGTCATGGGTTCGCCGGGCGCGTTCTACGAGTTCTCCAAGAACAACGCTCTGGCCTCCGACGGCCACTGCCGCTCCTACGCCGCCGACGCCACCGGAACACTGTGGGGTGAGGGCGCGGGAGTCGTCGTGCTGGAACGGGAATCACGGGCGCGCGCGCTCGGACACCGGGTGTACGGACGGCTGCTGGGCTCGCGCGTCAATCACAACGGCAAGGGCGCGCCGATCGCGGTGCCCAGCGCGGCCGCGCAGGAACGACTGATCCGCGACACCCTGGCGGTGTCCGGCATCACCGCCGAGCAGGTCGGGCTGATCGAGGGCCACGGCACGGGGACCCCGGTCGGCGACCCGCTCGAATTGGCCGCTCTCGCCGCGACTTACGGCGTCGAGCGCGCCGACACCCCGCGTCTGGGCTCGGTGAAGTCCAACGCCGGTCACGCGCAGGCGGCCTCGGGTCTGCTGGCCCTGATCAAGGTGCTGCTGGCCGGGATGCACGGGCAGATCCCGCCCACCCTGCACGCCGAGCGTCCGACCGGCGAAATCGATTGGGACGCCACCAGTCTGCGCCTCGCCACCGAACTCGAACCGTGGTCCGCCGCGGACGGCGTGCGCTACGCGGCCGTGTCCTCGTTCGGTGTCGCGGGTACCAACGCGCATGCCCTGGTCGCCCTGCCCGAGCTGGAGGAAAGCGATGTGTAGCCACCGGCTGCCCGATGGCAGCATCCCCGTCCTGCTCTCGTCCGACACCGCCGACGGCGTGCGCGCCGAGGCCGCGGGCATCCTGGACTTCCTGGAGTCGCGGCCCGCGGTCACCCCGGAACGGGTGGCGGACATGCTGTTCCGCACTCGCACCGCCCGCCGGTACCGGGCGCTGGCCATGGTCACCGGACGCGAGGAACTGATCGACGCGCTGCGCGCCGTCGCCGCCGGGACCGCGCATGCCGCAGTGGTGGCCGGCGACGGTCCCGCCACCGCGCGCCGGATCGGTTTCGTGTTCCCCGGCCAGGGCAGTCAGCGCCCCGGCATGGGCAAGCTGTACTACGAGCTGTCCCCGGCCTACCGGGCGGCGGTCGACGAGTGCTCGGGCCTGCACGCCGAACGCTTCGGCCACGACCAGCCGCTGCACTACCTGCTCGGCTCCGAGGGGCGGTACCAGGACACGGTGTGGGAAGTGCAGCCCGCCTTGATGTTCCACATGGTCGGTCTGGCCGCCATGTGGCGGGCCGCGGGCGTCGAGCCCGCCGCCACCGTCGGACACAGCCAGGGTGAGCTGGCCGCGGGCGCGGTCTCGCGGGTGATGTCGGTGCGTGACGCCGTGCTGGTGGTCACCCACCGCGCGCGCCTGGTCGAGCGGCTGTCCCCGCGCGGCTTCTCCATGGCCGTGCTGGCCATGGACCGCGAGGACTGCGAGGCGCTGCTGGCGCGGAACTCCGGCTGGGCCGAGCTGTCGGTGGTGAACGCCCCGCACATCATGGCCATCTCCGGTGACCGCGAGACCATCACCGACATGGTCGCCGCGGCCACCGCCCAGGGCCAGTTCGCCCGCGAGATCGGTGTCGCCTACCCGGCCCACACCTCGATCGTGGCCGAGTTGCGCGAGGAGTTCGAGGGCTTCCTCGGCGGCGAGATGAGCAGCGCGACCTTCCTCGACACTCGAATCCAGTGCTATGGAGCGACCTTGGGCGCGCCCATCACCGCCGACCTGATCCAGGAACAGTACTGGTACTGGAACCTGCGCAATCGCGTCCGCTTCGACCGCGCCGTGGTGGCGGCGGCCCGCGACGGCATCGACACCCTCATCGAGGTCGTCGAGCATCCGGTGCTGCAGCTGGCCCTCCAGGAGAACCTCACCCTGGTCCCGCCGGACCCGGCCCGCGGCCCCCGCGACGTCAAGGTCCTCGGCACGTCCCTGCGCACCGCGACCACGCTGCGCGAATTCACCCGCAACCTGGCGACCGTCGCGGTACACGACCTCGGCTACGACTGGAGTGCCCTGCGCACCGACGCCGTCCCGGCGCTCCCGCTGCGCGACTTCCCGCACACGGTCATGAACCCCAAGCGCCTGTGGGCGAACCCGGGCTACGCCCCCGACAAGGTGACCGCCCCCGCCCCGGCCGTGCCGAAACCCCAACGCCTGGTGGAGAAGTGGAGCCCGTGGGAACGGCGCGCCCTGACCGCCCCGCGCCGCCTGGCGTTCGTCGACCCGACCGGCCGGTGCGCCGACCAGCTCTCCGCTCTGCTGGCGGCCGCCGACCGCTACGGCGCCACCGCGACCGCGCTGACCGTGAACGCGTCCGCCATCGGCGCGTCCAGCCGCCCGACTTCGGAGCGGATCGAGTCGAACCCCCAGGGAACCGGCCGCGTCGATGTCGGCGCCGTGCTCGATTCGGCCGCAACGGTCGCCGTCGTCACCGGGAACGGTGGGCCGGGTACGGCCGACCGTGCCGTCGGTGAGGCGCGATCCGCTGAGCCCGTCTCGGCTGGTTCGGCGTCGACGTACGACAGCGTCGTGATCCTTTGGCCCGCGCTGTCAGAAGGCGGCTCGGCGAGCGCGGTGGCCGAGCTGAGCGAGTTCTTCGCCGGGCGAGCCTGGCTGCCCGCGCTGGACCGGCTGCGTCCGGGTGGTGACTGCTGGCTGGTGACCAGCGGCGGCGAGGCGGTGGTGCCCGAGGACCAGCTGCCGCAGCTGTTCCACGGCGCGGTGGCCTCCGGATTCCGGTGTGTCGGTGTGGAGAAGACCGGACTGCTGTTCCGGCACCTGGATCTCGCGGCCGACGCCGGAGCCGCGGATGCCAAGCGCCTGGTCGCGGCGTTGCACACGGCGGGTGAGCCGGAGGTGGCGTTGCGCGGCACCCAGGTGTTCGTCAAGCGACTGGTCGCCGACGAGTCCGAGCCGGGTGCGGCCGCCGATCTGGATCATGTGCTGATCGTGGGTGGCACCGGCAAGCTCGGCCTGTTGTTCGCGGAGCATTTCGCCCGGCAGGGCGCGGGCCGGGTCACCCTGGTCAGCCGGTCCGGCGAATCCGGTGCGGCCGCCGCGGATTTGGCGCGGGTGCGAGCCGCCGGAGCCACCGAGATCGTGGTCGAGGCCTGTGATGTGAATGCCGCCGACGATGTGGCGCGCCTGGCGTCGGGGTTGGGGGAGCGGCCGGTGAGCCTGCTCGTCCACGCCGCCGTCAACTATGTGGACGCGGGCATCGAGGAGATCACCGCCGACATGGTGGCCACCGCCGCCGCGTCGAAGGTGCTGGGCCTCGACGCCGTGCTGGACGCGGTGCCGCTGAGCGCGACCGGCCGGGTGCTGCTGTGCTCGTCCATGGCCGCGACTCTCGGTGGGCGCGGGCAGATCCTGTACGCGGTCACCAACCGGATGCTGGACGTGCTCGCCCGCCGTGTGCGGGAGCGTGGCACTGACTGCTCGTCGCTGGAGTGGGGCCTGTGGAGTGTCGCGGGTCCGCTGGACGAGGCGGGCATGGCGCGGGTCGAGGGCGCCGGGGTCTTCCCGATGCATCCCGCCGACGCGATCGCCGCCGGATTCACCGGGCAGCCGACGGACGCCATCGTCATCTCCGCGGACTGGCCGTTCCTGCGCGATGTCATGGGAGCGTTCGGTCAGGCGTCGGTGCTCTCGGAAGTGCCGGAGCCGGAACCGGTCCCGGTGATCGCCGCCGCGGAACCGGAAGCGCCCGTCACGGCCGAGGTCGTCGCGCCGGAGCCCGCCGCTCCCGCCGCACCCGCGCCGGTCGTCGCCGACCGTCCGCTGGCGGATCAGGTGCTCGCCGAGCTCGAACGCGTCATGGGCATCGACACCGGCGACAGCATCGACCGTTCGGTGCCGCTGGTCGCCCTGGGCCTGGACTCGTTGCAGGCCTTGGACTTCCGCAAGCGCGTGCGGGCGTCGCTGGACCGGGATCTGCCGGTCGCCGCGATTCTCGGCGGCGCGTCACTCGACGATGTCGTGCTGCTCATGGCAGCGAACACCAACTAAGGGCTAGGGGCCAGATTTCATGTCAGACACCGATGCCACCGTGGCCGGAACCTCCGTCGCCGACCGCCGCCGGGAACTGTTGCGGCGCAAGCTGGCCGAGCAGGGCCTGGCCGTCGACACCGCCGCCCCGGTGCGCCGCACCGCGGCGGGGGAGCGGCGGCCGCTGTCGGCCGGTCAGCGCCGCATGTGGTTCCTGCAGACCCGTGATCCCGAGGACACCACGCTGAACATCTGCGTGGCGTACCGGTTGACCGGCGCGCTGGACGAGGAGCGGCTGCGGCAGGCGGTGGCGTCGGTGTTCGACCGGCACGACGTGCTGCGCACCACCTTCGGTGTGGACGAGAACGGCGAGCCCTTCCAGGTGTTCACCGACGAGATCACCCTGCCGTGGCAGTCGCACGATCTGACCGAGCTGGCCGAGTCCGCCCGCCCGGTGCGGGTGGAGGTGCTGGCCCGCCGCGAGTTCGGCCGCCCCTTCGATCTGGCCACCGAACTTCCGCTGCGGATCACGCTGGCGCGCACTGGAATCCAGGAGTGGGTGCTGCTGCTGTCGGCGCACCACGGCTGCTGGGACGATGACGCCTGGGGCGTGTTCTTCACCGACCTGAACGCCGCCTACAACGGCGCCGCGCCGACCGCCCCGCCCGCGCAGTTCGTCGACCTCGAGGTCCTCGACGCCCCCGCCGACGACGAGGCGGACATCGCCTACTGGCGAAACACCCTGCGTCCCTTGCCCGAACCGCTCGAGCTACCCGGCGCTGCCGTGGCCGCACCCTCCAAGCGCGCCGACCGCTGCACCGTGGCGCTGCCCGGCGACCTGCTCGGCCGGGTGGACGCCTTCGCCCGTGAGCACGCGGCCAGCCCCTTCATGGTGCTGCTCGCCGGGTACGCCGCGCTGATCCAGCGCTACACCGCCGCCGAGGACTTCCTGGTGTCCATCCCGGTCACCAACCGCCGCTCGGCCGCCGCCGAACAGCTCATCGGCTATTTCGGCAACACCCTGCTGCTGCGCGAGACCTTCGCCCGCACCGAGACTTTCGCCGGTCTGGTCGAGTCCACCAAGCGCACCTGCCTGGACGCCTTCGCGCATCAGGCCGTCGGCATCGACCGCGTCGTCCGCGAGGTGAACCCGGAGCGGGTCGCCGGCCGCGACGGCATGGATCAGCTGGTGCGGCTGGGCTTCAGCGTCCGCAAGAGCGCCGACGGTTTCGCATTGCGCGAGGTTTCCTCGGTGCAGCTGGACGAGCTGGGCGCGCCGACCGCGCAGGTGCCGCTGGCCCTGGCCGTCGTCACCGAGAGCGCGCGCGGCGCGGTGCTCGAGGCCGAGTACCAGGTGGACGTGCTGTCCGAGCCGCTGGTGCGGCGCATGCTGGAACACTTCGTGCGCCTGCTGGATCGGGCGCTGAGCGCGCCCGCCGCCCGCCTCGCCGACCTCGACATGCTGGGCGGCGACGACCGTACCGCGATCCTGGAGCAGTCGCGCGGCGCGCAGGCGCCCTCGGACGAGACCACCATGGTCGACCTGTTCGAGGCCGCCGTGGCCGCCGGACCCGAGACCCTCGCCCTGGTCTCGGACGACACCGAACTCACCTACGCCGCCCTGAACCGCCGCGCGAACCGCCTGGCGCACTGGCTGATTCGCGAGGGCCTGGGCGGCGAGGACATCGTCGCCCTGCGCATGAGCAATTCGGTCGAGTTCATCGTGGCCGTCTACGCCGTGCTCAAGGCGGGCGCGGCCTACCTGCCCATCGACCCCGCTTACCCGGACGACCGCATCGACTACCTGGTCGCCGACGCCGCCCCGCGGCTGGTGCTGGGCCGGGTCGAGCTCGACGCCGCGGAGGAGGCCGCCGCCGGGCTGCCCGACACCGACCCCTCGGACGCCGACCGCGTCCGCCCGCTGCTCCCGGCCAACCTGGCCTACGTCATCTACACCTCGGGGTCGACGGGCAAGCCCAAGGGCGTCCCGGTCTCGCACGCCGCGATCGCCGAGCACGTGGTCAGCTTCACCGCCGAATGGGGCATGACGTCGGAAGACGTACTGCTGCAGTCGTCCTCGGTGTCCTTCGACGCCTCGCTGCTCGACATCTTCGTCACCCTCGCGCTGGGCGCGCGCCTGATCGTGCCCAAGCCGGAGGCGTTCCGCGACATCCGCTACGTCGCCGATCTGATCACCCGCCGCGGCGTCACCGTGCTGCACATGGTGCCGTCCATGCTCAGCACCTTCCTGCTGCTGCCCGAGGTGAGTGAATGGCGGGCGCTGCGTCACGTCCCGGTCGGCGGTGAGGCGCTGCCGGGTGAGGTGGCCGACAAGTTCGCGACCGTCTTCGACGCCGAACTGCGCAACCACTACGGCCCGACCGAGGCCGTCGTGTGCGCCACCCATCAGCCGGTGTCGGGCCCGCAGGGCACCGGGATCGTGCCGATCGGCGTCCCGAATCAGAACGTGCACGCCTACCTGCTCGACGAGGCCCTGCAACTGGTGCCCGCGGGCGTGGTCGGCGAGATCTACCTGGGCGGTGCGCAATTGGCGCGCGGCTACCTGGGCCGCCCGGCCCTCACCGCGAGCCGTTTCGTCGCCGACCCGTTCACCCCGGGCGCGCGCCTGTACCGCTCCGGAGACCTGGCCCGCCGCAACGAGTTCGGCGAGATCGACTTCGTGGGCCGCGCCGACGAGCAGGTGAAGGTGCGCGGCTTCCGGATCGAACTCGGCGAGGTGGAGTCCGCGCTGGCCGCGCACCCGGCCGTCGGCCACTGCGTGGTCGTGGTGACCGAGGATCCGGCCGTCGGCGCCCAGCTGGCCGCCTACCTGGTGCCCGCCGCCGGCGCGACCGTGGACGTGGAGCAGGTCCGCGCCCAGGCCGCCGGCGCGCTGCCGGAGTACATGGTGCCCAGCGCTTTCGCCGTGATCGACGAGATCCCGCTGACCGTCAACGGCAAGCTGGACAAGCGCGCGCTGCCCGCCCCGGCCCCGGCCGTGGAGCGCGCGCACCGCGCGCCCGCCACCGCCACCGAGCGCCGCCTGTGCGGGATCTACTCGCACCTGTTCGGCGTCCCGGTCGTCGGCGCGGACGATTCGTTCTTCGAACTCGGCGGCCACTCGCTGCTGGCGGCCCGCCTGGTCGCGCAGATCCGCGCGGAGTTCGGTGTCGAACTGGATGTGCGCATCGTGTTCGACACCCCGACCCCGGCCGGGCTCGCGGCCGGTCTGGTCGCCCGATTCCGTGACGAGTTCGGCATCGACCTGGACGCCATGGACGACGAGGACGAGACCGCCGAGCCGGTCGAAACCGTGGTCCCCGCACCGGTTTCCGGCCGTCCCGCCGTGACCGAACGGGAGCGCCCGGAGCGGCTGCCGCTGTCGTACTCGCAGCTGGCCATGTGGTTCCAGTACCGCATGGAGGGCCCCAGCGCGGTCGGCAACCTGCCTTTCGCCGTGCGCTTCGAGGGCGGCCTCGACATTCCCGCACTGCGCGCCGCGCTCACCGACGTGGTGGCCCGGCACGAGGCGCTGCGCACCGGATTCGGTGAGCGGGACGGCATTCCGTACCAGGAGATCCGAGCGGCCGGTGAGGTCGCGCTCGACGTGACCGGCGTCGACCCCGAACTGCTGGCCGACGAACTCGCCGAGATCGGCCGCTACGCCTTCACCGTCGAATCCGAGCCGCTGCTGCGCGCCCGGCTGCTGGTGCTCGACCCGAGCACCCAGGTGCTGTCGCTGCTGGTGCACCACATCGTGGCCGACCACGCCTCGCTGGGCATCCTGCTCGACGACCTGATCGCCGCCTACCGTGCCCGCGTCGAGGGCGGCCGGGCTCCGGAGTGGACTCCGCTCGCCGTGCAGTACGCGGATTACGTGCTGTGGCAGCACGACGTCTTCGGGCCGGGAACGGATTCCGCGGCGCGCGACTACGGCCGGGCGCAGCTCGAGCACTGGCGCGGCGCGCTGGCCGACGTCCCGGACCAGATCGACGTCGCGCCCGACCGGGCCCGCCCCGCGGTGCTCGGCAAGCGCGGCGAGGTCGCCACCTTCGCCGCCCCGGCGGCCCTGCGCACCGGGCTCGCGGCCCTCGCCGAGTCCTGTGGCGCAACGGAATTCATGGTCTACCAGGCCGCCGTCGCGACCCTGCTGCACAAGCTGGGCGGCGGCTCCGACATCGCCCTCGGCACCCCGGTGGCCGCCCGGGTCGACCCGGCCACCGCGCCGCTGGTCGGCCTGTTCGCCAATATGGCGGTGCTGCGCAACGACCTGTCCGGCACGCCGACCCTGCGCGACACCGTGCGCCGGGGCCGCGAGGTGGTGCTGGACGCCCACGCGCACCAGGAACTGCCGATCGAACGCCTCGTGGAGGCGCTCAACCCGGCGCGTTCCCGCTCTCGCAATCCGCTGTTCCAGAGCATGCTGCACTTCCGCGGCGCGGACTGGGCCCCGGCGACGGTGACCGTGGCCGGCGCCACCACCGCCACCGTGCTGCCCGTCGACTTCGACGTGTCGTTCCTGGATCTCAATATCTCGGTGAACGTCACCGGCGACGGCGGACTGGCCGTACGTGTGGTCGCCAACGCCGACCTGTACGAGCCGGAGACCGTGCGGCTCATCGGGTCCGCGCTGGTCGCCACCCTGGAGGCGTACGCGACCGCGCCCGACCGCACCGTGGTCGAGCTCGAGGTGCTGCCGGTCGCCGACCTGGACCGGCTGCTCGCGCCGCCCGCGGCCGCCGCGCGGACCCTCGCCGTGGCCACCGGCGACCACGCCGCCACCGAACGCGCCCTCATCGACCTGCTCGAGGAGCTGCTCGAGATCGACGATGTCGAGGCCGACGACAACTTCTTCGCCCTCGGCGGCGACAGCGTCATCTCCATCCAGTGGTCGGCCCGCGCCACCGCGCTCGGCCTGGCGCTCACCCCGCAGCTGGTGTTCGAGCACCTCACCATCGCCGAACTGGCCGCCGCGGTCGATGCCGCCGAACCCGTTGCCGCGCAAGCGGAGTCGATTCCACAGGAGGAATCCGCACCCATGAGCGCCTCCGGCCTCGACGCCGACGCCCTCGCCGCCCTGACCGCCTCCTGGGGAGCCCGATGACCGCCGCCGCTGGAACCCCGAGCCCCGCCGCCCCGCCGCGGATCGAGGACGTCCTCGCGCTGAGCCCGCTGCAGGAGGGCCTGTTCTCGCTGTCGCGGCTCGCCGGCGACGGAATCGACCTGTACACCATGCAATTCGTGGTGGACATCGACGGCCCGCTCGACACCGGCCTGCTGCGCCGCAGCGCCCAGGCCATGCTGGACCGGCACCCCAACCTGCGTGCCGCGTTCTGGGACGAGAACGTGCCGCGGCCGGTGCAGATCGTGCCCGCCCACGCCGAGATGCCGTGGACCGAACAGGACGCGCGGCCCGAGGAATTCGACGAGCTCGCCGCCGTCGAACGGCGCGTTCCGTTCGATCTGAGTCGTGGGCCCGCCCTGCGCGTGCTGCTGCTCACCGTGCCCGGGACCGGCGCGCGGCGCATGATCCTCACCGCCCACCACATCCTGATGGACGGCTGGGCGGTGGCGATCTACTTCACCGAGCTGCTGGCCGTCTACCAGGCGGGCGGATCCGCCGCGGCACTGCCGAAACCGCGTCCCTACCGCGACTACATCGCCTGGCTCGGCGCGCAGGACACCGCGGCCGTCACCCAGCGCTGGACCGACTACCTGGCCGAGCTGACCGGCCCGCTGCTGCTGGCGGGCGGCGCGCCGATCGCCGCCGACGCGGTGCCGGAGAAGACCCGCCTGCTGCTGTCGGCCGCCGACACCGCGGCCGTCCGGTCCTGGGCGGGCGCCCACGGCCTGACCCTCAATACCGCGGTGCAGTTCGCCTGGACGGTCCTGCTCGGCCGCCTCACCGACCGTCGCGACGTCGTCTACGGCACCACCATTTCCGGTCGCCCCGACCAGCTTCCGGGCGTGGAGGGCATGGTCGGGCTGTTCATCAACACCGTGCCCGTCACCCACTGCCTGGACCGCGAGCTGTCGGTGGTCGAGCAGTGCGCGCGCCTGCAGCGCGAATGCGCGGCCATGCGCGACATCGGCCACGTGAGCCTGTCGTCGGTGCAGCGCGCCGCCGGGCACGGCACGCTCTTCGACACCCTGTTCGTGTTCGAGAACGCGCCCATCGACGACGCCATCCGCACCGTCACCGCCCCCGACGGGGCCCGGTTCCGGCCGGTCGAGATGGAATCCCTCGCGCACTACCCGCTCACCGTGGTCGCCCACATGAGCGGCGACGAACTGCTGGTCCAGTTCGAGGCCATGCCCGCCGCCCTGCCGTACCTGCCCGCCGCCGACCTGGGCGAGCGACTGCTGGCCGTGCTGCGGCAGCTGCCCGGGATCGGTACGGCCACACCGGATTCCCTCAGCGTCCTCATCGCGACCGAGGCCGCGGCCTACGCCTCCACCGCGAGTCACCCGCCCGCCGGCGCGCAGAGCGGAATCGCCTCGCCGGAGCCCGATTTCGGCCGCGACGAGGCCCTGGCGAAAGTGGATTCCGCCGCCGGTGCGACGGCGACCGCCGGGTCGGTGTGGGAGCTCTTCGAGGAACAGGCGGCCGCGACGCCGGAAGCCATTGCCTTGCAGGACAGTTCGGGTCTGCGCGTGACCTATCGGGAGCTGCGGGCGCTGGCCGCCCGGCAGGCCCGCGAGTTCGCCGCGCAGGGCGTCGGCCCGGAAAGCGTGGTGGCGCTGGTGCTGCCGCGCTCACCCCGTTCGATCATCGCCCTGCTGGCGGCCTTCGCGGCGGGCGGTGCGTATGTACCGGTGGATATCACGCTGCCGGCCGCCCGGATCGAATCGATCCTGCGTCAGGCGCGGCCGGCTCTGGTGGTCACAGACTCCGGCACCCGCGATCACCTCGATCCGCGGGGTGCGCTGTTGACCGGTGGGGATGCCCGGCCGGTCCTGCTGGTCGATCCCGTCGTCACGAACGATTCCATTGCCGGGAACCGTGATTCGGGCGACCGCGTGGAATGCCCGCCTGTCATTCGCCATCCGGACCAGCTCGCGTACCTGATCTTCACCTCCGGCTCGACCGGCGAACCCAAGGGCGTGGCCGGCACCAATGCCGCGCTCATGGCGTATTTCGCCGATCACCGCGACCGCGTCTATCGCCCCGCCATGACGCGGCTGGGCCGCCCGCTGCGCATCGCCCACGCCTGGTCGTTGAGTTTCGACGCTTCCTGGCAGCCGATGGTCGGACTGCTCGCCGGGCAGACCGTCCACCTGTTCGACGCCGAGGAAGTGCGGGACGCGCACCGGTTGTGCGCGGGCATGATCGCCGCCGACATCGACATGATCGACACCACCCCGTCGATGTTCGCGCAGCTCAATGCCGCCGGTCTGGTGGACCGCGAGCTGCCGGTGCTGGCGCTGGGCGGCGAGGCCATCGACGCCGCGCTGTGGGCGAGACTGCGTGAGCTCGCCCCGCGCGAGGGCGTCGCGGCCGGTGGCCGGGGCACCGCCGTCTACAACTGCTACGGACCCACCGAGACCACCGTCGAGGCCGTGGTCGCACCCGTCGCGGATTTCGACACCCCGACCATCGGCACCCCGAACGCCGGAACCGCGGCCTATGTCCTGGATTCCATGCTGCGCCCGGTACCCGGCGGTGTCGTCGGTGAGCTCTACCTGTCGGGTCCGCAGCTGGCCCGCGGCTATATCGGCCGCGCGGCAACGACTTCGGATCGTTTCGTGGCCGACCCCTTCCGGCCCGGCCGCCGCATGTACCGCACCGGCGATCTGGTCCGCCGCCTGCCGCACGGCGGCCTGGGCTACCTCGGCCGGGCCGACGCCCAGGTCAAGGTGCGTGGCTACCGCATCGAGGTCGGCGAGATCGAGACCGCGCTGCGGCGTCTGCCCGGTGTCGACACCGCGGCTGTCACCGTCGTCCGTCGCGCCGGCGGGGCGAGCCTGGTGGGATTCGTGGTGGGCGAGCCCGATCGCGTGATCGACCCGGTGCGCACCCGCGCCGCGCTCTCGGAGAGCCTGCCCGCCTACATGATTCCGGCCCGGGTGCTCGCGCTGCCGCGGCTGCCGGTCAACACCAACGGCAAGCTCGACGGTCCCGCCCTGACCCGGCTGGCCGAGGCCGCCCTGGCCGACACCGGCTCCGACACCGCGCCGCGCACCGCCACCGAGAAGGAACTCGCCGAACTGCTGGCCGAGCTCTTCGACGGCCGCGCGCCCGGCGTGGACGACGACTTCTTCGCCCTCGGCGTGGACAGCATCGTCGCCATCTCCCTGGTCAACAAGGCCCGCCGCCGCGGTCTCACCCTGACCCCGCGCATGGTCCTGGCCACCCCCACCATCCGGGAACTGGCCGCCGCCCTCGACGCGGCCGAGACCGCCGCCGCCGAGAAGGTCGCGGATTACGGTGCGGTGCCGCCGCTTCCGGTGGTGTCGTGGATGTACGAGTACGGCAACTACCGCCGCTTCACCCAGACCGCGCTGCTGCGCCTGCCCGCCGGCATCGACCGGCAGGCCATCGAGGCCGCACTCCAGGGTGTGCTGGACGGCTACGACACGCTGCGCTCCACCCTCACCGATACCGACGACGGCCCGCGCCTGGTCACCGCGCCGCCCGGCACGGTGCGGGCGGCCGACATCCTCACCCACATCGCCGATCCCGCCGACACGGCCCAGGCCGTGCACGGCGCGGCCCGGGTCCTGATGGACGAGATCGACCCGCGCACCGGCGATATGGTGCGCGCGGCCTGGTTCTCCGGCACCGATCAGGGTGACGTCCTGCTGCTCACCATCCATCACCTCGCCGTCGACGTGGTGTCGTGGCACCTGCTGATCGCCGCCCTCGGTGAGGGGGCCGCGCTGCCGGAGTCCACCTCGTACCGGGAGTTCTCCCGGCGGATGGCCGAGCGCGCCGAGTCGGCGGAAATCCTGTCCCAGAGCGCGTATTGGCGTGATCAGCTGGACGCCCCCGACCCGGCCATCGGCCGCCGCATCCCGTATCCGGACACCGACACCTGGTCGTCGCTGCGGGTCGCCACGGCCGTCACCCCGGTCCCCGTGACCGAACGGGTGCTGGCCTCCCTCACCCGCGACGAGGGCGTGCGCGAATTCCTGCTCACCGCCCTCACCGTCACCCTGGCGAGCTGGCGGCGCGAGCGCGCCCAGGATCCCGCGCACGGCGCGCTCATCGCGCTCGAGGGTCACGGCCGCGCCGACGACCTGCTCGGCACCGACACCAGCAACACCCTCGGCTGGTTCACCACCGTGTTCCCGGTCCGCCTGGGCGCGGGCGCGACGGTGGACATCGAACGCGCCGAACAGGATCCGGCGGCGGCGCGCGCCCTGCTGGACGCGGTGACCACGCAGCTCGCCGCGATCCCGAACGGTGGCTCGGACTACGGTCTGCTCCGCTACACCACCGGCGTGCCGGAGCTGGCCACCGCGCGGCACCCGCAGGTCGAGTTCAACTATCTGGGCCGCGTGGACCTCAGCGGCCAGGCCGCCGACTCGTGGTCGCTGCTCACCGGCCCGCTCAACGAGTCGCTGCCGCTGGATCCGGAACCGGACCTGCCGCTGCGCTACGCCCTCGATGTCATCGCGGGCATCGGCTCGACCCCGGAAGGCCCGCAGCTGACCACGAATTGGCGCTGGAGCGAGACCCTGTTCACCGAGGCGGAAGCCACCCGCCTCACCGAACTGTGGCAGCGCAGCCTGGCCGCGCTGGCGGCCGCCACATAGCGGAAGACGAGACGACGTCGGCCGCCGACCTCGACAGGGTCGGCGGCCGTTCGTCTCCGGTAACCGATCAGGCGGCGGCGGATTCGCCGCGGTGACCGCGATGCGGTGCGGAGAGCCGCCGCTCGATGGCCGACGGCGCCGCGGCAGCGACGGACCCCTCCAGATCGAGCAGAAGCCAGCCGTCGCGCGTCCAGCCGCCGTGGATATCGGTCCGCGCCAGGCGTCCGCCCGGCACGAACGGGTCGTTGACGAATCCTTCGGCGGCGCCGTCCAATTCCAGCGCCAGCGCCGAACCGCCCAGGTACACACGGCCGGACCGGCCCGGCGGCACCAGCCGCAACGCGTCGTCCAGCACCAGCAGCCGAGCGCCGGGAATCGGCCGCACCCGCCCCGAACCGTCCAGGGGTCCGCGTGCGGCCACGCCCGCGTATTCCGGTGTGGTGTAGGCGAATCCGGTGCAGGAGCCCGGAGCCAGTTCGTGCAGCAGCGCCGACAGCGCCGCCGGGCAGTCGTTTCCGAACACATCCCAGCGGCGCACGGTGGGCAGCGCGGGGGAGGGCAGGAAGGCCAGGTTGGCCAGGGTGTCGGCGTCGGCCACCACATGGGTCGCGGCGCTCAGCGCGATGAGTTCGGCCAGGGCGCCGGCGTCGGCGCGCTGCGGGGCCGTGGCCAGGACCAGCGTCGCCCCGTCGGCCAGCGCGGCCAGCAGTTCGACCGCGGCGTCGGTGGTGTCCCAGCGGGTGGCCAGCAGTCGCGAATCCGGCGAGCCGTAGGCGCGGTCGATCTGGCAGGAGCGCTGATCGGCGGCCACCGCGCGGCGGTCGTCGGCGGCCGCGGCCACCGCGACCGGTTTCAGCCCGGTGCCGGTGGGGCCCAGTTCGGCCAGCACCGTGCCGAATTCGGCGGCGCTGGCGATATCGCAGAGGATGCGGGCCAGATCGTCGAGGGTGGGTCCGGCCGTGCCGGTCACGCCGCCGTCGAGCCGTTCGTAGAGTTCGGCGTAGGTGAGGATGTGCCCGCCGCAGCGGACGGCCGTGCGCAGTGACGGCACGCGGCGCCCGCAGTCGATGAGCATGGAAACCGAGGGGACGTCGTACAGTTCGACCCCATTGGCCCATTCGTCCGCGAGCCGGTGACGCTCGACGGCGGACAGTGAATCCGGCACCGCACGCTCCATCGTTCCAAACCCCCGGTACTAACTTATGCAAACCTAACCTAATCCATGAAGAGCACGATCGGCCACCCCTTCGGGGATCGAATCGGCGACAACGGTCTGCAACTCGGGAGAAAATTAGGCTAGGCTCACCTACCGCTCGGCCGTTTCGGCCGGGCGCGCTCGGTCGATCCGGTCGGGCAGAGCAGACAGGAGAGCACGATGAAGTCGCGGTCGTTCACCGCAAAAGCCGCCCTGGCGGCGGTCGCAGGCCTGCTCGCGCTCGGGCTCACGGCCTGCGGATCCAGCTCCGACGACACGGCCTCGGGTGGCGGCGCCCCGGTCACCATCACCCACGCGCACGGCCAGACCACGGTCGAGGGCACCCCGACCCGCATCGTCGCCCTGGGCAACCAGTGGCTCGACACCACGCAGGCGCTCGGCGTCACCCCGGTCGGCTACATCGACAACATCGCGGTGCTCAGCAAGGGCGCCCCGCCCTGGGAGCCGGCCGCCCTGTCGCAGTCCAAGGCCCTCTCGACCACCGGCAGTCTGGCCGAACAGGTCGCCGCGCTGAACCCGGACCTGATCCTGGCCGACCCGTTCATCGCCGACGCCAAGACCTACGGCGACCTGTCCAAGGTCGCGCCCACCCTGCCCGGCCTCACCAAGGAAGCCGTGACCCCGTGGGCCGACCAGGTGCACGCGCTGGGCCAGGTGCTGCACCAGACCGCCGCCGCCGACAAGGTGGTCGCCGACCTCAACGGCCGCATCGACGGCATCGCGCAACGCAATCCGGGCCTGAAGGGCAAGACCTTCGTCAGCTCCTGGCTGGCCGGGCCGTCGCAGCTGATGGTCCTCACCGACCCGAAGGACGGATCCAGCCGCCTGTTCACCCAGCTCGGCATGACCATCCCGCAGCGCCTGGTGGACCAGGGCGGCAATGGCGGCCGCCTGGCCCTGTCGCCGGAGCGCCTCGACGAACTGAACGCCGACCTGCTGCTGGCCGGCTACTCGCCCGGCCTGGACGAGAAGTACCGCGCCCTGCCCGGGTACAACGACCTGCCCTCGGTGAAGAAGAACTCCATCGTCTTCCTCACCGTCCAGGAGATCAGCGCCATCAACCAGCCCACCCCGCTGGCCCTGCCCTACCTGCTCGACAAGCTCGAACCGGCCCTGGCCAACGCCGCCAAATGATCCGCGCCGACCACCGCTACGCGCTGCGCCCCGGCGTCACCTGCCTGACGATGCCGGGCGGCGCGGTCCTGCTGAACCCGCCCCGCAACGAGAAGCTAACGGGCCTGACCGCACCCCAGAGCCAGGCCCTGAAGACCCTCAACCGCGGCCCGGCGACCCTCACCCAGCTGGAGCCCGAATCCGATTCGGTGACACCGCTGCTCGACCGCCTGACCGGCGGGGGCTGGCTGGAGGTCACCGTCCGTGACGGCGATCGGGACCTCTACACCCTGCGCCCCTTCGCCACCCCGCCCGCCCGTCCGGCGGGCGCGGCGGCGGCCCCCCTCTCGAAATTCACGGTGATCCACCGTGATTCGGAGGGCCTGGTGCTCGAGCACCCCACCTCCTGGTGCGACCTGCGGGTGCACGACCCGCGCCTGCTCGCCTTGGCCGGCGGTGCGAGCCCGTCCGAACTCGGCCTGCCCGAGCATCTTTCGGCCCGCATCGCCGCCGACCTGGCCTGGGGCGGCTTCACCGCCGACCCGTCCACCGAGTCCGGCGACTTCACCACCCGCAGCTGGAGCGCCACCGACCTGTGGTTCCACCGCCGCAGCACGATGGGCTCCCGCACGGTCACCTGGGACAACTTCGGCCCGACGGCGTGGGCGAAGGACGAGTTCCCGCAGGTCCCCGCGCACCGTCCGGCCTACCCGGGCGAGTCGGTCGCGCTCCCGGCCCCCGATCTGGCCGCCCTGCGCGCCTCGGACCCGTCCCTGACCGCCGTCGTCGAGGACCGCCGCTCCTGCCGCGCCTTCGACGACAGCAACCCGATCACCCTGGCTCAGCTGGCGGAACTGCTCTACCGCACCGCCCGCACCCGCTCGGTGGAACGGACTCCCGACGGCGGCGAACTCCCTTCCCGCCCTTACCCTTCGGGCGGCGGCGTTCACGAGCTGGAGCTCTACCCGGTGGTCCGCAGTGTCGAGGGTCTGCCCCCGGCCATGTACCACTACGACTCCTTCGAGCACGTCCTGCGCCCCGTGGCCCCCGCCGATTCCCCCGAGGTCGAGCGTCTGCTCCGCACCACGACGGCGACCCTGGCCAACGCGTCCGAACCGCAACTGCTGCTGTTGATCTCGGCGCGCGCGGGCCGGGTCATGTGGTCCTACGAGTCGGTCGCCTACGCCAACATGCTCAAACATGTGGGCGTCCTCATGCAGACCCTCTATCTGGCGGCCACCGCCATGGGTCTGGGCGCGGTGGCCCAGGGCTTCTCCGACACCGCCGCGTTCACCGCCGCCGCCGGCGTCTCCGAACTGGAGGAATGCAACGTGGGCAGCGTCATCCTGGGCACCCCCGCCGCCTGAACCGGTGTCGGACCCGCCTGGGAGGATCGATCGCATGACGGTGACCGGGGATGATGTTCGGGCGGTGGCGCTTTCGCTGGCGCGCACCGCCGAGCAGTTCGAATGGCAGATGCCGACCTTCCGGGTCGCGGGGAAACTGTTCCTGACCCTGCCGGAGAACGAGACCTCGATGGCCGTCCGATGCCCGATCGCCGACCGCGACGAACTGGTGCGGGCCGAGCCGGACAAGTTCTGGATCGCCCCGCACGAGGCGGGCAACGCCTGGGTCCGGGTTCGCCTGGCGGCCTTGGACGATCGCGACGAGCTGGAGGCCATCGTCACCGACTCGTGGCGGCAGGCCGCGCCCCGGGAGTTGACGGACCCGGCCTGAGCGGCCGGGTCCGCGCGGGTCAGAAGGTGACGCGCTGGTCCTCGGGCAGGAAGAGCTTGTCGCCGGAGGTGACGCCGAACGTGCTGTAGAACTCCGGCAGGTTGCGGACCACCTGGTTGCAGCGGAATTCGTCGGGGGAGTGGGTGTCGGAAAGACCCTCGGCGGTGAGCTCGGGGGTCTGCTTCGCACGCCAGCCCCGGGCCCAGGACAGGAACATGGTGCGGTAGTCCGGGTTGTCATTGCCGGCGCGCTTCTCGGCGAGCCGGTAGGCGGCCAGGGCGATCTGGAGTCCGCGCAGGTCGGCCAGGTTCTCGCCGAGCGTGAGTTTGCCGTTCACCTTGTTCTCGGGCGACACCCCCTCGGGGACCAGGCCGTCGTACTGGGCGACCACCTTGGCCGCGCGGGCTTCGAAGGCGGCCTTGTCCTCCGGCGTCCACCAGTCCCGCAGATTGCCGTCGCCGTCGTACTTGCGGCCCTGATCGTCGAACCCGTGTCCGATCTCGTGGCCGATGGTCGCGCCGACCGCGCCGAAGTTCACCGCCAGCTGCGCGTCCTTGTCGAAGTACGGCGGCTGCAGATACGCGGCGGGGAAGACGATCTCGTTGTTGGGCGGCGAGTAATACGCGTTGACGGTCTGCGGGCTCATGCCCCACTCGGACTTGTCGACCGGCTTGCCGAGCCGGTCCCAGTCCTTCTTGTTGTTGAACGCGTTGATGGCGAGCAGGGATTGGACGAGCTTGCCGCGGGTGACGGTCAGCTTCGAGTAATCGTCCCACTTGTCCGGGTACCCGATCTTGACTCGCATCTTGTCCAGTTTGGCCAGGGCCGCGTCCCGGGTGGGCTGCGTCATCCAGGCCGAGGCGCGGAAGTTCTCCCGGTAGGCGTTCAGCAGATCGTCCACCATCCGCTTGACCTCGTCCTTGGCCGAGGCCGGGAAATGCTTGTCCACGTACAGCTTTCCCAGCGATTCCGGCAGCGAGGAGTTCACCAGGTTGACGCCGTACTTCCAGCGTTCCTGCCGCTCCTGCTGTCCGCGCATGACCCGCCCGGCGAATTGGAAGTAGGCGTCGTTGATCGCGATCGGCAGGTAGGGCGCGTAGGCCCGAACCACCGACAGCTTCAGATAGTCACGCCAGATCGCGATATCGGTGTCGGCCCAGATCTGCCCGGCCGCGGTGATGTAGGACGGCTGCGCGACAACCACTTCCGCGAACAGGTCCTTGGGCCGGTCGGTGCATCCGGCCAGCCACGGCTCGAAGTCGAAGCCGCGGCCGAGTTCGGTCAGCTGCTGCCAGGTCATGCGGTTGTAGGAGGCGTCGGCGTCGCGGCGGCGCACCCGATCCCAGAAGACGGCCGCGATGCGGGTCTCCAGGTCGAGGATCCGCTGCGCCATTCCGCTCGGATCGGCGAACCCGGCGCCCTTGGCGATCGCTTCCAGGTAGACCCGATACCCCTTCAGCTTCTCGGCGTACTGCGGCTTGCTGTAGTAGTCCTCCTCCAGCCCGAGCCCGGACTGCGAGATCCCGGGGATGTAGGCGTTGGAGTTCTTGCGGTCGATGCTGACGCCGATCCCGATCAGCCCGCCGATCGGCAACGCGCCCATCACCTTCGCCAGATCGGGCTTGGTCGCGGCCTTGTCGACCTGGTCGAACAGCTCCTGCAGCGGCTGCATCCCGAGCTTCTCGACGGTGTCCCAGTCGACGCGCGCGTCGTAGAGGTCGCGGATCTTCTGCGCGTCCGAACCCGGTTCCGGGTCCTTGATCCCGTCGATGATCTCCCGCAACTGGTTCAGCGTGCGCTCGTTGGCCTCGCTGATCGCACCGAAGGCGGGCTTGTCCGGCGGCAGCTGGTACTCCCGCAGCCACTTGCCGTTGACGTACCGGTACAGGTCGTCCTGCACCCGGACCGCCTCGTCCGCTCCCGAGAGATCCGGCCCCGTCACCGTTTTCGCCGTCGAATCCTTGCTACAGGAGGCCAAGGCGGCCGCGGCCGGAACCAGCCCGAGGGCGATCAGGAATGCGCGGCGATCCAAGCGCGCCGAACCCGACGAAGTCACAGGCACTACCTCTCGTGAAGCTGCGATACCGACGCGAGGCTACCGGGGAAGGCAGCCCCGCGCGGGGTGTCGCGAGCTCAGAGGGTGACGCGCTGGTCCGGCGGCAGGAACGCTTTGTCGCCTTCCTTCACGTCGTAGGTGCTGTAGAACTCGCCGAGATTGCGCACCACCTGGTTGGATCGGAACTCCGGGGGCGAGTGCGGATCATTGGCGAGCTGCTGTTCCAGCGACTGGTCGGTCATCTTGGTCCGCCAGGTCCGGCCCCAGGATTCGAACATCGGCTTGTAGTCGGGCGTCGCGGTCCCCGCGCGCTCCTGCGCCATGCGGTACGCGGCCAGCGAGATCTCCAGTCCGCGCAGGTCGGCCAGGTTCTCTCCGACGGTCAGCTCACCGTTCACGTGCTGATCGGCGGGCAGACCCTCCGGCACCAGCGCGTTGTACTGCGCGATGAGCTGCTCGGTCTTGGCCTGGAAGGCGGCCTTGTCCTCCGGGGTCCACCAGTCCTTCAGGTTGCCGTCCCCGTCGTACTTCGCGCCCTGATCGTCGAAGCCGTGCCCGATCTCGTGGCCGATGACCGCGCCGCCCGCACCGTAGTTCACGGCGGGTGCGGCGTTCGGGTCGAAGAACGGTGGCTGCAGGAATGCCGCGGGGAAGACGATCTCGTTGCCGCTGGGGTTGTAGTAGGCGTTCACCGTCTGCGGCGGCATGCCCCACTCCGACTTGTCCACAGGCGTCCCCAGCCGGTCGAACATGCGCTTGGCGTCGAAGGCCGCGGAGGCGCGCAGGGATTCGATCAGCCGGTCGCGGGTGACGGTGAGCTTGCCGTAGTCCTCCCATTTGTCCGGGTAGCCGATCTTGGCGTCGATCTTGTCCAGCTTGGCGATGGCCGCCGCCCGGGTGGGCGCCGACATCCAGGACGAGTTCTTGAAGTTGTCCCGGTAGGCCGCGCGCAGATCGTCGACCATCTCCAGCGCCCGCTTCTTGGCCTCGGGCGGGAAGTGCTTGTCCACGTACAGTTTTCCGAGCGCCTCGCCGACCGTCTCGTTCACCGTGGACACCGCGGACTTCCACAGTTCGGGCCGCTGCTGCAGGCCCGCCATCTCCCGGCCGAAGAAGTCGAAGTTCGGATCGGCGATGGCCTTGGGCAGATAGGTGGCGAAGCCGCGCACCAGCGCCAGCTTCAGATAGTCACGCCAGGCGGGGATGTCGACCTCGGCCCACAGTTGCGCCGCGCCCGTGATGAACGACGGCTCGCCCACATTGACCTTGCCGAACAGATCCTTGGGCCGGTCGGTGGTGCCCGCCAGCCAAGGGCCCCAATCGAATTGCGGCCCCAGCGCGGTCAGGTCCGCCCACGTCGTCAGGTTGTAGGTGGCGTCGGTGTCGCGCAGTTTCACATTGTCCCAATGGAATCCGGCGATCCGTTTCTCCAGGTCGACCACCCGGTCGGCCAGGGCGGTGGGGTCGGCGAACCCGGCGCCGGCCGCGATGCGCTGCATATAGGTCCGGTACTTGGCGAGCTTGTCGGCGTTCTCGGGCTTGCGGTAGTACTGCTCGTCCAGCCCGAGCCCCGCCTGCGAGACCTCGGCCAGATAGGCGTTGGAGTCCTTCGGGTCGGGCCCCACCCCGATCCCGATCAATCCGACCCCGGGCAGCGCGCCCATCACCTTGGCCAGTTCGGCCTTGGTCGCGGCCCGGTCGATCTGCTCGAACAGATCGTTGAGCGGTGTGATGCCGAGCTGCTCGATGACGTCCTTGTCCATGCGCCCGTCGTAGAGGTCGCGGATCCGCTGCGCGTCGGATCCGCCCTTCGGGTCGCGGATACCCTCGATGATCTCCTTGAGCTGCTGCTCCACTCGTTCCTGCACCTCGTCGAAGGTGCCGAAGGACACCTTGTCCGGCGGCAGCTGGTACTCGCGCAGCCATTTCCCGTTGACGAACCGGTACAGGTCGTCCTGCGGCCGGATCGCCGGATCCGATCCGGCCAGATCGGGCCCGATGAGCGAGGCCGGTTTCCCGGCCTTGGCGTCGTTCTTGTTGCAGGAGGCCAGCACGGCCGCGGCGGGCACCAGCCCCAGCGCGATCAGGAAGCCACGGCGGTCGAGAGCAGGACGCTCGGAAGTCAACGCGAATCTCCTCTACCGGATAATCGGATTGCTCGTACGTTGCTCGAGCCGACGCTAGTGGACCCGGCTGAGGATCCCCTGAATCCGCGCCGAACCCCCTGATTTGGGTACGACCTGGGCCTTCGTTAGACTGTTGCGGTTGCCTGCGGGAGCTATGCCCGCACTTCGGCCGCGAACCCACGGTGGTTGTTCTCCCAGTTCGGTGAAAAACCGCTGGCAGGCGCGCGTCGCAGGGCAACTGACCATGCCCGTCGGGTCGGCAATCCGGCGTGCATTTCGTCCAGGTCTAGGAGGAGCTGAAGTGATTCAGCAGGAGTCGCGACTGCGCGTCGCCGACAACACGGGTGCGAAGGAAATCCTCTGCATCCGCGTGCTCGGTGGTTCGTCGCGTCGCTATGCCGGCATCGGTGACATCATCGTCGCCACTGTCAAGGACGCCATCCCCGGCGGCAACGTCAAGAAGGGCGAGGTCGTCAAGGCCGTCGTCGTGCGCACCGTCAAGGAGCGTCGTCGCCCGGATGGCTCGTACATCAAGTTCGACGAGAACGCCGCGGTGCTCATCAAGGCGGACAACGATCCGCGTGGCACCCGCATCTTCGGCCCGGTCGGCCGTGAGCTGCGTGAGAAGCGCTTCATGAAGATCGTCTCGCTGGCCCCGGAGGTGCTGTAACCATGAAGGTGCACAAGGGCGACACGGTCATCGTGATCTCGGGCAAGGACAAGGGCGCCAAGGGCAAGGTCATCCAGGCCTTCCCGGCGACCGGCAAGGTCCTCGTCGAGGGCGTGAACCGCATCAAGAAGCACGTCGCGGATTCCGCGAACCAGCGTGGCGCCAGCTCGGGCGGCATCGTCACCCAGGAAGCGCCGATCCAGGCCTCCAACGTGATGGTCGTCGACTCCGACGGCAAGCCGACCCGCGTGGGCTACCGCACCGATGAGAACGGCAAGCGGGTCCGCATCTCCCGTCGCAACGGGAAGGACATCTGAGATGACTTCTACCGAGAACAAGGTTCAGCCCCGCCTGAAGACCCGCTACCGCGAGGAAATCAAGCCGGCCCTGAACAACGAGTTCAACTACGCCAACGTGATGCAGATCCCGGGCGTCGTGAAGGTCGTCGTGAACATGGGTGTCGGTGACGCCGCCCGTGACGCGAAGCTGATCAACGGTGCGGTCGCCGACCTCACCCTGATCACCGGCCAGAAGCCCGAGATCCGCAAGGCCACCAAGTCCATCGCGCAGTTCAAGCTGCGTGAGGGCATGCCGATCGGCGCGAAGGTCACCCTGCGCGGCGACCGCATGTGGGAGTTCCTGGACCGTCTGATCTCGATCGCTCTTCCGCGTATCCGCGACTTCCGCGGTCTCTCGCCGAAGCAGTTCGACGGCCACGGCAACTACACCTTCGGTCTCTCCGAGCAGTCGATGTTCCACGAGATCGACGTCGACAAGATCGACCGTCCGCGTGGTATGGACATCACCGTGGTGACCACCGCGACCAACAACGAAGAAGGCCGCGCCCTGCTGAAGGCCCTCGGCTTCCCGTTCAAGGAGAACTGATCCATGGCTAAGAAGGCTCTGATCAACAAGGCCAACGCCAAGCCGAAGTTCGCGGTGCGCGCCTACACCCGCTGCCAGCGCTGCGGTCGTCCGCACGCTGTGTACCGCAAGTTCGGCCTGTGCCGCGTGTGCCTGCGCGAGATGGCCCACCGCGGCGAGCTTCCGGGCGTCCACAAGTCGTCCTGGTGAGCCGAAGCTCCTCGTGAGCTGACAACTCCACACCCGAAGGCCCCCACCGTGATTCGTCCCGGTGGGGGCCTTCGGCATTGTCGTCGACCCTCATTTCTCGCAGCTGCTCCCCGACCAGTTGACCCCGCCGGTGATCACGGCTGGGCGGTGACCCACGCTGTTACGGCGTCGAGGAACTCCGGGCCGCCCGTGACGTATCCGCCGATGGTCGCGCCGATCAGCGCACCCACGGGAATGGTGAGCCCCCACAACAGGAACACGCACGCCCCGAGGAGGCCGCCCACAATGGCACCGGTGACGACGCCGGGCAGGTTTTTGTCGATCTGTTCCTTCAGGCGGTCGTAGGAGCTGATGTTCTTCAGTTGCGCGGTATCTTCCGCCGTTGGGGTCGGTGTCAGCGTCAAGGTGCGGCCGTCCGCACCGATGTGCTGCACGAGCGGAATCGAACGCCCGTCGACGGCGAACTGTTGCGGCATTTCGGTCATCGCCGCTCCGTTGCCGGACTCGAGCACCACCGCGCCGTTCCGCGCCATCTCGAACTTGCCATTCTGAACGGTGGTCGTGATGACCTTGTCGACTGGCGAAATGGTGATCTGGTAGCCGATTTCGTGATCCAGACCGGAAATGATGCCCGCCGCAGCCGGCTGCTCGGCGACAGCCGGCTCTGCATGGGCGGTTGCCGCGGTAATTCCCACGGCCGAGATGGCCATGAAAACGACAGCGGTGATCTTCTCGAACTTCACTCTTCGAATCCCTCCACTCAGCTGCCCCTGATGGGGCGGACCGCACCAGACCTTAGGCGTCGAATTCGCCGGTGTGTGGTACGCCACACGCAGTGGGACACCTTACTCGCCGGCGGTGTCCGGAAATACTGAACCGCTCGGATTTGGTCGTTGCCGCGCCTGGCGCACCAAATGTGACGATTTATCCGAAAAGGGTGGTTACGGGCAGGGTTTCGGATGTGTTGGGACCGGTTTCGGCGCGACTTTTCGCCTGGCCGACCATTCCGTGATCGGACGCTAAACTCGGTTCGCCAACCCACCGCGAAATACGTGGCCGAGGCCGCAGAATTCCGTGGGTTTCCCGGAATTGCCCGGATTTGCCCGGATTTGCGGTTGACCCGGACTGATTTCTGCGCGGCTGGGTTGTTGGCGGCGGTGGCTCCCGGCGCGATTCGATCTCGACTTGCTGAAAGGTCTTGTCCTCGTGAGTGTTGGAGATCCGTACTCGATCACGTCCCCTGAGCGTCGCCCCCGAAGTTCGCTGAATGATGTGTGGGGTGTTGTCGCGACGGTGATCGTCGCCGTACTCGCGGTCACGGTGGCCTCTGCTTCGGGTGTCGCGGGTGCTGAACCGGGAGATCCGTTGGCGCGCTTTCATCAGCAATATCTCGACTGGCGTACATGCGAGGACGCGGCCCTGACGGCGGAGGGCGCGGCCTGCACGGATGTCACCGTGCCACTCGATTACGGCTGGCCGGACGGGCCGAGCATCACCATCGCGGTCTCGCGGATCCCGGCCCGCGACATGGCACACCGTCGCGGTGTGCTGCTGACCAACTCGGGCGGACCGGGCACGCCTGGGCTCGATGCGTTCGATCTCGTCGGTGATGTTCTCGAACCGGATGTGCTGAGCCGCTATGACCTGATCGGATTCGACCCGCGGGGAGTCGCCCGTTCCGGGCGGCACCAGCGATGCGGATGGCCGGTCGCCGGCTCGATCCGCTCGGCCGGTGTCGGGTTCCCCGGATTCGTCGCCGAAACAGTCCTGCAGGCACAGCTGGCCGCCGATTGCCTGGTGGGCGATCGGGACTGGATGCGGCAGCTCAGCACTCGCAACACCGCCCGCGACATGGACGTGATCCGTGCCGCACTGAGTGAGGACCGCATCAGCTACTACGGCGTGTCCTACGGGACCTATCTGGGTGCGGTCTTCGCCCAGCTGTTCCCCGATCGATCCGATCGCATGGTGCTCGACAGTGTCATCGATCCGCGGCGCTACTGGCTGGGGTTGCAGCAGGACTGGGGGCCGGCGGTGGAAGCGGCCTTCGACGACTGGGCCGGCTGGGTCGCCGCTCGTGACCAGCAGTACCACCTCGGCGACTCCGCGACCGCGGTACGTCGTGGAGTCGAGGACCTGATCGACCGTGCGTCGCTGTCGCCGATCGTGGTCGAGGGCTTCGGTTTCGACGATCATCTCCTGCCGAACCTGCTGTGGACGATGTTGCGGGACGCGCGATTGAACGAGGCTCTGGCGTCATCGGTACGGGCCGTCACCGACGCGGCCGACGGACGCACGCCGCAGGTGCCCCCACAGCTGCACCAGCAGATCGAGGCCGAGAAGCAAGGTGAGGATTCGGTGATGGTGCAGATCTGGTGTGCGGACGCACCGATGCCCGCCGACCCCGCCTGGTATTGGAACGCGATCCAGGCGGCGCGTCCGAGCCAGCCGATCTTCGCCGCACTGGCCAACAATATTCAACCCTGCGCGTTCTGGTCACCGCCCCCGGAACCGCCCACCGTGGTCGACAACGCCGTGCCCGCACTGATCCTGCAGGCCACCGGCGACAACCGGACGCCCTACCCCCATGCCGTAGCACTCCACCAGCAGATGTCGGGGTCACGCTTGATCACCTTGACCGACACCAGGATCCACATGGTGCTGCGCCCTGGTCTGAGCACCTGCATCCTCGACACCACCAACCGCTACTTCGGCGATGGAACCTTCCCGGCGGAAGACCGCACCTGCGCGCCCACCACACCACTCGAGTAGGCACGTATATCCGGGCCGTGCAGCAACCGCCGCTGGCCTGGCATTCGATTCCTGCGAGAGGTGGCCCACCACGGCGAACTCGTGGCGTCCAGGAGTCGTCCGGCGCCGGCTCGCGGTGAGCTGAACGGCTCCAAAGTCGAAGTCCCCCATCGAGATATGTCTCCCGGTGGGGGACTTCGGCGGTGTGCCGCAGGCGGTCACAGGCCGGCGGCTACCTCCTGCAGCTGCGCCATCCCGATCGGCGCGAATTCCGCCATCCCCGAGGCCGCCATGCCGTCCCGATCCGCGACGGACTGGAACACCGACAGCGACGTCACCCGCGTCTTGCCGTTTTCCTCGTCGAAGGTGACCGATTCCAGGCACACGTGTCCGGGCGTGCCGTCGAACTCGAAGGTGTTCACGATCCGGTCGGCGCTGACCTCGTGGTAGACGCCGCGGAATCCGTATTCGTTGCCCGCGGGATCGACGTGCACGATGTGCCACGATCCGCCCGTCACCGGCTCGAACCGCTCGACTTTGCTGGTGAGCTCGCGCGGCCCCCACCAGCGCACCATCAGGTCCGCTTCGGTGTAGGCGCGGTACACGGCGGCCTTGGGCGCGTCGATCAGGGCGACGGTGGTGGCCACATGGCTGTCGGGCTCGGCGGTGAAGGTGGTTTCCGGGTTGCTCATCGTCTCGTCCTGTCTCTCGAGTTTCTCGATCCCGGGCCGCGTCGGTGCGGCCTCGAAACATTGGACGACGCGAACCACTCGAATTAATCGCTTCAGCTGCCGCCACCGGGGTCATCGTCGACGCGGACATCGGTTTCCGGATCCAGGCAGATCGCGACATCGGTTGGTTCGGTGTCCGCGGGGGTGGTGGTCGTCGGGACCGTGGTGCTCGGGGCCGGTGTGGTGGTGGTCGGCCGCAGGGTCGCGAGGGCGGTCGGCGGCAGGGAGGGATCGGTTGGCGTCCCCATCATTCCGGGCATGAGCCGGTCCTTCCCCCATCGTCAGACCGGGGAGCCTAGCAGTGCCGGGCGCGAGCTCATCGATTCCGGCGACAGCGGATCCGTGATGACCGATTGCGCGGCCGATTCGAATAGGTATCGGCGCAGCTACTTTCGATCCGAGACCGCGAGCCCGCACCGAGGTTCGTCTCGGTGGGGCTCGCGGCGTTCAGGTCCCCGTTGACCCGGACGATTCGGGACGACCTGGCCCTCCCCTCCAATGGCGGCCAGGGCGCCACCGAGGGTCAATCCTGTCAATCGGCCGATCCAGGGAGCAAGATCGGGAGCTGTCCCAACCTGGTGGTAGCGTCGGGCGCTCTACCCCCAATTCGGGGGAGCTCAATCTCGCACGGCCGCAAAGGGTTCACACATGCAGTTCGACAATGGGGTCGACGTCGAAATGCCGACGCTGGCGGCGTTCGTGAAGCGCCTGCGGTTGCGTCGCGGTTGGACCCAGCGTGAGTTCGCGCAGCACGCCCACCTCGGTATCGGCACCGTGCAGAAACTCGAGCAGGGCGACAAGGTCAGCGTGGGGGACCGCGCGTTGTCGGCACTGGCCGACGCCGTCTGCGACAACGAGCACGAGCGTGAGCATCTGCGCGCCCTGGGCGGCCGCCCCGGTTTCGCGCTCGGCGAGGCCGCCTCCGCCGCCGACATGTCGGCGCTGCTCGACCAGCTCACCTCGATTCCCGCTGCCTGGGTGGTGAATTGGGGCGTGGCCGCCGCGAACGACCAGTACCGCCGCCTGATGCCCGGTATCGCCGAGGCGCCCAGCATCGCCCACTGGCTGTTCGGCGATCCCCGTTCCCGGCTGGTGTTCCCGGACTGGCAGACCGAGGCCGCGTACATGGTGGGCATCCTGCGCCACTATTACGTGGCCGCCCCGGCCATCGGGGCCACCGAGAACACCAGCGTCACCGCCGATATCGTCCGGGAGCTGTCCGGCCGTCACCCGGATTTCCGCCGCTTCTGGGCCACCGGCGATGTCTACGTCCGCCGCCCCGACAGCGATCGCCGCGTCTGGTCCCCGGCCACCGCCACCATGACGGCATGGCGCGAATCCCTGATCCCCGCCGCCTCGGGCTGGCTGGCCATGTGCTTTCCCACCACCCCCGCGACCTGATCTCCGAAGTTTCACGATCCCTGCCCGTCCCCGACCTACACTCGAGTTCGCTCGAGTGGAAGGACGCACAGCCATGCCGGTGGAAGTTGTTGGGGGCGTTCGCAAATGGCTCGAGGAGCCCCGTTTCTGGACGGTCGGCACCCTGAACGAGGACGGCTCCCCCCAGCTGACCCCCATGTGGGTCGGCCTCGAATCCGTCGACGGCACAGAGCACATCGTGATGAACACCTCCGTGGGCCGCGTCAAGGAACAAAACCTCCGCCGCGACCCCCGCCTCTCCCTCTCCAGCTTCGACCCGGACCAGCCCTACGATCGAGTCGAAATCCGCGGCCGCGCAGTAGGATTCATCGAGGGCCAGAAAGCGATCCACATCATGGACCGCCTGGCGCAGAAGTACCTGAACGCCGAAACCTTCCCCTGGCTGATCGACGGCGAGACCCGGGTCGCAGTCCTCATCCACCCCGACCGCATCCACCGCACCATCGGCGTCGAACCCTTCCGCCCAGGAATCCTCCCCGACGGCCGGGTCCTGTAACCCGCTGGCGCCCGCACGGATTGGCCGTCGCGGCACCGGCGCGCTAGCGTGACGATTCGTCGGAAATGACGGTTTCTAATCGGGGGTGGGTTCCGTATGCGCTGGGTGCTGGCCGTGGCGGCGGTGTTGTTGGCTCTGTTCACAACCGGGTGTGGGCTGATCGATGGCTCCGCGAACAATGTCTCGCAGGGTGACTGCCTGAAGAAGTCCGGTGACGAAGGCTTCGACAAGGTGTCGTGCTCGGCATCGGACGCGGGCTTCGTGGTGCTCGACCGCGCCGGCAGCGGCAAGGCCCACAACCGGTGTGTGGATGTGCCGGGTACCGAGTACGTATATACGGACAAGGGCAGTGGGTCGATCTGCGTCGGGATCAAGGGTGCTGATCCGGCTCGCGCGGCGAATGCGGCTCAGAAGGGTGATTGCCTCACCGATACCCAGGGCAGTGCTGTGCAGAAGGTGGCGTGCACCGACCCGACCGCTGTCTATCGTGTCCTGGCTCGTCCCGACGGCTCGGAGTTCATGACGGATTCGGCGTGCAAGTTCGTCGCGGGTACGCAGACCACGTACAGCTACCTGCTCAAGGCGAAGAAGGGTATCGGCGCGTTCGGGACCGGCATCGTATTCTGTTTGATCGCAAAGGATTCCGACGCGACTCGCACGATCGACAACGCGAAGGTCGGCGACTGCCTGAAGAAGACCGGCGCCGACGACGTCGAGATCACCGGCTGCACCGCGCCCGACGCGAAGTACAAGATCCTCAGCTCGGTGCTCGACAAATCCTTCTGCGACCGCGTCGCGGGCTCCATCGCCAGCTACTCCTATCAACAGGCCGGCGAGATCATGCCGAAGGTCTACTGCCTCGGGTCGCCCCGCTGATGTGACGCGGACCTCGATTTGGTCGCTGATCAGGGGTTGTCTACACTAGACCGGTTGCTCGGGCACAGCTGTGTCCGCACGCGTTCTCGCGTGCGGCGTTGCTCCGCAGCACAAGCGAATCATCCGGTCGGGCGTTCCCGGCTGGACCGCCCCGAATTGTCGTAGGCCCACGACCGCCGATCTCAGACGGTGCTGAATGGGAACCGCGGCAGGAAGGTACCGGTCAAACACATGACCATGACTGATCCCATCGCAGACTTCTTGACCCGTCTGCGCAACGCCAACTCGGCGTACCACGATCAGGTGAAGGCGCCGCACTCGAAGCTCAAGGTGAACATCGCCGAGATCCTCAAGCGCGAGGGCTACATCGCCGACTTCCGCGTCGAAGATGCGCCCGTCGGCAAGAACCTGATCGTCGACCTGAAGTACGGCCCGAGCCGTGAGCGCTCCCTGCAGGGTGTGCGCCGCGTGTCGAAGCCGGGCCTCCGGGTTTACGCGAAGTCCACCAACCTGCCCAAGGTGCTCGGCGGCCTCGGCGTGGCGATTATCTCCACGTCCTCCGGTCTGCTCACTGACCGTCAGGCCAAGCAGCAGGGCGTGGGCGGCGAAGTCCTCGCCTACGTCTGGTAAGGGAGGTAGGAACAATGTCGCGTATCGGTAAGAAGCCGATCCCGGTTCCCGCCGGCGTCGAGGTGACCATCGACGGCCAGAACGTGACGGTCAAGGGTTCCAAGGGCACCCTGTCCCACGTTGTCGCCGAGCCGATCACCGTCGCCCGGGCTGAGTCCGGTGAGCTCGAGGTCGTTCGTCCGAACGACGAGCGTCAGAACCGCTCGCTGCACGGCCTGACCCGCACCCTGATCAGCAACATGATCGAGGGCGTCACCAAGGGTTACGAGAAGAAGATGGAAATCTTCGGCGTCGGTTACCGCGTCGCTGCCAAGGGCTCGAACCTCGAGTTCGCCCTGGGTTACAGCCACCCGGTTCCGGTCGACGCCCCCGAGGGCATCACCTTCGCGGTGGAGTCCCCGACCAAGTTCTCGGTGTCCGGCATCGACAAGCAGAAGGTCGGCCAGATCGCCGCGGTGATCCACGGCCTGCGTAAGCCCGATCCGTACAAGGGCAAGGGCATCCGCTACGCCGGCGAGGTCGTTCGCCGCAAGGTCGGAAAGACGGGTAAGTAAGCCATGGCACAAACCGAAAAGCAGAAGGCCGCTCGTAAGCCGATCGGCAAGGACGCCTCGACCTCGCGCCGCCTGTCGAAGACGCGTCGTCACTTCCGTCTGCGCAAGAAGGTCGTCGGCACCACCGAGCGTCCGCGCCTGGTGGTCAACCGCTCCGCGCGCCACCTGCACGCCCAGCTGATCGACGATTCGGCCGGCAAGACCATTGCCGCCGCGTCGACCATCGAGGCCGATGTGCGTGCGCTCGAGGGTGACAAGTCCGCCAAGGGCGCCAAGGTCGGCGAGCTCATCGCCGCCCGCGCCAAGGCTGCCGGCGTCGAGGCGGTCGTGTTCGACCGTGGTGGTCACGACTACCACGGCCGTATCGCGGCTCTCGCCGATGCCGCCCGTGAAGGTGGGCTGAAGTTCTGATGATCAACACTGCGAACGAAGGGAACGTCTGATGCCGGGACGTCAGCGGCGTGACGGCGGAAACAACGGTCCCGCCGGACAGAACAGTGGCAACGACAACCGCGATCAGCGTGGTGGCGGTCGCGGCCGTCGCGACGACAATCGTCGGGACAATGCCGCCGAGAAGAACCAGCTCGAGCGCGTCGTCGCGATCAACCGCGTCTCCAAGGTCGTGAAGGGTGGTCGTCGCTTCAGCTTCACCGCCCTCGTGATCGTCGGTGACGGCAACGGTCTCGTCGGCGTCGGCTACGGCAAGGCCAAGGAAGTTCCCGCGGCCATCCAGAAGGGTGTCGAAGAGGCTCGCAAGAACTTCTTCCGCGTTCCGATGATCGGCTCCACGGTCACCCACCCGGTTCAGGGTGAGGCGGCTGCCGGTGTCGTCATGCTGCGTCCGGCTTCGCCCGGTACCGGTGTGATCGCCGGTGGCGCGTGCCGTGCCGTTCTGGAGTGCGCCGGCATCCATGATGTTCTGGCCAAGTCGCTCGGTAGCGACAACGCCATCAACGTCGTGCACGCCACGGTTGCGGCTCTGAAGATGCTGCAGCGTCCCGAAGAGGTCGCGGCCCGTCGTGGCCTGCCGATCGAGGACGTGGCCCCGGCCGGCATGCTGCGTGCGCGCGCGGGACAGGGAGTCTGATATGGCACAGCTGAAAGTGACCCAGGTCAAGTCCAGCATCGGCGCCAAGGCGAATCAGCGGGACTCGCTGCGCACCCTCGGGCTGCGCGGCATCCGCAAGGTCGTGGTGCGTGAGGACAACGCGCAGAACCGTGGCCTGATCAACGTCGTGCGCCACCTCGTGGAAGTTGAGGAGGTCTAAGCATGACCATCAAGTTGCACCACCTGCGTCCTGCCCCGGGTGCCAAGACCGAGAAGACCCGTGTGGGTCGCGGTGAGGGTTCCAAGGGTAAGACCGCGGGCCGCGGTACCAAGGGTACGAAGGCTCGCAAGAACGTCCCCGTCCGCTTCGAGGGCGGTCAGATGCCGATTCACATGCGTCTGCCCAAGCTCAAGGGCTTCACCAACCCGTTCCGCACCGAGTACCAGGTCGTGAACGTCGGTGACATCGCCCGCGTGTTCCCTCAGGGCGGAACCATCGGCAAGGCCGAGCTGGTCGCCAACGGCCTCGTTCGCAAGAACGAGCTCGTGAAGGTGCTCGGCGAGGGCGAAATCGCTGTGGCCGTGCAGGTTTCGGCCGACAAGTTCTCCGGCTCCGCCAAGGAGAAGATCGCCGCAGCGGGTGGCACTGCCACCGAGCTGGCCTGACGGTAACCTGAAGTAGCAACGGCACCGGGCGAGTCGCGAGCTCGCCCGGTGCCGCTGTTAAAGTTCAAGTGTTGTCTGCCAACACCCCGTCATGGTTCTCGGCGTTCTTTCGCTGAATCCGTGGCCTGACCTATGTCGTTAGCCAGGAGGATCTGTGCTTTCCGCCTTCGTGTCGGCTTTCCGGACCCCGGACTTACGGCGGAAGATTCTCTTCACGCTGGGACTGATCGCGCTCTACCGGCTCGGTGCGTCGCTGCCTTCGCCGGGCGTCAGTTACAAGAACGTTCAAGAGTGCGTCAATCTGGTCAACGGCGGTGACTCCGCCGGCATCTACCAGCTGATCAACCTCTTCTCCGGCGGCGCGCTGCTGCAGCTGTCCGTGTTCGCGATCGGCATCATGCCGTACATCACGGCCAGCATCATCATCCAGCTGTTGACCGTCGTGATCCCGCGGTTCGAGGAACTGCGAAAAGAGGGTCAAGCGGGTCAGAACAAGATGACCCAGTACACGCGCTATCTGTCCGTGGCGCTGGCGATCCTGCAGTCGACCGGTCTGGTCGCGCTCGCCTCCCGCGGTCAGCTGCTGCGTGGCTGCCCCAAGGACATTCTCGACGACACCTCTATCTTCGGCATGATCATCATCGTGCTGGTCATGACCGCGGGCGCGGCCCTGGTCATGTGGTTCGGTGAGCAGATCACCGAGCGCGGCATCGGTAACGGCATGTCGCTGTTGATCTTCGCGGGTATCGCCGCCCGCATCCCCTCCGAGGGCAAGATGATCTGGGACAGCCGCGGCGTGGGCATCTTCGCCCTGGTCTGCGCGGCCGCCCTGGTGGTCATCGTCGGCGTCATCTTCGTGGAGCAGGGCCAGCGCCGGATTCCGGTGCAGTACGCCAAGCGCGTGGTCGGCCGGAAGATGTACGGCGGTTCCTCGACCTATCTGCCGCTGAAGGTCAACCAGGCGGGTGTCATCCCGGTGATCTTCGCGTCCTCGCTGCTGTACCTGCCGAACCTGCTGGCGCAGCTGACCCAGAAGAGCACGGGCAATCCGGCCAAGTGGCAGGAGCTGATCCAGAAGTATCTGGTCAACCCGAGCAACCCGGTCTATGTGGCGATCTACTTCGCCCTGATCGTGTTCTTCACCTACTTCTACGTCGCGATCACCTTCAACCCGGAGGAGCGCGCGGACGAGATGAAGAAGTTCGGCGGCTTCATCCCGGGCTACCGGCCGGGCAAGCCGACCGCCGATTACCTGAACTATGTCCTGAGCCGGATCACCCTCCCCGGCTCCATCTACCTCGGTGCTGTCGCTGTTCTGCCGAACCTGCTCCTCGGGATCGGGGCCTCCGGCGGCGTGACGAATCTGCCGTTCGGTGGTACCGCGGTGCTGATCATTGTGAGCGTCGGCCTCGATACCGTGAAGCAAATCGAGAGCCAGTTGATGAACCGAAACTACGAAGGGTTCCTGAAGTGAGACTCGTACTGCTCGGACCGCCGGGCGCCGGTAAAGGCACCCAGGCCGAACTGTTGTCGGAAAAGCTCGGTGTTCCGCACATCTCCACTGGAGCCCTGTTTCGCACGAACATCGACCAGCAGACCGCGCTGGGCAAGGAAGCCCAGGGGTACATCGACGCCGGCAACCTGGTGCCGTCAGACGTGACCAACCGCATGGTCGAGGCCCGTATCGCCGAGCCGGACGCCGTCAACGGCTTCATCCTGGACGGCTACCCGCGCACCGTGGATCAGGCCGAGGCGCTGGAGAAGATGCTGAAGGGCATGGGCAAGGAGCTCGACGCCGTGCTGTCCTTCGTGGTCGACGAGGACGTGGTGGTCGAGCGCATGCTGGCCCGCGGCCGCGGCGACGACACCGAAGAGGTCATTCGCAACCGCATGCGCGTCTACCGCGAGGAGACCGAGCCGCTGCTGGTGCACTACGACGGCCAGGTCGTGTCGGTCGAGGGCGTCGGCGAGATCGAGGACGTCAACGCGAACGCGCTCAAGGCCCTGGGTCGCTGAATGGTCTTCGGCCGTAAGAGCAAGCGGGTGGTGCCTTTCCGCACCGCCGGTGAACTGGACGCCATGGCGGCGGCCGGCGCTATCGTCGGCCGCGCGCTGGTGGCGGTGCGCGCTGCCGCCAAGCCCGGGGTCTCGACCCTGGAGCTGGACGAGGTGGCCGAGCAGGTCATCCGTGAGGCCAACGCGATCCCGTCGTTCAAGGGCTACCACGGCTTCCCGGGTTCGATCTGCTCGTCGGTGAATGATCGTGTGGTGCACGGCATCCCGTCCAAGGGCGACATCCTGTCCGAGGGCGATCTGGTCTCCATCGACTGCGGCGCCATCCTCGACGGCTGGCACGGCGACTCGGCGTGGACCTTCGGCGTCGGCACCATCATCGAGGCGGACCGCCTGCTCAGCGAGGCGACCAAGCTCTCGATGGAGGCCGGCATCGCTGCCATGATCCCCGGCAACCGCCTCTCGGACGTCTCGCACGCCATCGAGCAGGGCACGTACGCCGCGGAGAAGTTGCACGGCCGCAAGTACGGCATCGTCGCCGGCTACGGCGGCCACGCCATCGGCCGTGAGATGCACATGGACCCCTTCCTGCCGAATGAGGGCGCTCCCGGCAAGGGTCCCGAGCTGCGCGTCGGCTCGGTCCTGGCCATCGAGCCCATGCTCACCCTCGGCACCACGGAAACCCATGAGCTGGACGATCATTGGACTGTCGTCACCGACGACGGTTCCCGTGCCGCGCACTGGGAGCACACGGTCGCGGTGACCGAGAACGGTCCCCGCATCCTGACGCTCCGCCCGGAGTAACCCTCCGCCGCAATCCGCTTCCGCACCCGCTTCGGCCTCGCCGCGGCGGGTGCGGTCGTTTGCGCGGGTTACGATCGAGGTCGCAGTGGTCCAGGGGAGGGGATTGTATTGACGGGTATCGGTGTGTCCGGCCTGGCCGTGGGAATCGATCCGGCCCCGGAGGGTTCGCGGATCGCGGTGATCGACTTCGGTTCGGCCGCGTTGACCGTCGCGCTGCTGACAGTGTCGGCGGATGGCTCGACGCGGGTGATCGACTCTCGCGACCTCCCACCGGTTTCCGCCGCGGATCTCACGGAGTCGGGCTTGCCGCCGGTGGTGAGCGCTGCGGTCGATGTCCTGCGCGGCGCCGGTATCACCTCGCCGGACGACATCCATTCGCTGTATCTCTCGGGGTTCGCCGCACATAATCCACTGGTACAGAAGGCATTCCGGCCCCTGTGCGCGGGTCAGCGCGTGAAGCAGTCTGTGCCGCAGCCGGTTCCGGTTGCCACTGCTGGGCGGATGAGCCCGGCGGGTCGGCCGAGCTCGAGTTCGAATCTCCCGCTGATCACTTTCGCGGTCCTGGTGGTCATCGTGGTGGTGGTCGGAGTGGTGGTCGCCATGGGCGGTGGTGACCGGCGTGCCGCACCGGATTACCCCACGGTCCCGATAGGGCGTGAGGCAGGGTCCAAGCAGGGGGTGGTCGACAGCGCGGCCGGACGGCTGTATGTGGCGGACGACATGGCCAAATCCGTAGCGGTGGTCGACACCGCGAATCGCACCGTGGTCAGCCGGATTTCCTTCCAGGACGAGATCGTGGGGATCGCACTCGATCCGGAGTCGCACCGGCTGTACGTGGCGTCGCTGGGCGACCATGGTCATGCGCATTCCGAGATCCGGGCTGTGCTGTGGGTTGTCGACACCACCACCAACGGCGTGGTCGCCACGATCGAGACCGGTCAGGTGGGGCGGGGTGTAGCGGTCGACCCCGGCACCCACCTGGTGTATGTCACGAATGAGCGGTTCCTCGGGTACCAGCTGGACCCGAAGACGGTGAACGTCAATGCGGCGGCAGGGCTTTCGGTGATCGATCCGCAGTCCGCGGCCGTGGTCACGTCGATCGAGCTCGGGACGTCCGCCGGGGAGGTGGTGATCGATCCGGCTACTCGGGTCGCCTACGTCGCGGGTTCGCGCTACGACCAGGTGCGAGGGAGCAGCAACGGCGTCATCGTGGTCGACTTGGCGTCGAATCAGGTTGCGGGACAGATCACCGTCCCGGATGCCGGTCTGCTCCAGATCGCCGCGGATTTCACCGCGAATACGCTCGTCCTGGTCGGCAGTGACGCGATCCGCCTCGCCGATACCGCGACTCGGACTGTCGACGCCACCCTCCGGGTGGTGGGCGCATCCGGTTCGATCGGCGTGGACCCCGTGAGGCACGTCGCCTATGTCGCCGACAATGGTCGGGACGGCTACCGGTTGCTGACCGTCGAACTCGCGGAACGTCGCCTGGGCGACGCCTCGATCGAGATGGGCATGAAGTTGCTCGTGGGTTCGGCCGTCGATCCGCGATCGCGAGCCATCTACGCGTTCGTGGCCGGCACGGTCAGGTTCGTCCCACCCCCGCAGTAATCCGGCCGGGGTGGCCCCGGGCCCGCCGATTCCTTGGGCGTGGCAGCTCAGGGCCGGGCCCCGGTCCTGGTTCTATGAGGCCATGGCCGACAAGGTTGTTCTCATCACCGGGACTTCCACCGGTATCGGGCTGGCGGTCGCCGCGGCGGCGGTCCGGGCCGGATACCGGACGGTCGCGACTCTCCGAAATCCGGACAAGGCGGGCCCGGTCCGTGAAACCGGCGCCGACGTGCGGCGGCTCGACGTGACGGACTCCGCCTCGATCACCGAGTGCGTCGACGGCGTCGTCGCCGACTACGGCCGCCTGGACGCCGTCGTCAACAATGCCGGGGTCTCGGTGTTCGGCACGGTCGAGCATCTCCCCATGTCGGAGATCCGCCGCGCCATGGACGTCAACTACTTCGGCGTCGTCGAGGTCACCAAGGCCGCTATGCCGCACCTGCGCGCCACCAAGGGCCGCGTGGTGACGGTGACCAGTGTCGGCGGCGCTGTCGGCCAGCCCTTCAACGAGGCCTACTGTGCCGCGAAGTTCGCCGTCGAGGGCTTCATGCAGAGCCTCGAACCGGTGGCGGCCACGGTCGGCGTCGGCGTCAGCATCATCGAACCCGGCGCGGTGACAACGGAATTCGTCGCCAACGCGCACATCGATCCGGCGGCGGTAGTCGCGGAGGCGGGCCCCTACGCCCCCGCCCTCAACGCCTATATCAACCGCACGCGCAGCGCCTATTCCACCGGCCAGACCGCCGACCAGGTGGCTGCCGTGGTCATGTCCGCCCTCACCGCCTATCCGATCGTCTTCCGTTGGCAGACCTCGGACTACGCCCGCTCCTTCGTCGCCTCCAGCCTCTCGGACCTGGACGGCTCGATCGTCGCGGGCATCACTTCCCACTGGATTCGCTGATCGGCCCTACCCTTCGAGCAAGAGGGTGACCGGTCCGTCATTGACCAGTTCGACCTGCATATGCGCCCCGAATCGCCCGGTCTCGACGGTGGCGCCGAGCTCCCGCAGCGCGGCCGCGAACGTCTCCACCAGCGGCTCCGCCACCGCGCCGGGCGCCGCCGCGTTCCAGGAGGGTCGCCTGCCCTTGGTGGTGTCGGCGTACAGCGTGAACTGACTGATCACCAGGATCGGCGCCGCCAGATCGGCCGCCGATCGTTCCCCGTCGAGGATCCGCAGCCGGAACAGCTTGTCGGCCAGAGCTTTCGCGGTGGAGTCGGTATCGGTGTGGGTGGCCCCGACCAGCGCGACCAGACCCTGCGGCGCGCCGTGCGCCGCGGGGTCGATGCGCCCGACCACCTCGCCGTCCACACTGACCTGCGCTGACGTGACCCGCTGCACCAGTACCCGCATGACCATGGATCTTCCCAGATGGGCCATGGTGTAGCGGCGCGGCTACCCCGGAGCGATCACCCTGCCCCGAATTTCCTTGTGCGCCATCGGGAGTTCACGACAGTAGGCTGTGCTGGCACAGACAACGTGAAGAACCGGGCGGAGCGATAGTAGTCACCGATGGCACCTGATAATACGAAAACACCTGTGTGGGGCTCGGGCTTGAAGGCGCAGATCGGCGCGCACACGTTGCAGTTCGACCCCAAGGATGCGCAGACCGCGATGACGGCGGCCTCGACGCTGGCCGAGTCGATGCGCGCCTATCAGAAGGCGGTCACGGACTTTCATCTCGACTCGTTGCCGAATATCGGTTCCTACCCGTCGGGCTCGGAGCTGGCGGCCGGGCTGAACCGGCGAGGGATCGAGCTGCGCGACGCGCTCGGAACCCACATCGACATCCTGACGAACATGGTCGACATCTTCCGTGAGGCGGCGCAGGCGTACCGGTACGCGGACAATGTGTCGGCCGATCAGCTCAAAGCCGCGCAGAAGAACATCGACTGGGCCGGTGATTACAAGATCTCGGCCGACACCGCGAAACTCGATGTCGATCCGAAGAACTACGAGAAGCAGGCGGGCGGGTACGGCGACGGCTTCCGCGAGGATCTGAAGAAGTGGGCCGAGAACGACAAGAAGACGAAGGACCACTTCGAGATCAATTGGGAGGACAAGAACATCCAGGAATGGCCCCCGATGATCGCGTTGCACGACACGCTCACCAAGACCGGCGCCCAGGGGGACAAGTACCGGACCGCGGGTGAGGCGTACGCGGGCATGGCCGAGAAGATCAATACGAAGGTCGGCGCGTACGTCAACACAATCGGCGGGTTGAGCAACAGCTGGCTCGGTGCCGGTGGTCAGGCAGCCCGCGCCGCGGTCGACAAGTACGGCCAGGATCTGGCGCCGCTCGTCGACACCATGAAGATCATGGGTCAGCTGCTGAACTACACGGGCAACTGGATGAACAGCTGCGGCTACCTGATGCCGGCGAAGGCCACGGACGGCTGGTATCTCTCCTGGTTCCGCGGCTCCGACCTGGAGGAGGCTCGCGACCATTTCGGGGATTACTACCTGAAGCCGGGTAAGCACACGCTGTCGGTGATGCCGGTGATGCCGGGACCGCGCATCGACCAGGCTCCGGCGCCGAAGGACGGCGACAAGCCGAAGGACGGCGACAAGCCGAAGGACGGCGACAAGCCGAAGGACGGCGACAAGCCGAAGGACGGCGACAAGCCGAAGGACGGCGACAAGCCCAACGAGGGTGACAAGCCGAAGGACGGCGACAAGGGTCATCAACAGGGTGGTGGCGGCGGTAACAGCGGCGGTGGCGGCGCTAACAGCGGCGGCGGCGGTGCGAACAGCGGCGGCGGCGGCGCGAACAACAACCGCGGCGGCGCGAATCATCCTCAGACGCAGAATCATCCGAAGGGCAACGATAAGGACCAGAAGAAGCACGACAAGGACAAGAACCACCAGAACCCGAACGACAAGAACCACCAGAATCCGAACGGTTCGAAGCCCAACGGTTCCAACCCGAACGGCTCGAATCCGAACGGTTCCAGCCCCAACGGTTCCAATCCGAATTCGACGACGCCGCAGGGCACCTCGCCGAACGGCTCCTCGGGTAGCGGGGACAGCTCGCAGCTGACGGGTGCGCTCACGTCGCTGCTCACCGGCATGAACTCGGGCATACAGACGCTGTCGCAACAGTTGCCGACCATGCTGCAGCAGTTGCAATCTGCCATGCAGTCGAGTGACACCGCCGCGCTGGCCCATCTCTTCGGGGTGCCGGAGGACAAGATCACCACCGCGTTCGCGGCGATCGAGAAGGATCCGGCGAAGCTGGCGCAGCTGGGGCAGCTGCTCGGTGTCACCGGGGCGGAGACTCCCCAGGTGGCGAATCCCGCTGCCGAGGTGCGTGCCCAGGCGCTGCCCGGACCGGATGGCGCGGTGCGGGCATCCGGCCAGGTCGCGGGTGCTCCGTCGTTCACCAATCTGTTCCGCACGGGTTTGGATGCGGTGCCGGCGGCGCCGATCGGCACGCCGGAGGGCGCGATGGTCGCGTCCGGCGCCGCTGGTGCGGAGCCGGTCGCCGGTCCCGTGGATTTCGTGCGCAGGCTCGAGCATGGCCTCGAGCAGGCGTTCGAGGCGCCGACGGTGACGGTTCCGGTGGCTGAGCAGTGATCTGGGATTTCAGCGACGACGAGTTCTTCGTGCTGTGCGAGCGGTACCTCGATGGTAAGGTGCCGTTCCCGCTGGTGTACACCAGCCACACCCAGTACGAAGAGGCCGCCAGGCGCAGGCATGTCGAGGTGACCGAACAGCTCGGGCCCGCGGTGTTCGCGGAGCTCGAGCCGGTGTTCGAGCTGCTCCGGAATCCCGAGCTCACGATCGGGGCCCACGCTCGGCGTGAGGACGATCTCGACAATCCGGAGCGCAGGATTCGCGCGCACCTGGCTCGTCGTGGCCGTCGTGCCGTGATGGTCACCATGAAGCCCGGCGAAACCATTTACCACAGTGGCGGATTCACGCTGACCGAGTGCGATCCCGAGGATCTGCCGGGCTTGATAGTCGCGCAGCTGCCCGTGACCGAACCGGGGCGCGGGCCCGCGGTGCCGCTGGTGACGGAGCCGGAGGAACGGGACCCGTACGAGGTCAGGCAGTCGTTCGCTTTCGATTCGTTCGAGGAGACCAACGAGAGTCTCAGTGCCGCTTTCTGGGCCAAGCCCATCGAGTGGAACGGATTCATCCGGGTGATGCAGGGCCGGTCCATGTACGGACCGCGTGGCCATATGGAATCGCTGCTGGTCTGGCGGGATCTGCCGATGGATGGGCGCTACGCCTTCGAGATGGGCCGACCGGGCACGCACGCGGTCGCCACCAGCTCGCAACAGCTGACGAACCGGATCGATGACCTGATGCGGGAGGTCCTCCAGCACATGGAGGCTCGGGGCGAAGTACTGGGGTGACGGGTTCGGGCGGGGTATCCCTCCGCCCGAATCGGCACTCGCCGTTCAGCTTCCGGCTACTACTCGGTTGCCAACGCCTGACAGGGTTTCTTCCCATGAGCGGTCGGCTGGAAGCTTACGAGGATCTGTTGACCAAAGCGGCTGGTAAGACGGACAAGGTGCGCGATGGCATTGAAAAAGTCGTCAGCACACTGACTTCGGCGGCCGATGGGCGGGGAACTCCGTGGGGGAACGACACGCTCGGCGGCAACTTCGCCAAGGGGGAGCAGGGGTATCTCGCCAGCCGCACGAACATCATCGAGGGTGCGGACAATATGGCCGGCACCTTCGGTAACTTCTCGGACGGCCAGCTGAAGGCCGCCGCGGAGCTGAAGAAGATGGACCACGGCAACGGCGACGGGTTCGAGTGAGCCGATCATGGTGAACGAGCGGGCCAAGGCCGATTTCTCGGACATTCTCGACGACTTCCGTGATCAGATGCGCAATATCACCCAGTTGCAGCAGCAGCGGGCGGCGATCACCGCGTCCGCGAGCGTGCGCGGCAAGCGGGTGACCGTCACCGTCAATGCCGATGGCACGGTGATCGAGACCAAATTCGCCGCGGACATCGACGATCTCGACTACCAGGAGATCGCCAAGGCGGTGACCGAGGCCGCGCAGCAGGCGTCCGCGGAGGTGGCGCGGCGCAGCCGGGAGATCATGGCCCCGGTGTCGCAGAATCGCAATCGCCTGCCCAGGCTGTCGGAGCTGGTGCCGGAGATGCCGGATCTGTCCGAGGCGTTGCGGATTCCGGAACCGCCGGTCGTGTCGACCGCCCCGCCGAGGGCGCCGGAACGTCGTGCGGCGGAGCCGAATTCGGATGACGCGCCTCGAAATCGTGGTGGGGCCACCGATTCCGGATGGTGACACCGCCTGCACCGGTGGGTTAGCGGCGTATGACCCTCCACCTGCCTTCGGAACTCGAATGGCTCGGCTACCTCGTGGGCGTGGAATGGCCCGAGGGCGACGAGGACCAGATGTGGGCGCTGGCCGAGGACTGGCGCAATGCCGCCGCCGGCCTGCGCGATCAGATCTCGTCCATCACCGATGCCAAGTCCGCGACCCTGGCCGCCTATGTGAACGGCGACGGGCGCGACGAGATGGCGCAGCTGTTCGACAAGCTGGCCGCACCGGCGAGTGGCGACGGCACGGGCAATTCGATCCTGGATCTGGCCCAGCACTTCCAGCAGCTGGGTGATTCGGTCGAGGAGACCGGCACCGAGATCCAGTACACGAAGCTGATGTTCTACTCGTCGATCGCGATGGCGGCCGGCGAGATCATCATCGCGTGGTTGTGGCCGCCGACCGCTCCGATGGTTGAGGCGATGATCGTCGCGTTCACGCGTGTCGCGGTGCGGGTGATCGGCCGCGCGGCGCTCGACCGCATCCTCGCCATCGCCGCCCGGATGGGCATCACCGCGGTCGTGAAGTTCGCGATGCGCCACATCGTGATGAACACCCTGCTGGGCACTTTGCAGGACTACGGGATTCAGCAGTACCAGGTCGACACCGGGCACCGGAAGAGCGTCAATTGGACCCAGGTCGGTGTGACGTCGATCAGCTCTGCCGTCGGCGGCGCGGTCGCGGGCCCGATCGGTGGTGCGATCGGCAATTCGCTCGGTCAGCGTGGCATGAACCGCTATCTGACGGGCCTGATCACCGGCACCACCGCCGGATTGGTCGGCGGCGGTGCGGGTTTCGTCGGCGCGACGGCCGCGCAGTTCGGATTCGACGCGGCGCAGCACGGCTGGGACCAGGCCGTCGACAACCTGAAGAACACCCACTTCGACCCCCGCATGCTCACCGGAGGAATGTTCCAGGGCGGGTTGTCCGGTGTCAATCACACTGGGGCACACACTGTTTGGGAGCCGAAGGTCACGCGTATGTCGGCGGGGATCAATCCCCGCGACCTCACCCTGGTGGGTTCGCGCCCGGATGGTCCGGGCGGCGATGGGACCGGCGGCAGCCATGACCCGGGGACCAATGGAACGAATGGATCCAACGGCTCCAATGGATCTCATCCGCAGGGTGGCCCCGGCTCGGACGGATCCCACGCGCAGGGTGGCCCCGGCTCCGATGGATCTCATGCCCAGGGTGGCCCGGGCTCGGACGGCCCCCGCACGCATCCGGCCTCGGTCGACGGCGGGGAACCGAGCGGCGACGCAGGCGCACGCCCGACCGGCGACGGCAGCACCGCGCGCCCCGACACGAATGGTCAGGGCGGTGGCGGCGTAACCACCGATTCCCGCACCACTGATCGAGCCACCCCCGCCGATCCGGGCGACGCGTCCCCGACCGGTCCGGCGAACAACTCCGGGTCGACCCCGCAAACCCACGTCGGCACGGACACCAACGGCGCGGGCGGCGCAGCAGCCAGCCATCCGCAGGCAGGCGCACCCGAGTCCACCGCCCCGGTCCAGAGCGGCATCCAGGGCGGCGGCCTCCACGACACCTCCACTGCCGCACCGACTTCCACCGCGGCCACGAACGGCAGTTCGACCACCGGGGCGTCCTCGACGACCGGTGGTACGTCCAACGCCGGTGGTTCTTCGAACGTCGGTGGGTCGTCGAATTCGGGCGGCGGAGCTGCTACGCACGCGGCGGCTTCCACCTCGGGTGGCGGCTCGTCTGCTTCGGATGGCTCCGCACGCGCCGGATCGACTGGGGGAGCGGCTGATCCGGTGTCCGGCGGTGCCCGAGCCGGTGCCTCGGCCGCCCCCTCGGGGGCGACGCCCGGCGGATCGGCTCCGGCATCAGGAGCTTCGTCCCCCGCCGGCGCGACCAGCGCGAGCGGCTCACCGTCGCCCTCCAGCGTCGCCGCCTCCTCCAGCGGCAACGCCGCCCCGGGCTCGACCACCTCCGGCTCCACGGCCCAGCACGCGGGCAGCGCAGCGCAATCCGCCACCCCGGACCAGCGAGCAGCCGGCCCCCGCGCAGGTGATGGCGCCACTCCGAAGGCCGCCGAGGCCCCGCGCGCCGATGCCGCGAGGTCTGACACCCCGCGTGCCGAGGCCCCGCGCGCCGACGCGGCGAAGTCCGATGCCCCTCGGGTCGATGCTCCGAAGTCTGATGGCGCGCGCACCGACGCTCCGAAGTCGGACAGTCCGCGTGCCGACACCGCACGCCCCGACAGTCCGCGTGCCGACAGCCGCCCGGGCAGCTCGGACAGCCACGCGGATACTCCGGAGTCGCCCTCCTCCGAGCCGCGTTCCGAGTCCACCGGCGAGAATTCCGATCCCACCGATCCCACCGATCGCCCGGTTACCCGGCCCGAAGGCGACCCGTCCGAAGCCGCCTCTCGCCCGGCCGGCTACGAAACCGCGCCGGAGTCCGAAAAGGCCAGTGGTAGTGGGGATTCCAGCGAGGCAGTCGAGCGTCCCGCCGACTCCATACCGCCGCGCGAGGACACCAACGCGACCACCGATCGCCCCTCCGACAAGCCGGACGCCACCGAAGCCCACCGCGCCGGTGAGCCCACCGAATCGCGTCAGCCGGTCGACGATCACGCTGACGAACTGTCCGCCGACCGCGCCCCGGCCGACCGCGACCACGCGGACGAGCATCCGGAATCGCGCCGTCCCACCGACGAGCCGGCCGATGTGCGCCCCGACGACCAGCCGGATGCGCGTGGCGAGGACAACACGCCGACCAGCCGCCGTGAGGATGAGCCGACGGGCCGCCGTGACGACGCCCCGGCCGCCCGGCGTGACGATGAGCCCTCGGCCCGGCGTGAGGACGAGTCGTCCAGCCGCCGTGAGGATGAGCCGACGGGCCGCCGTGACGACGCCCCGGCCGCCCGGCGTGACGATGAGCCCTCGGCCCGGCGTGAGGACGAGCCGTCCGGTCGCCGTGAGGACGAGCCGACCCTCCGGAGCGAGGACGGGCCGGAGACCCGGCGCGACGATACCGCTGTCCGCCGCGATGGTGAGCCGGAAGCCGCTCGCGGTGATGGGCCCGCCACGCGTCATGCGGACGATCCGGCGGCTCGGGACAGTGGCGATGCGCGTCCTCGCGATGAGGCCGCGCGCGAGGACGCGGCCGCGCCTCGGGATGAGGATGCGCCCGCGGAGGCGGCGGATCGGCCGCTGCGGGACGGCCGCGAGCCGGCTGCCGACGAGCCGGTGCGCGAACCGGATTCGAACCGTCACGAGGACGTTCCCGCGGAGGAGAAGCGGCCCGCGGCGGAGCAGCCGCGATCGGATACCTCCGAGCCTGTGCATGACGACCCGTCGCATCGGGACTCGGTCAGCCGGGATCGCGGCGACCGCCCGGGATCGGAATCGGCCGGCCCCGACCGCGATTCGCATTCGTCGGATCGTGACCATCGAGTCGAGGATGGGGCGACGCCCGAAGACGGCTTCGTCGTCGCACCGATTCCGCTGGGCGACGGACCCGAGGTTCGAGCTCACGAGGGCGAGCGCCGCGCGCCGGGTGAGCGGCACGCGGGCGACGAAACCCCTTCCGCGGCGCAGGATCGCCCCGGTTCCTCCGACCGCGGCGATACTCGGCGTGGGGCGCCGCCCGAGCGCACCGATGGACACAAGGCGCACCCCGGCACCCTTGACGATCCCTCGAATACCCCTGTCCACGATGATGATTCGACCGAGCCCGCTCCGAATGATCCGGATGTCGTCCGCGCGAAGAACCGCGGCCGCTGCGGCGAACTGGCGCTGCGCCTGCTGCGTGAGATCACCGGCAACGAATCCATCCGCCCGCCCACGCGCCGGGTCGGTCCCGAGGGGATGAGCCTCGAGGAACTGGTCTCGGGTGCGGGCGGCAAGTTGCAGGACTTCCCGAAGAACCTTGATCGACCGGACCGGCCGAGTGGCCATGACGCGATCGCGAAACGCCTCCTCGAGTTGGGCGACGGCGCGTCCGCCCTGGTCGTCGACCGTTATGCCGGACCGGTCGACGAGCACGGTGTGGGCGCGCACGCCTACCTGATGGTCAATGAGGGCGGCGAGATCGTGGTCAAGGACCCGGCCGCCGGTCTGGAGCACGGTTTCCCGCCGCAGGTGCCCAAGGAGACCGCGGGCGTTCACGCCATCTTGTTCGACGCCGACGGCAAGGCTTGGCATCCGCTGAAGGATTCGGTGCGAGCCGGGCTGTTGCACCTGGCGGATGCGCATTTGCGTGTCGGTGAGGCGGACCGGCTGCCGGGCCACGATTCGAATCCCGATGAACCGGTGCGATTCCTGCGCACCTCCGATGAGATACGCGTGGATTTCGCGCGCGCCGGTGAGTACGGGCGCGAAGTCTGGTCGGACGCCCACTCCCAGTTGACCGACGAGCAGCGCGCGGCACTGAGGTCCTACAGCGACGACACGCGCGAGGAGAACTCGCGCCCGAGCGCCTCGGACATCGAGGCCGCCCTGCGCGGCGATCGTGCGATGACTCCCGAGATCGCCGAGACCATCCGGGATATCGACGGCGCGCTCGCCCTGCGGCCGTTGCCGGAGCCGGTGATGGTGACGCTCAACTCCGGCGCCAATCCGTTCGGTGTTCCCGTCCACGAGTTGCCCGGGACGGTTCAGCACCTGCCGGGCTACGTCAACGCCATGATCGGCGCGGTGCCGTCGATGGACGGCATCCACCACCACGTCGAATTGGTCGTGCCCGCCGGAACACCCGCCCTGCACCTGGGCGATCTGTCCCAGTACGGCACCCACCTGCCGATGGTCCTGATGGCCCACGGCCTCGAAGTCCACATCGACTCGGTCGAACCCCGCGGACCGGGCCACTACGGCATTCGCGGCACCGTCGCCCCGATCGACCCCGACGCCAGCCCCCACCTCACCCGACCCGACGCACCGCACACCGACACCACCCGCCCCGACGCATCGCGTACCGACACCACCCACCCGGACCTGCCGCGCCCCGACGCCCACACCCGCGAGGATGTCCGTCGTCCCACGGACACTCGTGAGGATGTCGCCCGTCCTCAGGACGTACGGGAGGCAGCTCTCCGGCCGCAAGAGGCGCGGGACGATGTTGCGCGGCCGCAGCAGCGGCATGACGCCGACAATGATTCCGGTGCAATCGATTCCGGAGACGCGTCCGATTGGTCGCACCGGCCGCAGGACGACTGGGCGAAGCTGGATCGCGGGGCTATCGCCGAGAAGCTGCACCAGGATTGGGATCTCGAGGTCACCGGCTTCGACAACAAGCATGTCGATGTCGAGGTGATGCGCGAGTTCGCTCGCGCCGTCGACGATATGTTCCGCCGCTTCCCGGACACCGAGCTGGTGGAAGTCCGGATCGCCCCGCTCGACGACGACACCGTGTTCGCCGAGGTGGACCCGGGCCGTGATGGGGACGGCCATTTCGCCGACACCCTCACTCTCAATGAGCGTTTCGCGCGCAACCCCGCCGATTTCGCCCACCGGGTCCGGCTCGCCGAGGAGAACGGTCACCTGGTCCCGGGTTCCGGTGACCGCCCGCTGTATTCGACGATCGTGCACGAGTTCGCGCACGCCATCGACTTCACCACGCAGATGCATGCCCGCCTCGACGCCTTCGAGGCGCTGGAACGCCACTTCCAGCGCACCTACGGCGGCGATTACGAGGAATTCCTGGGCTGGCTGCACGATGAGCTGAGCGGCTACAGCTTCGACGAGAACGGCATGTACGACCACGCGGAGGCGCTGGCCGAGGCCTTCACCGACGTCGTTCTCAACGGTGACCTGGCCGGTGAGCCCGCTCAGATCCTCCACGACCACCTGGAGCAGGTCTACCGGAACTATCTCGCCGACAACCCCGTCCACGGGCACGAGACGCCTGAGCACCGGGCCCGCCCCGTCGGCGATGATCCGGGTCCGGTCGCCCGCCGCGACCGCGAGCCGAACCCCGAGCGCCCCGCGCCCGAGTCGCACGCGTTGCCCCGCACCGACAACGACGGATCGACCAGCGAGAAATCGTCGCACGAACCGGAATTCGTGTTGCAGCCGCCGGAACCTGTCGAAGCGCCGGCGGTCGTCGACCATTGGACCGACCTGGATCGCCAGGGTGTGCTGGATCGGATCAACAACGACCTCGGTATCGAGACCGTCGGCTTCCACATCGTCGGCGAGCTGGAGACGCTGCGGGAGTTCGGTCGCGCTCTGGAAGAGGGGATCGCCGACAACCCGGGCATCAAGCCGCGCCGCGCCGAAATCGGGCCGATTCCTGGGGATCCCGACGTCATCGCCACCGCGTTCGGCGCGCGGCAGGCGGATGGGAGCGGACCATGGCGGCCCGACCGGATCGTGTTCAACGACCGGTGGGCGTTGGATCCCGCGGGTTTCGAACAGGGGATTCGGGAGGCGGTCGCCGCTCGATTCCATGCGCCGAACACCGACGCCCGGCCGATCTACGCGGTGATCGTGCACGAATACGGCCACCTGGTGGATTACTACGGCCAGATGCAGGCTCGCGAGAACCTGATGAAAGCCCTGGCCGACCGGTATGTGGAGACCAATGCCGGCGCCGACTTCGCCGAGTTCACCAACTGGCTGCGCGGCGAGCTGCCCGGATACGCCTTCGACAAGCACGGCATGCTCGACGCGGGGGAGGCCCTGGCCGAGGCGTATCGCGATGTGAAGCTCAACGGCGACAACGCTTCCGACCTGTCGAAGATGATGGTGGACCGGTTGCACGCCGCCGCGCGCGACGCCGCACCCCTGCATGCGCAGGACCCGGCGCACTCGCCCGAACACGGTTCCACCGAGAACCTCCACGACCGGCTCAGCCCTGAGGGCAGGTCTGGGGATCTGCCGGAAACGGCTGACAACCACCGGGATTCGATCCCGCCGGAGGATTCGGCACCTCACGAGGGCGCCCCCGATCCTGCTCCCGCCCACCCGCCCGCGGATTGGTCGCCGCGCCCGGACGATTTCTGGGCGGAGCTGGATCGCGACGGAATCATCCGCGAGATGAAGGATCTGTTCGGCGTCACCAGGTTCGAGGGCTTGGACAACACGTCCGTCGATCCGGAGGTGCTGCGCGAGTTCGCCCGTGCGCTCGACGATGCCACGGCCCAGAACAAGATCACCTTGCGCGGCATCGAGATCGGCGAGCCGGTCTTCGAGGACTCGCTCGCGGAGGCGACGAGCATCCGAACCCCGGACGGCCATATCGTCACCGAGAAGATCGTGGTGCGTCTGGAGCACGCGCTGGATCCGGCCCGGATGGCCGAGATCGTGCGGAACGGCGAGGCCGGTGGCGCGTTCCCGAGGGGAGCCGGCGAGCGCCCGATGTACTCGGTCTTCCTGCACGAAATCGGTCATGCGATCGACCACGCCGGAAACCGCGCGGCTCACGCCGAACTCGCGAACGCGCTGCTGGACCACTACCTGCGCACGCACGGCGACACCACGGCCGTCGAGTATCTCGGCTGGCTCTCGCAGCTGTCGGATTACAGCTTCAACGCCGACGGCTCGATCAACCACGCCGAGGCGCTGGCGGAAGCCTTCGTCGACGTCACCCTGAACTTCGATCACGCCACCGAACCCGCCCAGGTCCTCCACCGCCTGCTGACCGACCGCGCCGCCGAGAACGCCCACATCATCCGCGAGCTCCCGGCCGAACCGGCCACACGGACCGGCGACGAGCCACCCGGCACCCCGACGCCCGAGGTACACCACGACGCCATGCGGGGCGACTCGCGCCCCGACGCCGTGCGGGCCGATGATCGCCCCGAGCCGATGCGGTCCGAGGACGACGGAAAGCCCTCGCGGGAGCCCGATCTGGTGCTGTCGCCGCCCGAGCCGCCCGAGGTTCCGGCGATCGACGACCACTGGACCGGCCTGGACCGGCAGGGCGTCGTCGACCACATTCAGAACGAGCTCGGCATCCCGACGGTCGACTTCCATTACGCCGGCGACGTCGAAACGCTGCGCGAATATGGCCGCGCCCTCGAGGACATGCTGGCCCAGCACCCGGGCGTGAAGCCCAACCGGGTCGAGATCGGGTTCATCCCCGAGGACGCCGACGCCATCGCCGCCGTCTACCCGGGACGCGAGGACGGCCGGTTGGTCGCGGATCGCCTCGTGCTCAACGCCCGGTGGGCCATGGACGCCGCCGGCCTCGACGCGCTGATTCGCGCGAATGTCGAGAGCGGCCACCATGTGGCGGGATCCGATGCGCGGCCGGTGTATTCGGCCATCGTCCACGAGTTCGGGCACGTACTGGACTTCGCCGGTGGACGTGAGGCCCGGTACGAACTGACCGAGGCCCTCGCGGCGCACTTCGAGGCCACCCGCGGCGCTCCGCTGGACGCCCAGGCCTTCACCGAATGGCTGCATCAGTTGCCGGAGTACGCCTTCGACAAGAACGGTGGCCTGCACGAAGGCGAGGCGCTGGCGGAAGGTTTCCGCGACGTCATGCTGAACGGCCGCGACGCGGCCGAGCCGTCACAGGTGATGTACCAGATGCTGCGCGTGGCCGCGCAGGACTCGGGCGTACTGCAACCGCATGGCCTGCCGGAGCATCGTTCCGCGCCCGCAGAACACCAGTCCCCCTCCGCCGAGCGCCAGTCGATGCCCGCCGAGCGCCAGTCTGCGCCCGTTGAGCGCCAGTCCGCGTCTGCCGAGCGCCAGTCCGCGCCTGCCGCGGACCGGTCCATGCCTGCCGCGGACCGGTCCACGCCCACCGATCGCGGCGCGGGGATCGCTGATGCCGATCGCCACTCCGGTACGGACGGCCCGGACCTGCTGGGACCGCGTGACCAGTCCGGTGATTCGTCGGACTCCAACGACCCCAACCGGCCCGAGCGTCCCGACGGGAACCAGCCCGACCCGCGCGAATCCACCGAGCCGCCCGCCGGCGCCGAGGAACCGATCGCGCCCGGTTCCCCGAGCGCCACGGAACCGGGCCCCGAATCCCGCACTCCTGCAAGAGAACCGCAGGTAGGCGACGAGCGCTGGTTCGACCAGCGAATGGCCGAGCACGCCGACTTCGCCGCGGACATGGAGGCCAAGCACGCCCGCTTCCTGCACGAGATGGCAGATTCCGCACCTCCCGGCAGCACCGAGGAACGACTGTTCCGCGAGCAGGCCCGCGAAGTCGACGACATGGCCCGCGGCTCTGCCGAACGCGCCGAACGACTCTGGGCCGACCTCGGCGGCCGCCCCGACCCCGCGCCGGCTACGCGACTCGCCGGTGAGGGCGGCGCCACGGCCGAGCCCCGCACCGGGCAGAACCCCGAGACCGCGTCGGCGGGCGACGGCCAGCCGCCGAACGATGGACCCCCGCGCCGCGCCGCCGCGACCCCGGACGATCCGGACGCCTGGTTCAACGAACAGCGCGCCATCCAGGCCGACTGGGTCGCCCACATGGATGCCGAGCGCGCCAAGTGGTTCCACGACATGGCCGACCAGCTCGAGCCCGGCAGCCAGGCGGAGCTGGAGGCCCGCTTCGAGGCCCGCATGGCCGATGCCGAGGCCCGCCTGTCGGCCCTGCGCGCCGAGTACATGTGGGACTTCGCGGGCGGTCGCCCCGAACCCGCTCCCGGCGAAGCCGCAGCCAAGCAGCCGGTGAACAGCTCCGGCGAGCCGTCCCGCTCCTCGGCCCGCCCCACCCCTCCCGGCCCTTCCACCCCGGTGCCGCCCTCCACGACCGCCCCGCGCTCGGGCGACGCCGGCAGGTCGGATGGCACCCAGACCGGCTCGCGGTCGAAACCGTTGGGCACGAACCCGAACGAGACCCCGACCGTCGAGGTCAAGCGCACGGGCGCGAACCCGGATGAGACTCCCACTGTCGAGGTGAAGCGTCCGGAGCAGTCGAATCCGGATGAGACTCCTACTGTCGAGCTGAAGCGTCCGGAGCAGTCGAATCCGGATGAGACTCCTACTGTCGAGGTCAAGCGTCCGGAGCAGACGAACCCCGATGAGACGCCGACCGTCGAGCTGAAGCGGCCCGAGCAGTCGAATCCGGATGAGACTCCTACCGTCGAGATCCCGCGCCAGGAGGCGGAGTCGCCCAAGCCGCCCGCCGATCCGGCCGAGGCGTCACCCGGATTGCAAGCGGCTCTCGATCGACTGCGCGCGGCGGAGGCTGAGGCCGGGGAGCGCCCGCGCAGCCTGGAGGACCAGGTCTATGGCGCGCGCCTCACCGACGCGCTCGGTGTGGTCGAGGCGCTGGCCAAACGCCCCGACGCGCTGTCCGCGCTTCGGCATCTCGCCGAAACCGCTGCGGCCGAGGGCTTCTTCCACGATCCGGCGAATGGTCTCGGCACGCGTCCGCACGCACCCGAGGGCGGGGAGCCGCGCACGCTCACCCTCGAGGAGTTGCGCACCGAACTCCTGCACCGTCTCGGCCTGCCCGAATCCACGCCGGATGATCAGCTGCCGCGAATCGTGGGTGACGAGCAGCTGCGGAACCTGTTGCGCGCGGGCGGAATCGAGGCTCTGCGCGAGGCGGTCTTCCGTCACGACGACACGACCGGCCCGGAGCGCGAGCGCGCCGCCCGCACCCGCGACGGCTGGGCGGACCTGCTCGGCGTCGACGAATCCCTCCTCGATCCGGCCCGCACCACCCCCGAACAGCGTCGTGCGATCCTCGACGAGCTCCGCGCCGAAACCCTGCGTCACGCCGGCGATGTCGCGGACCTCATGGTCGCGAGCTTCCACCACCCGACTTCGGACCACACCCATGTGGTCCTGGAGGCCGACGGCGAGCGCGTCCACATCCGCGTCACCGAGGACGCTGACGGCAACAAGCGCGCCGAGGTCATCCAGCGCCCCGACCTGCCTCGCGAAACCCCGGCGGAGACAAAGGAACCGGAGAAGAAACCCGGCTGGCTGAAGCGCACGTGGCGGCGCATGATGCACGGCTACCACGGTCAGTCGCCGAAGTACCCGTCCGGTTCGGGCAACGACTCCAAGGGCCAGACCATGCTGGCGATGGAGATCGGCTACGTCACCCACGACGAGGCGCTGCTGCATCTCAAGGACAAGTTCAACCCCGCGCGCATACTCAAGGAGACCGCGACCCTGTGGAAGGAGCGCGAGCGTCTCCCGCTGGTCAAGCATCTGACCGCGCGGGTCGCCGATGTCGCCGGGACCCTGATCCCGATGCGCACCCGCGACGGCGGCGAGTACCGCCCGTGGGTCACCGAGGCCGATCCGCGGATTCGCGCCGAGGTGGAGGAGACCCTGCGCGGCGCGAATATGCCGATCGAGTCGGAAATGCCGGAGCCGCAGCACGAGCCGCTCGACCGCGGCCCCGTCCTCGATCCGCCCGCGCCCCGCGAGTGGAGCTCCGACCTGCCGCAGCCGCTGGTCGACGCGGTCACGACGCGCGACGCCGCCCTGGCCGACCTGGTCCGCCTGGCTCGCGGACTGAAGATCGACATCCCCGACGACAGCCCGGAAACCCTGCGTCGCGTGGTGGACGAGGCCGTCTACAAGCTCATGCGCCGCGCGGGCGCGATCGAGGCGTTGCGCGATGTCAGCGAGCGCTGGCTCATGGAGGACGCGCAGATCCCGTTCAGCCGCGAGGTCAGCATCTTCGACAAGGATCCGCTGGGCCGTTACCTGCGGGAATTCGCGCGCGCCGAGGCGCTGCGCACGGAGGAGGAGAAGGCCGCGCGCCGCCGCGCGGAGGCGGGCGTCGGCCCGGACGACGATTCGCTGGAGTTCCGTCCCCGCCGTCCGCGCGCCTCCTTCCTGGATCTGCAGGGCGTCAACAATGGCGGTGAGTGGCCGCGCCACTTCGACGACGCGGACGAGGAACTGTCCAGCCGGCGCGAGGGCCGCCTGTTCGAGGACGCGTTGCGCCGCGACCAGATTCAGGACGAGCGCTCGAACTGGGCGCAGTTGCTCGACATCGGATTGGACCGGCTCGAAACCGAGAAGGACCTGCGGGAGGCCATCGCCGAGGCCCGGGTGGGCGTGCGCGACCGGGCGGACGGCATCCTCGAACTCGACGCGGCCGTCAAGCATTTCCTCGACCTGGACTCCGCGGCCCGGCAGCACGCCGCCGATCTGGCCGACGCGGCCGCGCACGACTGGGTGAACGAGCACGACGGCGTCATGCTCGATCCGGAGCGCGGGCTGGCGGTGCTCCCGGGCGAGCCGCGCCGCCTGGTGGTGATCCGCGGCGAAGCGGATCACGATGTGCGCCTGGTCGATGCGCTGTCCGCCCACCCGGAGATCCGGGAGCAGCTCAACCGCGGTGAACTGCGGCTGGACTACCGCGTGGTGGGTCTGGACGGCAACGACCGGGTCCACGTCATCGAGGTGGACCCGCCGCAGATCCGATTCCACGACGTCGAGGTCGACGGCGAGCGCACACCGGTCGCGTTGCTGCGCAACGGCCTCGAGCCGTGGCGCATCGTGCAGCCGGCACCGGACGTCAGGGCCCCACACGCCGAACCGACCACGGAGCCGGCCGCGCCGCGCGATCCAGCCGTGGTGCGCGCCGAACGCAACGCGGTGGCTGCCCGCCTGTCGGTCTACGACATGGATCTGGGCGCGAACCTGGACCGGACCATCGCCGACCTGCACCATGACAATGCGTTGCGCGCCGCCCAGATCGAGGGCATGGCCGACTTCATTCGCAGCTCGGACGCGATCGACAACTTCCACGACCTGGACCGCACCCTCCAACAGCTGGCGCACCGCCTCGGCCTCGACCCGGACACGCTGTCGCCGCAGAAGCTGGCCGAGGCGATGGCCGATCCGAACGTGCGCAAGGTGCGCCGCCTGCAGGCCGTCGACGACCTCATCAAGTACGCGAAGGTCCTGCGCGAGAACATCGACGAGAAGGCGGTGCTCGCGGCCCGCAAGGAGCTCGCGAACCGGCTCGACGTGGAGCCGGACGACCTGTCCCCGCGTAAGCCGAAGACCAAGGACGGCGAGGTCATCGGGTTCACGACGGACCCGAAGAACACCGACAAGCACGCGCTGCTGGACGCGATCCACAATCTGCTGCGCGATTCCGCCGACCGCCCGGAACTGCTGGCGGCGTTGCTCGAATACAGCAGTGTGCTGGGCGACCTGGACCCGTTCCGCCAGAACCTGCGCTACGACCCGCTGACCGACCCGCGCGCCGTCGACGGCGAACTGCCGATCCACGACGGCGACGCTCCGGCGGCCTTGCGCGCGTTCATGAACGATTCCATCGGCGAGCCGCCGCTGTCCGACAACCCGTCGGCGGCGGCCACCGTGTGGTCGCGCCTGCTCGGCGTGCACATGAACGACTTCGCCCGAACGGTCAAGATCTACACCGAGCAGCTCGGCGGCCTGCACGACCGAGTCACCCCGAAGCAGTTCGCGGATGTGCTGACCACGCTGCGCGAGACCGGCGACTCGACGGTGGCCTACGAGCGCTACCGCCACAGCGCCGCCGACCCCACCAAGATCCTGACCAAGGACCAGCTCGCCGATCTGGTGCGCGGTGTCCGCAACGCGCGGTACGCCGAGGTGTACGAGGCCTACCGCGACGGCAAGATCGAGAAGCACGAGCGGCTCAGCGCCAAGGAACTGGCCGCCACCATCGACGAACTGCGCGCCGACGTCCGCGCCCGCGAGGCCGACATCAAGCTGCTGGAGAAGCTGGCCGCCGAACACGACGCGCTCACCAAACCGCGCCCGCCCGAGGGCCCGCCGCGTGACCCGCGCGCGGTCGCCACGGATCTGGCCGCTGCCCGGCACGAACTGCAGATCGCCGCCGAGGGGCGCGACTACGCGCAGGGCCGGGCCTACCGGGAGAACCCGGGCCCCGGCTTCCGGCCGCTGCGCGAAGGCGATCTGACCCCCGAGCGGATGCCCGGCACCAACGACTATCTCGCCAACCGCCCGTCCGAAGAGGGCGGACAGCTGCCGGGTCTGGAGCAGCGCCTCACCGATCTGACCGCAGCCGTCGAGGAACACGACGGCGCGCAGTCCCGGGTCGACGACCTCGAGTCCGAGATGCGTCGCGCCGTCGAGGCCGGTGTCGGCCCGGACGAGTCGCCGGTCGACGCGTGGCGGCGTGAAGTCGACACGGCGCGAGCCGAATTGGAAGAGCTCATCGCCGCCGACCCCGGCTTGGCGCGGCAGGGTCTCGACCGCACGCTCGCGGACATCGAACGCCTGTCCCGCATGCCCCAGCAGTGGGGTGACGTGTTCACCGACGAGCTGGTCCCGCTGCGCGACGCCGCGCACCGCTACGAACAGGCCCGAGAATTCCTGGCCGCCGCCGAGTCCGACGCCGCCGCAGCGGCACGCGCCGCGGAGACCCCGGAGCAGACCGCAGCACGCGAATTGGCTTCTGCCCGAGATGATCTCGCGAACGCGGCCCCGGCCGATCGCCAAGCCGCGCAGGACCGCGTCTCCCGCTGGGAAGCCGAGCACCGCCTCCTCGAAGCCCGGGCCGCCCACGCGGCCGACACCCCGCACCAGGCCGCCGAACGCGCTCGCACGGCCGCGCACGACGACCTCACCCGAACCGTCGAGGACTTCCGCCGCATCACCGGCCTGGACGTCACCGAAGCCGAACTCGCCCCGGAACACCTGCGTGACACCGTCAACCGCCTGCTCCCCGAGGCGCGCGGCACTCTGCCCGAGGTGGTCGGAGCTTTCGATCGACTCGAGAACGCGGCCCGCGCCCTGCACCGCGCCGACGCCCTGACCGAGTGGGTCGATGCCCATTTCCCGGAATCCGGCCACACCGGTCGCGAGGGCGAGGAGCCCGGCGCCTCCGGAGCCCCCACTCGCCCGCAAGGCCCGACCCAGCCCAACTCCGACCCGTCCTCCGCCGCCCGCAATCCGGAAGGCGATGGTCAGGATGGCGGATCGAATGCGGTGACGCACAACGACTCCGGCGAGACCGACGTCAATCAGTCCTTCGCGCGGCGCGTGGAGGAAGCGATCGCGGCGGGTGAGGCCGAGGTGGTGGTCCTCAGCACCGGTATCGGGCGGATGGCCGAACGCGTCGAGTTGGTCACCTTCGCTACCGAGCCGCCGACGCAGCTGATTCGCAAGGTTGTCACCAATCCGCAGCACGCCCAGGCCGAGGCGCTGGTCTCGCTGGTCGGCCAGGCGGTCGGCGCGAATGTGCCGAAGGTGCACCGGGTCGAGGACCGGGTGGTGTACATGGAGGTGATGCCCGGCGAGGCCGGAGCGGACCGTTTCACGACGCCCATGTCCGCGGGTCTGGACGCGGTGCTGGCGACCCCCGACGGCCGCCGGCTCGGCCTGCTCGACGTGCTTGTCGGCATCCCCGATCGCAACCTCGCCAACTGGCTGATGACCGCGGACGGGCACATCAGCGGTATCGACCACAGCCTGGCCTTCGGCGGCGGCCGCCGCGGTGACGAACTGTCGACCAGCCTCTTCGCCCGCCACTACGCGACCGAGGGTTCTGATGGCGAAATCACGTGGCACGACCATGATCTGAGCGCTTCGGACATGCCCGGCATGCGTACCCGCCTGGAGGGCCTGGCCCCCGAATTCGCCGCCCTGGGCCGCGACGACTGGCACCGCGCCCTGATGGATCGCTTCGACGAGGTCCAGCGCCATGCCCGCGCCTCCGACGAGGGAAGCGCCGGCGACGAAGGCGACCAGGGCCCCACCCCGGCGCGCCCGAGCAACCCGAAGCCGCCCGGCTCCAGCCCGACGGCGGCCACCCCTCCGATCGGTGTGACCCCGCCCGGCTCGGGTGGCGGCGGCAAGGAGCCGCCGAACCGAAACTCCTCCACCCCACCGAATCCCGACCCCGACGAGCCTGGCAACTCCGGTCGAAACGGCGACCAGAACTCCACCCCGCCGTCGAAGCCCGGTGACGGGCAGACCGCGAAACTGCCTGCGGGCAGCGAGGACCCGACAGTCAACCTGTCGGCGGGTGGCGAGGATTCGACCAAGAAACTGCCGGAGGGCAGCGAAGACCCGACGGTCAAGAACCCGGTGCCGGGCGAGGCGTCCTCATCGAAGATGTTCGAGGGCAACGACGACCCCACGGTCAACCTGTCGCGCGAGAACGCCTCGAGCGAGCAGACCTTCGAAGGCAACGACGATCCGACCGTCAAGAACCCCCCGCCCGGCGAGGCGTCGTCGAAGCCGTTCGAAGGCAACGAAGACCCGACCGTGCAGATGGAGCGCGGCAGCGAGGCCAAGCCGCCGGGGAGCGAAGACCCGACTGTCGAGCTGCCCAAGCCGCCGGGCAGTGAAGACCCGACCGTCGAGCTGACCCGGCCGAGCGAGGCCGCGACGCTCGAATTGCCGCGGGTGGAAGAGGAAGTGCTGCCGGTGGATCCGGTGGCGGACTCCCCGTCGCTGCAGGCGGCGGCCCGCTTCCTGCGGGACGCCGTCAACGACCCGCTGGCCCCCGGCCGCGAGGTCAACGCGGTGCTGTTCACCTCGCGATTGATGGACGCGCTCGGCCTCGAGACCGCCGCGGCCCACCTCAACGATCCGCTCGCCCATTTCCGCGAGATCGCCGAAATGGCCAAGGCGCGCGGCTTCTTCGGCGACCCGGATGACGCCGCCCCGCCGCTGCCCATGCGTGAGGGCGACGACTATCGGCCGCTGACCCCCGAGGAGCTCTACGGTTCCGAGGAGTACTGGCGCACCGAGGCGGATCCGGAGACGCTGCGCGCCATCGAAGCGCATCTGCGCGAGACCGGCCTGGACCGCCGGCTGGCCGAGCTCGGAGCCGAGGAGCCGACCCGGGCCCTCGACCCGGCCGCCACGAGGCGCGAATTGCCCTCGAGCACGGCGCATCCCGAGGGCGGCGGCGAGCCGGTCCGGGAACGCCCGCTGGAAACCTGGTCGCAGCGCCCGCACGATACGGAGGGCGCCGAATCCCGGGTCTTCACCCTCGAGGAGCTGCGAAACCGTCTCGCCGGTGAGTTCGGCCTGTCGGAGGAGAACCTGCAGCGGCGGAACCTGCCGGAGCTCGCGGGCGACCTGCAGTTCCGGAACATGTTGCGGATCGGTGGACTCGAGGCGCTCGACCATGTGCTGAGCAGTCACGACGCCGCCACCGGCGCCGAACGCGAGCACCTGGCCCGGGTGCGCGACGAGTGGGCGCGCCTGCTCGGCATCCCCGAATCCGCCCTGGATCCCGCGCACACCACCGTCGAGCAGCGCGACGCTGTACTCGCCGCCGCCCGCTCCGAGACCCTGCGCCGCGCGATGGATGTCGCCGACCTCATGGTCGCCGCCCTGCACGTCCCGGATTCCGAACACGCGCATATGGTCCTGGAGACCGACGGCGAACGCCTGCACGCTCGCATCGTCGAATCGCCGGACGGCACCAAGCGTGTCGACCTGGTCCCGCGACCCGAGCTCGGTCCGCTCCGTCCCGCGGCGAAGCCGTCGCCGAGCTGGATCGACAACCTGCTGCAGCGCCTGCAGCAGGGCTACCACGGACAGTCGCCGAAGTACCCGTCCGGTTCGCGCCTGGATTCCTCCGGAATCTCCCTGCTGACACTGGAGTTCGGCTACAACGTCCTCCACGACCACGACTTCCTCGGGATGAAGCCCAACTTCAACCCGGTGCGCATCGGCAAGGAGATCCTGACCCTGTGGGAGGGGCGCGAGCAGCTGCCGTTCGTGCGTCGTCTCACCCGCCGGGTCGCCGACATCTCCCCGCCGCAGATCCCCATGCGCACCGCGGACGGGGGCGAATACCGTCCGCACGTCACCGAGGCCGATCCGCTGCTGCGCGCCGAGGTCGAGGAGTCGCTGCGCGTGGCGGAGATGACCATCGAGTCGGAACTGCCCGAGCTGCGGCATGAACCGGTCGATCCGGTGACCGCTGAGCCCGAGCCGCACGAGTGGGGCACCGATGTCCCGCAGCCGCTGGTGGACGCCGCCGACGCCCGCGACGCCGCGCTGGTGGACCTCGTGCATCTGGCCCGGGAGCTCCGCATCCCCCTCGCCGATGCCGATCCGCGGACCGTGCGGGCAGCGGTCGAGGAGGCGAGGTACCGGCTCATGCGCCGCGGTGGCGCGGTCGAGGCGCTGCGCGATGCCGGGCAGCGCTGGCTGCTCGAGAACGAGGTCATTCCGTTCAGCCGCGAGATCAGCATCTTCGACAAGGATCCGCTGGGCCGCTTCCTGCGCGAGTTCGCCCATGCCCGCGGCATCGAGCTGGAGGAACTGAAGGCGCGGGCCCGCCGTGAGGAGGCGGGCGTCGGGCACGACGATCCGCCGCTGGAACTCCGTGCGCGCGAACCCCGCCCGTCCCTGCTCGAGGTGGAGGGCGTCAACAATGGCGGCGAATGGGTGCCGCACTTCGACGATGTCGACGAGGAGCTGGTCGAAACCCGCGAGGGCACGCTCTTCAAGCACTCGCTGCGACGCGACCAGATGCAGGACGAGCGCTCGAACTGGGCGCAGCTGCTCGATATCGGACTGAACCGGATCGAGACCCAGGAGGATCTGGACCACGTCATCTCGGACCAGCGCATGCGCGTTCGTGACGGCCGCGCCCGGATGCTCGAGTTCGCGGCCCTGGCCGACCGTTTCCTCGGTGCGGACGACCAGCTCCGCGAGCGCGTCCACGAGGTCTCCGATCGGGCGGCCCGGGATTGGGCCGACGCCAACGGCGGCGTCATGCTCGACCGCGAACACGGTGTGGCGCTGCTCCCGGGCGAGAACGGCGGCCCCGAACGCCTGGTGGTGATTCGCGGCGACGGTGAGCACGACACCCATCTGGTGGACGCGCTCGCCGCGCACCCCGACGTGCGGCGAATGCTGAATCACGGTGAGCGGCGGCTGGATTACCGCAATGTCGGGCTCGACGAGCACGGCAACGTCCACCTGGTCGAGGAAGCCGCGCCCACCGTGCGGTTCCACGACGTGGATGTCGACGGCCACCCGCGACCGGTCGCGGTCATGCGTGAGGACGGCCGGGGCCTGCGGCTGGTGGAGCCCACACCGGAACCGGTCGCCACACCGCACGAGGCGAACAATGAACCGGCCGTACCGCGCGATCCGGATACCCTGCGGAACGAGCGCAATGCGGTGGCGCGCCGACTGTCGCTCGAGGTGGAGTTCGACCTCGGCGAGAATCTGGGCCGCACCATCGAGTCGCTGCGGCAGGAGCTTTCGCTGCGCGCCTCGCAACTGGAGGGCATGGCCGATTTCATCCGCACGTCGGATGCCATCGACACCTTCAACGATCTGGACGGCGCGCTGGGCAATCTCGCGAACCGCCTCGGCCTGGACCCGGAGCAGCTGTCACCGCGTGCGGTGGCCGAGGCGTTCGGCGATCCGCGGTTCCGGATGGGGGAGCGGCGGCATCAGGCGTTCGCGGACCTGATCAAGTACGCGGACGTGCTGCGCAAGAACGGGCACGAGACGGCCGTGCTCGCCGCCCGGGATCGGCTGGTGCGCCTGCTCGACGTCGATCGGGAGAACCTGCACGCTCCCAAGGCCGTCAAGGACGCCGAGAAGGTCGAGATCATCGGGTTCGAGCCGGACCCGAAGACCACGGTTCCGGACGCGATCGCCAGGGCCTTCGAGAACATGGCCTTCCGGCCGGACGAGCGCCGGGCGCACGCCATCGACGCGCTGACCGACTACATCGAAGCGATCGCCGCGCTCGACCCGCACCGGGAGGGGCTGCGCTACGACCCGAGTACGGATCCGCGGGCCGTCGACGGCGAGCTGCCCGTCCACGATCCGAAGGGTCGCGAGCTGCTGAGCTCGTTGTACGGCGACTTCGTCGGCGAGCCGCCGCCGGCGAGCGAGCTGATCCAGGCCGGAGAGGTCTGGTCGCGCCTGCTGGGGGTGGACACCTCCAGCATCGACAAGACGGTCAAGATCTACCAGGAACGCCTCGGCAGCCTGCACGATCGGATGAGCCCGGCGCAGCTGCGGGAGGTGCTGCGCACGCTGACCGACACCGCCGGTGACTCGGCGGCGGCCTATCAGGGCTACCGCGACAGCGTGACCGATACGCGGAAACTCCTCAGCTCCGAACAGGTTTCGGAGATCGTGCGGGTCGTGCGCAAGGCGCGCAGTATCGAGGTATACGAGGCCTACCGCGACGGCAAGATCGAGAAGCACGAGCGGCTCAGCCCGAAGGAGTTCTCCCAGGCGGTCGAGGCCATGCGCGGGGAGATTCGGGCCCGCAAGGCCGATATCGACCTGCTCGAACGACTCGCGGCCGAGCATCACGACCTCACCAACCCGCCGGAACCCGAAGCACCGCCCCGTGATCCGCGTACCGTCGGACCCGAACTCGCGGCGGCCCGCCACGAGCTGCAGATCGCCGAGGAGGGCCTGGACTACGCCAAGGGCCGCATGTGGCGTGAGCGCGAGGGGGAGGAATTCCGCCCGCTCGCCAACAGCGATCTGACCCCGGACAATCTGCCCGGCACGCAGGACTACCTCGCCAACCGCAACCGCGCGGAGGGCGGCGAGCTGCCGGGCAACGAGCAGCGCATCGATGACCTGTCCACGGCGGCAGCGGAATTCGACCGGGCGCAGCACCGGGTACAGGATCTGGAGACCGAACTGCGCCGCGGCATGGAGGCGGCCACGGAGCCCGGCGAGACGCCCGCCGACGCCTGGCAGCGAGAAGCCGAATCCGCGCGCGCCGACCTGGAGGCGCTGGTCGCCACCGACCCGGCCGCGCCCCGCGGCATCGACCACGCCATCGCCCAGATCGAGCAGCTGTCCCGCATGCCGATGGCCTGGGGCGACGTCTGGACCGACGAGCTGGTCCCGCTGCGCGACGCAGTACACCGCTACCAGCGGGCCGAGGAGTTCCTGGCCGCCACCCGCGCCGCCGAGGCCGATGCCGCCGCCGCGGCTGCCCGCGCCGCCGAGACACCCGAGCAGACCGCGGTCCGCGAACTCGTCACCGCCCGAGACGAACTCGCCGCCGCCGAGGCGGAGGGCGACACCGCCCGGCGCGACGCGGCCGCCGATCGCGCCGCCCGATGGGAAGCCGAGCAGCGTCGCATCGCCGATGCGGTGGCCGCTGACGCGGACAAGCCCCAGACGGCGGCGCACCGTGCCCGGGAGGAGGCGCACGCCGAGCTGCGCGCGGCCATCGAGAACTTCCAGCGCGCCTCCGGCCTGGAAGTCACCGAAGCCGCCGTGGCCCCGGATCGCCTGCGCGCCACCATCACCGAGCTGCTCGGACAGGCCCGCGGCAACCTTCCAGACGTGGTCCGCGCCTTCGACCGTCTCCAGTCCGCGGCCGAGGCCTTCCATGTCGCCGACACCGTCGCTCACTGGGTCGACAACCATTACCCCGACCCGGTTCGCGCGATCGAGCCCGGCGAAGGCGAACCCGGCGGCGGCCCGAAGCGCCTCGGCCCCGGCACCCCGCCCACCGACCCCTCGGGCGGCGCCCCCGCCCGCCCCGGCCCCACCACACCCGGCACCGACCCCGCCACGACGGCCAAACAGCCTGAATCCGGCGCGCAACCGGTTACGCCGGTCACGCATTCGTCCACGGCCACGGCTCATTCCGGATCGGAGGAGTCCACCGGCCTGCACGAGAACGGCTCGGATCAGGCCGGCCCGAAGCAACGGGAAACCGGGACGAGCGAGCCCGGTGGGAAGCAGCCCGACGCCGGCACAAACCAAACGGGCGAGCAGACCCACACCGCGCCGGAACAGAACGCCGCGCCCGAGCACGCGAGTGCACCGACCGGGTCGAACTGGGTGGTCGTCGAGCCGGGAACCGTTCACACCTGGTCGAATCCGCGATTGGCGGCCTGGGCGGACGACATGATGGCCCAGGCCCGTTCCGCGCTCGAGCGGCACGATCGGATGATGGCCGGCCTGCACGCGATCGCGCGGGAGCTTGGCGTGGACCCGGGCAAGCACGAGATGCGGAAACTGCAGGAAATATTGGAGTCGCGGGCGAACGCCGAGGAACAGCGTCAAGAGCAGCTCGGCAAGGCGACCGAGGGGCTGGGCACCGCCGAGGGAATGGCCCGGAAGAAGGCGGCCGACCAGCGGATCCTGGAGCTGAACGAGTACCGCAAACGAATCTCGCTGACCACCTTGGCGGCCGAGGATGAGGCGAACGCTCGCCTGACCGCGGTTCGACAATTGGCGGCGAAGGACATCCTCACCGCCGCCGGAGCGAAGATCTGGGCGCCTGGCGTCGGGATCGTGGACGGCGAACCCAAGATCGCCGTCGTCGTCTCCGAAAACCCCGACCCCCTAGTCGTCCTCGGCAACGATCGCGTGGAAGTCGTTGCCAGGGACGGCCTCCTGCTTGCCGCGAAACTGATCACAGTCAACCTCGACGGCACCGTCCACGTCCACGACCTCGCCCCTCCGACACCGCCCCCGGCCCCGGAATCCACCCCGCACCCGGGCCCCCCGACCAAGCCCCCGGTCAGCCCCGGATCCCCCGTGAATCACGGTGTCGCCGGACAACCCGTTGCCCCGGTGCATTCCGGAGCTGCTGGGCAACCCGGCGGTGCCGTCGAATCGGGCAGCGTTGGCGGGCAAGGCGATACCGCCCCCGGCTCACAGCCGACCGCATCGACTTCGCCCACGCCCGAGCCGCCGACCGCGGTGGTCGTCACCGAGGTGACCACACCGCTAGCCGATACCCACGGCACCGTCCTGTTCGAGGGCAACCTGCCGGACGGTCCCGACGCCACGCCGCTGTACCGCGGCGTTCCGCGCCTGCTGCCGGACGGTTCGGTGAACCCCGCCTACCTCGACGGTCTGCGTGGCATCGTCCCCGCCCGCGGTGACCTGGATCTCGACTACGACGGCCACACCTCCCACCTCGGCAGCCAGAGCGACGCCACTTCCTGGAGCCGCAGCGCATCCATCGCGGCCCATTTCGCCGGCACCGACGGCCTCATCCTGGAATGGCGCACCGGCGCACCCCCCGAGGGCGCGACCTGGCGCTTCAAACCCACCTACGACCTCGACGACCTCTTCTCCCAGGTCCTCATCCAGGGCACCCTCACCGACGCCCGCGCCATCCGCCACCTCCCGTCCGCCCCGACCCCCGAAGCACTCCCGATCCCCACCCCCGAAACCCCGGCACGCCCCACCCCGCCTCCGGCCGCCGTCACCACGGCCGGCCCGTCCCTCGGCATCGAGCCGCCCACACCCGCAAAAGCGCACTCGGACAACGCCTCCCAGCTGCCTTCGGCTGAATCCCCGCAGGGTTCAGACAACCTGGGTGCACCTGGAAGCTCCACGCACACGGAGACAGGTGAATCCGCCGGTGCGGGTGAGCCCGGCGCGGTGGAGGACTTGGCTCACTCTGGTGCGGAGGACCCCAAGGCTTCCGGAGACGCCACAAAACCGCAGGGCGACAATGCCTCCTCGCTCCCGGCTCCCCAACCGTCGGAGGGCTCCGGCGACACATCAGTTCCCGCGAAGCCGACGCCTCCGACCACTGACGATTCCAGCGGTTCGGAGAACTCGAGTGCGCCCGGTGATCCGACCAAGCCCGTCTCGGGAGACTCCGACGGGTCTGGTGATTCCGACGCGTCGGGCGACCCATCGCACGTCGGTGCGGGTGATTCTGACGGATCGGGTGTATCGGATGATCCGGTCCAGCCGGGCCAGGGTGATTCCGGCGGTGCGGGCGATGGTCCCGAGCCCGCGGGTGCGGGGGAGTCCGGTGGTTCCGGCGGAACCGGCGAGCATGTCGGTTCGGGGCGCTCGGATGCGGATGCGCCGGATGAATCGGGTTCCGGTTCGACTTCGGAACCGGACGCGGGTGATGGCGACCGCTCCGACGACAACGCCTCGACCGGCGACGACACCCCGTTCCGCTACAGCCCGAACTGGCGCTCGCACCTGCCCCTCGTGCCGCACCAGTTCGACCCGGAATTCCCCGACTACACCCCGAAGCCGCCGGAGCAGCCCGCCCCGTGGACTCTGCCCCCGGACCCCAACCCACCCCACAACCCTCAGCAGCCGCACCAGCCGCAGCCGACGCCACATCAGCCGACGCCGCAGCCCCATATCCCGCAGCCGACCCCACAGCAGCCGACGCCGCCGCAGGTACCGGCCCCGCCGAATACACCACAGCCGCCCCATATCCCGCAGCCTCCGCATATGCCGCAGCCGCCGAGTATCCCCACTCCGCCGCAGCCGCCGACCCCTCCGCACATTCCGGTCCCGCCGAACCTGCCGGAACCCCCGCAGCTGCCACAGCCTCCGCATATCCCGGGCGCTCCGCAGTTCCCGACCCCACCGCAGTGGCCGCAACTGCCGCCCGGTCCTGGTACCCCGCAGTGGCCTACAGATTCCGGTGTCCCGCAGGTGCCGGCGTGGCCGACGAACCCTGGCATTCCCCAGGTTCCGGTCAATCCGGGCTGGCCGTTGCCTGGTCGGCCGGATGGTCAGCAGACGGATCCGGCACTGCCCCAGCAGCCTTCGAATCCCGGCATCCCGCAGCCGGCGCATCCTGGTGCGACTCAGCAACCGCAATGGCCGAATAGGACTGGTGGGCAGCATGGTTCGCAGCAGACGACCTTTCCCGGTGGTGGGCAGGGGCCGCAGGTGCCGGTGGATTCCGGGTCTTCGCAGCCGGCGGCGCCGGGTGGGTCGCATTTGCCGCAGTGGCTGACGGATGCGCTGGGGTCTCGGACGCCGGTGCAGCCGGGGGTGCCGGAGGGGCCGCAGCAGGGGTATCCGCATACCGATCCGGGCATGCCGCGGTGGGTGGCGGATTCGCCCGATGCCGGGAACCAGGGTGGGAACGGTGGCGGGCACCCGAGCGCCAACGGTGCCAACGGCGGCAATGGGATTGGTGGCGGCGCGGGGCCGGGGTTCCCGGGTGGCGCGCCGATGATGCCGCCGCAGGGTGCGCCGGGCGGTGGGAACGGGAATGGTGGTTCTCGTGGCAACAGCCGGTTCCCGCGGGCGTCGGGGCGGACTGCCTCCGGTGGACAGATTTATCTGCGGTCGCATTCCGGGTTCGGGGAGTACGCGCTGATGGATCCGGTGACGGGGCAGTTGAGTGCCGCGCCGGTCGGTACGGGTGCGCCCGCGGGTGTTTTCGACGAGCTGGATGGTTTGCGGGTTGTTTTCTACCGCGATCCGGCGGCAGGGTTGGTCTTGCGCGTCGGTGATCAGGTGATCGAGTTGGATCGGCTGGCGGCGGGGGCGCTGTGGGAGCGTTCGGGGCAGGGCTTCGTGCGTCTGGTGATCGGAGGTCCGGGCGATGTGCGGTGTGAGCTGCGGTACAGCGAGCGGCCGGCGGATTCGGACCTGGGATTGCTGATTCGCGATGTGCTGTCGGATTCGTCGCGCCGGCTGGGGATCTTCGGATGACGGCCGGTGAGGTGTTCGCCGATTTTTACGGTTTCGGCAACCGCACGGTTGTCCCGGGTATGTGATGCTGACAGTTGGTTTTCGGAACGGATGAGGAGGTTCGACGTGCGCGGTGAACGCCCGAGCGAAGAGCAGCTGCGGCGGAATTTCGACACGATCCTGGCCGATGTGCGGGAGGGGCGTGGTGTGCGGACCGCGTCCGGTCTGGATTCGCCGACCGAGAACGCCCTGTGGGCGATCGCGGAGGCGTACCCGAACGCGACGGAGGACCTGGTGACCGCCGCCCGCGAGTCCTTCGCCGGCCAGCTCGACGGCAGCAATGCCGCCCGCTGGCGCGCGGACCTGGAGCGCCGGTTCGCCGAGCGCAAGCCCGCGTCGGACAGTTAGCGACGATCCCCGCGTGACCGTATCTCGCGAGTTCAGTGAAAACCGATCCGGCACACCGGATTCCGATCAGCAGCCCGAATCTGTCGCGGTCGCGCCCGATTCGGCCGCACCCGCCTTCGGGATCGAAAAGGCCGTCGATTACGACAGCCCGCAGATCCACCCCCTGTCCGCGGTCCTGGGCGAGGATCCTTCCTCGGACCCGAACGAAACCCCGGATGTCCCCACGGAACCCAGCCCCGATGTCGGCTTCAGCATGGCCGCCGAGGAACTCGACGTTCCCGAGCGCGCCCGCCGCCTCGCCCACCGTATAGCCGCCGAACTGCAGGAGCTGGCCCCCGAGGGATGGACCCAGGTCCGCGCCGCCTTCGCCCTGGCCGCCTCCGGCCAGCGCTCCCGCATCCTGTACGCGGACGACGACGAGCGCCAGGCCCTGGTGCCCGCGACCGACACGATCATGACCCTGGTGGCCGCCCATCGCCTCCTCTCCGCCGAACTCGGCGACCCCTGGTGGCGACTGGAACTGGACCTCACCTCCGAGGGCGCGCTGAGCGTCGACCACGACTACGGCGACGACCCGTTCCCGGACGACCAGCTGTTCTCCCCGCAGGAATACCTGGCCGACCTGGAGGCCACCCCGCGCGAGTCCCTCCCGACCTGGCTGGCCGCCTATGTCGGTCACGGAAACCGCCAGTCCCGTTCCCCGCGTCAGGCGGCCGAGCAGGCCCGCGCGGATCGCGAATCCGGTTATCTCCCGGTGGTTTCCGAGGACGACTTCCCGCCGTTCCCCTTGTTGTGGTCGCGCTGGGCGGCCATCGCCGCCGCGTTCGTGGCGGTCGGCTCGGAGTGGGGCCCGCGGGTCCTGCCGTCCTTCGGCTGGTTCGAGGGCTCCCGCCGCTCCGGTTCCTCCCTGTACGAGCTACCCGGCGGCCGCGCCGTGTTGTCCGGCGGTGTCTGGAACGCGCCGGAACTGGATGTCGCCTACAACAGCAAGACGCCGCTCCCGCGCCTGTACGCGGGCGCGCCCGAGTGGGTGGCGAACCCGGTGCTGAACACTCGTGCGGGCGGCGGCCTGCTGAGCTTCTGCTACTGGTGGGAGCGCGGCCGCTGGTATCGCGGCGAGTCCCCGTCGGCCGCCGATGTCGCGGTCGCGGTGCCCGGCATCTGGACCGCCGGCACCGTCGCCGATGTGATCTGCGACCTGCTCACCGAGCATCCGTCAGAGGAATTGCGCTCGGCCGTCACGAGTTTCGTCGATGGCGCGCAGCGCCGTGATGTCACTCACGCCCAGTTGTACGAAGTCTTCGGCGACGCCGCCGATCTGGACGCCGTGCACTACCAGCTGGCGCTGGCGGGCGTGGCCCGGCTGGGCCCGGAGCCGATTCCGCAGTCCGAGGCCCTCGAGATCGTGCGCCACCACCTCGACACCGAGGGCATCGACCCCGCCGCATTCCCGCCCGATCGCCAACGCGTGGAACGGCTTACGGTCGGCTGGCTGGTGTACGTTCCGGTGGAGCCGGAGGAGGTCGTGCTGGATCGCGCGCTCTTCTATGTCGCTGATGACGGCGTGGTGGAGGCGGCCACCTCCAGCACGCCGCCGTCGGTCTACCTGTCCGGTTTCGAACAGCGCTTCCGCCAACGGCATTCGTAGTGGGATCGCGGCCGACGAGTGGAGTATCGGTGAGATCTGGCCGTATCGTCGGAGTGTCGCGCGAGATTAGGAGTGGGACGTGAGTGAGGACGGCAGGAATCCCTGGCCCGGCCTGGCGCAGCAGGCGCACGCGGGCAATCTCGAGCTGAAACCGGGAGCCGCGCGCGAGGGCGCGAGACTGGCCGCCATCGCGGCGAACGCGCTGATCTATGCCAAGAGTTATCAGGATATTCTCACCACGCACAAGGGCTTCAGTGACAACGAGCATCTCTATCAGGTCCTGATTCTCAAGAAGCGTTTCAACGAGCAGGGTTTGGCGCTCGGACCGATCCTGGATCGCTACATCGAGCTGGTGAACGGCATGGCCGACACCATGATTCAGGCCGACAAGACCTACGACGTCGCCGAGGTGGACTCCAAGACGAAGTTCGACCAGTTGAAGAAGGCGGCCGACGCCAAGGACACCGACCCGGCCAAACCGTCCCTGGACCACGGCAAGATCTTCGACCTCGGTGGAGACTCCGCGCCGCGCATCGACCAGCACGCGAAGGGCAATGAGGGCCTGTACAAGGTCGCCCACGAGCAGGGGCACTACGAAGCGATCGATCCGGAGAACCCTTACGCGCACCATGACCTCGACTGGTTCTATGAGGCGGGCGCGGGCATGGACCCGCAGACGGTGGCGAATTTCAGTGCCACCTGGGCGAAGGTCGCCAAGAAGGTCGACGACAGCTTCGAGGCGCTGACCAAGCAACTCACCAAGATGGTGGACGACAAGGACTGGTCGAGTGCGGGCGCGCAGAGCGCGGTGGACGCCGCCAACACCTTCAAGAAGCAGGCGACCGACCTCACCGACAACCTGCGTTCGATGGCGGAAAACCTGAAGTACGTGTCGGGTTGGCTGGAGAACACCAAGGTCATGATGCCCCGCAACAAGCCGACCGACTTCGATTACGACCACTACCAGCGCATGGAGAACATGATCAAGGCCGCGCAGCTGGCCTTTCAGCACTGGTATGTGCCCGGCCTGACCGGCGCGGGTCAGGCCGTCCCGCGGCTGACCGATCCCACCGCCCCCAAACCCCACCTCGATGGCCCGGGCGGGCGGTCGAACAACGGTGGTGGCGACGGCCGGAGCGGCGGTAACGGCGGCGGGCAGAACCGTGCAGGCGGCGCGAGCATGCCGAATCTCGGCAACATGCCGAACAACAAGATCAACCCGAACGGTGTCGACCCCAACGGCACGAACCCCAATGGCACGAACCCCAACGGAATCGATCCGAATGGGACGAACCCCAACGGAATCGATCCGAACGGCACGAACCCCAACGGCACCAACCCGAATGGGACGAACCCGAACGGCACCAATCCCAACGGCACCAATCCGCAAGGGAATCCGTCCGGGACCAACCCGAATTCGAACTCCGGCCAGTCCAGTCAGGGCATGTCGCAGCTGTCGAGCGCGCTGCAGCAGGGCATGCAGGGCCTCACGAGCCTGCAGACCACCGAGCAGCAGAAGAAGCAGCAGCAGGAACTGAAGGACAAGCTGAAGGACTCCCCGCTGGCGGGCATGCCCAACCTCGAAGACCTGAAGAAGGGCCTGGGTGGTGGCGGCAGAGGCGGTGGCGGCGGTGGTGGCGGTGCGCCCAAGCCGATGCTCGAGACCTCGCGCCTGTTCCCGCGTGCCGCGCTGGCCGAAACCGCGGAATCGACCTCGATGGGCGTGGCCCGCGCGGGCGTCGCGGCGGGCTCCACCGGCATGGGCGGTATGGGCGGCGGTGGCGGTATGGGCCCGATGGGTCACGGCGCCGGCGGTCAGGGTCAGGGCGGCAAGGACCACAAGCGCCCCGAATTCCTGGATTCCTCAGAGTATTTGGACGAGGCGATGGGCACCGCGCCGGTGGTGGCCAAGCCGGTGGTCGAGGGCTGACGGTGCGATCCTGGTCCTTCACCGATCTGGAGTTCCTCGTGCTGTGGGAGGAGCTCGGCGAGGAGCATCTGCCCGAGCCGATGTTCTTCACCAGCCGCGCGCCGTTGTGGAGTGCCTTCCAGGACAGCAAGATTCACGCGCGCGACAGTGTGCGTGATCGCCACGACCAGGATCTGGCCGACGTGCTGCGCGCGCTGCACACCCCGGATGTCCGGATCGAGCTGCGCGGCTGGGATCTGGGCGACCGGGTCGTACCGGAGTCCAGTCTTCGGGTGATGGGGGTGCGTTCGGGCGACGCGGGCTACTTGCTGATGCAGCATCCTGGCGAAACCGCCGGGCCTGCCTCGGGATTCACCATCTCCGAGTTCTGGGCCAACGAGCTGGCCGAGCAGGTGGTGCGCCTGCTGCCGGAGGCGCCGGCGGGCCGTGGCGGCGATCGCGTGCTCGCCGAGGCCGAGGACGTGGTGGACACCGACTACGGTTTCGGCCTGTCTCCGGCGCACGAGACGCTGGAGGGCGGCGTGGTGGACCGTGCCGCGGAGTTCCTGGCGATCACCGCCTCGACCGCGGGCACCATCGATGTGGTGCAAGGCCGTTCGCGTTTCGGCCCGCGCGGTATCACCCGGCACCATCTGCAGTGGCGCGACCTCGCGGAGGACGGCCGCTATCTGATCACCGCCGACCATCCACCCGTGGCGATGGCCGCCGATCACCGCCGCGTGGTGACCGAAGTGAACACCCGGATCGCCGAAGTGGTCCTGGCGGTCGCCGACGAATGGGAGACGAACCGATGACCGCAGACGAATTCCCGAGCGAGTTCACGCTGTCCTCCCGGACCGGTGCGATCGTGGTCACCACCACCGAACAGGGCCTGCCCCGGGCGGTTTCGGTGGAACGGGACCGCCTGCGCCAGGACCCGGAGCTGCTGGCCTCGGAGATTCTGCGCCTGTGCAAGCAATCCGCGGCCCGCGCCGGTGTCGAGCGACGTGCCCAGCTGCGGGCCGCCGGGCTGTCCCCGGAACTGCTGGCGCTGACCGGCTTGCCGACCACCGACGATGTGACCAGGCAGGAGTACGTCGAGGAGCAGGACTACGAGACCGAACCCGACAGCTGGCTGCGCCCGATCTGAGCATGTGTGAATACGCGTGTGAAATATACAGTGCGGCAAGTTGATCCGCCGTACCCTCGATCACCTGGGGAATACCCGGTGTTCACCGGGCCGTTGGTCAATTAGTGAACTCTTCGTTATGCCGGGCGATTCACCGCTCTGTATAGTTCGAACCGAAATGATCTTCCTGATGGGGGTCTCATGAGCCATCTCGTTGCCACTCCGGACGCGATTCGCGCTTACGGCGATGCTTCGGCCGCCATGGCCACCGCGGTGGCGAGCGCCGCCGCGGTCGACCAGGTCGCCACGGTCGCCGCACTGGTACCGGTTTTCGGCCTCATCGGCCAGGACTTCCTGCTGAGTTACGCGGGCGCGCAGGGCAATCACCTGTCGTCGGTGGCGGAGCTGGCGGCCGTGCACGCCGGGACCGCGGTCACCGCGCACGAGGCCGCGGCGTCCTACGAGGCCGTCGACGGCGCCGCGGGCGTCGACTTCCTGTCGCTATCGCGGGACCTGTGAGTACGCCCTTCGACCAGGGTTCGACGGGAGCCGCGCAGGCCGCTCCCACGGTGGCGAGCGGGCAGTCGGTGGCGGATGCCCTGCGCGACACCGCTTTCGCGCCGCTGCTGGACTCGCCGGTCGCCGAGGTGCTGTCGACGCTGGGTTTGCCCGCGCTGCCGCAGATTCCGGCGCTGCCCCCGATGCCGGACATGCCGCCGCTGCCGACCCTGGATCTGACCGCGCTCACCAAGCCGCTCACCGATCTGGCCTCCACCTTCGGCACCGGCCAATTGGGTCAGGGTCTGGACGCGTCGCAGATGCTCTCGGGTGTCTCCTCGGCATTGCAGCAGGTGATGTCGATCGCGCAGTCGGTGATGTCGCTGGCCAATTCGAACTCCTGGGAGGGTTCGGGTGCGGCGGGCGCTGCCGAGAAGGGCGCGGCCGCGCAGACCAATGCGCTGGAACTGGAAACCCAGAACGGGCACCAGAAGACCGTCATGGCCGGTGCCGCGGGCTCGGTGGCCGTGGGTAGCGCGATGATGTCGGCCGTCATCACCAAGTTCGTCACGGGCGTCACCCTGGCCGCCCCGTTCATCGCCACCCCGCCGGGCCAGGCGTTCCTGCTGTCGCTGGCCAGCGAGACGGCGGCCGAGGCCACCGCGGTGGTGGCCAAGACCCGCACCGAGATGACGGTGCACAGCGCGAACATGACCACCGCCGGGCACAAGGTGAAGGTCACCGACGCGCCGAAGGGCGTGGACTCGCTCTCGCAGGTCACCCAGCTGTTGAGCGCGATCGCGCCGTTGAGCAGCGTCGCGGGGCAGGGCGCGCAGACCCTGCAGCAGTTGCAGTCGATCAGTGAGCCCTCGACCGTGCAGCCGGCGCCGGAGACCGAACCGAAGACCACGCAGCCGGGTCCGGGCGGACTCGGTGGCGGCGGCGGGCTCATGCCGATCGGTGGCCTGGGCGGCGGCGCGGGCGCGGCCCCGCTGGGCCAGACCAGCCCCCGGACCATGAGCGCGACCACCACCCCGCCGGTCGCCGTACCCGCCCCGGTGCCCGGTGTCGGCGGCGCCGGTATGGGCGGTGGCATGGTGCCGCCGCCGATGGGCGCCGCGGGCGCGGGCGCCGGGCTGGCCGGCGACGCCGACGAGGAAGTGCGCACCAACCTGGTCACCGGTGAACACGGCGACGAGGTCGTGGGCGAGCTGGGCTACACGGGCGTGCCGGTGATCGGCGCGGTCGGCACCAACGGTCCGCGCCCGGCACAGTGATCCACAGCGCGAACCGGTGATCGACACCGCGGAAACCGGCTCGGTGTCCGTCGGTGCGACACGGTAGGATTCGCGGCGAAAGGGAGGGACGATGAGCGAATTCAACTTGGGCGGTGTGCGTTTCGACGCGGACACGGTGCTGGCCGCCGCCGCTGACCTGGAAGCCGTGGCCGATCGTCTGGAGGCCGCGCTCGGCGCGGACGCTTCGGTCCTGGCCGTGCCCGCCGCGGGCTCGGACAAGGTGTCGCTGTCGGCCGCCGAGACCCTCAGCGCCGTCGGCGCGTCCTTCGTGGACCAGAGTGGCGGCGGCATCGACGAATTGCGCAAGCTGGCCGCCGTCGTGCGGCAGCAGGCCGCCACCTTCGGCAAGGTCGAAACCGACAACTCGACCGACTTCACGAACCTCTGACCGATCGCGGTGCAGACCGCGGGATCACTCCGATTCGCGTGAGCGAGACTCCATCTCGCTCAGCATCTGGTCCGCCTGCGCGTGCCACCGGGCGGCGTTGCTGCCGTCCAGTTGGCCGGCGAAGGCTTGGCGCGCGGCCTCCACGAGGTCATCGGTGGCATTCGGATGGGCGCGGGCGACAGCTCGGAGTGCGGTGCGGGTCTCCTCGTCGAGCCCGGTCGAGCTGCGCAGCCCCTGTCCGGCCAGCGCGCGCGCCAGCATGCTCTCGAAGTTCAGCTTCAGTTGTTCCTGGCTGGGACGGCCATGCCGCACGTCCGTCTCCTTCTGCTTCGGCGTCCGGGCCATCGTATCGAGCTGCCCGATGCCCGCGGTGTGCCCGGCTCGCGTTCCGGGATCTCAGAGTTTGAAATGCCGGGGCTCGCCGGAGGTCAGCTGCCAGTCGTCGGCGAGCAGTGCGTCCAGTGCCGCCTGGAGCAGCGCGTGCTCCGCGTTCCCCGCTTCGAGCCACCGTCCCCAGTGCACATCGAGTGTGAGGACCAGGATGCTGTCGAACCAGATCCTGAAGGTGACCGGTGGCAGGTAGGGGGCCGCGTCGGGGAGCGGGCCGAGCCATGTGGTTCCGTCCGCCTCGGTGGTGACGGGGAGGTTCAGGGTGTCGTCCCACAAGGTGACCGGGAGAACGTCCGAGCTCGGCGCTTCGTCGGTCCGTACGAAGCGGGTGGTCGCACCCAGCGGGGCGATGCTCTCGAACATCACGAAAAACCCTGGCGGGCAAGTGATCGTATTCAGCGCCTGCCGGTAGGTGCTGATCAGGTCCGGATCGGTGAGGACCGGAAACCGTGTGACGACAGCCGGTTGCGGGCCGTCGCCCTGCGGCAGCGGCGTATCCGTCCGCAGGACTTCCCAGTACTGGTCGGAGGGCCGCGGGTCGTCCACATTGATGTAGGTGCCCTCGATCGCGCAGGTGAACCACAGATCGAAGCCCGTGGGGCGCACGACATTCGCCAGATGGTCGCGCACGCGCAGCGCATCCGCGAACAACGCCTCGGAGCTCTCGACGTCCACGGGAAAGCTGCGCGTGAAGGTCAAACTCTCACCATGCGGCCGATACTCGCTGAATCCGATCACTGAACCTTTCTCCATCCCTCACCGTCTCGGACCATCTGTCCCAGCAGGTTGCCATTCTCGTCCACGAAGCGAACGGCATCGAGGTTCGCCAGGTTCGGGTGCAATTTCTTGTTGACGGTGAAACTCTTGGCCAGCTCGTCGAGGAGGTTGCCCGTCTTGCGGACATTGCCGTTCGGGTCGACGATTTCATAGTCCCATCCGTTCGCGCCGAACCTCCGTTCGTTGCCGCCGCCCAGCGGCTGGACGCGCCCTTCCGGTGGACTCTCGGGCATGACCACCGTGGTCTCGGCGGACGGTATCCGGTCCGGCACCGGCGCTACGGCTTTGTCCGCGCCGTGCAGTGCGGCGCCGTGCATGCTCGTCGCCTGCTCGGGCAGATGTTTCATCCGTTCGATCTCGACCCGTCGCTCGACTGTCGTCGACCCATTGTTCGCGGTGCGTTCGACGAGGATGTCGAACGACTTGTCCCCGGATACACCGGGATTGAACCGGACGCTCAGTTCCGGGTGGGCTTCGATCTCGCGAGCCAATCGGTCGAGTTCGGTGAGCTCGGCGGCCTTGTCGAGAACCTGGTCCATATCGCTGGCTCGGGCGCGCGGGGCGGTCTCTCCCATCCAATCCTCGAGCCCTCCCACATTGCCGCCGTCGACTTCGCGGTTCACCAGGTCCGTGAACTTCTGCGCCAGGTCGGGACGCCCCGCGTTCTCGAGCGCGCTCACAATGTCTCGGGCGTCCTGGTGGAAGTTCCCTTGGTATCCCGGGAGCGGCTTGATCGGCTCGGGAGCGGGCGGGTTGACATCCTCGGGACGGGGCAGCAGATGGTCGTGATTCTGCTCCACATACTCGGCGAGCGCCGCGTCGTGCTCGGTGAACGACTGCCACGCCGGGCCCCGGTTTTCCTGCTCGCGCAGGCCGATGCTGTCGGCGAGTTCACCGAATTTCGCACGTAGTCCAGGCAATTCGTGAGCTCGGGCCGGATCGTTGGTGGCCGCGAAGATGTCGTTGACGTGCGCGCGGACCTGCTCGAATCGATCCCTCAGCTGCTCGTGGCCGGGAGGGGCTTGCTCCGCGAGAGGCAGGAAATCACGCGCGTATTCCGCGAGGTAGGTGGACAGCGCCTGGTCGTGTTGGTCGAACAGCTGCCACATGGCACCGCTGTTCTCGGCGTCGCGCAGACCGAGACCGTCGTATTGTTCCGCGAATCGCTCACGAAGGTTCGTCGATTCATCGGCTCGGGCGGGATCGGCGGCGGCGCGATCGATTTCCGCTGCCAGGCTGCGCAGGTTATCGAAGCCGTCGCGAAGTTCCGGTGTCAGCTGGCCGCTGTCGCGCAGCTGTTCGCCGATCGGCTGTTCGGGCCGGTTCGGGTCGGCCGGCGTCGAACCGGGGTCTCGAGGTTCGTCAGGGATGCCGCTGCGGGCCCTGGCCCGTCTTTCCGGGGGTTCCTGTCTCGTCGGCGCGTGCTCTTCCGGTAGCCCTTGCTGCGTCGCCTCCCAGAATCGGCCGCTCACAGTGCGTTTGAGTTCGGTGCTGAGCGCCGCCTCCTCCGGGTGCATGGCGCGGTTCTCGTCCTTGGCCAGGGCCTTGAAGTCGCGTTGCACCTCGTAGAGCGCGTGTTCGTAGCTGGCGACGGCGTCGATGTGGCTCAGATGCAGGCGGAGTTCGGCGATGTGGCCGTTCTCCAACTGGACTTTCATTTGCAGGTCGCGGTAGCCGGAGGGCGTGGGGTGGTCGAAGCGGTCCTCGAATTCGACGATCCGCACCCGGGGATCGTTCTCGATCATCTCGAGCGCGCGGTAGGCGTCGGAGACCTGGTCGAAGACGATCTTCGCGCCGACCAGGTCGGTCAAGCGGGAGACGTCGCCGTCGTAGCCCTTGATCTTGTCCCAGGCGCGGGTCTCGTCCTTCGGGGCGTCGCGCCAACCGGGCGTGCCCTCGGTCTCCTGCGCGATGTCCCGGACGACGTCATTGAGCGCGTCCTGCGACGCCCGCCAGATGTCGTACTGCTTCCGCAGGAACTCGCGCTGGTATTCCGGGTCCTCGATTCTGCCGTAGTCGAATTCGGGCTGCCTGCGGCTCGATTCGGGCACGTCGCCGATCGCGTCCCGGATCTCGTGCGACATCGCCCGCTCCGCCGGGGTCAGCGGGGTCGGCTCGATGTGAACCGGTTCCGCCAGCGCCGATTCCGGTCCGCGCTCCGCGACCGCCTTGACGGCATCGTGCAGGACCGGCAGACCATCGGGGTGGGTGAGCACTGACGCCAGTGTTTTCGGGCGTTCCAGCAGCGAGCGTTCGAGGTGCTCGTTGCTCCGGAGCATGTCGGCCAGCTCGGGATGCTGGGGGAGCAGATCCCGGATGACGGCGCTGACCGGCGTGTCGACACCGTTGATCGAGGTGGTGATGCCGAGTTCGTCCGCGCGGTCCAAGGCGGCCGACACCCGAGGCTGCTCCAGGTAGCTCTCGACATCGGGTGCGGAGGGGCCACCGGCTTCGGGCGATTCGGGCGCGGTGGCGGGGCCCTCGTGTTCGCCGTTCGGCTCGGATGAACCGGGAGACTTCCCCTTTCGTGCACGCGGGTCCTGGCCCGCGTCGTCGGGACGATGCGAGAAGCCGTCCGGGGTGCTGCCGTGGTCGCGGGCGCTGTCGAGGAGGTGGTGGTACAGGACCCGGGCGGGCTCGGTGGCGCCTTCACCGTGATACTCGACATCGGTGAACGCCTCGGCCACCGCTTCGGGGCCGTCGAATCTGCCGTTCTCGTCGAAGCTGTAGCCGCTGAGCTGATCCAGCCATTCGTGGAAGGCGTCCTTGTCCATCCCGCCGCGGGTGGCCTCGAAATGGTCCGCCAGAGCCTTGTAGGCGGTCAGCTCGGCGTGTTCCTGGGACTCGATGGCGAGCACATGGCCGAACTCGTGCACCAGGGTCGAGTGGATCGGGCGGTCGGCGGATCCGGGAACCAGATGGCCGTCCGCCTCGTCTTCCGCGATCTCGCGGGCCATCCGTTCGGGATCGAGCGCGTAGTCCCGGTCCAGGACCACTTCGTCGGTGTACATGCGGCCCGACGGGCTGTGCCCTTCGTACGTCGCGGCGTAGGTGCCGGGGTCGCCGATCGAGTCGATCGACACCTTGCGCAGATCCACGTCCGGGTAGCGGGTCAGCATCTCGTCGATAGCGCGAGCGAACTCGCGCGCCACCTCGGGGTCGAGCAGTGGATGGTCGAACCCCGACACTTCGAGGTCCCACCGCTTCGCCAGTTCGTCCGCGACCTGGTTGCTGTCCCGGTTCGACCACTCGTCTTCGGGACGCTTCGACCAATCACTCTCTGCTGGATCAGGTTTCGATGGGTCGGCCGGTGTGTGCGAATCCTGCGCGTCAGTGGGTTTCGAGTTCTCGTGGCCGCGGGCCCGCGCGCCGTCGCGAGCGTCGTGCTTCGCCGCGTCAGGGGAATGCGTCCTGGCCTCGTGCTCACCCGGCATCGTTGTCACGACGAGAGCGGGCGCGATTTCGTCGTGCACCGGGGAGTCCCTGGGTGTGGGAGCTTCCGGCGCCGGGTCGCCGCTGTCGGGGCGTCCGCTGCCTCGGCGCTCGTTCTCGCGCTGAACCTCTGTTGCCGGCTGCTGTCGCGGTTCGTGCTGGGCTTCAGGCTCTTTCGGTGTCTGCTCGGCCCGATCCGGTAGGGAGTCCTCGGGCCGTGGTCCTTCGGGCGCGGGATCCCTCCGCGATGGTTCCGTTTCGGGTGACTTGCCCGAGGGGTCGGTGCGGTCGGTCGGCTTCCCCGTCGGAGACTGCTCCGGCTTCGTGGCGGATTCCGTTGGAGTTGACCGTGTTTGGGTGTCGGAGGCGGCTTCCGCAGGCCGGGCCTCGGGGGTGCGGCCTAGTGGCGCGGCTCTGTCCTGGGCGCCCGCCGCGACATTGCCGCGGTGGTCGGTCGCCGCCGTCGATGCGCGCGGCCCCTCACCGGCTTGTGGTGCGGGAGTTCCGGCCCGCGGTGCGGCCGTGTCGGCCGGCTTGGCGGTTGTCTCTCCGAGCTTGGTACCGGTCTCACCGGTCTTCGGGCCCGTATCGCCCAGCTTCGGGCCCGTATCGCCGAGCTTTGTGCCCGTATCGCTGAGTTTTGAGCCCGTATCGCTGGTCTTCGGGCCCGAGTCGCCGGCTTTCGGTCCCGCATCATTGAGCTTCGTGCCGGCGTCGCTGTTCCGAGAACCTCCGTCGCCCGTTGTAGTCGCATTGGTCTGGAGATCATTGCGCGGAGCTTCCGAAGCCGGCGCTGCTCGCTCCCCGGTACGGGCGTCGGCCGGTTCGTGGCTGACCGGTTGTTCGGACGCCGCGGCGGGGTGAACATCGTGTGGTGCACCGCGTCCGGGCTGCTCGCCCGCCACCTGAACCTCCGGCGCGGGGGAGTGGACCTCCGGTGCGGGGGCATGCGGGGCACTGCCGTCGGGACTGGGCCTCGCCGTGGTCGCGGTGTCGCTCGGAGCGCTGTGGCCGTTCTCCATCCCATGGTTCGCTCCGCCGCCGACGCCCATGGCCAAGCCACCGATCAGCAGCTCGGTGTGGAAGGTCTTGTCGACCTTGCTCCAGTCGCCACCGTTGTCGTAGAGCTGGGTGGCGAGTCCGGTCCCGTACATGCCGACGGCGCCCATGCCGCCGCCGACGCCGCCGGCGATGGCTCCGCCCAGCCGCGAGGGGAGCCGCGTATCCCTCAGCAGGTCTCCCACTTTCGCGTGGAACGGCGCGCCGACGGCGCCGCCCACGCCCCACATGAGACTGGTCTGGAAGGTCTGCTTGAGGTTGAAGCCGTCGTCGCGGTGGCCCTCCAGGATCTGGATGAACTGCGTACCGGCATCCAGCCCGGCCCCCATCGTGCCCGCGCCGAGCCCCGCGACCAGGGACTTTCCGCCGTACTTCAATGCGGTGTTGAGCAGCGGCCGCGTCGCCGCCTGCGCGGCGAGCTTTTCGCCCAGCGGCACCGTGATCTCGCGAAGCAGGGGCTGGGCGAGGGTTTCCAGGGCGGCCCGGGCTCGGAGCAGCCCGATCCGCTCCATGACCTTTTCGGCGAAGATGCGCAGGGTCCCGCGCGCGGTGAGCAGCACTTCCGGTACGAGCGCCTCGCCGAACAGGGTCGCGCTCAGCTGGAGCACGGTGTACAGCGTGAGCAGCGCGAAGATCTCCGACTGGATCTTGGCGTACTCGATTTCCGTTGCGGTGGCGCGCGTATCGTGGCCGAGCTGGTTCAAGCATTCGACCAGCTTCTGGATGGAATAGTCCTTGCCGTCGAACAGCGTCGCGAGCTCGGCGCTGACTTTCACCGCGCCGTCGCTGTCATAGAACTGGGGCAGCCTGCCGGTGACGGTCCTCAGGTCGGGTTCGAGCTTTTCCAGGTCGGCCGCGGCCTTCTTCCAGGCGTCACCCAGATCGAAGAGTGCGTCCTGATCGCCCTTCGGATAAGACATTCCGAAGTTGAGGGCCGCCATCAGCCAGTTCGGTAGGTGGTCTCCAACCCAGGTCCATCCGGACAATCATCGGCTCCACTTCGCAGCTGATCGTAAGGTCCGGGCTCCCAACCGGATTGGAAGATTCTCCGATTCACCCTACCCAGAGTGCTTCTGCCGGTCCAATTCTCGCGAGACTACCGGGCGTCGCCCACCCAGGTATAGCGGAAGGTCGGAGCCTCGCCCGCGGTTCGCCGCGCGAATTCCTCTTCCCACGTCCGGAAAGTCGTGCGGTAGAGGTCGGCGATCCGGTCCCGCTCCTCGGGGGCGAGTCGCCGCCGTTCCCGCTCGGCCCGCTCGAATATATCTTTCGCCTGGCGGTACATATCGAATATCGGGCCGTCGCCGCGGAGATACGTGCTGCGCGCTTCTTCGGTCGCGCGGATGAACCGCTCTTCGGTCAGCTCCGAGAAGTCCAGATCCGCACCAGGTTTCAGAACCGCGTCGATATCCTCCGCCGACGCCGGTTCGAAGGCGCCGGTCCGGATGTTCAAACGCTGCCCGACCACGATGCCGTGCTCGGGCTCCTCGAGGCGAATGGTGCCGTTGCGGAACCGGAAGAAGGATGGCGACTCTTTCAACCAGAGCATTGGCCTGCCTTTCGGGATCTTCCGCGCGGTCGAGCCACATCATCGCATCGGCGGGCGCCGGCCGATCATTCGCCCGGTGTCGATCACCAGCCGGGTGTCGCGGCATCCGAATGCGCTCGGGCCTTGGGATCGTGCTCGAACTCCTCGACATTCTCGAACCGCGGCCCGGCGTCGGCGTCGGGTTCCCGGCGTTCGGCGGCATTCGGCGGCGCCATCGAAACCTCAGGGGGAGTGGGCATCATGGCCTGGATATCGGGCATGAGCGGGAAGACTTCGGACAGCGTCGGCATCTTCGCCTTCTCGGCCTGCAATGCCGCCAGGATCTCCTGCGACTTCTCCCTGACCTGGACGGCGGCTTCCTGCGCGGCCGCGGTGACGGCGGCGGCGATCTCGGAATAGGTCAGTTCGTCGATGTCATCGGAGAATTCGGTCTTGATCACGGCACCGTCGGCATTGACGGTGACCGTGACCCGTCGCCCACCGGCACGCGCGCTCGCTGTCAGCCGGGCTCGGTCCCGCTGTGCCCGTGCGACGGCGGCGAAACTGCCCTGCACCATCTCGGCCAGATCGGCCAACTGCGCTTTCGCGACCTCGTTCGTCATCGATCAGAAGCCGTTCTTGTTGGCCTCATCCATGTTTTCGAGCTTGGTCGCGCCGTCGCGCAGGCCCTTCGAGTACTGCGCCAGCAGCGTCGTCTTCGACCCGAGTGCGGCCAGCAGACCGGGCTTGCGCGCGTCGTATCCGCTCTCGCCCTCGGCGAACTGGTCGCCGAATTCGTCATGACCCCAGACGCCTTCGTGAGCGTCCGCGGCCGCGGTGATCGCGTTGAGAATGTCGGTGACCTTGGTGTTCACGTCATCGAGTCCACCTGCTACGGAACGCATTCCGGCGATCTCGACCTCTACCTTGCTCACGTCGAACCCCCAATGTTCATCTGACCATCAGGTTGCGATCATATACGCGACTACTCGGCGACACCCGCCAAGATCAGTTGAAAATAGGCGCTGTCGAGATCGATGTCGGGGCCCACCAGCGCGCGGGACAGCAGTGTGCGCGTCACGGTGCCGGTATCAGCTGCGGCTATCAGCGCCGTGAGCCAGGACGACGCATTGCCGTCGAATACCTGTGTCAGCACGTCGTAGACGGCATCGTCATTCCATACGCCGGGGAGCGCGTCCTGCACGCCGTTCGCGTCCGGGGACTCACCGCGATACCACGCGTTTCCATCCCACCAGTAGCAGAACGACATCAAACCGTTTGCGGCCCTGGGGCTTAACACCGGATCCGCGACCCAATCCGGAGCCCCCCGATAGAACTGCGGCATCGCCGTGCCGCCGTTGTACACGGCATCCAGCTCCGGTGCGTTCCAGATGCCACCGGACAGCACCGCCCGACCGTGCGGCAGCCGATGCAGCGTCGAACCGCTACGAGTTCGGCCCTCGAACCAGCCGAGCGCGCTCGTAACTCGCGGTCCGAGTGGAGATTTCACTGCCACGAACGCCGCGGAGATCAGTGCCCACCGCGCCCACAGGACCGGGAGCGGCGGAAGTCCCTCTCCGGCCGGAACCGCCGTGGCGTCGGCCTGCGCCGCCGCGAAGGCGGTACTCGGAGTCCGCGCCTGCCGATCACCATGTCCGATATACGCCGCCAGCCAGACCGGCAGCCGCTCGCGCGGATACTCCAGCAGGTCGGCGAGGTACGCCTGGGGTGGGAACAGCTGCTGCTCGGGGAAAGGCTCAGCGCCGTAGTCGTATTCGATCCGTGCGGGACCGGTCGTGGTGACAGCGGCGAGAAACCGCCACCAGGGCCCTTCGGCCGACGTCGCCGCCAGCTGCCGAGCCTCCCGCAGCAATTCGACCGCACGCCTCGACAGCGGCACCTGCGCGACGCTCTGTCCGTCCGACACGATGACCTGCGCGGCCTCATCCGTGACGGTCATCGCGATGGCCGCTTCCAGCCGATCGAACCCGTCCGGGATCAGGGCAAGAAGTTCGTCGGCTACCCGATCGGCCACCTGCTCAGCGGTACTGCTGCCCGACTCGGGCGCCGGGACTGCCGCAGCCATCCGGAAACCCACATCCGGCGACTCGGCGGTCGAATTGTCTTGACTCACACTGTTCCTCGTTACCCAATCAGCTTCCGGTGATCACCTGAATAGCAGCCTGCTGAGCCGCGTCGCCGATCTCACCGACCCGAAACCCGCGATCCGCGATGTGCCGCACCAATTCCGGCTCCGGCGCCAGTCCATGCTTGTGCAGATAGTGCGGCACCGCCCCCGCCCACACCCACACCCCATCGGTCCGGAAGTTCAACGGCACATCCCGATCCCCAGGCGCGAACTCATCCTGCTCGAAACTCCGTGCCGCCAACACGATCGGCGCCGACTCCAGATACGCCAGCACGGCCGTCCGCGTATTCCCCTCCACCGCGGGCCGATCCACGACAGGCCGCCCGTCGGCATCCTTGCCGTCATAGACGCGCGCCATCCGCGGCGGTTGCACGGCAGTCGGTGTCGGCTCGATCTTGACGGTCGCCTCCACCGCAGGCGCGGGTTGCGCGGGCGCGAAGGGATTCGCCGGGGGAGTGGGTGCGAACGGATTGGCCGGCGGAACGGGTGCGAAGGGATTCGCCGCCGGAGCAGGGGCGGAGGGATTCGTTGAGGAGGCGGGCGCAAAGGGATTCGCCGCCGGAGCGGGGGCGAAGGGATGGGGCGCCGGCGCGAACGGGTTGGGCGCGGCGTTCATCGGTGCATAGCTCGCCCGAGGCTGGGCCGCCGCGCGTGGTCGCGCCGACTGCGCCACCAGCCCCGCCACGGCCGCGGCGAAGGACAGCAACAGCGCCAGCACCATCATGACGAGACCGATGCCCAGGTATTCCCAGAAGTTGAGCCCCATGATGGTGAAGGTGGAAATCAGCCCGTTGATTTCGTCCGTGAATATGAGCGCGGCGGCGGCCGCACCTGCCGCGCGCACTGCCGGATTCCGCGCACCCGCACCCGTGAGCAGGGCAATCGCCACCACGACCACCACGATCAGAATGAGTACGAAATGCACCAGCAGCAGCGGCGCCGATCCGTCCGAGTTCGTGCGCCAGATGGACCTGAAGTATGAGCTGTCGCTGATCGCCGGTTTGAACGACCCCGCCAGTTCGACAACGGCCGCGACAAGCAAGAACACACCCGTCACCCGGTCCGCCGCCCCACCGGCTGCCCCGTTGGTCTCCTGCAGCGCACCGCTTTTCGAAACCACCGCATCCCGCAGCCCACTCACCAGAGCCCCGATCGCAACCAGCATCGCCAGCATGAGCACCCAGAATCCAGCCGCCGGTGAGATGTTCTCCTTGAACCCCTGCGCATAAGCCATCACGTCCCCCGACGAGATCGCCAGCACCATCCCACCCGCGAAGGCCGCCACCCAGAACAGCACACTGCGCCGAGCACCCACCCCCACCACGAGCAATATCCCCGTCACACCCGCCACGAGCCCGATCAGCACATACGGCACAGCGGAGAACCAGTCGGCAAGCCCGGATCCCCCGTTCCCCTCCCATACCGACGTTTCCCACGACCGGCCACCGAACTGAACGCTCGCCACAGGCGCCCACAACACCGCGAACACCAACACCGCCGCCGCGATCAACAACCCCCCGGTGACCCGCCCCGCCCCCGCGCTCCCCGCCCCGCCCGCACCCATGACGCCGTCATTCCGCATGTAACTCATAGCTCCGCCCATCCCTCCCCATGTGATCCTGCGACCCTAATTGCCCAGCTCTCCCGACGCCAACGAGAGCAGCAGCCGCGTCGGAGCTAGCGTTCGATCACCGACATCGAGTTACCGCGGTTATTGATGACGTAGAGAGTGTGGGTGGACGGATCCACTGCCGCGTCACACGGCGATTCGCCGACTCCGATGGTGGACATGACCACATGGGACAGACCGTCGATCACGGAAACCGTGCTGCTGCCGGAGGTCACGTAGACGGTGTGGGTGTCCTTGTCGAACGTGACTGCCTTGGCTGATTCAGGTCCTCCGTGACCAGCATCCCCTGCGAGGTTGATGGTGGCGATGACAGCGCGGGATGCCGTGTCGATCACCGATACCGTTCCGTCGTCGTAGTTGGTCACGTATGCGGTGTGGGTGATGGGGTCCGCTGCCACCTGCCGGGGACTCTTCCCGACATTGATGGTGGCTGTGACCTTCTGGGATGTTGTGTCGATCGCGGAGACGGTATTGCTCTTCGTATTGACCGCGTACAGCGTATGGGCGTTTGCGTCCAGGGCCAACTGATCTGAATAGTCGCGGACGGGAAAGGATGACCGGACGGTGCGAGCGACGGCGTCGACCACAAATATCCTCACGCTGCTGCTGGTGTAGAGCGTATGCGTGTCCGGGTCGACCGCTATTCCCTGGAGAAACGACGCATCCTTGACGGCAATTCCATTGATGACGGTCCGGGTCTCCGTGTCGATCATCGTGATGAACCCGGATCCCAGAGTGAAGAGGGTGTGGAGGCCCGGATCGAGAGCCATTCCCCACACATTCGATTGCCCGACATCGATGGTCGCGGTCACGGTATGAGAGACCGTGTCTACTGCCCAGACTCGCCCGAGTCTGTTGTTGCCGACAAAGGCGGTATGGGTGGCCGCGTCTACGGTCACGTACTCCGGCATCTCCCCTACCTTGTAGGTCGGGACCTGCGGTGGGTGCGCCAGGGAGTAGTCCTGCGGTGGTTCTGGGCGTGTCGCGTACCAGCTGATCGGTGCTGCCACCGCGGTGGCGACAGCCAGGCTGAGCAGGATGCGGCCACGCCGCACCTTCTTCTTGCCAATATCCGGCGGCGCATCGGTGGTCTCGCGGGTGCGCTCGCTGCGCCGCGAGTCCGGAACAGATTCGACGAGTACGGTTTCGGGTTCCCACCAACGATCCTCATCGGCGTGATTCAGTTCCGGGGGCCGCGGTGCCTGGAGCGTTGGCGCGGTTGGTGCCCTCAGGTCGGTAGAGACAGCCAGGGCGTTGCGGGCAGCTGTCGCCAGCTCTGCCGCTGTTTGATACCTCTGTGCGGGATCCTTGGACATGCCCCGCGCGATGACGTCGTCGAACGCCGCCGGCACGTCCGGCCGGACCACGCTCGGCCGGGGCGGAGGGCTGGTCAGGTGCGCGGTGATCTGTTGTTCCAGACTGGCACCGGGGAAAGGCTGTGAGCCGGTGAGGCATTCGTGCAGGACGCACGCAAGCGCATACACATCCGACCGAATGTCGGCCACACCTGCCAGGCGTTCCGGGGACATGTAGGCGAAGGTGCCGATCGCCGCGCCGGTGCTGGTCAACCCAGCCTCGGCGGCGGAGCGTGCGATACCGAAGTCGATGAGGTACACGAAGTCGTCCGCGCACAACAACATGTTGGAGGGCTTCACATCCCGGTGCACGAGCCCATTCGCATGCGCGGCAGTCAACGCAGCCGCGACCTGTCCTACGACCGACACCGCCAACGCCGGTGGCATCGAACCACGCTGGGCGAGCACAGTATCCACGCCTTGCCCCTGCACCAGCCGCATGTCCAGATACATACGTCCGTCGATTTCACCGTACTGGTGGATCGGAATCACGTGCGGGTCGTTCAACCCCGCCGCCGCGCGTGATTCACGTCGGAACCGCTCCCGGAATTCAGGATCGGCAGCCGAGTGCGGCGGCAGAACCTTCAGCGCGACGATCCGGTCACTACGGGTGTCGAACGCCTCGTAAACCTGCCCCATCCCACCTTCGCCGAGCAGACGGCGCAGCCGGTAGTGCCCGAACGGAGTCCCTTTGTCCACGAACGCCCACATCCCCCGTCGTACTGCCTGATTCGCGTTGCAAATGGTATCGGGTCACCAACTGTCTGCGCCGATTCGGCCCGGTGTGATGTCGTCGAGCTCCTCGACATCGGTCAAGGTCATGAGCCTCGGCCGAGGAAGGATCGACTATTGAACTAAGGAGGAGATCGCGCGCATCGTTCGAGAATTGGTGCAGCGTCGCAAGACCCACTCGCCACACTCGGGTGAGGTAGGGCGTGCGATCGAGTAGGTCGCAGCCGATTTGCGGGGCGGGGCCACTCGCCGCTCGGGTCGCTAGGCTCGGGTGCGCGACGTCAGGGGAGTGGTGTGGGGATGACAATCGTTTCATGGCAATTGCCGCTGGTCTTCGGTCTGGTCCTCATCCGCCTGCTGGCCCCGGGCTGGCTGATCATGCTCACCCTCTGGACGCTCGGCCTGCCGGCTTTCGTGGTCTGCGCGCCTCTGCTGTTCGCCGCGGCCTTGTCCACCGCTGATCAGCATTCGCTACTGAAGATCGCGGACATCCTGCTACTGATCGCGGCCTTCACCGTGCCCGACGGCGGAGACAACAGCGGGTATCGCATCCCGTTGTTGACCCTGGTCAAAGGCGATCCCTCGATCGACGAGAAGAACTTGATAGGTAGAGGATTGGTTTGGATCGGTATGGCCAGCGTCCTGGCCTACGTCATCGTCCTCCTCGTCATGTGGCTCCAGATTGGTGAGTTACATGGTTGGGTGTCAACGGGATTCGAGACGTGACCCGGGAGGGGCGCAGGCCTTCAATCGGACATGGGGAATCCAGTCTCTGAACGATCAGTGCGACAGAGACGTCAGGATTTCCCGGGTGAAACTGATCGCGGCATCGTTGGCCGTCGCCGGGCCGGAGTCTCTGGCGCGGCTATCGCCGAATCCGCTGGCGGTGATGCGCACGCAGGCATTCGCCTGTCGCACGACGATATCCGCGCGCGGGTACCCGCCGTTCTTGCCGAATATGCCTGTGATGAGCCATCCCTGGTCGACGGCTGGTCCATTGTCGCCGAGTCGCGAAATCTCCTGCTGTGACTGGTTCGCATAAGTCGGCGCTGCTGTCACCATCTCCTGCCGACCGGTGGTGAAGCAGTCTTTCGCGCCCGATTCTCCGGCCTCCACGGTCACCGTCGCCTCGACGGTCGAGAGGAGACCGGTGCTGCCGGACCAGCGCAGATATCTGTTCGAAGCATCCCGGTCGTAAGCGTTGCATGCCGTACCGGGCAGGTAAGCCGCTACCGTCCCCGCCGGAACCATGTCGCATCCCTTCGGTGCGCTGGAGAGGGAGATGTTCGGCGCGCTATCCCTCGAAATAGTAATGGCGGCAACGATTCCCACACCGAGTATCAGCACCGCTCCGGCGATGAGGACGGCTCGCGTTTCTTTGGACAGGTTCGGCAGTGGAGCCGATCGTCCGCCCTGCCGCCGCCCCATCGCCTCGAACGCCGCGTCGGGGAACAGCTCGCGCGGCAGGACGATGCCGCGGGTGCCCCTCTCGCGCAGGAAGATTCCTCCACCGATCCTGGCGAGATCCTTGATCCCGTTGTAGGGGATGGTGGTGGTGCCGGTAGTCAGCGCCAATTCCAGTGCGTCGCGGTGAAATATTGCCGATATCGAGGTGCCGGGGGCGGTGTAGGCGGCGATCGCCGGGTTCCGTCTGACCATCGCGACAGCGGTGAGCAGGGCGCAGACAACGATCGCGATCGCGAGGATGAAAAGATAGAACAGCGGCAGGGTAGCGGGGCTCCAACCGGGTTTACCGGCGGAGACGAAGAACTCGAGAAAGCGCCGCGACAGCAGGATCAGGGGGATCAAGAGCAGGCCGCCCCACAGGGAGGGCGAGCGCCAGCGAGCCAGGGCCTGGACGCGACTCAAACGCATGGTGGTCTCGGAGTCCGCGATCGTGGTGACCTCGAGCGAATGGCCGGTCGGAGCCGAATCTTCGGCATGCGAAGGCTGCCACGACTGGTTCATTCGTCCCCCATTTGACTGAGCATGTCTGTCCGGACCCTACCGGTCGACCCCCGGTGACGCGACTGCGTGACGGCAACGAGACGACCGGCTGATCCGGCTCACTCGCTCCCGGAGTGCTCGGTCCGATCCTCCCGCGCCTGTTGGATGACATGCTCGGCCTCGGTCACGCGCCGTATGAAATTCTCCGCCTGTTCACGCAGTTCAACTGGTGCCGGCTGCCACGTCGGGCTGGTCATGAAAATAGCCAGCTTGTCCCGCTTCTCGACCTCGGCCGCAGAAGGATGGACGCCGATCACCGGCCAGAGTTCCTCGAGATTCTGGGCCGGTAGGTCCCAGTGAGTCGTCCGCAACCAGTTCTCATTCCACCACGTGGTCTCGTAGCTCTCGCGGTGGGGTGGCGCAGTCACCTTGAAATCGGTGATCTCCAATCCGGAGTCGAGTACGGCGGTTGTGAAAATTGTCCTCCAGCGGGCGATTTCCTGATCGCTCAGATCAATATCATCGGCGGCGGAAATCAGGATGGACCACTGGTCCTCGGAATGGCGCCATAAATTGAGCATCAATGAGGAATCGCCGTCGTGGCTGATGTCTCGCCAGCCGAAATCCTCGTCCTGCCAGTCGCTCAGCCTGCCCATCTTGGTCAGCCCCAGCTTGGCGCGTATCTGCTCGAGTCGCTCCTGGTCGAGGTGTCCGTGCAAGTCGAGCCTGCAGCGTGGACGCCGTCGTTTCAGCCTCTTCATGCGTCGTTCGATCCTCATCTACTCGGGCATTTCGCAGTGCGGCTCAATGATCGTCGTGCTCTACCTGTGTTCTGAGTCGGCCGGTTGATGGATGACATCCAAGGTGGCCGTTCCAGGTTGTGCCCAGGAGACGTACTCGAACTGCCACTGCGAGCCTATCCCGGTCTGTGGATAGGCCAGGATCACTTCCCTCCGGATGGCCTACCCGGACGGCGACCTCACGGCAGCCGCTGCCGGCCATTCCGATTGGTTCTTGTCGACTGAGGCGACGCCGCCCCATGTGACTCCCTCTCTGTGCAACCAGAAGGATTCGACGACCTAAGCGCTGACGTGGCCTTGGTCGCTGGAATCCCGTTGTGTGGCTGTGTATCCGGATCGTGGGCGGAACTCGGCTCATCCCTCGGAGGCTCGGAATGGGACTGTTCGTTCTGAGGCAGCAGATGCTCGCGACGTACTTCTCCAGCGCGGCATCGTGTTCGTGGTACAACTGCCACGCGGTAACCTATCCCTCCCGATCGCGCAGCCCGAGCTGATCGACAATTTCGGATCGCACACGTAGAGAGGGCAACTCAGGCGGTCGTGCGGGATCGTCATGCGCCGCGAAGATGTCGTTGATGCGCCCCCGACACTGTTCGAAACGATCCTGAAGATGCGGGGTCAGCGTTGACGAACGATCCGGAACAAGCTGTGTCTGTCCCCGCGGATCCCCGCCGTCTAGTACTCGATCGTCAGGTACCCGGGCCAGGTCTCGGTCTGACGGTTGGCTCCCTGGACCGCGTTCGTCGCCCTGCTGATCAGCTCGGGATTGGTGTTCCCGGTCGTCTGAATCTGTTGGCTTTCCCGGTTCACGATCAGCCGGAGTTCCGTGCTCGGTTCCGGCGGCTCAGTCAGGGACTCCGCTGTCACCAAGTACTCGATCTCGGTCTGATCCTCCCGAGCCCGTTGGATGTTCAGTCTCCACCGGTGTGGATAGATCTGTCCGCCCGCGGGCATCGGTTCGCCCGTCCGGATCGATTGGTCGTACATCTCGCCCCATGTCAGTGGATGCATCGAGCTGCCATGGCTGATCACCACCCCGGTGATGGGGTTCACTATCAGGCAGACCCCGGTCCCCGGTGTTCTCGCTGCCTGGTTCGCCTCGTCTGGCGTGAGGATCCGCCAGCAGACCCAGGCGTGCTCCATCCGACGCATGCCCAATTGCTGGTACTCCGAAATGATGTGGGCCTGTCGGAGATACTGTTCCACCTGTTCGCTGGTGAGCAGCTCTTGCACCCTCGAGCCTCCATTCGGAACGACTTCGCGCATCGGTAATCAGAGATTCTCGCCCAGACACGATGCACCCTGGCCTTGGTGGTCGATACTGGCTGAACAACCTAGTGATCAGCGGACTTACGGTTGCGTGGGTCAAATTCGGTTCCGGAGATCTCATCGTGGAACTTGTTACTCGCGAGGACTTCTGGATCGGGTGAGGCGATGCGCAGTTTCTGCCGGGCTTCCTTGAACATCTTCCCGTACTCTTCGAGATCCTGCGGGGTGGGCGGCTCGATTCCTGCCTCTTCGGGAGTGGAGAAGGTTCTACCGGCGATCTCGCTGCTCATTGCTACCTCACGTCTGTTCGAAACGATCCTGAAGGTGCGGGTCAGCGTTGACAGATGATCCGGATCGACTCGGAGTCAGGTAGGGGTTCACCAGTCGTCCGCGCGAATCCGTCCGGGTGTGATGTCATCCAGTTCCTCGACGTCGGTGAACGTCATCAGCGGCTGGTTGTTCTCTTGCCGCTCAGGCGAATTCGGGGGAGCGGTGGAGGCGGGGATGGGTTCGGGGATGCGTTCGGTGAGGTCGGGCATGCCTTCGATGAGGTCGGACATCTTCGGCATGCGGCCGCGGCGCTCCTGGATCGGGTTCAGGAGTTCGGAGCTCTTGCGGGCCAATTCGGTGGCCGCGGCTTGGGCGGCTTCGGTGATGGCTTTTCCGAGCTCGAGGAGCGGGAGGTCTTCGAGCTCGGGGTCCAGGCGGGTTTCGATGACCGTGCCGTCGGCGTTCACGACGACGGTGACCCGCTTTTGCAGGGCGTAGCCGGTGGCCATGAGTTGGGCACGCTTCTGCTGCATATCGCCGAGGACCCGCATTTGCTGCTGGAACTCGTCGATCATCGACGCCAGTTCGGCTTTCGCGCTCTCGTTCGCCATGGTTACTTGAACGCGCCGGCGCTGTTCTGGTCGGTGCCGTCGAGCTGCTTGCCGGACTTGGCCTGGCCGTCGGAGTTGTCTCCGGCGTTCTTGGCCAGGGTCTCGGACAGGTTCTTCAGGGTCTTGCGAGCCGCTTTGTAGCCGGAGCCGTCCTCGGCGCCCGCGAATTGCTCACCATAGGTGTCGTTGCCCCACGGTTCGCCCTTACTGCCGAGGGTGGCCATGAGACTGTCCACCACCGTGCGTAGTCGAGCGTTGACGTGGTCGGTCTTGACGGCCGCCTGCCGCAATAGCTCCGGATCGACCTCGACTTTGTCCGTCATCTGGTTCTACTCCTCCCCGTACAACACTGACGCCGACAGTAATTGGGCGCCGTCATCGATGCCAACGCGATATTCAGCCGCGTTGCCGCATCCGCTCCTGGAAACGCTGCGCGAAGCCCGCGATGTACACGGTCGGCGGCACCGAGGACGACGATGCCTCGATCACCCCGTCGTCGGCCATGTAGTAGATGGCGCGGCCGATCATGATCTCGCCGGGCCGCGTGGGCACGAAAACCATCCAGCCGTTGTCGATTCGCTCGGCGGTCAGCTGGTCGAGGGGGTATCCGCTGGTGTCGGTCCCACGCGCGAGGATGAATCGGCGGACCTGTTCGATGGCGTCGATCCGGCTCAGCGGCGGCGCGGTGACGAAGGTCCGCAACCCCGCCAGCGTGAACTGGTTCAGCGCCGAATCCACGTCGTGCTCGGCGGGATCGAAGACCGCGGCCACCGTCTCGTAAGTCACCACACCGGCTTGGGCCGCCGAAACCAGGTTCGCGACAGCGGATTTCGTCGCTTCGGTGATCGTCTTACCGGCCGACCCCATCACCTGCAGGATCGTGTCGACGGTCGAGCCGGTCGTCCATATCCCGGGCACCGCGGCAGCCACCCCCGGGCCGAGGGGTGATTCGCCGCGGAACCACTGCCCGTCCTCCCACCAGTAGCAGAAAGTCAACTGCCCGGTGGCCGCCCGCGGATTCAGCACCGCGTCGGTGACCCAATCCGGTGCGCCCGCATACAGATTCGGCAGGGGAGCGCCGTCGTTGTAGACGGCATCGAGCTCCGGCGCGTTGAGCACCCCGCCCGAGACGACGGCCCGATCTCCGGGCAGCGTGTACAGCGTGCTCCCGCTGCGGTTCGGGCCTTCGAACCAGGCCAGTGCGGGCAGTATGCGCGGACCGTGCGGGGCGTCGAGAGCGACGAACACCGCCGCGAGGGCGGTCCAGTTGGACCACATCAGCGGCAGCGGCGGGAAGACCTCGGTCGTCGCCTGCCCGCGGATCTCCTTGGCCCGGTCGGATCGAGCCTGCTGGGCCGCGACCCGTGGCGAGCGCAGCAGCCGATCGCCGTGGCTCACATACGCGGCCAGCCAGACGGGTAGTCGTTTGCGGGGATACTCCCGCAGATCCGCCAGATACGCCTCGGCCGGAAACAGTTGATCGTCCGGAAACGGCTCGTCGCCGTAGTCGTAGTCGGTCTGCACCTGCCCCGCTGTGTTGAGGCTGATTCGCATCCGCCACCACGGGCCTTCGCTCATCTGGGCCGCGATCTCGCGCTGTTCCTGCACGAGCAGCAGGACGGCCTCCGACGGCTCGGCTCGAAATGCCTGGTCCCCGGCGGAGTACACCACGCTCCAGGTCTTGACGGTGACGGTCCACGCGAAGGTGGCGTCGACGCGCTCCCAGCCCTCGGGAGCCGCCGCCGCGAGTTCACGTGCGATGCGGTGGGTCAATTCCCGTGCTTGCTCGACGATCTGGCCCTCGTCGGGAACCGATTCCGGTCCCGGGTGCGATACGACGCTGAACCCGATGTCGGATTCCTGATTCGCCTGCGCGAATCCGGCCATGAACGACCGCATGAATTCGTCGTCCGGATTCCCCGCCTGAGGCCTGTCCACGTCTCGAGCTCCCCTCCTCGACCGCCGCACGTTCCACCCGGTCGGATACCTGTGCGACCTTACACATTCGAGGTGCTCGTGTCGGCCCCGGCCGAGGGTAGCTCAGTGTTCGCGGGGGCCGATATGGCCGTCGTCGGTGATGTGCAGCGCGTCCAACGCCGCGGTCGGCCCGCCGGTGATGGCGACATCCCAGCCGCCCTCGGTGCGCTGCGGCGCGAAAGACATGGCGTCGGTGTCGACGCCCGCGCCGACGAGGTACAGTCGGATCCGTTCGGCGGCCTCCGATTCCAGCAGGCCGCCGGGGGGAGCGTCATGGACCGTCCAGGGACGACGCCGCCGGAAACCGAGGCGTTCGATCTCCCGGGCCTGCAATTCCTCCAGGTTCTCGCCGCGCCCGCGCGCGAGGATGCTCCACACCGCGTCGCGCTTGTCCCAGCGGTAGAAGAAGGCGCGACTGGTCACCTGCGACAGTGCTGAGATCAAGCCCGAGTCCTTGCGCTGCTGTACGTCGATGCGGGCGCTGTGCCCGTACCGATCGCCGAGCAGAACCTCCAAGTCGCGGGTCTTGGCCGACGAATCCGCTCGGGTCCGTGTCACCACGGTCGACGGCATCGCCGCGAATCGCCGTACCAGGTCGTCGAATTCGGTCGGCGGGCCGGAGAATCGGGCGCTGATCTGGTGGATCCGCCCGTTGAAGCCCTTGTCGACGCGGTTGAATCCCTCCCCGACGAGACTGGCCTTGTCCCAAGTTTCCGACCCGTCGAGTTCGGGCTCGAACCCCAGGCCCTCGAGCAGCGAGACCAGCTCCCGGGCTCGATGCTCACCCTGAGCGATCACCGCCGCGGCCTGGCGTTTGCTGATCGGGGTGAGCGTCGAGGCGACTCCGCCCCGATACCCGGTGTACTCCTCGGGACCGATGCGGCGCACACCCTGAGGAATGAACCACACTGTTCGCACGGCGACATCCCTTCCGCGTCGGTCCGGCCTCGGAATCTTGCCGCCGACCATAGCCGATCAATAGCGGCGGGGCGCCGCCCCAGTTGATCCTCGGCGCGTTCTGTGGCAGCGTGGCGCGAGATCGTGAGCTGTCACGGCGTGAAAGGCGCTGCCGGACAGCGCATCAGCAGAGCAGGTCAGCGCGTATTCGGGGGCGGTCGTGGCGTCACGGGGGTGTCGGGTTGAAACCACGACCGGGCGAGTGATTCTCGTCGCAGGCGGTCGGCGATGATCTGGGAGCCGCCGCTCGCGGGGACCCTCGGGTGGCTGGTCGGCATGAAATGGCCGGACGGCAACGAGGATTCCATGTGGGGAATCGCCGATGACTGGAAGTCCAGCGCCAAGGATCTGCGCTCGATCGACGCCGATATCGATGCGGCCATCGCGGCGGTGCGCAAGGCGTATCCGATCGGCGATGGTGGCGACAAGATCATCGAGCAGTTGCGGAGCATGCGCGTCGGCGACCAGTCGATCGACAAGCTAGCCGAATGGTTCGAGACCATCGCGGGCACCGCGGAGAACACCGGAACCGAGCTCGAATACACGAAGCTCATGTTCTATACGACGCTGATCACCCTGGCCGCCGATATCGCGGCGGCCTGGCTGTTCCCACCGACCGCGCCGATGGCGGAGGGTGCGGCGATCGGCATCGGGCGGATCGCGGTGCGCATCCTGACGAGGCGGGCCATCAATTTCCTCGGCAAAGAGGGGCTCAAGGCCACCGAGATCTCGCTCATGCGGTTCGCATTACGGCAGACGATCATCGGCGCTGCGCTGGGGGCGTTGCAGGACGGCGGCATTCAGGCTTACCAGCACGAGTTCGGCCGCCGGAGCGAGATCAATACGCAGCAGCTGCTGCTCTCGGCCGGTGGAGGGGCGGCCGGTGGACTGGTCGCGGCTCCCATCGGTAAGTGGCTACCGAAGGCGCTGGTCAACCCGATCGCGAAGGCACCTATCAAGCAGATCACCGCGGAGAAGGCCGCCAATTTCCTAGGCGGTGGAGTCGCCGGCGGGGTGGCCGGGCTCGCGGGCTGGGCGGTGAGCGGCGGTGTCACGCACAACTGGCATTTCGATCCCCGCGTCGTCACCGCGGGCATCGCTGGCGGCACCCTGCCCGGGATGGCTCATGAGGGCAAGTCGCCCTGGAAGGGGAGCCCGGACAAGCTCGGAGTCACCAGCCCGAAGGTCGATGGATCGCCGTTGGCGGTCACGGACAAGCAAGTTCACCCTTCGGCGATCAACGACGTTGCGCACACCGAGAATTCGCCGCATGACGCGGCTCCGTCTCATGAGAAGAACACGGGCGGAACGACTCCGGGCGAACATCCGCAAGGCAGGCCGGCGGATCCGCAGCCCCGGCCCACCGATCCCGGGGTGCCCAAGGAGTCCCTCGCCAATGTGCCCAAGGCGGATCTGGTCGCGCAGGTTCCGGTCCACAACGCGCAGGTTGTCGACGCGCATCCGGTCGGGAGCCCACAGCACTCCAATCCCGCGCACACATCGCCGTCGAATCCCGCGCATACACCGGCGTCGGGTGAACCGAAGCCGGTTCCCGCGGCGGCTCCGCGGGCGGAGACGCCGGTGCTTTCCCGGCCGGAGGCTTCGGTGGCGCCACGCGCGGACACGCCGGCCCCCGGCCGCGCTGATGGGCCGGGCGCTCACACTCCGTCCGCCGAACCGCGAGCGACGCCCGCGACGATCCGTGACGCGGGGAGCCAGCCGACGCCGATGGCGGCCCGCGCCACCGGCCTCGAAGTACCTGCCGGTCGTGTGGGCGAGCGTGTGGATCTCGCGGATCCCGGACGCACGGTCGAGTCCACCGCGCGCCCGGAGAACCGCGACCTCGTCGGTGCGGGTACCGGGCCCGAATCCCGTATCGGTGCGCGACCCGAGCACCCTGCGAGCTCGCCGGAACAACCTGGCCCGCGGCGCACCAGCGACCCCGATTCGCCGAGGCCCGGCGATCATCCCGTCAGCGACCAGAGCGCTCGTCATGTCGGTGATCCCACGGTGGAACGGCCTGTGCTGCCGGAGGATTCGCCGATTTCCGAGGCCGAGCAGGCGCATGCGCGCGAAGCCCTCCAGCAACTGCACCCCGACGCCTCACCCGAACATCTGCTGCATCCGCCGGAAACCGATATCGCGGGCGCGCACAACCGGGCGACCGAGAACCACGAGTGGTGGCACGGCCTCACACCTGAGCAGCAGCACGCGATGATCAAGGCGCATCCGCACGAGATCGGCAATGCCGACGGTCTGCCGCCCCATGTGAAGGACGAGGCCAACCGTCTCGCCATCACGAGGGATCTGAACGCGCTGCACGAGCAGAATCCGCGTATCGAGAAGTGGACGAGCCGATTCACCGATCCGGAGAACTTCCGGCAGTGGAAGAACCTCGAATCCACGGTCAAGGCGCTGGAAGAAGCACGCGATCTCGCAGCGAAGTTCGCCGACAAGTTCGGTGGCGAAGAACCGCCGGTGCACGTGCTGTCCTACGACTCGAAGGAATTCAACGGCGAGGGCCGGGCAGTCGTGGCCTTCGGTGACACGTCGAAGGCATCGTCGGTGTCCTTCCACGTTCCAGGCATCACGACCACGGTCCGCAGTCTGGAAGGCAATCTGCACAACGCCTTCAACCACATGTGGGAGACGACGCAGCGCACCCAGGAACCCGACATGGTCGCCTCCATCGCGTGGATCGGCTACGACGCTCCGAGCGGATTCCCGAAGATTGTCCGCGAGATGACCGATGCCCGCCTGGCGCAACGTGGCGGGGAGCTGCTGGCCCGAGATGTGGCCTCCTTCAGTCAAACTCGACGACTGGGCGCGGAACTGCCCGGTGGTCACCCCACCCCGGACGTCCATCTGTTCGGCCACAGTTACGGTTCCACGACCACCAGCTTCGCCGGCGCGGGCGGCCGCCTGCACGGCGACATCTCCACGATCACGCTGCTCGGCTCACCCGGGGCCGGTCCTGTCGGCCACGCCGCGGACTTCGGCATCGGCGCGCACAATGTCTTCGTCGCCAGCTCCTCCCGCGACCCCGTGACCTGGATCGGCGCGAACACTATCGGTGAAATTGGCCGTCTCGCACCGAAACTCGGCATGGGTCTCGGCATGGACCCCGCCATCGAAGCCTTCGGCGCCCGCCGCGTCGCCGCCCAATTCCCGGGCGGCGCCCACACGTTGAGCGACATCTCGACGCACACCGGCTACTACAACCACATGGACGAGGGACGCGCGGTCCCGAGCGAATCCCTGCACAACTTCTCACGGATCGCATCCGGCCAAACCCCGCACCTCCTACCGGAGTACTCCCGCCCCGGCCACGAAGACCTCAATGCCCGGCAACGCACCCTGGGTTCCAGCCCCCACGACCCAGCCCGCTTCCGCGCCCCCGAAACCGAAAGCCACCAGGGCGAACACCCATACGGCTACGACGATCTGGTCCACTCCAACCGCACCCTGGACCCGACCCCCACCGCCCCCGAACGCACCCACACACAAACCAACGACTGCGGCCCCCAAGCGCTCCGCCAGGTCCAAGAACTGACCGGCAACCCCAATATCCACATCCCCGACGACCCGACGATCGCCGACCGCGGCATGACCGCCACCGAACTCGAGCACGCGGCAGGCGCCCATCTCGACCGCCACGAAACCCTGGGCTCGATCGCCGACCAACTCCACCGCCTCGGCGACGGCGCAACAGCCCTGGTCGTAGACGAATTCCACGGCCCTACAGACGTCAATGGCGTCGGCGCCCACGCCTACACCATCACCAATGACGGCGGCCGGCTCGTAGTCCACGACAACGCCGTCCGCGGCGGGCCGCACTCGTTCCCGCCGGACCACACCAACGTCAAATCCACCCACGCGATTGTCTATGACTCGCAAGGGAATCCGGTGCGGCCTATCGAATCCGCACCGCGTGATAATTCGGTCGGCCAACGGCCGGAAGCCCGTATCGGTCAACCGGATTCGCATCCCGAGGGGCCCGACCGCCCGAACCCGGCCCATGTTCCGGACGGCACCGAGCCCACACGCCCGAAACTGCCTGTCGAGGACAAGCCGTACTACGCGAACCCGCGTTACGAAGACCCCACCGCCTCACACGAGTACGCCGCGAAGAACAGGATCAGCCACGGCGAGGTCCAAACCATCCGCGATTACGAGACCGCGAATCATCCCGAGATCTCCAGGCTCACCGATGCCGAGCTGGACGCCATCCGGCGCAACCAGGGGTTCAACCTCAACGAGCCGGTCAACGACGGTACCCGCAACGGCAATCCAACCGCTCTGGCCGGCCACGACGTCGAAATCCGCACCCTGGTCTCGGCGTACAACAAGCTGCCGGATCATGAGGGGACCGTCTATCGCTCGCTCCGCTTCGATGATCCGGTCGCCATGGAGAAGTTTCTGGAGGCCTACTCTCCGGGCAAAGAGCCGCCGGTCGACCCAGGTTTCGCCTCGGCGGACAAGGACAGCTCGATGCCAGGAGGCAATATCGAGCTGATCATCGATTCCCACACCGGGAAGGACATCTCCTGGGCAAGTCTCTCTCAAGAAGAGGTTGTCTTCCCGCCAGGCACCCGATTCCGGGTCGAAAGCCGTGACTTCATCGACGGAAAGTACGTAGTCCGTCTCACCGATATAGGAAGGACCCCCGATGCCCATCAGCCCGGAGGAAATGGAACGCATAGCGCGGAAGGTGCTGGGCCCCACGATGCGGGACGAGATCGAGGACCCGGAACTCCAAGCGAAGCGCGACCGCGACCTGGCGATCCTGCGGGAGAAGGACGCGAAGGGACGCCGCCCGGCCACCGAGGACCAGATCAAGATCTGGCAGGCGTGGGGCGAGTCGGAGATCGCCCGGATCAACCGGGAACAGGGCGAGAACACCTAACCGGCGAGGATTCCGCCGCACCCACCCGCGCCGCCGACCCCGAACAACGCTCGCCCAGTACTCATCTCGACCCGACGCTGGAGCGGCCATCGACGCTGACACCGCACCTGGCTTCGCGTTTCGAGGAAATGCGAGCCGCCGCCACCGAGATCGCGAAGGCTCACTACGAGCCGGCGCGCGCGGCCGAACTGCCCGCGCTCCGTGAGAAGTTCGTGGAGATCTTGGATCGTGTGGGCCTCATGGACCCACGCGAGAGCGTGACGCCCTGGCGCCTCCTCAAGGAATACGATCCCGCGCTCGCCCGCTACTTCGAGCAGCACCATGAAACCTTGCTGCCGCGGGTATCTGAAGTCGCAGTACCTCATGGTCCCGCGACCACCGGCCATCCGTCAGAGTCGTCCAAACCTGGCCACGACTCTCGACCCGAAGCACGCATCGGTCGACCGGATCGCAATCCGAACCACGAGCATCCCGATCCATCCCCTACATCGGACGAGGCCAAGGAAAAGCCGAGCGCCGATGACGATTCCCCGCCGGTCGATCTGTCGTCTCCTGAGTATCAGCAGACTCGACTGGCAGATTTCGACGAACTCGTTCAACGGAATCGAGAGCTCCGAGACGAGGGGATGGACGATGTCCGCCGATTGAACGGTGGTGGAGACCCTGCCGAGGATGCCGTGCGTCGTCCGCATGAACGCACTTTGGCCACCGCTCGATACCGAATGGACTCCGGTGCCGCCAGTGACGTCTTCGGGTTCAGTGGCCTCGAGCATGATTGGAACCCGGCGAGTGGCACACCCGCCCGTCCCTCAGACGATCGTCCGCTGTTCGAAACCAAGGACGCGGCTCCATACGACCCGGGCACGCAGGGTAGGGGTTCGAATCGCACACCTCGTCTATACGACTCCGAGGTGAAGCTGCTGGAAGAGGTTGCGCGCCGTCAGTTGGAGGATGCGAGCGGGTTGGACAGAGAACAGGTCGACAACGCGATCAAGAACGCAGTCCGGAAGGTGGCGGGCTGGCAGAAGCGCGGATTTCCGGACATACCCTCCGGTCCTGAGGGTGATCTGCTTCGCCAGCGGCAGCGTATTACGGATGAAATCTACAGTGACGTGAAAGACCATGCTCGCTACCCCGAGGGCGTTGAGGGAGAGGTGATGCGCACCCGTCATCGCGTGCTCGAGACTATTCGTTCGTTGAATGATCTCGCCGAGAAGAAGGCTGCATTGGTCGGCGAGTCTTACCGGCCGTTTACAGTCGAAGATATCACCGGCGATGTGCGAATGGTTGTCGATCTGCCAACAGGTCGCGAGCACCCCACTGATACGCAGATATGTCAATCTTGTCAGGATGTTATCATGGCCTATGAAGCTGCATTCCCTGGAGTTAGAATCGAAATCCGCAACCTAGCGCAAGAGAGCCTACTTGAATGAGCATTGAAGAGCGGTCCGCTGCTGAAGAAGTGCGTGGGATATTCGAGCGAGCTGTGAGTGATGGTCTCCGACCGGAATTGATGGCTGGGGCTACGGGTGAGCAGGTCGACGCGTGGGCGGCCGATCAGGATGTACATACCGTCCCTACCGCGGTCCGTGAGGTACTCGAGTTGATCGGGTCGAACTCGGGGCTTTGGTTCGCGGGCAGCTCCTTTGGCGTCGATGCGATTAGCGCTGAGGCCAAAAGGCATGCCTTGGCCACGCTTGGGAATATGAAGCCAACTCTGGTTGATGAAGCTGGAATTCTCGTGCTTGTCGAGCATCAGGGATATGAATTCCACGTGATAGATGGCGGGGATATTGGACTTCCGAATCCGCCGGTTTGGCTCGTCGTAGAGAATCAGTCTGCGGTGATGCATTGGCCATCCGTCTCCGACTGGTTCAAATTTGGTCAGCCAAATATCAAGGATTACAAATTTCGCCTTGAGTTCAATCGAAAGCGCGGGCGCAGTACCAATCCTTCTTGGCTGCATTACTTCGACTTCGCCGCAGAATGAGCCGAGGGAATTCTCGACTGCGGAAGCATCATCTCGGAATTCGGTGCCGGGGATTGCGATGGGGGAGTTCGACAGGCTCCGCCGGGCGATGTATCAACCTCGAACAGGGATGTGGTTCACTGCAAGGCTGATGATCGACCGGTCCGGCGGGTATGACGTCAACTTCGACTACGATAGCGAGCCGGATTTCAATCTGAAGTTGACCGCCGGTGCATATGCGCTGGACCTTCAGTATTTCCCTCGCGATGTGGCGCATATCCCGATGTGGTTGCAAGCCAAACTTCGGGAGGGCGACGAGGAGGGTAGTCCCAGAGTGGCTGATGCGGAGTGAGCCGGCGTGATCCGCTCGACTGGGCGGCGATTCAGGCCATCGGCAGCACACTGATGGATTCGGCGCCACACGGCTGGACTCAACTCCGGTACGAGTATCGCGCCACGATCCAGATTGATGGTGATCGCCTGGAATCCGTTTCGTCAGAGGGGCTGGTCGCCCGAATCTCTGCACCGTTCGCCGTTATGGAGCAACTTTCGGACCTCAGGTCGGCGATGTTCGTGCCCGAGGTCGGCACCTGGTTCACTGCGCGAGTAGTGATCGATCGCGACGGAGATTGCCAGGCGGCGTTCGACTACGACAGTGAGCCGGACTTCGTTCCACCACTCACACCCGATGCGTACGCCCTCGACTTCGAATACTTTCCTCGGAGCGAGGAACACACGCCCCCGTGGTTGCAGGCCAAGCTGGAGAGCGTCAGCCGTGGCGCTGATTTCCCGTATTGAACTGTGCCGCAGCCTGATTGATGGCGGTGGCGAGCTCAATCGTGAGGCGCATGACTTCGAGATAGCCGGCGGAGTCTCGGTCGTGGACGCCTCGGATCCAGCAGATGACTGCGCCCTCGTTGACCCGGATGCGGGCGGTGGGGGCGATCTGGATTATGGAGTAGGCCGCAGCCATGACCGGGCGGGTCAGGAGTGGGCGGGCCTGGTCGGGGTGGTTGGGGGTGAGGCCGAGGTACCAGCGGTCGAATTCCTCATTGCCGCTGGGGAATCGGCGGTGTTCGACCGACTTCTTGTTGAACTCGAGGAGCCATTCGCCTTGGGTCGAGAGCAGGTCCAGCCTGTCCACGGATCGGTCGACGCCCTCGATGACGACGGCGGTGTGCCGCCAGGTCGTGATCATGTTCTGGAAAATGGTCTCGTGCTCCACCAAGAAGGTGGTGTAGGGAGCGCCGGCCGCCTGGCCGTGGATGGGATCCTTGTACTTGGCCTTCGACGGATACGGGCACAGCCCGATTGCCGCGTGCTGCTGACGCCACTGCTCCGAGGGCCAGCCGACCGCGCCGCCCATCGCAGCCGCCATTACCGCTTGCCGCTCACGGTTTCGGGCGTTGCCGGAAATATTGAGCGCTACCAGCGCTACGACAACGATCACTCCGATGACAATGGCGATGACCATGAATCCCCCTCAGTACTACCGCGGCTCACCGTTGCCCCCGCGGTCGAATCCGAACCTGCGCAGGCAGCCTACCCACGTCGCTGGTGAACGGCTCGGCTGGATCGGGCTCCACGCAACCGGTTAGGCTGCGATCACGTCCACCTGGGAGGGGAGAGCGATGGCCGACGACGACTTCACCGGACTCAATGGCGAGAGCAAGAAGGGCGTCCTGTTCAACCGTGAAGCCGCGCAGACGATGGCGGATCAGGCCGCGGCGATGCTCGCGATGGTGAATGCCGCCATCGGCGTCGCTCCACAGGCTGACCTGGGCGCGCTGAATCAGCGGGACTCGGGGCATGCGCTCGCCGTGAAGTTCAACGACGCCGCGAAGAAGCTGGTCGAGACGACCCTGAAGGAACATCAGGAGGTGCTCACGAGGATCGGTGAGTCCTTCGTGGGCGCTGCCCGACTGTACGTGGACACTGATCAAGCCTCGGCCACGGCCTTTTCCGGCGATGACGCCCGCGTGAAGTTCGAGGGAATGGTGCCGAAGCCGGGGCAGCCCGGGCTAGCTGTCTCGTCGGTGCACATCGACTCGGTCAGTATGCCGGGGTGGGGGCAATCCAGCACTGGTTGGTTCACGTCTCCAACCAAGTGGTCGGGAACCATGGAGGATGACTACGACGATCTGTTGTTGGGGACCGATAAGCAGAAGACCCTCTCCGCGAATGCCAGTGGGGTGGAGTTGGATCCGAAGGCGATCGCACCGGAAGTCGGTCACCAATACCAATGGGACGACTTCCACAATCATTGGCAGTTCGTCAACGATTCGAAGATTCTCGGGAAACTCGAGAGCCACGCACAGGCATGGAATACGGCGAGTGCGTACTTGAAAGCTCAGGCGGCGACCTTTCAGGCTGCCAACGAGAAGTATCTGACTGGCTACCAGGGAGATACTTCGACCATGGACAAGGTCTGGGCCTCCGACGGTGCGAAGCTGGCGCAGACAGGGATTGCCAACTATCTCAAGAGCGTGAAGACCCTGACTGACGGCATGGATCTGATGGCCCTGAACCTGGCCTTCGCACAGGGGTGGTTGAAGAAGCTGCAGAACTTCTTGCCGTACAAATCCATCGCGGTGGAGCAGGCCATCAACCATATGTCCCAGTACAGCATCGATGATGCGATGGATAAGATGAGGCACGCCTGGGACAATTGGTATGTCGAAGGTGTCAAGGATTCCAGCGGCGCTGTTCCCATGCTCAAAAGCCCGAAGGACGCGATCGCGGTGCAGCCCCAGCAGGTGCAGCCCGGTCCGAACCCGAACCCGGCTGGAAACCCCAGTGGAAATCCGACCGGGAACCCCAGCGGCACACCGAACATCGAGACGCCGAACCTCGACAACAACCCCACCCAGCCGACCACGCCCACCACGCCGACTACGCCCACCACGCCCACAGACAAGAATCCGACTACCGATACGACGCTGCAGACGCTGATCACGCAGGCCAGTACGGTTATTCAGGCAGGCATCACCGCCGCCGAACAGGGCGCCGAGAAGATCGCGTCGGCAGTTACGACGGCTCTGACACAAACGCAGACAACGACCAAGACAACCTCGCCGACCGATCAGCTCACTCAGCAGTTACAGAATCTGGGCTTGCTTCCGAACACCAACACTCCGTCCGGATCTCCGACAGGAGGCAGCCCGTCGGGCACGCCTACAGGCACAGGCTCGCCCCAGACGCCTAAGGCCCAGCTGGCTCCGCGTTCCGCCAATCCGACATCTACGACCGAGACGGATAAGGAAGTGGCCACGACATCGCGCGCGGGACTCGCCGCGACGACTTCGTCCTCGTCCACCGGGTCGTCTGGCGGGATGGGTGGTTCGCCGATGGGGGCGGCAGGTGCGCAGGGGCAGGGTAAGGAACACAAGCGTCCGCAGTTCCTCACCAACCTGGAGAATCTCGAGGCAGTCCTGGGTGAGGCGCCCGCAGCGGTCACCCCGGTGGCCGAGAAATGACGGTGCGGTGGCGGTTCACCGAGGCCGAGTTCTATGTGCTCTGGATGGATCGGGTAGGTGTCGAGCCGCCCGAGCCCTTCATGTTCACGTCGGCGACGAGGACTGCGGACGAGTTCGACCTGGAAATGCGGGAGGCGCGAGAAAGTCTGAGCCACAAGCTCGGTGGTGACTTCTCGACGGTATTCGACGCACTGACGAATCCGGATCTCTTCCTGACCGGATACGGGTGGGACGACCAGGATCGGTGGGGAACCGACTCGATGGTGCGCGTCCATGCGGCCCGCAAGGGCCCGAAAGGCTATGTGATCAGCCAACTACCGGGAGCAACATATTGGCGTCGGGGCGGCTATACGGTGGCCGAATGTGATCCGCTGCGACTTGCCGATGCTGTTGTCGAGGCAATGCCCACCGGCGACCGGGGCGGGCGGGGAGACATCGGGCTGGTCACCGACGAGCAGTACATCGATCACGACTTCGGCCGGTCGGCCATTGCTGCGGCGCCGGACACCGCGGTATCCAGAGCCCGTGAATTCCTCGAGGCCACAGCCTCGAACGCCGGTGAAATCCACATCGTCCAGGGGAGTTCGGTATTCGGGCCGCGCGGGATCACCCGCCACCAGGTGCAGTTCCGGGATCTTGTGGACGACGGCCGCTATGCCATCGTCGACAATCCGGAGCGGGCACTCGCTGTGGACAAGGCCAGATTCATCTCGGTCATCAATAGCTACGTCGCGGCTGTGATCCAGGTGATCAAGGACGAGCGCGGCTGATCGATCGTCGAAACCGAAATGTTCTTGTCACACCGGAGTGGCCTATGGTAGTCATACGCCAAGCTAACTGGGAGGGAGTTCGCCGTGACTGAGGTGGGGGCGGTCGGTTCTGGCGCGGGTGAGGGGGATTGGGCCTCGCTGGTTGTCGCCAATACGACCGGGTCGATTCGGGTGCGGACTACCAATCAAGGTCTGCCGCTGGCCGTGAAGGTTGAATCGGCTGAGTTGCATCGGGATCCGGGGCAGTTGGCGGGGGAAGTGTTGCGGCTTTGTCAGAAGGCTGCCAATCGGGCTGGGCTCGCGCTGCGAAAGCAGTTGGAGGAGGCCGGGGTTGATGCGGCGGGGCTGGCTCGGGCGGGGCTTCCCACCGAGGCGGATGTGGCTCGGCAGGAGATTGTCGAGGAGCAGGACTACGATACTGAGCCGCAGAGTTGGCTCAGGACGGTGTGAGAGGGGGGCTCGTGGTTTCGTCGATGGATGAGTTGCAGGAGCAGGTGCGGCGGCAGCTGTATCGGTTTCAGGACTTGGCGGATCAGATGGCGGCCGTCAGAGGACGGGAGACGTCCGAGGACGGCGCCGTGACCGCGGAGGTCGACGGGAACGGGGCGCTCAAGGACCTGCAGTTCAGTAGTGCGGTGTCGCGAATGACGCCCGCGGAGTTCGAGCAGGCCGTGGTGACGACGGCCGCGCAGGCGGCGCGGCGGGCGTTCGAACGGCGAGCCGAGATCGTCGACCGGTTCAACGAGGAGATGGCCGAGTAGGCCGGTCTGTTAACAGAACTTTGCGCCAGAGTTTGCATCTTGCGGTCTGGCACAAGAAATTTCGTGCTTGTAGTCTGAGCAAGATCATAGGTAGTGGGAGGGACACTGATGGCTGATCACGTGGCGGCGGAATTCACGCCCATCTTGGCGTACGGCACCGAGAAGGCCGGTATCGCGGCGCAGGTCGCGGGGGCGGCGGCCGCGGACGTGGGTACCGCTATGGCGCAGGCGGTTCCGGTCTTCGGGTTGATCGGTCAGGAGTTTCTCGCGGCATTCGCGGTCGCGCAGGGCAACTTCCTGATGTCCTCGGCGGAGATCGCCGCCGTGCACGCGAACACCGCGACCGCGGCGTACGCGGCCGTCGGCACCTACGGAACCAATGAGGTGACCTCGGCGGCCAGCTTCCTATCGACGATGCTGTGACCAACCCGTCGAATCCGACTGTGCTGGACGGGCTCCGCAGCAGTCCGATCGGTCCTTACCTCGACACGCCGGTCACGGACGTAGTGAGTCAGCTGGGTTTGCCTCAACTGCCGCAGATCCCGCAAATCAGCCTGCCGGATCTGTCGGGGCTGCAGCTGCCTACGCTGCCGACCATCGATCCGACCGCGCTGATCCAGCCGGTCACCAGCCTGCTGCAATCGTTCGGGACGGGGAGCCTCGGCAACAGCAGCTTCAACCCGGCGACCATCCTCACCTCGCTGGTCAGTGCGCTGACTTCGGCCATGTCGGCGAGCAAGTCGGCGACCAGCACGGTGATGAACACCTGGAACAGTGAGGCCGCGACCAAGGCGCAGGCGACCAGCAACCAGGTCGAAGCGCAGAGCGGCACCGTGGCCGCCCAGGGCGCGCAGCAGCACGCCATCCTGCTCTCCGCCGAAGCCATAGTCGCCGAGGGTTACGCCGAAATGTCCGCGCTCATCGGGCAATTCATCGCCCAGGTGACCGCGGCGACCGCGCTGATCGCCACTCCCGCCGGGATCCCGTGGCTGATCGCCACCGCGACCGAGACCATCAACGCGGGTCTGGCCATCGCGGCCAAGACCAAGGTGCAGCTCGCGGGCAGCACCGCGGAGATCCTCGAGGCCGGGACGAAGATCATGATCGCGGGCGCGCCCGTCGCGTCCAACATCTCGAACCTGGTGAACATGGTCGGCACCGCGTTGCAGCCCATCTCCAGTGTCGCGCCGACGGTCGCCGAGAAGGTGGTCGAGAAGGGCGCGACGGTGCTGTCCAGCGGCGTCAGCGATCTCAGCTCCGCGCTGACCAGCAACAACAACACCAATACGAACAACAACACCAACAAGACCACCACCACGACGCCCTCGACGACCACCACCAAGACCGACGAGGCCAAGAAGACCGAGAACCCGGACGGCACCAAGACCGACGGTGGCGGCGGCAGCCCGCTCAGCACCATCTTCGGCGGCGGCGTGCCCACCACCACGACGCCCTCCAACACGGTGGGCGCCAACCGGATTCCCACCGGCGAGGTCAGCAACACCGGCGCCGGAATACCGAAGACCACCACCGAAGCCAACGGCCGCACCACCGCGACCAACTCGCCGGGCATGACGGGCGCCGGCGCCGCCGGACGCGCGGGCGCCGCCGACGAGGAATCCACCTCGGACCGCTCGGGTTTGGTCACCGGCGCGCACGGCGACGAAGTGGTCGGCGTCATCGAAGGCGTGGTGCTGCCGGTCGTCGGCGCCATCGAGGCCATCGAGGAGCCACCGGACAAGGCCCTCACACTCTGATTTTCGAATTGCCAGGGGACACAGGAGGATTGGCATGAGCATCAACGCATTCGACGGTCTGCGCTTCGACGCCTCGACCGCCCGCGACGCCGCGGCCCAGCTGGACGCGCTCGCCGACCGCATCGCCAACGGGCTCGGTGTGGAGCAGGCGAAGCTCGACTTCGCGCCCGCCGGCTCCGACGAGGTGTCGCAGCGCGCCGCGCAGACCCTCAACACGGTCGCCGCGTCCTTCGTGGCCTCCGGCGGCGACGGCGTCACCGAACTGCGTAACCTCGCCTCGACGCTGCGCAGCCAGTTCGACGCCTTCGGCAAGGTCGAGGAACAGTCCGTTCTCGGCTTCGCCGGCTGAGCGGAGACCCTCCTCGATGCTGGAACCGACGAAACCCGGCTTCACCGAGACGGTTTGGGAGTCCAAGCCGCCCGAAGAGCTGGCGCGCGAACTGGTGACGGGCGCCGGGGCGATCCCCGCCGCCGAAGCCGGACTCGCGTGGACTCGACTGAGCGCGGGTTTCGCCGCCGCCGCCGTGGAGTACGAGAGAATTCTCGTAATCCTCGACAGTGCTTGGGAATCCAAGCACAGCGGGCCCTTCATCGAACGCATCAAAGCCCTGCGTGACTGGATGGGGGCCTCCGCCTCCGCGGCTGCCGGTAATGCGGTGCAGGCCGAAACACACGCGGCCGCATACGAACTCGCGAAACTGACCATGCCCGACGTCGACGAGGTCGAGAAGCTCAAGGATCTGCAACAGCTGATGCAGCAGCTCGGTCTCGCGGGCGGGATGCCTCTACTGGGCGGGCTCGCCAAGACCGACATGGACGCCGACGCCGCCAAGGCGCAGGCGGCGCGGGTCATGCGGACCTACGAGGCGGCCACCGAATCGCTGGCCAAGCCGTGGGAGCACCAGGCTCCGCCGCAGGTCACCGCCGGACTGACGCCTGCCGAACAACCGGTCGCGCCGGTCGAGGCGGAAACGCCCGCGGTTCCGGCGCCGTCGATGCCGAACCTCAACCTCAGCTCGCTCAACCTGCCGCCCATGCCGCTGACGCAGGTGCGCGCCACCACCGTCGAAGCCAAGGAAACCACCACGCAACGCGTTGTGACGCAACCGGTTGCGGTGCAGCAGAGCGGGACCACCATGGCCCCTACCCCGATGGGGAACACGGGTCAGTCCAGCGATGAGGAGCACACGCCGCGGGCCGGGCTCGTCGGCGCGCCCACCAGCGACAACGAACTGGGCCTCACCTCCGGCATGCAGGTCGCGCCCGCCGTCCTCGGCGGCCTCGACCCGGCCGCCCAGCGCGCGCCCGCCGACATCGCGTTCAATGCGGGCAGTGGATCCGAAAAGGCGTCCAGCGCAGCAGAATCCGCCGGTAGTCAGGGGTCGGCCACATGACCACCCTCACCAACGACGGCCTCATCGCGCTAGCCGGCCACCTAGGTGTGCAGACCCTGCCGCTCGTCCTATCCGTCGGGCCGCGCCAGGAGACCTACCAGGACTGGCAGGACGCCCAGGAACAGGCCCGCGCCGACCTACGCGCCCGCCGCATCGTCGACGCCCACGGTGACGTCGACACCGACACCGCCACAACACTGTTCACCCTCGCTCAACCCGACCGCGAGCTAGCCATGCGGGTCCACACCGCCGACGGCCAACTACGCGTCTGCGTCGCCCGCCGCGCCGACAGTCACGCCGTCGCCATCCGCCGCGGCGACACCCTCGACCTACATCCCCTATGGTCCGACGGCTCCGGCGACTCCCTCGCCCGTCCCCTCCTCGACGCCCTCGGCCCCTGCCCGCCCGCCGATCTCGCCGCCTTCAGCGCCGAATCCGCCGACCTGGCCGAACGCCTCGACACCGCAACAACTTCCGAAGACTACGCGAGCACCGTCTATACCCTCGGCGTCCCCGACACCGACGCCACCGCCTACGGCCTCGCCCTCTCCGCCACCCACTCCTACGCCGAAATCGTGGCCTACGCCTACGCCGACGGCGTCACCGACCGATCGCCCGGAGCCGTCGCGGTCTACGACACCGCACGAGGCCGCATCGTGGCCGCACCGGGCGTCGCCCCGGACCAGCAACTCTGGTCCACGCTGACACCGGGCAGTGATCACCGTATCGCGCAGTCGATCTCGGCTCTGATCGACTCGCTGCCCGGGGGGAGGTGGCTGTCGTGAGTCACCCGTGACTTCGCAGCTGACGCCCCGAACCGGTGATGCCGCAGCGCATCGCCTATCCATTTCTGAAGAAAAGGCAAGGTACAGACGATGGTTGCAAACGAAGCGGAACTCGCGAAGGCCGCGCAGTCCCACATGGCCGACGTGGTCGCGTCGATCAAGGACGTGCTGAAGAAGATCACCGACCGGGTCGACTCGTCCAAGGGTCACTTCGCGGGTGAGGCGGCCGACGCGTTCAACTCTGCTGCGGTGGCGTGGGACGACGAGGCTCAGAAGCTGAACAAGGCGATGGACGAGTTCCAGGAGAAGGTCGGCTCCGGTACCGACGTCTTCCAGAACGTCGACATCACCAACAAGGACGACTTCGCGAAGGCTCTCACGAACCTCGGGTGACGGCCACAGGGCCTGAACGAATTCTCCGACTTCTCCAACTCTTGCAAAGGAAAAGAAATGCTTTACGACAAGGCTGGGATGACCACCCTCGTGGCGGATCTCCGTCAGTTCCACAGCGACCTGGTCGCGATTGCGGGTGACGGCACCTCCAAGATCGACACCTCCAGCGACCTCGGGCAGGCCGTCGAGCGGCTGAAGAAGGCTTGGTCGGACCCGAACAGCGGTGCCGAGAACGGTGCGCTGGAAGCCGTGGTTGCCGCGAAGAGCGACTGGGACAACGCCTACGCGGACAAGTGCCTGTCGACCCTGGACGCCGTCGCGCACGCGGTCGAAAGCGCCCTTTCGAATGCGCTCGCCGCGGACGCCAAGGTCGGCAACTCCTTCATGTAGCGAGACGCCGGTGCCACTTGCGAAAGCGCACCCTTCGCGAAGGAGGGTGCGCTTTCGTCGGTCGGCGCCCAGTACTCTACGTGTCCGTAACTCCGGGTTCGACGAAGGATTTGGTTAGTGCCAGCCCAATTGACCACCCGTGCCCAGGTCAATGGGTACCGATTTCTACTGCGCCGCCTCGACCACGCACTGATCCGCCGAGATGTCCGCATGCTGCACGACCCCATGCGGTCGCAGTTCCGATCGCTGATGGTCGGCACGGTCCTGGCCGTGCTCGTGGTCGCGGGCGCGGCAATCATGGCATTCATTCGTCCGCAAGGCTCCATCGGCGACGCCAACATCGTGATGGGCAAGGACAGTGGCGCACTGTATGTCGTTGTCCGGGACAAGGACGACAAGACCAAGATGACCCTGTACCCGACGCTGAATCTCGCGTCGGCGCGGTTGATCTCGGGTACCAGCGAGTCACCGAAATCGGTCAAGGACAGCAAGCTGAATTCGGTTCCGCGTGGACCGATCCTCGGAATTCCCGGTGTTCCGGCCGCCCTTCCCGGTACGGGACAGGGTGAGCGCTCCCAATGGACTCTGTGCGACAAGGTGCCGCTGTCGGCTTCCGGTGGCGCGGCTTCGTCCTCGGGGGCGGAAACGACTGTTATCTCTGGGAGTCTGGAGCTCAGCGACCGGGTGAAGGTAGCCGACAAGGGCTCGGCGGTCTGGGCGAACAAGGGTGGCAAGGACTACCTGATCTACGACGGCAAGATCGCGGAGTTCGATCGGGCCAAGGATTCGATCGCGCAAGCGCTCGGGGTGAGTGGCAAGCGGCCGCGCCCGGCGACGACCGATCTCATCGGTGCGGCGGTCAGGGTTCCGCCTCTGGTTCCTCCCACGGTTCCGCATGTCGGCGAGAACGGCCTCGGCAAGCTGAACGGCGTGCCGGTCGGCGGCATCATCAAGGTCGCTGCGCTGGATGGATCGGATCGAACCGATCTGTACATTGTGCTGGCGGACGGCGTGCAACGGATCTCCGCGTTCACCGCACAGGTGATTGGCTCCGACAACTCCCAGGGCATGAACGGCTTCAAGGCGATGACCCCGGACGTGCTCAACGGCATCCCGGTCGTCCATTCCTTGCCCGTCGACGACTTCCCCGAGTCCACTCCGAAGATCATTACCGCGGAAGACAACCCGGTCACCTGCATCACCTGGGCCAAGAAGAGTGGTCTCGGCAAGGAACAGCCGGATGCGACCGAGGGGCCCTCGGACCGGGCCACGGTTCAACTACTCGTCGGCACGCGTCTGCCATTGCCTGATTCACGGAAGCCGGTCGATCTCGCTACCAAGGACGGTTCTTCCGGTGACCGGGTGGACGCCGTCTACGTGCCGCCGACCACTGGTGAATTCGTGCGAACCACCGGCATCGAGCCGGGCAGTCAGCGCCGGGAGAGCCTGTTCTACATCGCCGACAACGGGATTCGATACGGCATTCCTGATCTCGCAACGGCTCAGACACTCGGACTGGGAAGTGCACCGCACCTGGCCCCGTGGGAGATCATCGGCCAGCTTGTCCCCGGCCCGACGCTGTCCAACAAGGACGCTCTGAAGAACTGGGACACGCTGCCGACTCAGTAAGGAGCAGGTCCGGTGGGTTGATCACCGGACCGGTGCTACTTGACTCGCTTGCGTAAGATCGGCAGAAGTTTGTCGAGTAGCACCTGCTCCGAATTGGCCGACCACTGCCGAATGGCGGCAACCGTAGTCGGATCGTCGACGACGATGACCGACGCCGTGGTCCCCGCTACCGAGGCCGGGAGATTGACCAATCCGCCACCGCCCGCGTCGGTATCACTCCTGACGGCGAGCAGGTATCCCGACGTCACCTGCGACAGCGCGGCGTACTGAGAGTCCGATCCCGATTTGATGGGCCGGGGATTCGGTTCATCTCCCTTGCTCAGGAAATTCGGGTTGTAGCTGAACCCGAGGTCTTCGAGGAACTTCGACTGAGCGCTGGGCTTCAGCTGAACATCCATCTCCGCCGAGTAGCCGCTCTTGCCCGAGATGTCCATTACAACAATGCTTTTCCCGTTGAAGGCGGGATTGTCGCTACGGGCCTCGGCCAACGCGCTTCGGTCACCGCTGGACGTCGAGTCGCTCATCGCCCAGATTCCTGAGCCTGCGGCCAGCGCGACGATCGTCGCGGCAACGCCTCCGGCAAGCCACAGACGTTTACGGGCATCCTGCTTCACAGACGTCGAGGCAGCGGATTCTGTCCGTGACGCTGTCGCCGGAACAGTGTTCCGGGCGTGTGGCACGGTCTGCATCGAGAGACCGGAAACCCCATACTCGAGCGCCGACTTCAGCGCGGCCGTGAACTCGTGGCAGGACTCGAAGCGATCTGCAGGATTCTTCGCCATGGCCACGGCGATCACATCGTCCACCGCAGCCGGCAGCGTGGGGTCGACGGCGGTGATACGCGGTGGTGGTTCGCTGAGGTGCCCCATCATCACCACGGCCGGTTGGGTGCCCGGATACGGATTCTGCCCTGTGACCAGACGAAAGAAGGAGCAAGCGAGACTGTAGATATCGGCACGGTGATCGAGCCGATCTCCACTCAATTGCTCCGGCGAGGCATAGGCGATCGTGGCTACGAAGCCACCCGCTTGAGTGAGCTCGCTGGCATCCTCGGTCGACTTCGCGACGCCGAAATCGGTCAGTAGCACACGTTCTTCGCCGCCGTCGCCCATCGACAGCAGGAAATTGGCGGGCTTCACATCCCGATGCAGCAGGCCTCGACGGTGTGCATGGTCGAGGCCCCGGCCGACCTCGGTCACGATGTGCAGTGCTCGCCACGGGGTTATCGACCGAGGGTCTCGTTCCGCGGCAGCGGCCGCGTCGATGCCATTGACGTACTGCATCGCGATCCAGAGCTGACCGTTGTCCTCGCCGCGGTTGTAGATTGCGACGATATTCGGATGATCCAGAGCCGCAGCGAGATTCGCTTCACGCTCGAACCGGGCCCGGTACTCCGCATCCTGGCTGTATTGCGGGCTCAATACCTTGAGCGCATCCCATCGCGGCAACTCGGGATGCCGAGCCAGGTAAACCGTGCCCATGCCCCCCGATCCGAGCTGACGCTCGATGCGGTAGCCGCGGATAATGGTGCCCGCTCCGATATTCATCCGGATTCCTCACATGAACTGGCTTTTGGCCAGCAAGGCGTACTGTGCTGCGGCGCGCTGCTGTACGTCGACCAATTGGGGACTGGCTACTCGGGCGACGTACCGGCCGTAGTGCAGAGCGCAGACGTAGACGGTGCTGGATGCCGGGAGGTCGAAGGCGTACCAAGCCTCCTCGAACTTGTCCTTGGGCTCGGCGCTGCACGAGATATCAGGGACGTTGGCCGACGCCTCGGCCGAGCCGCTCGCCGTTTGCTTGATTCCGGACCACAGCGTGGCGGCTGCTTGGGCATCCCGCGTACGGAACACCTGGCCACCCATAGTGGCGTTGGAGACACGGTCGACGCCGTTGTCGTCGAGCAGTCGTTTCCATGTGGCCTGGTCGTCGACATAGTGGAGATGGCCTCGGGGGGTGTGGGTAGCCTCGCTGACCGGATGAGGACGGAGGTACTCCTTGGGGTGGAGAGTTCTGCGCTGCATCTCGTCAGGGTCGTAGTCGAGACGGAGAATCTCGTGCGGCGACAGGGCCGGTGCCTTGTCGAGCAGCGGCAATTGCGCTGCGAAGACTTGCTGAGCCAGTGTCCGCAGCCCATCGAGATCGGGTTTGGGCTGTGCGACATAGACATTCACGGCGTACTGGCCATACGCCATCGTTGCGGCCATCGACGGAATGCCTGGGCGCCAGTGGGCCTTCGCGTCCGGCTGTTTGTCCAGGGTGATGTGGACGTTCTGATCGGCCGAGACCCCGAAGTCCGCGGCCTCCATCTGGTCGGCGGCCGCTCGAGCACGTTCTCGGTCGGGGAACTGCAAGACGGTCACATTGAACGCGGTGGCTTCCGGATCGCCCAGGGCGCCGTCGAATGGGTTGAAGTTACCGGATCGATCGCGTTGACGTGATTTGGGTAGTTCGCGAGTGCTTGCGGTTGTCGAGAAGCCGAACATCATTCCGTTGCTTTCCAGCACGGGACGGACAGCTCCCGCCAAGACCTGAGTAGCCTTCGCAGTGGCCAAGTTGTCCATGGACAGCGCTAGCACGTTGTGACCGAATTTCGGGTCGACGTCGGCGCCGACCACGACATTGTCGGCCAGTCGCCCCAAAGCTAGAGCCCGGGCGTCGAGTGCTGTGTGCTGATAGGAGAACCGCACGTCGAGCGGTTCGGTCGGGTAGTTGCCGACGGTGAGTTGCTCCAGGCTGATCTCGCCCGCGGCCGCAGCCCCTTTTACCGTGCTGGCGCACCCCGCGACCGAAGTGGCGGCCAGAAGAACCGCGAGGGCACCGATGATCGATCCGCCGGACGAACGGTGAGAACCGAGCTTCTTCACAAGTCCCCCTACTTGTTATTGGCCAGGATGGCGTACTGCGCGGAGATCCGCTGATACACATCCTGCTGTTGCTGTGACCACACCGTCGCTGCGTACCGTCCGTACGCGACGTAGCAATGGAAAGGGGCCGCGTGTTCGTCGGGTCCGTGGTACTTCACGCAATGTGCGTTCGGAAGCCCGGCCGGGGGGTCGATCCGCTGTTGATATCTCGAGGCCGACGCGCTGTCGAGGAATGCCTGAGCTGAATCGGAATCCTTGGCCCGAACCAGAAATCCCGCACCGTCACTGATGGAATCCACGCCGGTCTTGTCGAAGAGATCCCGGTACTTGGCCGGATTCTCGACGACGTGCAACATGCCGTGTCGGTCGAGGGTCCCGGTGAAGGCCGCCGAGGTCTGGTCTCCGGCCGGACGTGGCAGGGTGAGCCGGAGCATGCCATCTGGGTCCAGCGGAAGACTGGCGAGTTTGTCCGGCGGTGTCGGCTGGAACGTCTTCAACCGCGCGGTGGTCACATCGATTGCTTTGTCGGCCAATGCGAGAGGCGCGGGCTCGGGAGCCACTCCGAAACTGTGCTCGACGGATCGATTCTCGATCAGATCGAACATGGTGAAGATGACGAACTTCCCGGTGGGATACCAGGATGCGAGCCGCTGTTCCGTTGGAGCCCAGATGATCTGGGCAGCAGGATGTTGTGCCGATTGGATCGGATCGACCGCCGCGCCGTCCTGCGACAGCCAGAAGCCACGACGGACCAGTGCATTTGCGGCGTTGGCCGCGGCGGCGTCGCTATCGAAGATCATGACCGCATTGGTCAGCGTATAGCCCAGGAAGACATCGTCGGCGGGACGTGCACTCGTCGCGAATCCGACGACGAATCCGGCCGCGTCTTCGGCGAAGTGATCGACGTTCAGAATTCCGTCATATGTGTTCGGTTCGGTGAAGATGTGTATGTCGGACCCATTACGGCCAAGGGCTGGGTCGATCTCCGAACCTAGCGGCAGAATATTGCCGAGTCGGGCTCCTTCGAGGATGCGAGCCTGCTTGGCGGGGTCCGGCACAGTCGGGTCCTGCGGTTTCGTCGGGTAACTGCCCGTATCGAGCTTGCTGAGTTCAGCCGGTTTATCCTCGGCCGCATGTGATTCCGACCCGCACCCCGCGCTCACCAACACCGAAACCGCCAGCGCTGCCGCTGCTGCCGCGCGCATCCCGAGACGGGCCGACCGTAGTCGGCCATGGCCATGACGCATGTCGAAACATCCCCCCCGATACCGAATTGCCTGTTGTGCCCAGCTTCTGGTGTGCAGAAGTGTACTGGCTGGTCTAGATGTGAGGCGCGCCATGGGAATCCGCTGGGGGACATCTCACAGGCGCGCTTCGGAGGTCAGCGGCGGGCGGTGGCTCCTGTCAGGTAGTGCTGTTCGGCCGGGGTGGTGACCATCATGGCGGTGGTCATGGTGGCGGGGGTATGGACGGAGATGGTGTGGGGGGCGTCCGGGTGTTGGACGATCGTGACGTCGGCGTCGGGGTGGTAGTCGGGGGAGATGGCGTCGTGGACGGTGACTACCGTGGCGGAGCCGGGGGGTGCGGTGGCGGGGACGCCGTCGAAGACGATGACGGTGGCGGCGGGGGTGGGGAGGCGGCCGGAGACCGTGGTGCCTCGGGAGCTGTGGGTTACCGAGGAGGCCAGGGAGAGGGCGTGGGGGGCGGCGATATTGGTGACCATGCCCTGCCAGGCCCAGGGGCGGGCGGTGTGGACTACCGCGCCGGCGCCCAGGGCGATGGCTCGGATGATGACCTGCTGGGCCAGTTGGAGGCTGGCGATGATGTCGATGCGGCGGGAGCCGTCGCCGATGAGGGGGACAGCGATGCCGCTGCCGGTGGCGTCGGCGCCGATGAGCTGGCCGCAGCCGGCGGTGGGCATGGTGATGTCGGTGAGGACGTCGACCGGGCCGCGGTAGCCGGAGGGGCGGATCTCCTGAGTGCCGTAGGACAGGATGTCCATGAGGGCCCAGAGTTGGCGGCGGGGGAGTTCCTTCAGGCCCGCCACGGGGGGTTCGCCGTGCTCGTAGGGGGTGTCGTAGCGGACTCGGGCGTCCACCTCGACGATGGCGGCGGGCTGGCCGGGCTTGGCGCCGGGCTCGGGGACCGGCTGCAGGCGGACGGTGACGGTGGTGGCGAGGCTGCGGACCGCCCAGATCTTGGCCAGGCCGTCGGAATTGAACAGCTGCGGGTCGATCTGGTAGCTGGTCAGGTGAATCCCGTTGTGCTCCAAGTTGTCCGGGTGCTCGGTGAACTCGGCGACGGGGATGCCGCGGGTGAGTTCGCGCAGGGCGGTGGACATTTCGGAGGTGGTCAGGACCGAAGCCGTGATGCCGTGCCCGGCGAGGCGGTTCGCGACCCGGCGGGTGGCGACCAGGGCCGAACGGAGCGCGCCCTCGGGGCCGCCGCCGCGATTGTCGACCGCCTTGGCGTTGTCGAGCGGGTTCAGGCGCAACACCAGCCACATGGTGCGGTGCGCGATCGCGGGCAGCGGGCCCAGGATCTCGTCGTAGAGCCGGCCCAGCGGGGCGATGCTGGCCGCGTAGCCGGAGATCACCGCCTCGGGGCTGGCGGTGCGGGTGCCGGTGCTGATGACATCGACCGAATGCAGCTCGACATCGTATTGGCGCAGGCAGGCTGCGATCTCGTTGAGCGGCAGCAGCTGATCGGTGCTGAGCGAGCCGCGCCGCAGCAGGGTCAGGGTGTCCGGCGGCGGGTCGATGCGGAGCATGGTGGTCAGCAGGGTGCCGTCCCAGCGCAGGCCGCAGCTGCCGCCGTCGGGGAGCGGGACGTCGACCGCGGCGTTCTCGTCGAGATTCGCGCGGCGGGCCTGCTGCCAGCGGTAGGTCGCCCAACGGCCCAGCCGCAGGCCGATCGGGACGCCGCCGACCGGGATCAACAGGATCAGAGCGGGAATCAGACCGGCCGGGAGCGCACCCCACCACGGGGCCTTCAACGCCACCGCGATCAGGGAGAGCGCGACGCCCAACAGGGCGGCCGGAATCACCAGGCGCAGCGGCAGGTTCCGCAGCAGCCACACGTCGTCCGAACGTAGCTCGGAGGCAACGGTATTCGCGGCAGCCGTCGCGTCGGGCTGCGGCGCGCGACGCCTGCGAGACCGGGCCTCGGGCTCCGCGGTGGCCGAGCGGTCCGGCTGCGCTCCCGACGATTGCGGTGCAGCCGGTGCAGCCTGCGGGGCCTGCGGCTGTGGAGCCGGTGGCGGCACCGGCCGCGGTGGCGCCGCGACATTCGACGTGCGGTTCAGGAAGTCGTCGAACTCGCGCCCGAAACCGCTTCCCGCACTGGATGAGTGGCCGGGAGCACCCTGCGCTTGTCCGGGATGACCGTGCGTCTGGCCGGGATGACCGTGCGCCGGGCCAGGACTACCGTGCCCCTGGCCGGGATCACCGTATGCCTGGCCGGGACCGTACGGCTGCCCCGGATCGCCATACCCCTGGGGCGGACGGCCCTGCCGCTCGCTCCCACCATTTCCGCCCGGCTGATAGCCGCCCGCTCCCCGCGGAAAGTCGTTCACAGTTCAGTTGCCCCTCAGTCGGCGGCCGACGCCAGATTCAGCGAGGTGAGCAGGGTGCTCAACGCGGCCTTCATGTCGGGACCCTCGATGCGCATGAGCACCGATTCGTCCACGGCGCTCAGATCGATGGATTCGTCGTTGGCCAGCCGGAACTCACGTTCCTCCTCGGCCGCCTCGATCAGGTTGCGGATGAAGCGGCCGTTGCCGGCCACGTCGACTCCGCGGCGCGGTTGCCCGCTCTGATCGGTGCTCTCCATCGTGTAGAGCTTCTGACAGGTGGTGATCAGCGCCGCCAGCGCGTCCTCGGACAGGTCCGAATCTCGTTTGGACGCAACGACTTCGCCGATCGCACCGAGTTCCTCGGCGGTGTAGGACGGGAACTGGAGCCGCTTGGCGAAGCGGGACGCCAGACCATCGTTGGCGGCCAGGAAGCGGTCGATCTCGCCGTCGTATCCGGCGATGATCACCACCAGGCGGTCGCGGTCGTTCTCCATGCGGGCCAGCAGGGTGTCGACGGCCTCGCGCCCGAACGCGTCACCGCCCGAGAGCCCGGTCTGGATCAGGGTGTACGCCTCGTCGATGAACAGCACGCCGTCCATGGCGGTGTCGATCAGGGCGTCGGTCTTGATGGCGGTGGAACCCAGGTGCTGGCCGACGAAGTCGGAGCGCTTGGTCTCGACCACCTTGTCGGTCTTGAGAATGCCCAGGCCGCAATAGATCTTGGCGACCACGCGCGCGATGGTGGTCTTACCGGTACCGGGCGGACCGGTGAAAGCCAGGTGCTGGCCGCGCGCAGAGCTCGAAAGCCCCTTCTCCGCCCGGATCTTCGCCAGCTGCGCACTCGACTGCAGCTTGGCCACCTGGGTTTTCACCGCCGCCAGGCCGATCTGCTTGTCCAGCTCGGCGCGCGCCTGGGCCAGGATCTCCTTGGCCCGATCCTCATGCTCGGCGGCCTGCTTCTCCTCCAGCGAGGGCGCCGATGCCGGATCCCAGCGGTCGGTGCGGGCCTCGATCACCTCACGGGTGGTGAGGGTGATGCGGTAGGTGCGGTCGCGCATGGCCGCGGTGTTGGCGTCGAAATCCGGTGCCTGCGAATACACCTTCTCGAACAGCGCCTGCGCCTCCTCGGCCGCGCCGTTCTCGCGCAGGCACAGGCCGCGGCAGAACATGGCCGCGGTGCGGGCCGCCGGAATCGGGCCCGCCTCGGCGGCCTCCATGCGGCGGATCGCCTCACCGAACAGGCCCAGCTGCGCGCAGGCCGTGCCGACCATCACATGCGCGCCCGCGGCCAGATACGGGTCCTCCCAGCTGTCGGAGCCGTTGAGGACGGTCATCACGTCCGGCCAGCGCTGGGTGTTGTAGTGCAGGATGCCGCGCACGTATTTGGCGATCCGGCCGTCGATCTCGAAGTCCGGTTCCGAAGCCCGTGCCCGGCGGTGCTTCTCGAGTTCGTCGAGGACCTGCTCGGCCTCGTCGTACTGCTTCTCCGAGATCAGGTGCGCCGCCCACGCCAGGTGGGTCTCGGTGAAACTGGCCAGCGGATAGTCGATGTAGAGGCCCGGCAGAAAACGTCCAGCAAGCGTCCGCGGCGGCAGGCCCAACCGGCGCTGTTCCCGTCCCAGCGAGACGGTGCTGCACTTGTACAGGTTGCTCAGAACATCCGTGGTGACCTCACCGGCGGCGGCCCGGCCCAGCCAGGCGTCGGCCATGGTGGGGTCCCACTCGGTGGCGCGCTGGAACGCCAGTTTCGCGTAGTCGAGGTCCCGGTTCGATTCCTGGCCCTCGATGCTCAACCCCAAGGACAGCACTCCCGCATCGAAGGCGCGTTGGGCCTGGCGAGTGTCGATCATCCTAGTCGAACCCCGAATTCGTCGAACCTGGTTGGTCTTTCGTTCACTTTCCCCACCCACACCGCGCGAATCGCACGGCTGCGGACAGTCGGATACATTATGGTTAACCGCCCTGGGCGGGCAACTGTTGAGAGCTATAGGGGAGCAGTTCAGCAAGTGACAGCACAGTCGATCAGCGGCCCGCGGGCGGCTGAACCCGAATTGTGCCGAGTGTCCGTCATCGGGGGGAATACCCAGCTCGACGTCGGTCTGCCGGCCAACGTGCCGATCGCCGCGTTCATCGGTGATCTGGTGCGTCTCATCGAATCCCGCAATCCCGATCCGATCGGCGGCGATGAGGGTGGCACGCCACTCCAATCGCAGCATTGGACACTGGCCAAATTGGGCCGCGACATGATCGCGCCCAGTCAGACCCTCAATGACGCCGAGATCTACGACGGCGAATTGCTGGTGCTGCGCGCGGTTTCCGCCAAGGAAGCGCCCGCGCTGTTCGACGACGTGATCGACGCTGTGTCGAGACTCACCGCCGAGGAGTTCCGCAGCTGGTCGCCGAGCGCGGCCCGCTGGACCGGTCTGGTGGCCGGAGTGTCGGCGGTGCTGTTCGCGGTGCTGCTGGCGCTGCTGTCGCGGTCGGACGGCGACAAGTTCGTCGCACCGCCGCTGCTGCTGCTCGGCGCGATCGGGGCCCTCGTCGCCGGGGCGATCGCCATGCGCAAGTACGCCGACGAGCTGACCGCCACCGTGCTCACGCTGTGCATGCTGCTGCTCACCTTCGGTGGCGCGGCGCTGGCCGTGCCCGGTTCGCTGGGCAGTCCGCACCTGATGCTCGGCGCGGCCGCGACCCTGCTGCTCGCCGTGGTCGGCTACCGCATCATCGGGGCCGGCGCCGCGGTGGTGTCCGCGGTCGTGACCGTGGTGCTGCTGTCCGGACTCGGCGCCGCCGTGCGCATGATCTGGGACGCCGGAGTGCCGAAAGTGGCTGCGGGCGTACTGGTCGCGTCGATCGTCGTCCTGTCGATGGTGCCGCGACTGGCCGCCATGCTGGCCCGACTACCCGTGCCGCCGGTGCCCACCGCCGGCGCGGCCATCGACCCGGCCGACCACGAACCCCGCCCCACCATCGAGGGCATCGGCGCGATCGGCGCCACCGTGCTGCCGTCCGCACACGGACTCGGGCAGCGCGCCCGCACGGCCAATCAGTTCCAGACCGGCATCGTGGTCGGCAGCGCCATCGGCGCCGTCGCCGGTGCGCTGGGCACGGCCGATCCATTGAATTCCGGCCGCTGGCAGGGCATCGCGCTCGCCGTGGTCGTCTCGATCATCCTCTGCCTGCGCGGACGCTCGTTCGCCGATCTCACCCAGGCCGCCACCCTGATCGTCAGCGGCTGCGTCACCTTCATCGGGCTGGCGGTGCTGCTCGCGGTCGCCGACGACGGCATGCCGCTGCTCTCGGCCGGACTGCTGCTGGCCTTCGCGGTGGGCGCCATCGGATTCGGCGTGATCGGCCCGCACGTCGAGGTCACCCCAGTCACCCGGCGCTTCAACGAGATCTTCGAGTACGGCTTGATCTGCTCGATCGTCCCGTTGGTGCTGTGGATCATGGACGTCTACTCGACGGCCCGGAACATATGATCGCGCGTCCCGGAAACTGGGCGCGAACACTGTGTGCGGCAGCGATTCTCGGCGGTGCGCTGCTGGGGCCGCAGGCCCCGGTCGCGAATGCGGCTGTCAGCCGGCCCAATCCCGACCTGTCCCATCTGGGGGAGGCGCAGGGGCTGGCGGGTAAGCCCGCGCCGCCGGTGCCGACGCAGAAGAACGCCGTCTGCGTGGAACAGTCGCTCAAGGGCGACGCGCCGCGCGACGAACCCGTCGCGCAGAAGGTGCTCGACCTGCCCGCGGTGTGGCGGGCCAATCCCGGCCCGAACCGCAAGGGCGCGGGGCAGAAGGTCGCGGTCATCGACACCGGCGTCAACCGGCACCCCCGGCTGGCGAACCTCCAGGGCGGCGGCGATTACGTCGCCGACGGAGACGGCACCAGTGAGGACTGCGACGGCCACGGCACCTTGGTGGCGGGCATCATCGGCGCGCAGCCCGGCCCGGACGACGCCTTCGTCGGCGTCGCGCCGGACGCGGAGATCCTGTCCATCCGCCAGCTCAGCGACGCCTACAAGGCCAAGGACTCGGCGGGCGGGGACACGCCCGGCAGCATGAGCAAGTCCGGCTACGGCAATATGCAGACGCTGGCTGCGGCCGTGGTGCGCGCGGTGAACATGGGCGCCACCGTCATCAATATCTCCGAGGACGCCTGCACCGCCGCGGGCGGCGACACCGCCGACGCGGTGCTCGGCGACGCGGTGCGCTTCGCCTTCGAGCAGAACGTGGTCGTGGTGGTGGCCGCGGGCAACGTGGACCAGAACAGCGGCTGCGGAACCCAGAACGACACCTACACCGACAGCCGGACCAGCTGGAGCAAGGTCAAGACCATCGCCAGCCCGGCCTGGTTCGACAAGTACGTGCTCCCGGTCGCCTCGATCGACCCCAACGGCAGCCCGTCGAGCTTCTCGCTCTACGGCCCGTGGGTGGGGGTCGCGGCCATCGGCACCAATATCGTCTCGCTCGACAACAAGCCGGGCGGGACCGGACTGGTCAACGCCACCGGCCTCGACTCCGGCCAGAAGGCGCTCAACGGAACCAGTTTCGCCGCACCCTATGTGGCGGGCCTGGCGGCGTTGGTGCGGGCCAAGAACCCGGACTGGACCGCGCGGCAGGTCATGAACCAGATCATGCTGACCGCGCACCAGCCCGGCACCGGCCGCGACGATCGCATCGGCGCGGGTCTCATCGACCCCGTCGCCGCGCTCACCACCGTGTTCCCGGCGGACGTGCTCACCGCCGAGACGCCCGAGCTGCCGATCCACGCCGACGCCGACAAGTCCCACGCCTTCCCCAAGCCTGTGCAACCCGCCGGCCCGCCGCGCCTGCCGCGGCTGGTGGCCACCGTCGGCACCATCGTCTGCCTGTCCGCGCTGGGAATCGGTCTCGCCGTGTCGATTCCGTTCCGGCGCCGGCGCACCGACGACGAGCTGCCCGACCTCGACTAACGACGACCGGAGAACTACCCCATGGCTACCGAAGGTTTCGTGCGCCGCCCCCGCATCGCGCCACCGCGCGCGCCGGGCGGCGAAATGGCGCTGACGGCCCCGCCGGAGATTCCGCGTCCGGTGCCCGCGCCACTGATGAGCAAGCTGATGCCGGTCGTGATGATCGTCGCCATGATCGGCATGCTGGCCATGTTCGCCATGATGGGACGGTCCGTGCTGACCAACCCGTACATGATGATGATGCCGATGATGATGGTCATGTCCATGGGCGGCATGCTCATGGGCCAGCGCGGCAGCAACAAGAGCTCCGGCGAACTGAACGAGGAACGCAAGGATTACTTCCGCTACCTCGACCAGACCCGCCGCGAAGTCCGGCGCACCGGGCAGAAGCAGCTCGAGATGCTGATCTGGAGCCACCCCGAACCGGCCGACCTGCCCTCGATCGTGGGCTCGCGCCGCATGTGGGAGCGTCGGCCCGCCGACCCCGACTTCGGGCACGTGCGGGTCGGCATCGGCACCCACCGGCTCGCCGCCAAACTGGCGCGGCCGGAGACCGGACCGCTCGAGGACCTGGAGCCGGTGTCCACCGTGGCGTTGCGTCGTTTCGTGCGAACGCATTCCGTGGTGCACCACCTGCCGACCGCGGTGTCGCTGCGCGCCTTCCCCGCCATCAATGTGGAGGGCCCGGCCGAGGACGCGCGCGGGCTGGTGTGGTCGATGCTCATGGAGCTCACCGCGTTCCACGGACCCGACCACGTCGCCGTCGCCATCGTCACCGCCGAACCCGACTGCGAGGCCTGGGCGTGGGCGAAATGGCTGCCGCACGTTCAGCATTCGAGCGAACGCGACGGCATGGGCGCGTCGCGCATGATCTACGGCTCGCTCGGCGAGCTGGAGACCGCGCTCGCCGACGACCTGCTCGAGCGCGGCCGGTTCATGCGCAACCCGCAGCCCACCCAGGGGCGGCTGCACCTGGTCGTCATCATCGACGACGGATACGTCAGCGGCAGTGAACGTTTGATCAGCGAATCCGGTCTGGACGCGGTCACCGTCATCGACCTGAGCTCCGCCGAGAACAGCCTCGCCGCGCGACGCGGACTCCAGCTCGTCGCCACCGGCGGCGAGGTGTTCGCCAAGAGCGCGGCGGGCACCGAGAAGTTCGCCAACGCCGACACCGTGACATTGGCCGAGGTCGAGTCCTTCGCGCGGAGTCTGGCCCGCTTCCGGATCGCCACCGCGGCGCAGATCGTCAGCCTCGGCGACAACACCACCGCCAGCGACCCGGGCCTGATGAACCTGCTCAAGATCCCCGACGCCGCGCAGATCGACCCCGCCAAGGTGTGGCGGCCGCGCGCCGGGCGTGAGCGACTACGCGTGCCGATCGGCATCACCCCCGACGGGACGCCGGTCGAGATCGACATCAAGGAATCCGCCGAGAACGGCATGGGCCCGCACGGCCTGTGCATCGGCGCGACCGGCTCCGGCAAGTCGGAATTCCTTCGCACACTGATCCTTTCGATGGTCACCACGCACTCGCCCGACCAGCTCAACCTGATCCTGGTCGACTTCAAGGGTGGCGCGACCTTCCTCGGCATGGACCCGCTGCCGCACGTGGCGGCGGTCATCACCAACCTCGAGGAGGAGCTCGAGCTCGTCGACCGTATGCGCGACGCGCTCGCCGGTGAGATGAACCGGCGTCAGGAACTGCTGCGCTCGGCGGGCAACTTCGCCAATGTCGTGGAGTACGAGAAGGCGCGCGCGGCCGGGGTGCCGCTCGATCCGCTGCCCGCGCTGTTCGTGGTCATCGACGAGTTCTCCGAATTGCTCTCGCAGAAGCCGGATTTCGCGGACCTGTTCGTCATGATCGGCCGACTGGGCCGGTCGCTGCACGTGCACCTGCTGCTCGCCTCGCAGCGGCTCGAGGAGAACAAGATGCGGGGTCTGGACTCGCATCTGTCGTACCGCATCGGTCTGCGGACCTTCTCGGCCAACGAGTCCCGCGCGGTGCTGGGCATCACCGACGCCTACCATCTGCCCGGTATCCCGGGTTCCGGTTACCTCAAGAGCGACGCCTCGGATCCGTTGCGGTTCAACGCGACCTACGTGTCCGGGCCTTACGTCGCGCCCCGCTCGGCCCGCCAGGCCGCCGACGGCACCACCGTCGTCGAGGCGCCGCCGCGCGAATTCACCGCCGCCATGGTCGAGATCCTCGAGCAGCCCGAACCGGAGAACCCGTTCGATCCGCTCGACCTGCTGCCGCCCCCGCCGCCCTCCGGCGACGAGGGCCTGCCCGACAGCCTGCTGCAGACCGTGGTGAAACGCTTGACCGGCCACGGCCGTCCCGCCCACGAGGTGTGGCTGCCGCCGCTCGAGGATTCGCCGACCGTGGACATGCTGCTGCCGGATCCGGACTGGCGTTCGCCGGTCAACCGGCACGGGCAGCTGTGGATGCCGATCGGCATCATCGACAAGCCCTACGAGCAGCGCCGCGACGTGCTCACCATCAATCTCGCGGGCGCGCAGGGCAATGTGGCCGTCGTCGGCGGTCCGCAGTCCGGCAAGTCGACCACGCTGCGCACCATCATCATGTCCGCGGCGGCCACCCACACGCCCGAACAGGTGCAGTTCTACTGCCTCGACTTCGGTGGTGGCTCCATGGCCGGCCTGGTCGGGTTGCCGCACGTCGGTTCGGTCGCGGGCAAGCTCGACTCCGACCGGGTCCGGCGCACCATCGCCGAGCTCACCACCCTGCTGCGCGAACGCGAGGAGCGCTTCGCCGGGCTGGGCATCGAATCCATGGCCGAGTTCCGGCGGCGCAAGCACGCCGCGCAGAACGCGCCGCAGTCCGACGACCCGGTGCTGACCGACCGCTTCGGCGACGTGTTCCTGGTCATCGACAACTGGCAGGTCGTCCGCGAGGAATTCGACAGCCTGGAGCCGCTGGTCGGACAGCTTGCGGCACAGGGCCTTTCGTACGGCATTCACGTGATCCTGGGCGCCAACCGGTGGGGCGAGATCCGGGCCTCGGTCAAGGACATGATCGGTACCCGCATCGAACTGCGCCTGGGTGACCCCTCGGACTCCGAGATGGGCCGCCGGGTCGCGGTCAACGTGCCGCTCAACCGGCCCGGCCGCGGTCTCACCGCCGACCAGCTGCACATGCTCATCGCCATGCCGCGCCTGGATTCCGACACCAATGCCCAGAACCTGGCCGAGGGCGTGGCCGCCGCGCGCACCGAGATGCAGGCCATCTGGGGCGAGCGCCGCGCGCCCGAGGTGCGCACCCTGCCCGGCAGCGTGCCCCGCGAGCAGATCCTGGAACTGGCTCGCCGCCACGGGATTCAGCAGGGCCCGACCAAGGTGGTCATCGGCATCGGCGAATCCGAGCTGCAGCCGATCGTGCTGGACTTCGCCGCCGACCCGCACTTCATGGTGTTCTCCGAGGTCGAGTCCGGCAAGACCACGGTGCTGCGCAACATCATTCGCGGCATCGCCGAGAGCTCCGATGCCGACACCGCGCGCGTCATTCTCATCGACTACCGCCGCACCCTGCTCGGGGTCCTGGAGGGCGACCAGCTCGCCGGGTACTCCACGTCCTCGCAGACCTGCGGCGGCATGATCAAGGAAGTCGTCAACTACCTGTCCAAGCGCATCCCGGGCTCCGACATCACCCCGCAGCAGCTGCGTGACCGGGACTGGTGGACCGGACCCGAGATCTACGTGGTGGTCGACGACTACGACATGGTGGTGGCGGGCGGAAATCCGCTGGGCGCGTTGATCGAACTGCTCCCGCAGGCCCGCGACATCGGCCTGCACGTGGTCATCTCCCGCAATATGGGCGGCATCTCCCGCGCCCTCTACGACCAGGTGCTCGGGTCGATGAAGAACCTGTCCGTCCCCGCGCTGCTCATGAGCGGCTCCCGGGACGAGGGCAAGCTCATCGGCGATATCCGCCCCATGCGCCTGCCGCCCGGGCGCGGCATCCTCTGGTCCCGCTCCCGCGGCGACGAGATGATCCAGATCGCCGACCTGCCCGCGCTGTAGCTCAGGTGGTGGCCGCCGAGCCCGGCTCGGCGGTCACGCCCGGGTGCGGGCGGACGAAGGGGTGCTGGGTGAGGGTCCAGGTGGGGGCCGAGACGGGATCGATGGTGAAGCGGGTGGTTTCGCCGGCGGCCAGGGTGAGGGTCGGGCGGACCAGGTCGTGAGACCAGGCCGAGGTCGGGCGTTCGAACAAGGCCCGGGACGGGCCGGTCGCCTCGGGGCCCGCGATGCGCGCGAGGCGGAAGCCCGCGCGCCGGTAGTAGGCGTGCAGACCCTGATTGGTGGTCCAGGCGTCCAGGCGGACCCAGCCGCGGTGCTGGCGGCGGGCCAGGAGCGCGGCGTGCGCCAGCAGCGCCTCGCCGACGCGGATTCCGGCGAAGCGGAGATCGACGATCATGTAGTGGATGATCACGGCGTCGGCCAATTCGCCGGGGGACCAGAGGTTCTCGTCGGCGCGGTCGTTGACGGTGATGGTCCCGGCGGGTTCGCCGTCCACCTCCGCTATCCAGGTTTCACCGCGCCGGACCGCGTGGGCCACGGACCGGACGAAGGTCTCGATGGGGAGACCGCGTCCGGCCCGCGTCCACTGGTCACTGCCGCGCGCCGCCAGCCAACTGGTGCGCTGCAACCGGAACCTGGTGATGGTCCCCAGATCCGCGACGCGAGCCCGACGCAGGTGCGGTTTCATGGCGAACCGGGTAGCAGGGAATTACCGAAGGAATGGGAATTACCGGTCGGAAAGGGCGCACCCAGAGTTTTACGAATAATGTCCGTTCCTTCGTCATCGCCCAATTCGTATGCCAATCGGTTGCGGGCCGCAGTGGAACGATGACGGGTCACTCGAGTGACGCGATCATGATTGGCCCCGATGCGTAAATGATCGAGAAGAATGGTGCCTGGACCGATGCCCAATAAAGCCGCTTCCTCGGCCGTGGCGGGGCGGGAAACGACCGTGTCGCGGTGCGCCGTCTCGGCGTAACCGCGGTCGGCGAGGCGTCGCGTCGTCCCCTCGGGGATATCGTGCGGCGCGTCGATTCCGGTGGCCTCGGCCAGATCTCGCGGATAGAAGCTGACCTCCCATGACCACGGTTCGTTGTCCAGATACTGCATGATAGTTCGCGAAACCACCCATTCGTCGCGCGCCACGCCCAGCCAGTGCGCGACCTCCTGACTGGCCGGTTCCATTCTCGCGCTGAACTGTTTGGACGGCTCACGACCGGCGGCGCGCGCGATCTCCGAGAAGATGTCGTGCGCCGCACGCGGCCGATCAGGCCGAATGTGGTTGGTCACAACGGATTCCAGGACCTCCTGGCTGCGCACGATGGTGCCCCGGGAAGTCGCGGTATAGACCAAATTCTCGGCAACCAGGAGTTGAATCGCATTGCGAGCCGTCGTAATCGAGACCTGCATCTGATCGGCCAACTCATTGTGACTCGGTAGTCGATCGCCCGGTTCCCACTTGCCGGCGCGGATCTCCTCGCGGAGGAGGTCTGCGATCCGTTGGTATCTCGGACCGTCTGCCATCTCGCTCCTCGGTTGTTGCTTCAAGGGTTGGAAGTCTACTCCGGTAGTTCTACTGCCGTGTAAGGCTTGACAGGAGCATTCTGAGGTTTATTGTAATGAACGTCCTGAATGCGGTGTTGTTATACGTCGAACGCGAGGCAACGTGGCAGGTTCGGAGACATCAAACACGGTCGTTGTGGCATTGCCCGACGTGTCCTGTTCCTATGTGGACTTGGAGGCGCAGCCACTGGCTTCCGGCCTATTGCCGACCTCCGACCTACTCTTGCGCGCTTGTCGCGGTCACCGGGTCATCGGCGGACCCCTGCTGTGGTTCGCCCACGATCTCGCGGTACTGCACGAGCGGCGAGTGGTCGGGCGCGGTGGAGTCGGTCCGGAAACCGATCCGACCTCGATCATCGAAAACAAGCGTCGCCGAATCGAATTGGTCATGGCCATAGACGATTGGATCGTGCGCTCGGTGCCCCAGCATCGCCTGGGTGCGACCCTGCACACCGAAACAGTCGGATCGGTCATCGACCGGCTCGCGGACGCATCAGTGAGAGCGCATCACGCGTTGATGACCCTTGACGCCAATGATGAAATGCTGCACGGCGCTTGGCACCATTTAGCCGAATTGTCGGACGCCTACGACGATCTCGTGCGAGATGTTCTCGCCGGGCGTCGCCGGCTGCCGGCCTGGTAACAGCTGGACCGATGCGCGGTCCGGGCCCGAGGGTGGCCCGGACCGCCATCTTTGCGTTTCCGTTATACGGTTGGCACGATCATTGAGTTCGACCACAAGGGGAGTTGTGGACAAGCTACAAGTTCGTGCGATAGCCGCTGCGCTGGTGGCGATTACGGCACTGGCCACCGGGGGATGCGGGTCCGACCCGGCGCCCGCCGCCGCGACCGTCGACCTGGCCAAGCTCGACACCGGCAGTTATGCCACCAAACCCCAGCAACTGGTCCCCAAGGACCCGGCCCGCATGAGCCGCAATATGGAAGCCATGCGCCTCGCGGACGCTGTGCCGTTGCCGCAGCAGATCGATCCGGCGCTGACCCACAATCTGGGTGGGGTGCACGCCTTCATCGACGTGAAGGCCTTCGGCAGCAGTTCGCCTTTCGCGTCGTTCGACAACGACGCCTTCACCGCGAGCACCCCGGGACTGATCGCCGGATTCGGAACCGCGGCGGCCTCCAACGCCGACACCAAGAACCTCGGGTACACGCTGCGGCACTCCGTGATGATCTTCGAGAGCGACGCCGCCGCGACCGCCGCGGCCACCGCGCTGTCGGGAATGCGCTTCGACACCATCACCAATCCGGATCCGTTGCAGTCGACGGTGTATCCGAGCGCGCGCGTGGTGTGGATCCCGCAGTTCCAGGCGCTCTCGTCGTGGTACGCGACCGGCCGGTACGTGATCGGGGATGTGGTCAACCACCACGAGAACGTCGAGCTGAAGATCTCCGATCCGAACGTGATGCTCGCTCTGGCGGACAAGGCGATCGGCGTGACCGTGGAACGGCTGAAGGATTTCCGGCCGACTCCGGTGGACCAGCTCGCCAACCTGCCGCTCGATCCGCAGGGCATCCTCGCGTTGACGCTGATCCGTCCCGACGGCGATCAGACGGCCTTCGCGCTCCAAGGCACCCTGAGCCGGGACGCGGCGTTGCACCGGGAGGACGACCCGAACGAGGGACGCGCGCTGTTCGACAAGTTCGGCGTGGACTACATGGGATTCGGCGCCGGGCGGCTGGTCCGCACCCGTGACGCCGCCGCGGCCGAGGGGTTCGTCGGCGTGGAATCCGTTGGCCGCGTCTGGCATCGGATCGACTCCCCGCAGGGGCTGCCCAACGCCCGCTGCGTCAAGTACCAGGGACCGATCGCGTTCCAGTTCCCGTACCGCTGCATGGTCGCCTACGGGCGGTACGCGGCCGAGGCGTGGTCGCAGCAGCCGCAGGACGTGTATCAGCGGATCTCGGCGCAGTACGCCATTCTCGCCAACGACAAATAGGGGTAGTCGTGAACAAGATCAATCGGCGTAGGGCCGTATTCGCCGCTACCGCTGTCAGTTTCAGCCTCGTCCTCGCCGGGTGCGGGGGCACGGTCTCCGGGTCTCCCGCGGCAGGCGAGATCGACATCCGAAACCTGGCCATCGGCAACTACCCGACCACGCCCCTGGACTTCCGCGCTTCCTACGATCACTCGTCCCGTGACGGCAGCGCCATCGCTGTCGCACGGCTCGGCGACGCCGTGGTGAGCGGCGCGGACGTCGACCCGAGCTTCAGCTACACGGCGCTGTCCCGGCCCGAGACCGGGTTCGTGATCGCGAAGGCCGCCAGGCCGGTGCTCGACGACAATCACCTGATGCTGGCCTATTCGACCACGGTCAGCGACCACTCCCGCCTCGAAATCCTCTACATCGACCACAGTTCGGGCAATTCGAGTCCCTTCGAAGGTTGGGAGAACGACCCCACCGCGACGACTTTCAACGTGACGGTGATGCAGTTCCCCGACGAACAGCAGGCGCGGGCGGCCGCCGAGGGCATCGATTCCGCCGACTTCGCCGTCGCGGCCGCCGAGAACGTCCCGGTCAGCCTCGACAGGTATCCGGCCGCGAAAGGCCACTGGAGACCCGGGATTCCGACCATGTCGACTACGTTGTCCCGCGGCCGGTACGCGATCAATGTCTCCGTCCGGACCCCCACAGCGGAGATCGACGGGCTGAAAGCACTGGCCACGAAGATCATCGACGCCCAGCTGCCGCTGCTCGACAAGACGCCCCCGCTGACCGCGCGCGAGATCCTCTACCTCGACTACGACCCCGAGGGCATGCTGCGGCGGACCCTGCACCCCGCCGACTATCCGCGCCCCGGACAGGACGAAGCCGTGCGCACGGCGCGTGGCTACCTGCACACCGTCGACAACCAGGGGCCGTGGAAGCCCCTGCTCGACGACAACGGCGTCGACCTGACCGCCACGACCGTCAAGGGCGCGTTGCTGTTCCGCGCCCGCGACGCGAAAGCCGCGGCGAGCCTGTGGACGGGCATCAACGGGCTCATCCAGGGCGCGACCGACGCGCCGCCCGGCGTGCCCGGGGCGACCTGCGCCGAGAACCCCAGCCCCAACCGCACCAGCTTCTCCCAGGCCTGGAACGCCACCGACCGCTACGTCTGCACCCTGCACTACGACCGCTACGTCGCGCGCGTCGCCGGGGCCCAGCTCACGGACGCCCAGCAACGCGCGGCCGCGCAGTACGCGCTGCTCGCCAAGGCGCAATACCTGTAGCGCGCGGCTACTTCGGCAGCTTCGAGACCGCGTCGGCGAGGAGTTTCGCCGCCTTGCCGCACGCGTCCGGAGTGGCCGACTGATCCGACACCTGCAACTTCAGCTGCTCGGCATTGCCCTTGTCCGTCGGGCGCACCAGGTAGGCGATATTGCAGTCGTTCGGGGTGCGGGCGCCGATCACATAGGTGGTGTAGTCGCCGGTCTGCACGGCCTCGTAGGCCCAGTCGCCCTGATCGGGGCGGGACTGGTCGACCAGGTCGACGCGCACCCAGCCATTGGGGCCGACCACCGCGCACGCGTGCGGCGAATGCTGGCGGTCGGTGACCTCACCGGTGATGTCGTGAATCGTGCTGTCCTGCAGCAGGGAACACGGGTCCACGCGCAGGACCGACGTCGCGGCGGCCTTACGCTGGGGGACCACCTCGGTCAGCTGCTCGGCCACGGCCGCCAGCGCCTGCTCGGCGGCGGTGCAGGCGGAACCCGGCTGGGCCGCGGGATCCAGCTGCGCGGCCGACATGCGCAACGGGACATCACCGGCCGACTTGGCGACCAGGACCGTGTCGCACGTGTTGTCGGCCGCGCCCGCGCTGAGGATCGTGCCCCAGCTCGCGGTGTGCGTGGTCGGCTTCAACTGGTCCACGCCGATCGCGGCATCGGGAATGTCGAGGGTGTAGTGGACCTTTCGCTGCGACGCGTCGAGCACCGTGGTGGCGCAGCCGCCGGGCTGGGCCTCCGGATCGCCGGTGCGGGTGCCCAGCTTGCCGGGCAGCGCCTTGTCCAGGACCGCGCAGGTGTCCAGCAGTCGCAGTTCGGCGGCCGTCAGGTCCAGTGACGAATCCGTGCGCGCCTGCGCGTGACCCTGGGTATCGGAGGCGCGGACCAAGCCGATCACCGTGCCGCCCACCACCACGGCGCCGGTCACGGCCGCGGCCGCCCAGCCGATGGTGCGGCGGCGGCGATCCGCCAAGCGCGCCAGCTGATCCCGGTAACGGGTCTCCTGCTCACCACTCGACGCCCACCATTCGGCGTCGGTGCGGTGCGCCTCCAGGAAATCCAGCACCGGCTGCGGCCAGGCCGACTCCCCGGGAATGCGCTCCGCCTGCTCCAGCAGCTGCCGCGCCGACGGGCGATGCGCCGGATCGGCCGACAGGCAGGACTCGACCAGCTTGCGCAGGGCGTGTGGGACCGCCTGCAGATCCGGTGTCGCCGACATGGATCCGGTCGCGGCCAGCACCAGCAGCATGCCCACGGCGTAGATGTCCACCGCCGAGGTCACCGGCTGGCCCTCGGCCTGCTCGGGCGCCAGATACGCGGGAGCGTCGGCGGTGGCCGAACCGTCCTCGCGGGCGCGCGTGATGCCGAAATCCACCAGGCGCGGGCCCTCGATGGTCAGCAGCACATTGCCGGGCTTCAGATTCCGGTGCACCAGAACCGCGCGGTGCACCTCCAGCAGCGCGGACGCCAGCCCCGTCGCCAGCATGCGCAGTCCCGGCACCGGCAGCGGGCCACAGCCCGCGATCACCGTCGCCAGATCCGGCGCGGGCAGATACTCGGTGGCCAGCCACGGGCGTTCGGCATCGGCGTCACTGTCCACCACCGGCGTGAACCAGGAACCGGTGAGCTGCTTGCCGGTCTCCAGCTCCCGCTGCAGGCGGGCCCGGAACTCCATGTCCACCGTCTGCGCGCGGTGAATCCGCTTGACCGCCACGAGCTTTCCGGTCGGCGTCCGACCCAGGAGCACCCGGCCCAGCTCACCCGTGCCGACCACCGCGATCATGTGGTGCGGGCCGATCCAGCGCGGATCGTCGGGCAACAACGCCTTCATCGGAGATCCGCCGGGTTCGGCGCGAGCGGGCAGGGTGCGGCGGACAGGCCGCGGACATTACGCATCCAGGTGTACTCCGAGTTCTCGGGGTCGGCCGCGAGGAATTCGCCGGACAGGGCGGCAGCGCGATCGAGCCACAAACTAGCACCCGTTCGAAGCCGTGTCATGCGCAGCCACCCGCCCGCGGCCCCGTCACCGCGGGGTCGAACGCCCTGCCGCCGAAGCGCTTCGGAAGCGGTCCCTGCTCAGCCCCGATAGTGCCGGTGGTCGGCGCCGAAATCATCGGCGACCGTGGCCGCCAGCTCCACATAAGCGCGCTTGACGGGCTTGCTCAGGCGATGCAGATCGATCTCGGCGCCCTCACCCAGGTGAGCGTCGTACGGGATGATGTGGACCGCGCGGCAACGCGACAGGAAGTAGTCGCGCAACTGATTGATCCCGACATTCGGGGCGCCCGGGCGGGGCAGGTTGATCACCACCACCGCATTGCGGACCAGATGGTCGTGACCGTGCAGCGACAGCCAATCCAGCGTCGCCGCCGCACTGCGCGCGCCGTCGATCGCCGACGACGAGATCAGCACCAGCGAATGCGCCAGATCCAGGACGCCCGCCATCGCCGAGTGCATCAGGCCGGTACCGCAGTCGGTCAGAATGATGTTGTAGAAGCGCTGCAGGATCCGCGCCACCGCGCGGTACTCCTCCTCGCTGAACGCCTCCGACGCCGCCGGATCCCGCTCACTGGCCAGCACCTCCAAGCGGCTGCTGCCCTGCGAGGTATGCCGGCGCACATCCGAATACCGCTGAATGTGCTCGTCCAGCAACAGATCCCGCACCGTCGACCGGGTCTGCAACGGCACCCGCTGCGACAGCGTCCCGAAGTCCGGATTCGCGTCCACCGCGATCACCCGGTCCCCGCGAATCGACGAGAAGATCGAACCCAGACCCATCGTGGTCGTCGTCTTCCCGACGCCGCCCTTCAACGACAGCACCGCGATCCGATAGTCCCCGCGCACCGGCTGCCGGATCCGCGCCACCAACTCCTGCAGGCGGCGCTCCTCCGCCGACATGCCGGGATTGATCGCGCCACCGGACATATGGTGCACAGCCCGCCGCCACCCCGAACCCGGAGCCTTCTTCGCCCGGCGCAACGGAACATCATCCAGCGACGGGGCGGGACCACCGGCAAACCCGGCCGGGCCCCGAGTGCCCTGCGGGGGACCGGCTTGGGCCGGAGCGCCGTACTGACCGGGCGCGCCGAATCCGGGCTGCACAGAACTCATCCCGTACTGCCCGGGCAGGTGGCCACCCGGCTGCGCGTTCATGTCACCCCAGACGGGCGCGTCCGGACCGGGCTGCCCCGGGAAACCGGGACCGGGCTGCCCCGGAACGCCAGGCGCTGCGGCCGGGCCGGGCCCACCCGGGTAGCCCTGCTCCGGCCCGGGTGCGGCCCAAGGCATCTGCCCACCCTGCGGGCCATCGGCTCCCGGACCCCACTGCGGCTGCGCGGGAGCGCCGTCGCCCGGCATACCCGTGCCGGGCGGAATCATCCCGTCAGTCCGCGGGCCGTCGAATCCGGCGGCCGCAGCCTCGGGCATCGCGGCATTCGACCACGGGTTCGCATCAACCCCAACGCCATCGGGACCCTGCGGAGCCGACTGGGACGCGAACGGCCCCGCCGGGAAACCCCGCGGCGGAGTCGGCATCCCGGAATCGGGCTGCGCCGCGCTGACCGGATGCCGACCACTCAGCCCAGCCGCCGCGGCCTCGGACAGTGGTGCGTTCGCCCAAGGATTCACGTCCGGGTCCTCGGCCTCCGCCGTTTCCGGACCGTCCGCCGAGGGGCGTTGCCCGGGCATCGAGGGGTGGCCGTCCGGTGCCCAGGCTGCCGGTGGCACGACGTTCTGCCCGGCAGGGAACCCCGGAGAGATGCCCGAAATATCGGAATCGTGTGCGGTGGGGTCGGTCGAATGCGGCCCGGCCTCGGTCTGCGGGCCGTTCGCCCACGGATTCAACTGCGGCGGAACGGGTCCGGGCGGGAAGCCCTGGTTCGGCGGCATCGGAGGAACGCCGGAGGTCGGGGCGGGCGGCAGGCCCTGAGCGTCGGGGAAGGGGCCAGGCGCGGGCGGCAGGTGCTGCGCGCCAGGGAACGGTCCCGGGGGCGGTGGCAGCTGTTGACCGGCGTCGGCGGACTGCTGCGAGCCACCCGGGACCTGCGGCAGCGGGCCCGACGCCGGTGCGGAAAGACCAGGCGGCGCGGGCGGAATGTCGAGGCGCGCATCGGCAGGCGGCGTGCCCTCCACCGCGCGGTGGCGGCCCGGCGTCATCGCCTGATCGAAGTCCGCGTCCGGGTCCGAGGTCTCGCCGGCGCCTAGCTCTGCCAATTTCGCGTCGAGCAGGTCGTGCGCAGCGGCCGTCGTATTCGGCACGGGAGGAACGCCATTGCCGATGCCCGGGCGATCGGCCGAGGTCGGCTTCGGCGTGCCCGGAGCCGGGACGGGCTCCGGTTCGCTTGCGGTGGTACTCGATTCAGGGGCAGGCGGGAGCGGCCGGCGAGTCGTCGGATCGGCGGGCGCGATGATGCCGGAACCGGTCGCGTCCAGATCGCCCGGAGCCGGCGGCAGCGGCGGCTGCGACATCTTCGTGGTGACCTCGGCCGGATCGGCCGCGAGCGGATCTGCCTCCGGGCCGCCGTCGGACAGCTCACCGGGAGCCGGGGGCAGCGGCGGTCGCGCGGCACGAACCGCGGGATCACTTGCTGCTGAGGCCATTTCGCTCGGAGACGGCGGCAGTGGCATCCGCGTGGTCGGGTCCGCCGGAGGACGGGTGGGAGAGGCCGCGTCCGGGTTTCCCGCAGTCGGCGTGCCCGCGAGGGACGCGCCTGCGGGCTGCGCACCGATCGGCGTTGCCGGGGCGGCCGCCGCGGGAGGCGACGGAGGCGCGGAGAACTGCGGGGGCGTCAGCGGACCCGAAGAAGGACCGGGCTGAGCGGGTTCGGGCGCGACGGGCAGTTGAGTGGGGTCGCCGGTGAGTCTCGGCGGCTGGCCGGGAGCCGGGGAACCGTCGAAGCCCTGACCATCCGGGAGGCCGGGTGCGATGGGCTGGCCGTTCGGTGAAACCGATTCCGCGCCTTGGATATTCGCGGGTCGCTCGGCGCCCTGGCCTGCCCCCTGGGCTGCGCCCTGCCCGTTGGGCGGCTCGGCGAGCGGGGTCTGGCCGACCGACGGCTGCGTAAATGGCGACTGGCCGGTGGAGTTCGCGGCCTGCGTTCGTTCGGCAGGCGGCTGCGTGAAGGGCGACTGGCCCATGGGCTGGGGAGTCTGCGGTGCCTGGCCGACGGGTGTCGGGCCATTGGGCTGCGGCGACTGGGGCGTCTGGCCGACGGGTGTCGGGCCATTGGGCTGCGGCGACTGGGGCGTCTGGCCGGCGCCGGCGGGCGGCTGTGTGAAGGGCGATTGGCCCGTGGTCTGGGGAGCCTGCGGTGCTTGGCCGATGGGCGGCCGGCCGTTGGGTTGAGACGACTGCGGCGACTGAGCGGCGGGAGGCTGTGTGAATGGTGCCTGGTTGTTGGGCTGGGGCGGGGTCTGAGCGGCGGGTGGGGGCGTGAAAGGCGCCTGGCCGTTCGGTCCGGATGAGTGGCCGTTGGGAGGCTGATTAGAAGGAGCCTGGCCGTTGGGGTGCTGAGGAGCGTGACCGTTGGGGTGCTGCGCGGCCGGGTGCTGGCCGATGGGGTGGCGGCCGGAGGGGGAGGTCGGCGGGGTCGGCTGGGCGCCGTTGGGCTGCGCGCCGTTCTGGGGGAGGCTGAAGTGGGTGCCGGGGTCGCGGGTCGGCATCGGGGCGGGCGGAGTCGGCTGCTGGGTGCGCGGCTCGGCGGGACCGGCCGGGGGAGCGGCCGCGGGTCCGGGGGTTCGGGGGAGCGGCGCGGCGGGTTCGGGGGCCGAATCCTTGCGGGGCTTGCGCCGACCGAAGAGGCGGCGGCCGCCCTTCTCCTCGGGGATGAGGTCGTCCTGGGGGAGGTTCTCGACGGGGGCTTCGTATCCGGTGTCGGTGACGTCGCTCTCGGAGAGCCAGGGCGGGAGCATCGGGAGTCCGTCGTTCTCGCGACTCACATCTACCCCCGGGTGCCTCGATCTATCGTGCAGGACACGGCGTAGTTTAGCGATTCCCGGCGACTGCGTGCCCGGCGTGTACCGGCCGCCCGCGGCCGGGGCATGGCCCGCGTGACCGGGGAGGGGCACGTCACGGCACCCGTATTTGGCCGGATCTGGGGCGACGGGTAAAGTAGGTCGCTGGTGACTTACATAGTGGCTGTGGCATGTCTTCGTGCCGCCTCCAGTGAGTATGTCACCGGGTTGGCCACAGTGCACCAGCAATCCATCGGTGCGCCTGCGAAACTCATGGTCGACCTGCCGTAATGAGCTTGAACCAACCAGGTTCAGCCTAACCGGGATCGCGGAGGATATGGCGAAGAAGGAAGGGGCCATCGAGGTCGAGGGCCGGGTTATCGAGCCGTTGCCCAATGCGATGTTCCGGATCGAGCTGGAGAACGGGCACAAGGTTCTGGCCCACATCAGCGGCAAGATGCGGCAGCACTACATCCGCATCCTGCCCGAGGACCGCGTCGTCGTGGAGCTCTCGCCCTACGACTTGACCCGCGGCCGCATCGTCTACCGCTACAAGTGAGTCGCTCCTCGCGGGAGCGCATCAAGACTTCCGGGACGATATGTCCCGGGTTTCCCCGGTCGAACTGACCGGGGAAAAACTGTGTTCACGGCCAGTGAACACCAACCCAGATTGGATCTGACGTGAAGGTTCAGCCGTCCGTCAAGCCGATCTGCGAGAAGTGCAAGGTGATCCGCCGTCACGGTCGGGTCATGGTGATCTGCGAGAACCTGCGCCACAAGCAGCGTCAGGGCTGATCTCCGCCAAGCACCGAACGCAGTTCGGATTGGCAATAAGAAGCACTCCCAGCGCCAGTCGCCGTCGCCGAGTCCCGTCAGGGGACGGATGGCGGCCTACCCCCGGTACGGAGGCCGGGGCCCCACTTACGAGGGGACGGCCAGGGAGCAGACCTCCGCAAAAGTAAGGAAACGCCAACCATGGCACGTCTGATGGGCGTCGACCTCCCGCGCGAAAAGCGCATGGAGATCGCGCTGACCTACATCTTCGGCATCGGCCGTACCCGCGCCAAGGAGATCCTCGCGGAGACGGGCGTCAGCCCGGACCTGCGGTCGAAGGACCTCAGCGACGACGACCTGACCAAGCTCCGCGACTTCATCGAAGCGCAGGACTTCAAGGTCGAGGGTGACCTGCGCCGCGAGGTGCAGGCCGACATCCGTCGCAAGATCGAGATCGGCTGCTACCAGGGCATCCGCCACCGCCGTGGCCTGCCCGTGCGTGGCCAGCGGACCAAGACCAACGCCCGCACGCGCAAGGGTCCGAAGAAGACCGTCGCCGGCAAGAAGAAGTAGGGATAGCGCATGCCTCCGAAGAGCCGGGCCTCGGGCCCGAAGAAGACTCAGAAAGCGCGTCGCCGGGATAAGAAGAACATCCCGCACGGCCACGCTCACATCAAGAGCACGTTCAACAACACGATCGTGTCCATCACCGACCCCGAGGGCAACGTCATCTCCTGGGCGTCCTCCGGCCACGTCGGTTTCAAGGGCTCGCGTAAGTCGACCCCGTTCGCCGCTCAGCTCGCCGCCGAGAACGCTGCCCGCAAGGCGCAGGAGAACGGTGTCAAGAAGGTCGACGTCTTCGTGAAGGGCCCGGGTTCGGGCCGCGAGACCGCGATCCGTTCCCTCCAGGCCGCCGGCCTGGAGGTCGGCACGATCTCCGATGTCACTCCGCAGCCGCACAACGGCTGCCGTCCGCCCAAGCGGCGTCGCGTCTAGCGGGAAAGGAAGAGTAGAAAAATGGCTCGTTATACCGGCCCTATCACCCGCAAGTCGCGTCGTCTGCGTGTCGACCTCGTCGGAGGCGACCAGGCGTTCGAGCGTCGTCCTTACCCGCCCGGCCAGCACGGCCGCGCGCGGATCAAGGAATCCGAGTACCTCATGCAGCTGCAGGAGAAGCAGAAGGCTCGCTTCTCGTACGGCGTCATGGAGAAGCAGTTCCGCAAGTACTACGAAGAGGCGAACCGCCAGAAGGGCAAGACCGGCGACAACCTGCTGCGTCTGCTCGAGTCCCGTCTGGACAACGTCGTGTACCGCGCCGGTCTGGCCCGTACCCGTCGTGGCGCTCGCCAGCTGGTCTCGCACGGCCACTTCACCGTCAACGGTGTGAAGGTCGACGTGCCGAGCTTCCAGGTCTCGCAGTACGACATCATCGATGTCAAGGCGAAGTCGCTGGCCATGTACCCCTTCCAGGTGGCGCGTGAGACCGTCGGCGATCGCCCGATCCCGGGCTGGCTGCAGGTCGTTCCCGGCCGTCTGCGGATTCTGGTGCACCAGCTCCCCGAGCGTGCGCAGATCGATGTTCCGCTGCAGGAACAGCTGATCGTCGAGTTCTACTCGAAGTAATAGGTGCGCGTAAGCGTGCCGCTGGTTGTGGCCCTGAGTCCCTCAGGGCCGCAACAGCTCCCACAGAGTGGGCGTCAAATAGTGGGCGTCCGAAGGAGGAAGAAATGCTGATTTCACAGCGACCGACGCTGACCGAAGAGGTCGTGTCCGAGAACCGGTCGCGGTTCACCATCGAACCGCTGGAGCCGGGTTTCGGTTACACCCTCGGCAACTCGCTGCGCCGCACCCTGCTCTCGAGCATCCCGGGTGCCGCGGTCACCAGCATCCGCATCGACGGCGTGCTGCACGAGTTCACCACCGTCCCCGGTGTGAAGGAAGATGTCACCGACATCATCCTGAACCTCAAGGGCCTGGTCGTGTCGTCCGAAGAGGACGAGCCGGTCACCATGTACGTGCGCAAGCAGGGCCCGGGCACCGTCACCGCCGGTGACATCGTCCCCCCGGCGGGCGTGACCGTGCACAACCCGGACATGCACATCGCCACCCTGAACGACAAGGGCAAGCTGGAGATCGAGCTCGTGGTCGAGCGCGGTCGCGGCTACGTCCCGGCCGTGCAGAACAAGGCGTCGGGTGCGGAAATCGGCCGGATTCCGGTGGACTCGATCTACTCGCCGGTTCTCAAGGTGACGTACAAGGTCGAGGCCACCCGTGTCGAGCAGCGCACCGACTTCGACCGGCTCATCCTGGATGTCGAGACCAAGAACTCGATCTCCGCGCGGGATGCGCTGGCGTCGGCGGGCAAGACCCTGGTCGAGCTGTTCGGTCTCGCGCGCGAGCTGAACATCGAGGCCGAGGGCATCGAGATCGGCCCGAGCCCGGCCGAGGCGGACCACATCGCCTCGTTCGGCCTGCCGATCGAGGACCTGGATCTCACCGTTCGGTCGTACAACTGCCTCAAGCGTGAGGGCGTGCACACCGTCGGCGAGCTGGTCGCCCGCACCGAGTCGGACCTGCTGGACATCCGCAACTTCGGTCAGAAGTCCATCGACGAGGTCAAGGTCAAGCTGCACTCGCTCGGCCTGTCCCTCAAGGACTCCCCGGCTTCCTTCGATCCGTCCTCCGTCGTCGGCTACGACGCGGCGAGCGGCACCTGGAGCGACAGCGGCTCGTTCAGCGACACCGACAGCGGCGAGCAGGACTACGCCGAGACCGAACAGCTTTAGGCGGCTCGGGGCCAGCGCCCCGGATCTGCCTTAGACACAGGAGATTCCAACCATGCCCAAGCCCAAGAAGGGTGCCCGCTTCGGCGGGTCGGCGTCGCACCAGAAGGCGATCTTCGCCAACCTGGCGACGGCGCTCTTCGAACACGGTCGTATCACGACCACCGAGGCCAAGGCCAAGGCGCTGCGCCCCTACGCCGAGAAGCTCGTGACCAAGGCGAAGGGCGGCACCCTGGCCGACCGTCGCGAGGTCATGAAGGTGATCCGTAGCAAGGACATCGTCCACGCCCTCTTCGCCGAGATCGGTCCCTCGTTCGAGGGCCGCGACGGTGGCTACACCCGCATCATCAAGACCATCCCCCGCAAGGGTGACAATGCTCCGATGGCGATCATCGAGCTGGTCCGCGAGAAGACCGTGACCAACGAGGCCGATCGTGCCCGTCGTGTCGCCGCTTCGCAGAAGGCCACCGAGGCTCCGGCCGAGGCCAAGGCCGACGAGGCCGCCGAGGCTGAGGCTCCGGCCGCCGAGGCTGCCGAGGACAAGGCCGCGGAGTAATACTCCGGGTCCTTCGGACCAACCGGGGGTTTCCGGGGCTGCCCTGAAACCCCGAAGGTGGACATCCCATGAGTGAGCCCGCCGTCCCCTCCGGGTCGGCGGGCTTTCTCCATGTTAACCAGGAGATCGCTGTGACCGTGGAGGATCCGACGCCCGAGCCCATTTCGATTCGGGTACGGCTGGACATCAGTTACGACGGCACCGATTTCACCGGCTGGGCCCGTCAGCCCGGCCTGCGCACCGTGCAGGGCGTGCTGGAGGACGCGCTGTCCAAGGTGCAGCGTGAACCCATCCAGCTCACCGTGGCCGGGCGCACCGACGCCGGGGTGCACGCGGAAGGCCAAGTCGCGCACTTCGATACCCACACCGAGGTGGACGGCCCCAAGCTGGTGCACCGGCTGGCCCGTTTCCTGCCCAAGGACGTACGGGTCAAGCAGGCCCGGATCGCCCCGCCGGACTTCGACGCCCGCTTCTCGGCGATCCGCCGGCACTACGCCTACCGCCTGACCACCGCGCCCTACGGCGCCGAGCCGCTGCAGGCCCGCGGCGTGGTGCCCTGCCGTCCCGGCCCGGATCTCGAGGCCATGCGTGAGGCCTCCCGAAACCTGTTGGGCCTGCACGATTTCGCGGCCTTCTGCCGCCGCCGCGAGGGCGCGACCACGATTCGCGAACTGCAGCGCTTCGACTGGGTCGCGGAGGGCGACCTGCTGACCGCGTATGTCAGCGCGGACGCGTTCTGCTGGTCCATGGTCCGCAGTCTGGTCGGCGGCGTGCTGGCCGTCGGTGAGGGCCGCCGTACGCCCGACTGGATCGCCGGACTGCTGAACGAGCGCGAACGCGCCAGCGCGGTGACCGTGGCCCCGGCCCACGGGCTGTCACTGATCGCCGTCGACTATCCGGCCGACGCGGATCTGGCGGCCCGCAATATCCAGACCCGCGAGGTTCGCACCGTTCCCGGTCCCGCGGGCGGTGCCGGCGACCCTGAGGGCTGCTGCGGGGACTGACCCCCCCTTTCCGGCGTGCCGCCCGCCCGGCGCGTCGTTCGAATCCTCCGGCCCCACCCCGCTCCTCCGCACCCGCGACCACGCCTCCGCCGAGGTCGCGGGTGTGATGCCGCGCGCGCGATTGCGGATCGGGCGCGCCGATGAAAGTGCAAGTCCGGGATGAAGATTCGCTGTGCGAGTTGCGGGCAATGCGCCAATTCGGACGGTTGGGTGAAAGTTGGATGTTGTTAAGGGAATTCGGGGATCGGGGTGGGCGCGGGATGCGAGAATCGGGCAATGAGGGGCGGCGTCGAGCCCTCGGTGATGGAGGTTCGCTCCACGCCGGAGGTTTCGCAGCAGGAGACTTTCGAGGAATGGGAGGCCGTGGTCGCGGCCGCCTACGTTCCGCTGGTGGTGACACCGGTGCGGTCGGGGGAATTCCGGGCGCGCATCGTGCAATCGCGATTCGACGGCATCGACGTGTCGATGGTGACCGCCAGCGGGCAGCATCTGAGCCGAATACCGCAACTCATCCACGATCCCGAGGAACCAGTGCTGTTCGCCAGCATCACCACGCACGGCCACGGCTGGCTGGAGCAGGATGGGCGAGTGGGGGAGCTGGCCGACGGCGGACTGACCCTGCACGTCAGTTCCCGGCCCTTCAGCGCGCATTTCGAGCAGTCCTGGGGTGTGGTGGCGGTGCAGGTGCCGCTGGCCGAGGTGGTCTGCGCGTCGGGGGTGCCGGCGGACCGGATGCCGACCGCGGTGCGCTTCCCGCCCGAGGGCGCGGCCGGGATCGTGGGCCGCTTCTTCTGCGGCATCGCGCAATTGCAGTACACCGCACCGGAACAGGCCGCGGTGCTGGCCAAACACGGTACGGGCCTGCTGGCCTCGGTGGTGCAGCTGGCCGCGGGCGACCTGCCGCGCGACGAGCCCGCGCACGCGCTGGCCAAACAGCGTGCGCTGGCGTTCATTCAGCGGAATTACGCCGATCCGGAGCTGACCATCGATCAGGTGGCGGGCGCGTGTTCGGTGTCGCGGCGCACCCTGTACCGCCTGTTCGAGCAGGGGGGAGACGGGGTGGCGGCCATGTTGCGCCGGATGCGGGTGGAGCGGGCGCTGTCGTTGATCCGCACCGATCCGACGCGGCCGCTGCTGTCGGTGGCGCGGTCGGCGGGCTTCGTGTCCGAGCGGCAGTTCTATCGGGCCTTCAGACGCGAAACCGGTATGACCCCTGGCGAATTCCGGACAAATCATGCCTGATCAGGGGGCGTTTCACGGCTGACCTGAATGGGCAGTGAACTGGCACGGCTGGGCAGTCACAGGGCCGCGTCGGCGCGGCATACTGGGGACGCGCCGCCCGGTCGCCGCCTCGAGCCGCCGGTGACCGGGTCGGCGAGTTCACGGAGCAATCGGGCTGATTGGTCTGTTTTGTCGGATCAGTCAGCTTCATTCCCATTCTCCCGGCGGCCGCTAGTGGAATGATGCACGTGTGGGTATCGCTTCCACGGCCAGCGCCGAAGTCCGTACGACCTCAGAGGTTTCCGCGCGGCAGGCCTTCGAGCAGTGGGAGGCCCTCGTCGCCGATGCCGTGCTGCCCTCGATCGTCGAACCGATCGGCGCCGGGCCCTGGCACGGCAAACTCCGCTACACCCAGTTCGATCGGTCCAGCCTCACGCTGATGACCTCGAGCGCCCAGCGGGTGGTGCGCACCAAGCGTCAGCTCGAGCAGGCCGCCGGGGATTTCCTGCTGGTGAACATCGTGGTCGATGGCTCGAACTGGACCGAGCAGAGCGGCCGGATCACCGAGGGCGGCGCCGGGACCATCGCCTTCTACGACAGTGCCCGCCCGATCGAGAGCCGGACCACCGAGAACGCGGTGTCCACCATCGTGCGCGCGCCCATGGACGCGGTGCTCGACCACGCCGGCCTGGTGCGCGAGGAGCTGCCCATCGCGAAGGCGCTGCCCGCCACCGGGGCCATGGGTGTGGTGGCCGACTTCTTCCGGGGTATGGCCCGGCTCGGCGCGGAGGAGACCGGCCGTGCGGCGGACGTGCTCGAGTCGCAGGTCACCTCGATGCTCTCGTCGGCGTTGCTGCTGGCCAACGGGCACTCCTCGCCCGGGCCCGCCGATTCGGTCTTCACCCGCCAGCAGGTGCTCGCGGTGCTGCGGAAGCGGTACACCGATCCGGACCTGACCGTCGACGAGGTGGCGCACGCCTGCCTGGTCTCGCGGCGCACCCTCTACCGGGTCTGCGAGGAGATCGGCGGCCCGGCCGCGCTGGTGCGGCAGATGCGGGTCGAGCACGCCCGCCGGCTGTTGCGAGCCGACCCGACCCGGCCGCTCTCGGCGATTGCCGCGGCGTCCGGTTTCGCCACGGATCGGCACTTTTACCGGGCATTCAGGCAGGAAACCGGCGTGACGCCGGGACAATTCCGGTCGCAATTGGACGCAGGCACGCGCTGTCGGTAGCTCGGCACGGTATGTCGCTGTGACCGGCTGGCGTTCGGCGAAGGGTGATTGCACATCATCCGATCCGTCGAAGGAGCCGAGGTGCCCACGAAGGTGCGAGTCGCGGCTGTCCAAGCCGAGCCGCGATGGCTGGATCTGCCCGCCGGAGTCGGGCAGGCCATCGGGCTGATCGAGGACGCGGCCGCGGGTGGTGCACAGCTGGTGGCCTTCCCGGAGACCTTCCTTCCCGGCTACCCGTGGTGGCTGTGGCTGGAATCGGTGAGCTGGGGCGAGGGCTTCTTCGCGCGCTATCGCACCAATTCGATGACGGTGGGGCGCACCGAGTTCCGGCGCCTCGCCGACGCCGCGCGCCGGCATCGCATCCACGTGCTGCTCGGCTTCAGTGAACGCTGTGGCAGCGCGCTGTACATGTCCCAGTGTCTGATCGACGACCGAGGGGTACTGCTCGGAGTCCGCCGCAAGCCCGAGCTGACGCCTTTGGAGCACCAGATCTTCCGCTCCGGCGAGCCCGGCGAGTCGCAGGTCTTCCGCACCGGCATCGGCCGCATCGCGGTGCAGGGCGGCTCCGAGCAGTTGCATCTGCCCGCGCGGCGGGAGTTGGAGCGCACCGGGGCGCAGATCCACGTGGTGTCCTGGCCGGGCTTCATCGTGGCGCGGGACGTGGACTGGGGCGTGCGGGTGAACAACGCGGCCACGCTCTGGTACGCGGTGGTCGGTCAGCTGAACGTGATCGCGGCGTGCTCGGTGATGGACGTGGCGGGCAGTGAGAGCCGCCGCGGCGCGGAGCCGGCCAAGCAGCTGGTGCCGGGGCCGGGCGGGCACGCGCGGATCTTCGCACCGGGCGGTGAGGAACTGGCGTCGCCTCTGGGCGGGCACGAACAGGGTTTGCTGTACGCCGATCTGGAACTCGATCTGAGCTTCGAGTCCGCCGCCTGATTCGATAACCGGTCCGCACCGGTTACTGGTTCGTACCAGTTCGGCCCATTGGCCGGAATTCGTCCGATCTGACACACTCTCCCCAGTATTCGGCCGTACACGTGGCCGCCATTGTCATCGAGGGATGGGGAGTGGAAGGGTTACCACCGGTCAACCGGATCGAGGTTCGGTCCGGCCAGGAACAGACGTCGACGGAGGCATTCGAGCGCTGGGAGGCGCAGGTGAGTGCCGCCTACGTACCGCTGGCGGTTGAACCTATACCGAGTGGTCGCTTTGTAGGTTATATCGAATCCGCGAGCTACGGCGAGATGGATGTGTCGGTAATCGGATCGACACCGCAAGTCATTCGCCGTACCGGCGGACTCATCGGCCGCAGTGCCGACGAATATCTCCTCGCCAGTATTCCGACCGTCGGCACCGCGCGCTTGTGTCAGGACGATCGCGTCGCCGATGTCGGTCCGGGCGGAATCGTGTTCTACGACAGCACCCGTCCCTACCGCTGGGACGCGCCGGAGCGGTTCGAACAAGTCGTGGTGCAGGTCCCGCTCAGTCGACTACGCGAGCGCTACGGCATCGACAATCTCGAATTGCCCACTGCCACAGTATTTTCGGCAAACACCGCGCCTGGAATCGTGGGCAGTTTCTTTCGCGGGCTGGCCGAATTGCAGCACACCGATCCCGATAGCGCCGCGCTATTGTCCGCGCCCGGAATGGATCTGCTGGCCGCCGCCGCGATAGCCGCGTCCGGCCGCGCGCCGCGTGACCAGTCGGCGGACGCGCTCAATCGGCAACGGGTCCTGAACTACATGCGCGACCACTGCGCCGATCCCGATCTCGGAGTGGATCGAATCGCGGAGGGCTGCAGAATGTCTCGGCGTACGTTGTATCGAGTGTTCGGTGAGTTCGAGGGCGGACCGGGAACGGTGTTGCGCCGCATGCGCATCGAACGCGCTTGCGACCTGTTGAGAAATGCACCACAGTTGCCGCTTTCGGCGGTGGCGAAAGCGGCGGGATTCCTCACGGAGCGTAGCTTCTATCGAAGCTTCCGTTTGGAAATGGGCACAACTCCGGGGGCATTCCGCACCCTGGCATGATCAGTCGGTCATTCGGCACTCGTCGCCATTGTTCGATCGCTATAACTTGGCAAGGCTCCTCTTGCATGAGGGAAAAGCGATGAGGACTACGGTGCGAGTTGCCGCCGTCCAGGCCGAACCCAGCTGGCTGCGGCTCTCCGACGGCGTCGATCAGGTCGTCGAACTGATCCGGGCGGCAGCGGTACAGGGGGCGCGGCTGGTCGCATTCCCGGAGGCGTTTCTCCCGGGTTATCCGTGGTGGCGCTGGATCGATACCAATCAGTGGAATGTCGAATACTCGACCAGATGCCGCGAGAATTCGATGACGCGGGACGGTGCGGAAATGCGCGCGATCACCGCTGCCGCCGCCGCGCACGACATTCATGTCGTACTCGGATTCGGTGAACGCCAGGAGCGGCGAATCTATATGTCGCAGGCCGTGATCGATGATTCCGGGCAGTTGCTGTCGGTCCGCCGCAAAGCCGGTCTGAACAGCGTGGAACGCAAGATATTTGCCTCCGGAACTCCGAATCTGCCCGCGGTGCACCACACGCCGATCGGCAAGTACGGCGCGTTGTCCGGTCAGGAGAACCAGCGGCCACTGCTCACCCGCGCGCTGCGCGCCGACGAGGAGCAGATCCACGTGGCCGCCTGGCCCGGCAGCCCCGACGGCGACGCGGTCGGACCGGAGTCGAGCACCACGCTCAGCCGCATGTACGCGCTCGAGGTCGGCGCGTACGTGATCGCCCCTACCGCCGTGATCGGGGACGCCGCGTTCGGCGGCGTGGGCACCGCGCAGCGCCACAATGGCGGCCCCACCGGATGTGCCCGCATCTACGGCGCCGACGGCGGCGAAGTGGTGGCCCCCCTGGCGGAGGGCGAGGAGGGCATCCTCTACGCCGATCTCGAGATCGCCGTGACGCTCGCCGACAACCAGCCCTGCGACTCCATCCGCACCACCCGGGATCGCAAGGACAACACCCGCAAGGACAGCGCCCCCACGCGCCGCGGCTCCCGCCGCGTCGCCGCGGGCTGGCAGTCGGGCCCCGACCGCTGGGCCCTTCCCACGTCCCTGGGCGCCTACCCCGGCGGCACCGCGGCCTGCTGACACGAGCGGCTGCCAGGGTCTCCGTCAGGCGGGCCCGCGGGGTCGGCGGAGCGACAGGGTTTCAGGGGAAGCCCCTGAGAGGTGCTAGCTCCGCACGAGGCGCGCGATGGCGTCGGTGGCTTCCTTGATCTTGGCCTCGGCCTCGGGACCGCCCGCGACGGCCGCGTCGACCACGCAATGGCTGATGTGATCCTCGAGCAGCCCCATGGCGACGGCCTGGAGCGCCTTGGTCATGGCCGACACCTGGGTGAGGATGTCGATGCAGTACTTTTCCTCCTCGACCATGCGCTGCAAGCCGCGGGCCTGGCCTTCGATGCGGCGCAGGCGCTTGAGGTAGTCGTCCTTGGCGGTGATGTAGCCGTGCGAGGCGGTGTCGTGGCAGGACTCGGCGGTGTCGTGCCCGGCGGCGTCCTGGGTCGCGATCTTGTCGTTGGTCACCTGCGCTGTCCTCACTCCCGGGGGAAATACCCCCCTAGGGTACATGCTTCGCCCTGCTACCACCACTCACGGCCGCGTACGCAAGAATCGGGGCATGAGTTCGGACGCACGAGCAACGCTCGCCATCATCGGAGGCAGCGGCTTCTACGACTTCTTCGGCGATGACGCGACCACGGTCGAGATCGAGACCCCCTACGGCGCGCCCAGCGCGCCCATCACCATCGGTCAGGTGGAGGGACGCTCGGTGGCGTTCCTGCCCCGGCACGGCCGCAAGCACGAGTTCTCGCCGCACACCGTGCCCTACCGCGCCAATATGTGGGCGCTGCGCACCCTGGGCGTGCGCCGCATCTTCGGCCCCTGTGCGGTCGGCAGCCTGCGCGCCGACTGGGGTCCGGGCACCATCGCCGTGCCGGATCAGCTCGTGGACCGCACCTCCGGCCGCGCCCAGACCTTCTACGACGCCGGCGGCGTGCACGTGTCCTTCGCCGACCCGTACTGCGACGAACTGCGCAACGCCGCCATCGCCTCGATCGGCGACGACCTGCCCGCGCACGACCACGGCACCATGGTCGTGGTGGAGGGCCCGCGTTTCTCCACCCGCGCCGAGAGCCGCTGGTTTGCCGGGCAGGGCTGGGAGCTGGTCAATATGACCGGGCACCCGGAGGCCGTGCTCGCCCGTGAACTCGAAATGTGCTACTCCGCAATCGCTCTGGTCACCGATCTGGATGCCGGGCTGGAGTCCGGCGAGGGCGTCAGCGCCGCCGACGTGTTCGCCGAGTTCGAGCGCAACCTGGTGCCGTTCAAGGCCATGGTGCGCCGCGCCGTCGCCGCCGTCGAGGGCGACGACACCTGCGACAAGTGCCGCGTGCTGACCGGCACCGGCGTGCAGCTCCCGTTCGAGCTGCCCTGATGCGGTCCCGGCCGTAGCGGCCGGTCACGCGTGATCGCCGCCCGAGCGGCCGGGGTACTTCGTTGTACCCCGTGGTGCGTCATTGCACCTGCTCGGGGCGGCATCCGCGGGTGGCGTTCAGCTGCCCCACACCGTCTATCCATCGATAGGCCTTCGGGTTACGTTCGGCCATGCCCTACGCTGGATTCATGAAGGCGGGCGGTCGTGACCCCCTGCGTGTCCTGGTGACCGGGGCGGCCGGTTACCTGGGCTCCCATGTCCATCGCGCCCTGCTGGCCGCGGGGCACGAGGTCATCGCCATCGACGCCCTGCTCGAGACCGTGCACGGTCCGAATCCCGTTGTTCCGGAGAATGTCTCGCGCATCGACATCCGTGATCAGGGTGCGCTCGAAACCCTGTTGGCCGAGGTGGACGCGGTCTGTCATCTCGCGACGGCGGTGCCGCTGCCCCATGTGCGCGGCGCGATCGAGCCGGTGCGCGGAGATCCCTCCAATCCGGCTGCCCCGCAGGATATTCGGCATTCCCGGCGGGTGGCCGGGGACGGACAGCGTGGGCGCGACGATTCCGGGCATGGGGCCGGGCCGTGTGTGCGTGCCCCGGTCGGCTCGGGGCGGGGCGGCACCGAGCGGCCGGGGACGGAAGGGATGCGTTGGGCCGCGCTCTACGCCGCGCACAATGACGTCGGCACCGCCGTGCTGCTGGCCGCCATGGAACGGGAGGGCGTGCCGCGGCTGGTGCTCGGGTCCTCGGTCGCGGTGTACGGCGAGGGCCGGTATCGAGGATTGCGCAGCGGGCCGTTCTATCCGGGCCTGCGGCGGCGGGGGGATGTGGACCGGGGGCTGTTCGATCATCGTGCACCGCGTTCGGGGGAGGTGCTGACCTGGGAGCCGATGGGGGAGGACGCCCCGCTGCGGCCCCGGAGCGCTTACGCGGCAAGCAAAGTCGCGCAGGAGCACTACGCCTTGGCGTGGGTGGCCAATACCGGGGGCAATGCCGCGGTGCTGCGCTACCACAATCTCTACGGCGACGCGGTGGCCGACGGGCGGCGGGTGCGGTCCGCTGAAACTGGTGTGGTGGCGCGGTTCCGGGCCGAACTGGCGGCGGGCCGCCCGCCGCGAGTGTTCGAGGACGGCGGGCAGGTCCGGGATTTCATGCACGTGCGCGACGCGGCGCTGGCGACCGTGGCCGCGGTGGAGCGCCCGATGCCCGGGTTCGTGCCCTTGAATATCGCCTCGGGACGGCCGCTGACCCTGTGGGAGGTGGCCTCGACCATGGCCAAGGCGGTCGACGGGCCGCCGCCGGTGGTGACCGGGCAGTGCCGGACCACCGATGTCCGGCATGTGGTCGCGCATCCGGAAAGAGCCCGGCACGCCCTGAATTTCACGGCCCCCACCGCGCCCGCCACAGGGCTCGCGGAGTACGCCAAGCGCGGCGCGGGGCGGCGTTGAGCGAGCCCGATAGGCTCTCGGCATGGACACCCCGCTCCGGCTCGAGGTCATCGTCGCCAGCGTGCGGCCCAAGCGGTTCGCGCCGGTCGTCGCGGACTGGTTCCTGCGCCGGGCGCGGGCGGACGCCGCGTTCGACGTGGGGGTCATCGATCTGATGGACACCCCGCTGCCGGTGGATCTCACCGAGACCGACGGGGTGCGAGCGTTCCAGCGGCGGGTCGAGGCCGCGGACGCGTTCGTGGCGGTCACCTCCGAGTACAACCACGGCTATCCGGCGTCGTTGAAGACCGCCTTCGACAGTGTGAAACGCGAATGGCGGGGCAAGCCCATCGGTTTCGTGAGCTACGGCGGGCTGTCCGGCGGTCTGCGCGCGGTGGAGCAGCTGCGGCAGGTGGTCGCCGAGATCCACATGGTCTCGGTGCGCGAGACCGTCAGTTTCCATGAGGCCAAACGCAAATTCGACGCCGAGGGCGAGACCCGGGACGGGGCCGCGCTCGACGCCGCGGATCGTATGCTGCGTCAACTCGCCTGGTGGGCGGCGACTCTGCGCACCGCCCGCGCCACCAATCCCTACCCGGGGAGCTGAGGCGTGACGGCGGCGGCCGCGCGGGGCCGGCCGATGTAGGTGGACTCACGGGGGATGGACACCAGGGTCAGCGGAACCTCGGTGACGCCGGTGCGCAGGATGATTCGGTTCCCGGACGCACCCGGCTGATGGACGGACAGGTCGGGGGCGGTGCCAGGCCAGCCGAGCGGGTCACTCGTCAGATAGACGGTGGTCAGGCCCGCGTGCGGGGCGGGCGCGAGGACACCGTCGACCAGGGTGGCCGTGAAATCGGCGTCGGACTGGTGGGTTTCGACGGCGAGGGTGAGGCGTTCCGGATTGCCGATGGCGCTGACCAGCTGCTGCCAGGCCCCGGGGCGGTCGGTGCGGATCAGGACGCGTTCGCCGACGGCGAGGGCGCGGAAGATCAACTGTTGCGCGAGATACAGCTCGCCCGCCACATACACGCTCGAAATGCCCTGGCCCACCAGGCGAATGGCGACGCCGTTGCCGTCGTCGTCGGAGCCGAGCAACTGCCCGCAACCCGCCGAGGGCAGGTGCAGCGTGCCGAGCTCGTCGATCTCGCGGAGCTCAGCGGGCACCGTGTCGTCCAGGCCGGGCACCGCGAACGGCAGGTGGGCGAGCAGGCCCTCGCGGTGGCGGCCGTGCATGGAGATCATGTGCCGCACCGGTAACTCGGGCAGTTCCCGGGCGGTGAGCCGCCAGGCCGCGCCGATGCGCACGGTGTCGGCACTGCGGCCCGGGCGCAGTTTGACGGCCACCGTGGTGCCGCGCGAGGCGGGGACCCAGAGCTGGGCGAGTAGATCGGAGGCCAGCTGCCGGGGATCCACGGCGGCACCGATGTTCACGCTGTTGCCGAGTTCGGCGTAGCGCCAGCGCTGGGTCAGCTGCCCGGGGTCCACGCCGGCGGTGACCTGCAGCGCGGCCTGCCGGATCTCGGGGGCGGTGAGCAGGCGGGCCGCGCAGCCGCCGTCCTCGAGCACCCGCACCACGCGTTCGGTGGCGATGGTGACCGTGCGGCACGCGCCGGGCAGGCCGCCGCCGCGCCGGGCCGCGGCGGCGGGGCAGGTGACGGGGTCGAAGGCGATGGCGAGCCAGACCGTGCGGTGCGCGGTGGCGGGCAGCGGCCCGAGCAGGGATTCGTAGATGGCGCCCGCGGGCGTGCCGGAGCGGCTGCGGAAGCCGTGCGAGACGATGTCGATGCCGGACAGCGGAATGTCGTGCTGGGTCAGGCTTTTCGCGAGTTCGGGCAGCGGCAGCAGGTGGGTGGCGTGCACGGTGGCGCGGCCCAGCCGGGTGAGGCCGCCCTTCGGGGGCAGTACCTCCACGACGGCGACCACGCGGCTGCCGTCGCGGTAGAGGCCGAGTGGGCGGCCGTCGGAGGCGCGGAAGTCGATGGTGTCGGCGGGCGGGTGGCCACGGCGGGCGCGGAAGCGGCAGCGGGTGGCGATCCAGTCTGTGAGGGTGCGGTTGCCGAGTGGTAGCAGCAGAACCAGACCGACCACTATGCCGAGGGTGAGCGCACCCCACCAGGCCAGTCCGCACGCCATGGCGACAAGCAGAACGACCAGTCCGGCGAGCTGCGCCCAGACCGGATTCGTGACCGAGATCCGGCCCGGCCGCCCGCCGCGACCGGTCCGCGACGGCCGCCCCGCCGACTCTCCGGATGCGATCGTCATCGTCGATCCCCGGCTCCCCGATGTCGGCCCCGCGCGCTGGCCGAGTGCGAATGAAGGTCCAGGTCACTGTACTGTGTTCGGCGAAAACCCACGACTCACTGGGGATTTGGATGCCTTCGAAACCCACGACCCGATGGCAGGTGAGCGGCTACCGCTTCCTGGTCCGCCGCATGGAGCACGCCCTGGTCCGCCGAGACGTGCGAATGCTGCACGATCCCATGCGATCCCAGTCCCGCGCTTTCCTCGCCGGACTGATTCTCGCGTGCGTCGCACTGGCTGGTTGCGGAGTATTGGCTCTGCTGCGGCCGCAGGACAAGATCGGGTCCAACAAGATCGTCATCGGTAAGGACACCGGCGCGGTCTACGTCGTACTCGACAATGTGGTGCACCCGGCGCTGAACCTGGCCTCGGCCCGGCTGGCCGCGGGCGATGCGGTCAAACCGGCCACCGTCAACGAATCCGAACTGGCGAAGAAGCCGCGTGGCCAGCTGATCGGCATTCCGGGCGCGCCGACTTCGCTCGGGTTCACCGGCGGGGACGGCCGCACCTGGACCGTGTGCGACGCGCTGTCCAACGACGGCAGCCGTACCCTCACCAGTTCGGTGCTGGTCGGCGCATTGACATTGGCGGACAAGGCTTCCGCGCTGGGGTCCGGTCGGGCGTTGCTGGTGCAGGGGCGCGACCACACGTATCTGATCTACGACGGTCAGCGGGCCCGGATCGATCTCGACGATCGTGCCGTGGTCGACGCGCTGGAACTGAGCGGGCAGTCGGCGCGGCCGATCAGTGAGGGGCTGCTCGACGCCATCCCCGAGGTGTTGCCGCTGGTTGCGCCGCCGATCGAGAATGTCGGGGCCGCACCGGGTTACGCGCTCGGCGACCACCGGATCGGCGACGTGGTGCAGGTGCGGACCGACAGCAGGTACTACGTGGTGCTGGCCGACGGGTTGCAGCCGGTGTCGGCGCTGACCGCCGACATCATTCGCAATACCTACCGGTCCAGCGCCGCCGACAGCTTTATCGCCCAGGCCGATCGCACCGGAGCGCCAGTGTCGTCGGCGCTGCGGGTGTCGAAGTATCCGGCGCAGGTCCCGACCCTGGTGGACGGCAAGGACCAGCCGGTCGACTGCCTGTCCTGGCGGCCGGTCGGTTCCGCCGATACCTCCGACGGCAGCAAGCACGCCGAATTGTCCGTGCTCACCGGGCATGCCGTCCCGATCCCCGACGACGCGCGACTGGTGCCGCTGGCGCAGGCCGACGGCACCGGGCCGAATGTGGACAGCGTCTATATGAAGCCGGGCGCGGGCGTGTACGTGCGGTCCACCGGGATCGAGCCGGACAGTCAGCGTCACGACAGCCTGTTCTTCGTGTCCGACTACGGGGTTCGCTTCGGCATCCGGGATCTGGATGCCGCCAAGGCCCTCGGGATGGATCCGGCGACGGTGCGGCCCGAGCCCGCGCCGTGGCCGATCCTCGGACTGCTCGCGCCCGGGCCGACCCTGAGCCGGGCGGGTGCGATGGTCGCCCACGACGGCGTCGCCCCCGATCCGAATCCGGCCGAGGAACCGGTGAGAACCCCAGGGCCCGGCGCGAACTGACGTCAGCTGTCGCGGCTGCCGAACCTGCGGCGCAGCGGGAACGACGCGAGGAAGCCCAGAACCAGCAGCAGCGCCACCACTCCGCTGCCGATCAAGGCCACATCGCGTGCCGTGTTGTCCGGCGCCGGAGCGGGTTCGGGTAATGGAAGCTGTTGATCCCGTGCGTCGGCGGGGTGCTTGGGGCGCAGTTCCTTGTGCACCTCGGCCGTCAGCGCTGCCACGGGATCGACCGTGCCGTAGCCGATATACGGATTCCAGCCCTCACCCGGAGCGTGCGCCGTGGCCTCGATGCGCTCGATGACCTTGTCGGCCCGCATCTCCGGGTACCGCGCCCGCACCAGCGCGGCGACACCCGCGACCTGCGGTGCGGCGAAACTCGTTCCGCTATAGGGCAGCACCTGACCCTGAGTGGTGACCTTCGCGGTGGTGAGCCCGGTGGTGCGGGGATCGAGCGAGACGATGTTCTCGCCCGGCGCGGCCACACCCACCCACGGACCCGGGACGGTGAACCGCGACGGCCGGCCGAACGCGTCCACCGAACCCACGGACAGCACATAGGAGTCCCACCAGGCCGGGACCACGTAGGACGTGACGCGATCCCACGGATCCCGGTCCGGGTGCACCGGATCGGGGCCGGGATTGCTCGCCTTGCAGGTGTCGGTATTGCCGGCCGAGGCCACGATGACCACGTCCTTCTGGACCGCCGCGTACTGCACGGCCGCGCCCAGCGCACCCATCTCGGCGCTCGCCGGTTCGGTGGTGGGGCAGGCGACCAGGGAGATATTGATGACCCGTGCGCCCGCGTCGGCCGCCCGTCGCACGGCCGAGGCCAGCGCGGAGATCTTGCCGTAGCCGTCGGGCATGTCGTCGGGTCCCTTGTCCCGGCCCGCGCTCTTGGCCTGGTAGAGCGCGCTGGTCTGCCGGATGGTCATGACGCGGGCTTCCGGGGCGACCCCGGAGAAGCCTTGCCCACCCACCTGGGTGGCGGCGATCAGGCCCGCCACGATGGTGCCGTGGGCATCGCAGTCCTCGGTGCCGTCGCCGCCCGCGGCCACGTAGTCGCCCTCGGGGACGAGTCCGGGCAAGCGGGGGTGCGGGGACACCCCGGTGTCGATGACCGCCACCAATTGGCCGGCGCCACGCGAGAATTGCCATGCCTGGGGCAGATCCAGGGTGCGCTGGGTCGCCGGGACGGTCGGGCCGTCGCCGCCCGCCTGGGTGCTGAGGCAGGGAGAGTTGGCGGGATGCTCGGTCTGGGTCGGCGGGGTGGCCGGGCCGCCCGGTGGCAGCAGGCCCGCGTCGATGGGCGGCGGCCGGTCGGCATGCGCGACGCCCGGCTCCGAGCCCGTTCCGAACGACACCCCCAGCGCGAGTGCCGAAGTCGCCGCCGCGAATCGGAAAGTAGTGGCGCGCAGCGCTCTACCTCGCACGGCCGACCGCCGTCAGAGTCCACGCACGAGGGCGTAGAAGCCGGTCACCCAGAAGGCCAGCGGGACGACCGCGGCCACGAAGCCGTACTCCAGCAACTCGATCGCGCGGAGTACGGGCGGGGTCGACTGCTGCCGCGGCACCAGGAAGCCGAGCACCAGCGCGGCCGCGAAAAGCGCCAGCGCCACGCCGAAGACGGTGAGCGGTTGCCGCTGGGTGAGGGCCGTGCCGATCAGTACGAGCAGCACGATCGCCGCGCCGCCGGCGAGGAGGACCACGGCCTGTTCCGCACCCGCGTAGGTGCGGCTGTGGAACATCAGGACCGCCGCGCACACCAGGGCCAGGGCCAGACCGGGCCAGAACGGCCGGGCGGCAGCCGGATCCACACTCGCCACCGCCCCGGCCACGACCACGAGGGTGGTGGCCGCGACGAGACCGGCCAGATAGTCACGTGCCCGTTCGGATTTCGCGTGTAGCGCGTCCAGCGTGGGCAGGGCGCGGTGGTCGTCGGGATCGTCCTCGGTGGGATCGATGGGGGTGCCGGGCGCGGGCACCGGCGGCAGCGGCAGCCGGGCGAGCAGTATGGAAAGCCTTGGGGCCAACGATAATCCGGCCAGTCCGACCGCGGCGAGGCCACCGCCGACGCCGCGCAGCGGTAGGTCGGTGAGCAGGCCGACCAGGGTGGCCGGGATGGTGAAGGCGGCCAGCGTCGCGGCGCCGATGAACAATCCCGGCCCGACTCCCGTCGCTCGCCAGGTCAGCAGGGCCGTGGCCCCGGCCAGCACCGAACCGAGAAGCGCGTTGGCCCAGCCGTAATGGTCCGGGACGTAGAGCAGGCCCGCGGTGAACGCGGTCGGCAGCGCGGAGCCGCCCAGCACCAGTGCGCTCGCGCGGTCGCGGTACATGCGGGCGAGCACGGTGCTCGCGGTGACCAGCAGCAGGGTGACGGCGGTGGCCACGGTGGCGGTGATCCAGGACGCGATGGCGTCGGGGGCGGCCAGCAGGCCGAAGCAGCCGGTCAGCATGATGGCGACCGCCAGGACCGAGCCGGTCAGCCGGGCGGTGCGCGGCGACCAGCCGCGGAAGTGATCGGCGTCGGCGATGGCGACGTTGTACATGATGTCGTCGAAGAGCGGTGCGGGCGCGATGTTCTCGGCGCTCTCCAGCATGAGCAGTTCCCCGTCGCGCACGCCCTGTTCGCCCAGGCTCAGGGAATTGGAGAAGGGCGGCTGCCCGACGCGAGCGAGCGCCCATTCGTGTGGCTCGATCTGTTCGCCGTCGAGGTCGAAGTCGTTGGCGCGGTTGTGCTGATCGACCATGTCGACCACGCTCGGGATGATCAGGGCCACCGGCACATCGACGGGGATGGCCATGTCGACCTGGGTGTGCTTGGCCAGAATGGTGACTCGCGCCAGATCCGGCGCGCGCACGGTGCCGCGGAAGTCCTCGAGGTGATCCGTCCGCGAGTGCGTCACGCCCGCACTGTACGGCATGATGGTTGCCGTCCGTACACTGACCGGCCGAACCTCGGGGGAATTTCCGCGATGAGCACCGTACGGTTCCACCGCCGACCGCGCCGGGAGATGCCGCGTTCGCCCGGCGGCGAAGTCACGCTGCAGCCGCCGCCGGAGATCCCGCGAGCGGTGCCCGCCAACCTTTTCGCGAAGCTGATGCCGGTGGTGATGGGCGTCGGCATGCTCGGCATGGTGGTGCTGCTGTTGACCTCCGGCAGCGGCATCGCGTCCAATCCGATGAGCCTCATGTTCCCGATGATGATGGTGTTCTCCATGGTCGGGATGTATGCGGGGCAGGGCGGCAACGGGCAGAAGGCGGCCGAGGCCGACGAGGATCGCAAGGATTATCTCCGCTATCTCGATCAGGTGCGGCGGGACGTGGAGGTGACGGCCGGGCAGCAGCGGGCGGCCGTCGAATGGAGTCATCCCGAGCCCGGACTGATCTGGATGCTGGCCGGGACCGCTCGGATGTGGGAGCGCCGGCCGGGCGACAAGGACTTCTGTCACGCCCGCATCGGGCTTGGTAGCCAGAGACTTGCTACGAGACTGGTCGCCCCGGAAACAGGGCCCGTCGAAGAGCTCGAACCCATCGCCGCGGTCTCGCTGCGGCGCTTCGTGCGCACCCACTCCACCGTCCCCGACCTGCCGACCGCTCTGGCGGTGAAAGGCTTCGCCGCCGTCCAGCTCACCGGCGACCGCGTCCAGGCCCGCGACATGACCCGGGCCATGCTGCTGCAACTGGCCATGTTCCAAGGCCCCGACCAATTGCTGATCGCCGTGGTCTGCGGGCCCACGGAGTCTGTGCGGGAATGGGAATGGACCAAATGGCTGCCGCACAGCCAGCATCCCGAATCCCAGGACGGGGTGGGCAGCGGCCGCCTGGTGTACGGGTCCATGCGGGAGGCCCACGCCGATCTGAATCCGCTGCTGCACAATCGGGTTCGGTACTCCCGCAACCAGCCCGCAGACCCCGGGCTCACCCAGATCGTGCTGGTGGTCGACGGCGGACTGCTCGAGGCCGAGGAAGATCCGCTGCGCGAGCACGGGTTCGAGGGTGTCACCGTCGTCGACCTGTGTGGATACGCGCCCGGGCTGGCTGCCTCCCGCGGCATCCAGATGGTGGTGGAGAACGGCGAGTGCGCCGGGCGCGGTCCGTCCGGGGTGATGGAACGCTTCGCCGTCATCGACCGCATCACCACGCGCGAGGCCGAACAGGCGGCACGGCGGCTCGCGCCCTACCGGGCCCCCGCTCCGCGCGCCGCCGAAACCGGCGGCGAAGCGGGCGAGGTGATCTCCGGCTGGGCGCGACTGCTGGGGCTCGGCGACCTCGGAACCTTCACGCCCGAGACCGCGTGGCGGCCGCGCTACGGCCGCGAACGACTGCGGGTGCCGTTCGGCGTCGGGGCCGACGGGCTGCCGGTGGTGCTCGACATCAAGGAGGCGGCCGAGGGCGGCATGGGTCCACACGGGCTGTGCATCGGCGCGACCGGGTCCGGCAAGTCGGAATTCCTTCGCACACTGGTGCTCTCGCTCATCGCCACGCACTCGCCCGATCAGCTCGAGTTCGTGCTGGTGGACTTCAAGGGCGGCGCGACCTTCCTCGGGCTGGAAGGGGTGGCCCACGTCGCGGCCATCATCACCAACCTGGAAGAGGAAGCCGACCTGGTCGACCGCATGCGCGACGCGCTCGCCGGGGAGATGAACCGCCGCCAGGAACTACTGCGCGCCGCCGGGAACTTCGCGAACGTCTCGGAGTACGAGAAGGCCCGGGCCGCGGGAGCCGACCTCGACCCGATGCCCGCGTTGTTCGTGGTGCTCGACGAATTCTCCGAACTGCTCTCGCAGCACCCGGATTTCGCCGAACTGTTCACCATGATCGGCCGCCTCGGCCGCTCGCTGCACGTGCACCTGCTGCTGGCCTCGCAGCGGCTCGAGGAAGGGCGGCTCAAGGGGCTGGAGAGCCACCTGTCCTACCGGATCGGCCTGAAGACCTTCTCCGCCAACGAGTCCCGGCAGGTGCTGGGGGTGCCGGACGCCTACAACCTGCCCGGCAATCCCGGCGGCGGCTACCTGAAGTTCGACGCCGGGGATATTCAGCGGTTCCAGTCCGCCTATGTCTCCGGGCCGTACACCGGCGGCGCGGCGCGGCGCGAGGACGGGACGGTGACCCGCTCCGGCGAGGTCGACGTGGCCGCGCGTCCGTTCAGCGCGGCGCGCGTGGAATTTCGTGCCACGGACCGAATTCCGCTGCCCGAGCGGCCCGATCCGGTGGCCACACCCGCCGAGACGGACCAGATCTCCGAACTGGCGATGCTGGTGTCCCGGGTGCGCGGGCATGGGCGGCCCGCCCACGAGATCTGGCTGCCGCCGCTCGGCGACGCGCCCACCCTGGATCAGCTGCTGCCGCGGTCTGTCCTCACCGGCGACTGGAATCCGCTGGCGGCCTTGCGGGCCCCGATCGGCATCGTCGACCGGCCCTACGATCAGCGCCGCGATCCCATGGTGGTGGACCTGTCCGGATCGCGCGGCAACGCGGCCGTGGTCGGCGGTCCGCAATCGGGCAAGTCGACGGCGCTGCGGGCGCTGGTGATGACGATGTCGTTGACGCACACCGCCGAACAGGTCCAGTTCTATCTGCTCGACTTCGGCGGCGGCACCATGGCCGGTTTGGACGGGCTGCCGCATGTGGGCGCGGTCGCCAGCCGGATGGAAGCGGATCAGGTGCGGCGCACCGTGGCCGAGATGGTGGGCATCGTGCGCCGCCGCGAGGCCGGTTTCCGGCGGCTGGGCGTGGAATCCATGGCCGAGTTCCGGCGGCTGCGCGCCGCCGGGTCCGACGCCGACCGTGCGGCGGGCGTGCGGGAGGATCCGTTCGGTGACGTGTTCCTGGTGATCGACGGGTACGGCGCGTTCCGGCAGGAATTCGAACTGCTCGACCAGACCGTCATGAACCTCGCCGTACAGGGGCTTTCGTACGGTGTGCACATCGTGCTGTCGCTCAACCGCTGGGCCGAGGCGCGGCCCGCGCTCAAGGACCAGATCGGAACGCGCATCGAACTGCGGCTCGGTGATCCGATGGACTCGGATCTCGGGCGCAGGTTCGCGGCGCTGGTACCCGTGGGCCGTCCGGGGCGCGGCATGACCGCAGACGGGCTGCACATGCTGACCGCGCTCCCGAGGGTCGACGGCGACCCGGACCCGAATTCGCTGGGAATCGGTGTGGCGCAGGCTGTTTCGTTGATCGCACAGCTGACTCCGGGGCGACCAGCGCCCGCGGTGCGGATGCTGCCCGCGCGGCTGCCACGCGCGGAGTTGCTGCACGCGGCGGCGGACTGGCCCGCGACGGTGGACCGCTCGCGGCCGTGCCGGCGCTTCCCGCTCGGCATCGACGAGGCGCAGCTGGCCCCGGTGTACCTCGATCTGGCCGCGAGCCAGCACTTCGTGATCATCGGCGACTCCGAATGCGGCAAGACCACCGTGCTGCGAACGCTGGTGCAGTCCGTGTGCGCGGCCAACACCACCGATCAGGCACGCATCATCATGGGCGACTACCGGCGCACCATGCTCGGCGCCGTCCCGCAGGGCTACCTCGCGGGATACGGCACCACCGCACCGCAATTCACCCAGAACATGGCCGACCTGGCCGCCTACCTCGCCCAGCGCATGCCCGGGCCCGACGTGACCCCGCAGCAGCTCAAGGATCGCTCCTGGTGGCAGGGCCCGGAACTGTACGTCATCGTCGACGACTACGACCTCGTCGCCAATGCCAGCGGCAACCCCCTGCACGCCCTGGTCGACCACCTCGCCCACTCCCGCGACCTCGGCTTCCATCTGATCCTGGCCCGTCGTTCCGGCGGCGCGGGCCGAGCCATGTACGAGGCCACCCTCAACCGCCTCAAGGAACTCAATGCCGCGTCGCTGGTGATGAGCTGCGGCCGCGACGAAGGCGTCCTCTTCGGCAACACCCGTCCCGCCCCCATGCCGCCGGGCCGAGGCACCTACGGCACCCGCTCCGGCGAGGAGCTCGTCCAAACCGGCTGGCTGCCATCAGCGGAGCCGTGATGACAGAGCACGGGCCCGGGTGCGGTGCCCGGGCCCGTGCTCTGGAAAGTGCAGTGCGCCTTCGGTTTCTAGAACAGGCCCGCGAGAGCGGTGTCCTTGGCCTGGAGTTCGGCGTTGCCGGTGCGGACCAGGGTGGCCGCGCCATCGAGAGTGGTGTTGAGCTGGAGGACGTGCTGGTTCCACAGGCGCTGGAGGTCGGCGAACGCGTCGTTGGCGTCACCTTTCCAGTTGTTCCGCACGAACTCCTCGACATTGCGGTGGAAGGCCTCGAGCTGGTCGCGGATGGCCTCCGCGCGGCGGATGATCGAATTCGCGCCGTCGGCGACGCCCTCGAAATGGGCGGAGATGATCTGGCCGTCAACTGCTGCCATGGTGAATTCCTTTGCCAGTTGTCGGGAAAGAACGAGGGGTGGCCGAGTGGCTAGACGGCCGGGAGGTCGAGGCTCGAGATCTGGGCGTTGACCTTGGATTCGTAATCCTTGTCGTGCTCTTCGTAGTTCGAGCCGACCTTGATCAGCGTCTCGGCGGTGTGCATGAGCTTGTCGTTGAGTTTGTCGGCCTGGAAGTAGTAGCGCTGCATGAACGCGTTGAACGCGTCGGCCGCGCCGCCCCGCCAATTCGAGCCCGCGACCATGCTGTCCTCGTCGCGCTTCAGATCGGCGATGGAGTGCATGAGCATGTCGTGGGTCTTCTGGAACTCCTTGGCCTTGGCCTGGATGAGCTCATTACTGGCTTCGAATGCACCGGCCACGGTGCCTCCTTCCGATTCGCGGGCGGACGACCTCGTAGTGATTGGACGTAGGTCGGGCCCCGCCGGTTCCACCTCCGCGCGAGAGGAAAGCTCGAACCGCCGCTACCAGGTGCTATTCGCGAACAACGCGTATTGGGCGGCAGCCCGTTGATGGGCGTCGGCGATCTGATCGGAGTCCACCACGGCGGTGTACTGGCGATAGCTGACCGTGCACCGGAAGCGTTTGGCGCGGGTGAGACTGGATGCCGGAGCGTCGGTGGATTGTCCGCATTTCCCGTCCGGGAATCCGGCCGGTGCGTCCGCGACGCCTGAATAGCCGTGTTCGAGAACGGCGGTGGCGAGTTGTTTCGCGGCTTGCGCGTCCCGGGTGCGGAAGAGCATGGACGGACCGTCGTAGTTCGCGCCCGCGATCGAGTATCGATCGATGCCGTCGTCGGTGACGATCCGCTGCCAAAACGCCTGATCGGCGACCCGATGCAGGAAGCCGCGCGGTTCGGCCACGGCCATCGTCTGGAAATCGGGGAGGAAACTCTCCCCGGGATTGAGGGTGCGCCGCAGCATGTGATCCGCGTCGAACGGCAGGCGCAGCACGCCCTCCGGGGTCAAGGGCGGCAAGGCATCCAGGAGCGGCAATTGCGCGTCGAGGACCTTCGTGGCTAGCGCGGTCAACTTCGGCAGTTCCGGATCCTTCACACCGACATAGGCGTTGACGACGTAGTTGCCGTGCGCGACCGTCGATCCGATGCTGGCGACCCCGGGCCGCCAATGCGTGTGGGCGTCGGGGTATTTCGGCAGCGCCACCCGTTCGTTGACGTCCGGGGCGACCGCGAAGTCGGTCTCGTCCAATTCCGTGGCGGCCTTGGCGGCGGCCGCCGCGTCACGGAACTGGAGCACGGTGACCGTGGTGAAGGAACTGCCCTCGACGGTCTTGCCGGACTTGTCGGGCTGTTTGTCGGTGTGGCCCACCGAGAGCCCGAACATCATCTTGTTCGCGTCGAGCACCGGCGCGGTGACGTCGGCCAGCACCCGGGTGGCGGTCTCGGTATTGGTCATCGACACCACGCCGGTGCCGAAGGTGAGGGCCGGGTCGATGTCGGCGCCGTTCACCACGTGGCCGGCCAGGCGTTGTGTCGCCAGCTCGATCCCCAGCCGCATGCGCGGGATGTACTCGTAGCGCAGGTCCAGCGGCAGGGTCGAGTACTTGCCGACATCCAGTGTGCGGATGTCGATTTCACCCGGGGTCGCCGTGCCGGTGACGGCCGAACCGCAGCCCGCCACCGCCGCCGCGATGATCGCGAGCAGAGCGGTCATTCGAAAACGCGAGATCATTCCCGTCCCCTCCCGATCACTTTTCCGCATTGACGAACAGGGCGTACTGCGCCGAGATCCGTTGCTGCGCATCGAGCAACTGGCTCGCCGCCACCTCACCGGCGAAGCGACCGTGGGTGACGTAGCAGTAGTAGGTGATCGAGAAGCGCTGCGGCCCGGTGTATTTGCGGCACTGCGCATTCGGCAGGTTCACGGGGGAGTCGGCGGGCCGGAAGGTGCGCGAGGTGCCGGCGCGCTCGGCGACGATGGCGGCGGCTCCGGCGGCGTCGCGGGCGCGGAAGACGTAGCCGCCGTTGAACGCCACCCGGTCCACGCCCGCCTTCTCGAACAGTGCGGCGTTGTCGTCGCCGGGGAAGATCTGAAGTCCGCCGTGCCGGTCGTAGACGCCGGGGATGCCGCGCTCGGACTGATCGTCGACGACGGTGCGCAGCGTCCGCCCGAGCACGCCGTCCAGGTCGACGGGCTGCTCGGTCAGCTTGTCCGGCGCGACGGCCGGGAACTTCGCCAGCGCGCCCGGGATCACGTCGATGCCGAGCTGGACGCGCGCCAGCAGGGCGGCCGGATCGCTGACCTTGGTCTCCGCCATCACGTCGTCCCACACGTAGCCGAAGATGACGAATCGGCCGGTGGCGTACCAGGATCGGACGGTGGCGTTGAAGTCGTAGGACTTGTCCAGGTAGACGAAGGCGTCCGGATATTTGTCGAGGTGCAAGCGGTCGCTCGGGGCGGCGTCGAAGTCGGCCTGGCCCAGGGCCTGCGCGGCCGCCTTCGCCGCGGCGTCGTCGGTGAAGATCAGCACCGTGTTCGCGAATTCGTAGGACAGCCCCGGTGATTTGTCGGAGTTGCCGGTGGTGACGTAGCCGGACAGGAAGCCGGGCGCGGCGGCCCGCAGGTCGGCGGCCTTGGCGTTGGTGCGGATCTTCACGGCATTGGAGCCCAGATCGATGAACGGGCGGATCGCGCCGTTTACCGCGGCCGGAGGATATTTGACCACCGGATTGATCTCCGCCGGCAGCGGCAGGTAGTTGGCCAGCCGCTCGGCCTGCACGGCACGGCCCAGCTCCTTGCTCTCGGCCTTGTCGTACTTCTTGGGCTGGGTGATCAGGTTGCCGGTGTCGAGCTTGGCCAGGTCGATGACCGGCTCGGCCGGGGCGGCGGCCCCCGGATCCGAGCCGCAGGTGGCGGTCATCATCACCGTGACGGCGAATGCCGCGGACATGGCTGCGCGCAGGCGCATGGGTTCCCCTCCCCAGAGCTGACTGACCGGCAAAACCCTACTTGATCCGGTTGTGCAGGACCGGAACCAGTTTGGTGAGCAGGGTCTGACCGGATTCCGGGGTCCAATTGCGGATCGCCGCGACCGCGGACGCGTCGTCGACCGGCACCACGATGGCGCGGGAGCTGGTGATCTCGCTGGGCAGGCCGAGCAGGCCGCCGCCGCCCGCCTTCGCGTCGCTGCGGACCGCGATGATGTACGAGTCGTCGGTCACCTTCAAGGAACCGTAGCCGGAGGAGGGTCGCGGGGAGGTCTCCCCGGCCGCGGGCTGGTACTGGGCGTTGTAGACGAAGCCCAGGCTCTCCAGGTATTTCGCCTGATCGCTGCCGGTCAGGTAGATGCTGTATTTGGTGTTGTAGTCGTCGCCGGTCACGTCGACGACGGTGACGGACTTGCCTTGGAACGCGGGATTGTCCTTGCGCGCCTGGTCCACCGAGTTCGGGGCGGTGTTCGCGGCCGGGGCCGCACCGGCGGACGTCGTTGCGGCGGAACCGGTCTCGCTGCCACCGCTGGCGACGATGCCGATGCCCACGGCCACCGCGGCCGCCACCGTCGCCGCACCGACACCCAGATAGAGCCGGGTCCGGTTGCGCGACGGCCGCACCAGCTCGGTGGGCTCGGCCGCGGAAACCGGTATGCCGCTCTGGGTCTCACCGGCCGGCAGCAAGCCCGGCGGCGCGATCTGGATCGGATAGGTCGGAGAAGTAGTGGTGGACAACGGGTTGTAGCCCGGCACCAGCGCGGCCGTGGCGGCCTCGGTGAACTCGCGGCAGGAATTGAAGCGCTCCGCCGGATTCTTCGCCATCGCCCGTGCGAAGACCTGATCCAGCGCGGCGGGCAGATACGGATCGACATCGGTGGCGCGCGGCGGCGGCTCGTGCAGGTGGCCCATCATGACCAGCGCCGGTTGCGTTGCGGGATACGGGTTCCGGCCGGTCAGCAGCTTGAAGAACGAGCAGCCCAGGCTGTAGATGTCGGCGCGGTGGTCCAGCGGCAACCCGGACAGCTGCTCCGGCGGCGCGTAGGCGATGGTGGCGACGAAACTGCCGGTCTGGGTGAGCTCGGTGGTGTCCTCGGTGGACTTGGCGACGCCGAAGTCGGCCAGCAGTGCCCGCTCGTCCTCACCGGCGGCGGTGGAGAGCAGGAAGTTGGCGGGCTTCACGTCCCGGTGCAGCAGGCCGCGCCGGTGCGCGTAGTCCAGGCCGCGGCCGATCTGGGTGACGATGGACAGCGCCCGCAGTGGCGGAATGGCGGCCGGATCGCGCTTGAGCTCGGCCGAGGCGTCGGTGCCCTCGACATACTGCATGGCGATCCACAGCTGCCCGTTCTCCTCGCCGCGATTGTGCACCGCGACGATGTTCGGGTGGTCCAGGCCCGCAACCACATTGGCCTCGCGTTCGAAGCGGCCGCGGAACTCCTCGTTGCTGGTCAACTCGGCGGAGAGCACCTTGAGCGCGTCCATGCGCGGCAACTCGGGATGCTTGCCCAGATACACGGTCCCCATGCCGCCCGAGCCGAGCACGCGAACGATCCGGTATCCGCCGACGATGGTGCCAGGACTCAGTGCCATCGCATCAACTCCTGGATCCTCGCCGGACGCAGCGGCTCCCCCCGCTGCTCTCCGCGACTGTAGCCGGTGCCGGACGGGCACGTAACCTGGTGGCTGTGCTGAAGGATCCCTGTCGCGTGCTTCCCGGGGGCCGGTTCCCGTGATGGATCGGCAGGTCGAGGTCGTCGCGGGCGGCCATGCGCTGAGCCGGGTGGCGGGAGCGGTGATCCTGGTCGCGCATCGGGAGCGGGGTCCGATCACGCCCGAATCGCGGGCCGTGACGGCGGTGCGGGCGCTCGGGGACCTGGTCGCCGACGCCACCGATCTGGTCCCGGACGGGCCGGGGCGGCAGATCGCGCGGCAGGCCACCCGCTGGCTGATGAAGGAGGCCGAGCGGATCTCGCCCGGGCAGCCCATCGAATTCGGCATCCTGTCCACCGCCGACACCGGCGGGCTGGCCATCTTCCTGCACGGATCGGTGACGGCCGTGCTGGCCGGAACCGCGGTCGAGTACTGCCGCGGCAGCGACGCCGCCTTCACCGTGGACCGGGTCGCCGCGCCGCCCGCGCGGGCCGCGGCCCTGTTCATCGACGAACCGCGGCAGCGGGCGCCGGAACTGCCCGAGCGCGGAATCGGCTCGCTCGTCGAGGGACTCGCGCCCGCGTCGGGCGCGGTGGTGTGGTTCGAGGGCGAACCGGTGGTGTCACGCACCCCGGCGCGTCCGGCGGGGGCGCGGCACCGGGCCGCGGAACCGCCGCCGCCCACGGCCGCCTTCGACGCCGAACGCGATCCCGAACCCGAACCGCCGCCGGTGGACCCGGACCTGATCCCGACCCGCACCTCCAATCGGATTCCCGCGAACCTGGATCCCGCCCCGGTGGATCCGGTCACCGAGGGCATTCCGGCAGCGCCGGACCTGCACCACGCGCCCACCGAGATGGGCGGCGCGAGCGAGCTGAGCGGCACCAACCCGGCACCCAAACCCGACCCGGACCTGCAACGACGGCTCGAGGCCACCGCCAAGGCGACCGCGCTCACCGCGAAGGTGCTCGGATTCAAATGCGCGCGGGCGCATCCCAGCGACCCGCGGGCCGCCTTCTGCACCGTGTGCGGCATGCCGGTGGATCAGACCCAGCACGTGTCCGAGGTGATCCGGCCGCCGCTGGGCATGCTGGTGCTCGACGACGGCATGACCTTCATGCTGGCGGCCGACGCCGTGGTGGGCCGCGATCCCGAACTGTCCGAACCGGCCCGCGGGGGCCTGCTGCCACTGCGCATCGACGACAGCTCCGGCGGCATGTCCCGGGCGCACGCCGAGATCCGCTTGGTGAACTGGGATGTCACCATCGTCGACCGCGGCTCCACCAACGGCACCCGGGTGCGCCCGCCCGGGTATCGCGATTGGGTTCGGCTGCAACCGAATCAGCCGTTCACGCTGGTGCCGGGCGCGGAGGTCATGCTCGGCAACCGGGTGCTGCGGTTGGAGCCGGTCGCGCCGCCGCCCTTCGGGTAGGACGCGAGAACTCCCGCGCCCCTAGGTGTATCGGGAGTAGCAGATCTCCTGATTGGCGCCGAGCACGCCCGCGCGGAAGGCGTCCACGCGGGAGAAGCCGCTGGGCACGGTCTTGCCGTCGGTGTCGCTGGCGGCCAGTCCGTCGGTGAGCAGACCGGAGACCGCCTCGTCCAGATCGCCCGCGGACAGCGAGATGCCGCCGGACGCCTTGCGGCTCGGGTCGGCCAGTTTCCCGGAGATCACCCCGGACAGGCAGGCCGCGCGCAGACCGGTCTTCGCACCCTTCAGGGGCAGTCCGGCGGCGTGCTGCACGGCGAGGGTGTAGCGGGAGATGAAGACGATGTAGGCGGTGAAATCGCCGGTCACGTTGGCGGGCAACGCGTCCTGGTCGTCGGCATTGGAGACGCCGCGGTCGTGCAGCGCGGGCACATCGGTGCCGATCCGATTGGTGACCGGGCAGTAGGTGACCGGCACGGTGTCGGCGCCATTGCGGCAGTTCAGCTTCGCGGTGTCGTAGCCGTACTCGGGCTCGTCGCGCACCGGCATGATGGTCGCCATCGACTTGGCCAGCTCCTGCAGGCTGGACTGGGTCACCTCGGACTGGCCGTGATTGGCGTCGTTGCCGAGGGTCTGCGGCAGATCGCCGCGGCGGCGGTCGATCTCGTTCTGGTCGATGGTCTTACAGCCCTTGGCGCCGTCGGTGAACCCGATCTGCACGGCCGTCACCCGCTCGAACGCGGAACCGTGCACGCTCTGGGGATCATCGGGGTCGGCGTCGCGGAAGGCGACCGTGGCGGCCAGCACCGCGTTCAACCCGTCGGAGGTGTTGATCGTGAAGTGCGGCGCCTTGCCCTCGGCCACATTCCGGATGAACGCGCCCGCGAAGCAATCCGCCTGCTGCTCCTTGACGATCGTCGGGGTGCGGCGGCCGACCAGTTTGGCCATCTCCTGGATGGCGTGCCCGTACTCGTGGGCCAGCACCATGACCACCGACATCTTCCCGAACTCGTCGGCCACCGCGGGCAGCAGCACCCCGCGATCCCAGCCCACCGAACCGTCCAGTCGGCAGTAGGCGGCGTTCACGAGCCGGTAGCTGGTCTCGCCGCAGAACTGCCCGGCCTGCGAGCGCGGCGTCTTGGCGTTCCAGGAGATGAAATGGTCCACCGGGCTGAAGGCGCCGCCGAACTCGCGCGGAAACTCGCCCTGCCAATAGGTCTGGATGTCGTCGAGCGCGTTGAGCACCAGTTTGTCGATACTGCCGCCGTCGGAGTTCTCCGCGGTCAGCGTCGAATCCGGGACCCCGGAGCGGGGGCCGCTGGGACCGCCGGTGGTAGGCAGACCGGCCACCTTGAACGGGTCGTCGTAGATCGATACGGCCCGGCCGTGAACATTTCGTGTACATCCGGACAAGAGCGCGACCGCCACGAGCACCACGCCCAGCGTCACGAATACACGGCGAATTCCCGTGGACCGGCGCGTGCGCACCGCCTCCCCCCGGCGTCTCCCCACGTGTTCTCCCTCGACAACCGATACCGATCGTGTCCCGGAATCGGACGGACGGCCGAGAAGCGCGACGCCGGACTCCGGGGGCTTCAATTATCATCCCACCATGTCTTCACCGGGGGCGCAGCAGATCACCGTGCGTCATGATGGAACCGAACGGGTCTTCGACGCGACTCAGCAGATCACGATGGGCCGGGCGCCGGAGGTGACGCTGTTCGTCGACAGCCCACTGGTCTCCCGCGTGCACGCGATCCTGAGCTACGAGGCCGGATCGTGGATGCTCAGCGACAACGGCAGCACCAACGGCGTTTTCGTGGACGCCCGCCGGCTGACCACGCCGCTGGTGATCAACCGGCCCACCCAGGTGCGGCTCGGCGACGCCATCAGTGGCCCGCTGCTGCACCTGCTGCCGCAGCTCGCGCGCGGCGGCGGTGGCGCGCCGCAACCGCAACCGCAGCAGCGGCCGGCGCCGCAGCAGAACCGGCCGCCGTCCCGGCCGCTGCCCCAGGTGGGACAGCCGCAGCAGGCGCAGCAGCCGTTCGCGCAGCGCCCGCCGGTGCAGCAGCGACCACAGCAGGCCTGGCAGCCGCCGAACGTGGCTCAGCCCAACCAGAATCAGTGGAATCCGAACCGGCCGGTATCGGGTCCGCAGCATCAGCAGCCGAATCCGGTGCCGCAGCGGCCGACTCCGCCCGTCGGCAACGCGGCCACGCCGAATGTGGTGCGCCCGCCGGTCAACCAGCCGCCGCAGGGCGGCGATCCCATCAACATGACCACCAAGGCGGACACCTCGGCGCTGCCGCCGATCCGTGCGCGGGCCTCCACCGCGGCCATCGCGCGGGCCGACCGGATTCCGCGCAACGGTCTGCACATCGGTCGTACCAGTGACAACGAGATCGTGGTCAACGATCCGATGGCCTCGCGCAAGCACGCGCGGCTGGTGCCCGACCGTGAGGGCCTCGCCATCGAGGACCTCAACTCCGCCAACGGCACCTTCGTCAACGGCCGCCGCGAACAGCGCGCGCTGCTGCGCGAACGCGACATCGTCACCATCGGTAACGTCGACTTCGTCGTGCAGGAAGGCACGCTCGTGCACCGGCAGCGGCCGGTCGCCGAACAGGGCCTGCACGTGCACGGCGTCTCGTTCACCGTCGAGGGCAACAAGCAGCTGCTCGTGGACGTGAACATGCAGGCCGGGCGCGGATCGCTGACCGCGCTCATCGGACCCTCCGGCGCGGGCAAGTCCACCCTGTCGAAACTCATTGCGGGAACCACGCTTCCGTCCGCGGGCGTGGTCACCTTCGAGGGCCGCAACCTGCACGCCGAATACGAGGCGCTGCGCTCCCGCATCGGCATGGTGCCGCAGGACGACGTGCTGCACCGGCAGCTCACAGTCAAGCAGGCGCTCAACTTCGCCGCTCAGCTGCGACTGCCCCCGGACACCAGCAAGGCCGACCGCAAGCAGGTGATCGCCGATGTGCTGAAGGAGCTTTCGCTCACCCAGCACGCCGACACCCGCGTGGACCGGCTCTCCGGCGGGCAGCGCAAGCGCGCCTCGGTGGCCATGGAGCTGCTCACCGGCCCCTCGCTGCTCATCCTCGACGAGCCCACCTCCGGCTTGGACCCGGCGCTGGACCGCCAGGTCATGACCATGCTGCGGGAACTGGCCGACGCCGGGCGCACCGTCATCGTGGTCACCCACTCGGTGGCCTGCCTGGACATGTGCGACCAGGTGCTGCTGCTGGGCCCGGGCGGCAAGACCGCCTTCTGCGGGCATCCGGGCAGCGTCGGGCACTCCATGGGCACCAGCGACTGGGCAGAGATCTTCGGCCGCGTCGCCGCCGATCCGGATGGGGCCTTCGCGAATTTCCGCTCCCGCCAGGCGTTCGCGGAGCCGCCCGCGCCGGTGAAACCGGTGGAACGGGCGAAGGCGCCCAAATCCAGTCCGTTCAAACAGTTCTCGACCCTGGCCCGGCGGCAGTTGCGGCTCATTTTCGCCGACCGCGGCTATCTGGCGTTCCTCGGGATCCTGCCGTTCGTGCTCGGCGGTCTTTCACTGGTCGTGCAGGGCAAGAGCGGATTCGAGTCCGTCGGATTCGTGCAGGCACCCGATGGCAGCTTCGTGCGCGCCAACAACGGTGAGGCGCAACAGCTGCTGGTCGTGCTGGTCCTCGGCGCGTGCTTCATGGGCGCCACGCTCACCGTGCGTGACCTGGTCGGCGAGCGGGCCATCTACTACCGCGAACGCGCGGTCGGATTGCGCTCCGGCGCCTATCTGATGTCGAAGGTCGTGGTGTTCAGCCTGGCGGCGCTGGTGCAGTCGGCCGTGATGATCGGCATCGTGCTGGCGGTGAAGAAGCCCCCGGCCACGGGCGCGGTGCTCTCGCTCGGCACCGTGGAGCTCTACCTCGACGTCGCCTTGACCGCGGTGGCCTGCGTGATCCTGGGGCTGGTGCTGTCCTCGCTGGCCAAATCCAACGAGCAGGTGATGCCGCTGCTGGTGGTGGTCATCATGGCCCAGCTGGTGATGGCGGGCGGCATGATTCCGGTGACCGGTCGCGCCGTACTGGATCAGCTGTCCTGGCTGTTCCCGTCGCGCTGGGGCTATGCCGCCGGAGCGTCCACGGTCAATCTGCCCGAGCTGTCGATCTCGGCCGCGGCGCAGCAGGACAGCTTCTGGAAGCACACGGTCGCCGCGTGGTCGCTGGATGTGGCCATGCTGTGCGTGATCGCGACGCTGCTGACCCTGTTCACCTGGTCGCGCCTGCGTTTGAAGAAGTCTGCGGCGTGACCGGGGACACACTCGCGCAGGGGTGCGAAGAGTGATTCGGTCGCGCGCTCAACGGAGCGAGCAGGCAGACTGATGACTGTGACAGCGCGAGTTGGGGCAGTGCATCTCGGCTGGGACGTGGTGTCGGTGGCCGCCGGTGGCGGCGGTTCACCCATACGCCCGGTCCAGGTCGAGGGCTCGTACACGCCGCCCGCATATCTGCTGGCCGACTCGTCGGGCCGGCTGCACACCGCCGGCGTGGACCGGCGGCCGGATGTCGGCATCGCCATCTCCGATGTGCGCGACATCATCGGGCACCCGCAGATCGTGGTGGCCGGGGCGACCTGGCCCGCCGAACTGGTGTTCCGGGCGCGCATGCACAACCCGCTGGCCTCGGTGATCGAGCACTTGGGGGCGACGCCCGACGTGCTGGCGCTGCCCTTCCCCGACGAATGGCCCGACCCGCAGGTCGACGAATTCGTGCGGCTGGTGGAACAACTCGGTGTACCCGCCGAACCGCTGCCCGAGTCGGTGGCGCTCTCGGGCTACGTGCGCGCCCTCGGCCTGGTGCGCGCGCCCGGCCGCGGACCCGGCGTCGGAGCCGTCGGCGTCTACTCCGATGGCCGCGAATGCCTCGTCGTCGCGGTGCACGGCAATGACGACCAGCCCACCGAATCGGTCAGCGTCGCCATCACCGCCGAGGCGCTGCACGAGGCGCATGCCGCCGACAATGTGGTCATCGAGGTGATGGCCGCGGCGCGTGCCATCAATGCCGACACCTCCACGGTGCTGCTCACCGGCAATGTCTGTTTCAACGACGCCTTGCGACTGGCCTTCCAGAACCACCTCGGCCACCGCTTCCAGGTCGCCGACCACCCGATGCACGCCCTCGTCCTCGGCGCGACCCATCTGCTGGTCGCCGACAGCGAAGGCGACCCGGCCTACGACCGGCCCCAGCCCGGTGCGGGACAGCAGTCGAACAGTTCCGGGCAGCAGCCGGGCACGGCGGGACAGCCGGGCGGTGCGGGACAACAGTCGGTCGGCGTCGGACAGCAGGCCGGCGGAGCGGAAGCGCGGCCTGTCGAGCAGGGGCCGCGCCACGTCACCGGTGGCCGCGACGCGGACCAAGCGCTGCAGCGCCAGCCCGAACCGCTGTCCCAGCAGCCGGAACTGATTCCCCGGCACATGGATTCACCGCCGGCGCCCGAATCCGCGCCGCAGCGCCCGGGTTCCGCGCCCCGCACCGGCCCGCAGCCCGCGGTCGACGGTGACCGCGACGGCGGCGATCCGGACGCCCGGACGCGTCGTCCGACGGCGGAGGAGGCCGCCGCGGCGCAGGGACCGCAGGCGGGTGGGCCGGGCACGCAGCCGGTGGCCGATCCGGCCGCCGAAGGACTCACGCGGCGAATCACCGGGCAGGAGGCCGCATCTCAGGGCGGCCCCACCGGTAACACCGGACCCGGCGGTATCACCCAGCGGGTGACGCCCGAGGAATTGGCCCGGCTGACCGCGCAGGCGGGAGCGGGCGAGAACCGGACCGCCGCCGCGGGGACCGGCCCGAGTATCGATGCGGGCCACAGGGTTGCGCGCGGGTCCGAGGGCCCGGCTACCGGCTCGCAGCCCGTCGTCGGGGGACGAGGGACGCTGCCGCCCGGTCTGGAAGGCGTCGGCGGCCGATTCACGCGGCCGCCGGGCTCACCCGCCGATGACCAGATGACCACGGTCTTCGGTCCGGGTGACCAGGGCGGCGCCGGATCGGGTCATGGCTACGGGTCTGCCCCCGAGGGCGGCCAGGGCTCGGGTTCCACGGGTGCGCAACAGGGTTCGGCGGGAAGCTACGGCCCCGGCGGGCAGGGCCCACAGGCCGGTCCGGGGGCGCACGGCGGTTACGGCCAGGGCGGCGGTTTCGGACCGGGTGGCCCGACCACGGGCGGCTATCCGCAGCAGGGCGGAGCGGCGGGTCAATTCGGGCCCGGCACAGGCGGTCCGGGCTCGGCGGGCGGTTACGGCACCGGCTACGGTTCGGCGAACGCTGCGGGTTCGGAGGGTTCGGCGCAGGGCGGTTACGGTCCCGGCGGCGCGCAGCCGGGTCAGGGCGGGCAGTACGGCGGCCAGCAGGGCGCCGCTGGCCAGTACGGCCAGGGCGGATACGGCTCGGGCGGTTACGGCGGCCAAGGTGGCTACGGCGGCGGCGCTTACCCGGCGGGTCCCTATGGGGCCGAGGGGGATACGTCCGGTTCGGGTCGCGGGAGTTTTGCTGGATCCGGCGGAAACGCTCCTGGTCAACCCGGCGCGATGTACGGTGGGTCGATGTCGTCGGGGGTGCGTGGGTCTACTCCGCAAACGCCGGAAGATACCGCTGGGCAGTCGGATTCGGACTCCGGATCCGGCTCCGAGGGTGATCGCAAGCAGCGCAAGGGCAAGCTGTGGAACAAGATGCGCAAGCCGTTCGGCGCGCCCATCATCGTCGGCGCGGCAGCCCTGTCGCTCCTGGGCGCGCACTCGGATCAGCGCCAGGACCCCACGGCCGGATCCCCGGCGCCCGTCGGCGGTGTGACCCGGGCCACCGATATCGAGCTGATCCCGGTCGGTGAGAGCTGCGCGGTGACCCCGTTCGTCTCGGGGCTGCCCGGCTCCGGCGTCGCCACCATCGGCGACCCGCACAAGACGGACTGCGTGCGGTCCGGCATCGATACGCTGCGCTACACGCTGCCCGGCCCGGTGCGCGGGGTCGACCCCGGCCCGCCGTTGCACATCTGACCGCCGGCCGGGGGCACCCCCCGGTGGCGGGGCGCATCGGACCGGTGGTCACGGCTCCCGGGACCGATTCGAGGGTCCGCGGTCCCCGCTGGTATGGTTGCTCGTTGGTGTGCGGTACGGCCGGGTTTCCGGCTGTCACACGAGCCCCGGGTCTCCACCGGCCGCCGGGATTCAGCTCGATCGCGTACTTGGCTGGCAAAACCTACGACAGACAGGGATGCACTGTGCCTACGTACAGCCCCAAGGGCGGTGACGTGACCCGCAAGTGGTACGTCATCGACGCCACTGACGTAGTGCTCGGCCGTCTTTCCGTGCAGGCTGCGAACATCCTGCGTGGCAAGAACAAGCCGACCTACGCCCCGAACGTTGATGGCGGCGACTTCGTCATCATCATCAACGCCGACAAGGTCGCCATCTCCGGCAACAAGCGGCAGGACAAGGTCCTCTACACCCACTCGGGTCACCCGGGTGGTCTGAAGGGCCGTACCGTGGGCCAGATCCTGGACACCCGCCCCGACCGTCTGGTCGAGCGCGCCGTCAAGGGCATGATCCCGAAGAACAAGCTGGGCAACAAGATCATCGGCAAGCTGAAGGTCTACGCGGGCCCGAACCACCCGCACGCCGCCCAGCAGCCCATCCCCTTCGAGATCAAGCAGGTGGCCCAGTGACCGCTCCTGAGGAATTCAACGACGACTACGTCGTCGAGGACACCGCCGTGGAGGTCGTCGAGGAGGGTGACGGTTACGAGGCCGAAGCCGAGTACACCGAGACCTTCTCCGCTCCGGTGATCATCGATCGTCCGGTGCAGACCGTCGGCCGCCGCAAGGAGGCCGTGGTCCGCGTGCGCCTGGTGCCGGGCTCCGGCAACTTCGTGCTGAACGGCCGCACCATCGAGGACTACTTCCCGAACAAGGTGCACCAGCAGCTGGTGAAGTCCCCGCTCGTCACCGTCGAGCGCACCGAGACCTTCGACATCCACGCCCGCCTCGTCGGTGGTGGCCCGTCGGGTCAGGCCGGCGCTCTGCGCCTGGCCATCGCGCGTGCCCTCATCGAGGTCACCCCGGACGACCGTCCCGCCCTCAAGCGTGCCGGCTTCCTGACCCGTGACCCGCGTGCCACCGAGCGTAAGAAGTACGGCCTCAAGAAGGCCCGTAAGGCGCCTCAGTACTCGAAGCGCTGATATTGCGCCGTCAGGCTCTACCGTGCCCGGCCCCCGTGGGGACCGGGCACGGTACGGTCTACACGGCAACCTGTGCGAGAGCAGGCTCCCCACAACGGTTTACAACCGTTGCCACCTCTTTCCTGGACGCACTCCGCCGCGGAACGCGGCGGAGTGCGAGAGTCCCGGAGAGGGCGGGAAGCCTGCTCTCGTGCTGTATCCACCGAACTGCAGGGGTGTTGAGGTAATGGGACGTTTGTTCGGTACCGACGGTGTGCGCGGGCTCGCCAACGGGTCGCTGAGTCCGGAACTGGCGCTACAGGTTTCGGCCGCCGCGGCGCAGGTCCTGAGCCGCGGGAAGAAGCGCGCCGTCGCCGTCGTCGGACGCGATCCCCGCGCCAGCGGCGAGATGCTGGAGGCCGCCGTCACCGCGGGCCTCACCTCCGCGGGCGTGGACGTGCTGTCGGTCGGCGTGCTGCCGACGCCCGCCGTCGCGTACCTGACCGGCGTGTACGACGCGTGCCTGGGTGTCATGATCTCCGCCTCGCACAACCCCATGCCGGACAACGGCATCAAGATCTTCGCCGCGGGCGGGCACAAGCTGGACGACGCCGTCGAGGACCGGATCGAGGCGCTGGTCGCGGAGGGTGGCTTCACCCGGCCCACCGGCGCGGCGATCGGCCGCATCCTCGGACGCCCCGGCCTGGGCGGGCACGTCTTCGACGTGAACGACCGGTACAGCCTCGAGGGCACCCACGAACGCTATGTCGAGCACCTGGTCCAGGCCACCGGCCGTGACCTGCGCGGGCTCACCGTCGTGGTGGACTGCGCGCACGGCGCGGCCTCCGAGGTCGGGCCGGCCGCCTACCGCGAGGCGGGCGCGACCGTCATCGCCATCAACGCCGACCCCGACGGCCTCAATATCAACGACGGCTGCGGCTCCACGCATCTCGAGCAGGTCCAGGCCGCCGTGCGCGCGCACGGCGCCGACCTCGGCCTCGCCCACGACGGCGACGCCGACCGCTGCCTGGCCGTGGACGCCACCGGCGCGGTCGTGGACGGCGACGCCATCATGGCCGTGCTCGCCGTCGGCATGCGCGACTCCGGCGACCTGGTGGAGAACACGCTGGTCGCCACCGTCATGAGCAACCTCGGCCTGCACATCGCCATGCGCGAGGCCGGAATCACGGTGCGCACCACCGCCGTCGGTGACCGCTACGTGCTCGAGGACCTCCGCAACGGCGGCTACACCCTCGGCGGCGAGCAGTCCGGGCACGTGGTGTTCCCGCGCTACGGCACCACCGGCGACGGCGTGCTCACCGGCCTCAAGCTGATGGCGAGGATGGCCGAGACCGGCAGCAGCCTGGCCGACTTGGCCGGCATCGTGCAGGTCGTCCCGCAGATCCTGGTGAACGTCCCGGTCACGGACAAGGCCGCCGTCGCCACCGCCCCCGCGGTGCTGGAAGCCGTCGCCCAGGCCGAGCAGCTGCTGGGTGACAACGGTCGAATCCTGCTGCGCCCCAGCGGAACCGAACAACTGGTCCGCGTCATGGTCGAGGCCACCGACCCGGACCAGGCGCATCACCTCGCCGACCATCTCGCCAAGCTGGTCGAGGCGGTCTGACTCTTCGCCGAGTGGCACACCCTGGAGGGGATTCGTCCGAATTTCCCTCCAGGGTGTGCCACTCGACGGTCAGTGGGATTCGGTGAGGTGTCCGTTGGACAGGTGCCAGCGGCGGGTCGCGGTGACGGTGTCGAGCATGCGGCGGTCGTGGGTTACCAGGAGGACTGTGCCCTCGAAGGATTCGACGGCCTGTTCCAGCTGTTCGATGGCGGGGAGGTCCAGGTGGTTGGTGGGCTCGTCCAGCACCAGTAGGTTTACGCCGCGGGCTTGTAGCAGCGCCAGGGCGGCGCGGGTGCGCTCACCCGGGGAGAGAGTGTCGTTGGGGCGCAGCACATGCGGGCCGCGAAGACCGAACTTCGCGAGCAGGGTGCGGACGTCCGACTCGTTCCAGTCGGGGATCTGCGCGCTGAAAGTGTCCGCGAGGGTGGCGGTTCCGCGGAACAGGCCGCGCGCCTGATCGACCTCGCCGATCGCGACGCCCGAACCGATCGACGCGGAACCGTTGTCCGGCTTCATCTTTCCCAGCAGCAATGACAGCAGGGTGGACTTGCCCGCGCCGTTCGCGCCGGTCAGCACGATGCGATCGCCCCAATCCACCTGCACCGTCACCGGTCCCAGCGTGAACTCACCGCGGGACACCGTCGCACCGGACAGCGTGGCCACCACGGCGCCGCTGCGGGGGGCGGCCGCGATGGACATGCGCAGCTCCCACTCCTTGCGCGGCTCCTCCACCACGTCCAGGCGTTCGATGCGCTTGAGCGTCTGCTTGACCTTGGACGCCTGCTTCTCGGTGGACTCCGCGCGGGCCTTGCGGCCCATCTTGTCCGAATCCGCCTTCGACTTGCGGCGGGCATTGCGGACACCGTGTTCCATCCAGTTGCGCTGCATAGTGGCCCGCGCCTCCAGGCCGGCCTTGGTGTCGGCGAACTCGTCGTAGGCCTCGCGGGCGTGGCGGCGCGCGATCGCCCGCTCCTCCAGATACGAGTCGTAGCCGCCGTCGTACACGCCGACCCGCTGCTGCGCCAGATCCAGCTCGACGATGCGATTCACGGTGCGCGCCAGGAACTCCCGGTCGTGGCTGATCACCATGAGCGGCTCACGGACCCCGGTCACGAACTGCTCGAGCCGGGCCAGGCCGTCCAGATCGAGGTCATTGGTGGGCTCGTCGAGCAGCAGGATGTCGAAGCGGGACAACAGGACCGAAGCCAGACCGGCGCGGGCCGCCTGACCGCCGGAGAGCACGGTCATCGGGGTGGCCAGACCGTGCGGGAGGCTGTCGGTGAGGCCCAGATCGGCGGCCACCTCCTCGGCGCGCTGCTCCAGGTCCGCGCCGCCCAGGGCGAGCCAGCGCTCCAGGGCGGGGGAGTACTCGTCGTCACCGCCGTCGGCGAGGCGTTCGGCGGCGGCGTCCATGGTCTGCTGGGCGGCGGCCACCCCGGTGCGGCGATACAGGAACTCCAGCACCGTCTCGCCCTCGATGCGCTCCGGCTCCTGGGCCAGATAGCCGACGGTGGCGTCCGGCGGGCTCAGCACGATCTCGCCCTCGTGGGCGTCGCCGTCGGCGAGCATACGCAGCAGGGTCGACTTGCCCGCCCCGTTCACCCCGACCAGGCCGATCACATCGCCGGGGGCGAGGATCAGGTCCAGGTCGGAGAACAGCAGACGCTCGCCGTGTCCGGCGGCCAGGCCGCGCGCATGCAGAGTGGTGCTCACCAGGGCGATTCTGCCGTGTTCAGGGTGGCACCCTGACATCGGGCCTCGGAAAGTTCAGGGTCGTTATCGGGCGAGGGACCGATGTGCGCGCGGCCGCGGCTCGGCAGAGTGGAGACATGACCACAGAGTTTCCGACCCCGGCCCCGAAGCGACTGACCCGCTCCCAGCACGACAAGTGGATCGCCGGCGTGTGCGGCGGTCTCGCCGAATACGTCGGCTGGAGCCCCGGTCTCGTCCGCTTCCTCTTCATCCTCTCCTGCCTGCTGCCCGGACCGCAGTTCCTGCTCTACATCGCGCTGTGGATCATCATCCCGAAGCGCTGAGTCATCCCCAGGCCGCGAGTTGTCCACAATCGGCATCGAAGGTGGTGCGAGGGGTGATCGCGAGTGCCAGGATGGTGATCACGCCACTGCGGAGGAGTGCACACCATGGTCACATCGGGTGATCTGCCCGGACTGGATCTGCCGGAACTGGACGCGCATTCGGAACTGGGCGGGCTAGGTGCGGTCGAGTTGTCGCATCCCACACAGGATCTCGACGCGGACGGCCTGGCCGACACCGTGACCACCGGCACCGCACACGCCATGCAGGTGTGGACGGATCTGGATCACGACGGCTACGCCGACCATGTGACCGTGGTGGACAGCGGCGGTGACTACGCCGCCTGGGAATTCCACCACAACTCCGATGGCACCACCGCGTGGGTGCGCACGGACGGCGGACACCTCGGCGGCACCTAGCCGGGGCTGACGGGGGTTTCACGCCACGGGCCATGGCCCGTGGGGATTCGAGGGGGGATCGATGGGTGAATCCGGCGACTTCGGCGTGCGCGTCACCGCGCTGCACACCGCGGCCACCACCCTGCGGGACAACGCCGAGGCGCTGCGGCAGCACGCCCACGCCATCGGCGACCACGCCTTCGGTCTCGGCAATGACGCGGCGGGACGCGACTACTCCGCCCAGGGCGCCGCGATCCATCGTGGATTCGAGCGCGCGGCCGGCTGCCTCCGGCATTGGGCTGCCGCGGCCGCCGCCACCGCCGACGTCTTCGACCGCGCCGCCTCCGAATACGCCCGCCTGGACCACGATCGCGCCACCGCTCTCCACCAGGTCGGCCGATGACCTTCGACCCCACCGGCAAGACCGCCGATCAGATCCTCGACCACGGAGCGCCCGGCCTGTGCTATTGGGAACAGTTCCTGCCCCTGTACGCCAAGGCATTCGGTGAACCAGCCGGTGTGAACCTGACCGAGCTCTACGCCCGCTATGACGAACAACGCGGTCTGAACCTCGATGAATTCGACACCGCCCGAAGCGAACTGGACAAGGCGCTCGCCGACGCCGAATCCCGCTTCACCTCCCACCACTCGGTGGCGAACTCCCTTCCGGCGGCCTGGACCGGCCCAACCGGCACCGAGGCCCTCGCCCTCCTGAATTCCCAACTGCGCCAAGCCCGCGACGATCTCGACACCCTCCGCACCGCCTCCACGGCGATCGTCGCCGCCCTCGACCCGATCCGCGACGCCATCCTCACCAAGGCGGAACGAACCCGAGGCCTGCTCGAGCCCACCCCCGATGGCGAAGCCCACATCACCATCGAGGGCAGGACCCCCGACGCGATCGGCGCCCTCGGGACAGCGGACCCCTGGCTCACAGCCACGTTCCGGCCCGAGGTCGACCGGCAACTGGCCGCCTTCACCGCCACCTGCGCGGCCACCGCCGACACTGTCGAGTCCCACTACCGGACCATCATCACGGCCTTCGAGCAGGTCATCGACCACACTTATCCACAACCGTCCCAAACCCTGCTGCCCCAACCGGAGACGAATTCCGCGGCCCTCCTCGGCAGCAGAGTCGGGGCGCAGCCGGACTCGACCGGGGTGCAGACCAATCCTGCTGGGGCGCAGCCCAGCGTGGCTCCCGCGCCGTCCGAGCCGGATTCCTCGCCGCCGACGGTAGGCCCCGGCCAGTGCCCACAAGCCGACCTCGGGGCAGCGCGGTCGCGGGACTGCTGCGGGCCGGGCGATTCGGGCGCGCCCGGACCTGCGCAGGAGGGACCCGGTCGGCCCGTCGTCGGCACCGCGACCGGGCAACCATGTGACCACGCGTGTGCGAAGGCTGTGCCCACCCGTCCGGTCGAGGCCACCGAACCCGCCTCTGTCGGACCGGCTGCCGGCGTGGAGCCTCCGGTCTCCAATACACCCACCCCGGCCGATTCGGGATCCGTCGCCGTGCCGAAACAGGCCCAGCCCCAGGCGGAAGTGTTCGCGCAGGCGCTCGCGGGCCTCATCGGCAAGCTCGAAACCGGTTTGCAGCAGGGCTTATCCGCCGTCCTCGAACAACTCGGCTCCCTGTCCGACCCCGCATCCGATACCCCGGGCGACGGAGAGACGCCTGCCGGGCGGGAGAACTCTGCCTACCCTGACAAGCCGGCCGACCCGAATGCGCACGCCGACTCGGACAAGCCAACGGGGGCGGACAGGCCTGCCGAACCGCCGCCCGGCCCAGGGACATCGAACCTTCCGTCCGGCCACCTCGAATTCGACCTCGCCGGAAAGCATTTCGTAGTCGACCGCGAACCAACGGGTGACATGTCCATCTCCGCCACCGACGAATCCGGCCGAACGCAGGTCTGGAGCCTGACCACCGACGACTCCGGCACACCGGCACTCGCCCCGGACAACGCAGCCGGACACCCGTCCGTCCCCGCGGCCGGTGACCCCGATCCAGCGACCGCCGCGCCAGACCCGCGCCCACCTGGTAATTCGCCACCGATCGAAGCTGCCACGCCCACAGGTCCACCGTGCGCCGCGGAGGTCCCGACCGGGTTCACTCCCGTTCAGGTCCCCTGCGTGGCGCCGCCATCAGCTGAATCGCCCACTCCGGCAGCGCCTTCCGGAGGGCACGAACCGCCCACGTGCACCGGAACTCCTGAGCTGGACGTCGAAAAGTCGCCGGACGGCGGCGGCCTGTCCGGGTGCGACGGGCTGGGCGGAGTCAAGCTGGGTGGCTCCACCGTGTGTCCGGCGGTGCCCGAAACCCCGGGGCCGACCGCACCGCTGGGCGGCGAGTCGCCACGGGACGGAGGGGTGTCGCTCGATGACCCGTCGGTGCCTGTGTCACCCGCCGATCCGGGCGTGGTGCTCGGAAGTCCCGATGTGCCGCTGGAGATTCCGGAGGCAGGCGTGGAGATCCCTTGACCATCGCCCCCCAGTCGGGTTACTTGCGGAGGGCCTGGATGAGTTGGAGGACAGGGAGCTTCTGGGGCTGCTCCGGCTCGTCCTCGACGGCGTCGGGGTCGACGACCTGGGTGTGGGGGATGAGGGCTTCGGGGTCGGCGAAGGGCTTGTACTTCTTGTCGCCGAGGAGGGTGTAGTTGAGGTAGCCGACCAGGAGGGCGCGGGTGAGGCGCTCGGTCTTGGGCTCGTGCTTGCCCGCGCCGAGGGCGGCGAGGGCGCGGCGGCCTTCGACCATGCCGTTGTGGGTGGCCTTGTCGAGGGAGCGGAGGATCGCTCCTTCGCCCCAGGCGGAGGCCAGGGGGAGGGCGTCGGAGCTGACCGAGTCGATGTCGGCGGCGCCGGCCAGGATGAGGGCGGGGGCGTCGACCTTGGCGGCCAGGGCCTCGGCGGAGGGCGCGGTGGGGGACGGGAAGAGGGCGCCGACGGCGGCCACCTCGCGCTGGGAGGCGGCGATGACGGCCGCGCCCGCGCCCATGCCGTGACCCACCAGGGCCAGGCGGTCGGGGCGGACGCTGATATTGCCGGTGCCCAGCCGCACCCCGGCGCAGATGTCGAGGGTGGTGAGCAGGTCGGTGGCCAGGTTCAGATGCGAGGGGATGGGCCCGCGTTCGGTGTCGGGCGCGGCCGCGACATAACCCCAGGAAGCGAGGTGTTCCAGCAGGCGGCGGTAGTTGCCGACCCCGGTCAGCCAGCCGTGCCCGAAGGCCACCGCGGGCAGGTTCAGCCCCTTGCCGGGCGTGTACACCACCCCGGGCAGCCCGGCGATGCCGAGATTCCCGCGCAGCACCTCGTGCGGGCCACGCAGGGTCAGAGTGCTCAGGAGCGATTTCACAGACACCGACACGGAGATGAACTTAGTCGGTCCGGCGGCCGAATGCCTCGAGCGAACCCACGCGGAGACGCACGGAACCCAAAACGGATGCGGCTAGGCTGGTGAGCCATGTGCGGAATCGTGGGGTATGTGGGGTACCGGGACGCGCTCGGCGTGGTGGTCGATGCGTTGCGCCGCATGGAGTATCGGGGTTATGACTCGGCCGGAGTCGCGATTCTGGACGGGTCGGGCGGGCTGGCCGTCGAACGCAAGGCCGGGCGGTTGGCCAACCTGGAGGCCGAGCTGGTCGATCGCGGGCCCGAGCGCTACGCCGGGTCCACCGGCATGGGCCATACCCGCTGGGCCACGCACGGCGCGCCCACCGACCGCAATGCCCACCCGCACCGCGACCGCACCGGCCGGGTCGCGGTGGTGCACAACGGCATCATCGAGAACTTCGCCCCGCTGCGCCGCGAACTCGAGGAGGCGGGCGTCGAGCTGGGCAGCGACACCGACACCGAGGTGGCGGTGCACCTGGTGTCGCAGGCCTACGCGGCCGGGGACACCGCCGGTGACTTCGTCGCTTCCGCGCTGAGCGTGGTGCGCCGCCTGGAGGGCGCGTTCACCCTGGTCTTCACCCATGCCGACCACCCGGGCACCATCGTCGCCGCCCGCCGGTCCACCCCGCTGGTGGTCGGGGTGGGGCGGGGCGAGATGTTCATCGCCTCCGACGTCACCGCGTTCATCGAACACACCCGGGAGGCAGTCGAACTCGGCCAGGACCAGGCCGTGGTCATCACCGCCGACAGCTACCGGGTCACCGACTTCGCGGGCACGGCCGACGAGGCGCGGACCCGCCCGTTCACCATCGACTGGGACCTGGCCGCCGCCGAGAAGGGCGGCCACGACTACTTCATGCTCAAGGAGATCGAGGAGCAGCCGACGGGCGTCGCCGACACCCTCATCGGCCACTTCGCGAACGGCCGCATCGTGCTCGACGAGCAGCGGCTGCACGACCAGGAGCTGCGCGAGGTCGACAAGGTGTTCGTAGTCGCCTGCGGCAGTTCGTATCACGCGGGCCTGCTCGCCAAGTACGCCATCGAGCACTGGACGCGGCTGCCCGTCGAGGTGGAGCTGGCCAGCGAATTCCGTTACCGCGACCCGGTTCTGGACCGTTCCACGCTGGTGGTCGCCATCTCCCAGTCCGGCGAGACCGCCGACACGCTGGAGGCGGTGCGCCACGCCAAGGAGCAGAAGGCGCGGGTCCTCGCCATCTGCAACACCAACGGCGCGCAGATCCCCCGTGAGGCCGACGCGGTCCTGTACACCCGCACCGGCCCGGAGATCGGGGTGGCGTCGACCAAGGCGTTCCTGGCCCAGATCACCGCCAACTATCTGGTCGGTCTGGCGCTGGCGCAGGCGCGCGGCACCAAGTACCCGGACGAGGTGGCGCGCGAGTTCGCCGAACTGGAGTCCATGCCGAAACTCGTTGCGCAGGTGCTGGAATCGGCCGAGAAGGTGCGTGAGATCGCCCGCCAGTTCGCGCACGTGCCGACGGTGCTGTTCCTGGGCCGTCACGTCGGCTACCCGGTCGCCCTCGAAGGCGCGCTCAAGCTCAAGGAACTGGCGTACATGCACGCCGAGGGCTTCGCCGCGGGCGAGCTCAAGCACGGCCCGATCGCGCTCATCGAGGACGGTCTGCCGGTGTTCGTGGTCATGCCGTCGCCGAAGGGCCGGGCGGTGCTGCACTCCAAGCTGCTCAGCAATATCCGCGAGATCCAGGCTCGCGGCGCGCGCACCATCGTCATCGCCGAGGAGGGCGACGACACGGTGCGGCCGTTCGCCGACTTCCTGATCGAAATCCCATCGGCCCCAACGCTGTACCAGCCGCTGCTGTCCACGGTCCCGCTGCAGATCTTCGCCGCCGAGGTGGCGCAGGCGCGCGGCTACGACGTGGACAAGCCGCGCAACCTGGCCAAGTCGGTCACCGTCGAGTAGGGACCGCCCGCAGTCGGGGTTCAGGGGCGAAGCCCCTGAAAGTCCCGAGAGTTGGTTCCCTCACTGGACGGTGACGGTGCCCTTCATGTCCGGGTGCAGCGGGCACAGGTAGCGATAGGTGCCGGGCGTGGTGAAGGTGTGGCTCCACTCGCCCTTGCGGATGATCGGGCTGTTGATGCCGAGCGCGACATCCCCGATGCCCTGCACCGCGTGCGGGGCCTTGTCGTCGAACTTCCAGGTCACCGTGTCCCCGGCCTTGACGGTGATGTCGGCCGGGGAGAACTTCATGTCCGCGACGTTCACGGTGACCGCGGCGGGCGCGGCCGGACCGGTCGAGGTCGCCGCCGAGGACGCCGGAGCCGCGGCCGTCGAGGTGGCGGCGGGCTTCGAGGTGTCCGAGGAGGAGCAGCCCGCGGCCGCCAGCGCGACGACGGCGACGAGAAGCAGGGCACGCGAGGACGACTGGCGGATCGGCATGTCAGCCAGGCTAGTACCCGCCGATAGCGGACCATTCGCGGGCATCGCCCTGACCTGCACCGCATGGGGCCGCGACCGGCGTAGTCTCCACAACGGCAGGCAGTCCGGATCCGGGAGGCGACCCATGACCGCACCGGCGGTGCTCGACTACTACACGGCCGACGAGGTACGCGCCGCCGAAGCCGAACTCTTCACCCGCGTACCCGCCGGAATGCCCATGCGACGAGCCGCGTTCGGCCTCGCCCAGGTGGTGGCGCGCGAACTGCGTGAACGCACCGGCGGTGTGGCGGGCCGTGCCGTCACCCTGCTCGTCGGCTCCGGCGACAACGGCGGCGACGCCCTGTGGGCGGGCTCGTTCCTGCGCCGGCGCGGGGTCGCGGTCCGTGCGATCCTGCTCGTCCCCGAGCGCGCCCACGCGGAGGGGCTGGCGGCGTTGCGCGGCGCGGGCGGGGACATCGCCGCCGCTCCCGCTACCGTCCGGGAGCTGCGGGAAGGCTCGGTCGACGACGTCGGGGAAGGGGCGGTCGACGAGGCGGTGCGGCGGCGGGGGCCGGAAGCCGACGCCGCCGCGACCACGCTGCGGCGGCTCGGATTACGGCCGGGCGTTCCCGCCGCGCCCCGCCGCGTAGCCGCCCTGCTCGGCACGCCGGACCTGGTGGTCGACGGCATCGTCGGCATTTCCGGACGCGGCTCCTTGCGTCCGGTGGCGGCCGGACTGGTGGCGGGCGTGCGATGTCCGATCATCGCGGCGGACCTGCCCAGCGGCGTGGATCCCGACACGGGCTCCGTGAACGGTCCGGCGGTTCGCGCGGATGTCACCGTCGCCTTCGGCGCGCTCAAGCCGGTGCACGCGCTGGCCGCGCCGTCCTGTGGGCGAATCGTGCTGGTGCCCATCGGGTTACGGCTGCCGGACGCGAACATGATCGCGCTGGAGCCACGGACGGTTGGAGCGGTCTGGCCGGTGCCCGGGCCCGCCGACGACAAGTACACCCAGGGCGTCACCGGCGTGTGCGCGGGCAGCGCCACCTATCCGGGCGCGGCCGTCCTGTGCGCCGGCGGGGCGATCGCGGCCACGTCGGGCATGGTGCGCTACGCGGGCACCGGCGCCGAACGGGTGCTCACGCACTTTCCGGAAGTGATTGCCGCGGAATCCATTTCCGCCACCGGACGCGTGCAATCCTGGGTCTTCGGCCCGGGTGGGGGCACCGATTCCGCCGCCCGCGACCGTCTGGCCGAGATCCTCGCCACCGACCTCCCCGTGGTGGTGGACGCCGACGGCCTCACCCTGCTCGCCGCGGATCCCGACCTGATCACCGGCCGTACCGCCCCGACGGTACTCACCCCGCACGCTGGTGAATTCGCCCGCCTCACCGGCTCCGAACCGGGACCCGACCGAGTGGCCGCCGTGCGCAAGCTCGCCGAATCCTGGCATGTCACAGTACTTTTGAAGGGTCGAGCCACCCTGGTGGCCAGCCCCGGCCGCCCGGTCCTGGTCAGCGAGGCAGGCGGCAGTTGGGCCGCCACCGCCGGTTCCGGCGATGTCCTGTCCGGCATCATCGGCGCCCTCCTGGCCTGCGGCCTGCATCCCGCCGTCGCCGCCGCCTCCGCCGCCCGAGCCCACGCTCTGGCCGCCAATCTCGCCGCCCACTCCGCCACCACTGCGGGCGCCCCGATCTCCGCTTCCCCCTTGCTCTCCCACGTCCGCGAGGCCATCGGCACGTTGCGGGAACTCGCACTCTGACGGGCCGCCGGGAGAACCACGTCAACCAGTGGTGGCGGCGGTGTGCAGGGCGGTGCGGGCGGCGGCGATGACGGGGTGGTCGCCGGTGCCGCGGCGGTAGGCGAGGTGGGTGCGGCGGCGGGTGGGGAGCGGAGTGAGAGTGACCGCGGCGGGGGCGGAATGGGTGCCGAGGTCGGGGACGAGGGCTACGCCCTGGGCGGCGGCGACCAGGTTGAGGACGGTGCCGAAGTCGTCGGCGTGGTGGCGGATGCGAGGGGTGAAGCCCGCGGCCAGGCAGGCGCGGACGGTCATTTCGTAGCAGAGGGTGCCGGGGGTGCCTGCGATCCAGGGGGAATCGGAGTGGGCGGTGAGTGGGCCGGGGCTGAGGGCGGCGAGGTGGATGGTCTCCTCGAAGAGGGGTTCGGTGTCGAGGCCGGGTTCGGGGGTGAGGGGGACGTAGTCGTATTCCTGGAGCAGGGCGATGTCCAGGGTTTCGGCGCGCAGGGCGGCGGGGGCGGCGGCCGGATCCAGTTCGGTGACCAGGAGTTCCAGCAGGGGATGGTCTCGGCTGAGGGAGATCAGGGCGGGGGAGAGGATGTGGTGGACGGCGGTGGGGAAGGCGCCGATACGCAGGGTGCCGGTGAGTTCGGTGCGGGCGGAGGCGAGTTCGGCGGTCGCCTGTTCCAGCACGGCGAGGATGGTTTCGGTGTGCTCGACCAGCCGCAACGCGGCGGGGGTGAGGACGACGCTGCGGCCGGTGCGTTCCAGGAGCGGGAGCCCGGCTTCGCGTTCGAGGGCGGTCAGCTGCTGGGAGACGGCCGAGGGCGTGTAGGTGAGGGCCTCGGCGACCGCGGCGATGGTCTTCCGGTGCGCGAGTTCGCGGAGCAGACGCAGACGACGGACATCCAGCATCAGTTGATCTTATGCTCGGGGATAGAAACGTGAAATAGACCTGACGTATCCGCTCGACCAGGCTGGTGCCATGACATTCAACGGCCTCTACGTTCCCCTGGTCACGCCCTTCACCGCCGACGACGAACTGGCCGCGGACGCCCTGGAGGCGCTCGCCCACGAGGTCCTCGACGCCGGCGCGGCGGGCCTCGTCGCGCTGGGCACCACCGGCGAACCCACCACCCTCACCCGCGACGAGCAGCGGCGCGTCATCGATGTCTGCGCCCGCGTCTGCGCCGAACGCGACGCCACCCTGATCGTCGGCGCGGGCTCGAACGCCACCCTCGACTCGGCGCGCGCCCTGTCCGCCCTCGACCCGCGCGCGACCGCCGCGCTCGCCGTGGTCCCCTACTACAACCGGCCCTCGGAAGACGGTGTGGTGGAACACTTCCGGGTCCTCGCCGCCGCCAGCCCGGTGCCGGTGCTGATCTACCACATCCCCTACCGCACCTCCCGCACCCTGAGCGCCGAAACCCTGTGCCGACTGGCCGAACTGCCGAACGTGGCGGGCTTCAAGTACACGGCCGGCGGCATCGACGAGACCACGGTGGCCTTCCTGGCCCGCGTCCCCGAGCACGTCTCGGTGCTGGCGGGTGACGATCTGTTCGCCGCCCCGCTGCTCGCCCTGGGCGCGACCGGAGCGATTCTCGCGTGCGCCAATGTCGCACCTGCGGCCTACGCCGACCTGGTCGCGGCCTGGCGCACCGGCGCGCTCGATACCGGCCGCGCCCTCGGCAATCGGCTGGCCCCAGTGGCCGACGCCCTGTTCGCCGAACCCAATCCCATTGTGGTGAAAGCGGTTCTGGCCGCCCAGGGCCGCATCCCCACCCCGGACGTGCGGCTGCCGCTGCTTCCGGCGAGCCCCGAAGCCCTCGCCGGAGCCCTGGCCGCCGTGCCCACGGCACTCGCCGCGGCGATCTGATTCGGCCCCGCGACGGCCGCCCCGACTCGGGTGTGACGCGAATCGCCCCTGCCCGGATGGCAGGATCGGTGGTGTGAAGCAGCCCGACCCACAGGTGGAAACCCTCGTCGACCTGGACGCCATCGCCCACAACGTGCGCATTCTGGCCGAGCACGCCGGTGACGCCGCGGTCATGGTCGTGGTGAAGGCCGACGGGTACAACCACGGTGCGGTCGAGGTGGCGCGGGCGGCGCTGGCGGCGGGGGCGCGGGAACTGGGCACCACCACGGTCGCCGAGGCGGTGGCCTTGCGGACCGCCGGGATCACCGCGCCGATCCTGTGCTGGCTCAACACCTCCGACGCCGACTACGGCAGCGCCATCGCCGCCGATATCGAGATCGGGGTGTCGGCGCTCGCGCAGCTGGAGGCGGTGGCCGCGGCCGCCCACCGGCTGGGCCGCACCGCGACCGTCAGCCTGAAAGTGGATACCGGGCTCAACCGCAACGGGATTCCCGCCGCCGAATACCCGGAGGTCCTGGAGCTGCTGCGCCGGCTGGTCGACGACCGGACCGCCCGGCTGCGCGCGATCTTCTCGCACCTGGCGCTCGCCGATCAGCCCGAGCACCCGGTCAACGACCGGCAGCGGGAACGCTTCCTCGAGTTCATCGCCACCGCCAAGGAGCACGGCCTCGAACCCGAACTCGTGCACATCGCGAATTCCGCTGCCGCACTGACCCGCCCGGACCTCGCCTTCGACATGGTCCGTCCCGGCATCGCCGTCTACGGCCTGTCACCGATTCCGGAACTGTCCGACTTCGGGCTGCGCCCGGCCATGACCTTCCGCGCCCGCGTGCTGCGGGTGAAACGGGTCGCCGCCGGGGAAGGCGTCTCCTACGGCCACGACTGGATCGCCGAACACGACACCACCGTCGCGCTGCTGCCCGCCGGATACGCCGACGGCGTGCCGCGCACCCTCGGCGGGAAGTTCTCGGTGTGGCTGGGCGGCGCGCGACGAACCCAGATCGGGCGGGTGTGCATGGATCAGATCGTGGTGAATCTCGGCGAGAACGAGGCCGGAGTCCAGGCGGGCGACACCGCGGTGCTGTTCGGCGGCGAACCCGGACAGCCGCGCGCCCAGGAATGGGCCGACGCGCTCGGCACCATCAACTACGAGATCGTGTGCAATCCGCGCGGCCGCGTCGTGCGCGACCACATCGGCGGTGACCGGTGAACGACCACCGCATGCTCGCCACCGTCGAGGACACCGAGGCGCTGGGCCGTGAGCTCGCCGAACAGCTGCAGGCCGGGGACCTGGTCATCCTCGACGGCCCGCTGGGCGCGGGCAAGACCGCGCTCACCCGCGGCATCGCCGCCGGGCTGGGCGTCCAAGGACGGGTCAGCTCACCGACTTTCATCATCGCCCGCCAGCACCGCGCCGGCGCGCACCCGGGCGCGGTGGCGCTGGTGCACGTGGACGCCTACCGGCTCGGCGGCGACCTCGACGAACTCGACGCCCTCGACCTCGACACCGATCTCGACCACGCGGTCGTGGTGGTGGAATGGGGTCTCGGCGTGGCCGAACACCTGGCCGACCGCCACCTGCGGATCCAGCTGCGCCGCGAACCCGAGTCCGATGTCCGCACCGCGGAATGGGAGTGGGTCGCCGCCACCTGATCCGGCGCGAGATTCCCGCAGGCAGACACCACGCCGAGTGGGCTGTACCACCCGGTATTGTTGAGGCAATCATGCTGATATTGGCTGTCGACACCGCGACTCCCGCCGTCACAGCGGGACTGGTGGAACTGGAACCGGCGCAACCCGGGTCGAACGCACCGCGCATCACCACGATCACCGCCGAGGTGACCGTGGACGCACGCGCGCACAACGAGGTGCTCACCCCCCAGATCCTGACCTGCCTGGCCGAATCGGGCCGCTCGCGGGCGGATATCGCCGCGGTCGTGGCGGGTATCGGGCCGGGGCCGTTCACCGGACTGCGGGTCGGCTTGGCCACCGCCGCCGCCTTCGGCGACGCGCTCGGCATCCCCGTGTACGGGGTGTGCAGCCTCGACGCCATCGCCGCCGACACCGAGAGCTATCTGCGCGAGAGCTCCGACCCGGTCGAACTGCTGGTCGTCACCGACGCCCGCCGTCGCGAGGTGTACTGGGCGCGCTACCGCGCCGTCCCCGGCAGCCTCGTCCTCGAACGCTGCGAGGGCCCCGAGGTGAGCAAGCCCGGCAATCTGGACCAGGCCGCCGCCACCCTGATCGCCGGATCCGCCTCGCACGTCGACTATTTCGACCTGCCCGTGCTGCCGGTCGAGACGCCGTCTCCGGCCGGGCTGGTGCGCTGCGCCGCCGCCGACATCCTGTCCGGCGCCGTCCCCGACCCGCTGGTGCCGCTGTACCTGCGCCGCCCGGACGCCGTCGAGAAGAGTTACGCGCAGGTGGGCCGATGACCATCCGCATCGAACCGATGCGGCCCGCCGACGTCACCCGCTGCGCACAGCTCGAGCAGGTGCTGTTCCCCGAGGACGATCCCTGGCACGAGGTGTCGTTCCTGTCGGAACTGGCCGGACCGCACAACCGCTACATCACCGCCCGCGACGCCGGCGGGGACATGGTGGGCTACGCCGGAATCGCGTTGCTCGGCACCGCCGAACACCCTGAGGCCGAAGTCCACACCATCGGCGTCGACCCGGACCATCACCGGCGCGGCATCGGCACACTGCTGCTCGAGGCGCTGCTGCTGGAGGCCGGACGCCGCGGCGGACCCGTCTTCCTCGAGGTCCGCACCGACAACGCGCCCGCGATCACGCTCTACGAGAAGCACGGCTTCCACATCATCGGGCTGCGCAAGAACTACTACCAGCCCAGCGGAGCCGACGCGTACACCATGCGGCGACCGGCCATGGCCGGATTCCCGCAGGACGGATTCACCAAGGACGCCGAGGTCTCGTCATGATCGTCATGGGTATCGAAAGCTCCTGCGACGAAACGGGAGTCGGCATCGTGCGGCGGCTGCCCGACGGCAGCTGCGAACTGCTCGCCGACGAGGTCGCCTCCAGCGTCGACCAGCACGCCCGCTTCGGCGGCGTGGTGCCCGAGATCGCCTCGCGCGCACACCTCGAGGCCATCGTGCCCGCCATGCGCCGGGCTCTGGCCACTGCCGGGATCAGCAAGCCCGACGCGCTCGCCGTCACCATCGGCCCCGGCCTCGCCGGTGCCCTGCTGGTCGGCGTGGCGGCGGCGAAAGCCTATGCGGCGGCGTGGGATATCCCGTTCTACGCGCTCAACCATCTGGGCGGGCACGTCGCCGTCGACACCCTCGAGCACGGGCCGATGCCGCCGGCGGTCGCCCTGCTCGTCTCCGGTGGGCACACCCACCTGCTGCAGGTGACCGACCTCGGACAGCCCATCACCGAACTCGGCAGCACCGTCGACGACGCCGCGGGCGAAGCCTTCGACAAGGTGGCCCGGCTGCTCGGCCTAGGCTACCCGGGCGGACCCGTCCTGGATTCCATTGCCACCGACGGTGATCCGAAGGCCATCGCCTTCCCCCGCGGCATGACCGGACCCCGCGACCCCCGCTACGACTTCTCCTTCTCCGGCCTCAAGACGGCCGTCGCCCGCTATGTCGAAGCGGCGCAACGGGAAGGCCGCGACCTGCCCATCCCCGATATCGCCGCCTCCTTCCAGGAGGCCGTCGCGGACGTGCTCACCATGAAGGCGGTGCGCGCGGCGCAGGACGTCGGCGTCGACACCCTCGTGCTGGGCGGCGGCGCCACCGCCAACTCCCGCATCCGGTCGATGGCCGAAGAGCGGTGCACGGCCGCGGGAATCACCCTGCGCGTCCCCAAGCCGCGCCTGTGCACCGACAACGGCGTCATGATCGCCACCCTGGGCGCGCACGTGATCGCGGGCGGCGCACAGCCTTCCGAACTGACCGTGGCCACCGACCCCGGCCTGCCGGTCTCCACCAGCTATCTGTGAGAGTCGGACCGCGGTGGTCGGACACGTGGATTCGGGCGTGAATCAGCGCGACAACTGATTTCGTGACGGTTGGGGTAACTCGTCGGATGCGTCCGGGATCGTTGGGCACTCAACCGCTGGCACGGGCGCCCAACGGTCAACGGCTCATTGCCGGCCGCTGGAATCGCAGGGAGGCGGCATAGGCGTTGGCGCGCGGCGTCGGCGAGACGTGCGGCTCCGGATCGATCGGCGGCAGCGTGGTGCCCAGCAAGGGGCCCAGCAGGCGCGGCAGATCCGCGGGGAACGGGATCTGAGGTAGATCCGGGTCCGGCCGCAGCGGCGGCTGCGAGGTGATGCTGGGGACCGTGGGAGTGCTGTTCGCGGAACCGGTCTGGGCCGGGGGCACGGCGACGGTGGTGCGGTGGTTCTGGTTCGAGGTCGGGTTGACCGAACCCTGCGCCGGAACGGTGGTCGCCGGCACGGGCGGCGTGGTCGGCGGCTGCTGCGTCGAGGTCGGCGAGTAGTGCGCGGGCTGCGGTTCCTCGATCACGAACTCCTTGACCCCGTATCCGACGATCAGGCCGACCACCACGATCGCCCCGGCGAGGGTGCCCGCCAGCTTGGTGAAGGTGCCGATCGGTGCGTCCGAGCCCAGGCCGATCACCGGGAAGGCGGTCGGCACGGTCGAATCCGCCACCAGCGCCGCGCCTTTCGCGATCGCGGATTCCGGCTCCGGCACGGTGACCACCGGAATGTCGAGCTGGCGTTCCAGCCCCACCACCATGATCGGCACGTTCGCGCCGCCGCCGATCACCGCGACCGCCTCCGGGAACTTCGGGGCCCGCGTGAAGACCCCGCGCGCGAACACCGCCAGATCGTGCAGCAGGTCGGCGACGATCTCCTCGAAATCCACCCGGGTCAGCTTGAGCGGCTGCCCGGCCACATGGTCGATCGTCACCGCCGGGACCACCGACAGGTGCTCCTTGGCGGCGCGGCTGCGATTGAGCAGGATGCCGCGGTTCGGGCGGATGCCGCGGCGCGACAGGTGGCAGTCCAGCAGGTGCTGCAGGATCAGTTCGTCGATGGCGTTGCCGCTGATGGTGGTGATGCGCTCGGACCGCAGCACGGTGTCGTCGGCGTGATCGGCGACCGAGACCGTGGTGCCCTTGGCCCCGATGTCGATGACCGCCACCGTGTCCCAGCGGTCCAGCAGGCCGGTGTGCCGCAGGTAGGCGAGGGCTGCGGTGGTCTCCGGAATCAGCTGCACGCCGTGACGCTGCCGCCCGATGGCGGAGCGGATGATCTGGGCCTGCTCGCGGTCGCGGTAGGCGACCGCGATATCGCCGGGCGGGGTGGAGTCGGGCTTGTGGTGGCCGTTGTTCCGGGCGCCCGCGCCGACCGGATGCACGGTGTCGCGGGGGATCTGGGTGGTCATCAACTCGATCGAGGAGGCCACCAGATCGCCGAGGTCGGAGTGCGCGGTATCGGCCGTCACGACCCGGTAGTCGAAGCTCTGGGCGCCGTTGGGCGCGGTGGCGACCGTCGCCGAGCACACCACTTCGCTCCCGGCCGAGATGCCGAGGGATGTTCGCATGTTCACCTCCCTTCGAGCGGATGGTCCTGGTGGAGACGACCATCTCGAACGGACTCCGGACGCGCCCAACGGGTAGCGGACGATTCCGGCGAGCTACGGACCGTGGCGGGCTCGCGTCCGATGGGGCATCCGGACCTGCCACTGATCACTTGCGGTCTTGCTCTCTTCTCGAGCCCGTGCGCGGGGTTGCCGCACGGAAAGCGGGGTGAAGCAGATGTGTAACTGTCGACGGCGCGCGTGACCCGACCGATTCGGTCTCGCCGCGTGGCCGCCGTCAATGGTGTCACAATCCGTTATCCGAACGTTACAGATTTTCGGATTTCTTTGGAAGACCTCAGATTCCCGGGCCGTCGGGTCGGCGAGTCGTGTCCGGAGGCTCCATTGGCAGCCCCTTGCCTTGAGCGCTGGCACTCCCGTGTATAGAGTGCTAGGTGGCACTGGTATTTGTGCTCAGGTGCCAGCTGATGACTACTGAGCAGGGGTCCCGGCACCCGCGACGACGGGGCTGATTGCCCAGGGTCACGCACATGACCGAAACCGTGCGTCCGGGGAACAGCCCCGGACGAGAAGAATCCCCTGAAAGTGGAGGGCTCAACGTGGCGAGCGTGAACATCAAGCCGCTCGAGGACAAGATCCTCGTCCAGGCCAACGAGGCCGAAACCACCACCGCCTCCGGTCTGGTCATCCCCGACACGGCGAAGGAGAAGCCCCAGGAGGGCACCGTCATCGCCGTCGGCCCCGGCCGCTGGGACGAGGACGGCGAGAAGCGCATCCCGCTGGACGTCAAGGAAGGCGACGTCGTCATCTACAGCAAGTACGGCGGCACCGAGATCAAGTACAACGGCTCGGAGTACCTGATCCTGTCGGCCCGCGACCTGCTGGCCGTCGTCACCAAGTAAGCGACGCACCAACTCTCGGGGCCCCAGGGGGCTTCCCCTGAACCCCTTTCGAGAGACACCGCCCCGGAGTCGCAGCTGTCGATACAGCAACCGGCCCGGGGCGGAGTGCGTTCGCCCCCGACCTTCACAGGAGTAGGTACATGGCAAAGCAGATCGAGTTCGACGAGAAGGCTCGTCGCGCTATGGAGCGCGGCGTCGACAAGCTCGCCGACGCCGTCAAGGTCACGCTCGGCCCGCGCGGCCGGCACGTGGTGCTGGCCAAGGCCTTCGGTGGCCCGACCGTCACCAACGACGGCGTGACCATCGCCCGCGACATCGACCTCGAGGACCCCTTCGAGAACCTGGGCGCGCAGCTGGTCAAGAGCGTCGCCACCAAGACCAACGATGTCGCCGGCGACGGCACCACCACCGCCACCGTGCTGGCGCAGGCGCTCATCAAGGGCGGCCTGAAGAACATCGCCGCCGGCGCCAACCCGATGACCCTGGGCAAGGGCATGAGCAAGGCCGCCGACGCGGTCGCCGCCGCCCTGCACGCCGCCGCCACCCCGGTGAACGGTGAGAAGGCCATCGCGCAGGTCGCCACCGTGTCCTCGCGGGACGAGGAGATCGGCGCGCTCGTCGCCGAGGCGCTGACCAAGGTCGGCAAGGACGGCGTCGTCACCATCGAGGAGTCCTCGGGTCTGCAGACCGAGGTCGCCATCACCGAGGGCGTGCAGTTCGACAAGGGCTACCTGTCCCCGTACTTCGTCACCGACCCGGAGACCATGCAGGCGGTCTACGAGGACGCGTGGATCCTGCTGAATCGCGAGAAGATCAGCTCGCTGCCGGACCTGCTCCCGCTGCTGGAGAAGATCGCCGAGTCGGGCAAGCCGGTCGTCATCATCGCCGAGGACGTCGACGGCGAGGCGCTGTCCACCCTCGTGGTGAACGCGATCCGCAAGACCCTCAAGGTGGTCGCGGTGAAGGCCCCGTTCTTCGGTGACCGCCGCAAGGCGTTCCTGGACGACCTGGGCATCGTCACCGGTGGCACCGTGGTCAACCCGGACCTGGGCATCACCCTGCGTGAGGCCGGCCTGGACGTGCTGGGCAAGGCCCGCCGCGTCGTGGTCACCAAGGACGAGACCACCATCGTCGAGGGCGCGGGCACGCAGTCCGACATCGACGCCCGGGTCGCGCAGCTGCGCAAGGAGATCGAGAACACCGACTCCGACTGGGACCGCGAGAAGCTGGAAGAGCGTCTGGCCAAGCTGGCCGGCGGCGTCGCCGTCATCAAGGTCGGCGCGGCCACCGAGACCGAGCTCAAGGAGCGCAAGTACCGCGTCGAGGACGCCGTCGCCTCCGCCAAGGCGGCGGTCGCCGAGGGCATCGTCCCCGGCGGCGGCACCGCCCTGGTCCAGGCCGCGGCGACCCTGAACGCCCTGCGCGACACCCTGACCGGTGACGAGGCCGTCGGCGTCGAGGTCGTGCGCCAGGCCCTGCTGGCCCCGCTGTTCTGGATCGCCAGCAACGCCGGTGTCGACGGCGCGGTCGTCGTCTCCAAGGTGACCGAGGGCGAGAACGGCTTCAACGCCGCCACTCTCACCTACGGCGACCTGGTCGCCGAGGGCGTCATCGACCCGGTCAAGGTCACCCGCTCCGCCGTCGAGAACGCCACCTCGGTGGCCCGCATGGTGCTGACCACCGAGTCCGCCATCGTCGACAAGCCCGTCGAGGAAGCGGCCGACGCCCACGCCGGCCACTCCCACTGATCGATCGGTGAACCGAGGCCCCCGGACGGATTCCGTCCGGGGGCCTCGGCTTTTCGGGCTGTGGGGCAGATCGAGGGGCGGCATGAATTCTCATGTCGCGCACGGAGTTACGGGGTCCGAATCGTCCCATTTGGTTCGGGTGTTACCCGGGGTCCCCTACCAGTTGACGGGGTTCGGGCGGGGCGGAATTGGGAGATTGCCCCGGAGAGTGTTCCGGGGCGCGCTCTGGTCAATCTCTCACGGGGAAGGACGAACGGCCGTTTCCGTGGCGGAGAGCGGTGTGCGAATGGTGAATCGGGGTCGGCGGGGCCGGGTCTGTGGCTATCGCGGCGAGAAGGCGGTCGCGGAGGGCGGGCGGCGGCGGGGTGGCCGGCACGGACGCGGCCAGCGCGAGCGCTTCTCGGGTCTGCTGCACTTCCAGGGTGAAGGCGGCGCGCAGTGCGGGGTCGTCGGTATCCAGAAGGTCCGCCACTGCGCGCTGATCTTCGTCGCCGATCGATCCGAGCGCGACAGTGTGCGCGAGATCGATCTGGCTTTCGTTCATCTCACGTCACTCCCAAACTTTTCTTGAGTCGTGTCAGTCCGTCCCGAATACGGGACTTAACGGTAGGTAACCCTACGCCCAGATAGGCCGCCACCTCGGCGTATGTCCGACCGCCGAAGTACGCGAGAGAGATCGCCTCCCGCTGTGTCTCGGTCAGGGTGGCCAGCCCGGCGAGCACCGCCTGCTGTTCCAGCCGCCGGCCGACCTCTTCGGTGACCTCGTCGAACTCGTTGCCGAGGGTGCTGGTGCCGTATGCGACCTCACGCTGGGCGTGGGCCTGTTCGGCACGGACTCGGTCGACCGCGCGGCGATGGGCCAGCGTCATCAACCAGGTGACAGCCGATCCCTTGTTGGGATCGAAATTGGCGGCCGTGCGCCAGATCTGGAGATAGACCTCCTGAGTGGTCTCCTCCGCGTATCCCGGATCGTGGAGCACGCGTAGGACCAGGCCGAACACTCGCGCGCTGGTGCGGTCGTACAGCTCGGCGAAGGCCTGCTGATCGGACTGCCCGCAACGCTCGAGAAGTGCGGCGAGTTCGAGACTTTCGGCTGCGCGCGCCGTCACCGCAGAGTCCACGCTGGGTGCATCCACCCCTCGTCCGTCCCTCGAGCTCTGGAACGAGTCGCCCTCTGCGGCAGGCGGCCGCGTTGTCACAACGCTCCGTTCTGTGTCATCGGCCACGAGGGTAGCGTGCCGCTATGACCTCCTCTCGGGTGGGGGTATTCGGCAAAGCGACTGTGGCACAGCGATTTTCCGATATGACCGAAACGTCGCAATCGTGACATCGAAGACACGCCGTGACGCGCCGGAGGTTGCCGACCCCGCCGGGCGGTGCCGGGTGTTTGCTAGCTATTCGGCGCGCCACCCCGAAAGGATGGGAAGAATCTCGAGCCCGGCCCGCTGTCACATCAGGGACACCGCTGGTGAACACCAGTCCCGCGCGTTTGCCGAGAGTGCCTGCGGGCGCCCGGATTACGCGACGATGCGGCGGCGATTGCGGCGGGCGTGCAGCTCGCGCTCGGTCTCCGACATGCCACCCCAGATGCCGTAGGGCTCACTGACCTTCAGCGCGTGCGAACGGCACTGCAGCAGCACCGGGCAGGCCTTGCAGATTTCCTTGGCCCGCAGCTCGCGCTGGGCCCGTGCCCGGCCGCGCTCGCCGTCCGGGTGGAAGAACACGGCGGAGTCCTGGCCGCGGCAGGATCCGCGCATCTGCCAATCCCATACATCGGCGTTCGGCCCGGGGAGGTGGGTTGGCATCGGCATGGTGAACTCCTCTTGGTGCGAGCTCGTCGGCATTGTCGAGCGGTGCTGGTGGCAAACAGGTGGCCGCATCGCCGTGGCCCGGCGATCGCACTTCATCGGCGCCGCAATTCAGCACGACGCCAACGACGGCGATGACGTACGTTAGGTCGCGAAACGAATTCGAGTCAATAGCTTCATTCGACTCGAGCCGAATACCTGCACATTAGAGAATTAACATCCGCGCTATTTACAAGATGGGGTGCCTGTGGTGATACTGATCGGTTGCCCAGCGTTGTGACCTGGTTGTGATAGCCCATCCGACTGGGTAAAACCGCAGGTAGCACAGGCTTTTTGGACCCGAATCCCGATGCCTCGAGCTATGCAAGGCTCTCGATCAGAGTGATCTCAGCCATTGGACATCCTGCGCTGAGTAGGGTAGAGATGGCCGCCTCGAGGCCGCCGGGTTAATAGCGCGAAACGCTATACGAATTCCTTACGGGCGTGCTGGTCGATAGCGAGGACAGATTTACGGAGCGGAAACACAAAGGCTCTGGTGAATGCTGGCCGATAGCTGGCGACCTATGCTATGGCGGCTGCCCTCACTTGTCCGGCCACTGGTTACAGTGCGACTGTGCCTGTGCTCGAAGTGAACTCCGTACTCGCCGACGCCGCTTTCGGCTCCACGCCCGAGCGTGCTGCCGCCGGGTTGCCCGCCGCGCCCGACGCCGCCGGATCCTGGCTGCGCGCGGTCTCGCTGAGTGGAATCGGGTACTACGCCGCCGCGCGCGCCGAACTCCGCCACGCCCGGCGCCGCACCACCGACCCCGCCCTGCTGTCGCTCACCCACAGCGCCGAGGCGTCGTTGCTGCGCCAGCTCGGCTGGCACAACCACGCCGCTGTCGTGGACGGGCGCGCCGCCGCGCTGGCGCTGCCCGCGCTCGCCGCCGCTCCCGCACCCGCGGCGACACTCGCGGACATCCGATCCGCGGAAGCCGTTTGCGACGCGTTGACCGGACTCGCCGCCGATGCCCTGGGCACCCTCCGCCCGGCGCTTGCCGCCCGGCTGCTGAATCGTTGCCGAAATTATCTCGACGTTCACCTGGCCACCGCCGACGCGGCGTGGCGGCCGCGGGTGCGGCTGCACTGGGTGAGTGCCGAGACGGCGCTCTCGGCTCCCGGCTCCGGATTGATCTCCGCCCCCGCCGCCGATCCCGCCGCGGGCGATCGACCGATCCCGGCCGACCCCGCCCTGGCCCACGCCGAGGCCGCGGTCGCGCTCGCGGAAAACTCGCCCTCGCTGCGGCATCGAGTGAAATCCCGGCTACTGCTGGCCGCCGCCAGCGCCGCCGCCGGCGACCTCGATCGATCCCGCGCTCTCGCAGCCGAAGTCGATCGGGCCTGTGCCGAGCATGAGCTGCTCCCGCTGCGCTGGGCCTGCGCCATGCTCCGCTCCGGCATCGAACCCGGTGGTGACGGCGCGGCCGTGGCGGCGGAGTGCGCGCGGTTGCTGGCCGCTCGCGGCGGGCGATTGCGTTCGGCGAGCGAGCTTCTCGGACGTCCCTGAGTAATCCACGAGCCGTCCTCGAGTGATCTCCGGCACTTCCCTGAGACTGCCCCGAGAACGACCCCGTAACGATTGGCACCAGTACGCCAGCCGCTATTGTTGGACCGTTCCGCCCCTCCGCGGAAGCACCGGCTCGCCTTCCCGCCGCCGTGCCACTCTCGTAAACGCCAGGAACAGCTCTGACGATGAACAACACGGGTGAGGAGTTGGATCCCGCTGTCGTCGCTGCCGCAGCGCAGGGCGACCGGGCGGCCCTTTCCCAGGTACTGGTGAGCATCCGCCCCCTCGTGGTGCGGTATTGCCGTGCGCGCATCGGAACGGCCGAACGCGGCCAGCTCTCCGCTGACGACGTCGCGCAGGAGGTCTGTCTGGCCGTCATGACCGCCCTTCCCCGGTATCAGGATCAGGGTCGACCGTTCATGGCGTTCGTCTACGGCATCGCCTCGCACAAGGTCGCGGACGCCCACAGAAATTCCGCCCGTAACAAGGCGGACGCCATGGCCGAAGTACCGGATGTCATATCCACCGACCAGGGACCGGAACAGCGAGCTCTCGAATCCGAAACGAGCCGACAGATGAACGCACTGTTGGCGACATTGCCGGAGAAGCATCGAGAAATCCTGATCCTTCGCCTGGTCATGGGTCTGTCGGCTGAAGAAACCGCAGTCGCCGTGGGCAGTACGGCGGGTGCTATACGAGTCGCCCAGCACCGGGCACTCGCGAAACTCAAGTCTCAAGTGGCGAGGGCAGGTGAAATGTATGGCTAGGGATGGCGAGCGCGGTCGGGGCGACTTCAAGGCGCGACCTGGATCGCAGAACAGCGGTCCCTACGCCGAGGCGTCCGGTGATACCGGGCCGGTCGATATCGCCGCGGTGCGACGCGACGATGCGCTGATCGACGCCATCTCCGGTGACGGTCCCGTGCAGACGGGTACTTCGGAGGAATACCAGCTGGCGGCCCTCTTGGCCGACTGGCGTGCGGAGATCATGGCCGAGCCTTTGCCGGCCGGACCGGACCTGGATGCCATCGTCGCCGCGGTCAATCAGGAGATCGGTGCACGACAGGCCAGAATCGGCGCGGGCAACCGCGGGCGACTACGGCTCGTCCGGCCGATCCTGGGTTCCGCGGCGGCCCTGGCGCTCATCTTCGGTGGCCTGACGGCGTTCTCCTACAATGCGAGTCCCGGTGATCCGCTCTGGCGGATGAAGACCGTCGTGTTCAGCGAGCAGGCCCAGTCCACCGTGGTCTCGCGGGCGGACAGCGACCTGGAGCAGGCCAAGGAGCTCATCGCGCAGGGCAAGGCCGACGAGGCCAAGCCGCTGATGGAGCGGGCCGCGGACAATGCTTCGCAGGTCAACGACTCGGGCAAGAAGGACAGCCTGACCGATCGCTGGCAGCAGCTCTACACCCAGCTGCAGGCGACGGCGCCCAAGGTGGCCGAGTCACTGGCGGCGGTGGCCCCGGCCACGACCAAGGCCCCGGTCGTGCCGAGCACCACGAATGTGCCGGTGTCGCCGGTCAATCCGCCGACCAAGACGGATGGCAATCCGTCGACCTCGGTCGATTCGTCGGTCCTAGGCGGCACCAATCCGAACCCGAACCCCGCCACCGGCGGTGGCATCTCCACGCAGCCCGTGGTGCCGCCGGTGACCCAGGTGCCGACCGTGCCGCCGGTGGAGACCCAGCCGCAGACGGCGCCGCCGACCGCGGGCAATCCGACGTCGGTCGTGGTGCCGACCGTCAGCAACCCGGAGCCCGGGACCCCGGGCGCCGGGCTGCCGCCCACCCAGCAGCAGCCGCCCACCCAGCAACAGCCGATCACGATTCCGCCGGTGCTACCCTCGTCGCTCGCTGTGCCGACCGGAATCCCCGCGGTGCCGGGAACGCACTAGGCAGTTCCCGATAGCCCTGCGGCCATCGGTGTTTCATCAGTCGAAAACGGAAAGGGCCTGCATCCCCTGGGGATGCAGGCCCTTTCCGATGAATCAGACGTCGAATCCGTCGAATCCGTCGCCGTGCAGTGCCTCGTTCATGGAAGCGTCCGCGTAGCCGCGGCAGTAGTCCCAGGTGACGTAGGCCTCGGGCGTCGGGTCGTAGGCGGGTTCGTGCGGTCGCACCGTGCCGTCCACCAGTAGCTGGAGGAGGTTGGCGCGCAACATGTCCCAGTCGTGGTAGTGATCCTGCCGGCAGTCCTCGCAGCTGACCACGAGACCGCGGATGCCGCGGTGGGCCAGCAGTGCCTCATATACCGCGAGGTCGGCGAGATCCTCTTCGACCGCTAGGCGCTCGTGAGGATCCAGCGGTTCCCCCGGCTCGATGGCATCGAGCGCGGCCGACGGGTCGGAGGGGTCTCCGGCGAATGGATCCGGCGGCAAGCCAGGTGGTAGATGGTCACGCACAGTCCCACGGTACGCAGAACCACCCCCTGTGCGCCAGCGCTGAAGGGGATTTGCCTCCACTTCGCTGGTGGTACGGCGGACAGTGATGTAGTGACAGCCGACACGTTAATGGCAGAGTCGACAATTCGCAGCGCCAATGACATCCGCTACATGTTCGCGGCCCGCCGGGGTAACGCGGGCCGCGAAGAGCCTGGAGCGAAGCGGAGGGCAAATCTGGCACAGCATCGTGGACGGATACCATGGTTGACCAAAGGCCGGGTAGCAATCGCCGGCATTGCCATTCATCTACGCATCCGCCGGGACCCGGCCCGGTGGGTGTTGCCGAGGTCCAGGAGGGGTCGATCCGAATGAGCAGTCCCGTGACGGGCGAACGTAACGCAGGCCGCCCCCATACGGGCGGCGACGATCCCAACAAGATCGCCATGCTCGGCCTCACCTTCGACGATGTGCTGCTGCTTCCCGCGGCCTCCGATCTGATCCCGAGTTCGGTCGACACTTCCAGCAAGCTGACCCGCGACATCTCGCTGCGGACCCCGCTGGTGAGTTCGGCCATGGACACCGTCACCGAGGCGCGCATGGCCATCGCCATGGCGCGGGCGGGCGGTATGGGCGTGCTGCACCGCAATCTGTCGGTGGAGGCGCAGGCCGCGCAGGCCGAGACCGTGAAGCGGTCCGAGGCTGGCATGGTGACCGACCCGGTCACCTGTCGCCCCGACGACAGCCTCGCCGAGGTCGACGCCATGTGCGCCCGCTTCCGCATCTCCGGTCTGCCGGTGGTGGACGAGCGCGGCATGCTGGTCGGCATCATCACCAACCGCGATATGCGGTTCGAGGTGGACCAGGACCGCAAGGTCGCCGAGGTGATGACCCCGGCGCCGCTGATCACCGCCCAGGAGGGCGTGACCGCCGAGGCCGCGCTGGGCCTGCTGCGCCGCCACAAGATCGAGAAGCTGCCGATCGTCGACGGCTCCGGCAAGCTGCGCGGGCTCATCACGGTCAAGGACTTCGTCAAGACCGAGCAGTACCCGAACGCCACCAAGGACCGCGACGGTCGACTGCTGGTCGGCGCGGCTGTCGGTGTCGGCGAGGACGCCTGGTCGCGTGCAATGACGCTGGCCGAGGTCGGCGTGGACGTGCTCATCGTGGACACCGCGCACGGCCACCAGTCGGGCGTGCTGCAGATGGTCTCCAAGATCAAGGCCGAGGTCGGCGACCGCGTGCAGATCGTCGGCGGCAATGTCGCCACCCGCGCGGGCGCGCTGGCGCTCGTCGAAGCCGGCGTGGACGCGGTGAAGGTGGGTGTGGGCCCCGGCTCCATCTGCACCACCCGCGTGGTCGCCGGTGTCGGCGCGCCGCAGATCACCGCGATCCTGGAGGCCACCGCGGCGTGCAAGCCGCACGGTGTGCCGGTCATCGCCGACGGCGGCGTGCAGTACTCCGGTGACATCGCCAAGGCCATCGCGGCCGGCGCCTCCACCGTCATGCTGGGTTCGCTGCTGGCCGGTACCGCCGAGTCGCCGGGCGATCTGATCCTGGTGGGCGGCAAGCAGTTCAAGAGCTACCGCGGCATGGGTTCGCTGGGCGCCATGCAGGGTCGCGGCGAGGCCAAGTCCTACTCCAAGGACCGCTACTTCCAGGACGACGTGCTGTCGGAGAAGAAGCTGGTGCCCGAGGGCATCGAGGGCCGGGTGCCGTTCCGCGGCCCGCTGGACCAGGTGATCCACCAGCTGGTCGGCGGTCTCCGCGCGGCCATGGGTTACACCGGCGCGCAGACCATTCCGGATCTGCAGGCGGCCCAGTTCGTGCAGATTACGGCGGCGGGCCTGAAGGAGTCGCACCCGCACGACATCACCATGACTGTCGAGGCTCCCAACTACACGACACGCGCCTGACCACAAAACAGGTGAACGCCCAAAGGTTCGCGGCGCGTCTCGTTCTGGACTGACGGAGCGGGGGAGCGAAGCGGAGGAGCGGAGGAGGGAAGAACGAGACTTCCAGCGCCGCGAACCCGCCCGGAGCGAAGCGGAGGGCAATCCAACACAGGAGGACTGAACAACGATGCGCGATATGGTCGAGATCGGCATGGGCCGGACGGCTCGGCGCACCTACGAGCTGGACGATATCGACATCGTGCCCTCGCGCCGGACCCGCTCCTCCAAGCAGGTGTCGCTGGCCTGGCAGCTCGACGCGTACCGCTTCGAGATCCCGTTCCTCGCGCATCCCACCGACGCGCTCGTCTCGCCGAAGTTCGCCATCGAACTGGGCAAGGCCGGCGGCCTGGGCGTCATCAATGGTGAGGGCCTGTGGGCCCGGCACGCCGACGTCGACGCCAAGGTGCAGCAGCTGACCGAGGTCGCGGAGAAGGAAGGCACCGAGGCGGCGGTCGCGCTGCTGCAGGAGCTGCACGCCGCGCCGATGAAGGCCGACCTGCTGGCCGCCGCGGTCGCCGAGGTGCGCGCCGCCGGGGTCACCACCGCGGTGCGGGTCAGCCCGCAGAACGCGCGCGCCCTCACCCCGAGCCTGGTGCAGGCCGGGATCGACCTGCTGGTCGTGCACGGCACCATCATCTCTGCCGAGCACGTGGGCGACGGGGAGCCGTTGAACCTCAAGACCTTCATCGCCGAGCTGGATGTGCCGGTGGTCGCGGGCGGCGTGTCCGATCACCGCACCGCGCTGCACCTGATGCGCACCGGCGCGGCGGGCGTCATCGTGGGCTACGGCTCGATGCAGGGCTCCACCACCACCGGTGAGGTGCTCGGCATCGGTGTGCCGATGGCCACCGCCATCGCCGACGCCGCCGCCGCGCGTCGCGACTACCTGGACGAGACCGGCGGCCGCTACGTGCACGTCATCGCCGACGGCGAGACCCTGACCTCCGGGCACGTCGCCAAGGCCATCGCGTGCGGCGCGGACGCGGTCATGCTGGGCGTGCCGCTGGCCATGGCCCGCGAGACCCCGGGCAACGGCTGGTACTGGCCCTCGGCCGCCGCGCACCCGTCGGTTCCGCGCGGCGCTGTGCTGCCGTACGCGGTCGACGAGGAGCGGGTCCCGCTGGACCAGGTCCTCAACGGCCCGTCCAACGACCCGTTCGGTTCGCTGAATCTGGTTGGCGGCCTGCGTCGTTCGATGGCCAAGACCGGGTACAGCGACCTCAAGGAATTCCAGAAGGTCGGTTTGAACGTGCGCGGCTAGCGATCAGACCCTGCACTCGCGCCCTTGGGCATTCACTCGAATGCGCAAGGGCGCGAGTCGTATCCGGGGTCGGTCAGCGGCTGCCCGGCCGGGCGCTGAAATCGCGCAGCGGCGGTACCGCGATATCGCGGAGGAACTCCCGGATCGCGGAGTTCACCGCCACCGGGTGGGTCATGTTCACCGTCTGCCGGGCGCCGTCGATCTCCAGATAGTGCGCGCGGGGGAGGCGTTCGGCCAGTTCCCGGGCGTGCGAGCGGGGCACGCCCGAGCGGGTCGGGTGGATGACCAAAGTGGGGCAGGTGATTTCGGGTAGTCGCTCCAGCACCGAGTCGCGACCCAGCAGCGCGCCCGCGGCGACCTCGGTAGCCGACGGGTCGCGGGCCAGCCAGCGTTTCACCCACACGGCGCGATACCAGTCGTCGTCGCCGATGAGCCAGCGGGCCAGGTATTCGGCGAGCGCGGGGCGGGGGCCGTCCTCGTGCCACTTGTCCAGAAACTTTCGGCCATTGGCGAGTTCGGCGGCGGTGGGCTCGTGCGCCTCACTGCTGAGCAGCACCAGGGCGGCGACCCGGTCGGGGGCCAGCAGCGCGGTGCGCAGCGCGATGAAGCCGCCCTGGGAGGTTCCGCCCACCACGGCCCGTTGCGCGCCCAGCTGATCCAGTACGGTCAGCGCGTCCCGGGCGGAGGTCCAGTAGGTGAACGGCAGCCCCTCGTCGCGGGTGCGGCCGTGTCCGCGCGCATCCCAGGTCACGATCCGGAACTCCGGAGTCAACGCCGCCTGTTGCGACGCGAACATCGTTCGGTCCATGAGGAATTCGTGCCCCAGCAGCACAACCGGACCTTCGCCCCCGCTGTCCTCGTAGTGGATCTCGGCATCGATCGCACGGGCGAATGGCACGAGGTAGAGAATAGCCAGCACCGGTGACAAACCGGCGAGCTTTCCTGCCCACCGGCACAGCGGGTGTCGCTCGGCCCGTTCGGTCGGGGAGGAATTACCGTCCAGGCGAGGGCGGAAGTCCCTATCCAGGACAACTCCGACGCGAATACCGTCCCGATGCCACCACTTCCGGGCCGGGCGGGTAACCGCTTCCGAGGCCGCGGCGCACCCTGGCCCGGGGTGGCGGTCCACAGTGAACCCGATCCCCTGGGTGCCGACTGATTTCGTGCCCGTCGGGGTAATTCGTCGGGGACGGCCGAAATCGGTTCGGCACCTGACCGCCGGCACGGGTGTTCGACGGCCAACGGCACGTAGCTGTCCGCCGAGTTCCGGGGAGGCGGGGGAGCGGTCGCCCGGGGAGAGTGTGTCCTATCTCGCTCACTAGACTGTGCGGGTGGCAGAAACCCAGCGACCAGTCCTTGTTGTCGATTTCGGCGCGCAATACGCGCAGCTGATCGCGCGCCGGGTGCGCGAAGCGAGTGTGTATTCCGAGGTGGTGCCGCACACGATCACCGTCGAGGAGATCGCGGAGAAGCAGCCCCTCGCCGTCATCCTCTCCGGCGGACCCAGCAGCGTGTACGCCGAGGGCGCGCCGCAGCTGGACGCGCGGCTGTTCGAACTGGACCTGCCGGTCTTCGGTATCTGCTACGGCTTCCAGGCCATGGCGCAGGCGCTCGGCGGCACGGTGGCGCACACCGGGACTCGCGAGTACGGGCGCACCGAGCTCAGCGTCGACGGCGGCATTCTGCACGGCGGCCTGCCCACCCGGCAGCCGGTGTGGATGAGCCACGGCGACGCCGTCACCGACGCGCCCGCCGGGTTCGAGGTGACCGCGACCTCCGCGGGCGCGCCGGTCGCCGCGTTCGAGGATCGGGCGCGCAAGCTCGCCGGCGTGCAGTACCACCCGGAGGTGCTGCACTCGCCGCACGGCCAGCAGGTGCTGAGCCGGTTCCTGCACGAGATCGCCGGCATCCCGGGCGCGTGGACGCCCGCCAATATCGCCGAGGCGCTCATCGCCCAGGTGCGCGAGCAGGTCGGCGACGGCCACGCCATCTGCGGCCTGTCCGGCGGTGTGGACTCCGCGGTCGCGGCCGCGCTGGTGCAGCGGGCCATCGGTGACCGCCTCACCTGTGTGTTCGTCGATCACGGTCTGCTGCGCGCGGGCGAGCGCGAGCAGGTGCAGCGTGATTTCGTCGCCGCGACCGGGGCCAAGCTGGTCACCGTCGACGCGGTCGACAAGTTCCTGGGTGAGCTGAAGGGCGTCACCGATCCGGAGGAGAAGCGCAAGATCATCGGCCGGGAGTTCATCCGGTCGTTCGAGGACGCGGTCTCCGAGGTGGTCGGCGAGCAGGGCGAGACCAAGGTCGAGTTCCTGGTGCAGGGCACCCTGTACCCGGACGTGGTCGAGTCCGGCGGCGGCGCGGGCACCGCGAACATCAAGTCGCACCACAATGTCGGCGGTCTGCCCGACGATCTGGAGTTCGCGCTCGTCGAGCCGCTGCGGCTGCTGTTCAAGGACGAGGTGCGCGCGGTCGGCCGCGAGCTGGGGCTGCCCGAGGAAATCGTTGCGCGCCAGCCGTTCCCGGGTCCGGGTCTGGCCATCCGCATCATCGGCGAGGTCACCCACGACCGGCTGGAGCTGCTGCGCCAGGCCGACGCCATCGCGCGCGAGGAGCTCACCGCCGCCGGGCTGGACAAGTCGATCTGGCAGTGCCCCGTGGTGTTGCTGGCCGATGTCCGCAGCGTCGGCGTGCAGGGCGACGGCCGCACCTACGGCCACCCGATCGTGCTGCGCCCGGTCTCCTCCGAGGACGCCATGACCGCCGACTGGACCCGCTTGCCCTACGAGGTGCTGGAGCGGATCTCCACCCGCATCACCAACGAGGTGGCCGACGTCAACCGCGTCGTGCTCGACGTGACGTCCAAGCCGCCGGGCACCATCGAATGGGAGTGAGAGCTCCCCGCTGAACGCGAAGGCCCCGCACCTGCGAAAGGTGCGGGGCCTTCGGCCTTCTCGGAAGGGCAGTTCCGGGAAGGAAGGACGCCGCCCCCGGCGAGGGGGTGGGGGCGGCGCGTGCGGTCTACTCCCGGTGTTTCTTCGGGCTGAGCACCAGGATCACGCCCACCACGATGGCGGCGATCACCACGATCCAGCCCAGCGACAGACCGCCGGAGACGGGCCAGAAGTGGGGGCCGATGAAGGCCCACACACTCACGCCCAGGCCCAGCAGGCCGGCCAGCAGTAGTGCGAACGAGGGTCGGCGGTTCTTGTTCTCAGCCACGGTTCACCTCCGCGTTTCCCATCTGCACGTCGACGGTCAGGTTCAGGACGGGGCCCGTCGCCGGGCCCGAGATTCCGCTCGGGCAGTTCGAATCACCCATGCGGACATTGCAGGTCGTGTTGACGCGCAGGTTCGGCGGCAGCATCACCCGGGCGTCGCCCATGCGCACCTTCACCTCGACCGCGCGATCCTCGGTCAGCTTCAGTTGGCTCAGGTCGAGAGTGCCCGAACCCATCGAGATGTGATAGACGGGCAGCAGCTCGGAATCGGTTGCGGCGGACCACTTGTGGTCGCCCATCGCGCCCTCGTCGAACTGGATCGGGCCGATCAGCGAGGCCAGGATCACGAAACCGGCCAGTGGGGCCAGCACCACCATCAGGCCGTAGCCGCGGCGCAGGAACGCGCCCACGATGAGGCCCACGGCCACCACGGCCAATGCGGCGGCGCCGATCCGGCCGGGCGTCATCCACTCCACGCCCGACGCGGCCATGGAACCCGCCGCGGCGGCGGCCAGGATGGCGAGACCGATGGTGACGGGGGTCAGGCGGGACCGCGGGCGGGCCGGGGGAGCCTGGACGACTTGCTGCTGGACCGGCGTGGTCGGCTCGGGCAGCTGCCAGGCCAGCGGGGCCACGCCCAGGGGGTCCCAGCCGGGCGGGGTGGGGCCGAAGTCGGGGGAGATGGGGGCGGGGCCGAATCCGGCGCGTGGGCGGTCGATGACCGGCGGAATCCGGTGCAGCGTAGGCGGTTCGACGTCGGCCGGCGGGGCCGAGGGGGTCTCGGGGGCGCCGCCGTTCTCGTCGTCGGTCTTCGGCTTGGTGAGATCGACAGCCGTCGCCGCTGTGTCCGCCGGCTCGTCCGGCTGTTCCGGCGTGCCGGGGCCCGAAGCGGATTCGGACTTCCGCAGGATCACGGTGTCGGACACCGACGATGCGGGCGCGTACCGGGTCTCCAGCACGTCGGTGACCTGCTCGGTGTCCGGAATCTTCTGCGTGACAACCGGTTCCGGCTCCGGTGCGGCGACCGGCGGCTGGTTGGGGTCGGGCTCGTAGTGATCGGGCAGTGTCGTGTACGGCCCGTACGTCTGGAAGGTCACCGCATTGGTGCCCGGATACCCGGTCCAGTACGGGCTCGCGGTGCCCGGATACCCCGTGTTGAACGGATCGGTGACCGCCGGCTGCTCGAAATAGCCTGCGGGCGGCTGCATCTGGCGCTGATACAGCAGCCACCATCCGCCCAGCATGAGCGCGAAGCTGATCACCCCGGAACCGCCGAGCCCCACCCCGACGGGACCCATCGTGCTCACAGCGATCCCCAACGCCACCATGAGCACGATGGTCTTGGACGAGGGCTGCGACGCCTGGCCGCGCCCGAACAGCGACTCCGCCGCCGAGGACTGGTCTCCGGCCTGGTTCAGCAGCAGCCATCCGAGCAGGTAGAGCACGACGCCCGCCCCGCCGAACAACGCCGACACCACGAACGCCACCCGCACCAGCACCGGGTCCACGTTGTAGCGCCGGCCGAAACCGACAGCGACGCCCGCGATCGGCCCGTCCTTGGGAAACCGCACCGGCCGCGTCTGCCACAGATCTTGAATCTGATCGGAGAAGCCGGTACGCCCAGCACCCTTGGACCAGTCGCTCGTTCTCGTCATGGCATCCATCGTGCTGTCAGGCCCTGCTCAGCCGCATCGGGGATCACCCTGAACCCCCACCTGAACTTGGCCCCGACCGGCCATCGTTCGGTGAAGCGTGACATGCGCTGGGCCGCCTAATTGCTTGCTGATGAGGTGATCGGCGGTTCGGCGGCAGGGCGGGAGTCCGGCAATTCCGCGTAGTCGGGCAGTTCGATGCCGTTGAGCGCGCGGTCGATCAGGTCGAAGTCCCAGTCGGGTTCGGGGCCGGGCTCGGCGTTCGGGTCGGGAATATCGCGACTGCGGGCGTGCAGCCGGCCGATTTCCTGGTTGGCCTCGACGAACGGGCGCATGCGCTGCTCGTAGGCGGCGAATCCGGCTTCGGGGTCCCAGTCGGCGGCGGCCAGCTCTCCGGCCAGGATGTAGGCGCCGACCAGGGCCAGGCCGGTGCCTTGTCCGGAATAGGGGGACGAGCTGAAGGCCGCGTCGCCGAGCAGGCCGACGCGTCCGCTCGACCAGCGGTCCATCACCACCTGGGCGACCTGGTCGAGGTAGAAGTCCGGGGCGTCGTCCAGATGGGCGAGGATGCGTGGGGTCAGCCAGCCCATGCCGTCCATCCGAGCGCGGAGCAGGCGCTTCTGCGCGGCGATGTCGCGGTAGTCGATGTCGAGGTCGGGGGCGACGAAGGAGAACAGGGCCATCGCCTGGGTGGCGTCCCGGATGGGTCGCAGACCCGCCGAGCGCCCGGATGTCTGGTAGTCGATCAGCCAGCCGTCCAGCTCGAACTCGTTGGGCACGGTGTAGAAAGCCAGCGCGTGCCCGAGATGCCGGACGAACCGCTCGTGCGGGCCGAAAACCATGGCGCGCAGCCCCGAATGCAGCCCGTCCGCCCCGATCACCAGGTCGAAACGCCGCCGCTCTCCGCCCTCGAGGACCACGTCGACCCCGTCCGCGTCCTGCGTCAGCTCCGCGATCCGGTCCCCGAAGATGTACTCGACCTCGTCACGAGTGTCGTCGTGCAGCACCCGCGACAGATCCCCGCGCAGAATCTCGATCTCCGAGATATACCCGTCCCCGTCATGATCGTCCGCGCGAAACGTCTCCAGCACCTTCCCGTCCACGTCCACCGTGTACGCCCCCGCGGTCTCGGTCCGTGCCGCCCGCACCTCCGCATCCAGCCCCATCCGCCGAATGACCTCCTTGGCCACCCCGCGCGCGTCCACCGCCTGCCCACCGGGCCGCAACCCAGGAGCCCGCTCCACCACGGTCACCTCGGCTCCCCGTCGCCGCAACCAATGCGCCAACGCGGGCCCGGCGATACTCGCCCCCGCCACCAACACTTTGGTCCCACTCATCGCGCCTCCCTCTCGCCGATCCGAATCAGGTCCGGATTGTTCGCGCCTACTCTGACTCACCGCTGCGGTGCATCCAGAGGTATCGACGGCGGGGGTGCGCGAAATTCATCGGCCCGGCCGAGAATGTGCCGCCAGTTCTCACCCGACGACGACATTCCCATCACCTTCGAGCCTATTCCACCCCGAGGCAGATCTGGTTCAGTGCCGATCGAATCTGTTGGCAGACAATTGGTTTCGCTCTAGCCGAAGATGCTGGGCAAGCAGCCGAAGCTGCCCGTACTCGTGGCCGCGCGGACCTGCACGGTCAACGGATCCAGGGGGGTCGGGCCGGTGCGGCCCTCCACCTGCGCGGTAAGAAGGTGCTGCCCAGCGGTTTTCGGAGTCCACGACACCTTCGCCTGGCCCCACCCGTTCGGGTCGCCACCCACCGTGCCGGTGCCGATGGTGGCCCCATCGTCGAAGAAGGTGACCACCATGCCGCTACCCGCGAAGTTGTCTCTCGCCTGGTCACCGGCGCGCAACCGGTAGAGGGCACCGCTGTTCACCTCGTAGGCGCATCCGACTTGCGGATTCGACTCCTTCATGGCGACGTTCCCCATGGTGGTTTCGGCCGCGGCCGGAGCGCCGAACAGCAATACCGGGGTCGATGCCGCGACCAGAGCTCGAACGCCCCAGCTGATCCGGCGATCCAGCCCACTACGTGTACTCATCCGCGTCTCCTGTTCTTCGACCTCGAGTGAGGTCGAAGAAAGCTATCGTCCGCAGGGAGTGAAATCGTCACGTTTCAAAAAACCGGGTTGCCCCTACTTCCCGGGGCGCATGCCGTATCAACTCCCGTCCGGGTCGTACTGGGCCACCGTGGGTTCCTCGTACCGGATGTGGTGTTTGGCGGCGATCGGGTTGATCTTGGCCGGGTCGAGGGCGCCCGCGGTGAGCACGGCGGGTCCCGCCTCGAACAGATCCTCCAGGTAGCACTCCCAGCCGCCCGGTGACGAGATCTGGATGAGGCGCGGCGGGGGCGTCGAGGCGCAGCGCAGGGCGTGCGGAATGCCTTGGGGGAGTAGGACGAACATCCCGGCGGTGGCGTGCTCGACGCGGTCGTCGAATTCCACCTCGAGGGTGCCGTCGAGCACGTAGATGGATTCGTCGGCCGCGTCATGGGTGTGGCGGGGGATATCGCGGGCGAGGGTGACTTCCAGGAGCGAGAAGCGGCCTTCGGTATCGGCGGTGGTGGCCTTCACCGCGAACGCGGGCGGCAGCGGGAGGCGGCCGGGGCGGGCCGCGCCGGCTTCGAGCAGCAGAAATCGATTGTGGGACATGGTGGTACCCTTCGACTCAAGAGAAACGGAACCGGAATCCGGATCCGATTCGAGTGTAGGCCGGAAGGGAACCCGAGTGTCAAGCCCATCGTCGCCGTCGCGAAAGCCGCGCGCGGACGCCTCCCGCAATCGCGACCGCATCCTGGAAGCCGCACGTAATCTGTTCGCGGAGAGGGGAAGTCAGGTCCAACTTCCGGAGGTGGCGCGGGCCGCCGGTGTCGGGATCGGCACCGTGTACCGGCACTTCCCGGCCCAGGCCGACCTGATCGAAGCCGCGGCCGCGCAACGCTTCGCCGAGATCGAGGAATACGCGCGCACCCAATGTCTGGACCAGGCCGAGCCCGGCCGGGGGGTGCTCGATTATCTGACCCATGTCGGCGAAATCCTGGCGGCCGACAGTGGATTGTCCGCCGCCATCGAAGCCGCCCGTCAATCACGCGGTAGTGAACCGCGCGGCGCTGCGCTGGAACAGCTCGCCGAGATCATCGGCGCGCTCATCGAATCCGATCGGGCCGCTGGAACAGTGCGCCCGGACTTGACCGTCGCCGATGTCTACATGGTTGTCGGCGCACTGTCCGCCACCATTCGCTCCGGCAGCGGCGACTGGCGCCGGTTGCTCACCCTGTTGTCCGATGGGCTGCGGGTTCAACCGTCGAGCGGCTGATTCGGGCGCAACCCTTACGCGGGTTGGCGATACACCGCGATGACCGGGATGTGGCGGGTGGTCTTGGCTCGGTAGTCGGCGAAGACGGGCATGAGGTCGATCATGCGGTTGTAGAGGGTGGTGGATTCGGGTTCGGGGAGGAATTCGGCTTTGCCGGTGTAGGTTTCGGTGCCGAGTTCGACGGTGAGCTCCGGGTTGGCGCGGAGGTTGTGGTACCAGGCGGGGTGTTTGTCGGCGCCGCCGTTGGAGGCGATGAGGATGATGCGGTCGGTGTCGGGGACGTAGACCAGGGGGTTGGTGGTGGGGCGGCCGGACTTCGCGCCGGTGGTGGTGATCAGCACCATGTTGGTGCGGCCTTCGAAGGGGCCGCCTACCTTGCCGTTGTTGGCGCGGAACTCCGCGATCACGGATTCGTTGAATGCGTTCATCTCACCTGTCCTGTTCGGGATCTCGTGGACTCCAACCGGTCCGGGGCTCGGCGGTATTCCGCCCGGCAGTTCGGACGATGTCAGTGGGCCGGGCACGGCGGGCGGTAGGGCAGCTGCGGGAGGTGGTGCCGCCAAAGAGCTTCGGTCCAGATGTCCGACGTGGTGTCGCAGACTCGGGCTACGGCGTGGGGAAGGTCGGTGTCCCAGAGTTTGATCGGACCGTAGGCCGTCGTGATGGCCACGTGGCGGTTGTCGGGGGAGAAGGTGGCGGTGATGGAGGTGGAGCCGGATTCGGCCAGGGCATCGGTGGGGGCGGGATGGGCCGGGTCGGTGATGTTCCAGAGTCGGGCAGCGCCGTCGATGCCGGTGGTGATCATGGTCCGGGAGTCGGTGGTGAAGCGGATGGAGGCGAGGTTGAGGGTGCGGGCGGGCACCGGGTCGCCGAGCCGGACCGGACGGGTGGGATTGCTGATGTCCCAGTTCTGGAAGGTGTCATTGGCGATCACGACCATGGTGCGGTGATCGGGTGTGACCATGATCTGGTCGCCCGCGACGGCGGGTTGCCGGAGCAGGTCGGCGACGCGGCCGGGGTGCGCGGGGTCGGCGACATTCCAGAGGGTGACGAGGAGTTCGGCCGTGTTGGTGTCGCCGACGATTTCGCTGACGGTGAGGGTGGCGCCGTTGGCGTCGAAGAACGCTCTCGGGTAGGCGGTGTGGGTCGGCAGGCGGTCGCCGACGGGCTTGGGGTGTACCGGATCGCTCATGTCCCAGAGCTGAATCGTGTTGTCCGCGTTGGTCGCGGCCGCCAGGCGCAGGTCGGGGGAGACGGACGGACTGTACTGGGCTCCGGGGAAGGCCGGGTCGCCGAGCACGCGAATGCGGGCGGGGTCGGACAGGTCGAAGACGTGCTGGGTCTCCCGAACATACGAACCGTCCGGCGAGCTGCGGGTCAGCAGGGTATTGCCATCGGCCGATAAGGTGGCGCCGATGAATCCGGGCTCGGTGCGATAGTCGCCGATTCGGCTGGGCTGGTCCGGATTTCGCAGATCCCACACGATGATCCGGCCGTTGTCGGAGAAGGTGACCAGGCGGGTTCCGGTCCGGTCGAAGGCCGCCGCCGCGCCCTGCCCGTCGGGCGCGGTGAGCAGGACTGGCAATGACCAGGTTCGGATCTCGCCCTGCGCGTCGCCGGTGACGAGGGTGCGGCCACCGGGTGCGAAGGCCAGCGTGGTGGGGGCGCCCTTGCACGGAACCGTGAGCTGGGTGTAGCGGCATTTACCGGGATTGCCCGGCAGGGTGGCGCCGTATCGGGTCGGGCGGGCCGGGTCCGTCATGTTCCACAGCGTCGTGCCGTCCGTGCTGGTGGTGGCGAAAATCCGGCCGTCCGACGCGAATTCGAGGGCGCCGACATAGTTCGAGCCGGTACTCACCGTCGAATACCGGTGTGCACGAGCGGGATCCGAGACATCCCACAGTTCCACGGTGGTATCGGAGGCCGCGATGCCGCGGATCCGGGTCACCACGGCGAGGGTGGCCCCGTCGGGGGTGAAGGCGACGAGTCGACCAGCCGGGATCGGTTCACCGGCCGGAGTCACCGGTGTGGGGTTGGCGGGGTCGGTGATGTTCCACAGGTCGAGCATGGGGGAGACGCCCTCGAGCGAGGCATGAGTGACGGTCAGCCATCGACCGGTGGGGTTGATGCGGAGACTGAGGTGGTCGCTCACGCCGAGCGGGATCTGCCGCGACGAGACCCGGACCGGGGCAGCCGGATCCGCGGCATTCCACAGACTGAACTTGGTGGCGGTCAGCACCGCGAGGGTGCGGCCCCCGGGCACGAAGGCGACCTGCACGTAATTGGAATCCGGCGGTTCGGTCACGGTGGACAGCCGCCGTGGCGTCGCGGGTGTGGACACGTCCCACAACACGATGTGCCGGGTCTGCCCGTCGGAGGCGCTGGTGGTGGCCAGCAGCGTGCCATCGGAACTGAAGGACGCGCTGTTGTACCCGGTCAACTCCAGCGGCGTGGCATCCGGTTGCCTGGGATCCGAACCGGCCAGCGGAAGCGGTTGCACGGAGAGCGGTTTGGGATGCTGGGGATCGGCGTTGTCCCAGAACCGGAGGGTGTTCGCGGCCGAGGAGATCAGGATCTTGCCGTCGGGCCGGTAGACGATCCTCTCGATGGCGGTCGCATGAGCGGGGGTGACCGTCGCCAACGGGGTGTCCTGCGTCTGGAACAGCCGGGAGCGCACGGCCCGATCGTCCGGCCGCATCCGCCACGCGATCAGGTTCAACTGCGCGGCCAGCGACGGGTCGGACTGCTGGACCCGGTCCGCTTCGGCGAGTACGGCGGCGAAGTCGCGGTCGTCGCGGCGTTGATCGGCCAGCCGAGTCTGGGTATAGGCGCTGAACCCGAAAACCAGGACGGCCACGGCGAACAGGGCCAGCCGGGCCCGGATCCAGGTGGCGCGACGGCGGGACTTGGTGCGGGCCGTGGTCGCGGCGGTGAGGAATTCGGTGGCCAGCGGGCCGGCCGGGGGCGGATCGACGTGCTCGAGGGCGTTCTCCAAGCGCGCGCCCTGATAGAGCAGCGACGAATCGCGTTCCTGCCCGGCCCATTCGGCGGCGTCGGTCTCCAGACGCTGACGGACCAGGTAGCCGACGCGGTCCTCGTCGATCCAGCTGCGCAGCCGGGGCCAGGCGGTGAGGACGATCTCGTGGGTGAGGGTGACGGTCTCGGCATCGAGGGTGATCAGGCGGGTGGCGGCGAGCAATTCCAGTGCGGCGGTCGCGGATTCGGCGTCGGCGGCACGGGCCAGCAGGTCGGTGCGGACGCCGGGGCGGCGGGTGTCGCGAGCGTCGCGGGTGACCGTGACCAGGCCGAGCAGGAGGTCGCGGGCGGCGGCGCGCTGGCCGGGAGACAGTTCGTTCCAGGCGTATTCGGCGGTCTCGGCGACCGAGCCGACGACGCCGCCCGCCTTGCGGTAGCCCGACACCGTGAGGCGACGGCCCTCCCGGTACTGCCAGGTGGCGGCCATGACGTGGGAGAGCAGCGGCAGCGCGCCCGGGTCGTAGGCGCGGCGGTCGTGCTGGCCGCCCGCGCCGCAGAGCTCGGTGATGACCAGCTCTTCGAGGCCGTTCTCCAGGTCCAGGCCGACCGCGCGCGCCGGACCCGAGATGGCCTGGGCCAGTTCCTCGGTGCGCATGGGGCCGAGCAGGAAACTGCGGTGCTCCAGGGCCTCCTGGAGGACCAGATGGTTGAGGCAGTGGGCGTAGAAGTCGGCGCGCAGGGCCAGGACGACGGCGACGGGGTCGTCGGCTCGGGTGGCGCAGGTGTGCAGGAGGGCCAGGAAGGCTTCGCGTTCACGATCATCGGCGCAGGCGGTGAAGAGTTCCTCGGCCTGGTCGATGACAAGCAGGCGGCGTGGACCCTCGGCGCGCGGGGCGAGAGCCGGTGTCACCCGCCGGAGGTCGGGTTCGGTGTGCTCGAGTGCTGCCCGCGGCCCGGCGTGTTCGGCCGCTGCCTTCGGCGCGGTGTCGTCCGGCGCGGCGGTCGGCCGCGAATCCGATTCGGCCCGCGCTGTTTCCACGATCGTTCGCAGCGCGGCCGTTGGCCGCGCACCCGGGGTGAACAGTGCCGTCTCCCACTCGGAGAGCGAGGGGATCAGGCCCGCCGCCAGCAGCGACGACTTGCCCGCACCGGACGCGCCGATCACCACGACCGGACCGTCGGCGGCTCGCACGAGGTCGGTGAGATCCGTGGTGGCGCGGGTGCGGCCGAAGAACAGGTCGCGATTCGCGCCGCCGAAGGCGATCAGACCGGGGTAGGGGCAGGCGGCTTCCGCCTCCTCCTCGGGAGCCCAGGTGGTGGCCTCCTGCCAGAGGCGTTGCCACTCTTTGAGATCCGTCAGCTGCCGGGGCAGCGGCTGACCGGTCTTACGGGCCAGGTCGATGAGGGTGAGCACGACCGGGAGCAGCGATTCGAAGCGAGCCGGGACATTGCGCCCCGCCTTCCAGTCGCTGATGCGCTGCGCGGACGCGCCGCCCGGGCGGTTGCCCTGGGCGGCGCGCATGCGGTTCTCGGCAGCGGTCGCGACCCGGCGCAGCGTCGGATTCCCCGCCACCGCATAGAGTTCGGCGAATCGCTGGGCGAAAAGCGCACGGGGTGACCGGATTCGATCGGCCTCGGACTCCGTCACCACGTGCTGTCCTGCCGTCCGTCCCCCGCGAGCATGACGCCAATGTAACTGCCGGGGAACGGGAATGCCGAAACGGCGACGCGGGGTTCCGCGCCGCCGTTCCGGGCGGATCACAGCGTGATCGGGTCGCCGACGACCCAGTCCGCGGCGTCCGCTCCCGGGGAGGTCGCCTCGATGATGGTGTACGCCTGCACGGTCAGCGGTCCGCCGCAGCCGTCCACCCGCAGCTGGTAGTCGCGGTTGACGATGTAGCCGGTGTCGCCCGCGGGCAGTTGCTTCTCACCGAGTTTGACATCGGTGATCTTGCCGGGCGTGATGCCCAGGGTGACGCCGATGCTGGCGCCGATCTTGGGCACGATGTCGACGCTCGCGGTCGGCGTCACCATCTCCAAGCCCGCCGACACCCCGAGGTCGGCGCGTAGATCGACGCCGGCATTGGCCCCGATGGTGAATTTCACGTCCAGGTCCACCGCGCAGGCGACGAAGTATCCGGTGCGGATCTTGCCGGTCCCGCCGCTGACGTTCCCGTAGGACGTGTTGTCCAGGTAGACCTCCCGGCTGGTCGGCATCCTGTTCAACGGCGCGACCGGGTGGGCCGCGTGATCCCGGTGCCCCACCGTGGCCGTCAGCCCGTTCGGCGCGACGGTCGTCTTCTCGTGCGGTGCGAGGCCCCCCTCGGCGTGGGCGATGGCCGCGGCCGGCGCGCCGCAGAGCAGGCCCACGGTGGTGACGGCACCGGCGATGGCGGTCTTGGTGATCATGTGAGTCCTCCCCGACTCTCGATGCGGAGCTCGATGCGCCGCTGAGTGAAAAGGTAGGGAGGCGGGGTGTGGCAGGGCTGAGAGATTCGCCCGGTCAGGGTGTGAAAACGCAGTTCGGACGCGGGAAGGCGATTATCCGGTCCGGCGGGGAACGATCATCCGCCCGGCACCCCCGACACATCGGGCCGAATCGGATACAGGCCAGGTCAGCGCCCACTTTCCGTCCGGTCCGGACAATTCGGCGGCTCAGGGGTCGAATCGGGGTGTTTCCCGATGCCGGGTGTCGGATACCCGTGCCAGTATCGAAGGCATGTATCCGTCCGCGCCCTTGTACGACCCTGCCCGCGGGGCCGCCACCGTGGCGACCCAGCCCAAGCTGGTGCGGCGCACGGGTGGGCGCGTGGTCGGCGGGGTCGCGGGCGGGCTCTCGGATCACCTGGGAATCGACGTCTTCAAGGTGCGGATGGCGTTCGTGCTGCTGTCCGCGCTCGCCGGGGCCGGGATCGTCGCCTACGGCATGTTGTGGATCTTCACGCCCGCGGGCGCCGACGCGGCCCCGCCGACCGGTTCCGAACGGCGGCAGGCCATCGGTATGGCGCTGCTCGGCATGGCGCTGTCGGTATCGACCGCGTGGTTGTTCAACGGGACGGCCGCGCACGTGGTGGGGCCGATCATCGTGGTGGCGGTCGGCGCGGCGCTGGTGTGGCGCGAATTCGATGCGGACGGACCGAGATCGGTCATCGGGCTGCCCGCCAAACCGTCGGTGGTGACGTGGGCGCGCATCGTCGGCGGGGCCACGCTCATCGTGGTGGGGCTCGGGGTGGTGGTGCTGGGGCGGATCAATCTCAGCTCGCTCGGGTCGGCGCTGCTGGCGGTGGCGGTGACCCTGGTGGGCGCCGGATTGCTGACCGTGCCGCTGTGGCTGCGCATGGTGCGGGCGCTGAATTCCGAACGCGCGGCGCGGATCCGCAATGACGAACGCGAGGAGATCGCCTCGCATCTGCACGATTCGGTGCTGCAGACGCTGGCCCTGATCCAGCGTCAGGCCGACGATCCGCAGGAAGTGGTGCGGCTGGCCCGCAGTCAGGAACGCGAGCTACGCAAGTGGCTGTTCGAGGACGCCGGGCCCGCGCAGTCGAGCCTGGCCGCGGCGCTGCGCACCATCGCGGGCGAGGTGGAGGATCAGCACGGGGTGAAGGTCACCCCGGTCACCGTGGGCGATGTGTCGATGGATCTCGACGACAGCGGAATCGGTTTGCCCAAGGAGCATTTCACCGCGGTGCTGGGGGCCAGCCGGGAGGCGCTGGTCAATGCCGCCAAGCATGCGGGGGTGCCGACCATCGACCTGTACGCCGAAGTGGAGCCGCATCAGGTGAGTGTCTTCGTGCGCGACCGCGGCAAGGGGTTCGACCCGGACGCGGTGTCCAAGGACCGTCAAGGCGTGGCCAAGTCCATTCACGCCCGCATCGACCGGCGCGGCGGGCACGTGGAGATCAAGTCGTCGCCCGGCAACGGCACCGAGGTACGAATCTTCATGCCGCGCAAGGACGGCGGCGACGAGCGGCTGGTGGTGCAGACCGACAGTCCGGAAGACGCCGCGCAGCTGTGAGTTCCGGGGCGGCCATGAACATGAGTCGTGGGCGGGCCGCGGGCTGGGGATTGTGGTACCGATGGGGGCAGGGTTCGTCAGGTGAGGAGAACTAGGTGAGCGTCCGGGTCTTTCTGGTCGACGACCATGCGGTGTTCCGGTCCGGGGTGCGGGCGGAGCTGAGCCGCGAATCCGATATGGAGGTGGTCGGCGAGGCGGGCGGCGTCGGCGAGGCCATCGCCGGGATCAAGGCGACCGCGCCGGACGTGGTGCTGCTCGACGTGCACATGCCCGACGGCGGCGGGGTCGCGGTGCTGCAGGGCATCGACGCCGGGCCGGTGTGTCTGGCGCTCAGCGTGTCCGACGCGGCCGAGGACGTGATCGCGGTGATCCGGGCGGGCGCGCGCGGATACGTCACCAAGACCATCTCCGGGCCGGAACTGGCCGACGGCATCCGCCGGGTGTCGGGCGGGGACGCGGTGTTCTCGCCGCGACTGGCCGGGTTCGTGCTGGACTCGTTCACCGGCAAGTCGCAGGTGCCCGAACCGCCGCTGGATCCGGAACTGGATTCGCTGACCCCGCGCGAACTCGAGGTGCTGCGGCTGCTGGCGCGCGGCTACACCTATCGCGAGATCGCCGAAACGCTGTTCATCTCGGTGAAGACGGTGGAGACGCACGCCTCGAACGTGCTGCGCAAGACCCAGCAGTCGAACCGGAACGCCCTGACCAGGTGGGCGCACCGCCGCCGGATCGATTGAGATATCCGGGGTGACAACTGATTTCGTGCGTCGAGGGTAAATCCTCGGGGGACGTCCGAAGTCGGTTCGGCCGTCGCGCGGAGGCGGTTAGAGCGCAATCACGACGACGATGATGATCAGCAGGCCGATGAGCAGGCCGATCGCCACCGCCAGCGGGCCCGCGTTCGGGCCCAGCTTGCTGAAATCGAACTCGAAGCCCTTCGGCTTGGGCTGCGCCGCGACCGGGGCCGCGGGGGTGGTGCGCTGCGGGCGCGGCAGCGGGCTGGAGTTGGGGCTGCGCAGTCCGGCCGCGGAATTGCGGGCCGCCCACGCCGGAATCGTCCCGTCCTCGGTACGGACCGGCGCGTTCAGGATGTAGGGCGCGGTGCCGGGACCGAAAGCGGCGGTGAGGATCTCGTTGCGGGCCTCGGTCATGGTGGGGCGGCGCTGCGGGGCGGGCTCCATCATATGCAGCAGGACCTCGGTGAGCGGGCCGCTGCGGGCGGGCGGGGTGATCTGAGCCATGGCGGCACGCTCCACGATGACATTGCTGTCCTCGTCGAAACCGTAGGGCGGCTGACCCTCGATGGCGGTGTACAGCGTTGCGCCGAGCGAGAATACGTCGCTGGCGGTGGTGGGGCGGGCCCCGCGGGCGACCTCCGGCGGCAGATAGGCGGGGGTGCCGGTGATGACGTCGCCGATCTCCTCGCTGGTGTCGTTGGCGCCGCTGGAGATGCCGAAGTCGGAGAGCTTGACCATGCCGACCTCGTCGCCGCGGTCGGCGACCAGGATATTGCCGGGCTTGATGTCGCGGTGCACGATGCCCGCGACGTGCGCGGCCGCGAGCGCGTCGGCCACCTGCGCGCCGATCTGCGCCACCTCGATCGGGGACAACTGATCCACCAGCGCAAGGGCTTTGGCGACACTGCGCGAAGGCAGGTACTCCATGACCAGCCAGGGTTCACCGGCCTCGAGCACCACGTCATAGACGGCGATGGCGTGCTCGTGCGACAGCTTGGCCGCGACCCGGCCCTCGTGCATGATCCGGCTGCGGACCTCGCGCGCCTCGTCCTCGCTCAGGCCCTGCGTGGTGAGGACCTGCTTGATGGCGACATCGCGGTGCAGCAGGCGATCGGTCGCCAGCCAGACGGCACCCATGCCGCCGCCGCCGAGCTTGGATTGCAGACGGTAGCGACCGGCCACCAGATAATCGGGGCCGACAATGGGACGAGCGCGTTCGGTCACGGGTGCAGGGTAGCGGAAAACCATCCTGACTGGCCTGGTTCGAAACCCGGGGTTTGCTGGGTCTTGCGGCGCGGTCTCGCGGATTCCTTTCCAGACCTATACGGACACACCGTGTTTCGCACGCCCTCCGGTCATGGGGGAGCGATGGGAGATTCTCGGAGGTCCGGGGATCTTCCGGACGAAACGACACGTGACCCGCCCGCACTCTCTTCTGGGCAGCCGGTTGCCGCCGGGCCGGGCGGTGGGCGGGGAGGGGTCGCACAGGTTGTGCGGCCGTGGTGGGGGCCACTGACTCTTGACGCGTCCCGGGACTCGAGTTCTACTGTGCATTGATCGAACATGAGTTCGATTATGTCAGGTAGCTGGATCGGTGCTAGCCCGTCGACTGGGAGAGGTGGTCACTGGATGGGTGCGGCGGCGGAAGCCAGGCGGGAACAGCTGGCGGAGTTGCGGCGGCGAATGGCCGCGGTCCCGGCGCGCGGCGCCGAGGCCACGGCGCGCGTACCGATGGCGCCGGAGCCGCGGCGGGAGCCGTTGCCGGTGCCCGCGGCACTCGAAAACCTTTTGCCCGACGGCGGATTGGCCAAGGGGTCGGTGGTCGTCTACAACGGCGCCGGCTCGCTGATCTCCGGGCTGCTGGCCGCGGTGACGAGCGCCGGCGGACATGCCGCCGTGGTCGGGCTGCCGCGGCTGGGCCTGCTGGCCGCCGCCGAGATGGGAGCGCGACTGGACCGGCTGGCCGTGGTCTCCGATCCCGGTCCCGATCCCCTCGAAGTTGCCTCGGTATTGCTCGATGGCCTGGACCTGGTGGTTCTCGGGCTGAACGGGCTGGCGGTGCCGATGTCCCGCGCCCGCATCCTGGCCGCCCGCGCCCGCGGCAAGAACTCCACGCTGATGGTGACCAACGGCTCCTGGTCGGGGCCCGCGCTGCACATCGACACCCGGGTCGCCGGATACAGCGGACTGGGCCGGGGCTGCGGCCGGTTGCGCACCGTCCGCCTCGATGTCTCCGTGCGCGGCCGCTCCGCCCAACCCCGCCTCGGCCACCTGTCCCTCAGCCCCGCCGACGGCCGCGTCGAATGGGTCTCCACCGCCGACCCCGCCGCCCCGGCCGAGCCGCCGCTGCGCATCGCCCGCCATGTCGCGTCCTGACCGGACCGCGAGGAACTGCCATGTCGCGGCCTGAGGGCCCCGGCTCCCCGCGCGGCAAGAGCCCGCTGTGTGGCAAGAACTTCCTGCGTGGCAAGGGTTCACCGTGTGGCAAGGACTCGTCACGCGGTGAGAGTGTCTCGCGTGGCAAGGACTCGCCGCGTGGCAAGAGTGTCTTGCGTGGCAAGGGCTCGCCGCGTGGCAGGAGTGTCTTGCGTGGCGGAAGTGCTCTGCGTGGCAAGAGTTCTGGATCATGTGGTCGTGCCGGGAGAGGGGACAGGTCGTGAAGCCGCGGCGGGTGCTGGTGGTGTGGTGCCCGGACTGGCCCGCGGTGGCGGCCGCCGCCGAGGCGGGGACGGAGGCCACCCGGCCGGTGGCGGTGCTCGCGGCCAATCGGGTGATCGCGTGCACTGCCACCGCGCGGGCCGAGGGGATCCGGCGCGGGCTGCGGAAACGGGAGGCGCAGGGCCGATGCCCGGAACTGCTGGTGGCGCAGGACGATCCGGATCGGGACGCGCGGCTGTTCGAGCCCGTGGTGACGGCCGTGGACGCGACGGTGCCCGGCGTCGAGGTGCTGCGGCCGGGCATGCTGGCGCTGTCGGCGCGCGGGGCGGCGCGGTTCTTCGGATCGGAGGAGGCCGCGGCCGAACGACTGGTCGACGCGGTGGCGGCGGTCGGGGTGGAATGCCAGATCGGCATCGCCGACGAGTTGTCCACCGCGGTCTTCGCCGCCCGCCGCGCCACCCTGGTGCCGTCCGGCAAGGGGGCGGAATTCCTTGCGCCCATGCCGATCTCGGAGTTGGCGGGGGAACCGGTGCTGGCCGCGCCGCAGCGGGTCGAGCTGGTGGATCTGCTGCACCGGCTGGGGCTGCGGCGGATCGGCGACTTCGCGGCGCTCACGCCCGCCGAGGTGGCGTCGCGGTTCGGGGCGGACGCGATCGTCGCGCACCGGTGTGCCCGCGCGCTGCCGGAGCGGCCGCCCGCGGCCCGCCTGCCCGCCGCCGACCTCACCGTGGAACAGCGCTGCGACCCGCCGATCGAACGCGTCGACATGGCGGCCTTCGCGGGCCGCATGCTCGCCGCCGAACTGCACACCAAGCTCGCCGCGGCCGCGGTGGCCTGCACCCGCCTGGTGATCCACGCCGAAACCGAGGCGGGCGAGGAGTTCTCACGCATCTGGCGCTGCGCCGAACCCCTCACCCCCGACAGCACCGCCGACCGCATCCGCTGGCAGCTCGACGGCTGGCTCACCCGCCGCGCCCTGGACCGCGCCCGCGCCCGCCGCGCGGCCGATCGGGACTATGGCGCGCGCGGTGATGGCCCTGCCGCGCATCGGGACGATCGTGGCGCGCGTGGGAACGACGGTGGCGTGCGTGGCAATGACGGTGGCGCGCGTGGGAACGACCGCGGCGCGCAGCGGGACGACCGGGGCGCGCGCGGGCACGGTGGAGGCCCGCGTCGGTCGGGTAGGGCGAAGGCCTATGAGTACGAACCGGATCCGGGGGAGGGCTGGGAGTCCGGGCCGAACGCTGCCATCACCCTGTTGCGGCTGGAACCCGTGGAGGTCGTGTCGGCCGGGGCCTTGCAGCTGGGGCTGTGGGGTGGGGTCGGGGAGGACGAGGAGCGGGCGCGGCGGGCGTTGATCCGGGTGCAGGGGCTGCTGGGCGGGGACGCGGTGCGGATGGGGGTGCTCAGTGGCGGGCGGGGGCCGGAGGAGCGGATCACCATGGTGACGCTCGGGGACGAGCCGGTGCCGGCGAACGATCCGGCGCAGCCGTGGCCGGGGCGGTTGCCCGAGCCCGCTCCGGCGCTGGTGCTCACGCATCATCCGGAGGTGCGGCTGGAGGGCGCCGACGGGTCGCCGGTCTGGGTCAGTGATCGTGGCATGTTCACGGCGGATCCGGTCCAGCTGCACTGGGGCAGTAGTTCGTGGCGGCTGTCGGGCTGGGCGGGACCGTGGCCGGTGGACGACCGGTGGTGGACGCACCGGTTCGAGGACGGTTTCGCCGCGCGCGCCCAGGTGCAGCTGGACGCGGAGGACGCCGCACGGCTGCGCGCGCTACTGCTGATCGGCTACGACAACGTCTGGCACGTGGAGGGGCTGTACGAGTAGCGGTCTCAGATGCCGAGCGGCAGGTGCAGATCCATCATGTCCGGCCAGAGTTCCGGCCAGGGGTGCAGCGGGCCGCGGCAGACCGCGATGGCGATGCCGGTGTTCACGCCGGGGAACCCGTTGGGGTTGTCGAGGTGGTCGAGGACCTGGACATTGCCGAACTGGCGGCGCAGGGTCGGTTCGGTGCTGTCGAGGCCGACGTAGAGCACCGCGCCGATGTCGCTGGGCGGCGGGCCGAAGTAGCCGAAGCCGCGGTTGGGGCTGTAGACGGGCGGCAGGCCGTAGTCGCGGCCGAAGTTCTGGAGGGCGGCGGCCTGCCAATAGTTCTGGGCGACGATCGCTGTGGGCCGCTCGGATTCGGGCAGCTGCCGGTAGGCGTCGGCGACCTTGGCGGTCAGCTCGGACCAGCCCGAGTAGCCGTAGATGCTGGTCCGCATGGCGAAGTCGGCCTGGGTGCGGATGGCGGTGTGCACCCGCGACGGCGGCTGCGGCAGGGCGGCCACCAGCGCCGCGATGATCACCAGCGACAACCCGATGACCGGCAGCGCGACCACCCGCAGCACCCGGTTGCCGCGCTCGCCGCGGTAGTAGGGCAGCGCGACCGCGCCGATGCCGAACAGCACCGGCAGGAATCCGGCGGTGTAGTACGGCCGCCCGTGCCCGAACAGCACCACGGCCACCAGCAGGCCGGAGGAGACGAGCATGAACATGTAGGGCCGCAGCCAGCGTTCCCGGGCCAGGCTCCAGAACGCCCAGCCCGCGAGCAGGCCGCCGAGCAGTCCGGCCAGTCCGATCATCTGCGGCAGGCAGGCCAGCGGTCCGCCGCCGGCGGCGTCCTGTTCGGCGCCGATCACCTTGCTCATGGCCAGCGCGGGCCAGCCGTGCTGGTTCTGCCACCACAGGCCGGGCAGGGCGGAGGCGGCGAAGATGCTCGCGCCGATCCAGAGTCCGCGCCGCCACAGCAGTTCCCGCGGTCCGGCGACGATGATGCCCGCGGCCAGGGTGAGCAGGATGGTGGGGATGAACCACTTGACCTGGAGGTCGACGGCGGCGACCACGCCGACCGCGATGAGCAGCCGGTCGTCGCGGGTGCGGATCCAGCGGATGAGCAGCCAGATGATGGCGGCCTGCAGGGTGGCGTCGAAGGAGAAGGTGCTCAGCTGCACGGCCTGGGTGGCGGCGAGCGGGGAGATGCCGTAGGCGGCGGCCGCGATCAGTTGGGCGGTCCGGGAGCCGCCGAGCTCGTAGGCGACCGCGGCGCTGATCACGACGGCGGCGGCGGTCATCAGGACCGCGGGTAATCGGAGCATCGGCGCGGAGCCGGGGGCGACGGCGTCGGCCAGGTGGGCGACCAGTGGGATCAGGACGCCTTGGTCGGCGTAGGTGAGACTGCGGTGGGCTCCGGCGGCGATGAAATACAGTTCGTCACCGAAGAAGTCGTAGCGCAGTGTCGGGACGGCGAGAAAGGTCCCGCAGAGCGCGGCTAGTAGGAGGACCCAGGCGGTAGCGAAGGTCGGCCGCGGCGGGCTCGGTTCATCGAGTTCGACCGCGGGGGCGGCAGCATTGAGAACCATATTTCCCCGACAAACAAGTATTGCTAAATCGGGGATCACGCTACCGTCAGGGCTGACCGATTACCGAAAAATGTGAAAGTGATCTATTTCACAGGCCAAACCGCTTGGTATCAAGCCTGGACCTGCGCAGTTCCGCATTCATTCGTCAAGTGAATGAATAGGCAACCGTATCTGTATTCGATATGGCGGAGCGCACAAATTGCGGCGGCGACCACCCAGCGATCCGTACTCTGGACAATCGTGGAGTCAACGGTCACCCGGGTCGAGTTCGATGACGTGTCGATCGCCTATCGCGATTCCGGCGCCACGGGCGGACATCTCTACAGCGACACGCCGGTAGTCCTCGTGCACGGCATGGGCGGCGACGGGCACACCTGGGATCGGTTCGCGACCCAGCTGGTGCGCCGCGGCCGCCGGGTGATCATTCCGGACCTGCGCGGGCACGGGCGCAGCGCGCACACCGCGTCCTACCGGTTCGAGGAATTCGGCGCCGACATCCTCGCGCTGTGCGACCGGATCGGCCTCGACGCCGTCGACCTGGTCGGGCATTCGCTCGGCGGCTACGCCATCTCCTGGGTGGCCATGCAACGCCCGGAACTGGTCCGGCGCCTGGTGATCGAGGAACAGCCGCTGCCGCTGCGCTCCGGCGACGAACAGGTGAGCTTCACCCGCAAGCTGCCGTCGATCCCCGAACTGTGGCACGCCACCACCAGCCTGCTGCGGCACCCGCGCGCGGTGCTGGCCTTCGACCGATCCATGACCGGCGACGCGCTCGAACAGTTCCGCAAGCCCTACCCGGAATGGTGGGACGGGCTGTCCGACATCACCGCGCCCACCCTGTTCCTGCGCGGCGGCCCCGGCGGCATGGTCGACCCCGACAAGCTCGAACAGTTACGCACCAGCCTCGCCGACTGCACCGTCCGCGCCTTCGACTGCGGGCACAGCATCCACCGCGACCGCTACCCCGCCTTCGAGGCCCAAGTGCTCCCCTTCCTGGGGCACTAGCTGCCGGTATCTAGAGTTGAACGGTGTCCGCATCCGAGCGACCCACGCTGTGGTTTCCCGACGAGTCCGCGTTCCGGGACTGGCTGTCGGCCAATCACGCGGCGGTGGACGGCATTTGGCTGAAGTTCGCGAAGAAGGGCTCGGCCTACGCCTCGCTCGACCATGACGGCGCGCTGCGACAGGCCCTGTGCTTCGGCTGGATCGACGGGCAGGCCAGGAAACTCGACGACGATTTCCTCGTCATGGGATTCACCCCGCGCCGCCCGCGCAGCCAGTGGTCGCAGCGCGATGTGGGGCTGGCGGGCGAACTGATCGAGACCGGGATCGTGCATCCGGCCGGGCAGGCCGAGATCGATCGGGCCAAGGCGGACGGGCGCTGGGACAACGCCGTCGGACACGACCTGCCGCAGGATTTCCTGGACGAGCTGGCCCGGCATCCGGAGGCGGCCGTGTTCTTCGAGACCCTGCCCATGCAGTCGCGCATCGCGGTCGGCTACCACCTGGGCAGCGCGGTCCGGCCGGAGGCCCGGCAGCGGCGGCTGGAGCAGGTGATCGCGAAACTGATCGACGGGAAGCCACTGTGACCGAGGGACGGCTGTGACGGGGTTCGAAGGATTGTCGTGTTCGGCCGCGGCACTGGAGGTTCCCCTACCCGGGAGCGCGACCCGCATCACCGGCTGGCTATGTGTAGAACAGCCCGGGGCGTGGGGACGCGACGTGATCGGCGACCAGGTGCTCGGGCCCGACATCACCCCCGAACTGGCCGCGCGCACCAAGGCGGCGCACGTGCGGCCCACCCTGATCCGGCGGGCGGGGCGGCGGGAATTCACCGGCGTCCGAACGGTTCTGCTCGCCAGTTCGCGGCCCGAGGGGTCGTGGTGCGAGCGGCTCGAGATCACCGACCCGCGGGAACTGCTGGACATCGATCTGCGTCTGGTCGACGGGCCCGCGCCGGGAATCGGTGCGGCCGTGACGGATCCGCTGGTGCTGGTCTGCGCGCACGGTAAGCGCGACCAGTGTTGCGCCCTGCTGGGCCGTCCCATCGCCGCGAGCCTGTCCGCCGCCCACCCCGAGCGGGTGTGGGAGTGCTCCCACACCGGCGGTCACCGTTTCGCCCCGGCGGTCATCGTGCTGCCCACGGGTCTCACTTACGGCCGCCTGGACGAGGATTCGGCGCACGCCATGCTCGCCGCCGCCGACAAGGGCGAGGTCTCGCTCACCGGCCTGCGCGGCCGCAGCTGCTACGGCCCGGTCGAGCAGGTGGCGGAAATAGCGGTCCGCCGGCGCATCGCCGACGCTACGTTCACCCGGGTCACCTCGACCGGCGACAGCACCGGTCGGACCGTCGAGTCCGGCGATGTCGACCCGACGGCCGGTATCGACGACCTCGTCGTCGAGGCCGCCCCGGCCGATGCCGGAAGCCCGACCGATCCGGCCACGTTCGCGGGTGCGGCCATGGTGACGCATCGGGACGGCCGCCGCTGGCTGGTCACCGCCCGCACCGCCGCCTACTCGCCGCGGCAGGCCAGTTGCGGCGCGGCCCCCAAACCCGCCACCGCGGTGGTGCTGGACCATCTCCGGCAACTCGCCTGAGCGGCACGGGCGCGAACTATTGCCGCGAACCGAAATTCGGCCCCCGGCCGATTACCAGTGCGTTCCAGGGACCAGGCGGGCGGCGCGGCGCAGGGCGGTGCCGGTGGCGCGGACGGCCGGGGGCACGGTGCGGCGATGGCGTTGCGGGACGACGATTTCCACGTCGGCGGTCTCCGGCGCGGACACGGTCTCGCCCTTGGCGGCGGGGGAGTCCGGGATGGCGCGGTAGTACCGGTGCAGGACCCGCTCCTTGATGCCGGGGGCCACCAGGTTGCCGTATTCGGCGAGGGTGCCGAGCGGGACGTCGATGCGGCGGGGCCGTTCGGTGAGGGCCCGGACGATGAGGGCGGCGGCCCATTCCGGGGACTGGGTGCCGGTGCCCTGGTCGCCGCTGGGGGTGATCATGGGGGTGCGGACCAGCGGCATGTGGATGGTGGTGAAAGTGATGTTGCTGGAGCGCATCTCGGCGGCGGTCACCTCGGCGAACTTGTCGAGGGCGGCCTTGCTGGCCAGGTAGGCGGCGAAACGCGGGGTGGCGACCTGCACGCCGGCGCTGGAGATGTTGACGATGTGGCCGTCCTTGCGTTCGCGCATGCCGGGCAGCAGGCCCAGGGTCATGCGGACCGCGCCGAAGTAGTTGACGGCCATGGTGCGTTCGAAGTCGTGCATGCGGTCGGTGGAGCGGTGCACGGCCCGGCGGATGGAGCGGCCCGCGTTGTTGACCAGCATGTCGACGTGGCCGTGGGCGGCGAGCACGGTCTCGATGGTCCGATCCACCGAATCCTGGTCGGTGACGTCGCACGGGTAGCCGAAGGCGGCGCCGCCCGCGGCGGTGATCTCGTCCACCACGGTGGACAGTTCGTCGGCGCGGCGGGCCAGCAGGATGACCAGTGCGCCCTTCTGTGCGGCGGTCAGCGCGGCCGCGCGTCCGATGCCCGAGGAGGCGCCGGTGATCACGACGTGCTTGCCGGTCAGATCGCGGCGGGCGCGCCGACGGGCCAGGTAACCGGTGTCTTGGTCGGCCATTTCTGCTCCCTTGCAGGTGGAATTGCCTCGAACTTACTCCAAAGTAAGTTACTGCGCCACGGTGGATTGGCGAGCCGCCGTAGAGACCGATCGGTTTCGAATGTATGTTCGATACTCGAGACCGGTCGGATTGTGGAGGAGGTGGGCCGATGGGTTGGGGCAACGGCCCGCCGACGTGGGCGGAGATGGAACGGGTGCTGTCCGGGCGACCCGACCCCGCGCGCAAACAGGTCGAGGGCGACGGCGGCGACAGCCCGGCCTGGTCGCGGAAACGCGAGAAGTACGAGGCCGGGGACATCGAGCGGACCGCCCGGTCCACGGTGCCCTACGCCGAACTGCACACCCACTCCGCCTACAGCTTCCTCGACGGGGCCAGCCAGCCCGAGGAACTGGTGGAGGAGGCGGTGCGGCTCGGACTGGAAGCCCTCGCGCTCACCGACCACGACGGGTTCTACGGGGTGGTCCGGTTCGCCGAAGCGGCCCGGGAATGGCGGATGCCGACCATCTTCGGCGCCGAGCTGTCCATCGGCACCGCCGCCCGCGCCGGAGCGCATCTCGCGCCGCGCGGACGCGGCCCGGCCGCCCGGCGACGCGGTCGCGAAAACGACGCGGACGCACTGAATTCCGAACCCCGCACCGGCACCCCCGATCCGGCCGGACCACATCTGCTGGTGCTGGCGCGCGGGCAGGAAGGCTACCGGCGGCTGTCGCGGGAGATGGCCGCCGCGCACATGGCGGCGGGGGAGAAGGGCATCCTGCGCTACGACCTGGACCGGCTCACCGAGGCCGCGGGCGGGCACTGGCACATCCTCACCGGCTGCCGGAAAGGCACTGTGCGACAGGCCCTGCGGCAGGGCGACGCGGCAGCCGAAGCGGCACTGCGCGAACTGATCGACCGCTTCGGCCGCGACCACGTGAGCGTGGAACTCACCCACCACGGCATCCCCGAGGACGACGAGCGCAATGCCCGGCTGCTCGCCCTCGCCGACCGGGCCGGGCTGCCCGTGATCGCCACCACCGGAGCGCATTTCGCGGCCCCGCCACACCGCCGCCGGGCCATGGCGCTGGCCGCCGTGCGAGCCCGCTCCAGCCTCGACGACATGGCGGGCTGGCTGGCCCCCACCGGCGGCGCGCACCTGCGCTCCGGCGACGAGATGGCGCGACTGTTCGCGGCCTGCCCGCAGGCCGTGCCCAATGCCGTTGCGCTGGGCCGGGACTGCGCGTTCGACCTGCGGCTGATCGCGCCGCAACTGCCGCCCTTCGACGTGCCCGACGGGCACGACGAGAACTCGTGGCTGCGGGAGCTCACCTTCGCGGGCGCGGCCCGCCGCTACGGCCCACGCGCCGGGAACGCGGCCGCCTACCGGCAGCTCGACCACGAGCTGAACGTCATCGCCACCCTGAACTTCCCGGGCTACTTCCTGGTCGTGCACGACATCGTCAGCTTCTGCCGCGACAACGACATCCTGTGTCAGGGCCGGGGTTCGGCGGCGAATTCGGCGGTCTGCTACGCCATCGGCATCACCAATGTGGATCCGGTCGCCAACCAGCTGCTGTTCGAACGGTTCCTGTCGCCGGAGCGGGACGGGCCGCCCGATATCGACGTCGACATCGAATCGGATCGGCGCGAGGAGGCCATTCAGCACGTCTACGCCAAATACGGGCGCGAGTACGCGGCGCAGGTGGCCAATGTGATCACCTATCGCGGGCGCTCCGCGGTGCGCGATGCCGCACGCGCGCTGGGCTTCTCGACCGGGCAGCAGGACGCCTGGAGCAAACAGGTGAGCCGCTGGAGCGGGGTCGCGGGGGAACAGCACACCGACATCCCGGACGACGTGCTCGCGCTGGCCGGGGAATTGGAGGGGCTGCCCCGGCATCTGGGCATCCACTCCGGCGGCATGGTGATCTGCGATCGGCCCATCGCCGACGTGTGCCCGACCGAATGGGCGCGCATGGCGAATCGCAGTGTCCTGCAATGGGACAAGGACGACTGCGCGTCCGCCGGGCTGGTCAAGTTCGATCTGCTCGGACTCGGCATGCTGTCGGCGCTGCACTACATGATCGACCTGGTGGCCGAGCACAAGGGCCAGACCGTCGAACTGCACCGGCTGGACCTGGGCGAGGACGCCGTCTACGACATGCTGTGCCGCGCCGACTCGGTCGGCGTGTTCCAGGTGGAGTCGCGCGCCCAGATGGCGACCCTGCCGCGATTGCGGCCGCGCACCTTCTACGACCTGGTGGTGGAGGTGGCGCTGATCCGGCCCGGGCCGATCCAGGGCGGATCGGTGCACCCCTACATTCGCCGCCGCAACGGGCGGGAGAAACCCGACTACGACCATCCGTCGCTGAAGAACGCGCTGGAACGCACCCTCGGCGTGCCGCTGTTCCAGGAACAGCTCATGCAGATGGCCGTGGACGTCGCCGGATTCACCCCCGCCGAAGCCGATGAGCTGCGCCGCGCCATGGGATCCAAACGGTCCACGCAGAAGATGGAGCGGCTGCGGGCCCGCTTCTATCAGGGCATGCGCGACCTGCACGGCATCACCGGGGAAGTGGCGGACCGCATTTACGAGAAGGTGTACGCCTTCGCGAATTTCGGCTTCCCGGAAAGCCATTCGCAGAGTTTCGCCTCGCTGGTGTTCTATTCGGCGTGGTTCAAACTGCATCACCCGGCGGCCTTCTGCGCCGGGCTGCTGCGCGCTCAGCCGATGGGGTTCTATTCGCCGCAGTCGCTGGTCGCCGACGCGCGGCGGCACGGGGTGACGGTGCACGGGCCCGACATCAACCACAGCCTGGCCGAGGCGACCCTGGAGGCGAAGGGGATGGCGATCCGGCTGGGGCTGGCCGCGGTCCGGCACATCGGGACCGAATTGGCCGAGCAGATCGTGGCCGCCCGCGAGCTCGGGCCCTACACCTCGTTCCTGGATCTCACCGGACGCGTGGAACTGACCGTGCCGCAAGCCGAGTCGCTGGCCACGGCGGGCGCGCTGGACAGTCTCGGCGGCACCCGCCGCGAGGCGCTGTGGGCGGCGGGCGCGGCGGCGGGGGAACGATCCGACCGGCTGCCCGGCACCGGCGCGGCCACCGCGGCCCCCGCCCTGCCCGGCATGAGCGCGCTGGAACTGGCCGCCGCCGACGTGTGGGCCACCGGCGTCTCACCCGGCAGCTACCCGACCGAATTCCTGCGCGAGCGGCTCGACGCGCTCGGCGTCGTCCCCGCCGACCGGCTCCTCGACATTCGTGACGGGACCCGGGTGCTGGTCGGCGGTGCGGTCACCCACCGGCAGCGCCCGGCCACCGCGGGCGGCGTCACCTTCCTCAACCTGGAGGACGAGACCGGCATGGTGAACGTGGTCTGCTCGGTCGGCCTGTGGGCCCGCTACCGCCGCCTGGCCACCACCGCCCCCGCCCTGCTCATCCGCGGACGGGTGCAGAACGCGGAGGGCGCGGTCACCATCGTCGCCGACCATCTGCAACGCATGGACCTGCGCATCGAGGGCCGCTCCCGCGACTTCCGCTGAGCCGCCCCGGCACCGCGGCAGTCGCGGCGCTACGGGAGAATCGTGGCACGAGCGGGGAAGGAGAGCGGCGTGACAGTGGTCCGGGCGACCATCAAACCCGGCAGCAAAAAGGGCCCGCTCGTCGAGATCCTCGACGACGGCGCGCTGCAGCTGTACGTCCGGGCCCCGGCGGTGGAGGGCAAGGCGAACAAGGCCGCCATCGAACTGCTGGCCGCCCACTTCGGCGTCCCCAAGTCCGCGGTCCGCCTCACCGCCGGCGCGACCTCCCGCTTCAAACGCTTCGAGGTCGACGACTAGTCAGACCGCGCCCGGGAACCCCATCTGCCGCCAGGCCTCGTACACCGCGACCGCGGCGGCGTTGGAGAGGTTCATGGAACGGCGGCCGGGCAGCATGGGGATGCGGAGCTGGTCGGTGACGCGCGGATCGGCGAGCACCTCCTCGGGGAGGCCGGTGGGTTCGGGGCCGAACAGCAGGACATCGCCGTCGCGGTAGGTGATCTCGGTGTTGCGGGTGGTCGCGGCGGCGGTGAAGGCGAAGACCCGTTCGGGGGCGATGACCTCCCAGGCGGCGGCGAGACTCTCGTGCACGGTGACGACGGCCAGGTCGTGGTAGTCCAACCCGGCCCGGCGTAGCTTCGGCTCGGATAGGTCGAAGCCGAGCGGTTCGATCAGGTGCAGTGCGCAGCCGGTACCGGCGGCCAGTCGAATGGCGTTGCCGGTATTGGGCGGGATGCGGGGTTCGAAGAACACGAGATGGAACACGGGATCCAGCATTGCAGAGCGGCGGTTAAGCTCGTGCGGTGAGTCCAGCCCATGCCGCACCCCAGAGTCGCAGCAGTCGTGCGGGGGAGTTCGCCCGCGAGAATCTGCCCATGCTGCTGGTGGGCGCGGTGCTGGTGGTGGCCGTGGTCTTCCTGGCCTGGGATCGCTGGCGGCGCGGAACGTTCTTCTTCGGCGGCGCGACGCTGCTCGCGGCGGCGCTGCGACTGGCACTGCCCACTGATCGGGTGGGTCTGCTCGCGGTGCGCAGCAAGGGTTTCGATGTCGTCTGGCTGACGGTGCTGGGTGTCGCGATCATCGTGCTGGCGGCGACCATCAGCAGTCTCGGCGTCACGTAGCCGGAGCTGTGGGGCCTCGCGGGTCGCGGGGCCGGGGCCGCGACCGGAGTCGCGGCGCTGGAAAGATGAGCGAGTTGTTCTGCCGCCGGGGTGAACCGGCGGCGCTGGGGGATAGCTAGACCGAGGTTATGCGGCGGCCGAGTTCGCGCCGCAGCACTTCCTGGTCCGGGAGTCTGTGCAGGACACGGAGTATGGCCGGGCGGAGTTCACGCTGCTCGTCCTCGGAGAGCAGATCGACGAGATCGCGGAGATCCATGTCATCGAATGCGGCGGTCATGGCGAATACATTACGGCTGATATGCCCGCTGCACACGTATTCCGGAACACCGGTTACGGAGGCGTCATGCGCGCGAAACCGAAAGCGCGTCAGGACAATTCACTGGAAACAGGCACGATACGTCGCGTAACGCGCCGTCGGCTGTGGCAGCGGCCGGGCAGCGGACATACGGCGTTCGGGCAGCGGCGACACCGGCACAGTGGCAGCGGTGGCGCCGCCGTTCGGGCAGCGCTGGTTCAGTGACCCGACACGCGCTGGGCGCGGGCCAGTTCCATGGTCTCCAGCATGAGTTTGCCGACCGCCTCGGTCTCGGTCAGGAACCCGTCGTGCCCGTCCTTGGAGTGGATGACCTCGAGCCCCTTGGAACCGGGCAGCAGATCGGCCAGCTCCTGCTGGGTGCGCAGCGGGTAGAGCCGGTCCGAGTCCACCCCGCCGATCACGCACGGCACCGGCGTCGAGGCCAGCGCCGCCGCGACGCCGCCGCGGCCGCGACCCACGTCGTAGCGGTTCATGGCCTCGGTGAGCAGCACGTAGGTGGCCGGATCGAAACGCGCGATCAGCTTGTCCGCCTGGTACTCCAGGTAGCTCTGCACCGCGTAGCGGCCGCCCGCGCGCGGATCCTCGTCGCCCTGGCCGTGGTTCTCGAAGCGATGGTCGAGCTCGCCCTCGGTGCGGTAGGTCAGGTGCGCGATGCGGCGGGCGATGCCCATGCCGGTCATGGGCGCGCGCCCGGTGCCGTGGTAGTCGCCGCCCTGCCAGTCCGGATCGGCCTTGATGGCGGCGATCTGGGTGGTCTGGGTGCCGATCTGGTCGGCGGTGGCGCGCGCGCCGACCGCCAGCACCAGGGCCGCGCCGACCCGTTCGGGCCGGCCGATCATCCACTCCAGCACCCGCATCCCGCCCATGGAGCCGCCGATCACGGCGGCCAGGCGGTCGATGCCGAGCAGGTCGAACAGCTTGGCCTCGGCGGTCACCTGGTCGCGGATGGACAGCGCGGGGAACCGCGTGCCCCACGGCTTCCCGTCCGGGGCCAGCGAGGACGGGCCGGTGCTGCCCTTGCAGCCGCCGAGCACGTTGGTGGCGATGACGCACCATTCGCGGGTGTCCACGGGCGCGCCGGGGCCGACGATGCCGTCCCACCAGCCGGCCTGGTTGTGGTGCACGTCGGCGGGGCCGACCACGTGCGAGTCGCCGGTCAGCGCGTGCTCCACGAGCACCACGTTGTCCGCGTTCGCCGATAGTTCGCCCCACCGCTGGACGGCCAGCGTGGCGTCGGGGATCACGGCCCCGCTCTCGAGTTCCACGTCGCCGATGGCGATGCTCCCGAGCGTCCCGTCGGGCGGCGGCAGCAACAGCTCCGCCGCGTGCCGGGACGTTCGCGATTCGATGTTCACGGTCAACTTGCCGCCGCCGTCAGTCCGGCGCGCAGATCCGCCAGGATGTCGCCGATGCCCTCGATGCCCACGGCCAACCGCACCAGACCAGGCGTGACACCGGAAGCCAGCTGCTCGGCGGGGGTCAGCTGGGAATGCGTGGTGGATGCCGGGTGGATGACGAGCGAGCGCACATCCCCGATGTTAGCGACATGGCTATGGAGCACCAGCGCCTCCACGAACTTCTTGCCCGCGTCGACGCCGCCGGCCAGCTCGAAGGACACGATGGCGCCCACGCCCTTCGGTGCCAGCTGTTTGCCCCGCTCGAACCAGGGCGAGGCGGGAAGTCCGGCGTAGTAGACCTTCTCGACGCCGGGCTGCCCGGCGAGGAACTCGGCCACCGCCTGCGCGTTGGCCACGTGCCGCTCGATGCGCAGGCTCAGCGTCTCGAGGCCCTGCGCGATGAGGAACGCGTTGAACGGCGACACCGCCGCGCCCAGGTCGCGCAGCAGCTGCACGCGGGCCTTGAGCGCGAAGGCCGGAGCGCCCAGGTCGGCGAAGACCGCGCCGTGGTAGCTCGGGTCCGGGGTAGTGAAGCCGGGGAAACGGGACTCGCCCGCCTCGTTCTTCACCGTCCAGTCGAAGGAGCCGCCGTCGACGATCACGCCCGCGACCGCGGAACCGTGCCCGCCCAGGTACTTGGTGGCCGAGTGCACCACGATGTCCGCGCCCAGCCGCAGCGGCTGGATCAGGTACGGGGTGGCGACGGTGTTGTCCACGATGAGCGGCACCCCGGCGGCGTGCGCGACCTCGGCGATGCCCGGAATGTCGAGGACCGAGCTGCTCGGGTTGGCGACGGTCTCGCCGTAGAACGCCTTGGTGTTGGGGCGCACCGCCGCGCGCCACTGCTCGAGGTCGTCCGGGTCCTCGACGAAGCTGACCTGGATGCCCAGCTTGGGCAGCGAGTAGTGCAGCAGGTTGTAGGTGCCGCCGTACAGGTGCGGGCTGGCCACGATGTGGTCCCCGGCCTCGGCGAGATTCAGGATCGCGTAGGTCTCCGCGGCCTGCCCGGAGGCCAGCAGCAGTGCGGCCACACCGCCTTCGAGGGCGGCGATGCGCTGTTCCACCGCGTCCTGGGTGGGGTTCATGATGCGGGTGTAGATATTGCCCGGCTCGGCGAGTCCGAACAGCGCGGCGGCGTGGTCGGTGTCGCGGAACGCGTAGGACGTGGTCTGGTAGATGGGCAGGGCGCGGGCTCCGGTGGCGGAATCGGGAGCCTGGCCGGCGTGAATCTGCTTGGTCTCGAAGGACCAGTTGGCCGGATCCAGGGTGCCGTCAGCGGGGACGGCCGCGGGCGCGGTCGAGTCACTCATGTGTTCTGCTCCAAAAACAAGGTCGCCGAATGGCGGAAGTTTGACGTTATCGAGAAGCGAATGGGCTTCGACAACAACACATTTCGGTAGACCTCCTAGTTGCGCTTGCGTTCGGCCCTCGAACGCCCGGTCTGCACCCGGAGCACCCCACCGCAGCTGGAGGGTTGCCGATCAGCAAGCCGGGGCCTTAACGCTGATGCTCTTGACCTAATGCGGGATTCTAGCGGCCGTCCGGCCCGATCTACGCAGTGGGGTTTGTCGCATTTTCGGTGGTATTTCCCCCGTTTACGGGGGGAAATACCGTTGTCGCACCGCAACAGGCCCGCCGGAATTCGCCGTATGCCGCCTGGACGCTGTCGGCGAGCATGCGGGCGGTGGTGACGGTGGTGCAGTCCGGGAGCTCGTCGCTGTCGTCGAACTCGCATTCCATGCCGACCCGCACGATGCCGTGCCAGGTGGTGGCGATGAGCCGCACGGTGAGGTGGTCCTCGGGCAGGCGCAGGCGTTCGGCGAGCACCTCGGACACGGCCCGGGTCTTGGTGTCGGCCGATTCCATGCTGAGCGCGCGGACGGCGACGCTGTCGCGGGTGATGCGCTGCATCTGCTGGAACCAGCGGAAGGGCACGGGCGTGTCGGAGTCGATGATCTGGTCCACGACCGCCAGGAACGCGCCGAGCAGCGCTTCCATCTCGTCGCCGGTGACGGGCTGGGCGCGCAGCTGATCGGCGAGGGCCTGTCCCCAGCCTTCGATGGGGGCGATGACGATCGCCTCCTTGCTCTCGAAGTACCGGTTCACGGTGCGCGGGGAGACGTCGGCGGCGTCGGCGATCTGCTCGACGGTGGTGGCGTCGAAGCCCTGTTCGTCGCACAACCGCAGGGCGACGTCGATGATCCGGGTCCGGGTCTGCTGCTTCTTGCGCTCACGCAGGCCGGGGCGGTGACGCGAGATCACACCGATGTGACTTGACAACTCCGACATCCCTCCATCCTAGGTCCTTGGTGTGTTTTACTGTCCCAGTATGACAACTGTCGCGATGCGACAATTTTCCCTTGACGCCAATTGTCGGTTGGGGTCACTATGGTGAAGCTGCCTTCGAATCCAGAGGAGAGGCTCATGACCGTAGCGACGGACGCTCTCGGTACAGACGAAAAAGCAAGTCCCGCACAAGATTCCAGGCGTTGGTGGGCGCTGGGCGTGATCGCCATGGCGCAGCTGATGGTGGTCCTGGACGCCACGATCGTCACCATCGCCATGCCGTTCGCGCAGCAGGATCTGCACATCAGCGACGGTGACAAGCAGTGGATCTTCACCGCGTACACCCTGATCTTCGGCGGTCTGCTGCTGCTCGGCGGCCGCCTCGCCGACTACCTGGGCCGCCGCCGGATCCTCATGGTCGGCCTGATCGGCTTCGCCGCGGCCTCCGCGCTGGCCGGTCTCGCGCAGAACCAGGCCGAACTCTTCGCGGGCCGCGCGCTGCAGGGCGCGTTCGGCGCGCTGCTGGCCCCGGCCGCGCTGTCGCTGGTGTCGGTGACCTTCACCGAGGCCAAGGAACGGGCTCGGGCCTTCGGCGTGTTCGCCGGTGTGTCGGCGGCGGGCGCCGCGCTCGGCCTGATCGCCGGTGGCGCGCTCGTCGAGTACGCGAACTGGCGCTGGTCGCTGCTGGTGAACACCCCGGTCGCGCTGCTGGCCCTGGTCGGCGCGTTCGCCTTCGTGGTCAAGGATGTGCCCGCACCCCGCACCGGCGGCTACGACCTGCCCGGCGCGGTCACCGTCACCCTCGGCCTGATCTCGATCGTGTACGGCTTCAGCCGCGCGGCCTCCGACGGCTGGACCGCCTCCACCACGCTGGCCCTGTTCGTGGTGGGTGTGGCGCTGCTGGCGGCGTTCGTGGCCATCGAGGCCCGGACCGCGAATCCGCTGCTGCCGCTGCGTATTCCGGGTGAGATCAACCGCGGCGGGTCGTATCTGATCGCGCTGCTGGTGCCGATCGCCATGTTCGCCATGTTCCTGAACCTGAGCTTCTACCTGCAGATCGTGGAGCACTACTCGGCGCTGAAGACGGGTGTGGCGTTCCTGCCGTTCCCGGCCGGCATCGTAGTGTCGGCGGGTATCGCCTCGGCGGTCCTGCCCAGGATCGGGCCGCGGCCGCTCATGCTGGCGGGTTCGGTGCTGGGCGCGGCGGGCCTGGTGTGGCTGTCGCGGCTGGAGTACGGCGACAGCTACGCGACCGCCCTGCTGCCCGCCATGATCCTGATCGCGCTGGGCATGGGTGCGCTGTTCGTGTCCATGCAGACCACCGCGCTGCACCAGGTCGACGCCGAGGATTCGGGCGTGGCCAGCGCGCTGCTGAACGCCGCCCAGCAGGTAGGTGGTTCCATCGGCACCGCGCTGCTGACCACCATCTCGGTGCAGGTGGCCGAGCGGTACGTGCGTAACAACATGACCGTCGACCATGTGATGGAGCGGGCCTCGATCCACTCCTACAACGTGGCCTTCCTGATCGGCGCGATCTTCTTCGCGCTGTGTGTTCCGATCGCGGCGTTCATGGTTCGGGACAAGCCGCAGAACCTGCTCGAGGGTGACGAGCACGCCGTGCACGTGGGCGTGTGAACCACCGCCGGTGATTCCGCACCGTGCCCGCCGCGAATCTCGCGGCGGGCACGGTGCGTTTCGGCCGCAAGTCGGCGGCAAGTCGCGGTGCATCGCCCTGGCCGACAGTACGACCATGACGATGACGATGATGCCCATCGCGACCGATCCGGACCTGCGGCTGCGCGCCGGCGCGCTGATCGCCGGCGGCGTGCTGTTCGCCGTGGGCAATGCCCTGCACCCGCTGGAACATTCCGAGGCGGCCGAACAGTCCGCCACCTGGGCCGCCGCCCACCTGACCTTCAGCGCCGGCGCGATCCTGATGGCGGTGGGACTGCCCGTGGTGTTCGCCGCCTGGCGAGACAGGAATGACTGGCCTACAAAGATTTCCGCGGTCGCCCGGGTCCTGCTGTTCGTCGGGCTCACCGTCGCGATCCCGGTCGGCGCCTACCACGAGATCTATGTCGCGCCACGCCTGTCGCACCATGAGCAATCGGCGATCGAGGAGGCCGCCCTCCCGGTGAACGGGCCGCTCGCCGCCGCCTTCCTGCTGGGATTCATCCTGCTGGCGGTGTGCGCGCTGGCGGCCCCGCGTCCGCTCCTCGGGCGTGGGTCCGCGGTCGCGCTGATCCTCGCGGTGGTCGCGATGGCCGGGGCCGAAGGGCTGCCGGGCGCGGAGGGGTGGTGGATCATCCCGGGCACCATCGCCGTCGGACTCGTTCTCGCGCTCGGCGGCTTCCGTGCGCTTCGACTGCCCGCGAGGCGATAAGCCGCCTGGGACAGCGGTCGCCCGCGCGTGCCTGTCGCGGACAGGCGTGGGCGACCGGTGTGTTGCGGTATCGGCGGTCGCCGGTCCGGATCGGCGTCAGTCGTTCGCTGTGTTAGCGAATGGGCTGTCGCAGCCGATGTATCGCCCGTGGTGTTCGTGGAAGTGCTGGGCGCACTGCGGGTGACGGTGGACGGCCGGCCCGCCCCTTTGCGCGGGCCGAGGCAGGGGGCGGTGCTGGCGCGCCTGGTTTCGGCCGGGGGCGAGGTGGTTTCGGCGGATCGGCTCATCGAGGATCTGTGGCAGGGGGAGCCGCCGCCGAAGGCCTCGGGGGCGTTGCAGGCGCACATCTCGTATCTGCGGCGGGCATTGGAGCCGGATCGGCCGCCGCGCGCGCCCGCCGGAGTGCTCGTGTCGCAGACCCCCGGATACGCGCTGCGCCTGCCGGTTTCGGCCGTCGACGTCTGGCAATTCGGTCACCTGGTGTCCGCCGCCGCCACCGAATCCGATCCGGCCGCCCGCCACCGCCTCCTCGATTCCGCGCTGGCGTTGTGGCGCGGTCCCGCCTATGCCGCCTACGCCGACGCGGCCTGGAGCGCCGCCGATATCGCCCGCCTCACCGATATGCGCTGGACCGCCGTGGAACAACGGGCCGAGGCCGCCCTCGCCCTGGGTCGCCCGGAGGAGGCCGTCGCGGCCCTGCGCCGCCTGGTCGACGAACACCCCGAACGTGAAGCCGCCGTCCGGCTGCTGGCCCTCGCTCACTACCGCCAGGGACGCCAGCTCGAGGCCCTGGCCACGCTGCGCGACCTCCGCGCCACCCTCAATACCGAATTCGGCATCGACCCCAGCCCGCCGGTGCGCGAGCTGGAAGCCGCCATCCTCGCCCACGACCCGGCCCTCACGCTGCCCGCGCCCGCCGAGCCGTTCGCCGCGGAATCAGGTTCGACACGTTCACATTCCACCGATGAGGTCGCGACGATCGCATCGGTGGGGCCCGATCGGCCGGAACCCGTGCCACCGGTATCCGCCCCGGTCGGCTATTCGGGTCAACGTGCGGCCCTGCTGTCCGCCGCCCGCGAAGCCGCGGGCGGCCGCGGCCGATTGGTGTGGCTGGAAGGTGAGCCCGGAGCAGGCAAGACGACGCTGGTGCGGTCGGTCGCCGACGAGCTCGCCGCTGCCGGCTGGCGGACCGCGGTCGGCCGCTGCCCCGAGGTCGACGGCGCTCCGGCGGCCTGGGCCTGGATGGAGCTGACCGGTGAATCCGGCGGCAAGGCAGCGGATCTCGGCGCGGACGCGACACCGTTCCGGCTGTCGCTGGCCGTGGTCGACCGCTTCGCCGAATGGACCGGACAGCCCATCGATACCCCGGGTGGGCGGATGAGCCCCGGCTCGGTCGTCCCGGATACACCGAGCTCGGTCGATACGGCGAGTGCGGCCGGGCCGGTGCTGGTGGTGCTGGAGGACGCGCATCGGGCGGACAGCGCGACCCTGCAGATCCTGCGGCAGGTGGTGGCGTGGTCGGCGCAGGCTCCGGTGCTGTTCGTGGTGACCATGCGCGGATCGGAAGTGGGGGACGAGGTTCGGGCCACGTCGGCGGCACTGGCGGCGGTGACCTCGGGACGGCTGGAGCTGACCGGGCTCGACCTCGAGGCCGTGCGGGCGGTCGCGGAGGCGGCCGGTCTGCGCGGAATCGACGATGCCACGGCCGAATTGGTGCGCGATCGCACCGGCGGTAATCCGCTGTTCGTGGCCGAGTTGGCGAAACTCGCTGCCGCCGAAGGGGATCTGCTGGCGGTGCCGGCGGGAGTCAGCGATGTGCTGCATCGCCGGATCGCGCGGCTGCCCGCCGAGGCGGCGCGCATGCTGCGGCTGCTCGCGGTGTGGGGCGGCGAGTCGGATTTCGACGCGCTGCTGGAGCTGACGGGCGAAACCGAAGGGGCCCTGGTCGATCTGGTCGACACCGTGGTGGTGGCCGGGCTGCTGCGCCTGGAGTCCGGGGGCCGGATCCGCTTCGGGCACGCGCTGACCCGGGACGCGGTCTACGCGGGCATTCCCGCGCTGCGCCGGGGCCGCATGCACTGGTCGGCGCTACGGGTGGCCGAGCGGGTGAATCCGGTGGATCCGGCGCTGCTCGCCCATCACGCCCTGACCGGCGCGCACGCGGGAACCGCCGGGGAGGCGCTGGGGTACGTCCTGGCCGCCGCCCGGCAGGACGGTGCGCGCCGCGCGTTCGCCGAGGCGGAACCGCTGTGGCGGGCCGCGCTGGATCTGCACACGCTCGCGGGCCATCGCGAGGACGGCCCCGATCCCGTTGTGGGCGCGGCCATTCTGGAAGTCCGCTGCGCCCTGGTCAACGCCCTCGCCTACCGCGGCAATGACGCCGCCGCCCGCGCCGAGCGCGCCGCCGCCCTCGACCTGGCCGAGCATCTCGCCGCGCGCGCCGCGCCGGTCACCGGTGCCGCCATCGCTCCCATCGCCCTGGCCCTGTGTTCCTGGCGGGCGCCGCTGATCTGGGGTACCCGGGACAAGCGGCTGCCGGATGATCGGGTGATCGGTGCGTTGCGGGCGGCGCTGGATCGTCCGCTGCCCGAGGCCGTGCGGGTGCGGCTGCTGGTGGGCTTGGTCGTGGAGGTCGAGGGGGATGACGACGCGCTGGCGTTCGCGGCGTCCGCGGAGGCGGTGGCGACGGCACGGGAACTGGGGGATCACGAATTGCTGTGCGCGGCCTTGAATGTCCGCGCGTATGTCGCGCTCGGTCCGGATCTGTGGCACGAACGCGCGGCGTTGGCCGACGAGCTGCTGGCGGTGTCCACGGCGGCGGGTCTGGTCGAATTCCAGGCGGTGGCGCACTTTCTGGGCTGCCTGATCGCCGGTGCGGACAACGATCTGGTGCGGGCGCGGCGGGCGGCCGAGCGCGGGCTGGAGTGCGCGACGGGTGGTCAGCTGCATCAGATGCTGATCGTGCTCACGCTGTTCGATGTGGTGCTCACGGTGCTGCGCGGCGATCTCGACGCCGCCGAGCGCGCGTACGCCGAGGCCAGCGCGCGAATGGTCGCGGCGGGCGCGGCGAATGGCGCGGAGCTGCTCATCGCCGGGGGCATGATGCTGGGCTGGGCGCGCGGCGATCTGTCCGGCCTGGTGGAGCCGATGGCGCAGGTGTACGCGATCTCGCCCGAGGCGCTCGCGCACCCGTACGCGCTGGCGCTGCTGGACAGCGGTGACATCGACGCCGCGCGTGCGGTTTTCGCCGCGGCCGCGCCGATCCGCCGGGACCACTACTGGTCGGTCATGGCGGTCTTCCGTTCCCGGGTCGCGCTGCGGCTCGGCGAGCTCGAGGCCGCCGCCGAGTGCTACCGCGACATGCTCCCGCGCTCGGGCACGGTCGCGGGCCTCGACACCGGTTCGGTCGTCTACGGTCCGATCGACACGATGCTGGCGGAGCTGGCCGACGCGCTGGGCGACCCGGAGGCCGCCGCCGCGCATCGAACCCGCGCGACCGAGGTCGACGTCCATCTCACCGCCCAGCTCGCCACCCTCCCGTCGGCGGCGCGAACTCGTCGGTAGGGCATTCGGCCGTGCCCGCCGGGTCAGCTCCCGGCGATGAGGGCTTCCCGGCGCCGATGCCCGCGCCCGAACCAGCGCAGCATGAGGCCGAGCACGAGCCCGCCCTCGGCGGTGGCGCGCTCCCATTCCTCGGGCGTGCACATGCCGAACATGCGCGGCAGTTCGAAGCTCATGGTCGCGCCCTTGCGGGCGGCGGCTTCGACGGCGCTCCACTGCTCGGCGTCGAGGTGGGCGGTGATCACCGGGAAGACGGTGTCCTCCTCGTCGGCGATGTGCTCGCTGAGTAACGCGTTCAAGCGGCCGAGGTGGTCGCTGAGCGCCGCCGCGGATCCTTCGCGGGCGAGTTCGCGCGCGCCGTCGCGCACGCTGTCCAGGATCGGGTCGAGCTGGGCGTGGTCGTCCTCGAGTTCGCGCACGTCCACCGCGCCGGTGCCGCGCAGCAGCGGCCACAGCACCTCGTCCTCGATGGTGTGGTGATGGTGGATGCTGTCGCAGAGCAGCAGCAGGTATTCGGCGATGGCCGCGGCTCGCCGGGGTGGGCAGTTCGCACGGCCGGCGGCGATGTCGCGGGTCAGGTCGGTGAAGCGCGCGGTGTCGGCGATCATGGCGCGGTGGGCGAGGCGCATGCCCAGCAGGTCGGGCTCGGTGGTGGTCGGCATACTGGAGACTGTGGGCCCGATCACTTGCACCCTACTTGCGAGTAACTGAGGGCGGGTTCCCGCACAGCGGGGGCTGCCCGCGCGGTGAGGTCCATAGCAGCAGTACGCTTGTCTTGCTTGACGCCACATCGGACATGGACCTGGTACCACAGGTCCGGTGCCGGGAGTCATGCGTATACGTTGTCTGTTGAACAGCTGGGGTCCGCTACAAGCGGTGCTCACCGGCCGTGCAATGGGAGCACCACCTTCCTAGGAGGACACGAAGATCCATGTCCAAGATCAAGGTTGAAGGGACCGTCGTCGAACTCGATGGCGACGAGATGACCCGGATCATCTGGCAGTTCATCAAGGACAAGCTGGTCAATCCGTATCTCGACGTGAACCTCGAGTACTACGACCTCGGCATCGAAGCCCGCGACAAGACCGATGATCAGATCACGATCGACGCCGCGAACGCCATCAAGAAGCACGGCGTCGGCGTCAAGTGCGCGACGATCACCCCCGATGAGGCGCGAGTCGAGGAATTCGGCCTCAAGAAGATGTGGCGGTCGCCGAACGGCACCATCCGCAACATCCTGGGCGGCACGATCTTCCGCGCCCCGATCATCATCTCGAACGTTCCGCGTCTGGTTCCGGGCTGGACCAAGCCGATCATCATCGGCCGTCACGCCTTCGGTGACCAGTACCGCGCCACCGATTTCAAGGTGCACCAGGCGGGCACCGTCACCCTGACCTTCACGCCCGAGGACGGCTCCGAGCCGATCCAGCACGAGGTCGTGCGCATGCCGGAAGACGGCGGCGTGGTCATGGGCATGTACAACTTCCAGGAGTCCATCCGGGACTTCGCGCGGGCCTCGCTGAACTACGGCCTGCAGCAGAACTACCCGGTGTACATGTCGACCAAGAACACCATCCTCAAGGCCTACGACGGCATGTTCAAGGACACCTTCCAGGAGGTGTTCGAGACCGAGTTCAAGGACGAGTTCGCCGCGGCCGGTCTCACCTACGAGCACCGCCTGATCGACGACATGGTCGCCTCCGCGCTCAAGTGGGAGGGCGGCTACGTCTGGGCCTGCAAGAACTACGACGGCGACGTGCAGTCCGACACCGTGGCGCAGGGCTTCGGCTCGCTGGGTCTGATGACCTCCGTGCTGCTGACCCCGGACGGCCGCACCTGTGAGGCGGAGGCGGCGCACGGCACCGTGACCCGTCACTACCGTCAGCACCAGCAGGGCAAGCCCACCTCCACCAACCCGATCGCCTCGATCTTCGCGTGGACGCGTGGCCTGGCCCACCGCGGCAAGCTGGACAACACCCCCGAGGTGATCGGCTTCGCGCAGACCCTCGAGGACGTCGTCATCAAGACGGTCGAGTCCGGTCAGATGACCAAGGACCTCGCGCTGCTGGTCGGCGGCGACCAGGGCTACCTGACCACCGAGGAATTCCTCGGCGTGCTGGACGCCAACCTGGCTCGCGAGATTCGCTAGGAAATCCCCTGGAGCGCATGCTCCACAACGCGCCGATGAACGTGAACAGCGCGAAGCGGTGAAGATGGCGGCCGGGACCACAGTCCCGGCCAGAACATCCACCGCGCCCAACGGGCACCTGCCCCCACCGGAACCGGTGGGTGGGCGGGTGCCCGAACTGTTTTCGGAACCTGCGATTTCTGACAGCAGGCTGACGGGTCGGTCGGTCAGTGAGTGAAATCACTGGGCCGGACGGTATCGGGATCGTTCGCCACTGTGTTGCGCTTGGTTGTGCCCGAATCTGTATCCGCCGCCCCCGCCGCCTCGACCGCCGAAGACGTCATCCGGGACGGGACCGGTGATCCCGGCGTGCCGGCGCGCGGGCGGTGGCCCATCCCCGCCATGCTGGCGCTGGCGCTGGGTGGGTTCGGAATCGGCACAACCGAATTCGTCACCATGGGTTTGCTGCCCGATATCGCCGGGTCGATGCACGTGTCCGAACCGACTGCGGGACATATTGTTTCCGCGTACGCCCTGGGTGTGGTCGTCGGTGCGCCGGTGATCGCGGCGCTGTGCGCCCGGGTGCCGCGCAAGCGCCTGCTGATGGCGTTGATGGTGGCGTTCACACTGGGCAACGCGGCCAGTGTCGTCGCGCCGACCTTCGCGACATTGACACTCGCGCGGTTCGTTTCGGGCTTACCGCACGGCGCCTACTTCGGGGTGGCGTCGCTGGCGGCGGCGTCCTTGGCCCCGGTGGGGCAGCGCGCCAAGGCGGTCGCCGCGGTTATGCTGGGATTGAGCGCCGCCAATGTCGTCGGCGTTCCCGCAGCGACCTGGCTGGGCCAGCATCTCGGCTGGCGGGCCGCTTTCGCGGTGGTCGCCGTGATCGGCCTGGCGACCGTGGCCGCGCTCTTCCGATTCGTGCCCGAGTTGCACGGCATTCGCATGACCGACCCCCGCACCGAACTGACGGCACTGCGGCGTCCGCAGGTGTTGCTGACCCTGCTGGTCGGCGCGATCGGCTTCGGCGGCATGTTCGCGGTCTACACCTACATCACCACCACGCTCACCGATGTGGCGGGCGTGCGGATCGGCCTGGTGCCGCTGGTGCTGGCGTTGTTCGGGCTGGGCATGGTGGCGGGCAATATCGCGGGCGGCGTGCTGGCCGACCGTGGCGTGGATCGCGCGGTGTTCGTCTCGCTGCTGGCGATGGTGGTGATCCTGGCGGGTTATGTTGCGGCGGTGCACAATCCGTATACGGCGGCGGCCGGGGCGTTCCTGGTCGGCGCGTCGGGCGCGGCGCTGGCCCCGGCCCTGCAGACCCGTCTGATGGATGTCGCCCACGACGCGCAAACCCTCGCCGCCGCACTGAATCACGCGGCCCTCAATATCGCGAATGCCGCGGGTGCGTGGCTGGGTGGCCTGGTGATCGCCGCGGGGATGGGCTACACCGCCCCGGCGGTGGTCGGCACCGGGCTGGCGGTGCTGGGCGTGCTGCTCTTCATGGCGACCGTGTCGCTCGCGCGACGGCCGCAGCACCGGTAGCCGGGTATTTCCCGTTCGGCCCCTTCGCCTTCTGGTGTCGCGGGTGGATCATGAATATGGCGCCGAATTACCAGTGGAAGACGTTTCCTGCACGAAAGGACGGGAACGACATGTCAGAGCAGAACAAAGCCACGGCCAAGCGCATATTCGATGCCTGGAACGCCAGGGATCTCGACGTCTTCGATGAAGTGATCGCGGCGGACGCCATCGATCACGATCCACAGAATCCGCACGCGGAGGTGCACGGTCCCGCGGCGCTCAGGCGGCAGGTGGAGATGTACCTCGCCGCGTTCCCCGATACGAGAATGCTGGTCAACGAGCAGTTCGCGGAAGGCGATTTCGTCCTCACCCGGTGGACGGCGTCGGGCACCAACCAGGGCCCGTTGATGGGGATGCCCGCCACCGGAAAGCCGGTCGTCATCGCGGGCATGACCGTCAACCGCTTCCAGACCGACGGCAAGATCGGTGAGAGCTGGGCGAACTGGGACACGCTCGGGATGTTGCAGCAGCTCGGTGTCATTCCGGCGGCGCAGTCGACGTCCGCCTGATTCGTCCGCTGTCCGGGCGGTGTGGCGCGGTCTGCGGGCCGGACCACACCGCCCCGATCAGGTGCGCGCCGGTCTTGCGGTGACCGGCGCGAGTGATGTTTGCTGAAACAGTGCTGGCAATCCGCTCGAGTGTCCAGTAGGGAGCGGGAGCACGCGTTTCGCCGAGCTGACATCGTTCTTCTACGAAGGGACTTCTCGTCATGCGCGCAGTCAGAACCGCCGTCCTCGCCGCGAGTTTGCTAGCCGGGCTGATCGTGCCCGCTCTCGCCGTGCCCACCATCGCCTCCGCCGACGCCATCAGTTGCGGCCAGGACCTCAACGGCTGCGCCTCCGCGTGCCGGGAGCGGGTCGGCAATTCCTATGTCCGCCTCACCGACTGCGTCATGACCGAAGCGGGCTGGACCTGTGCCGCCTGCATGTACAACTCGCAGACCTGATCGGCGGTGGCTCTGGCCGACCCGGCGGCGGCCGGGTCAGACCAGGGCGTGTGCCGTGGTGAAGCCCAGCAGCGCCGCGCCCAGACCGGCGACGAGACTGACCGTCACATTGAGGGCGGCGTAGAGGTACGAGCGTTCCTCGGTGAGACGGATGGTCTCGTAGCCGAAGGTGCTGTACGTGGTGAGCGCGCCACAGAAGCCGGTGCCGAGCAGCGCGAAGGTGGGGGAGGAGGCGGCCGCGCCGGTGAGCGCGCCCAGGATCAGGCAGCCCGCCAGATTGACGGTGAGGGTGCCCCACGGGAACACGCTGTCGTGACGGGTCTGGATGGCGCGGTCGGTGAGGTAGCGCACGGGTGCGCCGACCATCGCGCCGAGGATCACCAGCAGTCCGGTCATGCCGCCGCCTTCCGGTAGCCGCCCGCCGCGCGGGTGAGCCGCACCGCGAGCAGGGTGGCCAGGAGCGCGCAGCTCAGCGTGGCGGCCAGATAGGCGAATGCCGTTGCGACAGTGCCGGGTTCGAGCAGTGCGCGGGTCTCGTTGGCGTAGGTGGAGAACGTGGTGAACCCGCCGAGGATGCCGACGCCGAGGAACGGCCGCACCAGCGGGTGGGCGGTGCGCAGTTCGGTGACGATCACCATGAGCACGCCGATCAGGAAGCAGCCCAGCACATTCGTGGCGAAGGTGGCCCACGGGAATCCGTGCGGGGGAGTCGGCCAGATCTGGGCGAGGCCGTAGCGGGCGAGCGCGCCGATGGCGCCGCCGGCCGAGATGACGGTCAGGATCGCGCCCTGTGAGCGCAGCAGTTCCTGCCGCTGGTCGGGTTGATGCAGATCGATGTCGGGGTCGATGGGTTCGGCCGGCTGAGCGGTCGCGTCCAGCTCTCGGGTCACACGGGTCTCCTACTCCAGCGCACACGGTCAGTGTGTCTTCGTGGGGTAGGGACTGTTGGCGGCGGTGTCGCCGCGGTTGTTCCGGTGTCCGGAGCGGCGAGCCCCACCGCCGCATCGCTCAGGGTAACCAGTTCGGGCCGTCGCGCGGAACCGAAGTGGGTGACGTCACGGCGTCCACGCCGTCCGTCGGCCGGCGAACGCGGCGCGAACATACACGGGTGTATGTAAGTGTAAGATTTCCGGCATGACCAGCTCCGCCGTCTCGAAGCCGCCGCGCCGCACCCAGGAACAACGCAGCACCGAGACGCGCACGCGATTGCTGGACGCCACCATCGAGTGCCTGGTCGAGTACGGGTACGCGGGGACCACCACGCCGCGGGTGGCCGAGCGCGCGGGGGTGACCCGGGGTGCGCAGGTGCATCACTTCGGGTCCAAGAGCGAGCTCGTGGTCGCCGCGATCAGTCACCTCGCGCAGCGTCGCACCGAGGCGGCCATGAAGGAGATCGGGCGGGTCCGCAGCACGGAGGATCCGATCGCCGCGACCCTCGAGGCCATGTGGGAGCTGCATCAGGGCCCGCTGTTCATCGCGGCCATCGAGTTGTGGGTGGCCAGCCGCACCGATCGGGTGCTCGCGGTGGAGATGGAGAAGGTCGAGCCGTTCGTGAACAACGCGGTGCTGCTGGCGGTGGCCCAGTTGGTGCCGAACGAACTGGACCGCAAGAACGTGCGCGATTTCGCCTACACGGCCATGGACACGCTGCGCGGAATCCTGGTCACCAACTTTATCTCCCCGGATCCGGAGCGGGCGCACCGGCGCTGGCTGCGGGCCTCGGCGCAGCTGCGGCTGGCGGCCGCGGCGGTCATGCCGGACTTCCATCTCGGCGACCGATAACCGCCACCCTTACCGACGCCGCTGTATGTGCGGCCGGATCGACCTGACCTTCTGATCTTGCCGTCCCGCTGTGGATTCGCCGTACCCTCTTGCGGCTTTACATACAGCTCTGTATGTTTGTTTTCGTTCCCCTATGTGAGGAGTTCGATGACGAACAAGGTCTACGTCGTCGGCGTCGGCATGACGAAGTTCGAGAAGCCGGGGCGGCGCAAGAACGAGGACGACAGCGCCTGGGACTACCCGGACATGGCCCGGGAGTCCGGCACCAAGGCGCTCGCGGACGCGGGGATCGACTACCGGGAGGTCGAGCAGGCCTACGTCGGTTACGTCTTCGGGGAGTCCACCTCCGGCCAGCGCGCCGTATACGAGCTGGGTATGACCGGAATCCCGGTCGTCAATGTCAACAACAACTGCTCCACCGGCTCGACCGCGCTGTACCTTGCGGCGCAGGCGATTCGGGGCGGCCTGGCCGAATGCACCCTGGCCCTGGGCTTCGAGAAGATGCAGCCGGGCTCGCTGGGTTCGGTGTGGGACGACCGTGAACAGCCCATGGCGCGCCACATCATGGCGCTGGCGGAGATCTCCGAGGTGCTGTTCCCGGTGGCCCCGTGGATGTTCGGCGCGGCCGGACGCGAGCACATGGCCAAGTACGGCACCACCGCCGAGCACTTCGCCAAGATCGGCTACAAGAACCACAAGCACTCGGTGAACAACCCGTATTCGCAGTTCCAGGACGAGTATTCGCTCGACGACATCCTGGGCTCGCGGATGATCTATGACCCGCTCACCAAACTTCAGTGCTCGCCGACCTCCGACGGCTCGGGTGCTGTGATCCTCGCCTCCGAGGATTTCGTGGACCGCCACGACCTGTCGCGGCAGGCGGTGGAGATCGTCGGCCAGGCCATGACCACCGACTTCGGCTCCACCTTCGACGGCAGCGCCAAGAACCTCATCGGCTACGACATGAATGTCCAGGCGGCCGAGAAGGTCTACGCGCAAGCCGGTCTCGGCCCCGAGGACTTCCAGGTCATCGAACTGCACGACTGCTTCTCCGCCAACGAGCTGCTGCTCTACGAGGCGCTGGGGCTGGCCAAGGAGGGCGAGGCCGGTCATCTCATCGACTCCGGCGCGACCACCTACGGCGGCAAGTGGGTGGTGAACCCGTCCGGCGGCCTGATCTCCAAGGGGCACCCGCTGGGCGCGACCGGTCTGGCGCAGTGCAGCGAGCTCACCTGGCAGCTGCGCGGCACTGCCGACAAGCGGCAGGTCGACAACGTGACCGCCGCCCTGCAGCACAACATCGGGCTCGGTGGCGCCGCCGTCGTCACCGCCTACCAGCGCGCCGAGCGCTGACCTTCGACTCGACGAGGAGCGAAAAGCCATGGGACACATCGAAGCCGGTAAGAACCTCAGCGCGACCCCCGATGCCCTGTGGGCGGTGGTCTCGGACCCGCAGACCTGGGACAAATGGTTCTCCATCCACGAGCGCTGGATGGAGGAGCCCCCGGCCGTACTGGCCCCGGGTGCGAAGCTGACCGCCAAGATCCTCATGCTCGGCATGGCCAACAAGATCGAGTGGGTGGTGGAGAGCGTCGAGACCCCGAACCGACTGGTGCTCAGCGGCACCGGCATGGCGGGCGTGAAGGTGCAGTTCTCCTTCGACATCACCCCCGAGGGCGGCGGCAGCAAGTTCTCCGTCGCGGGTGACTTCGAGGGCGCGCTGATCAAGGGCGCGCTGGGCAAGGCGGTCGAGAAGGACGGCCTGAATCAGCTGGACAAGACCCTGACCGCGCTCGACGCGCTGGCCACGTCGGCGAGCCGGTGAGAGGACGAGGCGAGATGGCTTCGACGACAGTCGAATTCGACGAGTCCGGCCTGAACGCCTGGTCGGAAGAGGAGTCCTTCGAGGTCACGCGGGAGCGGATCGCCGAATACGCGGCCGCTACCAACGATCCCATCGTGGCACATCTGAAAGGTGATGTGGCCCCGCCGGTCTTCGCCATCGTCCCGGTGTTCGACGCCATGATGTCGCCGGTCATCGACGTGGCGCCGATGAACATCTTCGGGCGGGTGGTGCACGGGGAGCAGGACTTCCACTTCCACCGCCCGATCCGGCCCGGTGATCAGTTGGTTGCCCGGGCCCGCGCCATCGGTTTCGAGGGCAAGGACAACGGGTCCACCATCACCATCCACATCGAAACCCGTTCCGGCGACGGAGAACTGGTCAACGAGCAGTATCTGACCGCGTTCTTCCGGAATATCGACGCGGGCCGGCAGGCCGGCGCGGCCGCCCCGGCGCACCGTTTCGATGCCGCGCTGGCGGAGCAGCCGCCGCTGGCGACGGCCGCGGCCCACGTGGACGCGGACCAGACCTACCGCTACGCACCGGCTTCGGGGGATCCGGTGCCGCTGCACCTGGATGACCAGGTGGCCAAGGACGCCGGTCTGCCCGGCATCATCGCGCACGGCCTGTGCACCATGGCGATGTCGTCGTGGGGCGTGCTGTCGCGGGTGGCGGGTTCGGATGTGGCGAAGCTGCGCCGATACGCGGTGCGGTTCTCCAAGATGGTCTTCCCGAACGACGACCTGGAGACGCAGATCTGGAAGGTCGGTTCCGCCGACGGCATCACCACCTACGCCTTTCGCACCGTACGCGGCGACGACACCGTCCTGAGCGACGGACTCGCCGAGATCGCCGACTGATCGAGAACTGAGGAGACATTCATGGGCGCACTCGAGGGACGGGTTGCCATCATCACCGGAGCCGGGCGCGGTATCGGCCGTGAGCACGCGCTGCTGTTCGCCCGAGAGGGCGCGACGGTCGTGGTGAACGACCTCGGCGGCAGCAATGCCGGTGAGGGGTCCGACGCCGGTCCGGCGCAGCAGGTGGCCGAGGAGATCATCGCCGCAGGGGGGCGCGCGATCGCCAACACCGACAGCGTGGCCGACTGGCAGGGCGCGAAGAACCTGGTGGATCAGGCTGTTTCGGAGTTCGGCCGCCTCGATGTCGTGGTGAACAATGCCGGCATTCTGCGCGACGCCTTCGTCGCGGGCATGGAGGAGTCGCAGTGGGATTCGGTGCTGGCCGTGCATCTCAAGGGGCACGCGGCGGTGCTGCGGCATGCGGCCGGGTACTGGAAGGAGCAGTCCAAGGCGGGTAATCAGCCCAATGCCGCGGTCATCAATACGGCCTCCGCGTCGGGCACCACCATCCCCAATGCGGGGCAGGCGAATTACGGTGCGGCCAAGGCGGGTATCGCGGCGCTCACCCTGGTGGCGGCCGATGAGCTGGCCCGTTACGGCGTGCGCGTGAACGCCATCGCGCCGATCGCCCGGACCCGTCTCACCCTGGCCACCCCCGGCATGGGCGAGATGATGGCGGCGCAGCAGGCGGGCCTGGAGGACGGCGAGTTCGACGCCTTCAGCCCGGCCAATATCTCCCCGCTGGTGGCGTATCTGGCCACCGAGAAGTGCCCGATCACCGGCAAGGTGTTCGCGGTGCAGGGCGGCGCCATCTCGGAGCTGGCGGGTTGGCACGACGTGAAGACCATCGAGACCGAGGGCCCGTGGGCCATCGACGATATCGCCGGGCGACTGCCGTAATCAGGAAGGCGGACAACGATGTTCGAATGGTCCGAGACCGATGAGCTGATCCGCGACGCGGTGCGCGGCTTCATCGCCAAGGAGGTGCGGCCGCACCTCGACGCCCTCGACAGCGGCGAGCTGCTGCCGTACCCGATCATCCGGAAGCTGTTCGGCGAGTTCGGGATCGACGCTCTCGGCGAGGAGGCGATCACCGGACTGCTGGCCCGCCAGCGCAAACGGGAGGAAGCCCGCGCGGCGGGGGAGCCGCTGCCGGAGAAGAAGGAGCGCTCCGGCGACGGCAGCCCCTTCGCCGGGCAGGAGTCGATGATGGCGGTGCTGGTCAGCGAGCTGTCCGGGGTGTGTATGGGTCTGGTGAGCGCCATGGGCGTGAGCATCGGCCTGGGCGCGACCACGATCCTCGCGCGCGGCACCCTCGCGCAGAAGGAACGCTGGCTGCCCGATCTGGTGACCATGAAGAAGGTCGCGGCGTGGGCGATCACCGAACCCGATTCCGGCTCGGACGCGTTCGGCGGCATGAAGACCTACGTCAAGCGTGACGGTGAGGACTACATCCTCAACGGCCAGAAGACCTTCATCACCAACGGCCCCTACGCCGACACCGTGGTCGTCTACGCCAAGCTCGACGAGGGCGACGGCGCCGACAAGCGGGACCGCAAGGTGCTGACCTTCGTGCTGGACAAAGGCATGGAGGGTTTCACCCAGGGCAAGCCGTTCAAGAAGATGGGCCTGCACGCCTCACCGACCGGCGAATTGTTCTTCGACAATGTCCGGTTGGGCCGGGACCGGCTGCTCGGCGAGACCGAGGAGCACGAGGGTGGCGACGGCCGCGAGAGCGCGCGCTCCAGTTTCACCGCCGAGCGGATCGGCGTGGCCTTCATGGCGCTGGGCATCGTCAACGAATGCCACCGGCTCTGTGTGGATTACGCGAAGACCCGCAAGCTGTGGGGTCAGGAGATCGGCCGCTTCCAGCTGGTGCAGCTCAAGCTGGCCAGGATGGAGGTGGCGCGGATCAATGTGCAGAACATGGTCTTCATGGCCCTGGAACGCAACCGCGCCGGCAAACCCCCGAGCCTGGCCGAGGCCTCGGCCATGAAGCTGTACTGCGCGGAGGTCGCCACCGACGTCGCCATGGACGCGGTCCAACTGTTCGGCGGCAACGGCTACATGGCCGAATACCACGTCGAACAACTGGCCCGGGACGCCAAGTCCCTGATGATCTACGCCGGTTCCAACGAGATCCAGGTGACCCACGTCGCCAAGGGCCTGCTCGGCCGCTAGTTCCGGTGATTCCACGACACGGTCCGCCCGCGCACCGCTCGGGCGGACCGTTCGCTGATCGGCTCGGGTCGATCGGCACTACGACAGGAGCGCATGACAATGGCGTCATCCGACAAGACGGCGGCGTCATCCGACGACCACGCGGCCGCCGGGGCAGTGATCGAGGAACGAACGGTGTCCTACGCCGGTGTCCGCACCCGCGAACTGGCCGTCGCGGGAGCCGGGCTACCGATCGTGCTGCTGCATGGCTACGCCGACAGCGCCGACACCTGGCGCGGGGTGTTGACCCGGCTGGGCGCGACCGGTCGGCGGGCGCTGGCGGTGGATCTGCCCGGCTTCGGCCTGGCGCAGGATCGCCGTTCCGGCGCGCTGACTCCGCAGTTCGACGAGTTCGCCGACGCCGTGGTCGCCGCGCACGGTCCGGTGGTGCTGGTGGGGAATTCGCTGGGCGCGGCGACCACTCTGCGGGCGGCTGCACGGCATCGGGATGGGCGGGTGGCGGGGATCGTCCTGCTGGACGAGCCGCTGCTGGCCCGGCATCGCCCGGCCCGGCTCGTTCGCCGCCGCGAGTACACACGGCTGTTCGACCTCGCCAGCGCGCTGCCGGTGCCGGCTCCGGTCCTGCGCTGGGGGATCCGGCGGCTCGCCGCGGCCTTCTGCTACGGCCCCGGGGTCACGGCCGACCCGATGTACGTGGACACCTGGCTCCGCTCGATCCCCGACATGCCCGCCGCGGCGGCGCGGGCGCGCGATGCCGTGCGCTACGCCCGCGAACACCCGAACGGACACGGTGACCTGAGCATCGGCTGCCCGGCCCTGGTGGTGCACGGCGCGAAGGACCGGATCATCCCGGTCGCCGCGAGCCGCGAGCTGCACGCATTGCTGCCCGGCAGCGAGCTGGTGGTGCTGCCGCGCGCCGGACACTGCCCGCAGGTCGACTATCCCACCGAGGTCACGCGCCTCGTCCTCGATCACGCCGCCCGCGTGGACCCACGATCCGAATGGAGTGCTTCGTGACCGGTGATCCGACCACCCTGTGCGAGGCGTTCCAGCGCACCGCGGGCCGATTCCCGGACCGGGTGGCGCTGCGCGGAGCCGACTGCGGACGGGAGCTCACCTGGGCCGACTATGCCCGCCGGGTAAGGGAATTGGCCGTCGGACTGGCCGGTATCGGGGTGGCCGCTGGGGACACGGTGGCCGTCATGCTGACCAACCGGGTCGAGTTCCATCTCGTCGACACCGCGATCCTGCACCTGGGGGCCACGCCGTTCTCGATCTACAACACCTTCACCGCCGAACAGATCGCGCAGCTGTTCGCCAATGCGGAAAACCGGGTGGTGATCACCGAGTCCCGCTTCCTGGCGACGGTCCGGGCCGCCGATCCGGACGGTCGGATCGAGCACATCGTCTGCGTCGATGGTGAATTCGAGGACACGCTCACCCTGGACGCCGTCATCGCCACGCCCGTAACGGATTTCGACTTCGACGCGGCCTGGCGTGCGGTGCGCTCCGAGGATCTGCTCACCATCGTCTACACCTCCGGCACCACCGGTCCGCCGAAGGGCGTGGAGCTCACGCACGCCAATCTGCTGTTCGAGTTCGCGGCGATGGAGGCGCTGGCCCCGATCGGACCGGACGATCGGGTGGTGTCGTATCTGCCCGACGCGCATCTGGCGAATCGGGCGTTCGCGCACTACAACAACCTCATCCGGGGGGTGCAGATCACCACCGTCGCCGACCCCAAGCAGCTGATCGCCACCCTGCCGCAGGCCCGTCCCACCCTGTTCCTGGCGGTCCCCGCCATCTGGTACAAGGTGAAATCCGGCATCGAAACCCTCATCGCCGCGGAACAATCCACGCCGCGCGGACTGTTGTTGCGGTGGGCCGTCGACACCGGTGCGAGTGTGGCGAGACTGCGGTTCGCGGGCCGGAGCGCGCCGCTGTCGTTACGGATTCAGCTGATCCTGGCCGACCGCCTGGTATTGCGGACCTTGCGCGCCCGCATGGGACTCGACGCCATCAGAATCGCGGTCAGCGGCGCCGCACCGATCGCGCCCGATGCCATGGCCTTCATTCTGGGACTGGGCTTTCCGGTCTGCGAGGCCTGGGGCATGACCGAGTCCTCGGCCGCGGCTACGGCGAACCGCCCCGACGCCATCCGGATCGGGACGGTCGGGCAGGCGCTGCCCGGCGTCGAGGTACAGGTGGCCGCCGACGGCGAACTGCTCATTCGCGGACCGCTGGTCATGCGCGGTTACCGCCACGATCCCGAACAGACCGCCGCGGCGATCGATGCCGAGGGCTGGCTGCACACCGGCGATATCGGCGGCATCGACGCCGACGGCTACGTGCGTATCCTCGACCGCAAGAAGGAACTCATCATCAACGCGGCGGGCAAGAATATGTCGCCGTCGAATATCGAAGGCGCGGTGCGGGTTTCCTGCCCGCTGGTGCAGTCGGTGATGGCCGTCGGCGACAACCGCAAATACGTGACGGCCCTGCTGACCCTGGATCCCGACGCCTGCGCCGCCTACGCGCGTCGGCACGGTCTCGCGGACGGCGCGCCCGCGGTGCTCGCCGAGCATCCCGGCGTACTCGCCGAAATCGAGTCGGGCATGCGGGAAGCCAATGCCCGGCTGGCGCGGGTCGAACAGATCAAGCGCTATCGGGTGCTCCCGGTGACCTGGGAACCCGGGGGCGATGAGCTCACGCCGAAGATGTCCCTCAAACGCAAGCCCATCGCGGCGAAGTACGCCGCCGAGATCGAGGCGCTCTACGACTAGTTGGGGACGGACACCGGCCGCAGGCAGTCGCCGAACGGGATGGCAACTGAGCAGAAGGCGGGTTTACGGGTGGGGCGGTAGTCGGCGACGACGCCGCCTCGTGCCGTGATGTCCTTGAACGCCGCCACGGCGTCGGTGGGGCGGCGGGTCAGGGACGGGTCGGTCTTGGCGTCAACGGTGTAGAGGCCGAATCGCGGTGAGAAGCTGCCCCATTCGTAGTTGTCGGTGAGGCTCCAGTAGTTGTAGCCGATGACGTTCATGCCGTCGGCCTTGGCGCGCTGCAGCCAGTAGACGGTGTCGCGCAGGTGGTCGGCGCGGTCGTAGCTGTCGGAGCGCGGGGCGGCGTTCTCGGTGGGCAGGCCGTTCTCCACCACGTAGATCGGCAGGCCCGGGAACTTCTCGGTGTAGTTGCGCAGGTTGTAGTAGATGCCCTCGGGCTCGATGGCGTTCTTCCACAGTTCGTCGCCGAGCAGCGCGGGGCTGGGCAGGTTCGTCAGGGACGCGCCGTAATAGAAGTCGACGCCGATGTAGTCCATCTTGCCCTTGATTCGATCGGCGAACATCATGTCGGTCAGGTCCTGCACGATCGGGTACTGCGCGATATTGCTGGTGACCTTCGCGCCGGGCTGGCGCGTGTGGATGTAGTCGTAGATCGAGTTGTGCGCCTGGACCATCCGGTCGAACATGGGCAGCGCGTCGAGCACCCCGATGTCACCGATCTTGATCGACTGCGCGACGTAGCCCATAGGTTCGTTGATGGTGACCCACATCGGGTCGTAGCTCGCGTACCGGTCGACGACCCGGCGCATATTGGCGAGCCAGTCCGACACGATGTCCTGTTTCTTCCAGCCGCCGCGATCGGCTTCCCAGCCGGGGATGACCCAGTGGTCGAGGGTCAGCATGGGGCGCATGCCCGCCGCGCGGATCTTCTGCAGAACCGTGTCGTAGAACTGGAAGTCGCGCTCGTCCCACACGCCCGCCTTCGGCTGCACGCGCGCCCATTCGATGCTGAGCCGGAAGACCTTCAGGCCCATGCCCGCGGCGAGGTCGATGTCCTCGGCGTAGCGGTCGTAGAAGTCGACCGAGTTCAGGTAGGGGTCGTGCGCCTTCCCGGAGGTGGCGTACCGGCTCCAGTTGCTGTCGGGCGCACGGCCTTCGGACTGGAACCCGGACATGGCGACGCCCCACATGAAGTCGGAGCCGAAGGGATTCACCGTGGTCGGCGCGCCCGAACTTCCGGTGCCGGACCCGCTGGCGCTACCCGATCCCGAACCGCTGGAGCTACCCGAGCCCGCGCTGCCCGTACCGGCGCTACCGGTTCCGGCGACGTCCGCGGGTGCGGAGGCCGCCACGGCTGACCCGCCCGCCACAATGGCCACGGCCGACAGAATCGAACACAGGACGCGCGTAGGTCTCATCGCGGCGGAATCTCCAGAACTTGGGCGGGCGCGGCGTGACGCCGCTGGGGTGGCCGCCCAGACTCTACTGGTCAATCGTCCAGAATGGGACCCTTTCGACTGGAACTCATTTCAGATCTGGTTTCCCAAAGAATTCGGGCGGGGTCAGGGCTTGCGGGCCAGGGCGGCGGAGATCAGCTGCTCCCAGACGCTCAGGTCATGGTGGTCGCCGCCGATGCGGGAGACGCCCTCGGCGGTGGGTTCGGGGCGCCACAGGGGGCAGGGGACCAGACCGGGTTCGAGGATCTCGAGGTTGCCGAAGAGGGCGAGGATCTCCTCGTCGGAGCGCCAGCGGCCGCGGCCGAAACTGGCCTGCAGCTTCTGCTCGGCGAGGCGGGTCTCCTCGTTGAAGCCGGAACGGAAGTGGGAGATGTAGAGCATGCTGCCGGACGGGATCTGGTCGGCCCAGTAGCGGACGATCTGGTCGGGCTTCTCGTCATTGTTGAGGTGGTGCAGGATCGCGCTGAAGATCACCGCCACCGGACGGTCGAAGTCGATGAGCCGCTCCACTTCCGAGTGATGGCGGATCTCCTCGGAGTCGCGCAGGTCCGCGTGCAGCACGGTGGTGTACTCGTCGGTCTCCAGCAGGGCGCGGCCGTGCGCCAGCACGATCGGGTCGTTGTCGACGTAGACCACGTGCGGATCGGTCTGGTGCCGCTGCGCCACCTGGTGCACATTGTCGGCGGTGGGCAGCCCGCTGCCGATGTCGATGAACTGGGTGATGCCCGCGCGGGAGATCTCGCCGATCGCGCGCACCAGGCAATTACGATTGGCGTACGCGATATCCACCGACCCCGGCAGATCCTTGATGAAGAAGTCCCCGATCTCCCGATCGGCGGTGTAATTGTCCTTGCCGCCCAACAGGTAGTCGTACACCCGGGCGATGCTGGGCTTGGACTGATCGATCTGCGGTTGTTCCATCTTCCTCATACCCCAATCGGAGGGACGCCTCGGTCGGAGTAATCCTATGGAAGAGAACGCTTTCCAGCGTGGGTTCGCGGCAACGTCCGATTCAGACGGCCCGCAGGCGGGTGCGGCTGGCGTAGACGTGTTCGGCGATGAGGGTCGCGATGCGGTCCGGGGCCTCCAACATCGGGACATGCCCGACATCGTGGACCAGGATGCGGTCCGTGGATTCGGGGAGTTCCTCGAGAAAACGCTTCGCGTACACGCGATTCGGGATGATCCGGTCGTTCTCGCACAGCAGCAGTCGCACCGGCGTGCTCAGCGTGGACAGCTGCTCGAGGGCGGGGAAACGCAAGCCGCTCACCAGCATCGGCAGCATGGCCGGGCAGTGCAGGGCCGAGGTGATGGCCGCCTCCAGCCCGGATCGCGAGGCCGCCTCGGTGTTCTTGGTGAGCAGCATGGCCACCGCCTGCCGGGTGAGGCCGCTGTAGGTGATCGCGTCGGGCAGATGCTTGCCGATCTCGACCAGCGGCACCAGCGCCGCGAACTTCAGTCCCACCCGCAGTTGCAGCAGCGAGGGGGATTGCCAGCCGCCTGCGGGCGCGATCGCGGTGAGGGTGCGGGCCCGGCCGCGGCGGGCGAGTTCGAAGCCGACCCAGCCGCCGAGCGAATTGCCGGCGATATGGCAGGTGCGCCAGCCCATCTCGTCGAGCTGGTCCTCGACCTTGTCGGCAAGGGCACTGATATCGATGAACCAGCCGTCGAGTTCGGGCCCGCCCCAGTGTCCGGTGAAGGCGGGAGCGAACACTTCGCAATGGCCGGCCATGCGTTGTGCCACCTGCTCCCAGCAATGCGGGGACATCATGAATCCGTGCAGGAGGAGCAGTGGTTCACCGGAGCCGGTGTGAATGGCCCGAACGGGCGCGCGCGGGGTGGAGGGCTTGGCGGTGCCTGACGTCATCGTCGTCACCCCTTCCTGGACCTCGATGTCCGTGAAGAGAGTCGGTAATGCGCATTGTACGGTCGTGAAGTGGCGAAAATCATCAGTACGTGCAACGTGAACGGAGTTCGTGCCGCCTCGGGCAAGGGACTGCTCGAGTGGCTGGCCGCTACCGAGGCCGATATCGTCTGCCTGCAGGAGACCCGGGCGACCGATGAGCAAACGCGTAGCGCACTAGCGCCCGCGCTGGACGCCGGATGGTTCCTCAGCCATGCCGAACCCGGTCTGAAGGGCCGGGCGGGCGTGGCCATCCTGTCCCGGCACCAGCCGGACGCGGTGCGGATCGGGGTCGGCCTGCTCACCGGCGGAACCTGGTCGCCCGTCGAGGAATTCGCCACCCTGGGCCGCTATATCGAGGCCGATTTCGAGGACCTCACCATCGCCAGCGTCTACGTCCACACCGGCGAGGCCGACACCCCGATGCAGGACGAGAAGTACCGCTTCCTCGACGCCATCGGCGCGCGCATGCTGGCCCACCCCGGCGAGTTCGTGATCATGGGCGACTGGAACGTGGCGCACACCGAACTCGATATCAAGAACTGGAAGGGCAACCTCAAGAACGCGGGCTTCCTGCCGCAGGAACGCGCGTGGGTGTCGTCCATGCTGGCCGCCGGATACGCCGACGTGGTGCGAGACCTGCACCCGGGCGTGCCGGGACCGTACAGCTGGCACTCCTACCGCGGCCGCGCGTACGACAACGACGCCGGGTGGCGGATCGACTATCAGCTGGCCCGCGGTGAGATCGCCACGCGCGCCAAGCAGGCCATCGTGGAACGCGCCGCCACCTACGCCGAACGCTGGTCCGACCACGCGCCGGTGACGGTGCAGTACCGATGAAGAAGTTGTCGAAGAAGTCGAGCGCCTGGCTGACGCTGGGCGTCGCGATCCTGCTGTTGCTCGTGGCCTTCATCGCCAATCGCGCCAACAACGATCATCCGCGGGACACGGGCAGCGCCAAGCCCGTCGCCACCTCGACGGTTCGGACCACCGCCAAGCCGGGCGGCGCCACCCCGGCGCCGGCCGACCAGGCCGCGCCGCCGTCCAAGGTCGCGGGCGTGCCCGACCGCGCCTACACGACCCTGGTGGAGATCGACGCCGGGCGCTGGCCCGACTCGGCCGATTCGCCCGGCACCAAGGGCGGTGACACCTGGCAGAACCGGGACGGCAGCCTGGCCCGCAAGGACGCCGCCGGAAAGGCCATCGCCTATCAGGAATGGGATGTGAATCCCAAGCAGCGCGGCCAGACCCGCGATGCCGAACGCATCATCACCGGCAGCGACGGTTCGGCCTATTACACGGGGGACCACTACAAGACATTCACGAGGATGCGCTGATGACCGAGCCCACGCCGTTATCGCAGTTCCTCTCCGCCCCCGCCGCCGCCGAGATCTCCGATACCGCCGCTCGCACGGCCGCCCCCGCACCCGTCCTGGGCGTGCTGCCCGTCGGCGCGGCCGAGTTCTCCGGCGTCCGCTACCGGATGCCGGACGGCTACCTGTGCCGGGAACTGCGCGGCCGCAAGATGCGCACCGTCACCGAGGTCTTCGACGAGTTCGCCGCGGCCTTCCAGTTCCCGTACTACTTCGGGGAGAACAAGGACGCCTTCGACGAATGCCTGCGCGACATCGACGACTTCGTCGGCGCCGCACCGGGGTACGTGGTGGCCATCCGCAACGCGGCCCTCATGCTCGACCGGCAGCCCGGCGAACGCGACTGGTTCGCCGAGGCCATGACCGACTGCGCCGCCATCTGGGCCGCCCGCGGGATCCCGTTCCGCGTCGTCCTCCAGGACGCCACCCCGCCCGGCCTCCCGGTGATCCCCCTGGCCCTGGAGCCGGAAACCTCCGCTTCCTGACTCCCGACCGCCCGGCCCTGTCACTTCGAAAAGGCCGGGCGGTTTCGTATTCGGGCGGGGCCGGTTGGACCTATAGTCGCTGACAGTGTGTCGAGCGAGTAGGGAATCGGTGTGATCGAGCGTCGGAATGTGTTGCGGGGCGGGGTGATTCTGGCGACCGCGGGGGTGCTGGCCGCGTGCGGGACGCCGCGGCGGGAGCGCGCGACCGCGGCGTCGGGCAGCGTGGCCTGGGAATACAAGGCTGACAGCGCGGTCAAGGGGGTGCGGTACGGGGCCGGGATGGTCGTGGCCGAATCCGACTCGACGCTGACGGGGATCGATGCCAAGGCCGGGCGGGAGTTGTGGCGGCTGCCGATCACGACGCCCGGTATCGGGCAGCGGTCCTGCCTGTGGAACGGCGCGCTGGTGGCGCCCGGCGCCGAACCCGACGCCGCCGGCGACCGGGTGGTGGCCGTGGATCTGGCGTCCGGGCAACGGAAATGGGTCTTCGACGCGCCCGACGGCGTGACGGTCGCCGGCGTGTACGGGGTTCGGGACCAGGTGCTGTACCTGATCGCGGCCGACCACGGCGGCAAGGGGCGGGAAGCATGGGCCGTGGACATGGCGAGCAAGACGGTCCGCTGGCGGGTGCCCTGCGAGAGTGACGGGCTGACCGTGCCCGAGAGCGGTTCGCTGCTGTACAACCGGAAGCCGGGCAGCGGCGGCGATCTCGTCGCGCTCGACCGGGAGACCGGTGAGACGGCCTGGTCGCGGGCGGGCGACAGCGCGGTCTCGGCGAGCACCATCGCCTCCGGCCTGGTCAAGGGCGCGGTGCTGGCCAGCGACGGCGCGCACACCGTGTCCGGCCTCGACCCGAAAACCGGTGCGGCGCTGTGGACCACACCCGCCCTGCCCTACGCCGCCGGCACGGTCTTCGGCTCCGGCGACGCCTACTTCCTGTGCGACGGTTCGAAACTGCACGCCATGAGCCCCGGCGGCGACACCTCCCCGCTCTGGAGCCTCACCGTCTCCGACAAGGGCGACGCCGTCGACGCGGCCGGTTACGGCGCCGCGGGCTCCTTCTACCTGCTGGCCGCCCGCACCCTGCGTGCGATCGACGCCCGCACCAGCAAAATCCGCTGGATGCAGACGATTCCGGACAAGCCGGGCCAGGAGGTCCACTTCGCCGTCGGCGACACCCACTGCTACGTGGAATCCACCGCCGATCCCGCGACGCTCACCGCCATCGCGCGCTGATCAGCGGCGCAGTCCGCGGGCCAGGTCCTCGCCGAGCAGGACGAAGATGTCGGTGGTGGCGTCGACGAGGTCTTCGCGGGTCATGGGGAGATCGCCCTGGAGCCACGCGGAGAGGGTGTGGACCAGGCCGCCGACCAGGTAGTTCGCGCGGAAGCCGATCAGGGCGTCGGGTTCGGCCTCGGCGATGCCGTAGAAGTCGATGCCCTCGGCGGCCACCAGATTCGCGAACGCCTTGATGGTGTGGGTTGTGCGGGTGCGCAATTCGGGGGTGGCGGTGCTGACGACCAGGGCCACCCGGGCCTTGCGGGGGTCGTCGGTGAGGACGCCGATGCCGGCGCTGATGGCGGCGTGCGCCTTGGCGCGGGTGTCGTCGGGGGCGGCGTGCAGGCCCGCGATCAGGGCGGCGGCCAGCTCCTCGGCGATGGTGTCGAACAGGGCCGACAGCACGGCGTCACGGCCGTCGAAGTTCTCGTAGTAGTAGCGCTCGTTGAGGCCCGCGCCGGTGCACAGCGCGGAGACGGTGAGTTTGTCGAGCCCCTGGGTGCCGAGGATGTCGAGAGCCGCGCCGATCAGGGCGGCGCGGCGCTGGGTGCGCCGCTCGTCGGCGGAGACGCCGCCGTAGGTCCGTTGCCCGGTCACGAACCGATTCTGGCACGGGAGCGATTCTGGCAGAAGGTCTTGCCAGAATCCGTGATCTGGGGGACTCTGTTTCCAGATGTGGTGGCGGCCATCACACCGGACCGGGAGGCAACGATGCCTGCACAGAGTGGCTACTTCTCCGACGACTCGATGATCCGGCGGGTCATGCGCAAACGCGCGGTCGGAGTCACCTACGGCCAGCGGGCGCTGGTCATCGGCGCGGTGCATCCACTGCTCTACGTCGGGACCGCCGAGAACACCCAGCACCGGACCACCCCGTACACCCGCCTGGCCCTCACCGGCCGCCTGTTCGAGGCCGTCTCCCTGGGCACCCGCGAAGAAGCCGACCGCGCACGGGAATTCACCCGCAAGCGCCACGCCCCTGTGGAGGGCGCGCTGCCCGAGTCCGCGGGCACGGCCAACCCGGCGGGCACCCGCTACTCCGCCAACGACCCGCACCTGATGTTCATGACCATGGCCTTCACCTTCGACTCCGCCGAGGTCATGCACGATCTGCTGGTCCGCCGCCTCACCCCGACCGAGCGCGAGGGCCTCTACCAGGACTACGTGCGCTGGGGCGAACTGTTCGGCATGCCGCGCACCGCCGCGCCCTACACCTACCGCGAATTCCGCGACTACTTCGACGGCTACCTGGCCTCCGATCAACCCCACCTCACCGACGAGGCCAAACTGGTCGGCTCCTACCTGATGGGCCAGCGCGTCCCCCACCCCCTCCCGATGCCCGCCCAGCAGGCCCTCTCCGGCTTCTCCCTCCTGGTTCAGGGCAGCCTCCCCCAGTGCATCCGCGACCTGTACGACCTGTCCTGGGGCCTGCGCGAGGAGGTCGCCTTCCGCGGCCTGGCCCGCGCGGTCCGCACCGCCCACATCTCCCCGCCCCTGCTCGGCAACCCGCTCACCGCCCCCATGACCGGCCCCAGCTACCCGCTGTACAAGCTGGTCACCCGGCGCGAACAGCGCCTGATCGGCTCGGGCCGGGCCAGCATGCCGGGGGTGGACCCGCGGTCCTGGGTGGCCAGAAATACGGCCTAGCCGACATGCGAAGATCGGGGTATGTCGAGTCCTGAGCCGACCGCTGAGCGTAAGCAGCGGGTACTGTCCGGAATCCAGCCCACCAGCGATTCCTTCCACCTCGGCAACTACCTTGGCGCGCTGCAGTATTGGGTGCGGCTGCAGGACGACTTCGACGCCTTCTACTTCATCCCCGACCTGCACGCCATCACCGTGCCGCAGGACCCGAAGGAGCTGCGTACGCGGACCAAGGTGTCGGCGGCACAGTTGCTGGCCCTGGGCGTCGACCCCAAGAAGTCGACGCTGTTCGTGCAGTCGCAGGTGCCCGAGCACGCCGAGCTGACCTGGGTGCTGAACTGCATCACCGGGTTCGGCGAGGCGAGCCGGATGACCCAGTTCAAGGACAAGTCGGTCAAGCAGGGCGCGGACAACGCCACCGTCGGCCTGTTCACCTACCCGGTGCTGATGGCCGCCGACATCCTGCTCTACCGGCCCCAGCTGGTGCCGGTCGGTGAGGATCAGCGTCAGCACCTGGAGCTGACCCGAAACCTGGCGCAGCGCTTCAACACTCGCTACAAGAAGACCTTCGTGGTGCCCGAGGCGCACATCGTGACCGGCACCGCCAAGATCTACGACCTGCAGGACCCGACCTCGAAGATGAGCAAGTCGGCGGCCTCGGAGTCGGGTCTGCTGAGCCTGCTCGACGACCCGAAGGTCTCGGCCAAGAAGATCCGCTCCGCGGTCACCGACACCGAACGGGAGATCCGCTACGACCCGGAGACCAAGGCGGGTGTGAGCAATCTGCTGGTCATCCTGAGCTCGCTGACCGACACTCCGATCGTCACGCTCGAACAGGACTATGCCGGCAAGGGTTACGGTGACCTGAAATCGGATACCGCCGACGCGTTCATCGAGTTCGTGACTCCGCTGCGCGCGAAGGTGCAAGAATACATGTCTGACCAGGGTGAACTCGACCGTGTCCTCGCCGCCGGAGCCGAGCGGGCACGGGAGGTCGCCGGGCGGACTCTCGCGCAGGTGTACGACCGGGTGGGTTTCCTCGCCCGCTGACCCGGCCGCCGCGCGCCCAGGTGTGCGGAGGTGGCGGTGTTCGGGAATCTCGTCGACAACGTCGAGACGTGGATCAGGACCCAGATCCGGCGACGGCCCTGGCTCGACCACATGGTCCGGGCCGGGGGCCGGTATCAGCGGCAGCGCGGCGACTACTACGCCGCGGGCATCACCTACTTCACGGTGCTGTCGCTGTTCCCGCTGCTGATGGTGGGTTTCGCGGTGGCGGGCTTCGTGCTGTCGCGGAATCCGCAGTGGCTCACCGACATCCAGGACAAGATCGTGGAGAACATTCCGGGCGCCGCGGGCAGCTCCATCAACGATCTGATCCACCAGGCCGTGAATTCGCGGGCGAGCGTGGGCACCATCGGTCTGCTGGCCGGCGCGTACGCCGGGCTCGGCTGGATCGCCAACCTGCGGGCCGCGCTCACCGAGCAGTGGGATCAGCCCACCAAGAAGCGGAACTGGTTCGCATCCAAGGCGTCCGACCTGTTGGCGCTGATCGGGTTGTTCCTGGCCATCCTCGTCTCGCTGGGCCTGTCCGTGCTGGCGTCGAGCGGGCTGATCAGTAACCTGCTGGATCGCCTGCACATCCATCAGACGGCCTGGATGACAGCGCTGCTCACGCTGGTGTCGCTGCTGCTCGCGGTGCTCGCCAACTGGGCGGTCTTCGCGTGGATGATCGCGCGGCTGCCGCTGCACCCGGTCACCTTCCGCAGCGCGGCCCGCGCGGCCCTGATGGCCGCGGTGGTGTTCGAGGCGTTCAAACAGCTGGCCACGATCATCCTGCGATCGGTGGTGAACGGCCCGGCGGGCGTGGTGTTCGGTCCGATCATCGGGCTCATGGTGTTCAGCTACGTCACCGCGCGGATCATCCTGTTCGCCACCGCCTGGGCCGCCACCGCCTCGGACAACGAAGTGCCCGAGGACATTCCGGCGCCCGCCCCGGCGGTCATCCGGCCGCGGGTGACGGCGGCGGGCTTCCCGGCGGGAGCGGGTGCGGCGTGGTTCGGCGCGGGAGCGTTTGCGGGAGTACTGCTTTCGATGCTGCGCCGTCGCTGACTAGCAGTGGCTGCGCAGGTTCATCTTCGCGACCAGCGGGTAGAGGTTCTTGTTGAACGAGCCATCGGCGAACCAGCGGTACTTCTTGTGCTTGTCGGGCAGGTTCTGGGAGAACTTCGCCTGGTCGTTGTAGTCGTAGTAGTGCACATTGTGCAGCGTGGTGAGCACCGCGCCATTGCTGTCGCGCAGCTCCGCCCACATCAGCCAGGCGTCGTCGTTGCTCGACGAGGTGACGGTCCCGTCGAACCAGGCGTGCCCATCGGAGTCGATGGTCCACTTGGCGCCGCCGAACAGGGTGCAGTCGCCGCTGTGCAGGTCATGGTCCCAGGAGTACCACTTCTGGGCGGCCGCGGACGCGGGCCCGGCGGAGGTGGTGGCGCCGAAGACGCCGAGGGCGAGCACCGCGGCGGCCAGCGGGGCCAGGCGGCGCAGGCGGGAGCTGCGGGTGGTTTTCATGGTGGGGTCCCCTCCAGAGTCGTGACCGGGATTCCGGCGTGTGACCACTGTGCGAGGACCCACCAACGGGGAACCAATGACGGACCAACGGCCGCCGATCAGCGGCGGCGGCTCAGCCTCCGCGCCGCCAGCAGCAGCGCCACGACCAGGAAGACGCCGCCGCCGATGAGCACGGTGCGCAGATCCTGGTGGTCACCCGAGCCGGTGTCCGACTCCGGGGCGGCCTCCGACTGCGGCGCGGGCGGACTGGCCAGTGCCACCGAGGGATTCGCCGCGGCGGACCCGTCGGGCATGGTGCCGATACTCGACCCGGCCGGGAGCGCGTAGGCCCAGTCGAGCAGTTTGGCCGCCTGCTCCCACGGCCGGAACGGCCGCACATCCGCCTTGAGCAGGCTCACCACATAGCGGCGGCCATTGCGTTCGGCGGCCGCCACGAAGGTCTGCCGGGCGTCGTCGGTGTAGCCGGTCTTGCCGCCGATCGCGCCGTCGTACTCGAAGAGCAGATGGTTGTCGTTGGCGATGGGGAAGCCGGGATGATCCTTGTCGCCGGGGATCTTCGGGTCGGCGGGGAAGCCGGGGAAGTCCACCTGCTCGGTGTGGATCAGCTCCGCGAACAGCGGCAGCGTCATGGAATGCCGGAACAGCATGGCCAGGTCGTAGGCCGAGGTGCTCATGCCCGGCCCGTCCAGCCCGGACGGGGTGGCGGCGCGAGTGTCGAACGCCTGCAACCGTTTCGCCATCGCGTTCATCTTCGCGACGGTGGCGTCGTCGCCGCCCAGCTGGGTCGAGATGGCATGCGCCGCATCGTTTCCCGACGCCATGATGAGTGCCTGGAACAGCTGCTTGTTGGTGTACGTGCCGCCCGGTCCGATGCCGACCCGGGTGCCGTCGGCGTTCGCGTCGTCCTGGGTGCCGGTCACCACGGCGTCCAGGTCCAGGGCCGGGATCGCCACCGCCGCCAGCAGCACCTTGATGGTGGAGGCGGGGCGATACCGGCCGTGTGGATCCTTGGCCGCGAGGACCGCGCCGGAGTCCAGGTCCGCCACCTCCCACGCCGTCGCCGAAATCCCTTCCGGCAGCGGCGCGGCCCCCGCCGGCAGGATCACCCCGCACCCGCCCAGCCGCTTGCCCCCGATGGGCGGATCCGGGATCGGCAGGGCCGCCGGAGCCTTCTGCCCGGGTTCGGGCACCTCGGAGGAGTCGATGGGGGACGGTGGTGTGGTCTTGTTCGGGCAGGTGTCGGTATTGGGGGTGGTGAACGGCGTCGTGGACGGCGCGGTGGTCGACGGCTCGGCCCCCGCGGTTCCCGGTAGCACCGGCCCGAAGGCGGTGCCCGAGAACGCGGTGAGGCCCGTCGCGAGCGTCGCGGCGGCGAGGAGGCGCGAATACCTGCGGTTACTCATCGCGCCCGACTTTATCGCCTAGTTGGCGGAGTGGTTGACAGGGCAGCCGTGGGCGAGCGGGCTGAGCAGCTTGTTGTTGTCGTAGAAGTGCTCGAGCTCGACGATGCGCAGGTCCTCGGAGACCTTGGCGATGGTCACGCCGGTCATCTCGATGAGCTCGCCGGTGGGCTGGTGGCCCTTGTACTCGCCTTCGTAGCGACCCCAGTGGCGCCACTTGAAGGTGACGGTCGGCGGGCCGGACAGCACCTCGAGGACCTCCCAGAAGAAGCCGCCGGGGAAGGCGGTGTGGAAGATCTTGTGCGAGGACTCGAAGTCCTCGCCGGCGACATCGTAGAAGGGGTTCTCGCCGATCAGGATGTTGTAGGACCCGATGCGCGCGAATTCCTCGGCGTCCTGCCACTGGCCGCCGTTGACGCGGCCGCGGTAGTGCTCGGCCACCAGGGACACCCACTTGGCGGGGTCCTTCTTGTGCGAGACCTCCATCTCGAAGACCTTCACGAGCTCTTCGACGATGTGCTCCAACGAATCCGGCGCGTGCTGGGTGCTGCGCTCGACCGGAATGACTTCCTTGCTGAGGTGGTAGTCGGGCGCGCCCTCACGCCAGTCCTCCGGCGCGGCCGCGGCGATCACGGCGTCGCGGCCCTGCAGGTGCAGAGGGGTCTCGACGGATTCTGTTGCTTGGTCGGTCATTTCGTGCCTCACGTGTCCAGACCCTTTGTGGGGTCGTCGATCTCGAAAACGGACCGCATGACGGTAACAGCAGGAAGATGCCGTGTCGCGACGAGCATTTGAGACACCAGTACCAAAGGGCGGAATGGTGACACACCCCATTGCGGCCCCTCTGAACTCATGACACGACAAGAATTGACAGTCTCTCCAAAATGAGAGACTCTCTCATTATCGAGAAGCACTCAAATGATTGGAACTGTCATGAAAGCTGAGGGAGTGCGCCGCTGGCTGGCGCTGGGAGCCCTGGCCATCGCCATGCTGACCATCGGGCTCGACGTCACCGTCCTCACCGTCGCCCTGCCCACCCTGGCGACCGACCTGCACGCCGACACCTCCGCGCTGCAGTGGTTCAGCAGCGCGTACACCCTGGCCCTGGCCGCCTTCATGCTTCCGGCGGGCGCGCTCGGCGACCGCTTCGGCCGCAAGAAGTTCCTGCTCGGCGCGCTGGTGCTGTTCGGAGTGGCCTCCGTCGCGTGCGCGTTCGCCACCAGCTCCGGCCAGCTCATCGCCGGGCGCGTGGTACTCGGGCTGGCGGCCGCGGTCATGATGCCGCTGTCCATGGCGGTGCTGCCCACGCTGTTCCCGGAACCGGGCGAGCGGCAGCGGGCCCTCACCATCTGGATCACCTCCACCGCCGTCGGCCTGCCGCTGGGCCCGATCGTCGGCGGCTGGCTGCTGCAGCACTACTGGTGGGGTTCGGCGTTCCTGCTCAATGTGCCGCTGGTGATCGTCGGCGCCCTCGCCGTCGGCCTGCTGGTGCCGGAATCCAGCAGCGGCAGCCGATTCCGCATCGACCTGCCCGGCGCGCTGCTGTCCGCGGCTGGAATGGCCGGTATCACTTACGGTTTCATCCGCTGTGGCCAAGAGGGCTGGGGCGACGCCGTGGCCTGGACCGCCATCGCCGCCGGCCTCGCGCTGGGCGCGGCGTTCGTGCTGTGGCAGCGCCGCACCGCGCACCCGCTGGTCGACCTGGGCCTGTTCGCCGAGCCCGGATTCCGGTGGGGCACCGTGTTCATGATCCTGGTCAACTTCGCCATGTTCGGGCTGTTCTTCACCATGCCGCAGTACTTCCAGGCGGTGCTGGGGGCGGACACCTTCGGCAGCGGTCTGCGCCTGTTGCCGCTCATCGGCGGCCTGGCGGTCGGGTCCCGGCTGGTGGACCGGTTGCTGCCCAAGGTGGGCGCGCGGGCGGTGCTGGTCGCCGGATTCGTGCTGCTCGCAGCCGGTCTCGGGCTGGCGGCGCTGATCACCGTGCACAGTGGGTACGGGTTCGCGGCCATCGGGCTGGTGCTGCTGGGAGTGGGCATGGGCTTCGTGATGCCCGCCGCCATGGGCGCGGCGACCGACGACCTGACCCCCGAGCGCGCCGGGTCCGGCTCGGCGCTGCTGCAAGCCCTCCGGCAGGCGGGCGGCACCATCGGCGTCGCCATCCTGGGCACGGTGCTGTCCAACCGATACCGTTCGGGGCTGGGCGAATTCGATCGGGATCCGATTTCCGATGGTGTGAACGCCGGGGTCGGCGTCGCCCGCAAGCTCGGCGACCCGGCGCTGCTGGCGCAGGTGCAGAGCGCGTTCGTCGACGGCATGAGCGCGATGCTGTGGGTGTGCACCGCCATCTGCGCGGCCGCCGCGGTGCTGGCCGCCGTGGTGATCCGCCGCAAGGATCCGGTCGTGCTCACCGATCTCGATGCGGGACAATCGGTCCATGTCGGCTGAGACTGCCTCCGCGACGCCCCCGGCCCCGGCGAAAGCCGCGGCCGGGGGCGGCCTGCGTGAACGGAAGAAGGAACGCACCCGCCGGACCATTCGCACCGAGGCGTTCCGGCTCTTCCGGGAGCAGGGCTACACCGAGACCACGGTCGAGCAGATCGCGGCCGCCGCCGACATCTCGCCGAGCACCTTCTTCCGGTACTTCCCGTCCAAGGAGCAGGTCGCGCTCGCCGACGACCTGGACCCGCTGATGATCGCGGCCATCGAGGCCCAGCCCCGCGACATCACACTGCTGGCCGCCTTCAGACAGGCCACCCTGGACGCCTTCGCCGCGCTCACCCCCGAGGAGTACGCGTTCGAGAAGGAGCGCATCGAACTGCTCTACTCGGTGCCGGAGCTGCGCGGCGCGGTCACCCAGGAGATCCAGCGCAACCTGGTGATGGTCACCGAGATCGCGGCCCGCTGGACCGGGCGCGCCGCCGACGACTTCGAGCTGATGGCCTTCGCCGGCGCGCTCACCGGGGCCATGATGGCGTTCATCGACCAGTATCCGTTCTCGCCGGATCAGATCGTGCGGGTCATCGATTTCCTCGACGGGGGCATGACCTCGCTCTAGACCGGTTTAACGCCCACCAGTCGCGCCACCGTGTCATCGGTCATGGTCTCGAAGAACCCGCCCACCACGTCCTCGATCTCGGTGACCGACTCGGCGCAGTACAGCACCGGCTGATAGTGCGTGATGTCGTAGACGATGGTGCCCATGGCGTGGATGTCCAGCGGCCGCAGGTCGGCGTCGCGGAACTCCTCGATCTCCCCGTACGAGGATAGCAGTCCCGCACCGTAGCAACGCACTTCGCCGTGTTCGCGCAGCACCCCGAACTCGAGCGAGAACCAGAACACGTCGGCCAGGAACTTCAGCGCCCGCTCGGTCTCCAGCCGGGCCACCGCCGCGCCGACCGTCTCGTACAGGGCCGCGAAGCGCGGGCAGGCCAATTGGTTAGCGTGGCCGATGATTTCGTGGATGGCGTCCGGCTCGGGCGTGTACAGCGGCGCCGAGTGATGGCGAATGTACTGGGTGGAGTGGAAGGTCCGGTCCGCGAAGGACCCGAAGAACTGCCGCAACGGCACCAGCCCGGCGGCGGGCGCGTACCGGAATCCGGTGAGCGGCACCAGTTTCGCGGACACCTCGTCCAATTGCGGAATGTGGTCCGACGGCAGCCCCAGCCGCTCGGCCGCGTCGATGACCTCCGCGCACGCGTACTTCGCCCGCTTGCGGGCCAGCTCGGCGGACACGATCCGCCACACTTCCTGCTCCTCGGCGGTGTACTCGACGTGCGGCACCGGATCGCCCGGCCGGTACTCGAGGGCCATGGCCGCGATGGCATTGCGGCGGGTCCGGTACACGGGATCGTGCACGCCCGGATGCTCGTCGCTCAAGTGCACAGTCACATCGCCGTCGGCCCCCGTCGTGACCGGCGAGTACAGCTGCGCCTCGGTGAACATACTTCGATGCAAGCACCGCCCGGTGATCTATACAACGAACGATGGCCCAGCTGGTCAGTTTGACCAGCTGGGCCGCCGTTTTGTCCGTGAATTCCCAATGATGATCCGCCGCCAGCTAGGCATCCGGTCCCGTTTGCAGCCGGGCCGAACACCGCGCTCGCGTCAGCGGGCCGCGTGCTCGGGGTCGAGCAGCGCCGGCACCCGGGTCTCCCGGTCCGGGCCCGTGACCTCCGCCAGGAAGTCCCGGCTGAACAGCGCCGAGAGGATCGCGATGCCGCCGCGGTGAATCCGGAACTCGCTCTTGGCGGCGGAACCGGTCAGCCGGATGACGCGGCCCTCGGCGCGCAGCGGGCGGGTCATGTCCTTGACCCGGCCCCGGCCGGTCCACTCCAGTTCGGAGGAGTCGATGACCGCGTCCTCGGGGACCAGCAGCTTGACCATGGCGTGGTCGAGGTCGGCGTGGACGACGATCTCCGCCGCGCCCTCGATCCGCGGCGAGCGCAGGTCGATGACGACGCTGCCGTAGCGGGCCTTCACCTGGAAGGTGTTGGCATCGGTCCAGTCGCCCAGGTGCTTGGTGGTGTCGTGATCGGTGTGGATCTTCACGGTGTCGGTGGTTTTCATGGCCTCGGTCCCTTCGGGGAGTCGGTGCTGGTCTGGTTCGCCTGCTCCTCAATAGTGACATGGAGACTAGTTTCCAAGCAACTAGTTCGAAGAAACTAGTTCTTGGGCACCTAGTAAAGTGGTTGACATGACAGCCTCGACTCCGGCCGCGCGGTTCAAGCGCTCGCCCTTGGCCATGGCGGTGCTCGGCATCCTGCACCTGGAACCGATGCATCCCTACGCCATCCAGCGCCGGATCAAGGAGTGGGGCAAGGACAAGGTCGTCAATGTCGGGCAGCGGGCGCAGCTGTACAAGACGATCGCGCGGTTGCAGGACGCGGGACTGGTGGCGGTCCGCGAGACCGGCCGCGACCAGCAGTACCCCGAGCGCACGGTCTACGAGATCACCGACGACGGCCGGACCGCCTGCCTCGCGTGGATCAACGACATGGTCGCGACGCCGCGCAACGAATTCCCGGAATTCCCTGCGGCACTGTCGTTTCTGATGCTGCTGCCGCCCGACGGGGCCCGGATCGAACTCGGGCGGCGGGCCGACGCCGTGCGCGCCGCGCTCGAGCAGATCGAGGCGGGCCTGGCGGGGGCCACCGAGTTCGGCCTCCCGCGCGTCGCATTGCTCGAGGACGAGTATCAGCGCGCCGTCACGGCAGCCGAATTGAATTGGCTGCACGCCGTTCTCGCGGATCTCGCCGACGGCAGCCTCACCTGGTCCTGGGAAATGCTGGCCCCGTTCCAGGATCGGTCCCCGGCCTGACAACGAAAAGCCGCCCGCATCCGAAGATGCGGGCGGCCTTGGTATTTCGGCTCAGCCGGAGTCAGCGGGCGAACAGCAGCGCGCGCTTGACTTCCTGGATCGCCTTGGTGACCTCGATGCCGCGGGGGCACGCGTCGGTGCAGTTGAAGGTGGTGCGGCAGCGCCACACACCCTCGACATCGTTGAGGATGTCCAGACGCTCGCGGGCGCCCTCGTCCCGGCTGTCGAAGATGAAGCGGTGCGCGTTCACGATCGCGGCCGGGCCGAAGTAGCTGCCGTCGCTCCAGTACACGGGGCAGGAGGTGGTGCAGCAGGCGCACAGGATGCACTTGGTGGTGTCATCGAAGCGGGCGCGGTCGTGCTGGGACTGGATGCGCTCGTAGGTCGGCTCGTTGCCCTTGGTGATCAGGTAGGGCTTGACTGCCTTGAACGCGTCGAAGAACGGCTCCATGTTCACCACGAGGTCCTTCTCCACGGGCAGGCCGCGGATCGGCTCGACGGTGACCGTCAGCTCCTTGCTGCCCTTGGGCAGCATGTCCTTCATGAGGATCTTGCACGCCAGGCGGTTGACGCCGTTGATGCGCATGGCATCCGAGCCACACACGCCGTGCGCGCAGGAGCGACGGAAGGTGAGCGTGCCGTCCAGGTAGGACTTGATGTAGATGAGCACGTTCAGGAACCGGTCGGTCGGCAGCACGGGGACCTTGAACTCGTCCCAGTGCTGGCCCTGCCCGTCCTCCGGGTTGAAGCGGGCGACCTTGACGGTGATCAGGGTCGACCCGTCCGGCACCGGAGCCGGCTTCTGCGGCGTTTCAGCGACAGCAGTCATCAGTACTTACGCTCCATCGGCTCGTAGCGGGTCTGCACAACCGGCTTGTAGTCCAGGCGGATGTCGGAGATGAGCTCCGGGCTCTGCTTGTAGGCCATGGTGTGCCGCATGAAGTTGACGTCGTCGCGGTCCGGGTAGTCCTCGCGCGCGTGGCCGCCGCGGGATTCCTTGCGGTTCACCGCACCCGCCACGGTCACCTCGGCCAGCTCCAGCAGGAAGCCCAGCTCGACGGCCTCGAGCAGGTCGCTGTTGTAGCGACGGCCCTTGTCCTGCACGGTGATCCGCGAGTAGCGCTCCTTGAAGACCTGGATCTCCTCGAGCATGGACTTCAGCGACTCCTCGGTGCGGTACACACCGGCCTTGTCGTCCATGGAGTTCTGCAGCTCGGTGCGGATGTCGGCGACGCGCTCGTTGCCGTGCTCGCCCAGCAGGTTGGCCAGCCAGTCCTGCACCATCTGCGCCGGGTTCTCCGGCATGTCGACGAACTCGGCGCGCTGCGCGTACTCGGCGGCCGCGATGCCCGCGCGCCGGCCGAACACGTTGATGTCCAGCAGCGAGTTGGTGCCCAGACGGTTGGCGCCGTGCACGGAGACACAGGCGCACTCACCGGCGGCGTACAGGCCGGGCACGATGTCGGTGTTGTTGCGCAGCACCTCGCCGCGGATGCGGGTCGGGATGCCACCCATCACGTAGTGACAGGTCGGCATGACCGGCACCGGCTCCTTGACCGGGTCGACGCCCAGGTAGGTGCGGGCGAACTCGGTGATGTCGGGGAGCTTCTCCTCGAGCACGTCCTCACCGAGGTGGGTCACGTCGATGAGCACGTAGTCCTTGTTCGGGCCCGCGCCGCGGCCCTCACGGACCTCGAGCACCATGGAGCGCGCGACGATGTCACGCGGCGCCAGGTCCTTGATGGTCGGCGCGTAGCGCTCCATGAAGCGCTCACCGGAGGCGTTGCGCAGGATGCCGCCCTCACCACGGACCGCCTCGGAGATGAGGATGCCGAGGCCCGCGAGGCCTGTCGGGTGGAACTGGTGGAACTCCATGTCCTCCAGCGGAAGTCCCTTGCGGAACACGATCGCCATGCCGTCACCGGTGAGGGTGTGGGCGTTGGAGGTGGTCTTGTACATACGACCCGAACCACCGGTGGCGAAGATGATCGACTTCGCGTGGAACACGTGCAGCTCGCCGGTGGCCAGCTCGTAGGCCACGACGCCGGTCGCGATCGGGCCGTTGGGGCCGTCGGACAGGATCAGGTCGAGCACGTAGAACTCGTTGTAGAACTCCACGTCGTGCTTGACGCAGTTCTGGTACAGCGTCTGCAGGATCATGTGGCCGGTGCGGTCGGCGGCGTAGCACGCGCGACGCACGGGCGCCTTGCCGTGGTCACGGGTGTGGCCACCGAAGCGACGCTGGTCGATCTTGCCCTCGGGCGTGCGGTTGAACGGCAGGCCCATCTTCTCCAGGTCGAGCACGGCGTCGATGGCTTCCTTGGCCATGATCTCCGCGGCGTCCTGGTCGACCAGGTAGTCACCACCCTTGACGGTGTCGAAGGTGTGCCACTCCCAGTTGTCCTCTTCCACGTTCGCCAGCGCGGCGCACATGCCGCCCTGCGCCGCACCGGTGTGAGAACGGGTCGGGTAGAGCTTGGTCAGGACGGCGGTGCGCGCCCGAGGACCGGCCTCGATCGCCGCACGCATTCCAGCGCCACCGGCACCGACGATGACGACGTCGTAGCGGTGCTCCTGAATCGGTCGGGATTCACTCATCGAGGTGGCCTGTTCCTAACTGATGTTGGGGTCGAAGGTGAAGATCACGTAGGTGCCGGTGACCATGACCAGGATCATGGACACGACCAGCGCGGTCTTCAGCCAGAAGCGGGTGGAGTCCTTGCGCGCGTAATCGTCGATCACGGTGCGCAGGCCGTTGCCGCCGTGCAGCTGGGCCAGCCACAGCATGGTGAGGTCCCAGAGCTGCCAGAACGGGGAGGCCCAGCGGCCGGCGACGAACGCGAAGTTCAGGCGGTGCACGCCGCCGTCGAGCATCAGCATGATCGTCATGTGGCCGATGACCAGGATGACCAGCAGCAGGCCCGAGGCACGCATGAAGAGCCAGGCGTACTTCTCGAAGTTGTTGCCGCCGGCGCGGCGGGGCGCGCGGGGGGCGTCGAGCGAGGCGGGGCGGTCGTAGGACTTACCGAGAACAGGTGCGGTCATGTCGGCTCTCAATTCGTCAGCAGGTAGAAGAACTGGCGGCCGACTCCGGCACCGGCGACGAGGATCCAGATCGCGAGCACGATCCAGAGCATCTGCCGCTGGTAGCGCGGGCCCTGCGACCAGAAGTCGACGAGGATGATGCGGATGCCGTTGAACGCGTGGAACAGCACGCAGACAACCAGACCCATCTCCATGAGGGCGACGAGGGGGTTCTTGTAGGTCTCGATCGCGCGGTCGTAGGTGTCCGGGCTGACTCGCACCAACGCGGTATCGAGGACGTGGACGAACAGGAAGAAGAAGATCGTCACGCCGGTGATGCGGTGCAGTGCCCAGGACCACATGCCGGGGTCGCCTCGGTACAAGGTGCGCTTCGGCTTGGCCGGAGCTTCTAGCGTGGTCATAGAGTGCGGTGCCTCCAACGTCGTTGATGGACCCGGTCAGAATCCGGCCGCGGAGCCTTCGGACTGTCGAAACCACCTGCTCACGAGCGGAATCAACATCCGGTGGCAGTGCTGCAGGCCCGTTGTCGGGAACCTGAACCGATCTGTCGTGAACTCTAAACCCAGCTTTGGAGGGGAACTAATTCGGCGTGCCGCTCGTTGGCTCAAATTGTTGTGAGTTAGGTTTGCCTTTCCTGATTTTCGCGACCAGGCAGAACGTGTAACACGGGGGTGCTGTCACGTCCATAGGAGGATGGTCCGAAATGTCCGAAATTGACTGGAAAGCCCTGCGTGACAAGGCTTTTGAAGTTATGCAAGAGGCGTATGCCCCCTATTCCGGATTCCCCGTCGGGGCCGCGGCTCTCACCGTCGACGACCGCGTGGTGAGCGGCTGCAATGTGGAAAATGTCTCATACGGTTTGGGCCTCTGCGCTGAATGTGTACTGGTCGGTAACTTGATTTCGGGCGGAGGCGGGCGACTCCGGGCGGTCTCGGTCTGCGATTCGCGGGGCGCGGTGCTCATGCCCTGTGGACGCTGCCGGCAGATTCTGCTCGAGCACGGCGGCGGTGATTTGCTCGTCGATCACCGCGACGGGCCCGTCACCCTGAATGCGCTGCTGCCGGACTCCTTCGGGCCCGACGACCTCGCCGCCGGGCAGCGGTAGAACCTCGCTATAACGGCTGATCATCGTGGCGCGCGGGGGAATCCGTGGAAAGGCGGCCGAGCCCGTGCCAGGGTGGAGGGCGTGACGGTGCACTCGGCGGTGGACGTGATTCGGGCCAAGCGCGACGGCGGACAGCTCAGCGACGCGCAGATCGATTGGGTGGTGGACGCGTTCACCCGCGGCGAGGTCGCCGACGAACAGATGTCGGCGCTGGCGATGGCCATCGTCTGGCGCGGCATGACCCGCCGCGAGACCGCCCGCTGGACCCACGCCATGATCGACTCCGGGAAGCGTTTGGACTTCACCGATCTGGGCCGCCCCACCGTCGACAAACACTCCACCGGCGGGGTCGGCGACAAGATCACCCTGCCGCTGTCGCCGCTGGTCGCGGCCTGCGGGGCCGCCGTGCCCCAGCTCTCCGGACGCGGGTTGGGGCACACCGGAGGCACACTCGACAAGCTCGAGGCGATACCCGGCTGGCAGGCCGACCTTCCGGTCGCGCGCATGCGGGAGCTCTTGTCCGATCCCGCCGTCGGCGCCGTCGTCTGCGCCGCCGGAGCCGACCTGGCCCCCGCCGACAAACGGCTCTACGCGCTGCGTGACGTCACCGGGACCGTGGAATCCATCCCCCTGATCGCCAGCTCCATCATGAGCAAGAAGATCGCCGAGGGCACCGGGGCGCTGGTCCTGGACGTGAAGGTCGGCCGCGGGGCGTTCCTGCGCGAGGAGGCGCAGGCGCGTGAACTGGCCACCGCCATGGTCGAACTCGGCACCGACGCCGGGGTGCGGACCGTGGCCCTGCTCACCGCCATGGACACCCCGCTCGGCCACACCGCCGGAAACGCCCTGGAAGTCTGCGAATCCCTCGACGTGCTCGCCGGCGGCGGCCCCGCCGATGTCGTCGACCTCACCCTCGCCCTGGCCCGGGAGATGCTCGCGCAGGCCGGGATCACCGATGTCGACCCCGCTGACGCGCTCGCCGACGGCCGCGCCATGGACCAGTGGCGGGCCATGGTGCGCGCCCAGGGCGGTGATCCGGACGCCCCGCTGCCGCAGGCCCGCCACACCGAAACCCTGCGCGCGCCCGCCGCGGGCACCCTGATCCGCCTCGACGCCCTCGACGTCGGACTCGCCGCCTGGCGGCTCGGCGCGGGCCGGGCCCGGCAGGGCGACCCGGTGCAGGCCGGGGCGGGCGTCGAAATGCACGCCAAGCCAGGCGATTCCATCACCGAGGGGCAGCCGCTGCTGACCCTGCACACCGACACCCCCGAGGCCTTCCCGGTGGCGTTGGACCTGCTGCGTGGCGCGTTCACCATCGACGGCACCGTCCAGTTGCCGCTGCAACCCTTGATCCTGGACCGCGTCACCGCCTGAAGATGAAGGATTCGCGCCGGTCAGCAACGTGAGGGCAACGACATGCCGAACTGTCGGTGAGTCGGGCCAACAGTCCTGCCGCAGAACGGGAATGCGGCTAACGTTGCTACATGACTGGACCGACGCCCCTCACTCTCGCCTCGATCCGCCAGGCTCCCAAGGCGGTCCTGCACGATCACCTCGACGGCGGGCTGCGACCCGCGACGGTGCTGGAGCTCGCGCGCGCCGCCGGATACGACCAGCTACCTGCAAGCGACGCCGAATCCCTCGGCGCCTGGTTCCGGGACGCGGCCGACAGCGGCTCGCTCGAACGCTACCTGGAGACCTTCGCCCACACCGTCGCCGTCATGCAGACCCCCGAAGGTCTGCGCCGGGTCGCTCGCGAATGCGCCGAGGACCTCGCCGCCGACGGCGTCATCTACGCCGAGGTGCGGTTCGCGCCCGAACAGCACATCGAGGCCGGACTCACCCTCGACGAGGTCGTCGAGCACACCATCGCCGGATTCCGGGAAGGCGAGGCGGCCGCCGCCGCGGCGGGCACCCCCATCACCGTGGTCTGCCTGCTCACCGCCATGCGGCACGCCGCCCGCTCCCGCGAGATCGCCGAACTCACCGTGCGCTGGCGCGACCGCGGTGTCGGCGGCTTCGACATCGCGGGCGCGGAAGCCGGCTACCCGCCCAGCCGCCACCTCGACGCCTTCGACTACATGCGGGCCAACCTCGCGCACTTCACGATTCACGCGGGCGAGGCGTTCGGGCTGCCGTCCATCCACGAGGCCGTCGCCTTCTGCGGCTGCGAACGACTCGGGCACGGCGTGCGCATCACCGACGACATCACCGACGGCCCCGACGGGCCGGTCCTCGGCGTGGTCGCGAACTACGTGCGGGACATGCGGATTCCGCTGGAACTGTGCCCCTCCTCGAACGTGCAGACCGGGGCGGTGCCCTCGCTCGACAAGCACCCGTTCGACCTGCTCGCGCGGCTGCGGTTCCGGGTCACCGTGAACACCGACAACCGGCTCATGAGCGACACCACCATGAGCAAGGAGATGCTCAAGCTGTCGGAGACCTTCGGGTACGGCTGGAGCGATCTGGAACGGTTCACCATCAATGCCATGAAGTCCGCGTTCATCCCGTTCCCGGAACGACTGCGGCTGATCGACGAGGTGATCAAGCCCGGCTACGCGGTGCTGCTGGGATAGCGCCCGGAAAGCGATTCGAGCCGCACCCACGGGGTGCGGCTCGAATCGTGTCGGGGGTCGGACCGGGTCAGCCCTTCTGCAGGCGGGCCTCGAAGACCGACTCCAGCGCCTTCCACGCCTCCGACTCGGCCTGGAACGGCGGGTTCGGGGCCATCCGGGTCGGGTCCGGGTTCAGCAGGTAGGAGACGTACCAGCCCAGGGGAGTGGAGACCGCCAGCGCCGACTCGACGGCGTCGTCGTCGGCGTAGTCGGCGGCGTCGGTGAACAATTCGACCGCCAGGTCGAGCTGATCGGTGTCCACGGACTTCGGGCCGGAGGCCAGGTCCTCGGACAGACCGGGCAGCACGTAGACGTTCTCCTCGTCGACCTCCACCTCGAGCGAACCGTCCACGGCGGCGGTCTGCACCTCGCCGTAGGTGCTCACCCGGGCCAGGTCGTGATCGTGGTCGTCGGCCAGGTAACGGGCCAGGGCGCGCTCCGAACCGAAGACCGTGATCGAGCCGTCCTTGCCCAGGAAGATGGGCTCGTCGTCGACGTAGCAGCGCAGCGTGAAGAAGGTGCCGTCCGAGGAGATGATCTTCACCGGGTCGATGCCGACCTCGTGCCAGAAGGACGGCTCGCCCTCCTCGTCGTCCTCGTCCAGGTCGACGTCCTCGATCTCGTCGTCACCCTCGGCCGCGTCCTCAGCGTCGACGATGTTCTCCTGCGCCGCAAGCAGTTCCGCCTCGGCCACCGAGACCGCGTCGGCGTCCACGTCGGGCACCGTCACCACCGAATCGATGGCGTCGATGACGGCTTCCCAGTCCTTGGCGATGGCCGCGCCGATCTGGTCCCACAGCTCCTCGCCCTCACGCCCGAGGAAGGCGCTCACCCCGCCGGCCAGCGCGCCCAGCACCGGGTGCGAGCCGAAGAACTTGGTGACGGGGTCGAGTTCGCACACGTCGCCGATATTGCGGACCATCTCGAGGGTCTCCTCGAGCTCGGAGACCACCTCCGGGTCCGGGTCGTCGGCGGCCAGCTCGGGCACGCCGACCAGATCGAAGACGAACTGCTCCTCGGGCTCCAGTTCGGCCGCCGACAGACCGGCGATGATCTTCCAGGCCGGATGATCCACCAGATCGTTGTCGGAGTTGGTGCGGATGAACGCGGCCAGCTCCGCGACGGAGTCGAAACCGTAGAGGTCTTCCTCGTGACCGAGGAATGCCTGCCACTCATCGTCACCGTCTCGCCAGCGGGGTGCCCAGAGGGTGACAAGATCGCCTTTGGTCAGGCCCAGCGCGATCGGGACGATGTCTCCAGAAGCCATGACCGGAAGCCTATCCAGTCGTCGCGTCAGGCACTATCCGGGTCGCCCCCAACATTTTTTGGAAATCAGCGCGTCGTTCAGGCGGGTGATGATCCGGGCCCGCTGCGCGGTCGCCTCGGCGGCGGCCCGCCGCGCCGCCCACAGGATCAGCCGGGAGACCTCGGCCGGAGGCCGGGACGTCACCGATTCGGCCAGCCACAGGCCGGTCAGCGCGCCGTGGGCGTCCACCTCGGCGGTGACCGAACCGTCCTCGGCGACGCAGCGGCCGCGCACTCCGCCCAGGTCGCGCAGGGTCGCTTCGAGGGCTTCCAGCTGGTCGTTGACGCCTCGGACCAGGGCGTCCATCTCGGCGCTCATCGGTTCCGCAACCAACCGGCCCGGCCGGTGTCGGCGTCGTCGAGCCGATCCAGCTCGTCCACCGCGGCCTGGCGGGAGGGCAGGCCGAGCCGGTCCAGGACCGGGTCCGGCACCCCCGTCGCAGCCAGCTGTTCGCGCCGCCGCGACCGCGCCACCAGCGCGGACCGTCGGGTCAATCGGAGGATCTCGTCGGCGAGAGCCTGTGCGCCGTACCGGTATTCACCGCGCTCGAACCGGATCTCGACCGGCATGCCCTGATCGGTGGCCGACACCGTCACCGTGCCCGCCCGATTTCCCGACGCCGCGACCGTCACCGGCGGCACCTGCGCCGTATCCCGCGGCCCGCTCATGTCGTCGGCCTGTAGAAACCGAGGAAACGCATGCCCGAATTCTCCGTTCGTATCGGTCCGATCTGGACGGGATCGCCCGCCTCCACCAACTGCCCGTTCCCGATCACCATCGCCACGTGCCCGTCCCACACCGCAAGATCACCGGGCATCAAGCCCCCTGGACCGACACTGGGATGCCCGAGGCCCTGCTCCTGCGCCAGCCGCGGCAGCGAAACCCCCGCCTGCCCATAGGCCCACTGCGTCAGACCACTGCAATCCACCCCCACCCCGGGCGTCACCCCACCCCACACATACGGGGTCCCCACCGCACTCAACGCCTGCCGAACCGCCTCCGCCGCCTGCTCGTTCGGCGCCTCCACCCGACTCCCGTCCGGCAACGTCACCCACACCCCGCCCGGGTGCGTCCCGCCGCCCGGCGAATCATGGCCGACCCCGGACGACTTCGGCGTGAACGCGGACGCCGTGGTGGTCCGCACACCGCCCGGCGAGTGCCCGGTCCCGAGTAACGTGCGCCCGACAGCCGTGATCGTGTCACCGCCACTCGTGACCGGATCGCCGGTCGAGGTGGCTGGGCTGACATGAGGCCACCGGTCGCCGGGGTGCGTGCCCGCCGAAGCCGGGACGGTCTCCACCGCATCTGGTGACGGGCTCACCGCCGGAGCAGTGCCCGCCCCGGCCGGCAGCGGACTCGCGCCGGCGGGACCGGTGCCCTCATCGACCGGAACACCCGCGATATCGCCCGGCGCATCACCCCCGGGACTCACGATCGCCGGTGCCGGAATCGGACCGCTCAATTCCGCCATGGCAGCCGTCTCACTCGCCAACTCCGCCCGCACCCGTTCGACGACCCGCACCGCTCGGCCGATGTGGTCGATCGCGGACTCGACAGCGGCCGTCGTCCCGCCCGGCGTATCCGCACTCGCTCCGAGCGCAGCCAACTCGGCCCGGAACGCCCGCAGAATCTCCTCCAACTCCCGCCGCCCGTTCGCGACCTCCGTATCCGCACGCTCCAGGATCTCCGCCATCGCCTGCCCGCGTTCGGACGCCGTCGCCGCCGTGGTCCGCGTCCGCAATGCGTTGTCCAGCGCCGCATCCCCGGCTCGTCCCCGCCACGCGTCGTACATCCGATCGACACTGCCCCGGCTCTCCGCGTGCGCCTCATCGACGATCCGCGCGGTCTCCCGCAGCACGTCGGCGGTGGTGCCGCGCCCGGACCCGAAACTCCGCAGCAGCTCGACGATCGGCCTCTCCAGCTCCGCCGCCGTCACGTCATCGCTCATCGACGAACCCCCGGCCGAATTGCCCTGTCCGTCCGCCCCTTTCGGTCGGTGCCGCGACCTCGGCTCCGCCGGGGAGGTCCTCCGACTTCCGAGCCGGACCCCGAGCCGCCCGCAGGATCCGGCCACCGACCGTCGGAAAGTACTGGGGGGACGGTGAAATCCACGGGGGTCGAGCAGCATCGGCAGGGGCGCCCAAGAGCGGTGATGGTCCGTGGCCGGGTCTGCTGCCCCGGTGGCGTGGACGTGCGCCCGGCTCCGCAGCGGCGCGCGGCTCGGTGGCGCGGCATCCGCCCGTGAACGAATCGCGGCTCTTCGTGAGCGTTCGGTTGGTACGCCCGCCGGGGTCGCGCCGAATCAGCATGTTTGCCGCGCACGGTCTTTGGGGTGACGCGATCATGCGTCCAGCTCGGTGGTGGCGCGCAGGGCAGCGGCGCGCGGCCCGGCGGTGCGGCGTCCGGCGGTGGACGAATCGCGGCTCTTCGTGCGGCGCGTGGCCAGCACGCGCGGCGTCGCGGTGAATCAGCATGATTGCCGCGCACGGTCTTTGGGGTGACGCGATCATGCGTCCAGCTCGGCGGTGGCGCGCAGGGCGGCGGCCCGGGTGTGGTCGTGGTCGGTGTAGGTCGTCGCGGCGGTGTCGGTGGCGGCGCTGGTGGCGGTGAAGACGGTGGTGAGGTGGGTCAGGGTGGTCGTGTGGGTGGCGTGGGCGGCGGCGTAGGCGGTCAGCAGGTCGGCGCCGATCAGGCCGAGGGTGTCGGCGAGGGCGGTGGGGGCGGCGGTGGCGGCGTGGGTGGTGGCGGTGGTGAGGCGGGTGGCGAGGGCGGTGGTGGCGGTCGCGTAGGTGGTCAGGCCCTCGGGGTGGATCGAGACGTGCATTGGTGCCCCCTTCTTGCCCGGTCGGCGGGCGGAAATGTGGTGTACCGGGTTGGACGCGGGTGGGGGCCGGATGGTTCCCGGTGTGGAGAATCGCGGTGGAGGGATCTTCAGGGCGGGGGCTGACCTATGGTTTTCCTATGCGCACACTCGTTGTGGACCATCCGCTGGCGGCCGCGTTGTTGACCACCATGCGAGACGCTCGGACGACCAATCCGACTTTCCGGGCGGCGCTTCGGGATTTGACGGGGATTCTGGTGTACGAGGCGATGCGGGACGCACCGGTCGAGCGGTTTCCCATCGCCACGCCGGTGGCCGCGGCGGAGGGGGCGCGGTTGAACGCGCCGCCGCTGCTGGTGCCGGTGCTGCGGGCCGGCCTGGGGATGGTGGAGACGGCGGAGAATCTGATTCCGGACGCGCGGATCGGGTTCGTGGGGCTGGCCCGCGACGAGGAGACGCATCAGCCGACGCCGTACATGGAGTCGCTGCCGGAGGACCTGTCGACCACGCCGGTGATGGTGCTGGATCCGATGCTGGCGACCGGCGGATCCATGGTGTACACGCTGGATCTGCTGGCGACGCGCAAGGCTCGTGACATCACCGTGGTGTGCGTGGTGGCCGCGCCGGAAGGCATTGAGGCGCTGGAGAAGTCGGGGCACGCCGTGCTGCTGGTCACCGCCTCGGTGGACCGTGGCCTCAACTCCGACGCCTACATCGTGCCGGGTCTCGGCGACGCGGGGGACCGCCAGTTCGGGCCGCGCTGAATCACTCCCAGGCCGCGCCGAACCACGCCCGGGGTGCGATTCCGGAAGTGGTCGCGGCAGCGGCTCAGAGCTGCTGGAAGTACTTGCGGAGTTCGGCGAGCCGCTGCGCGGCCACCGCTTTCGCGTCGTCGAGCGCATCCGGTCCCGCCACGGGTTCGAACGCTTCCAGATAGCACTTGAGCTTAGGCTCGGTGCCGGACGGGCGCACCACCACCCGGAACGAGTCCGCCTCGAAAACCAATGCGTCGGTACGCATCCGCCCCCGGAGCTGTGCCATGTCGGTGCAGGTCACGGGTTCCCCGGCGATCTCGCGCGGGGGTGTCTCCCGCAGTCGCGCCACGACGTCCGCGGCGGCCGCCGCATCGGCCAGACGCAGCGACACCTGGTCGCCGGCGTGGACACCGAACTCGACCGCGTACTCGTCGAGGACGTCGAGCACGGTGCGGCCCTGCGCCTTCAGCTGGGCGACCAGATCGGCGGCGACGACCGCGGCCGAGATGCCGTCCTTGTCGCGCACGGCGGACGGATCGACGCAGTGCCCGATCGCCTCCTCGTACGCGTAGACGAGCCCCTCGCCCGCGCGGGCCAGCCACTTGAACCCGGTCAGCGTCTCGGCGTACCGCGCTCCGCGAGCGGCGGCGATCTTGCTCAGCAGCCGTGAGGACACGATGGTGGTGGCGACCAGGGCGTCCGGTGCGGCGGTCCGCAGCACGAAATCGCCCAGCAGCACCCCGGTTTCGTCGCCGCGCAGCATCCGCCAGCCATCCGGCCCGCGCACGCCGAGCGCACACCGATCCGCGTCCGGGTCCAGCGCGATGGCGAGGTCCGCGTCGAGCCGTTCGCCCAGATCGAGCAGCAGATCCGCCGTCCCCGGCTCCTCGGGATTCGGGAACGCCACGGTCGGGAAGTCCGGGTCCGGCGCGAACTGTTCCGCGACCACCAGTACTTCGTCGAACCCGGCGCCTCGCAGCGCGGCGACGCCCAGCTCCCCGCCCACGCCGTGCATGGGGGTCAGCACGATCCGGATATCGCCGCGCCGCCGGACATCTCGCGTGGCCGCGGCGGGATCGTCGGCGGTCGTCTCGATGTCCTCGATGCTGAGTGGTGCGTCGCCGCCGATGAGGCGGGGCAATCGGGTGACCCGGGCCAGGTACCGGCGGACGATCTCCGCGCCGATCGCGTCCGGCGGGGTGCCCTCGGGTAGTGCGAGCCGCTCGGGGTCCGGGGCGGTCGGGTCGGGGTCGGTGCGGGCGATGTGGCCGTGGATCGCGTCGATGCAGCGCTCGATCTCGGTGTCGGCGGGCGGGACGATCTGTGAGCCGCCGTCGAGGTAGACCTTGTAGCCGTTATCGGTGGCCGGATTGTGCGAGGCGGTGATCTGCACGCCCGCAACGGCTTTCAACTCCCGCACCGCGAACGCGACCACCGGGGTCGGCACCGGGTGGGGGAGCGCGAGCACGGAGAATCCGGCCGCGGCGAAGACTTCCGCCGCCGCGGTGGCGAATTCGTCCGAGCCGTGCCGGGCATCGCGGCCGACGATGACGATCCCGCCGCCGAGACAGCGGTCGCGCAGCCACGCGGCGATGCCCGCCGACGCCCGCGCGACGGTGTCGATGTTCATGCCGTCCGGGCCGTCCTGGAGGGGACCGCGCAGCCCGGCGGTTCCGAAACGCAGCATGCCCGCGCGCCTAGAGGCGTTCCAGCACGCCGCGCAGCAGCTTGCCCAATCTCGGTGCGGCGGCGTGGCCTTCGGCCAGGACTTCGGCGTGTGAGAGGTGCTGTCCGGTGACGCCCGCCGCCAGATTGGTGACCAGCGAGATGCCGAGCACCTTGGCCCCGCCCTCGCGGCAGGCGATGGCCTCGAGCACCGTGGACATGCCGACCAGGTCCGCGCCGATGGTGCGCAGCATGCGGATCTCGGCGGGGGTCTCGTACTGCGGTCCGGTCAGGCCCGCGTACACGCCTTCGGTGAGGCTGGGGTCGATTTCCTTTGCCAGCGCGCGTAATTCGGGATCCCAGGCGTCGACCAGGTCGACGAAGTTCGCGCCCTCGATGGGGGTGCGGCCGGTGAGATTGATGTGGTCGCTGATCAGTACGGGCTCGCCGACCGACAGCCCGTCGCGAATGCCGCCCGCCGCGTTGGTGAGCAGTACGGTCTGCGCACCGGCGGCCAGCGCGGTGCGCACGTTGTGAACAACCTTGCTCGGCTCGTGTCCCTCGTAGAGGTGCTGGCGGCCCATGAGCAGCAGCACGGGCGAGTCGCCGACGTGCACCGAATGGATGGTGCCCTGATGTCCCTGCGCCGTGGGCGATCCGAACCCCGGCACCTCGGACATGGGGATGGATGTGGATGGTTCGCCGATCTCGGCGGCAGCTTCCTGCCAGCCTGATCCCAGCACCACGGCGACGCGATGCTGCTGCACTCCCGTACGTTCGGCAATGGCTGCGGCGGCTAGTTCGGAAACCCCGCCCATGGCCTTCTCGGCTAGCATGTCGCCGAGTCTAATTGCCTCCGCTTCGCTGCGGCTGTTCGCGGCCCTCGTAACCCCGGTCTTCCCTCCTCCGCTCCTCCGCTTCGCTCCCCCGCTCCAAGGCGGAGGTCTATTCCAGCCGCAGCCCGGACCGGGGCGGACCGCGAACCTGCGAGGCTTGCTACCCGCGAGTAGCAAGCCCTTTTGTGGGCGTTACCCTCTGCGCATGGCGTATTTGAAGCGTGACGGGGATGTGTTCGTGCTGTTCCTCGGTACCGAGGGTCAGACCATCGACAGCGAGAACCGTTTCCACCCGGACTGGATCACCGAGGTCCACGCGCTGCTCGACGAGGTCGAGGCGTCCGAGGGCCCGGCCGCGCTGGTGGTCACCGCCAACGGCAAGTTCTTCTCCAACGGCCTCGACACCGACTGGCTGTTCGGCAACTTCGACAAGAACTGCTGGTACCTGGACCGCGTGCACTCGCTGTACTCCCGGCTGCTGACCTTCGGCATGCCGACCGTGGCCGCGGTGAACGGGCACGCCTTCGGCGCGGGCGCCATGCTCGCCACCTCCTGCGACTTCCGCGTCATGCGCGCCGACCGCGGCTTCTGGTGCCTGCCCGAGGTGAATCTGGGCATGCCGTTCACGGTCGCCATGAACGCGCTGCTCACCAACCGCCTGATCAACCAGGTCGCGGTGGAGGCCATGACCACGGGCCGCCGTTACGGCGCGGACGACGCCCTCGCGGCCGGAATCGTGGACGCCAAGGCGGACGCTGAGTCGTTGCTGGCCACCGCCATCGCCCGCGCGGACCTGCTCAAGGGCAACCGCAAGCCGAACCTGCCGGTCATCAAGAAGGCCCTGCATCAGGTGGCGCTGGCCGGGCTGGCGGTGGAGACCACCCCCGAGAACCTGGCGTTCAACCCGTAACCGACGGCCTACACCGGAGATTTTCCGGCTTACCTGCTGCGACAGAGTTGCGCGGCAGTGCGAGACTGTTGGGATGTCACCATCGCGCAACGGCGATGACCGGAGATCCTGCGCACCGATCGGACGTCCCGAGACGTCCGTGTCGTCGTCGCATCGTCCGGCCGTGGCATCGGCGGATCCGGCGTTGCTGGCCGCGGCCGATGCCGCGATCGCCGGCTACCGCGATCAGCTGATCGCGCTCTCGCACGACATCCACTCCGAGCCCGAATTGGCATTCGAGGAATTCCGGAGTGTCGCCAAGACGATCGAGCCGCTGCGCGAACGCGGATTCCGCATCGAATCGGGTGTGGCGGATCTGCCGACCGCATTCACCGCGGAATTCGGCAGCGGTGAACTCGTTGTGGGTATTTGCGCCGAATATGATGCTTTGCCCGAAATCGGTCACGCCTGCGGCCACAACATCATCGCCGCGTCCGCGGTGGGCGCGGCGCTCGGGCTGGCCGCCGTCGCCGACGCCTGCGACATCACCGTGAAGGTGCTGGGCACCCCGGCCGAGGAGTCGGGCGGCGGCAAGGTGCTCATGCTGGACCGCGGCGTGTTCGACGACCTGGCCATGGCCATGATGGTGCACCCGGGCCCGGAGGACATCGCCGGCGCGCATTCGCTGGCCCTCGCCGATCTCTCGGTGGTCTACAGCGGCCGCGAATCGCATGCCAGCGCGGCGCCCCAATACGGCCGGAACGCGCTCGACGCCGTCACCGTCGCGCAGGTTGCCCTTGGTTTGCTGCGTCAACATCTCCTCCCCGGACAGCAGCTGCACGGTATAGTCGGGTCGGGCGGCGTCGCCCCCAATATCGTGCCCGGTCACGCGGAACTGCTGTATTACCTACGTGCGGTCGACTCCGCGACCCTCGACGATCTGATGCAACGAGCATCGGCTTGTTTCGAGGCAGGTGCCCTGGCAACCGGATGCACCCACGAAATCCGGAAGCTCGCGCCGACATATACCGAGCTCACTCCCGATAGCGCACTACTGTGTGCCTATCGCGAGCAGATCACCGCGCTCGGCCGCGAGCCCATCGCCCCGGAATTCGAGGCGGCACGGCCGCTGGGCAGTACCGATATGGGCAACGTCACCAACGTCATCGCCGGTATTCACCCGGTCATCGGCATCGATGCCGGAGGCGCGGTGACCCATCAGCCCGCCTTCGCGGCGGCCGCGGTCAACGCCTCGGCCGACCGTGCGGTGCTGGACGGGGCAACGGCGTTGGCCCGCACGGCGATACATATCGCAGGCGACAAAATGCACAGGGACAGGTTGTCGGAGAGAGTCGGTCAACGGCAGTTTCAGCGACAGGAGGACATTCGGTGAGCACAACCGGCCGGTCCCGGGCGGGAGCGTCAGGCCCGGAGGCGGCGGCTCGCGCGACCACGCAGGGCCCCGCGAGCGCCCCGACGTACGCCGCGCGGGTCAACGGGCCACTCGCGGCGTCGTGCGTGACCACGCAGCCGCCGTCGGGCGTCGCGGGCGAACCGGTGTCCGGGCACGAGGCGGTGGAGTCCTGGCTCGCCGAGCACATGGACGACCTGATCGCGTGGCGTCGCCACATCCACGCCAACCCGGAACTGTCCCGAACCGAGTTCGCCACCACCGAATTCGTGGAGTCCTGGCTGGTCAAGGCCGGTCTCGAACCCCGCAAACTACCGAGCGGCACCGGCCTGATCTGTGACATCGGCCCCGACGGCCCGCGCATCGGCCTACGCGCCGACATGGACGCGCTGCCGCTGCAGGAGTACACGGGCCTGCCGTTCGCCTCCACCGTGCCGGGCGTCTCGCACGCCTGCGGGCACGACGCGCACACCACGATCCTGCTCGGCACCGCGCTCGCGCTGGCCGAGATCGAGGACCTCCCGGTCGGCGTGCGGCTGGTGTTCCAGCACGCCGAGGAGGTCATGCCCGGCGGCGCCGTCGACATGGTCGCCGCTGGCGCCATGGAAGACGTCTCGCGCATGTTCGCGCTGCACTGCGACCCGCGGCTGGAGGTGGGCCGGGTCGGCATCCGGACCGGCGCCATCACCTCGGCCGCCGACACCGTCGAGCTGGTGCTCGATTCCCCCGGCGGCCACACCTCCCGCCCGCACCTGACCAGCGACCTGGTCTACGCCATGGGCACCGTCATCACCGGCCTGCCCGGCCTGCTCTCGCGCCGCATCGACCCGCGCACCAGCACGGTCATGGTGTGGGGCGCGGTGTCGGCGGGCAAGGCGCCCAACGCGATTCCGCAGACCGGCATGCTGACCGGCACCGTCCGCACCGGCGATCACGCCACCTGGTCCCTGCTCGAGCCCATGGTCCGCGAGATCGTGGAGGGGCTGCTCGCCCCGACCGGCGTGCGCTACCAGCTCAACTACAAGCGCGGCGTGCCGCCGGTGGTGAACGACGAACAGGCCGTGCGCATGTTCGAGGACGCGATCCACGGCCTCGGCCCGGACGGGCTGGCCGACACCCAGCAGTCCGGCGGCGGCGAGGACTTCTCCTGGTACCTGGAGGAGGTGCCCGGCGCGATGGGCCGGCTCGGTGTCTGGTCCGGTTCGGGGGAGCAGCTCGACCTGCATCAGCCGACCTTCGGCATCGACGAGCGCGCGCTCGCGGCGGGTGTCCGGGTGTTCACCAATATCGTGCTGAACGCCCGCTGACTTCGGGCGTTGCCGAAACACTGAAGCCGGGCCGCACTGAAAAGTGCGGCCCGGCTTCATGTTCGGAGACTGCCGCGACCGTGCACGGCCGGTTTACTCGGCCTTGGCTGCGATGTCGCCCCAGGCGTGCCAGCGGTCGATCTCGATCCAGACCGAGACGCGCTTCTGATCGCGGACCGGGTACTGGCCGCCGGTGTAGTGCTCGGCGATGCGGTCGATGACCGAGGAGTCCGGGTCGTTCTCGATGGAGGCGATGCGGCCCTGGATGCTGACGTGGCTGTACCAGTTGTCGCCTTCCAGCACGGTCAGCGTGACCCGCGGGTCCTCGCGCAGGTAGTCCAGGCGCTTGCGGAAGTCGGCCAGGTTCACCAGGATTCGGCCGTTCTCGTACAGGTACCAGGTGGCGACCGACACCGGCTGCCCGTCCGGGCGGTTGGAGGCGAAGACGGCCGGGTTGGGGCGGGCCAGGAATTCGGCGATCGGGGCGGGGACGGGCGTGGCGGGCATCGGCTTCCTCTTTCGACGGTTCGAAGATCGTTCCGATTCCCGCAACACCGCTGCCGCGCCGAATCTTCCGGCACGGTGCGCGGCGCCCGATCGGATACTTACATCCCGAAGGTGCCGGGGCCCACGTTCTTGCTGTTGCGGGTGCGTAGCGCGTGCACGTAATCGCCTGGCGCGCCCGCCTTCTCCGCGGCGTCGGAGATGACGCCGATGTAGCGCGCGGACGGCAGGCCGCCCTCGTAGGCGTCCAGGACGTAGAGCCAGGCCAGGACCGGTGTGGGCGTGGGGCCCTGGTTCGTGGTGACGCGCAGGCGGATCTTCTTGTGGATACCGAAGTCCGAACCCTCCCAGCGGTCGAGGCTGAGCTCGTCGTCGTCGGGCACGTCGTAGAGGACTACGAAGACGCGTTGCCCGGGCTCTTCGACCACCGTCGCCAGCGGTCCCTCCCAGCCGATGTCGTCCCCGGCGAAGGTGAGTCGCCACCCTTCCAGCCAGCCGGTTCCGTACACAGGGGAGTGCGGACAGCGCTTGAGCATCTGCTCGGGATCCATGTTGGACCCGTAGGCGGCGTAAATCGGCACCATAAGAGCCTATCGAACATTCGCCCTAAGGCTCCCCTGATCCCGATCACAAGGCGGTTCGTCCCCGAATGACCGATTGCCGCGCGATCGCCGGATTGCGTAAAACTGCCGTTCGGAGGTGATTCACCGGGCTGCCGCATCGGGTTCGCGCGACTCTCCGGCCATGACGGCCGACGTTCACGAATGGGATGCGCCACAGTGACAAAATCATCCGGAGATGCGGTGATAGCGGCACGGAGCTGGGCGGATAACGTTAAGGACCGGCATCGGAGATCCCGAGGCCGGAGCTCGAGCGGAGGAACAATGACCCGCATTGCGATCATCGGTGGCGGTCCCGCCGGTTACGAGGCGGCACTGGTAGCGGCACAACACGGCGCGCCGGTCACGCTGCTCGACAGTGACGGCATCGGCGGCGCGTGCGTGCTGTGGGATTGCGTGCCGTCCAAGACCTTCATCGCCTCCACCGGTGTGCGCACCGATCTGCGCCGCGCCCGGGACCTGGGCATCACGGTGCATCCCTCGCAGGCGCAGGTGCGTCTCGCCGAGGTGAACTCCCGGGTGAAGGCGCTCGCGCAGGCGCAGTCCTCCGATATCCGCGCCAAGCTGATGACCGCGGGCGTGACCGTGCTGTCCGGCTACGGCGAACTCATCGACCAGGCCCCCGGGCTGGCCACCCATCTGGTGAAGGCCACCCTCGAGGATGGTCAGCAGCGGGTCATCGAGGCCGAGGTGGTGCTGATCGCGACCGGCGCCAGCCCGCGCGTGCTGCCCGGCGCGGAGCCCGACGGTGAGCGAATCCTGAACTGGCGTCAGCTCTACGACCTCGAGGAACTGCCCGAGACCCTGGTGGTCGTGGGTTCCGGTGTCACCGGCGCCGAATTCGTCTCCGCCTATACCGAGATGGGCGTGCAGGTGAAGGTGGTCTCCAGCCGCGACCGCGTGCTGCCCGGTGAGGACGCCGACGCCGCGCTGGTGCTGGAGGAGGCGCTCGCCGAGCGCGGTGTGGAGCTGGTCAAGCATGCTCGCGCGGACGCGGTGGAGCGCACCGCCGAGGGCATCGTGGTGAAGCTGTCCGACGGCCGCACGGTCACCGGCACCCACGCGCTCATGACGGTCGGTTCGGTCCCGAACACCAACGGGCTGGGCCTGGATCGGCTCGGCATCGAACTCGACAAGGGTGGTTTCCTGCGCGTGGACCGGGTGTCGCGGACCACCGCGCCGGGCGTGTACGCCGCCGGCGACTGCACGGGCTTGCTGCCGCTGGCCTCGGTGGCCGCCATGCAGGGCCGCATCGCCATGTATCACGCGCTGGGTGAGGGCGTGCAGCCGATTCGCCTGAAGACCGTTGCCTCCGCGGTGTTCACGCGCCCGGAGATCGCGACGGTCGGCGTCGCGCAGACCGCCATCGACGAGGGCGAGGTCCCCGCGCGCACGGTCATGCTGCCGCTGAACACCAATCCGCGGGCCAAGATGTCGGGCCTGCGACGGGGTTTCGTGAAGATCTTCTGCCGTCCCGCCACCGGTGTGGTGATCGGCGGCGTGGTGGTCGCGCCGATCGCGTCGGAGTTGATCCTGCCGATCGCGCTGGCGGTGCAGAACAACCTCACGGTGAACGATCTGGCGCAGACCTTCTCGGTGTATCCCTCCCTCACCGGATCGGTCACCGAGGCCGCGCGGCAGCTCATGCGGCACGACGATCTGGACTAGCCGCAACGTGTTTCGCACCCCTTTGTCACCGGCCCGTCTTGCTGCCTTGTCTCCCTTGTGATTAAGTTCGCGGCGGAAGCGATCGGCAGGGCGGTCGCGAGTGTTACGTATCGGGGGTGATCGTTTCCCTCCGTTCGGTGCTCTTCGATGCCCAGGCTGATCGTGCCGCCGAGGGACGAAGGAATTGAGCGAAACGTGAAGCACCGCAAGCCGAGTCGGATCAAGGCGAGCACCTCCCTGACGCTGGCCGGTGCGGCCGCGGTGGTGTCGCTGCTGTCCGCGCCCGCCAGTGCCGCCCCCGCCGACCCGGGCGCCGTACCGGCCGATCAGCAGCAGCCCGACGGCGCGCAGCCGCCCGCCGACACTCCCACCCCGGACCCGAAGGCGCAGTCGGTTCCCGCGCCGAAGCCGGAGAAGACGCAGCCGGGCACCACCAAGCCGCAGCAGAGCCAGCCGGGCGTCACCACACCCACCACGCCGAACAACTCCGCGCCGGACAACGGTGCGGACAAGCCGGATTCGGGTCAGCCGCAGGGCGCGACCCAGCCCGACGGCACCAACACCCCGAAGCCGGACGCCAACGCGCCCAAGCCGGATGCCAACGCCCCCAAGAACGATCCGGGCGCGCAGCCCGCGGGCACCAACCCGGGTCAGCCGAAGTCGGTGCGCCCGTCGCAGCCGGGCGTGACCGTGCCGCGTGTGGCGCCGCTGCCGGTGCCGGGCCAGTCGACCCCGGCCCAGCCCGCGGTCGTCACCCCGCAGCAGGACGCGGCCACCCCGCCGTCGACCCAGCCGGGCACCACCGTGCCGGCGCAGCCGGGCACCCAGCCGGTCAAGCCGAACGACCGCAGCGCGGACCCGGCGGTCACCACCCCGGCGCAGAACCCGGACGCCGACACCATGACCGGCCCGCAGACGGTCACCCCGCAGGCGAAGCCGCAGTGGCAGTCGCCCGCGGTGGACGCGGCTCCGGCCGCCCCGGTGGTCGCCATGGCCGGTCCGCACTCCGAGCTCGGCGTCAACCTCGACGGCGGCGCGGTGCTGCCGGGCTGGGCCGCCAACACCCACCACTTCAGCAACCTGGACGGCTACGTCGGCACCATCGGCTACACCACGCCGGGTGGGCTGGGCGAGGCCGGCATGTCGCTGGACTTCACCACGGTCAACCAGATCAAGGTGACGGCGTTCGCGGGCAGCGGCCCGGACAACGACCAGAAGGTCGAGTTCGTGCTGGACACGGCCGCGGCCAATGCCGCCAAGGCCAATGCCGAGAACTTCATCCGCCTGCTCCCGGGCGGCGCCACGGTGCTCGAGGCCGCCGCCCAGATTGGTAGGCTCCCCGAAGGTGACCGGCCGTCGCAGTCGATCGACATCGGTGGCGTGACCGCGCAGACGGGTGGTTCGGTCCAGTACTGACCGGCCGTTCGAATACACCGGGAACGGTGCCGGTAGGAGCAGTGTCGTCGCGTGGGGCGGTCGGTAGCGACCGCCCCACGCGTCTGTGGCGAAAGGACGGGTGATGGTTTCGGGCAAGGACGAACCCGCGGACCGTCAGGCATCCGAGGGGGGAGCGCCGGAGTCCGAGTTCGGGCCCTCGCTCAATGATTTCGGGCCGTCCCTCAACGATTTCGGTCCGGCCCCGGTCGCCGACGGCCCGGGCTGGAGTCCGGCCCCGGGTCCGCAGAGCCCCGATCTGGCCTGGCGCCCCGCGGGCGCGCCGCAGTATCGGGCCCCCGACGCGTGGCAGCCCGCCACCGGGCAGTATCCGGCGGCGACCGGACCGTCCACGGGCCAGTATCCGGCCGTGAACCCCGCGGCGCAGGTTCCCGCCACCCCCGACGTCGAAGAGACCGTCAAGATCCCGGCCGGCGGGCCGCCATCGGCCGCCGTGGACGTGGAGCGGACGACCAGGATCCCCGAGGCCGATTCGGTGGCCGCGGAACGGAATTCGGCCCCGGCCGAGACCGACGGGTCCGCCGACTCCTGGTGGCGGTCCGCACCCAGCGGTTTCCCGCCCGCACCGCCGGCGGAATCGGCCGCGGGGCAGGAGGAGTCGCTGTCCTGGGCCGACGATCCGATCGCCAAGGCGCTCGCGCCGAAAACTACTGTCCCGCAGCGTAAACCGGAACCCGAGCCGCGGTCGTGGCGCAAGATCGGGCTGATCGCGGGAGCGGCGGTGACGGTGCTCGCGGTGGCCGGCGGCGTCACCTTCGCGCTGACTCGGGGCGGCGCCGACACCGCTCCGACGGCCGGGGTCACCACCGGCAAGCCCTCACCGACCGTGGCGGCGCTGAGCTGTCCGGCCAAACGGGACGGCAAGCTCACCATCGGCAACGGCGCGGGCGGCACCGGCAGCGGCGTGGACGCGATTCTCGGCTTCCAGTACGCCTTCTACGTGGACCGCAGCGGCGCGAAGGCGCACTCGTTCGTGGTGCCCGGCGCGACCACGGTGGCGCCCGCCGAGGTCATGCAGGCCAAGGGCATCGATCCGCTCAAGCCCGGCACCACCTACTGTCTGAAGATCGTCGAGACCGGCCCGGAGGCCTATGACGTGGACATCACCGAGCACCGGGTGGACGGCACCACCGAGGTGTACGTGGAGCACATCAGAACCACGGTGGTCGACGGCAAGCATCTGATCCAGTCGATCGAGTAGGCCGGGACCGGCCGAGTCCAGGCCCTGGAAACTGGACCCGACGTCTCAATATATGGGATATCGATTTCATATCCTGGTCGCCGTGTGACATGGTGGGATTTCGCATACCCCGGCGTTCCCTCGGAGGTGGTTCATGTCCGCGACCTTCCCGCCCCTCGCGCGGCGGCTCGACGGCCTGCAGAGCTCGGCGATCCGTGACCTGCTCAAACTCACCTCGCGCGCGGACATCATCAGCTTGGCCGGAGGTCTGCCCGACGCCGAGCTCATGCCCCGCGACCGCATCGCCGAGGCCGCCGACGCCGCCCTGTCCGACCGCGCCCGGTTGCAGTACACCGAGTCGCCCGGCTGGGGTCCGCTGCGCGAGGTGCTGGCCGTCCGCGAGTCCGCCCGGCTGGGCCGCCCGGTGCCGGTCGAGGAGATCTTCGTGACCCACGGCTCGCAGCAGGCGCTGTCGCTGCTGTCGGAGGTGCTGCTGGATCCGGGCGCGCTCGTCGTGGTCGAGGATCCCGCGTATGTCGGTGCGCTGCAGGTCTTCCGGGCCGCCGGGGCTCGCATCGAGGCTGTTCCCTTGGATGCCGAGGGCATGCGCATCGACGCCCTGCGTGAGCTCCTGGACGCCGGTGAGCGGCCCGCCGTGGTGCACACGGTCAGCAACTTCCACAACCCGGGCGGGGTCACCCTGGTCCCGGAGCGCCGCCGTGAGCTGGCGGAGCTGGCCGAGCGGTACGGCTTCTGGATCATCGAGGACGACCCGTACGGCGAACTCTGGTTCGATCGGCCCTCACCCGCGCCGGTCGCGACCTACTCGCCCAACGTGATCCGCCTGTCCAGCGCGTCCAAGATCCTGGCCCCCACGCTGCGCGCGGGCTGGATGATCGCACCGACCCAGGTCTGCCGCGCGGTGGAACTGCTCAAGCAGGGCGCGGACCTGTGCGGTTCGGCCCTCACCCAGCAGATCGCCGCCGATCTGCTCGCCGACACCGATTGGCTTGCCGCCCACGTGGATTCGGTGCGCCAGGTATACGGCGCCCGGGCCAAGGCGCTGGTCGGCGCGGTGCGGTCCCGCTTCGGGGACCGCGTGGTCAGCACCGACGCCTCCGGCGGCATGTTCGTCTGGGTCGACTTCACCGACGGCACCGACACCGCGGCCCTGCTGCCGCGCGCCCTGGACGCGGGCGTCGCCTACGTGCCCGGCAACGCCTTCGCCGTCTCCACCGACTACACCCGCTCGATGCGCCTGTGCTTCACCACCTCCGGGGAAGCCACCCTCGAGCAGGCGGTCGATCGGCTGGCGGCGGCTCACGCCCAGTCGTAGGTGCGCTCCACCGCCTTGTTCCACTCGCGCAGCAGGTGGTCGCGGTCGGCGGCCGGCATGTTCGGGGTCCAGCGCTTGTCCTCGGCCCAGTTGGCCCGGATGTCGTCGGTGGAGGACCAGTAGCCGACGGCCAGGCCCGCCGCGTAGGCCGCGCCCAGCGCCGTGGTCTCGGTGACCACCGGGCGCACCACCGTGGCGTCCAGGATGTCGGACTGGAACTGCATGAGCAGTTCGTTGGCGACCATGCCGCCGTCGACCTTCAAGGTCACCTTCTCGACGTCGAGGCGCTGCGCGTCGGCGTCGGCGCGCATGGCGTCGATGACCTCGCGGGTCTGGAAAGCCGTGGCCTCCAATACCGCTCGCGCCAGATGGCCCTTGTTCACGAAGCGGGTCAGGCCCGCCACCACGCCGCGCGCGTCCGGCCGCCAGCGCGGGGCGAACAGGCCGGAGAAGGCGGGCACCACGTACGCGCCGCCATTGTCGGCGACGGTGCGGGCCAGCGGCTCGATCTCCTCGGCCGAGGAGATGATGCCGAGATTGTCGCGCAGCCACTGCACCAGTGAACCGGTGACGGCGATGGAGCCCTCCAGCGCGTACACGGCGGGCTGGTCGCCCAGCTGATAGCAGACCGTGGTGAGCAGGCCGTGCTCGCTGAACACCGGGGTGGTGCCGGTGTTCATCAGCATGAAATTGCCGGTGCCGTAGGTGTTCTTGGTGTCGCCGGGGGACAGGCAGGCCTGGCCGAAGGTGGCGGCCTGCTGGTCGCCGAGAATGCCCGCCACCGGGACCCCGGCCAGCGCGCCGGCGGTGATGGGCGCGTAAACCTCGGAGCTGCTGCGGATCTCGGGCAGCATGGCCATCGGGATGTCGAACTCGGCGCAGATCCGCGGGTCCCAGCGCAGGGTGCGCAGATCCATCAGCATGGTGCGCGAGGCATTGGTGACGTCGGTGATGTGCTCGCCGGTCAGGTTCCACAGGATCCAGCTGTCCATGGTGCCGAAGCACAGTTCCCCGGACTCGGCGCGCAGCCGGGCGCCCGGCACGGTGTCCAGGATCCAGCGCAGCTTGGGTCCGGCGAAGTAGGTGGACAGCGGCAGTCCGGTGCGGTCGGCGTACCGGTTCGGGCCCTGGTCGCCGGCCAGCAGGGTGGTCAGGTCGGCGGTGCGGGTGTCCTGCCAGACGATGGCGTGGTGGATCGGCTTGCCGGTGGCGCGTTCCCACACCACGGTGGTCTCGCGCTGATTGGTGACCCCGGCGGCCGCCACGTCCGACGCCCCGATTCCACAGGCCTGGAGGGCCTCGGCGATCACGGATTCGGTATTGCGCCAGATGGATTCGGCATCGTGCTCGACCCATCCGGGTTTCGGGAAGATCTGCTCGTGTTCGCGCTGGGCGACTCCGGCGATTCGGCCCTGCTGATCGAAGACGATGCAACGACTCGACGTCGTGCCTTGATCGATGGCGGCCACATAGCGACGCATTGATCGAGGCTAACCGACGACAGCCCGGCCGCCGGGCTAGTGTGGGCTACGGTAGCGCTGGGTAGCCGAATATTAGCCCGGAGGAGTCTCCGTATGACGAATCAACCGCGATCGCAGTTCCTCGGCCCCGAGCAGCGCGAAGCTGCGTGGGGACAGCTCGGCAAGGACACCTTCGACGTCATCGTGATCGGCGGCGGCGTGGTCGGCGCGGGCATCGCCCTGGACGCGGCCACCCGGGGGCTGGAAGTCGCTCTGGTCGAGGCCCGCGACCTGGCGTCCGGCACCTCCAGCCGGTCCTCGAAGATGTTCCACGGCGGCCTGCGCTACCTGGAGATGATGGAATTCGGGCTGGTCCGTGAGGCGCTGAAGGAGCGCGAACTGGCGCTGTCCACCCTCGCGCCGCACCTGGTCAAGCCGCTCAAATTCCTCTACCCGCTCACCCATCTCGGCTGGGAACGCCCCTACGTCACCGCCGGTCTCGTCCTCTACGACACCATGGGCGGCGCGAAATCGGTTCCCGGACAGCATCATCTGACCCGGTCCGCGGCCCTGCGCCAGGCGCCCGGCCTGAAACGGGACGCCCTCACCGGCGGCGTCAACTACTACGACACCGTCGTCGACGACGCCCGCCACACCATGACCGTGGCCCGCACCGCCGCCCACTACGGCGCGGTCATCCGCACCTCCACCCAGGTGGTCGGATTCCTCAAGGAGGCCGACCGCGTCGTCGGCGTCAAGGTGCGCGACAGCGAGGACGGGCGCACCGCCGAGGTGCACGGCAGCGTCGTCATCAATGCCACCGGAGTCTGGACCGACGAACTCCAGGCCCTCGCGAAGCAACGCGGGCGATTCCATGTGCGAGCGTCCAAGGGCGTGCACATAGTGGTGCCGCGCGACCGCATCGCCAGCGACACCTCCATCATCCTGCGCACCGAGAAGTCCGTGCTCTTCGTCATCGCCTGGAGCACCGACCACTGGATCATCGGCACCACCGACACCGACTGGAACCTCGACCTCGCGCACCCCGCCGCCACCAAATCCGATATCGACTACCTGCTCGAACGCATCAACTCGGTGCTGGTCACGCCGCTCACCCACGCCGACATCACCGGCGTGTACGCGGGCCTGCGGCCGCTGCTGGCCGGGGAGAGCGACCAGACCTCCAAACTCTCCCGCGAACACGCCGTCGCCCGCATCGCGCCCGGCCTGGTCGCCATCGCGGGCGGCAAGTACACCACCTACCGCAATATGGCCTACGACGCCGTCGACGAAGCGGCACAGTACATTCCGCGCCGGGTGTCGCCCACCATCACCGAGAAGGTGCCGCTGCTCGGCGCCGACGGCTACCACGCGCTGATGAACCAGACCCCGCACCTGGCCGAGAAGTACGGCGTCCACCCGTACCGGATCCAGCACCTGCTCAACCGGTACGGCTCACTCATCGACGAGGTGCTCGGGCTGGCCGCCGGGAAACCCGATCTGCTGCAACCGATCACCGACTCACCCGGCTACCTGCGGGTCGAGGCCGTCTACGCGGCCGCCGCCGAAGCCGCCCTGCACCTGGACGACATCCTGGCCCGGCGCACCCGGATCAGCATCGAATACGCCCACCGCGGCGTGGATTCCGCCGACGAGGTGGCGCGGCTGGTGGCCCCGGTGCTCGGCTGGTCCGAGGCCGACATCGAACGCGAGGTGAGCGTGTACCGGGCCCGGGTGCGGGCCGAGGTCGAATCCCAGACCCAGCCCGACGACGCCTCCGCCGACGCGCTGCGCTCGGAGGCGCCCGAGGCGCGGCGGGAAGTGCTCGACCCGGTGCCGATCAACCAGCCCGAGTCGGTCTGAGCCCGATCGGATGAACCGGCGCCACGGATTCCGCGGCGCCGGTTCGCCGTTCAGCGCATCAGTTTGTAGTTGAACTCCGTGGTGCCCAGCGCGCCCATGAGCCGCACCCACAGCGGCAGCATCATCTCGGTGCCGCGGGCGGTGGTGATGTCGCCCAGATCGACGATGTCGTCCCAGCCGAACTCGCGCAGCAGATCGGTGACGACGCCCTTGGCGGCGGCATCGTCGCCGGACAGGAAGATGGTGTGGTCGCCGCTCGCCACCCGCTCCGGATGCACCATCACCTCGGCGGTGACGGTATTGAGCGTCTTCACCACCCGCGCCTCGGGGAACGCCCGCTGCACCCGCTCGCCGACCGAATCGGTATTGCAGACCGCGAGGAACGGCGGGAACCCCTCCGAGAAGTCGAGGGGGTTCGACACGTCGATCACCACCTTGCCCGCCAGATTCGAGGCCCCCGCGCCGTCCAGGGCGACCACGCTGGCCTGTCCGGCGGTCGCATTGATGATCAACTCCGCGCCCGCGGCCGCCTCCGCCGCGGTGGCCAGGGGGGCCGGGAACGGATCCTCCGACCGCGCCTCGGTGGCGGCCACATCGCGGGTGCCGATCACCACATCGTGTCCCAGCTCTGCCAACCGCGCCGACAGGGTGCGCCCGACCGCCCCGGTACCCAGGATTCCGATTTTCATGCCGCCCACCCTAGGCCCGGAAGCCCAGCCCGGGAACACCTTTCGGGGCCATTGAAACCCGGTCGTCACAGTGCGCGCCGGGCCACCCGCCCGGTACGAGCTGGTCAGCTGTCCGGTGGGAGCTGGCAGCGGGGACAGAAATAGATGCCCCGTTCGGCCCGATCGGCCCGCGCGTCGTCACCGAGCAGATGCACGACCAGGTTGGTGCCGCAGCGCCGGCACGGGCGCCGCTGACGACCGTAAGCCAGTGCCCGCCACGGCGGTTCGTGCGCCGCCTTCGTCAGCACCCGGTGCGCCTCGTCGACCAGACCGGGCAGATCGTCGACCGCGCCCACCGGCGTCACCGGGTGGACGCGCCGCAGAAAGCAGATCTCGCTCCGGTAGATATTGCCGATCCCGGCCAGATTGGTCTGATCCAGCAACGCCACCCCGATCGGCGTCGAGGGCTCGCGCAGCAACCGGCGCACCGCCTCGGCGGCATCCCACTCCGGCCCGAGCAGATCCGGCCCGAGATGGTCGGTGACGGTGTGCTCCTCACCCCGCCGCAGCACCTCCACCAGCCCCAGCGAGAACCCGACCGCCTCCGCGTCCTCCGTGCCCAGCACCAGCCGCGCGGTGAACCCGGGCCGATTCCACCGCTGCCCGGGCGTGAACACCCGCCACTCACCCTCCATCTTCAGATGCGTGTGAATGCTCAGCTCGGGCGCCCGCACGAACAAATGCTTGCCGTAGGTTGCGACGCTCTCGACCCGCTGCCCGCGCAGATCCAGCGTCGCGTACCGGGGCACCCGGAAGTCACTGCGCGTCAACACCTTGCCGTCGAGTGCCTTCCGCAGCCGTGCCGCGGTGAGGAAGACGGCATCGCCCTCAGGCACGGCCGACTCCGACGCGGTCCGAGGGCGGCGTGTGGTCGCCCGGGGTGGGCACGACCGGGCACGAAGCTCGGGCTGTGGCGGCGACCGAGGCCCCACGCCGGGTGTCCGATCGCCGTCGGAGGGCTACCTTCCGCCGCCGGACCCCGGCCCGCGGTACACCGGGCGACATGCGACTCAAGGTCGGCTCCGGAGCCGGAAGCCCTTCGGCGTGGCGGCGAAACCGGCCTCGGCCAGGAAACCGGCGAAGGTGTTGCCGTGCACCGATTCGCCGTTCACCCGGTCGATGACCAGCGAATCGACGCGGCGATCGTGGACCAGCCCGGCCAGCGCAGCGGCCGCGGCCGTCCGCACGGCCGGATCCTCGGTGAAGGTCAGCAACGTCTTGCCGCCGCGTTCCAGATACAGCGCCAGCTCGCCGTCCACCAGCACCACGAGTGCGCCCGCCTTACGACCCGGCCGATGTCCCGCGCCCTCGGCCGCAGCCTTGGGCCAGGGTAGCGCCGCGCCATAGGGATTGGCCGGATCGCAGGAGGCCAGCACCACGGCCTTACCCACCGGCTCGTGCGAGAAGCCGTCTCCGACCGACCGATTCCGATCGGTGTCGAACGACCGCAACCGATCGACCACATCGGTGGTCGAGAACTGCGCACCGCCCAGCGAATCCACGAAGTAGCCGCGACGGCAACGCCCCCGGTCCTCGAACTCGGTCAGCACCCGGTACATCAGCGCGAACCCGCCCGGCACCCCTTCGCTCTGCACCGGACCCCTAGTCAGCACGCCGTAGCGCTCCAGCAGCACATCCGCGGTGGCATGCGCGCGAACCGTCGGGTCGGCCACCCGCTCCGGCAGCAATGACCAGCGCCCGGCCACCTGCGGGGAGGACGTGCGCGCGGGCATTCCACCGCGCGGCAGGTACATCCGGCCGCGTGGCGCGCGCCGGGGAGTCCGATGCGCGGTGGTGGTGCGAGCGGTCCCCGCCAGCAGGGCGCGCACGGGGGCGAAGGTGTCGCCGCCGATGTGACCGGCCCACACGAGATCCCACAGCGCCGCCGTCACCGCGGCCTCCTCGACGCCGCTCGCCGAATCGAAACCACCACCGGGACCGACATCGCCGCCGAAACGAATCGGGCCACGGTCGCTCCCACCCCGGGGACCGATGCCACCCGCCGACCCCGCGGAGCTGACGCTGTCCAGCAATTGCCGGAAGAAGTACGCGCCCCCGGTGCTGCCCGCGACGACCTGGTACTCGCCCTTCGGCAGCGCGACGCCGACCGGCTCGGAGTCCTCGCCGCCGACACCTGCACTGTCACGGTGGCCGGACGCATTGTCGTTCGCACCGGCGGCGGTGGTCGGGTCGTCGCGTCCGGCGTCGTCCGGGCTCGCCGCACCGCGCACACCGGCTGAGCCTCCGGCAGGGGGCAGGGTGCCGCCGATCACCGTGGCGCCCAAGGCCGTCAGCAGGCTGATGTGCCGGTCGGACAGGTCGATGTCGTCGGGCGGGGGCAGGGTCAGGCCCGCGTGCTCGGCGGGGTGCAGCGCGATCCAGCCGTCCTTGGCGGTGATGGAGCCGTGGCCGGACCAGATCACCTCACCGGTGGCCATGAGTTCGTCGAGCATGGCGGGGGAGTAGTCGCGGACCCGGAGCGGAAGGATGAGGGATTCCCAGGCGGAGGCCGGGATCGGCACGCCCGCGAGCTGTTCCACCACGGCCGCGACGCCGTCCACGCCGCGGAGTTCGCCGGTGCCGACGTGCTGCCAGGACGGGAGGAAGCGGCCCAGGGCGGCGGTGGCGACCGGTTCCACCTCCTTGCGGGCGGCGGCCAGGGAGCGGCGGCGGAGGCGGCGCAGGACTTCGCTGTCACACCACTCGGTGCCCGCCGCGCCGGGCGTGAATTCGCCTTCCACCACGCGCTTTTCGAAGGCCAAGCGGTGCAGGGCGGTCGCCGCCACGGCCGGACCGAGACCGAAACGGTGGGCCGCCTGGGTGAGGGTGAACGGTCCGTGGGTGCGGGCGTAGCGGCCGATCAGGTCGCCCAGCGGGTCGGCGACGGGCTCGATGAAGGCGGCGGGGACGCCGATCGGCAGCGGGACGCCGAGGGCGTCGCGAAGGCGGGACGCGTCCTCGATGGCCACCCACCACCGCGACCCGGCGAAGGAAACCTCCAGCGCGCGGCGTGATGTCACGAGTTCGGCGAACCACTTCCGGGGATCGTCCACGCACCGCTCGGCGGCCTCCTCGACGGTCAACGGCCCGAGCAGCCGCAGCAGGTCCGCGAGTCCTTCCATGTCCCGGGCGTGACGCTCGGGCGTGAGCCGCTGCAACTCCCGCTCGGTCTGTTCGAGGACGGCGGCATCGAGCAGCTCGCGCAGCTCGACCCGGCCGAGCAGCTCCGCGAGCAGACTGGAGTCCAGCGACAGTGCGGCCGCGCGTCGTTCGGCGAGCGGGCTGTCGCCCTCGTACATGAACTGCCCGATGTAGTCGAACAGCAGCGAGTTCGCGAACGGCGACGGGGCGGCGGTCTCCACCTCCACCAGCCGGATCTGCCGCCGCGCCACCCGGCCCAGCAGATCCCGCAGCGACGGCAGGTCGTACACGTCCTGCAGGCACTCGCGGACCGTCTCCAGCAGGATCGGGAATTCGGGGAACTTGCGCGCCACGTCCAGCAGCTGGGCGGCCCGCTGCCGCTGCTGCCACAGCGGCGCGCGTTTGCCGGGGTCGCGGCGCGGCAGCAGCAGCGCCCGGGCCGCGCACTCCCGGAAGCGAGACGCGAAAAGCGCGGAGCCGCCGACCTGTTCGGTGACCAGGTCGTCGATCTCGTCGGTCTCGAAGACGAACAGTTCCGCGCCGGGCGGATCATCGGTGGTGTCCGGGAGCCGGACCACGATCCCGTCATCGGACGGCGTGGGCGCGGCATCCACCCCGAACCGCTCCCGCAGCCGCGCTCCGACCGCCAAGGCCCACGGCGCGTGCACCGGCAGCCCGTACGGCGAGTGCAACACCACCCGCCAGTCGCCGAGCTCATCACGGAAGCGTTCCACGACCAGCGTCTTGTCCGTCGGCAACTGCCCGGTCGCCTCCCGCTGTTCGGCCAGCAGCGACACCAGATTCCCGGTGGCGTTCGCATCCAGGCCCGCCACCCGTGAGACCCGCTCCAGCTCTGTCTCCGGTGCGGCCTTGCGACCGGTGGCACCGGCTTTCGAGGCGCGTGCCCGCGCGACACCGGTTGTCGAGGAGTCCGCCGCCGTCGCCTCGGCGTCGTGCTCCGCGGCGAATTCGGTCAGCGCCCGGGCCAATTCGACGGGCGCACGCCCTTCGGCCGTCGCGGCGGTGGCCTTTCGCGCGGTGGCCTTTCCGGCGGCCGCGGTCTTCACCTCGGCCGCGGTTCGAGCGGGTGCGCGGTGTTGTTCGACGGCCTGCCCCGCCTGTCGCACGAATTCGCCCAGAGCCGCGCCCAGTTCGGCGGGACGGCCCAGGGAGTCGCCGTGCCAGAAGGGGAGACGCCCGGGTTGGCCGAAAGCCGGCGTCACCAGTACCCGGTCGAAGCTGATCTCCTCGATGCGCCAGCTCGTCGCGCCGAGGGCGAAGACGTCGCCCACCCGCGACTCGTAGACCATCTCCTCGTCGAGTTCGCCGACCCGGGAAGCCTTTTCGCCGACCATGAACACCGGGAACAGGCCGCGATCCGGGATCGCGCCGCCGGAGGTCACCGCCAGCCGCTGCGCCCCCGGACGGCCGGTGAGCGTTCCGGCGTCGCGATCCCACACGATGCGGGGCCGCAGCTCGGCGAACTCGTCGGAGGGGTAGCGGCCCGCCAGCAGATCCAGCACCGATTCGTAGGCCGAACGCGGCAGCGCCGCATAGCTTCCGGTGCCGCGGACGGTGTCGAACCAGGCGTCGGCGTCGATGGGCTCCAGCGCGCAGGCCGCGACCGTCTGCTGCGCCAGGATGTCGAGGGGATGCGCGGGGACCTGGAGCTGTTCGATCTGCCCGGCCACCATGCGCTGCGACGCCACCGCGCAGTGGATGACGTCGGTGCGGTGCTTGGGGAAGATGACGCCCCGCGAGATCTCGCCCACCTGGTGCCCGGCCCGGCCGACCCGCTGCAGTCCGGACGCCACCGAAGGCGGCGCTTCGACCTGCACCACCAGCTCCACCGCGCCCATGTCGATGCCGAGCTCGAGGCTGCTGGTGGCGACCACGCACCGCAGCCGCCCGGTCTTGAGGTCGTCCTCGATGAGCGCCCGCTGCTCCTTGCTCACCGACCCGTGGTGGGCGCGCGCGAGAAGCGTTGTCGCGCCGTGGATCACCTCGGTGGACGCCCCCAGCTGCGCGGGCGGCGCGTGCTCGGTGTCCACCGATTCCCCGATGCGCGCCGCGTACGCCTCGTTCAAGCGAGCGGTGAGCCGTTCGGAGAGCCGCCGCGAATTCGCGAACACGATCGAGGACCGATGCTCCAGCACCAGATCCACGATCGCCTCGTCCACGTGCGGCCAGATCGAGCCGGGCTGATCCGAATCCTCCGCTCCTGCATCGGGTTCGGTCATATCCGCGACCGGCACCCGCACCGACAGGTCGAAGGTCTTGGGCGCGGGCGGCGCGACGATGGTGATGGGCGCGCTCCCCACCAGGAATCGCCCCACCTCTTCGGGCGGCCGCACCGTCGCCGACAGGCCGATCCGCTGGGCGGGCCGCGCCGACTGCTCCGAACGCAGCAGATCCAGCCGTGCCAGCGAAAGTGCCAGGTGCGCACCACGTTTGGAGCCCGCGATGGCGTGCACCTCGTCGACGATGACCGTGTGCACCCCGCTCAGCGTCTCCCGCGCCGCCGAGGTCAGCATGAGGAACAGCGATTCCGGCGTGGTGATCAGAATGTCCGGCGGCGTGCGCTGCATGCCCCGACGATCCGCCGCGCTGGTATCACCCGACCGCACCCCCACCCGGATCTCGGGCGCGGCCACCCCCAGCCGTTTCGCCGTCTGCGTGATCCCCACCAGCGGCGCGCGCAGATTCCGCTCCACGTCCACCGCCAGCGCTTTCAACGGCGAGATATAGAGGACGGAGGTCTTGCGCGGCCCCGGCTCGGGTTCCCGGGCGGCCAGCCGGTCGATGGCCCACAGGAACGCCGACAGGGTCTTGCCCGACCCGGTGGGCGCGATCACCAGCGTGTGCTGCCCCGCCGCGATGGATTCCCAGGCCCCCAGCTGGGCGGCCGTCGGCGCGGGGAAGGCGCCGTCGAACCACTCTCGAGTCGCGGGCGAGAACCGATCCATCGTCCCAGTCTGCACCCGCCCACCGACAGAGCCCGCGAACCGGTGCGCGGGCGCGGAGCGAAGGGCAGGCAATCCCGCCGCGGCCCCCGGCCCCGCGCGTAGGCTTCGGATCGTGCAGAAGGTGCTCCGGCTGGACCTGGTCAGTCACGGTATGACCGAGGCCATGCGCAAAGCACGATTCCCCGTCGACGAACCCCTCACCGAAGCCGGGCGCCGCGCGGTCTCCTCCTGCGGGCGGCTGCATGCCGCGCGCGTCATCACCGCGCCGGAGCGCCGCACCGTCGAGACCGCCACCCTCATGGGCCTGATGGGTGACGAGGACGACCGATTACGCGACCTCGACGCGGGGGCGTGGCGCGGTGGTGAGCTCATGTCCGTCCCCAAGGAGGACCTCTATCTCTGGCTCACCGATCCGAACTTTCGCGGCCACGGCGGCGAGGCGGTCGTGGACGTCATCGAGCGCACGGGGGAGTGGCTCGCCGACATCGCTCTCGACGGTGAGCCGACCATCGCCATCACGCACCCGGCGGTGATCCGCGCCGCACTGCTCGTCACCCTGGACGCGCCCGCGAATTCGTTCTGGCGCATCGACGTTCCGCCGGTCAGCGTGACCCGGCTGCACTATCGCGGCGAATGGACGCTGCACTTCCGTTAGCCAGCACCATGGCCCGCACGGCGTCGGTGATCAGCCGGGCGGGCAGGCTCGGATCGATGGCGCGCTGAATGCCCAGTCCCAGACCGAGACTCAGCACCGCGGTGGCGGCGTCCTCGGCCGGCATCGGCAGCGCCAGGCCCGTGGAGTCGGCCAGCGCCTGCAATTGCGCCGCGACCGTGCCGCGCACCAGGCTCAGGTTCGACACCAGGGCGGCCTGCAATGCCGGGTCGTCCCGAGCCACGATGGCGAACTCGAATTCCAGCATGGTCCAGCCGACGTCGCCGAGAGTGTGTTCGGCCCAGTCCTGGAAGCGGTCGAGCCGGGTCTCCAAGGTGTCCTCGCCCGCGAGCAGTTCGCTGACCTCCCCGAACTTGGTCTCGTGTATGAGGGCGAGCACCTCGAGGCAGAGCGCCGACTTGGTCCGGAAGTTGGAGTAGACCGCGCCCTTGGAGTACCCGGCCTCCTCGGCCACCCGTTCCAGGCTGGTCTTGGCGTAGCCGTCTGTCAGGAACATGTCGCGCGCGGTGGCCAGCAGGTCCGCGCGGGTGCGGGCCTGGCTCTCGGTCCTGGTCAGTCGTGCCATGACTGAGATTCTAGGTTCTCCCAGATTTGGGATACCGACGGTATTTGAAAACTGCTAGTGTGTGAAACCATGAGTACTAGGAACGGGCCACAGCGACGTGGCCTGGCCATCGGCTGCGGCGGCACCGTCGGGATGGCCTGGATCGTCGCCGCGCTCGCCGCCGTCCAGGACGTCCTGGACTGGGATCCCCGCACCGCCGACGTCATGATCGGCACCTCGGCGGGCGCGGAAGCGCTCACCATGCTGGGCAGCGGGATCGCCGTCGACGAACTGGTCGCCATGCAGCGCGGCACCTCGACCAACCCGATCCTCACCGCCCACATGCGTTCGGAGCCCGGACGATTCCCGCCGCTGCCGCGCCCGCGCCTGGGCGCACCCGGCCGCGCGGTCCGAGAACTGCTGGCCCGCCCCGGAAACGGGCACGCCCTGCTCACCGCGGGCAGCGGGTTGCTGCCGCTGGGGGGCGGCAACCCGGCCTGGCTGCAGTCCCTGGCCGAACGTCTCGAGCCGGGCCGCGACTGGGTCCAGCACCCGGCGACCTGGCTGGTGGCCATGGACAATGCCAGCGGTGAACGCGTCGCGTTCGGATCGCCGTCCGCGCCGGACACGAATCTCGGTGCGGCCCTGCGGGCTTCGTGGGCGGTGCCCGGCTGGTTCCCGGCGGTCCCGATCGCGGGCCGGCGGTTCATCGACGGCGGCGCGGCGTCCACCGCCTCGGCCGACCTGCTCATCCCGGCCGGGCTCGACGAGGTCGTGGTGATCACGCCCATGGCCTCCACCGGCCGCCTGCCCGTCACCAGTGCGGGCCACTTCGTCGAACGGCAGCTGCGAAACCGCATGAGCGAGAAGCTCGATGCCGAGATCGCGTTGCTGCGCGCGAGCGGCGTCAAGGTGCTGCGCATCGACGCCACCGCCGATGACCTCGCGGTCATGGGCCCGAACTTCATGGACGGCCGCCGCCGTCTGCCCACCTTCGAACACGGCCTCGGCAGCCTCCGCGGCCGGGTCGAGCAGGGAGTCTTCGCATGAGCCTCTTCGGAAACGGTTACCCGGCCATCGATCTCGCCGGCGCGCGAGTCCTGATCACCGGCGCGGGCCGCGGCATCGGCCAGTGCACGGCCGAACTGTTCGCGAGCAAGGGCGCGCAGGTCGCCATCGCCGACGTGGACACCGCCGCCGCGCAGGCCGCCGCGGCCGCGCTGGACGGGCAGGCGTTCGAGCTCGACGTGCGCGATCGGGCCCAGTGGGACAAGGTCGTCGCCGACTTCGGCCGCGTCGACATCCTGGTCAACAATGCCGGCGTCATGCCCGCCGGCGCCTTCCTCGACGAGGCGGACGCGGTGGGGCACACCACCATCGACGTCAATGTCTGGGGACTCATCCACGGCATGCGCGCCGTGGTCCCCGGCATGATCGAGCGTGGCCACGGCCATGTGGTGAACGTGGCGTCACTGGCCGGCAAGATCCCGGTCGCCGGCCTGGCCGTGTACAACGCCAGCAAGTTCGCCGCCGTGGGCCTCTCCGCCGCGACGCGTCTGGAGTTCGCGCCGCGGGGCGTCAGCGTCAGCTGCGTCATGCCCTCGGCCGTGCGCACCCGCTTGTCCTCGGGCCTCGCGCTGGGCGGCGGCATGCCCACCGTCGACCCGGAGGACGTGGCCGAGGCCATCGTCGGCACGGTCCGCAGCCGTCGCGCCGAGGTCGCCGTCCCGAACTACCTCGGCCCCATCGACGTCGCCCTGGCCGCCGCGCCCGAGCCCGCGGTCCGGCTGGTCCGCCGGCTCTTCAACGGCGACCGGGCCCTGCACCCCGCCGACGAGCAGGCGCGCGCACGCTACGAGGAGCAGGTGCGCGCGATCAACGCCGAGGACTAGTCACTCGAACCGGATGCCCTGCGCCAGCGGCAGTTCGGTGGAGTAGTTGACGGTGTTGGTGGCCCGGCGCATGTACGCCTTCCACGAGTCCGACCCGGACTCGCGGCCACCGCCCGTCTGCTTCTCGCCGCCGAACGCGCCGCCGATCTCGGCCCCCGAGGTGCCGATATTGACATTCGCGATGCCGCAGTCCGACCCGTCGGCGGCCAGGAACCGCTCCGCCTCCCGCTGATCGCGGGTGAAGATGGACGACGAGAGACCCTGCGGCACCGCGTTGTGCAGCTCGATGGCGGTATCCAGATCGTGGTAGGTCATCGCGTACAGGATCGGCGCGAAGGTCTCCTCCCGCACCACCGTGGTCTGCTCGGGCATGCGCACCAGGGCCGGGCGGACGTAGAAGGCGTTCTCGTCCGGCCCCTCGAAACGCTCACCACCGCACAGCAGTTCGCCGCCGTCGGCCAGTGCCCGATCGATCGCCGCGCACATGCCGTCGTAGGCCCGCTCGTTGATGAGCGGCCCGACGAGAACGCCCTCCTCGAGCGGATTACCCACGCGCAGTTGCCGATACGCCGCCGAAATTCGATTCAGCAGCGGCTCGGCCACTTCGGCGTGCACGATCAATCGGCGCAGCGTGGTGCAGCGCTGACCGGCCGTGCCCGCGGCCGCGAACACGATGCCCCGGGTGGCCAGCTCCAGATCCGCCGAGGGCGCCACGATGGCGGCGTTGTTGCCGCCCAGCTCCAGCAGACAGCGCCCGAACCGGGCCGCCACCCGCGGCGCGACCAGCCGACCCATCCGCACCGACCCGGTCGCGCTCACCAGCGCCACCCGCGGATCGTCTACCAGCTGCTCGCCGACCGCCGCCGGGCCCTGGATCAGCTGGTGCACTTCGGGATCCGCGCCCACGTCGACCGCCGCCCGGCGCAGCAGCGCGTGACAGGCCAGCGCGGTCAGCGGCGTCGTCTCCGACGGCTTCCACACCACCGTGTCCCCGCACACCAGCGCGATGGCGGTGTTCCACGCCCACACCGCGACCGGGAAGTTGAACGCCGAGATCACCCCGGCCACGCCGAGTGGATGCCAGGTCTCCATCAGCCGGTGGCCGGGCCGCTCCGACGGCATGGTCCGCCCGTACAGCTGCCGCGACAGACCGATGGCGAACTCGCAGACATCGATCATCTCCTGGACCTCGCCGCGGGCCTCCGCGCCGATCTTGCCCGCCTCCAGGGTGACCAGTTCGCCCAGGTCGTCCCGGTGGTCGGTGAGCAGCGCCGCCAGCCGCCGCACCACCGCCGCGCGCTGCGGCGCCGGGACCGTCCGCCAGTCCCGGAAGGCCGCGTGCGCCCGGCCGATGGCGGCGTCCACGGCGGCGGAGTCGCTCGCGCGCAGGGTGATCAGTTCACCGCCGGTGATCGGGGTGCGGGCCGAGAGTTCACCCGGCTCGGGCGTGTCGACGCCCAGCCGTCGCAGCAGCGTCTCCGTCCGCTCACGGAGCTCACGGGTCGCGGTCTCGGTCAGTGCGTGAGTCATTACATGCTCCAGGTTGGGTTCCGGCAACCGAGTTCGTTTCGCTGCGTTAGCCTTCGCTGATGGCGGATACACCGGCGAAACTTGTACTCGACGACATCGATCGACTGCTGATCCGTGAGCTGATTGCCGATGGTCGCGCCACCCTGTCCAATCTGGCGGAGAAGGCCAACCTTTCGGTGTCCGCGGTGCAGTCGCGGGTGCGGCGGCTCGAGGCGCGGGGCGTGATTCGCGGCTACACGGCGAATGTCGATCCCGAGGCGCTGGGCCAGATGCTGTCGGCTTTCGTCGCGATCACTCCTCTCGACCCGTCGCAACCCGATGACGCACCCGCACTGCTGCAGCACATTCCGGGCATCGAGGCGTGTCATTCGGTGGCCGGAGACGAGAGCTACATGCTCATGGTGCGGGTGGCCTCGCCCAGACACCTGGAGCAGCTGCTGCAGGAGATCCGCGCTACGGCCAATGTCAGGACGCGAAGCACCATCATTCTGCAAACATTCTATGACAAGTAGCCCCGGTCAGGCCGCAGACCTTCGGATGACGACACGGTTACGGACGTAATTATTCCGGAACTTACGGGCATTGCCGTAAATATTCATTTACCCTGAGGGCGTGACCCTCGAACTCGATCGGCTCGGGGCGGCCGCCGAATCCACCGTTGTCACCCCCGCCCGGGTGCATGAGATCCTGTCGGCGAGCATCCTCGCCGACGGCTTCGACCTCGTACTGGACCTGCGCAAATCTCGTGGACTCCGACTGGTCGACGCCCGCGACGGCACCTCCTACCTGGACATGTTCGGCTTCTTCGCGTCCAACACGCTGGGCATGAACCATCCGGCCCTGGTCGGCGACAAGCGCTTCCTGTCCGGCCTCACCACCGCCGCGCTCAACAAGCCCAGCAACTCCGACATGTACACCGTCGAAATGGCGCGCTTCATAGACACTTTCGTGCGCGTGCTGGGCGATCCGCGACTGCCGCACCTGTTCTTCATCGACGGCGGCGCGCTCGCCGTCGAGAACGCCCTCAAGGCCGCCTTCGACTGGAAGTCCCGGCACAACGAAAGCCACGGCCGCCCAGCCGAACTCGGCACCAAGGTGCTGCACCTGACCGGGGCCTTCCACGGGCGCAGCGGGTACACGCTCTCGCTCACCAACACCGATCCGGTGAAGACCGCGCGCTTCCCGAAGTTCGACTGGCCGCGCATCGACACCCCGTACGTGGGCCCCGACCACCTCGACATCGAGGCCGCCGAACGCCACGCCCTGGGCCAGGCCCGCCGCGCCTTCCACGAAAACCCGCATGACATAGCATGTTTCATCGCCGAACCGATCCAGGGCGAGGGCGGCGACCGGCACCTGCGGCCGCAGTTCCTGTCCGCGATCCAGCAGCTGTGCCACGAGCACGACGCGTTGTTCATCCTCGACGAGGTGCAGACCGGCGTCGGTATGACCGGCACCGTGTGGGCCTACCAGCAACTCGGGCTCGAGCCCGACATCGTCGCCTTCGGCAAGAAGACCCAGGTGTGCGGCATCATGGCCGGCGGCCGCGTCGACGAGGTGCCCAACAACGTCTTCCGGGTCAGCTCCCGCCTCAACTCCACCTGGGGCGGCAACCTCGCCGACATGGTGCGCGCCCGCCGCGTCTTCGAGGTGATCGAGCACGAGAACCTGGTGTCCCGCGCCCGCGACCTCGGCCCCCACCTGCTCGACCGTCTGATCGAATTGTCCACCGCCCATGCGGAAGTCACCGATCCGCGCGGCCGCGGACTGATGTGCGCGATCACCCTCGAATCCGCGGCGCTCCGCAACGACGTGGTGAACCGCCTGCTCGAGCAGGAGCATGTCCTGATCCTCGGCACCGGCGAACGCGGCATCCGCTTCCGGCCGCCGCTCACGGTGACCGCCGCCGAACTCGACGAGGCCGTGGACGCTCTCGACCGCGTATTGGGTTGAGCCGCAAGCCGGATCGCCCGATCCGGCTTGCCCGCATTTGCTGAAAGATGGCTTTTGCCCGAAGAGCGCGGCGCGGCGACATCCCGCGTTGTCGCCGTGAACGTCCGTGCCGCCGCCTACTATTCGACCACATGTCAGCTCACCGCAATGACATGTCAGCTCACCGCAATGTCGGCATGGCACGGTGCACCCTGTGATCGCGCGGGGTGCACGTCTGGGTCTGATTCTCTCGCTGGCGATGCTGTCCGGTTGCTCGAACGGTGACACCGGTCCCGCATCGCCGACCGCCGCACCGTCTTCCGCCCCGACCGGCGCGGCGCCCGCCGCGGCCGAAGCGCCGCATCTCCTGCCCGGCATGCCGCCGCCGCTCTCACCCACCGACGTCTACGCCGCCACCCGGGAACTGAGCCCCGCCGTCGCCGGACAGCCCACCCGCGTCTACGTCCCCAACAGCGAGTCGCACACCATCACCGTCATCGACCCGGCCACCTTCGAGATCGTCGACAGCTACCCCTCCGGCGGCGCCGAACCCCAGCACGTGGTGCCCGCCTACGACCTGCAGACGCTCTACGCCAACAACGATCTGCCCATCGGTGGCGGCAGCCTGCTGCCCATCGATCCGCGCACCGGCAAACCCGGCGATCCCATCCCTGTCCGCGACCCGTACAACATGTACTTCACCCCGGACGGCAAGTACGCCCTGGTCGTCGCGGAGGCCGACCGCTCACTGGACTTCTACGACCCGCACAGCTGGCAGAAGCTGCACGACATCGCGGTGCCCGAATGCCACGGCGTCAATCACATGGACTTCACCGCCGACGGCCGCACGGCCCTGGTCAGCTGCGAATTCGGCGGCCGCATGGCGGTGGTCGACATCGCGGGCCTGAGCCTGCTGCGCATGATCGACCTGCCCGGCGGCTCGTCCGGCATGCCGCAGGACGTCAAGCTCTCGCCCGACGGCCGCACCTTCTTCGTGGCCGACATGATGGCGGGCGGCATCTATGTCTTCGACGCCCGGACCTTCGACAACACCGGTTTCGTCGAGACCGGCCGCGGCACCCACGGCCTCTACATCACCCGCGACTCGAAGCGGATGCTCATCACCAACCGCGGCGAGGGCAGCATCTCGGTCTGGGACTTCGCCACCGGACGGCTGGCCGACACCTGGCGCATCCCCGGCGGCGGCAGCCCCGACATGGGCAACCTGTCCGCGGACGGGCGGGTGTTCTGGGTCTCGGGCCGCAACCACGGCGAGGTGTACGCCATCGACATCGTCGACTGGAAGCTGCTGGCCCGGATTCCGGTCGGCCGCGGGGCGCACGGGCTCACCATCTGGCCGCAGCCGGGCCGGTACTCGACGGGCCACACGGGCGTAATGCGTTGAGCCGTCGCCGGTTCCGGCGGCGGCTCGGTGGAACCGGGGAGTGGCGCGGTGAACCGAAGTGTGGACCCCGCCAAAAGCTTGCCGGGATGACTGGCGAGATCCACTATTGAACATTGTTCGAGTTTGCCCGGTGGCGAAGCCGGATATTGGGCTCTACCTGCGGGTTTTAACTGGCGGGTAGTCAATAACCGTACTCGCGAGTAGCCCCGACTGGATTACGAAGCGGGTCTGGTACTGGTTACACTCCGGGGCATGACGAGTGTCCAGCATCAGCCTTCGCCGGGTCCGGCGGGTGCCCCCGATATCCACACCACCGCCGGCAAGCTGGCTGACCTGCGCAATCGGCTGGAAGAGGCCAAGCACCCGATGGGTGAGGCGGCGGTCGACAAGGTCCACGCCAAGGGCAAGATGACCGCGCGTGAGCGCATTCTCGCCCTGCTGGACGAGGGTTCCTTCGTCGAGCTCGACGCGCTGGCCCGGCACCGCAGTGTGAACTTCGGCCTGGAGAACCAGCGTCCGCTGGGCGACGGCGTGGTGACCGGCTACGGCACCATCGACGGCCGCGACGTCTGCATCTTCTCCCAGGACGTCACCGTCTTCGGTGGCTCGCTCGGCGAGGTCTACGGCGAGAAGATCGTCAAGGTGATGGACCTGGCGCTGCGGACCGGTCGTCCGCTCGTCGGCATCAACGAGGGCGCCGGCGCGCGCATCCAAGAGGGCGTCGTCTCCCTGGGCCTCTACGGTGAGATCTTCCACCGCAACATCCAGGCCTCGGGTGTCATCCCGCAGATCTCGCTGATCATGGGCCCGGCCGCGGGTGGCCACGTCTACTCGCCCGCCCTGACCGACTTCGTCGTCATGGTCGACCAGACCTCGCAGATGTTCGTCACCGGCCCCGACGTGATCAAGACCGTCACCGGCGAGGAAGTCACCATGGAGGAGCTGGGCGGCGCCCACACCCACATGGTCAAGTCCGGTGTCGCGCACTACGTCGCCTCCGGCGAGCAGGACGCCCTGGACTACGTGCGCGACCTGCTCGGCTACCTGCCCAGCAACAACCGTGCCGAGGCCCCCCGCTTCCCGGCCACCGCCAACGCGGGCGCCATCGAGGAGAACCTCACCGAGGCCGACCTCGAGCTGGACACCATCGTCCCGGACTCCCCGAACCAGCCGTACGACATGCACGAGGTCATCAAGCGCCTGGTGGACGACGAGGAGTTCCTCGAGGTCCAGGCCGAGCGCGCGATGAACGTGATCGTCGGCTTCGCCCGCATCGACGGCCGCAGCGTCGGCTTCGTGGCCAACCAGCCCTCGCAGTTCGCGGGCTGCCTGGACATCGACGCCTCGGAGAAGGCCGCGCGCTTCGTGCGCACCTGCGACGCCTTCAACATCCCGATCATCACCCTGGTCGACGTGCCGGGCTTCCTGCCGGGCACCGGCCAGGAGTACAACGGCATCATCCGCCGCGGCGCCAAGCTGCTCTATGCCTACGGTGAAGCCACTGTGGGCAAGATCACAATCATCACCCGCAAGGCCTACGGCGGCGCCTACGACGTCATGGGTTCCAAGCACATGGGCGCTGATGTGAACCTGGCGTGGCCGACCGCTCAGATCGCGGTCATGGGTGCGTCCGGAGCGGTCGGTTTCGTGTACCGCAAGCAGCTGCAGACCGCGGCCGCCGAGGGCAACGACGTCGACGCTCTGCGCCTCGAGCTGCAGAACGAGTACGAGGACACCCTCGTGAACCCGTACGTGGCGGCCGAGCGCGGTTACGTCGACGCGGTCATCCCGCCGTCGCACACCCGCGGCCAGATCGTGTCGGCGCTGCGTCTGCTGGAGCGCAAGATGGTGTCCCTGCCGCCGAAGAAGCACGGCAACATTCCGCTCTGAAAATGCGATATGCGCGGTGTGAGGCGCACACTGTCGAATAGGACAGTGGGACTCGTACCGCGCACGATCGCCTCATCCGGGCAAAGATGAAGGAACGCCGCACCACCCCCGCGGCGAAGGACAGGAGGACTGGCGCTGTGACGACCATGGCCGATGAAGAGGTATTGCGCGCCGCCGAACTGGATCTGGCTGTCGAGGATCTGGCGGACGCCATCGACACCGCCGTCGCGGAGATCGAACCGGCGAGCACCGGTCCGGTCATCCAGGTCCTGAAGGGCAACCCGACCGACCTCGAGCTCGCCGCCCTGGTGAGCGTGTTCGCCGCCGCGTCGGCGACCGCCCCCGCCCCGGCCGACCGTGGCCCGGCGGACATGTGGGGTCGCCCGACCCTGCTGCACCGCGGCAGTTCGCCGTTCTCCCCCTACGCCTTTCCGGCCCTCTCGCACCTGCGCGACTGACGGCTTGTGACCGTCTTCGTACTGGCGTCACAATCTCCGGCTCGGCTCGGCGTCCTGCGCAACGCGGGCGTCGAGCCGGTCGTCCGGGTGTCCCACGTGGACGAGGACGCCGTGGCCGAGGCTCTTCCCCTGGACACCCCGCCCGATCGAGTGGTGATCGAGCTGGCCCGCGCCAAGGCGCTGGAGGTGGCCGGGCAGCTGGCGGGTGATCCCGCCTTCACCGATTCCGTTGTCGTGGGCTGCGATTCGATGCTGCTCGTCGACGGTGTTCTGCAGGGCAAACCCCTGACTCCCGAGGTCGCCCGCGCGCGCTGGGCCGAGATGGCCGGACGCAGCGCTGATCTGCTGACCGGTCACTGTGTGCTGCGGCTGAATGCCGGAGAGATCGTCGGCGAGGCCGCCGACTGCAGTTCCACCACGGTGCATTTCGCCAAACCCGAGCCGGAGGAACTCGACGCCTACATCGCGACGGGGGAGCCGCTGCAGGTGGCCGGATCCTTCACGCTGGACGGCATGGGCGGCTGGTTCGTGGACAAGATCGACGGCGACCCGTCGAGCGTCATCGGTATCGGACTACCACTGGTTCGTCGACTGCTTGCCGAGGTGGGTGTCGGCATTGCGCGGCTGTGGATCGGTGGCCGCGCGTAGTTGCGGCGCGATCCGCCCGGCCGAGGGCGCCAATCTGGGCTCGCCGGTGGCTGATCGGGGTTCGTCGGTCTCGGCCTGACCGTCACGCGCGTCCTCGCCGGGGCGGCCCTGCAGCAATTCCAGTCGCGCCACGCACAATTCGGGCTCCACGAACGGATGCAGGCGCACGTTCACGTTCTCCCGGCCGCCGTTGCGGTCCAGGGCTTCACGCATCAGGCCCAGGTGCACGCCGCACACCACTTCGGAGTGGGTGCGGGCGAGTTCGCGCAGCGGGCACGCGGTCATGCGGATCAAGGCGGATTCGTCGGTCTCGCCGGCCTGATCGCGTTCGGGCGCGAAGCCGAGTTCCGACATCAGGGTGACGGTGAGGTCCTTGGCGTCCTCGAGCGATTCGATGGGCTGGTCGGCGGCTTCGAGTTTCGAGCCCCAGGCCCGGCCCGCGCTGATGGCGGCTTCCGAGCGGCGGCGCGGGTCGCTGCCGAGCTGATCGGCCAGCACTTGCGCCAATTCCTGATAACCCACCGATCGCTGTACAGCGGTATAGCCGATGCGCGGGCGGCCGCGGCCGCGGGGCGGCTGCTGGAATTGGCGGACCAGCGATTCCCGGGTCAGCACATCCAAATGGAAACGCACTGTTGTCACATGCTGTCCGGTGACGCGCGCGAGTTCCTGGGCGTCGAGAGGCTCGCTGGCGCCACGTAGGATCGCCAGCAGTCGCCGTCGCGGCCAAGAATCGGACATAGATCACCCCTCCTCTCCGAGAGACTTTATCGGATGAAGCTGCGCTTAATTCGCCCAATCATCCGATTCGTGATCTGAAACGAGTTTCGTAACCGCCACATGCCTACGATCGGTGCAGAGAATCGAACCACCAATACCTAACCCACCACGCGTGAAGGACCACAACGTGCCTGTCGCTCCGGATCCGCATCACTCATTCGGCTCCTACGCACATCCTCACCGACTAGTAACCACAGAGTGGCTGTCGGCAAACATCGGCACGCCGGGACTCAAGATCATCGAGTCCAACGAAGACATATTGCTATACGACATCGGCCATGTCCCGGGTGCCATCAAGATCGACTGGCGGACCGAGCTGATCGATCCGCGTACTCGCGATGTCGTCGACGGCGCGACCTTCGCCAACCTTATGCGGGTCAAGGGCATCGAACGCGGCGACACCGTCGTCGTCTACGGCGATAAATCCAATGGCACCGCGGCCGCCACCCTGTGGGTGTTCTCCCTCTTCGGGCACGAGGACGTGCGCCTGCTGGACGGCGGCCGCGATGCCTGGATCTCCGAGGCTCGCGACACCACCTTCGAGGTGCCCCCGGCCGGGCGGGGTGAGTACCCGGTGGCCGATCGCGACGACAAGTCCGCGCGCGCCTTCCGGCAGGACGTGGTGGCGCACCTGGGCGGGCCGCTCATCGACTCGCGCGCGTTCGAGGAGTACACCGGCGATCTGGTGGTGCTGGACCGTCCCGAGGAGCAGGCGCTGCGCGCGGGTCACATCCCGACCGCGGTCAATATCCCGTGGACCTCGTCGGTGGGCGCGGACGCCCGCTTCCGGCCCCGGGTCGAACTGGACGTCATCTACGGCGGGGTGATCGAGGGTGTCGCGCCGCTGGTCTACTCGCGGGTGGGGGAGCGGTCGGCGCTGACCTGGTACGTCCTGACCTACCTGCTGGGCGTGGACGGGGTGCGCAACTACGACGGCTCCTGGACCGAGTGGGCCAATGCCGTGGGGGCGCCCATCGTGATCGGTGAAGAACCCGGCGTGGCGCCCTCGGTCGTGGCAAGCTCGTAACGCCCGAACCCCCTTCGGGGGATTCCCTGTGGAGGCTTCCACGGAGTCTGGTAGAACAGGTTCTAAAAATAAGGCCTCGAGAGTCGCACGCCCACTCTCTGGGCCTACTCATTGGTAGCCCTAGCCGGGTTCGGTCATTGTTGGCACGATGCCTACACTGCCGACAGACGAAAGTATCCAGAGCACAGGAGGCTCAGTGCCCAACCATGCCAACGCGCAGATCACAAAGGTCCTCGTAGCCAACCGAGGCGAGATCGCCGTGCGCGTGATCCGGGCCGCCAAGGACGCCGGTATCGCCAGTGTGGCCGTGTATGCCGAACCGGACGCCGACGCGCCGTTCGTGAAGCTCGCCGATGAGGCGTTCGCGCTCGGTGGTCAGACCTCGGCCGAGTCGTACCTGGTGTTCGACAAGATCCTCGACGCCGCCGCGAAGGCCGGCGCCGACGCGATCCACCCCGGTTATGGGTTCCTGTCGGAGAACGCGGATTTCGCGCAGGCTGTGATCGACGCGGGTCTGATCTGGATCGGCCCCTCGCCGCAGTCCATCCGGGATCTGGGTGACAAGGTCACCGCGCGCCACATCGCCGAGCGCGCCAAGGCGCCGATGGCCGCGGGCACCAAGGACCCGGTCAAGGACGCCGACGAGGTCGTGGCGTTCGCGAAGGAGTTCGGTGTTCCGGTGGCCATCAAGGCCGCGTTCGGTGGTGGTGGTCGTGGCATGAAGGTCGCGCACACCATCGAGGAGATTCCGGAGCTGTTCGAGTCCGCGACCCGTGAGGCAATCGCGGCGTTCGGTCGTGGTGAGTGCTTCGTGGAGCAGTACCTGGACAAGGCCCGCCACGTCGAGGCTCAGGTCATCGCCGACCAGCACGGCAATGTCGTGGTCGCGGGTACTCGTGACTGCTCGCTGCAGCGCCGCTTCCAGAAGCTCGTCGAAGAGGCTCCGGCCCCCTTCCTGTCCGACGAGGTGCGCGGCAAGATCCACGCCTCCGCCAAGGCCATCTGCAAGGAAGCCGGTTACTACGGCGCCGGCACGGTGGAGTACCTGGTGCAGGGCGAGACCGTCTCCTTCCTCGAGGTGAACACCCGCCTGCAGGTCGAGCACCCGGTCACCGAGGAGACCGCCGGAATCGACCTGGTGCGTCAGCAGTTCCGCATCGCCGAGGGCCACGAGCTGTCGATCACCGAGGACCCGACTCCGCGCGGCCACTCGTTCGAGTTCCGCATCAACGGTGAGGACGCCGGTCGCGGCTTCCTTCCCGCCCCCGGCCCGGTCGTCGTCTACCGCGAGCCCGCGGGCCCCGGTGTGCGCGTCGACTCCGGTGTGGTCGAGGGTTCGGTCATCGGCGGTCAGTTCGACTCCATGCTGGCCAAGCTGATCGTGACCGGTGAGAACCGTGAGCAGGCGCTGCAGCGTGCCGCTCGCGCGCTGGCCGAGTTCCAGATCGAGGGTCTCGCGACCGTCATCCCGTTCCACCGCCACATCGTCGAGAACCCCGCGTTCATCGGTGACGGCGAGAAGTTCGACGTCTACACCAAGTGGATCGAGAACGAGTGGGACAACCCGATCGAGCCCTACACGGGCGCTGTCGCCATCGAAGAGGACGAAGAGGCTCCGCGCCAGAAGGTCGTCGTCGAGGTCGGTGGCCGTCGCCTCGAGGTGTCGCTGCCGGGTCAGTTCTCGGTCGGCGCCGCCGCGTCCGCCAATGGCGCGGGCGTCGTCCGCAAGAAGCCCAAGCCGCGCAAGCGCGGCGGCGCGGGCGCGGGTGCCGCTTCCGGTGACGCCGTGACCGCCCCGATGCAGGGCACCGTCGTCAAGGTCGCCGTCGAAGAGGGCCAGTCCGTCGAGGCGGGCGACCTGGTCGTGGTGCTCGAGGCCATGAAGATGGAGAACCCGGTCACCGCCCACAAGGCCGGTGTCATCACGGGTCTCGCGGTGGAGGCCGGCGCGGCCATCACCCAGGGCACCGTCCTGGCCGAGATCAAGTAACGCAAGACAATTCGCGAGTGGCCGCTCACCTGCAGGTGAGCGGCCACTCGCGCTAATGTCGTGGCATGGCTGAACCACCGGAGATCCGTATCGGCACCGTCGAGCGCGAGGACGCGATGAAACGGCTGTCGGACCACTTCGCGGCGGGACGGCTCAGCGTGGCCGAGTTCGACGAACGCAGTGGCGTAGTGGCCGCGGCGCTGACCCGCGGCGACCTGGAGCAGGTGTTCACCGATCTGCCGGAACCGGTGGCGGACAAGCCCGCTCCGGCGCCGCGACGGATGCCGTTCGGTTCGATTCCGCCGGAGCGGATCATGCCGGTGGTGCCGATCGTCGCGGTGATCCTGTTCCTCATCACGCATCAGTGGTGGGTGTTCCTGTTGATCCCGCTGGCGGGCGCGGTGCTGTTCGGGGAGAGCGGCCGGGAACGCCGCAAGCGGGGCGAGCGCCGGGATCGACGGCGGCGGCTCGACCGCGGACAGGAGGACTGATGGAACCCATCGAGATCAACGCGGGCAGCTGGTATCTGCGGGCCCTGCGCGCCGACGAGCGCATCGACGACCGCCCGGCCCTGGCCGACGGCGGCATCACCGATCCCGGCTACGTGGACCGCCGCACCGCGGAATGGGCCGACGAGAGCCACTTCTCGTGGGCGGTGTGCGTGCCGACCACCGCCGAACTGGTCGCCGAGATCGGCGTGCACCCCCACGCCGACGGCACCGCGACCGTGACCGGCTGGGCCCGTACCGGATACGACTCCGCCCTCGAGGACGGCCTGGTCTCGGTCCGCCGATTCACCGCCGGCGCGCTCGGCCTGGACCCCGTCGACGCCTGAGATCGTCGTCCGGCTGTCCGGTCCGGAAACCTGATCAACTCCCGAAAACGCTTGTTCACCAGCGGAGATCGTATTCGTCCGCCGGAAAATCATTCGTGCCCGGCCCCTGTCGTGCGTCAGTCTGGAATCGCATCCGGAACCGACGACCAGGGGAGGCGGTTATGTGGGAATGGAGCAGACACCAGGCTGATCGGGCGGCGGCGGGATCGTTCACCGCGTGGCGGGTACGCGACCCGGAACCGACCGTGACCGACCCGGAATTCGACGAGACCGAGGACGAGGGCGGGGAGGCGGACGACGGCGCGTACTCGGATGTCTCCGAGCGCGCCCTCGCCGAGCTGTTCACCGCGCTCGCGGGCTATTGCGAGCCGCATGAGCCTGGATGGGATTCCTCGTATTCCGACGTGACCACCGATCTCGTGCCGGTCGGGGTAACTCCGGGGGTACGTCCGAAATCGGTTCGGTACCCAACCGCCGGCACGGTTGTGTGACTGTCGACGACACGTAGCTGTCCGCTGAAGGCGCGGAGAGGCGGGACGGGTAGCGTCTCGGGTCATGGAGAGGTCGCCGCTGGACGCCGATGTACTGCGCCGGAGCATTGTCGAGTCGCCGGGGCTGGGGTTCTTCTCGGCCATCGAGGTGGTCGAGTCGACCGGTTCGACCAACGCGGATCTGGTTGCGCGGGCCGCGGATTCGAGTGCCGATCGGCTGGTGCTGATCGCCGAGGCGCAGGAGCACGGCCGCGGCCGCCACGACCGGCAGTGGGTGAGCCCCGCGCGGGCGCAGATCGCGATGTCGGTGCTGGTGCGGGTGCGCGGCATCGACCCGGCGGTGCTGGGCTGGCTGCCGCTGCTCACCGGGATCGCCGTGGTGGACGCGGTGCGGGCCGAGACCGGTCTGAAGGCGGTCCTCAAGTGGCCCAACGACGTGCTGGTGGACGCCCGCAAGCTGGCGGGCATCCTGGCCGAGATCGCCGCGGTGGGTCCGGATCCGGCGGTGGTGGTGGGCGTCGGCCTGAACGTCTCGCTCACCGATGCCGAACTGCCTGTCCCGCACGGCACCTCGCTGCTGCTGGCGGGAGCGCCCGGTGTCGACCGGACCGTGCTGGCCCAGGCCATGCTGCGCGAGTTCGCGCGGCGCTTCACCGCCTGGGAGGCGGCGGGCTGGGACATCACGGAGCTGGCGGCCGCCTATCGGGAACGCTGTGCCACCCTCGGCGCGCAGGTCCGCGCGGAGCTGCCGGGCGGCGAGGTGCTCACCGGCGTCGCCACCGGCATCGACGAGAACGGCCGTCTGCTGATCGGAGACCGCGCCGTCTCCGCCGGTGACGTCACTCATCTGCGCGCCGAGTACTGAGCGAAACCGATCCCGCCGCACCCGGATCCGGCTACTGCTTGTTTCCGTGCCCGCGGCGATCGCCGCCCGGCTTCCTCGGAATGGTGTCGGGCCACAGGTCGGGAGCCGGGATATTGCGGAGATCGGGGAGATTGGGCAGGTTCCACGGCACGGTCGGCAGCGGAATGACCGGCATGGCCGGTGCGGGCTGCTCCGGGACCTCGGGCCCGCTCGGCTCCGGCGGCGGGAGCTGCTCCTGCACCGGCTGTTCGGTCGTCGTCGGAACCGATTCCTGGACCGGCGTTTTCGCGATCGTGCCGGGCGCCCGCGTCTGCCGGGGCTCGGGGTCGGCCGAGCTCCCGCCGATCCAGGACGCCCCCAGGGCCAGCACCAGCGCCGCGACGGCGATACCGGCGGCGGCGACCTTGCGCTGTTTCGTCCACCGGTGGACGGGCGGGGGCTCGGCGGTGAGCGAATCCATCGGCAGCGCGACGGTTCGCGTATCCGGGTCGGGTTCGGGCGAATCGGGCTGTCCGGAGGAAATTTTCGCCGCCACCGGCGGGCGGGGCATCGGAATGCTCACGGTCGCCCGGTCATCGGGTTCCGGGTCGGCGACGGTCTCGGGCAGCGCGCACTCGGTGAGCGCGGCGCGGGCGGCGTCCGCGAATTCGCCTGCGGTGGCGTACCGTTCGGCCGGATTCTTGGCCAGGCCCTGGGCGACGACGCGGTCGAGGGCCGCGGGAACGGCCGGGGACCGCTTGGACGGCGGTTCCGGCACGCGTTCCAGATGGGCGCGCATCAGCTGGGCGGGGTTCTTCACCCGGAAGGGCCGCTCGCCGGTGAGGCATTCGTAGAGGACGCAGGCCAGCGAGTACACGTCCGAGCGGATCGAGACGGTGCCGTCGAAGCGTTCGGGCGCCATGTAGGCGGGGGTGCCGATCAGCATGCCGGTCTGGGTGATGGCGGTCTGCCCGTCCTGCAGCGCGGTGCCGAAGTCGATCAGGTAGGCGACGTCGTCGGGCGCCACGATGATGTTCTGTGGTTTGACGTCGCGGTGCACCAGCCCGGCGGTGTGGGCTTCGTCGAGGGCGCAGGCGACCTGCGCGATCAGCCCGACGGCCGCGTCCGGGGCCATCGGCCCCTCCCATTCGAGCAGGGCTTCGATATCGAGGCCGTCGACGAACTCGGACTCGATGAACAGTCGCCCCTCGAGCTCGCCGTAGGTGTGCACCGCGACCACGTGGGGTCCGTGCAGCATCGAGGCGGCCCGCGCCTCCCGTTCGAACCGTTCCCGGTATTCGGGGTCGGCGGTCAGCACGGGCGCCAGCAGCTTCAGCGCGACGGTCCGATCCGTCGCGGTGTCGTGGGCGCGCCACACTTCCGCCGACCCGCCGCTGCCGAGCAGTTCGTCGAGGCGGTATCGGCCCAGATAGCCATCCCCCAACGGAGTTCCTCTCGTCACACTGGGGGACTACCATAGCGAACCGAATTTATTTCACCCGCGCAGCACGCGGGTGACGGTCATGCGGTCTGCAGCACCCCGCGGGCGGCTTCCCGCGCGAGCAGGCGGTCGCGCTGCTCCTCGAACTTGACCACGTCCTTGCCCAGTTTCTCCATATACGCGGCCAGGGTCTCACGCGCCTGCTCGCCGGCGGGTCCGAAATCGTTGCGTTCGAAGACATTCCAATTCTTCAGCACCGGCGCGACCACCTCGTCCATGTGCTGGCGCAGGTCGTAGATCCCGTGCTTGGCCATCAGCGCGCCGTTGCGGCGGAAGTTGGGCATGCCCGATCCGGGCATGACGAAACTGGTGAGCACCCGGGTGATGGCGTCGATCGCCTGATCCGGCACCAGGTCCAGGCCCGCGCCGCAGAGGGTGCGGTAGAAGATCATGTGCAGGTTCTCGTCGGCGGCGATGCGCTGCAGCATGCGGTCGGCGATGGGGTCGTCGCAGACGCGGCCGGTATTGCGGTGGGAGACGCGGGTGGCCAGCTCCTGGAACGTCACATACGCGATATTGTCGAGGAAGCCGCCCCACTCGTCGGGCGACTGCGCGCCACCGGTCATGTGGATCATGCGGGCCTGCTCCAGCGCCACCGGATCCACACCGCGGGTCACCACCAGGTAGTCGCGCATGACGATGCCGTGGCGGTTCTCCTCGGCGGTCCAGCGGCCCACCCAGGTGCCCCAGGCGCCGTCCTGGGAGAAGTTCTCGGCGATCTCACGGTGGTAGGAGGGCAGGTTGTCCTCGGTGAGCAGATTGGTGATCATCGAGACCTTGGCGACCTCGGACAGCGTGGACTGCGACGGATCCCAGTCCTCACCACCCATGGCGGCGAAATTGCGGCCCTGGTCCCACGGCACGTAATCGTGCGGGTGCCAATCCTTGGCCATCGACAGATGCCGGTTCAGGTTCTCTTCGGCAACGGGTTCGAGCTCGCGAAGTATCTGGTATTGCGTCAACTCTCGGGTCACACACGCCTCCTGTGTCTTGCACACCGGGTGGAGCCTGCTGATGACGAACGGCAAACGCGTGCCGACGATGCTACCGGCAACCGCACGATTGTGCCCCGGTCCCCGGGGCCGCGTGAGGCATTCCGGCATCTCGGCGGGATAGGGTTTCGGCATGGGTTATCCGGAGGAGGCACTGGCCCCCGAAGAGGTGCTGCTCCTACATCGCCATCCGCATTGGAAGATGTTGTTCTGGCCCGCTGTGACTTTCATCCTGATCACGGCATTGGCCGGATTCGGCGCCGGGGTGGCGGCGCGCAATACCGAGGACGGTTTCCGAACCGGTCTGCTGCTCGGCATTCTCGCGCTGTGGGCGGGGATCGTGCTGTGGCGCAGCGTCGCTCCGCTCATCCGATGGAAATCGACGCATTTCATCGTGACCGATCGCCGGGTGCTGATCCGGCAGGGCGTGCTCACCCACACCGGCATCGACATTCCGATGAATCGGATCTCGAATGTGCAGTTCCGCCATGGGTTGTTCGACCGCATGCTGGGCACCGGCACCCTGATCATCGGGTCGGCGTCGGAGGATCCGCTGGAGTACGACGACATTCCGCACGTGCAGCGGGTGCACAACCTGCTCTACCACCAGGTCTTCGATGTGGTGCAGAAGAATCCGAACGGCGGCGGCTTCTAGGGTTCCGCCGGTGCGTACCCGTAGGCTGATGCCGTGACCGCAGTACTGCTGGCCGAAGACGACGAGGCCATCGCCGCGCCGCTGTCGCGGGCGCTGGGCCGCGAGGGCTATTCGGTGACCGTGGAGAGCTATGGTCCCGCCGTGCTCGAGCGGGCTCTGGAGGGCGGTCACGACCTGCTCATCCTGGATCTCGGGCTGCCCGGCATGGACGGGCTCGAGGTGTGCCGTCAGGTGCGGGCCCGCGGCGCGGAGCTGGCGGTGCTCATGCTGACCGCGCGCACCGACGAGGTGGACTTCGTGGTCGGCCTGGACGCGGGCGCCGACGACTATGTGGGCAAGCCGTTCCGGCTGGCCGAACTGCTGGCCCGGGTGCGGGCGCTGTTGCGCCGCAGCGGAATCGGCGACGAGGCGGTGGAGGTCGGCGGTATCCGGCTGGAGCCGGCGGCGCGCCGGGTGCTGGTGAACGGCATCGAGGTGAACCTCGCCAACAAGGAGTACGAGCTGCTGAAGGTGCTCATCGACCGCGCCGGGCAGGTGGTCTCGCGCGAGACCATCCTGCGCGAGGTGTGGGGGGACGCGGATCTGCGCGGCTCCAAGACCCTGGACATGCACATGTCGTGGCTGCGCCGCAAGATCGGTGACGAGGGTCCGGTGGCCGAGCGGCGTATCGTGACCGTGCGCGGCGTAGGCTTCCGGTTCAACACCGACTAGCCGTTCGAAATCTCTGCCGATCGATCTGTTGTGCTGTTCCGTGCGCGTGCGAACCCCGAAGCCCCGGCGAAGCGAGGCATCTCGACGATGAGACGCAGGATCCTGCTGTCCATGGTGGCCGCGCTGACCCTCACCACCCTGGTTCTCGGTGTGCCGCTGGCGTTCACGGCCTGGAAGTGGGTCGAGGACATCAGCCGCAACGAACTGCGCAACCGGCTCAACAGCATCTCCGAAGAGGTGATGCGGCAGGAGCACGACGGCATGGTGTACGGCGAGTTGGACACCAAGGCGGTGCGGCTGCTGATCCCGGCCAACGGCAAGCTGACCATCATCTATCCGACCCAGTCGGAGAACAACAAGAAGATCGACATCGGCGCGGAGACGGTGGTCGATCCGCTGGCCGAGTCCTGGTCGATGGGGATCAACGGCTCGCTGCGCCTCGAGATCCCTTCCGCCCCCATGCATTCCATGCAGCGGCAGGCGCTCGGCGCGGTGCTGGGCCTGGTGCTCATCTCGCTGGGCGCGGGCATCGCGGTGGCGGTGGTGACCGCGCGCCGGGTGGCTGACCCGCTGCGGGACGTGGCGGCCCGCGCGGCCCGGCTGGCCATGGGCGACTTCCGCGCCGACCCGCGCAGGCACGGCATCACCGAGCTGGATCGCGTCTCCGACGTGCTGGATTCGGCCACCGTGGAGATCGCGGGCCGGCTGCAACGCGAGCACGCCCTGGTCGCCGACGTCTCGCATCAGCTGCGCAGCCGGCTCACTGCGGTGCGGCTGCGCCTGGACGAACTGTCCGCGCATGCCGATCCGGCCGTCGTGCACGAGGCGGAAGAGGCCATGGCGCAGGTGGATCGGCTCACCGACGCCATCGACGAACTGGTGCGCGCCTCCCGCGACGAGGGCGCGGCCGAACGCGATCCGCTGCCCGTGGTGGCCGAATTGCGCAGTGTCGTAGCGGAATGGCGGCATCCCTTCGCCGAGGCCGGGCGCAAACTGGTGCTGCTCGGCGACCCGACCCTGAAAGCGCCGGTGACCGGTTCCCGTCTGCGGGAGGCGCTGGCCGTCCTGGTCGACAACGCGCTCATGCACGGCGGCGGCACCTGCACGGTGTCGGTGCGCACGGTGGCGGGCCGCATGGACGACCGCGAACCGCTGGTGGTGGTGGAGGTCGCCGACGAGGGCGACGGGGTGCGAGATGAGCTGGCGCCACACATCTTCGACCGCGGCTTCTCGGCGGCGGGGTCCACCGGTGTGGGGCTGGCCCTGGCCCGCGCGCTCATCGAGGCCGACGGCGGCCGGCTGGAACTGCAGCGCCGCCGCCCCGCCCTGTTCGCGGTGTTCCTCGGCTCGTCGGGGGTGGCGTCGCGGCCGATCTCGGTGGGCGCCGAGCCGCGCTGATTCTTCTAACGGTTCTCTAACTCTTCGTTATCCGGCCCTGAGAACTCGGTTCCTACGGTGGGTCCGGTCATCAGGAACCGACGAGCGATCGTCGACGAAGAACAGGAGATCCCATGCCCACGTTCACCGTTCGCCGCACTCTGACCGCCGGTGTCATCGGCGCCGCCGCCCTCACCGTGGCGGCGCTGCCCGCGACCGCGCACGCGGACACCCCGGATTCGATTGCCGGACTGGCGGATACGGGTAGCTCCGGACCGGCCCTGGCCACCCAGCCGGCGCTGCCCCTGGAGCCAGCGCTGCCCGCCCTGCCGGGTGAGCCGACCGGTCCGGGCACGGTGGTGATCAAGGACCGCGACGGCAATGTCATCGTGCGGCGGCTCCAGCCCGGCGAGCCGATCGGGCCGGACTCGATTCCGGCGGTCCCGCTGGAGCCGGGCGTGGTCCTGCCCGACGGTCCCGTGGTGGCGACGCCGGACGGTCACTCGCCGTCGCGCACCATCGTGTTGAACCCGGCTCGCTGAGAAGTTTTCTCAGTCCGCGCCCGTATCGTCTGATGCCGTGACGGGTCCCCGGATTCTGATTGTGGACGACGATGCCAGGGTGCTGACCTCGGTGGCGCGGGGGCTCCGGATGTCGGGTTTCGAGGTCGAGACCGCGGCGGACGGGGCCGCCGCGCTGCGCCACATCGCGACCGACGCCCCGCAGGCCATGCTGCTGGACCTGAACATGCCGAATCTGGACGGCGTCCAGGTGGTGACGGCGTTGCGCGCGCTCGGCAACGATATTCCGATCTGCGTGCTGAGCGCCCGCGCCGAGGTCACCGATCGCATCGACGCCCTGGAGGCGGGGGCGGACGACTACCTGACCAAGCCCTTCGACCTGGGTGAGCTGGTGGCGCGGCTGCGCGCCATGCTGCGCCGGGCCCCCGCGCCCGCCCACGTCTCCGATGACCGCATCACGGTCGGCCCGCTCACGGTGCTGCCGGGCGCGCGCCGGGCCGCGATCGACGGCACCCCCCTCGAGCTGACCAAACGCGAATTCGATCTGCTCGCCGCGCTGGCCTCGGCTCCCGGACAGGTCTTCTCCCGGACGCAGCTGCTGGATCGGGTGTGGGGCTACGACTTCGAAACCCAGACCAAGGTGGTCGACGTCTTCGTCTCCTACCTGCGCAGAAAGATCGAGGACACCGGGTGCGCGCGTCTCATCCACACGGTCCGCGGCGTCGGTTTCGTGCTGCGGGCCGAGCCGTGATCCGGACGCTGCGACGGCTCCCGCCGCGGGGTCGGATGGCCCTGTCCCTGCGGGCCCGAGTGGCTCTGGCGAGTGCCGTGACGGCCGCGGTGGTGGTAGCGGTCATGTCGGTGGTGCTGTTCGCGTTCGCGCCCGCGGAGGCGTCGAACCAGGTGGGCCGCATCGTGAGTGCGATCGCGCTGGCCCCCGCCGAGACGGTGCAGCTGCCGGAACCGGGTGCTCCCGCGCGACCGGTCCCGGGTACTCCGGCGCAACCGCCGACCGCCTTGCCCGCGCTGCCGGCCTCCCCGTCGCCGGGCTTGCTCATCACCCGCGTCGATCCGGGCAATCCGAATGCGGAGTTCTCGCGCACCGTGGCCCTGAACGGTGAGCCGGTCGCGCTGACCGTCCCCACCGAGGTCGCCTCGGATTCGGCTACCCGGCAACGCATCCGGATCGTGCTGATCGGCGTCGCGGGGGTGGCGCTCGCGGCGGTGCTGGGCTGGCTGGCCGCGCATCGCGCCGTCATTCCGCTGCGCCGGTTGACCGCCGCGACGGCCGGACTCGGCGCGGGCCTCGCGGTGGAGACTCCGCGCCATCCGGTGGCCAGTGAGACAACGGAATTGGCGCAGGCCATGAACACCATGTTGGGACGGATCGCCACCGAGCGCCGTCACACCGACGAGGCGTTGGTCACCGCCCGCGATTTCGCCGCCACCGCCGCGCACGAATTGCGCACCCCGCTCACCGCCATGCGCACCGACCTGCAGGTGCTGCGTTCGATGCCGCTGTCCGACACCGAACGCGCGGAGATCCTCGACGACGTGCTGAGCGCGCAGAGCTCGGTCGAGGCCACCCTGCACGCCCTGGAGCGGCTCGCGGTGGGCGATCTCACCACCGCATCCGATTGGGCGGATCTGGATCTGGGGGAGGTGGTCGACCAGGTGGTGGACGACGCCCGGCGGCAGTATCCGGGGGTGACGATCGGCACGGAGGGGGTCGAGACGATTCGCCTGCGCGGCTTGGCCGCGGGCCTGCGCTCGGTGGTCGACAACGCCGTCACCAATGCGGTGCGGCACGGCGGCGCGGATCGGATCGAGATCGCGGCGCACCCGGCGGACGGTCACGCGGTGCTGACCATCGACGACAACGGGAGCGGCATTCCCGCCGCGGATCGCGAGCGGGTCTTCGAACGGTTCTATCGGGCGAGCCCGACACCGGGCAGTGGCCTGGGTCTCGCGCTGGTGGTTCAGCAAGCCCGCTTACACGGCGGAACCGCGACAATCGGGGAAAGTCCGGCAGGCGGTGTCCGGCTGACCATCACCCTCAGCTGTGACCCAGCTGTTCCTCGTTCTCGTTGACGAGGTCCTCGAATTCGTCCTGGAGTTCCTGCATTTCGTCCGGGAAGACCCACTTCTTCATGGACCAGAATCGGAACGCCATTTGCAGCAGGTTGCCGACGATGAAGGCGCTGAAGAAGTCCGCGATGTTCTCGACGGTGAAACTCACATTGGGCTGACGGAGGTCGAACACATAGCTCGACACCCACAGCGGTAGCGCGGCCAGGCCGACGCCGATACCGCTGACCAGGAAGAACAACAGCGCTTCGTGGTGCTTCTCGCGACCACCGCGCTTGTCGAACGTCCATTCCCGGTTGAGGATGTAGGACACGATGACCGCGACGATTCCCGACATGATGCGGGCCACCGTGGGCTTGGTGTCCATGATCGTCCATTTCAGGACGTAGAAGATTCCGAGGTCGATGACGAACGTGGTCGCACCGACAATCGCGAACTTCAGGAGTTCGTAATGGCGGTCCGCGAGGGCCCGCAGCGGCGCGGGCAGGCGATTGACCACTTCATCGACAAATGACACGGGCCGAGTCTACGTCTCTCGGCTGGGCTGTGTCGGGCCGGTACAAATCGGGGCAGCGGCGTTTCGGGAGACTCGCCGATACCTGTCATGCGACCCACGGGCGAGCCGCCGGTGGGTGTCATGACAACATAGTGCAGCGTGAGCGCCCGTTCCTTCGATACCTCCGCGATGCCCACCGTCACCATGATCGGCGGCGGCCAGCTCGCGCGCATGACCCACCAGGCGGCCATCGCGCTGGGCCAGCGGCTGCGCGTGCTCGCCGAACGGCCCGACGACCCGGCCGCGCAGGTCACCCCGGACGTGGTGCTCGGCAGCCACCACGATCTGGCCGCGCTGCGCAAGGCCGCGATCGGTTCGCACGCGCTGACCTTCGACCACGAGCACGTGCCCACCGAGCACCTCGAGGCGCTGATCGCCGAGGGCGTGAACGTGCAGCCGCGGCCGCAGGCGCTGATCTTCGCGCAGGACAAGCTGCGCATGCGCCGCAAGCTGGCCGAGCTGGACGTGCCGATCCCGGCCTACACCGAGGTGAACTCGGTCGCCGACGCCGTCGCCTTCGCCGACGAGCACGGCTGGCCCTTCGTGCTGAAGGCGGTGCGCGGCGGCTACGACGGCCGTGGCGTCTGGATGCCCGCCGACGCCGCCGAGGCCACCCCGATCATCGAGGACCAGCTGGCGCACGGGGTCTCGCTGATGGCCGAGGCCAAGGTGGATCTGAAGCGTGAACTGTCGGCCATGGTGGCGCGGTCCCCGTTCGGTCAGGCCGCGGCCTGGCCGGTCGTCGAGACCGTGCAGCGCAACGGCCAGTGCGCGGTCGTGATCGCGCCCGCCCAGAACCTGCCGACGGCGAAGGCCACCGAGGCCGAGGCGCTGGCCCTGCGGCTGGCCGCCGAGCTGGGCGTCACCGGCGCGATGGCGGTGGAGCTGTTCGAGACCCACTCCGGCGAACTGCTCGTCAACGAGCTCGCGATGCGCCCGCACAACTCCGGACACTGGGGCATGGACGGCGCCTGCACCGGACAGTTCGAGCAGCACGTGCGCGCGGTGCTGGACTACCCGCTGGGCAGCACCAAGCCGCTGGCCCCGGTCACCGTCATGGCCAACATCCTGGGCGCGCCCGAGGCCCCCGAGATGTCGATGGACGAACGCCTGCACCATCTTTCGGCCCGTCTCCCCGAGGCCAAGGTGCACCTCTACGGCAAGGGTGAACGCCCCGACCGCAAGATCGGCCACATCAATGTCCTCGGCGACGACGCCGCCGAGACCCGGGAGAAAGCCGAGCGCGCGGCGCACTGGATGTCGCACGCGATCTGGACCGACGGATGGGATCCGCACCATGACTGACACCGCCCAGGTTGGCCTCATCATGGGGTCGGACTCCGACTGGCCCACCATGGAAGCCGCCGCGGAAGCGCTGGCCGAGTTCGGGATCCGCTTCGAGGTGGGCGTGGTCTCCGCGCACCGCACCCCGCAGCGCATGCTCGACTACGCCAAGACCGCCGCGGACCGCGGCATCAAGGTGATCATCGCGGGCGCGGGCGGCGCGGCGCACCTGCCGGGCATGGTCGCCTCGGCCACGCCGCTGCCGGTGATCGGCGTCCCGGTGCCGCTGAAGTACCTCGACGGCATGGACTCGCTGCTGTCGATCGTGCAGATGCCGGCCGGTGTGCCGGTCGCCACCGTCTCCATCGGCGGGGCCCGCAACGCGGGCCTGCTGGCGGCGCGCATCCTGGCCACCGCGAACCCCGAATTGCGTTCGCGCATGGAGCGATTCCAGGCCAACCTGGAAACCCTCGTCCTGGAGAAGGACGAAGCGCTGCGGACCAAACTGCTGGGCTGAGCCACCGGGCTCCCGCGCCGGGCTACCGTTGGCGGATGCCCAACGACCAGCCCGCGCGGCCGCGCGCCGACGCGGATTCGACCGAACGCCGATTGACGGTGGTGGACCAGGCGCTGCGGTTGTTCGCCGAGAAGGGTTACGAGGCAACGACGGTCGACGAGATCGCGGAGGCCGCGGGAATCTCGCGGCGTACCTTCTTCCGGCAGTTCCGGTCCAAGGAGGATGTGGTCTTCGCCGATCACGAGTCGCAGCTGACGCAGGCGCGGGCCTTCCTGGAGGCCGCGCGCGGGGATGCCTGGGATGCCGTGTGCGAGGCCGTGGTCGAGGTGTTCGAGCGGTTCACGCAGTGGCGTGACCTCGCGGCTCGCCGCTACGGGGTGGTGCGGCAGGTGCCGACCCTGCGCGAGCGCGAGATCGTGACCGTGTTCCGCTACGAGCGGTTGTTCACCGATTACCTGCGCCGGACGCTGCCGGGGACTTCGGATCTGGCGCTGGTGCAGTTCACCGCCGCGGTGACGGCGACCCACAACTATCTGCTGCGGCGCATGGTGCGCGGCGAGTCCGCGGCCAGTCCGGAGGATCTGCGATCGGCGCTGGCGGCGATTCCGCGTGGGGGAGCGGGCCGCGAGGCGGCGGCGGGTTCGGATCAGATGGTGGTGGCGGTGTTCCCCCGTGACCTGGCGCCTCGGCAGGTCGCGGACCTGCTGGCCCGTCGTCTCGATACGCTGTGAAGTAACCGCGGTGCGGTATTTGACACTGCGTGCCACAGCGTTGTGACGAAGTACCCGCACGTGGCCGCGATATCTCGGCGTATAGTTGGCTGCAAATGGCACTCAGTGCCGCATATGTTGGCGACGACCAGGAGACAACCCCATGGCGGGCAACCCCGATTTCAACCTGTTCCAGCTCGAGGACTTCCACCATGAGCTGCGCGAGGCCATCCGCGGCCTCTGTGAGAAGGAGATCGCCCCCTACGCGAAGGACGTGGACGGCAACGCCCGCTTCCCCGAGGAGGCGCTGACCGCCCTCAACGCGGCCGGCTTCAACGCCGTGCACGTGCCCGAGGCGTACGGCGGCCAGGGCGCCGACTCGGTCGCCACCTGCATCGTGATCGAGGAAGTGGCCCGCGTCTGCGGTTCCTCCTCGCTGATCCCCGCCGTCAACAAGCTCGGCACCATGGGCCTGATCCTGAACGGTTCCGAGGAGCTCAAGACCAAGGTGCTCGCCGACATCGTCGCGGGCAAGATGGCCTCCTACGCGCTGTCCGAGCGTGAGGCCGGCTCCGACGCCGCCTCCATGCGCACCCGGGCCCGTCAGGACGGCGACGGCTGGATCATCAACGGCTCCAAGTGCTGGATCACCAACGGCGGCAAGTCCGACTGGTACACCGTCATGGCCGTGACCGACGCCGACAAGGGCGCCAACGGCATCTCCTCGTTCATGGTCCACAAGGACGACGAGGGCTTCGTGGTCGGCCCGCTGGAGCACAAGCTGGGCATCAAGGGTTCCCCGACCGCCGAGCTGTACTTCGAGAACTGCAAGGTTCCGGGCGACCGCATCGTCGGCGAGCCGGGCACCGGTTTCAAGACCGCGCTGCAGACCCTGGACCACACCCGCCCGACCATCGGCGCGCAGGCCGTGGGTCTGGCGCAGGGCGCGCTGGACGCCGCGATCGCCTACACCAAGGATCGCAAGCAGTTCGGCAAGGCCATCGCCGACTTCCAGAACACCCAGTTCATGCTGGCCGACATGGCCATGAAGGTCGAGGCCGCCCGCCTGATGGTCTACACCTCGGCCGCCCGCGCCGAGCGTGGCGAGAAGAACCTGGGCTTCATCTCCGCGGCCGCCAAGTGCTTCGCCTCGGATGTGGCCATGGAGGTCACCACCAACGCCGTCCAGCTCTTCGGTGGCGCCGGCTACACCACCGACTTCCCGGTGGAGCGCATGATGCGCGACGCCAAGATCACCCAGATCTACGAGGGCACCAACCAGATCCAGCGTCTGGTCATGTCCCGCCAGATCCTGCGCTGATTCCGCTCCGGACGGCGTGACGAACACCCGGAGGCGGCACCGACTTTCGTTCGGGCCGCCTCCGGTCGCTTCGGTCCAGGGTTGGGCTGGACCGAAGTTCGCGTCTACTGTGCCGAGAGGCTGCTCAGCAGATTGCTGATGATGCTGCCCAGCGGCGTCAGCGTCGAGCTGCCGGTGCTGGTCTGCGGCAGGCAGGTGGTGCCCTGCGGCGCGGTCTGCACGACGGTGACCGACACCGGTCCGAGCGCGGTGGCCGCGACGTGCGCCTCGGTGATGTAGAGGCTCCAGGTGCCGGTGGCGGTCCCCGAGGCCGGGATCGACTGCGACGGCGTCCACTGGAAGGTCAGGTCCTGCCCGGAGACCGAGGCCTGCGCGGCCGACCACCAGGTGACATTGGTGCCGGTGTTGGTGGCCTGCAGCACGAAGTTGTTGTCCCCGTACTGGCTCGCCATGGTGGCGGCGTCGGCGGCGGGCAGCGTGACGGTGTAGGTGGTGTCGGCGCAGTAGGCCGTCGAGGTGGTGATGGCGATCTGGGCCGAGGCGGCGGGGGCCATCGCGATGGTGACGGCGGCGACGGCCGCGGCCCCCGCGATTCCGGCGCCCGATCGAGCGAGAACCGACTTCTTCATGTGGACTGTGTCTCCCGAGTTGTCGAAAACCCCTGTGTCGAGGGGGCTTCGGGACACTAACCCGCCTGGTGAAATGTAAATACTTCACACAGCATGGAATCTGCTGTGAATCGCTGTGGACGAATCAGCGGTTGCCCGGATGACGCGCGGGATCGCGGCACGTCGAAAACTCTTCAATAGCTGGAGAATTGCTCCGGGAAACGGTTCGCCCTCGATGTGCGGCAGGGGGGTTCGCCAGAGTTTTTCTTTCCCGCTTCCTCAGGTGAAGCACGGATTCGAGGGCTGTTCGGGCCGGGATGCTGGGGGCACTATGGAGCCATGTCCGGAGTCGAAATCAACGACACCTTCGTGCGGCGGACACTGGCCGACGGGCGGGTGGAAGAGGTCGCGTGGACGGAGCTGGCGGAAGTGCGCATCATCACCGCGGCGGACGGGCCGTTCGCCGGGGACGTGTTCTTCGTGCTCATCGGGGCGACCGGAAAGGGATGCGTGGTGCCCTACTCGGCCGCCGACACCGTGTTCCTGACGAAGTTGCAGTCATTGCCGGGGTTCGACGACGCGAAGGTGGGGGAGGCGATGGTGGGCAGCGCCGACCGGCACTTCCGGGTCTGGCAGCGCCGGCACCACCGCGCCAACTAGCGAATCAGGCCACCAGGTCTGCGTATTCGGGGTGCTCGCCGATGTACTTCTCCACATACCAGCAGGTGGGGATGACCGAGAAGCCCTCGGTGCGGGCGTCCCGCAACGCGTACTCCACCACCTGCGCGGCCACGCCGCGGCCCCGGAACTCGGGAAAGGTCATGGTGTGCTGGATATCGCGGACCTTGACGTCGCCGTCGACCCGCTCCGCGTAGTCGGCGTAGCCCGCGAGAGTGCCGTCGAGGTAGATCTCGTAGCGGGTCGCGTCGGCATTGTGTTCCAGCTTGGTGCTCATGACCTGTGTGAACTCCTCTGTGATGCTGATTGTTCCTCAGGGAGTTCGGGGAGCTCGGCCCCCAACCCTTTTGAGCGGGCTCACATCACCGCACCCGGATTGAGTATCCCGTTCGGATCCAGCGCATTCTTGATCCGGCGAGTGAGCCCCATCACGTCGGGGCCGAGCTGGTCGGGCAGCCACGGCTTCTTCAGGCGGCCGACACCGTGTTCGCCGGTGATGGTGCCGCCCAGGACGATGGCCAGATCCATGATCTCGCCGAATGCCAGATGTGCTCGTTCGGATTCTTCCGGGTCCGCCGGGTCGTGCACGATCAACGGATGGGTGTTGCCGTCGCCCGCGTGCGCGATGACGGAGATCAAAACCTGGCGGTTTGCCGCGATCTCCGCGATCCCGTTCACCAGGTCCCCCAGCCGGGGCAGCGGCACCCCGACATCCTCGAGCAGCAGCGGCCCCTTGCGCTCCACGGCGGGGATGGCGAATCGCCGTGCCGCGCAGAAGGCTTCGCCCTCCTCCTGATCGTCGGTGCGGAAAGCCTCTGTGGCCCCGGCCTTCTCGCACGCCGCCAGCATGAGGTCGGCCTCGTGTCCGGCGTGTTCGCCCGGGGCGTCGGAGCGCGCCACCAGCAGCCCGGCCGCCTGCCGGTCGAGCCCCATCCGCAGCTCGTCCTCGACGGCGTTGATGGCCACCGAATCCATGAATTCCAGCATGGAGGGCCGCAATTGGCCGGTGATGGCCAGGATGGCGTCGGTGGCGGCGGTGAGCGTCGGGAAGCTCGCCACCACCGTGGACTGCGGCGGTTGCGCGGGCAGCAGCCGCAGGGTCAGTTCGGTGATGATGCCGAGCGTCCCCTCGCTGCCCACGAACAGTTTGGTCAGCGACAGGCCCGCGGAGTCCTTGAGCCGCGGCCCGCCCAGTCGCACCGCGGTGCCGTCGGCCAGCACCACCTCCATGCCGAGCACGTAATCGGTTGTGACCCCGTACTTCACGCAGCACAGCCCGCCCGCGTTGGTGGCCGCGTTGCCGCCGATCGAGCAGATCTCGAAGGAGGAGGGGTCCGGCGGATACCAGAGCCCCTTCTCGGCGACGGCCCGCTTCACCTCGGCGTTGAGCAGCCCCGGTTGCACCACCGCGGTGCGCGTCACGGTGTCGACGCTGATCGCACGCATCTTCTCGGTGCTCAGCAGCAGCGCCCCGTTCTGCGCGGTGGCCCCGCCGGAGAGCCCGGTGCCGGCCCCGCGCGGCACGATCGGCACCCGGTGTTCGGCCGCCCACCGCACGGTGGCCGCGACCTGCCCGGTGGTGAGCGGCCGCACCAGCGCGAGCGCGGTCCCGGCGTCCGGGTCCAGCGCCCGGTCCTGCCGATAGCCACCCAGGACATCCGGATCGGTCACCACCATGCCCGCGGGCAGTAGCGCCCGGAGGCCGTCGATATCGGAGATTTGGCCCGTCACGGTTCCGAACCTACGCGGTCGGGCGGGCACCGGGGCTGAACCGGACATTCCCGCGCAGTACACTGCCGCGGTGTCCGATGCCAAGCTCGAAATCCACATGCTGCACGACCGCGTCATGGTCAAACTCAGCCCCGAGGCGGGCGAGCGGCGCAGCAGCGGCGGCATCCTCATTCCCGCCACCGCCCAGGTCGCCAAGCGCCTGTCCTGGGGTGAGGTGTGCGGCGTCGGTTCGCACGTGCGCGCGGTGAGCGTGGGCGATCAGGTGCTGTTCAGCGCCGATGACCAGTTCGAGGTGGAGATCCAGGGGCAGGCGTATTACGTACTGCGCGAACGCGATCTGCACGCCGTCGCCAACACCCACCCCGAACACGGCACCGGCCTGTACCTGTAGCTCAGGCCGTCTTCACGATGCCACCGTCGATGACGTAATCCGCGCCGTTGATGATCGCGGCCCGCTCCGAGGTCAGGAACGTCACGAGCGCGGCGATCTCGTCGGCCTCGGCGATCCGGCCCGACGCGATGGCGAACTGTGTCGGGATAGCCGCCAGGAAGTCCTCCTGCGTCACGCCGTTCGCCGCGGCGAGCCGGGCCCCGAGATGGTCGGGCCCACGCCAGATGTCGGTGCCGACCGGGCCCGGTGACACGGTGTTCACGCGCACGCCCCGCGGGCCGAACTCCTCGCTGAGCCGCTTGCCGAAATTGGTGAGTGCTGCCTTGGCCTCGCTGTAGCCGGCGGGACCGGATGCCGGCATCCGCGCGTTGATCGAGGACACGGTGACGATCGCGCCCCGGCGCTCGATCAGGCTGGGCAGCGCCGCGCGGGTGGTGGTGACCACGCCGAACAGGTTGAGGTCGAACAGTTTTCGCCACTGCTCGTCCGGGATGTCGAGGAAGCCGCCCAGGGCCAGTTTGTCGGCGTCGCCGCCGCCGACATTGTTGACCAGGATGTCGAGGCCGCCGAGCTCCTCCAATGCCGCCGTGACCGCGGCGAGTGCGCCCTCAGTGGTGCTGAGATCGGCGGAAATGGTTGCCGCCGCGACTTTTTCGAGCTCGGGAGAGATGGTGCGAGCCACGCCCACCACGCGCACGCCTTCGTCGGCCAGCGCTTCGGCCACCGCGAGTCCGATGCCCCGGCTGGCGCCGGTGACGAGTGCGGTCTTGCCGTTCAGTCCGAGATCCATGATCCGTACCTTTCTTGAACTGTGGGTCAAAAACTGGGGTAAAGGAAAAGGCCGCACGGGTGCGGCCCGGAGTCAGAGGGTGGACAGGGCGGTGTCGATGATCCGGTACAGCGTCTCCGCGTCCGAGACCTTCGTGGTGATGCGGAGTCCGCCAACGGTATTCATCAGGAACTCGCTGTACGCGCGGGCGTCGATCTCGGCCCGGACGTCGCCGTCGCGCTGCCCCTGCTCGATGCGTGCGATGAACGCCTCGACCATGTGCTCGACCGCGGCGGTCACGGCGGTGGTCGCCTCGGTGTCGTGCCCGCCGAGTTCCATGGCGGTATTGGCCACCAGGCAGCCCCGTCGTACCGGCCGCGCCAGATCGCTGTCCACGACCAGCCGCATCCACGCCCGCAATCGTTCCTTGGTGGTGCCGGGCTGGTTCAGCACGTCGTTGGCGAGTTCCGTGCCCATCCGGTCGTAGCGGGCCATGCACAGGTCGAACAGTTCCCGCTTGCTCCCGAAGGCGTTGTAGAGACTGCCTTTCGCGACTCCGGTAGCGTCGGCGAGCTGTGCGGGTGAGGTGTTGGCGTACCCATGGGTCCAGAACGCGTCCATGGCGCGGTCCACCACCGTGTCCGCGTCGAAGTTGCGTGGCCTGCCCATGTGATTGAACCTAGCCGTTTTGAACCTGGAGGTCAATAACTATGGGACTCAAACTGCTCGTCCGGGGCGCGCTCATCCTGGCCGGGCTGGTGCTGATCTCGACCGGTCTGTACGTGCTCATGAACTCCCGCACCTATCAGGTGGCGGGCCGCCTGGTCGCCCGCGTCGACACCGCCGACAAGGTCGTCGCCCTCACCCTCGACGACGGCCCCACCGACCGCACCCCCGCGATCCTGCGGGCTCTGGCCGACGCGGGCATCCCCGCCACCTTCTATCTCATCGGCAGCGAACTGGCCGACCATCCGGACCAGGGCCGCGCCATCGCCGATTCCGGCCACGAGATCGGCAACCACACCTACCACCACGAACGCATGATCTTCGTGACCCCCGGTTTCGTCCGCGACGAGGTCGAGCGCACCGACGCCGAGATCGCGAAAACCGGCTACCGGGGCCCGATCACCTTCCGCCCGCCCAACGGTAAGAAGCTGATCGCTCTCCCGTGGTACCTGTCCAAGCACAACCGCACCACCGTCACCTGGGACGTCGAACCCGACTCCGGCAAGACCCCCACCACCGACGAGATCGTCACCGAAACCCTCGCGAACGTCCGCCCCGGCTCGATCATCCTGCTGCACACCATGTATCCCGCCGGCGACCCCTCCCTCGCCGCCATCCCACGCATCGCCGAGGCTCTCCGGGAGCAGGGCTACCGCTTCGTCACCGTCTCCCAGCTCATCGACAAGCCGTGAAACGCCGACGGCCCGCATCCCTTCCGGGATGCGGGCCGTCGCGGTGGAGTCGCGGTTACAGCGCCTTCAGTTCCTCGGTGACCGCACCGACGGACTTCTTGGCGTCGCCGAACAGCATGGAGGTGTGGTCGGCGTAGAACAGCGGGTTGTCGATGCCGGCGAAGCCGGAGTTCATCGAGCGCTTGAGCACGATGACCGACTTGGCCTGGTCGACGTTCAGGACCGGCATGCCGTAGATCGGGGACGTGGAGTCCTCGCGGGCGGCCGGGTTGGTGACGTCGTTGGCGCCGATGACCAGGGCGACATCGGTGCGGCTGAATTCGCCGTTGATGTCGTCCATTTCCTTCATGGCGTCGTAGGACACCTCGGCCTCGGCCAGCAGCACGTTCATGTGGCCGGGCATACGACCGGCGACCGGGTGGATGGCGTACTTGACCTCGACGCCCTTGGCCTCGAGCAGGGCCGCCATCTCCTTGACCGCGTGCTGGGCCTGGGCCACGGCCATGCCGTAACCCGGGACCACGATGACCTGGTTGGCGTAGGCCATCTGGATCGCGGCGTCGGCGGCGGAGGTGGCCTTGGCCTGCTTCTGCTCGCCGCTGCCGCCCGCGCCGGGAGCCGTTCCGCCGCCACCGAATCCACCGGCGACGATCGCGGGGATGGACCGGTTCATGGCCTTGGCCATCAGGTTGGTCAGGATGGTGCCGGACGCGCCGACGATCATGCCCGCCACGATCATGGCGGTGTTGTTCAGCGCCAGACCCGCGGCCGCCGCCGACAGACCGGTGAGGGCGTTGAGCAGCGAGATGACGACCGGCATGTCCGCGCCGCCGATGGGCAGCACGACCATCAGGCCCAGGATGCCGGCGAGCACCAGCACCGCGATCATCCAGTACTGCGGCACACCGTCATTGGTGGCGCCGATGCCGATGACCACGGCCGCGGCGATCGCACCGGCGAGCAGCAGCAGGTTCAGCGGCTGCTGCAGGCGGCCGACGGTGATCGGGCGGCCCGACAGCAGTTCCTGCAGCTTCGCGAACGCGATGCAGGAGCCCCAGAACGAGACCGAGCCGATGATGGCCGCGAACAGCGAGGCGATCACGATGTGCACCGACGGCTGCTCGTGCACCTGGGAGAAGCCCTTGGTGTCGAGGAACTCGGCCCACGCGATCAGCGCGACCGTGCCACCGCCGACGCCGTTGAACGCCGCGACCAGCTGCGGCATGGCGGTCATCTTGGTGAACTTGGCGGGCGGCACGCCCAGGCCGATGCCGACGACCAGACCGGCGACGATCAGGATCCAGTTGTTGGTGTGCCGGATGGAGATGAGCGTCGCGACGACCGCGATGCCCATGCCGACCGCGGCGATCCAGTTGCCGCGCACCGCGGTCTTGGGGCCGGTGAGGCCCATCAGACCGTAGATGAACAGCGCGAACGCGGCGATGTAGAGAACGTTGACCAGATTGTCCATGACTTAGTGGCCCGCCTTCGCAGTCTCATCGCTTCGCTTCGCTTCGCCCGCAGCAGGCTTCTTCGCCTTGAACATGCCCAGCATGCGGTCGGTCACGACGAAACCGCCGATGACGTTCAGGGTTCCGAACACGACGGCGACGAACAGGATGATCTGCATCAGGACCGAGGGGTGCTCGATCTTGCCGAAGACCACCAGCGCGCCGAGCACCACGATGCCGTGAATGGCGTTGGTGCCCGACATCAGTGGCGTGTGCAGGGTGTTGGGCACCTTGGAGATCACGGCGAAGCCGACGAACCCGGACAGCACCAGGATCGCGATGTTCGCCAACAATTCGGTGTACATCAGGCTTCCACCTTCTGAGCGCTCTGCTCGCTTCGCTCGCGCGTGACGCAGGAATCCGCCAGCACCTGATCCTCGAAATCGGGTGCCAGGGCACCGTCTTTGAGCATGAGTTCGAGCAGGGCGGCGATGTTCTTGGAGTACAGCTCGCTGGCGTGCTCCGGCATGGTGGCCGGCAGGTTCAGCGGCGAGGCGATGGTGACGCCGTGGCGCACAACGGTTTTGCCGGGTTCGGTCAACTCGCAGTTACCGCCGGTCTCGCCGGCCAGATCCACGATCACGCTGCCGGGCTTCATGCCCTCGACGGCGGCGGCGGTGACCAGGCGCGGGGCCGGGCGGCCGGGCACCAGCGCGGTGGTGATGACCACGTCGAAGCCCTTGATGGCGTCCTCGAGGGCCTGCTGCTGCTGAGCTTTCTCGTCGTCGGTGAGCTCGCGGGCGTACCCGCCCTCACCGGCGGCGTCGATGCCCAGGTCGAGCCACTGGGCGCCGACCGAGCGGACCTGGTCGGCGACCTCGGGGCGAACGTCGTAACCGGTGGTGCGGCCGCCGAGGCGCTTGGCGGTGGCCAGGGCCTGCAGACCGGCGACACCCACACCGAGGACCAGCACGGTGGCCGGCTTCACGGTGCCCGCGGCGGTGGTCAGCATGGGGAAGAATCGGGTGGATTCCGACGCGGCGAGCAGCACGGCCTTGTAGCCGGCGACATTCGCCTGGGAGGACAGCGCGTCCATGACCTGGGCGCGGGAGATGCGCGGAATCGCTTCCACGGCAAACGCCTGCACGCCCGCGGCCTTCAGCGCACCGATCTTGGTGTCGGCGTTGCGGGGCGCCAGGAACCCGATGAGGGTCTGGCCCGGCGCGAGCTTGCCGATCTCGCCGTCATTGGGCGGCGCGACCTTCACGACGACGTCGGCGCTGTACGGATCGCCCAGCGTCGCACCGGCTTCGGTGTACGCCTCGTCCGGAATCAACGCGCCCAGACCGGCACCGGCCTCGACGATCACCTCGACACCCTGCTTCAGCAGGGCCGGAATGATCTTCGGCACCAATGCGACGCGTCGTTCGTCCGGGTTCGTCTCGCGAACCACTCCGACGCGCGCACCGCGGGGCGCAGCGGTCTGTGCGCTCTGCGTTGTGTCCACTTGTCAAACTTCCTTCTCGTGGTGAGCCCAGGCCACCTGTCGGTTCCAAGCCGTGTCACCGGTTGAACGGTGGTCCGAACTTACTGTGCAGTAAGTTCGTGAGAATTCTCGCAACTGTACCTGGTTCGCGGTGAGCGTAGCGGAGATGCCCATCACATGGTGTGGCGAGAAAACCGGACAACTCCATGCTCGGCCGGGGTTCTCCCGGCTTCGAACATGATCGAATCCCTGATGCTACTGGCCGGTAGCTCTCGGTCCGGTTGTGCCCGTGTCGGGGTCGAGTAGGGGGTGTACCGCATCACCTGTACGCCGTAATGTCTGCATGGTGAGTGGCTGCATCTTCTGCCGGATCGTCGCGGGCGACGCACCCGCGACCAAGATCTTCGAGGACGACCATCTGGTCGCCTTCCTCGACGTCCGGCCGATCACCCGGGGGCACACCCTGGTGATCCCCAAGCGGCACGCGACCGATCTCGACGAGCTCGACCCGGAGATGGGCGCCCGCCTGTTCGGCTTCGGCCACCGCCTCGCCAAGTCCATGCGCCGGGCGGGCCTCACCGCCGACGGCGCGAACCTGCTCATCAATGACGGCAAGGCCGCCTTCCAGACCGTTCATCACGTGCACCTGCACGTGATTCCCCGCCATCACGGCGACACCCTGCGCTTCGCGAAGGGCTTCGTGCTGCGCCGCCCGCACGACACCGAGCGCACCGCCGCGGCACTGCGAGCCGGACTGGACCGGCTCGCCGACGAGGAGAGGGAGACCACCGCATGACCGACACGGTGCCGGACCGCGCCGAGATCACCGCCCTTTTATCCGACCAGTGGGACGCCCTCACCCGGCTGGTGGACGGGCTGGACGAAAACCGGTGGCGCACGTCATCGCCGCTGCCGGGCTGGACGGTCTTCGACGTGATCGCCCACGTGGTCGGCACCGAATCGCTGCTGCTGGGCGAGCCGACCCCCGACACCGAGGTGTCCGGCGAGCACATCCGCAACGACATCGGCGCGCTCAACGAGAAGTGGATCGAATCCCTACGCCCCCTAGCCGGGACGCAACTGCTGGAGCGTTTCCTCGACGTCACCGGCCGCCGCCTGAAGGCCCTCGAGCAGACCACCCCGGAGGCGTGGGCCGAGCTCGTGCCGACCCCGGTGGGCATGGCCCCCTACGGCCGGTTCATGCGCATCCGCCTGTTCGACTGCTGGATGCACGAGCACGACATCGCCGATGCCCTCGGCGTCTCCGTCGATGAGGGCGGGGCGCGCGGCGCCCAGGCCTACGCCGAACTGCTGACCGCTCTCGGCAGGGCCGCGGTCAAGGGCGCGGGCGCGCCGGACGGTTCGCGCATCACCTTCGAGCTGACCGGTCCGGTGCCGCAGACCCTGCACGTGGCGGTCGACGGCGGCCGGGCGAACCTGGTCGAGGCGCTCGACGGTCCGGCCACCACGGTCGTCACCCTGGACTCGCGGCTGTTCGCCCGGCTGCGCGGCGGCCGCACCACCGCCGACGCGCACGCCGGGGAGATCACCCTCGCCGGTGACACGGACCTCGGCAACCGCCTGGTCCGCAGCCTCGCCTTCACCATCTGACCCGTGCGACTGTTCCTGTCCAGCTACCGCTTCGGCGCGCACCAGCGGCGGTTGCTCGAACTGACCGGTGCGCCCGGCCCGGTGGCCGTCATCGCCAATGCCTGTGACGCCTGGCCCTCGGCCTGGCAGAGCGCGGTCGCGAGCGATCTGGTCCCGCTGCGCCGCGTGGGTTTCCAGCCCGAGGTCCTGGACCTGCGCGACTACCTCGGCCGCCCGGACGAGGTGGAGCGACGGCTGCGCGAGTTCCCGGCGGTGTGGGTGCGCGGCGGCAACACCTTCGTGCTGCGCGCCCAATTCGCCCGCAGCGGAGCCGATCTCGCCCTGAGGAAACTGCTCGCCGAGGATGCCCTGGTGTACGCGGGTTACAGCGCGGGAGCCTGCGTGATGACCCCCGACTTCCACGGCATCGAGGCCATCGACGACCCGGACGAGGTGCGCACCGCCTGCGGTGTCGAGCCGCGCTGGGACGGTCTCGGCCTGGTCGACCGCCGCATCGTCCCGCACCTGGATTCCCCGACCGACCCGCAGGGCCTGTCCCGGAAACTGGTGCGCGACTACGTCTCCGAAGGAATTCCGCACTGGGCGCTCACCGACGACCACGTGGTCGTCGTCGACGGTGAGAGCACCACGGTCCTGACCTAGGACATGGAAAAAGCCTGCGCACACCGAGGAGGGCGCAGGCTTTCCGGGATGTCTCGGGATCGGGTTTCAGGGCGAAGCCGGCCGGGAGGCGGAGGCCCGAGTGACGAGAGCTGTCAATTCCCCTTGTGGCGCAGGCCGTGTCCCAGCGCGACCGCCGCCGCGCCGAAGGCGCCGACGGCCAGGGTCGCGAAGCTCGCGACGTACGCGCCCTCGGTCGGCACGGCGTGCGCGCCCAGCTTCAGCACGTGGGCGGTCAGGATAGAGCCGGTGATCGCGCCCGCGATCGAGCCGCCCGCGGTCCGCACCAGTGAGTTGATGCCCGACGCGATGCCGCTCTCGCTCATCGGCACGTGCTGTACGGCGAGGGTGCCCAGCGCCGCGTAGCCGATGCCGAAGCCGATGCCCTGCAGCGCGTTCGCGATGACCATGTCGTAGCCGTGGCCGTGCGAGAAGGCCAGCCAGCCCATCGACAGCCCGGCGAAGGTCGCGCCGATGGCGAGGGTGTAGGCGGGTCCGATCTTGGCGGAGATGCGGCCGGTGTTGAAGGAGAAGAAGGTCATCAGCGCAGCGCTCGGGATGCCGTAGAGGCCGACCGACAGCACGGTCCCGGACAGGCCGTAGCCGACTTTGTCCGCGGGTGTCTGAATGAAGTTGGAGACCAGCGAGAACGCGCCGAACATGGAAAAGCCGAGTAGCGCGGAGGCCACGTTCGCCGACAGCGACTGCGGGCCGACGAGCAGCTGCAGGCGCACCAGCGGCTGTTCGACCTTCAGCTCCACGAACACCCAGACGGCGGTGAGCACCGCGGCGGCCGCGAACATGCCGATGACCGAGGTGGAGCCCCAGCCCCAGCGCGGGCCCTCGCTGATGCCGAGCAGCAGGCAGATCAGCAGCGCGGCCAGCAGGGCCGCGCCGATGAAGTCGGGCTTGCCGCCGTGGCGAACGCCATTGTTCTTGGCGCTCACCTGGATCAGCACGGTGGCGACCACGCCCAGACCCGCGGTCAGCCAGAAGACCGGGTGCGGGTCGGTGGTGTGGTCGGCGATGACGCCGGTGGCCAGCAGGCCGATGGTGCCGCCGACGCCCATGGTGCCGGACACGACTCCGATTGCGCGGACCAGTCTTTCGCGCGGGAACGTGTCGCGGATGATGCCGATGGCGAGCGGGATCATGGCCGACGAGATGCCCTGCAGCGCCCGGCCGATGATGTAGACGGGCAGCGTGGTGGCGAAGGCGCACACGACCGAGCCGACGATGAGCACGCCCATGGTGACCATGACCATCGGCTTCTTGCCGTACATGTCGCCGAAGCGGGAGAGCAGCGGCGTGGCGACCGCGCCGGAGAGCAGCGCGGCGGTGAACAGCCAGGTGACCCCGGCGACATCGGTGTGCAACTGCACGATGAAGCGCGGCAGCAGCGGAATCACGACGGTCTGCTGCAAGGACACGACCAGACCGGCCGCTGACAACGCGAGCAGGGTGAGGCCGAGGTGGGCCTTCGAAGGTTCGACGGGTTTCGACACGTCGACCTGACCGACAGCGGTCGTAGTCATGAAATGGTCCTTTGGTTTACTTACCAAAATTAAGTAAATGGGTTTCGTAAGATAACCACATGCCGCGATCGGAAGCCATTCCCGCCATCGAAGTTGACGCAGCTCACATCGTCGAACTGGAACGCGCGCTGGCCCGTGTCGCCTACCTGCTGACCCGGGTCCGCCGCCACGACAAAGCCATGGTGCAGTGCGGCCTGACCATGGACCGGGCCAGCGTCCCGCTGCTGCGCCTGCTCGCCGACGCCCCCGAACCCATGCGGCTGGGCGAGCTCGCCACCCGCCTGGATGTGGAGGCCCCGCACGTGAGCCGCCAGATCCAGCGCCTGGAGAAGGCCGGGTACGTGGAACGCGTCCAGGACCCGGACGACCGTCGCGCCCAGCGGGTCGAACCCACCGCGTCGGGTCGCCAGGCCGTGGAGGCCGTGCGCGAGGTGATGCGCGGCTGGATGGCCGAGGCGCTCGCCGACTGGAGTCCCGAGGACCTGAAAGCCGTCGCCGTCCTCAATCACCGCATGGTGGACGCCTTTCTCGACCACGCCGAGGTGATCGGCGATCTGGGCGCCACCGCGCGCGAGCGCCCCTCGGCCTGAGCCTCAGTCGCTCGTCGGCGCCGGAACGGGCGCGGCGACCGCGCGGGCGCCCCACGCGCACAAGGCCATCGCGGCCAGCGGCACCGTCATGGCCGCGGTCAGGGGCACCAGCTTGTCGAGCCAGCCGATGACGGCCGGACCGGCCAGCAGGCCCACATAGCCGAGCCCGAAGACGCGCGACATATCCGTCGCCGCCGTCGCCGAGCCCAGATTGCCCGCGGCCGTGAACACCTGCGGGACGCCGCCGGACAAGCCGATCCCGCACAGCGCCCACCCCGCCACGGTCAGCGGCAGCCATCCGGACAGCACGACGACCCCGAAACCGACGGCCGCCACGGCCGTTCCCCAGCGCAGCACGCCCACCCGGCCGAGCCGGCCGCTCACCCGGTCCGCGCCGAATCGGCCGATGGTCATGGTCAGGGAGAACGCGGTGAAGGCCAGCGCGGCGGCGCCCGCGTCGACACCGAGCCGATCGCGGACCTGCAGGGCGCTCCAGTCCGCGGCGACGCCCTCGGCCATCAGCAGCGCGAAAGCGATCAGCCCCAGGGCCACGACCTTCCGTCCCATCCGCCGGGAGGGCTCGCCGTCCGACGGCGTCGGGGCTTCGGTGGCCGGAAGATGCTGGGCCGCCGCCGGATCCACGTACGTGCCCGGCACGTCGTCCGCCGCCGGGACGGTGTGCGGGAGCAGGGCGGGGATCGCCACAACCGTGACGGCGAGGCCGACCGCCGTGGTGAGGGTGAACGTGGCGGGCAGGGACCAGTGCGCGTGCTGAGCGGCCGCCCCGAAAGCCGAGCCGAGGAATCCGCCGCAGGAGAAGAAGGCGTGGAACGCGGACATGATGGGCCGGGCGTAGGCCCGCTCGATGTGGACCGCTTGCGCGTTCATGGACACGTCCAGCGCGCCGTTGGCGAAACCGAAGGCGCACAGGAACAGTCCGAGGGCGGCGGGGGAGGCGGCGTGGGCCGGGCCGAGCAGCGTCAGGGCCAGCAGCGTGACGGCCGCCGCGGTGAGCGTGCGGCTGCCCACCCGGTCCGCGAGCGGCCCCGCGGTCTGCATGCCCACGATGGCGCAGCCCGCCATGAGCAGGATCAGCATGCCCAGCACGGTCGGTGAGACGCCGGCGCGCGCGGTGACGGCGGGGATGTGCACGATCCACACGGCCGAGAGCATCCCGTTGAGCCCGAACACCGCGAACAGTGCCAGGCGCGCCTTGCGGAGGCGGGGAGTGGGCGTCGCAGCGGCCATCGGTACGACGCTACCGGGTGCACCCGGCGTCTCCCCGGTTTTCGCGATCCGTCCGGCGGCGTCGACGGTCGGGACCGCGATCCGAATCGTTTGCGGTACAACCTGTTTGCCTATCATTGTACGAGGCGGCGCCGACAGCTTTCGGCCCCGCCGCCGGGCCGCGATCGCCCCCCGACTTCCGGGGCTACCGGCTGGCCGGGGGCGATGAAAGGGGCGGATGCCTTGACCTCACGCGTCCGCGGTGACCGACCAGACCCCGGTCGCGGCCGCCGCGCGCACGTAATCGGCGAAGTCGCGCGGCTCCCGGCCCAGCGCCCGCCGCACTCCGTCGCTGACGGGCGAGTTGCGTCCGTCCAGCACCGTGCCGAACAGGTAGTCCAGCAGGCTGACCTCGTCGGCGGGGACCCCGTAGGAGGTCAGGGCCGCGACGAATTCGGTTCGGGTGAGCGGGATGTAGGCGATCTCCCGTCCCGCCGCCGCACCGATCTCGGCCACCGCCGTGGCGAAGCTGATCGCGCGCGGGCCGGTCAGCTCGTACACCTGCCCGGCGTGCCGGTCGTCGAGCAGCGCCGCCACCGCCACCTCGGCGATGTCGTCGGCGTGCACGAACGGCTCCGGGACGTCACCGGCGGGCAGGGCCACCTCGCCGGCCAGGATGAAGTCGGCGAACGAGCCCTCGTCGAAGTTCTGCGCGAACCAGGCGCACCGCACCACGGTCCACGACATTCCCGAATCCCGCACGATGCCTTCGCATTCCAGGGCCTCGGGTTCGCCGCGGCCCGACAGCAGCACCACGGTGCGCACCCCGGCCGCCGCGGCCCGGCCGCAGAACGCCTTGATGTCGGCGGGGGCGCCCGGCACCGCGAGATCCGGTTGGTAGGACAGGTATACGGCGTCGACGCCGTCCAGCGCGGCCGTCCAGGTTTCGCGGTCGGTCCAGTCGAACGGGATTGCGGCCGTGCGCGAACCGGCCCGCACGGGCACGCCGTGCTCGGTCAGCAGGGCGGCCACCCGGCGTCCGGTCTTGCCGGTCGCGCCGAGGACGAGGACGGTGTTCGCGCTGCTCGAGGTGGTTTCGTTGATCATGTAACGAGTACACCGGGATTCGGCGAGCGCGAACATGGTTGAGAAGCGCCCGGGCATTTGCCATCGTCTTTGTCATGGATGCGTTGGCCAGTCTGCTCGAAGGACCACGGGCGCGAGCGGCATTCGTGATGCGCTCGTCGTTCGATCCGCCGTGGTCCCTGCGAATTCGGGACGAGGCCCCGCTGACCGTGGTGGCGGTGGTGCGGGGCGGCGGCTGGGTGCTGCCGGAACCCTCGAACGGCAAGCCGGGTCCGCCGCGGCAGCTGCGCACCGGCGATATCGCCATCTTCCGCGGCCCCGACCACTACGTCGTCGCCGACGATCCGGGCACCGCGCCGCAGGTGCTCATCGAGCCCGGCAACATCACCACCACCATGGACGGTGAAGTCCTGTGCGAGGCACTGAGTCTGGGCGTGCGCAGCTGGGGCACCAGCGCCGACGCCCAGACCGTGCTGGTCACCGGCACCTACGAGCACGAGTCGGCGGCCAGTCGCCGGCTGCTGCGCGCGCTGCCGCCCATCGCGGTGCTGGGCCGCGGCGAGATCGACTCGCGGGTGCTGGATCTGCTGGTCGACGAGTCCGCCAAGGATCTGCCGGCGCAGGGGGCCATGCTGGACCGACTATTGGATCTGCTGCTCATCGCCGCCCTGCGCGCCTGGTTCTCCCGCGCCGACGCCCCCGCCTGGTATCACGCCTACGGTGATCCGCTGGTCGGCAAGGCGCTGCGGCTCATGCAGCACAATCCCGCCCACCCGTGGACGGTCGCCTCGCTGGCCGCGGAGGTCGGCGTCTCCCGGGCCGCGCTGGCCCGCCGCTTCACCGAACTGGTCGGCGAACCGCCCATGGCCTTCCTCACCGACTGGCGGCTGGCCCTGGCCGCCGACCTGCTGCACGAATCCGACGCCACCCTCGAGGCCATCGCCCGCCGCGTCGGCTACGGCAGCGCCTTCGCCCTGTCCACCGCCTTCAAACGCCACTACGGCATCAGCCCCCGCGACCATCGCGCCACACCCGACGAACGCTCCGCCTGAGCGCGGAACGGCCCGGTCGCCGGGTTAGGGTCGCAAGGTGACGCAGGATCATGGATACCCCGTGCTCTGGCCGGTGCCTACGCGCTGGGCCGATAACGACCACTACGGGCACGTGAACAACGTGACGTACTACTCGTACTTCGACACGGCCGTGAACGCCTGGCTGATCAGCGCGACCGGAACCGATATCCGGGACCTGCACGCGATCGGCGTGGTGGCCCAGACCTCCTGCAAGTTCCTGGGGTCGATCAGCTTCCCGGACATGCTGCGGGTGGGCATTCGGGTGGCGCGCCTGGGCAATTCGAGTATCAACTACGAGCTGGCCATCTTCCGCGACGGCGGCGACCATCTGGAGCTGGCCGCCACCGGCACCTTCACGCACGTCTACGTGGACGAGCAGACCCGCAAGCCGGTGCCGATCCCGGCGGTCATCCGGGCGGCCGCCGAGCCGCTGGTGGTCGCGGGGCCCGCCGAGGGCTAGACCCGGCTCAGCAGGGTCAGCGGATCCTCCAGCAGGGCGGCCACGCTCGCCAGGAACCGCGACCCCTGTTCGCCGTCGATCATCCGGTGGTCGAAGCTCAGGCCCAGGCTGGTCACCCAGCGCACGGCCAGTTCGTCGCGATGCACCCACGGCCGCTTGCGGATGGAGCCCAGGCACAGGATCGCCGCCTCGCCCGGATTCACCAGCGGCACACCGGTGTCCACGCCGAACACGCCCACATTGGTGATGGTGAAGGTGCCGCCGGTCAGGTCGGTGGGGGTGGCGGTGCCGCTGCGCGCTTTGCCCGCGACCCCGGCGATCTCGAGGCACAGGTCGCGCAGCGTGAAACCTTGTGCGTCCTTGAGATTGGGCACCAGTAGCCCGCGTTCGGTGGCGACCGCGAAGCCCAGGTTCACGTAGTGCTTGGTGACGATCTCCTGATTCGCCTCGTCCCAGCGGGCATTGATCTCCGGGAACTCGGTGAGCGCCGCCAGCGCGGCCCGGGCCACCAGGGCCAGCGGGGTGAGGGTGAGCCCGGTGAAGCTGGGCGTGGTGCGCAGATGCTCGAGCAGCTCCATGGACGCGGTGAAGTCGGTGGTCACGAAGGTGCTGGCCTGCGGAATGTGCTGGGCGCTGGCCACCATGGCGGCGGCGGTGCGCTTGCGGATGCCGCTGATCGGCGTGCGGGTCTCGCGTTCGGCGGGGACGGCGCGGCCGCCGCCGAGCGCCGGATGCATGGGGGTCACCTCGGGCGCGGCCTGGGTGGCGGGCAGCGCGGTGAGGGTGGCGGGCGGCGGGGTGTGGATCGGAATATGGCCCGAGCTCATGGATTCCGGCCGCATGCCGTGCAGATCCTCGATGGTGACCGCGCCCTGCGGTCCGGTGCCGATCACGGTACTCAGGTCGATCCCGATCTCGCGGGCCAGCTTCCGGGCGGCCGGGGTTGCGGCGGGCCGACCGGCGGGTGCGGAACTGCCGAGTCCCTCCGCGCCGTCGTAGCCCATGCCGCGCGCGCTCGCCGCGCGGGCCGCGCGGCGGGAGACCGGCTCGGCGTCGGGGCCGTAGCCGACCAGCACGGATTGCCGTTCGGCCGGAGCCTGCGGGGTTTCCGCCGCGGCGTCCGTGGCTGCTGTTGCTTCCGGGGCGCCGATCGTCCCGGCGGGCGCGGCCATGCCGATCCGGATCAGCGGCGCTCCGACCGGCACGGTGTCGCCGGGCTGGGCCAGCAGTTCCAGCACCGTGCCCGCGTACGGGCTGGGCAGCGCCACCTGGGCCTTGGCCGTCTCGACCTCCGCGATGACCTGGTTGAGCGCGACGCTGTCGCCGGGCGCGACCGCCCACGACACCAATTCCGCGTCGGCCAGGCCCTCGCCGAGATCGGGCAAACGGAATTCCATGACCTGCTGCTGACTATCCACCGGGCTTCCTCCGTGCGGTAACCATTCGTGCGGCGAGCGGCTTAAGCGGCGAGCGTGCGGTCGACCGCGGCGAGAATGCGATCGGGGTCGGGCAGGTGGTGCCGCTCGAGCTTAGCCGGGGGATAGGGGATGTCGAAGCCACCGACGCGCAATACGGGCGATTCCAGATGGTAGAAACAGCGTTCGGTGATCCGGGCCGCGATTTCGGCTCCCAGCCCGGCGAATACGGGCGCTTCGTGCACCACGATCAGCCGCCCGGTTTTCCGCACCGAGGTCTCGATGGTGTCGAAATCGATGGGCGAGAGACTGCGCAGATCGATCACCTCGATCGAATGTCCTTCCGACGCCGCGATATCGGCGGCGGTGAGCGCGGTGGCCACGGTGCCGCCGTACGCCACGATGGTGGCGTCCTCCCCGGACGCGCAGATCCGCGCTTGGTCCAGCGCGATTCCGCCGTCGTGGTCGAGTCGTTCGACATCCACCTCGGCCTTGTCCCAGTACCGGCGTTTCGGCTCGAAGAAGATCACCGGATCGTCGAGGTCGATGGCCTGCCGGATCATCAGATAGGCGTCCGCGGGATTACTCGGCGACACCACCCGCAGCCCCGCGGTGTGCGCGAAATACGCCTCCGGCGATTCCGAGTGGTGCTCGACCGACCCGATGCCGCCGCCGAACGGAATGCGAATGGTGATGGGCGCGACCACTTTTCCGCGGGTCCGGGCGTGGATTTTCGCGACCTGCGAGACGATCTGGTCGAACGCCGGGTACACGAATCCGTCGAACTGGATTTCACAGACCGGTCGCAATCCTCGCAAAGCCATTCCGAAAGCGGTTCCGATGATTCCGGATTCGGCCAGTGGAGTATCGATGACGCGGTTGTTGCCGAAATCCTTCTGCAGCGTGTCGGTGACCCGGAAGACGCCGCCGAGGCGGCCGATGTCCTCACCCATGAGCACGACCTTCGGATCGTCCTCCAGGCTGCGGCGCAGTCCGTGGTTGATCGCTCCGGCGAACGTGGTCTTCATCGTCCGACTCCCTCCAGGTAGGCCGCGTACTCGCGGCGTTCTTCCTCGATCAGCCGATGCGGGGTGGCGTACACGTGGTCGAAGAGCTGGTCGGGGTCCGGGTCGGGCATGGTGAGGGTGGCGGTGCGCAGCCGGGCGGCGACGTCGTCGGCGCGCGCGGCCACCGTCGCCTCGAAGTCGCTGTCCCACAGGTCCTCTCGTTCCAGCAGCCGCCGCATCCGGTCGATGGGGTCGCGGCGCTGCCAGAGTTCGAGTTCGGCGGCGGTGCGGTAGCGGGTGGGGTCGTCGGCGGTGGTGTGCGGGCCCATCCGGTAGGTGATGGCCTCGACGAAGCTGGGTCCGCCGCCGGCTCGCGCGTGCCGCAGCGCCTGCCGGGTCACGGCCAGCACGGCGAGCGCGTCGTTGCCGTCGACCTGGACGCCGGGGATGCCGTAGCCGAGGGCGCGATTCGCGATCGGGGTGGCGCTCTGCACCCGGACCGGCGCGCTGATCGCCCAGTGGTTGTTCTGGCAGAAGAACACCACGGGCGCCGACCAGGTGGCGGCGAAGCCGAGCGCCTCGGCGATATCGCCCTGACTGGTCGCGCCGTCGCCGAAGTAGGCGATGGTGGCGATCTCCGCGCCCTCGAGATGCGCGGCGTAGGCGTAGCCGGTGGCGTGCAGGCCCTGCGCGCCGACCACGATGGCGGGATTGGTCATGTTGACCTGGTCGGCGTCCCAGCAGGAGTGCGCGGCTCCCCGCCAGAGCCGGGTGAGGTCCTCGGGCGCGACGCCGCGGCAGTAGGCGACACCCGCCTCGCGGTAGCTGCAGAAGACGTAGTCGTCGGATTCGAGGGCGTGGGCCGAGCCGATCTGCGCGGCCTCCTGACCGAGCAGTGGGGGCCACAGTCCGAGCTGGCCCTGCCGTTGCAGAGCGGTGGCCTCGGTGTCGATGCGCCGGGCCACGACCATGTCCGCGTAGAGGGCGCGCAGGCGCGGGCCGTCGATATCGGCGATCAGCGGGGCGTGCACGCGATCGTGGACGCGCTGTCCGTCGGGCTGGATGAGCTGGACCGGATAGGTGTTCTTGTCGGGCATGGGTATCGCCTCCTGACACCGGGTGACATCGCTTCGACCGCGGGATTGTGTCCGTGTGGCAAACCAATGTGTGTCCTGTACCACAAGCATCCTCCGCGTGGCGATCTGCGCAAGCCTGACGCGCAGAACTGAGCAGAATGCACGGTCAATTCGCGTTCGCCGGTGTCATACTGATCCCCATGAGCAGCAGGGAGCCCAATCCGGCGCCGCTGGACGCCACCGATGCCCGGTTGTTGCTGGAGTTGGTCGCGAACCCGCGCGCGACCGGTGTCGACCTGGCCGCTCGCCTGGGGCTTTCCCGCAATACCGTGCAGGCCAGACTGGCTCGCTGGGAGGCGAGCGGGGTGCTGGCCAGCTTCGAGCGCCGGGTGGACCCGCGTGCGCTCGGCTACTCCCTGGCCGCCTTCGTCGCGGTCGTGGTGGACCAGCATCGGCTCGACGCGGTGGCGGCCGAACTCGCGGAGATCCCGGAGGTCACCGAGGTGTGCGGCATGACCGGGCCGACGGATCTGACGGTCCGGGTGGTGGCCGCGGACGCGGAGGATCTGTATCGGGTGGCGGGCAGCATCCTGAGGATCCCGGGGGTGGAGCGCACCAATATGGCGCTGGTCATGCAGTCGCTGGTCGGCCCGCGCATCACGCCGCTGCTGGAACGGCTGGCGGCCGGCGGCAGCGCGTAATTCAGTCCAGTTTCGGCTGATTGGCCGCAGACCGGCGGGTGACTGGACCGCGACGATAGCCCCATGAGCACCAGCGTCACTCCCGCCGCCGAGGTCGAGAGCCCACCGGAGGCAGGTCCCGGGCAGCCGATCGGAGCCGGCATCGTCACCGCGCTGGTCGGTTTCACCAGTTCGTTCGCGGTGGTGCTGGCGGGTCTCACCGCCATGGGAGCCACGTCGGCGCAGGCGGCGTCGGGTCTGCTGGCGGTGTGCGTGACCCAGGCCGTCGGCATGCTCGTGCTGAGCCGCCGCTATCGGATGCCGATCACACTGGCCTGGTCCACGCCCGGCGCGGCTCTGCTGGCGAGCACCGGGGCGGTGGCGGGCGGCTGGGCCGCGGCGGTCGGCGCGTTCGCGGTGGCGGGCGGACTCATCGTGCTGACCGGATTCTGGGACCGGCTGGGCGCGCTCATCGCCGCCATTCCGGTGGAGATCGCGCAGGCCATGCTGGCCGGAGTGCTGCTGCCGCTGTGCCTCGCGCCGGTGAAGGCGTTGCCGGTGAGCCCGGCCGTGGTGGTGCCGGTCATCGTGACCTGGCTTGTGCTGCAACGCTTCGCGCCGCGCTGGTCGGTGCTGGCGGCCTTCGCGGTCGCGGCGGCCGGGTCCGGCATCGACATCGCCGTGCGGCACCGGAGTCTGGAGCTGTCCGCCATGGTGCCCCGGGTGGAATGGACTGTGCCGCATTGGAGTTGGCAGGCCATGATCGGCGTCGCGGTGCCGCTGTACGTGGTGACCATGGCGGCGCAGAACATTCCGGGCACGGCGGTCATGCGCACCTTCGACTATCGGGTGCCGTGGCGCGCGGCCATGACCGTCACCGGATTGGGCACCGTGCTGGGCGCGCCCGCGGGAGGGCACGCCATCAATCTGGCGGCCATCAGCGCCGCGCTCTCGGCGGCCCCGTCCGCGCACCCGGATCCGAAGCGCCGCTGGGTCGCGGCGTACACCGCGGGCTGCACCTATCTGCTGCTCGCGCTGGCCTCGGGCGCGCTGGTCGCCCTGGTGGCCGCCGCTCCGAAGGGCGTACTGGAAACCGTTGCGGGACTTGCCCTCATCGCCACCCTCGCGAGTGCGCTGACCGCCGCGCTCACCCCCGCCGCGCATCGGTCCGCGGCCGCCCTCACCTTCCTGGTGGCGGCCTCGGGCATCTCGATGCTCGGGATCGGCGCGGCCTTCTGGGCGCTGGTCGCGGGTCTGGTGGTGCGCTGGTTCCTGCCGCCCGTCACCGTCTGAGGCGCGGGAGAGCGGACGCTGTCGCTGGACTCCGTTCCGCGAGCGGCGAACTCGGGCGCGGCGGTGGACAGGCGCAGGAGCTGATCGAGGTGGCGCATCGGAGCCTGCCGCCCGGCGGTTCGATGGACCGCCGCGCGTCCCGGCCGCGGGTGGTTAGGGTGGGGTGGTTCGCGTCACGAGTGGTGGATCGGCGAGGAGGAGTTGGCTTGAGTTCGGTGCTGATTTCGGTTGCGGAGCTGGCGGACCTGCTGGAGGCGGGCGGGAGCCGGGTGCGATTGCTGGATGTGCGTTGGGCGCTCGGGGATCCGGACGGGCCGCAGCACTATCTGGACGGGCATATTCCGGGGGCGGTCTTCGTCGATCTGGAAACCGAACTCGCCGATCCGCCGTCGGTCGCGCACGGCCGCCACCCCATGCCGGAATTGCCGCATTTGCAGAAGTGCGCGCGCAGCTGGGGCGTCTCCGACGGCGACACGGTGATCGTGTACGACGCCACCGGCGGCCTGGCCGCGGCCCGCGCCTGGTGGCTGCTGCGCTGGGCCGGCCTCGCCGATGTCCGCATCCTGGATGGCGGGCTGCCCGCGTGGGAGGCGGCCGGTGGGAAGATCGCCGCCGGTGACGAACCCGAACCCGAACCCGGCACGGTGGTGCTGTCCTCGGGGCACATGCCGACCGTCGACGCCGATGGTGCGGCCGGCTGGCAAGGCGTGCTGATGGATGCCCGGGCGGGCGAGCGCTACCGCGGCGAGATGGAGCCCGTCGACCCGCGCGCGGGCCACATTCCGGGTGCGGTGAGCGCGCCGACCGCCGAGAACCTCACCGCTGCCGGGCATTTCCGGCCGCCGGCCGAATTGGCCGCCCGCTTCGAGGGTTTCGGCTCCGGACCGGTCGCGGTGTACTGCGGCTCCGGGGTGACCGCCGCCCACCAGGTGGCGGCACTGGCCGTCGCCGGCATCGACGCTGCGCTCTATCCGGGCTCGTGGTCGCAGTGGTCCAACGATCCCAAGCGCCCGGCGGCCACCGGACCCGACCCGGCCTGATCGACGCCGACCCCGCCGGACCGGATCGCCCCCGGCGGGTCCGCGGGAGCCCGGCCGACACCGACGAACCGGACGCCGGCCCGGCAACAGCCGCCCGCCGCGCCCGGCCGTGCCTGTGCTCAACCGGGTTTGACGCCGGTCAGGATGCCGGTCGCGAACGGGCCGGTGCGGAATTCGACTGCGGTGAAACCGATCTCGGCCAGCGCGGCGCGGTAGCGGCGGACATCCACCGCGGCCAGCGAGTCGCCGGGGCCGTCGTGAGTGTGCCCATGATGGTCGGTTCCGTCGTGACCGCCGCCGCCGTGCCCGTGATCACGGCCGCCGCGATGCGCGGCCAGACCGGCCATGGCGCGAATCGCCAGTCCGCGCACGCCCGTGGTCGCCGGGTGGGTGTCCGCCAGCAGCAGGCGGCCGCCGGGTCGCAGCACTCGGAAGAAACCCGCCAGCGCGGTGTTCCGATCCGCCTCGGCGATGTGGTGCATGGCGAACGTGCACGTCGCCACGTCGAAGGACGCGTCGGGATGGGGCAGGGCTTGGGCCGCGCCCAGTTCGAAGACACAGTTCGGGGCCGCGTGGGCGGTGGCGTACTCGATCATCGGCGCGGACGGATCGACGCCGACCACGCGCCCGTGCGGCCCGGCCTGGCGGGCCAGCTCATTGGCCAGCCGCCCCGGACCGCAGCCGACGTCGATGGCGTGATCTCCGGACCGGATGCCCGCGGTGGTGGCGAAGTGCCGCACCAGGCTGCCGCCGCGGCCGAGAAAGAAGACGTCGGTGAGCAGGGTGTAGCCGCGCGGCCAGGTGATCAGGGCTCCGACGGACCGGGCGTCGATATCGGACACTTGCTTGTTCTCAGTCATGTGTTCCATCATCGAAGGATGGGAAATGCCAGGCCAGACGCAGTTTCCTCGGATGTGTACGTTTCGGGACACCCCGCCGGGATCCATCCCGGAACGGATCCGGGCCCGGTTGCCGACCGCCGGGTGCGCCGCACCCGTGCGGCCCTGCACCGGGCGCTCATCGAACTCATGCTGTCCCGCCCGTACGCGCGAATCACCGTGCGGGACATCATCGATCGCGCCGACGTCGGCCGCTCCACCTTCTACGCGCACTACCGCGACAAGGACGATCTGCTGCTGGTCAGCTGTATCGAGTATGTGCGGGCCGAGATTTCGGCGGAGCTGTCCCGTTTTCCGGGCCCCCCGCCGCCGCTGCTGCCGATCGAGGTCCTGTTCCGTCTGATCGACGCCCACCCGGAGGTGTACCGGCCGCTGGTCGGTCCGCGCGCCAACGCCACAGTGCTGCGGTCGATCCGGCAGATGTACGCCGAACTGCTCACCGAGCATCTGGCCCCGCTGCTGGGCCCCGACCCCGCGGCGGCGTCCGTCGCGATCACCTTTCTTTCCTGGGGGCTTTACGGATTGCTCGAATCGGTCATGGATCCGGCCCAGGAGCTCACCGCCGAACAGGCGTACCGGCATTTCGCCGCGCTATGGGCAGCCGCGGGCGACGCCCGCGAGGGCGGCGCGGTCGGCGGCGGTGACAGGTAGCCCGTACCGGCCGGCGGCGGTCAGATACTTGCCCGCGTAGAAGCAGCGATTCGCCCGCGCGGGCGGCAGCCAGTCGCCGGGCGTGCGATCGCCCTTGTCCTGGTTGGTCTTTCCGTCCACCGCGAGCAGGTTGTAGTCGACGTCGTTGGCGAACCGCACCCGCCGCGCGACCGGCCAGCCCGCCGCGCCCAGATCCCAGGCGGCCGCCAACGGATACACGTGGTCGATCTGCACGGCCTTGGCCGCCGCCCGCTCGAACGCGATGCGCCGCCCGGTGTACGGATCGTTCAACGCGCCCGCGACCACCACGCAGGCATCGCCCGGCCGCAGGACCACCTCGGTGAGCTGGCGTGCGAGGACGCTGTTGCGGCTGTCGCACCCGTCGTGGCCGCCGGGCCCGTCGTGATCATCGGTCCAGGACGGGCCGAACACACACCCCTGCCCGTCGCCGCATCCGCGCTGGTAGCCGCCGGGTCGCGGCCGCGCGGGCACGGTGACCACGGCGGTGAGCAGGCGTTCGAGCTGGGCGCGGGTAGGGCTGCCCGGCGCGGGAGTCACCTGCCCGACGGCCCCGCACCCCAGGACCGCGAACAGGATGACCACCGTGCCGAGCAGCGAAGTCGCGCCTCTGAGCCACACGGCATCAGGTGTATCGCTACCGCCCGCCGGAGCGGGCCGTCATGCGAACTTCGCACCCCCGCGGCGGGTTACAGCCAGGCGTGCGCCAGGATGTCGTCGGCCGCCGTCTCCGACAGTTGTGGCGGAAAGCGCGTGGCCGCAATGGAATCCACGTGCGCGCCGTCGTGCCCGATGAGCCACGAGCCGCCCCGGTCCTCGCACTCGGCGATCTTGGCGAAGATGGTGAGCAGGAATGTGATGGAGTCGCGTGGATCCGGGGTCCGGGCGAGTCGCTGCGACTCACCGGGCCGGGACAGATCCAGCCACACCCCGGACTGCCCGTCCAGGCGCATCCCCACGATCTTCGCTGTATCCACGAAGGTGAATTTCCGCCGTTCCCACGAAGTCGTGGGCGTGAAGGCCTGCTCGAGCACTTGGAGCAGAATCGTCATCTTCACGGCCTCCCTACGGTCTCGAAAGTGCCACGGCCCCGGATTGGGTCGCGGTGATGTCGGGTGCGCACACAGGTGTTACCGACATGCGGTGACCTGCGGATTTATCCAGTATGTGCCGTATCCGATCAGAAATAAAGAGGGACCTGACTCGCGGGTAGCGCGGGCCCTGTCGGGGCGGGCTGCTTGGATGGTCGGATGCTGCACGGACTGTGGACGCCCGGGTCCGGGTTGGTGCTGTGGCACGACCCGGACGGCTTCGTGCTCGCCGATGAGACGGAGAAGCTGCCCGAGCCGCTGCGGTCGGTGGTGCGGGCGGCCAAGTGGCGGCACTGGGCCGAGGTCACGCTGGCGGGGGAGTACGGCAAGGAACGGGCCCGGGTGCGGGCGCACGCGCTGGCCCCGGAGGCGGCGGCCCGGGTGCTGCTGGGGGAGCTGCCGCCGCACTGGCCGGTGGCGGGGGATCTGCGCTATCTGGGCCATGTGGCGCGCGGGATCGAGCGCTGGGTGCGGGCGGGGCGGATCGTGCCGGAGATCCGGCGCGACGACGGGGAGTGGTGGGTGCGGTGGCGGCTGGTCGGCGGGCAGCGGCAGCGGGCCTGGCTGGCCGAGTTGGCCGTGGCCATGCCGGCGGCGCTGAAGGACCACGGCAGGCCCGCCGACATCCTGGAGAACCTGGTCGCCGAGCTGACCGATCCCATTGCCAGGATATGGATTTCCGAACGCGATCCCGAGATCGGTTCCGCGCCGCCGGATTCGGTGTCGCATCCGCTGTTGAGGGCCCTGCTGGACGCCACACCGCTGGAGACCGGCTCGCATCGGGTGGCGGCGGTGCTCGAGGACTGGCGCACCAGTCTCACCGCGGGCGAACCCGATCTGGTGCTGCGCCTGCTGGAACCCGACGGCGACGAGCCGGGTGAACTGTGGCGGCTCGAGGTCTGCCTGCGCGTCGAAGATGAAGCGCCGCAACCGGTGCTGCTGCCCGGCGATCCGATGCTGACCCGGCTGGCCGGGGAGAAGCTGAGCGCCGCCAAGGAGGTGTATCCGCGCCTGCGGGACCTGCCCGGCGATCCGCGCAGCATGGACCTGTTCCTGCCCACCGAGGTGGTCATGGACCTGGTGGCGCACGGCGCGAACGTGCTGGCCGCCGCCGGGGTGCGTCTCATGCTGCCGCGTGCGTGGCGGGTCGCCGCACCGACCATGAAGCTGCGGGTGCAGAGCCCCGCGGCCACCGAAACCGCTGTAGGGCTCAAAGGTTTGGTGTCGTTCCGGTGGGAGCTGGCGCTGGGCGACACGGTGCTGACGCCCGCGGAGATGGCGCGGCTGGTGGACGCGAAATCGGATCTGGTGCGCTTGCGCGGGGACTGGGTGCAGGCGGACCATCGCATGCTCGCCGCGGCCGCCGACTACGTCTCGGGCCGCACCGACGGCACCGAGACCACGATCGGCGGCCTGTTCGCGGAGCTGTCCGCGCATCCGGTGATCGGTGTGCCGCTGGACGAGGTCACCGCGACCGGCTGGGCGGCAGAGCTTTTCGACGGCGAGCGCGCCACCGAGCCGGTGCCCGACCCGGTCGGCCTGAAGGCGCAGCTGCGGCCCTATCAGCAGCGCGGCCTGGCCTGGCTGGCGACCATGAGCCGCCTGGGCTGCGGTGCGATCCTCGCCGACGACATGGGCCTGGGCAAGACCGTGCAGGTGCTGGCCCTGCTGGCGCACGAGCGGGAGACGGCCGCCGAGTCGACCGGCCCCACCCTGCTGGTGTGCCCGATGTCGGTGGTGGGCAATTGGCAGCGGGAGGCCGAACGCTTCGCCCCGGATCTGCGCGTGCTGGTGCACCACGGCCCCGCCCGCCGCTCGGGCGCGGAACTGGATGCGGCGGTGGCGGATTCGGATCTGGTGGTCACCACCTACGCCCTGCTGGCCCGCGATGTGGAGGAGCTGAAGCGGCAGGACTGGCAGCGGGTGGTGCTGGACGAGGCGCAGCACATCAAGAACGCCGGGACCCGGCAGGCGCGCGCGGCCCGGCTGGTCCCGGCGCGGCATCGACTGGCGCTCACCGGAACTCCGGTGGAGAACCGCCTGGAGGAGTTGCGGTCGATCCTGGATTTCGCCAATCCCAAGCTGCTGGGCAAGGCGTCGGAGTTCCACGCCCGGTTCGCGGTCCCGATCGAGCGTGAGCACGACGAGAACGCCGTCACCCGCCTGCGCGCCATCACCTCGCCGTTCGTGCTGCGCCGGGTCAAGACCGACCCGGCGGTGATCTCGGATCTGCCGGAGAAGATCGAGATGACGGTGCGGGCCAACCTGACGGTGGAGCAGGCCGCGCTGTATCAGGCTGTCCTGGACCATATGTCGGCCACACTGAAGGCCGCCGAGGGCATGGAACGCAAGGGCGCGGTACTGGCCGCGCTGACCCGGCTCAAGCAGGTCTGCAACCACCCGGCCCACTACCTGAACGACGGTTCGGCGGTGCTGCGCCGCGGTCAGCACCGGTCCGGGAAACTGGCGCTGGTCGAGGACATCCTGGAATCGGTCATCGCCGACGGGGAACGCGCCCTGATGTTCACCCAGTTCGCGGAGTTCGGAAAGCTGCTGGCCCCCTTCCTGTCCGAGCGCTTCGGGGCCGAGGTTCCGTTCCTGCACGGCGGGGTGAGCAAGCAGGCCCGCGATGCCATGGTGGCGGACTTCCAGGGCGGCGACGGCCCGCCGCTGATGCTGCTGTCGCTCAAGGCCGGCGGCACCGGCCTCAATCTCACCGCCGCCAATCACGTGGTGCACCTGGACCGCTGGTGGAATCCGGCGGTGGAGAACCAGGCCACCGACCGCGCCTTCCGGATCGGCCAGCGCCGGGATGTGCAGGTGCGCAAGCTGGTCTGCGTCGACACCATCGAGGAGCGGGTGGACGACATGCTGAAGGGCAAGAGCCGGCTGGCCGATCTCACCGTCGGCGCCGGCGAGCACTGGATCACCGAACTCGGCGACGAGGAGCTGCGGGAACTGTTCGCGCTGGGAGCGGAGGCGGTCGGCGAATGAACGATGTCATCGACTTCGGCGGGTACGGCAAGCGCCGCCCGGTGCGCGGCGGGGTGCCGGCGCGCAGCCGCCGCGGTGCCGCCTTCGCCCGGACCTGGTGGGGCCGTGCCTTTCTGGACGCCGTGGAGCAGGTCGCCGACGCCGGGCGGCTCTCGCGCGGCCGCTCCTACGCCCGCACCGGCCAGGTGATCAACTACCGGCTCGAGGAGGGCATGGTGACCGCGGAGGTGCAGGGCAGTCAGCCCCGCCCCTTCGTCTCCGTGCTGACCCTGCGGACCTTCGACCGCCACCACCTGGAGGAACTGGCGGACGCGGTGCGCGAGTCGCCGGGCATGCTGGGCGAGATCGCGGCGGGCACGCTGCCCCGGGCGCTGGGCCCGCTGCTGCTGCCGACGACGGTGTCCGAACTCGACTTCTCCTGCAGCTGCCCGGATCACAGCTGGCCCTGCAAGCACGCGGCCGCCATCTGCTACGTGGTGGCGGAACGGCTCGACGAGCACCCGACCGACCTGCTCACCCTGCGCGGGATCCGGCTCGACGACCTCATCGGCGGCCTGCTGCAGAGCGAGACCCTCGACTGCGGTGACCTGTACGGCGAGCACGCGGCGCTGCCCACGCTGCCGGACCCCGAATTCCATCCGGCCCCCGACGATCTGGACCCGGTGCTGCTGCGCCAGGCCCTGCGCATGACCTCCGAGGACGAGCAGTCCGTCGCCGCCGGGCTGCGGCACCTGCGCGACCTCTACCGCTCCCTGGACCGCTGAGGGCTGTTCCCCGGCCCGCTGCGGGCTGGGCCGTGGCTCGCCGCGGCGCTAGGCCGTGGCGGTCCGGGTGGCGGGCCGATCGTCGGTGCGGCGTCCGCCGGGCGCTTCGAAGGTGTAGTCGTTAAGATCGAAATGGGCTGCGCGCCAGGCGGCTTCGGGCGTGCTCATGGCCCGCAGCGGGACGTCGCCGTTCTTGTCGAAGTAGTAGGAGTTGGCCAGTGTGCAGCTGTCCTGCCAGAACACCTGGGTGCCGCGCCGCGACATCATCTCCTGGAAGTACCGCTCGTTGGCGGCGGCGGTGACCTCCACCCGGGTGGCGGCGTGGCGGCGGGCCCGGCGGAGCAGTCGCAGGATGTGGGTGGTCTGCATCTCGATGAGCGTGAAGTAGGACGCCCCGTTATAGCCGTAGGGCCCGATGATGGTGAAGAAGTTCGGGAACCCGGGCACGCTGACGCCCTCGTAGGCCTGCAGCCGGTGGGTGTCCCACCAATCCTCCAGTCGCAGTCCGCCGCTGCCGTGCAGGTCGAAGGTGGGCATATTGCCCGACTCCATCACCTTGAAGCCGGTGGCCATGATGAGCACGTCGACCTGGTGGTGGCGACCGGTGGTGCGCAGACCGCTCGCGGTGATCTCGGTGATGGGATCGGTTTCGAGGGTGACGTTCTCGCGGTTGAAGGTCTTCAGGTAGTCGTTGGAGAACGACGGCCGCTTGCAGCCCAGCGCGTAGTCGGGCGTGAGCTTCGCGCGAATCTCGGGGTCCCGCACCTGATCCCGCAGGTGCGCGAGCCCGGTGCGTTCGCCGAGCTTCACGATCGGCAGCACCTTGTAGTAGTGCGCCGACAGCGGGAAGGTCAGTTCCACGAACGCCTGGCTGATCCAGCGGGTGACGAACTGCCCGCCGGGCAGTCGCATCAGCGCGCGGGCCACCGGTGGCATGGGCGCGTCGGGCCGCGGCAGGCACCAGATCGGGGTGCGCTGGAAGACCACCAGTTCCGACACCTGCGGCGCGATCTCGGGAATGATCTGGATGGCCGAGGCCCCGGTCCCGATGATCCCGACCCGTTTGCCGCGCAGGTCGATGTCGTGATCCCAGCGCGCGGTGTGCATGGTGACGCCCCGGAACCGTTCCGCCCCCGCGATGTCCGGCAGTTTCGGGCGGGTCAGCACCCCGGTCGCGCCGATGAGGAAGCGGCAGGTCAGCTCGTCCCCGTCGTTGGTGCGCAGCCGCCACAGGTGCAGGTCGTCGTCGAAGTCGGCGCGTTCGATGGTGGTGCCGAACCGGATTCGCGGCCGCAGCCCGTACTTCTGCACGCACCGCTCGGCGTAGGCCTTCAGCTCCCGGCCCGGCGCGTATACCCGCGACCACGAGTTCTGTTTCTCGAACGAGTACTGGTAGCTGAACGACGGAATGTCCACGGCGATGCCGGGATAGGTGTTCCAATGCCAGGTCCCGCCCGGGCCGTCGGCCTCGTCGATCATGACGAAGTCGTCGAATCCGGCCTTGCGCAGGGCGATCGCGGTCCCGATCCCCGAGAATCCCGCTCCCACGATGACGATCTGATGATCGACCACGGTTCTTGTCACGATGCGTCCTCCGCGTAGATGATGCAGTCCACCCGATGCTCGACACCGTCCACGGTGCGAATCCCGAGCGGTGCGAGCCGGGCGATGGGCCAGCTGACCAGCGTGCAGTTCGGCTGCCGCAGGGCCCGGTAGTAGCGGCCGTGTACCCGCACCGCCGCCCGCTGGTCCGGCGTCAATTGCCGCCGCACCCACGAATCCCCCACCTGCGCCCGCAGATTCGCCGCGGCCGCCCGTCGCAACGCCTGCCGCCCGCCCCAGCGCAGGGTGTCGAAGCCGACGCGCCCGAGTGCGCCCGGCCAGGTGTTCCTGTGCCCCACGCGGTCACCTCGCCCGGAAGCGGTGCACGATGCCTGGCTTCCGACAGGCGCGTGGAGATCGCCGGAGCGCGGTGCGGCGGCAGCTGCGGGGAGCCGCGACCCCGAGTCGCCGGGCAGTGGCGGCGCGGAGTGCGCCGGGAGCGTCCCGAGCGCGTCGGCGGGTAACCGGTCCAGCACCAGCCGGATGCCGGGGACGGGCGGGGTGGGCACGATCCATACCGGATCGTGCTGGAAGACGGTCACCCGCCGGGCCTGCTCGGCGACCGGGGGCACGACCTTGGCCAGTGCCGCCCCGCCGCCGATCACCGCGACGTGCAGGCGGTCCAGCTCGTATTGATCCCGCCAGCGCGTGCAATGGATCGTGGGTCCGCGGTAGGCGTCTCGGGCCCGGCCGACCGCGCCGCCCCGGATCGGGGAGCTCATCTCGCCACCGGCTCGTAGGTCAGGGCCTTGGACCAGGACGGCGTGCGGCGGCGCAGCACTCGCCCGGGGATGCTGTCGATGGCCTTGTTCAGCGCGTCGTTGAGGCCCTGGATCGGTTGCAGGCGATTGATCGTGGCCATGCCGTGCAGACGGACGACGTGGTAGAGCGGCAGGCGCTTGATGTCGGGGCTGCGTTCCCCGGCCTTCTCATAGCGCCGCACGGCATTCCACAGCTTCTCCTCGTCGAGCCCCATGGCCATGATGTTGGTGGACATGCGTGACAGCAGCGGCGTGTACAGCAGGGCCCCCATCAGCAGGGTGGGGCGCAGCGCGAAACCGGCCGTCTCGATGGCGATGCGCCGCATTGGTCCGGCCCCGAGCTGCTCGAGGACCTGGAAGCCGACCGCCAGGTGCCGGGACTCGTCGCTGTTGATGTGCCGGAACACCTCGTGGCACAGCGGGTCTCGCACCTCGTCGAGCAGGAACTTCACCAGTGCGCCGTCGAGCGCGCACTCGAGCGAGGGGATCACGGTACCGAGCACCGGCAGCGACAGGTGGTCGCCGTACCGGTCCAGCCATTGGATGACGAGTTGAATGTTCTTGTTGGGCAGCGGCATCGCGTCCCTGTCGAGCATGCCCCACCGGCGCATCAACGCCAGTTCGGCATTGGCGTGCTTCTGTTCCTCGGCGTGGAAGTGCCGGTAGATCTCCTTGAGCGGGCCGTCCGGCGCGTGCAGCGTGAGGGCGGCGAAACCGCGCGCGCCCACGTGTTCGATCCACACCAGGTCGGCCATGAAGGTGGCCAGCGCCGGGCGTTGCTCATCGGTGATGAGCTCGGCTCCCGGTGCGTCCCAGTCGATGTCGGCCAGCGCCCACTGCCGGTCCCGGACCACGGTGAGCATGTCGGAATAAGCGAACGCCATTGTTCTGCTCCTCGCTGCATGGCTACCGCACCAGCCGCTCCAGTAATCCGGCGGCGCGGGTGTAGGTTTCGGGCAGCAGTCGCTTGGACTGCCAGATCGCCTTGGCCTCGAGCTGCGGGACCACGTAGAGCTGACCGTGGTCGACGGCGTCGAGGGTGGCGCGGGCGATGGCCGCGGGCGGGCGTCCGGTCCAGCGCAGCAGGCGGTCGCCCCACAGCTGCACGGTCTCGTCGCCGATCGAAACGCCTTCCAGGATATTGGTTCTCACCCCGGTCGGGCAGAGCACGGTGACGGTGACGCCGGTGCCGGACAGCTCCGCGGCGAGCGTCTCCGACAGCGCCAGCACCCCGGCCTTGGACACGTTGTAGGCGGCCATGCGCGGCGCGGACCCGAAGGCGGCGGCGGAGGCGACGTTCACGATGGACCCGTGCCCGGCGGCGCGCAGCCGGGGCGCGAAGACGTGGCAGCCGTGGATGACGCCCCACAGGTTCACGTCCAGCACCTGATGCCATTCCTCGGGCGGGGTCTCGCCGACGACGGTGCCGCCGCGGCCGATGCCCGCATTGTTGACCACCAGGTCCGGGCTCTTGCCGAACCATTCCTCGGCGGTGTTCGCGAGCGCGGTGACCTGCGCCAGGCTGCTCACGTCGCAGCCGGTGTCGAAGGCCTTGCCCCCGATGTCGGCGACCAGTTCGGCGGTCTCACGGGCGCGGTCGGGGTCGAGGTCGGAGCAGACGACGCGTCCACCCCGTTTGCCGATCTCGAGGGCGAAGGCGCGGCCGATGCCGCTGCTCGCACCGGTCACCACCGCGTCCGCCTGCCGAGTGCGGTGGGTTCCGCCGAAAGGATTGAGTCGCATGGGAACTCCCGGGAGCGTGCCGGCCGGGCAGTCAAGTGGTGGCGTGTGCCACCATTGGCCGCACCTGCCACCAATTAGGCTCCGGATGCGCTATTTTGTCAACTATGGACGTGCCCGCGACGGCGACGACCGACCTGCCCGCGACACCCGGGCGGGGCGGCGGCACCTGGGGTGGCCGCACGCAGGAGCAGCGCCGGGCCGAACGCCGCGAACGGCTGATCACAGCGGCTCTGGACATCTGGCTCGAGCACGGCTGGGCCGCGGTCACCATGCGCGGCGTGTGCGCCCGCGCCGGCCTCAACGACCGCTACTTCTACGAGCATTTCGCCGACCGCGACGACCTGCTGGGCGCGGTCTGGGACGAGGTCGGATTCCAGGTGCTGGGCGAACTCTCGGCCGTGGTCGCCGACAATCTCGCGCACCCGGCGCTGGGCATCCTGCACCTGGCCATCGCCCGCGCCGTGGAACTGCAGTCCGAGGGCCCGGCTCGCATCCTGTTCGGTGATCACTCGGGCAGTCGCGTCCTCGAGCAGCGCCGCACCGCCCTGCTCACCGAGTCCACCGACATGCTCATCGCCACCGCCCGCCCGTACCTGCGCCCGGGCGTCGACGAATCCGACCTGCGCATGGGCGTGCTGATGAGCATCGGCGGCTTCATCGAACTGCTGACCGCGTGGCGGGCCGGGATCATCGAGGCCGACGCCGCCCGCATCGTCGATCACGTCAGCCACGCGGCCGATCTGCTCGGCGCGGAATACCTGGCTCTGCCCTGACCGGCACCCGGCTCGGCCCCGGCCGCCGCTACTTGACCGCCCACATCATCGATTCCGGCCCGGCGAGGTGCTCGGTCTGCGGGTCGTGGAACCCGGCGTCGGCGAGCCAGCCGCGCAGGTCGGCGGCGGTGTAGTCGAAGCCGCCGGGCGTCTCGATCAGCATGTTGAGGCTCATGAGCAGGCCGGGCAGATTGGTGCGGCGATCATCGTCGATGAGGGATTCGTAGACCAGGATCGCGCCGCCCTCGGGCAGCGCGCGATAGGCCTTCTCCAGCAGCATGCGCTTTGTGTCGAGATCCCAGTCGTGCAGGATGTGGCCGAAGACCAGTACATCGGCCTCGGGCAGCTCCTCGGCGAAGAAGTCCCCGGCCCGGAAGCTGCTCCGATCCGCCACCGGGGCAATGTATTCGGTGAAGATCGGCTCGACGGGCGCCAGGTCGTAGCCGATGCCGTGCAGGTGCGGATTGGTCTCCAGGACGGTGCGCAGCAGCGCGCCCTGGGCGGTGCCGATATCGGCGACGGTCTTCCAGCGCTGCCACGGGAAGACCTCGGCGATGACGTGCGCGCCGGGCAGCGACAGCCCGGTCATGGCGCGCTGAAAGTCGTAGAGCCGCTCAGGATCCCGGTACAGCTCGGTGAAGAGGTCACGGCCCTCGCGCGCCTCGTTCTGGGGTAGCCCGGTGCGCAGGCCCTCGGTCAAATGGCCCCAGAAGGGATACAGCCGCGCCGCCGCCATCTCCAGGAAGCCGCCGATGTACTCGCTGCCGGTGCTGTCCAGATAGGTGGCGGTGTCGGCGGTGTTGGCGTACCGGTCGTCGGTGCGCCGCAGCATCTCCATGGCGACGAGCGCGTCGAAGAAGTCACGGGCGGACCGCGGGTGCAGGCCGAGTTCGCACCGCAGCTGCTCGGCGGTCAGCTGGCGATGCCCGAGCACCGTGAACACCCCGAGTTCGACAGCGCTGAGCAAGGCCCGGGACTCCCAGAAACCCATTCCGATCCGCAGGATCCGCTCCATGGCGCATCACGATAGCCAGCGTGACGCTCCGCCACGGCCGGACCCGGCAAATTCGGAGCACCCGACCGGGTCAGAGCATGTCGAGCCGGTAGATCCGTTCGGCATTGCGGCGGAACACCTGCTCGATGGCCTTGTCGTCGGCCCCGTGCCCGGCCAGCGCGGTGGCCACCGCGCTCGCGGCGTTCGGGATGCTCGTAATCGGCTTGTCCACCGGGAAGTTCGAGCCCCAGATCAGCCGGTCGGAGCCGAAGACGTCCAGCGCGTGCTCCAGCATCGGCGAAATCCGTTCCACCAGTACCGGAACCGGTGTCGGCTCGCCGCGCTTGGGCACCGGGTGGCCGAGGATGGGCATCATCAGCCCGCTCACCTTGGCCACCACATTGGGGTGCGCGGCCAGCGCGGTGAGGTCGTCGCGCCAGCGCAGGAACAGTTCGCGCCGCTGGCCCGGATTCCTGCCGGTCTCCCGCCCGACCGGCCCGAAAATGCCCGCGGGCGTGCCGAGATGGTTGAGCACGATGGTGGTGTCCGGATACCGCTCGGCCAGCGCCGTCACCTCGGGCAGCTGGCCGGAGTACACCCATGCCTCGAAGTCGAGCCCGCGGTCGGCCAGCGCGCCGAACCCGTTGAGGAAGGCGGCGGAGGTGAGCTTGCCCGGCGCCTTGCAGGTCGCCCGCACATCCGGATCCGGGTGGTATTCGACGCGGGTGCGCACGCCCCGGAACAGCGGGGACGCGGCCTGATGCGCGTCCAGCAACTCGGCGAATTCGGGTGTGACGGGGTCGGCCGCGCCCATGATCGCGCCCAGGGCGGGGGTGTCGACGCCCCACGGCAGGCTGGCCACCCACCGGGTCTCGTCGACGGGCCCGAGCGGGCCGTTGCCGACCCATTCCACCTCGATGTGCACGATCGCCTCGACCGGCACCTCGCCCGCATCGGAGTCGTAGTCGCGCGGCAGATAGGGGCGCATGAACGGCGTGGGGTCCCCCACGAACTCGCGATCGCGGCGCGGCGCGAGCCGTTTGGCCCAGTCGACCGGCACCGGTACGTACCGGAACAGCTTCGCCAGGCCGCTGAACTCGCGCGGCGTGGTCATCGGATCCCACTGGTGAATGTGCGCGTCCACCACGGTCATTCCCGCAAACTCCATGGGGTGCCTTCCGTCGGGGTCAGCCTGTCCGGATTGTTCCACAGAGACGCCCGTGCCGCGCTCGCCTGAGCGAACGCGGCACGGAGTTTGCCCGGGGAAATTGGCGGTGCGTTACGGCAGCACCTGCGGGATGGCGTCGGGATTGAGCAGGCCGATCAGCGCGCCGATGCCGCCGCCGATCAGGGCGCCCAGGGCGGAGCCGCCCAGCGCGCCGGGGATGGAGCCGACGACCGAGCCGAGTGCCGCGCCGCCCGCGCTGCCGGTGAGCGCGCCCGCGGCCGCGCCGTTGAGGGCCGGGTCCGGGAACATCGCGTTCGGGTTGGTGGCCACCGGATCCAGCGGAATGCCCTCGGAGACCGGGGTGACCTGGATCGGCGCGCTGTCCGGGGCCTCGGCGGCCGCCGCGCCGGCGAACAGGGTTGCTGCCGCTGCGAGCGACATGGTGATGGTGGCGAGCTTGGCGGTGGTTCTCATGGTTCCGGTATAGCCGAGAAATTGCTGCCAATCGGAAATTGCCATACACCCTGGGCGGTGTAAGCACTCGCCAGTGCGAAATCGCAGGTGAAAACAATAGCGCCCCGCTATATTTCGAGATATGGCGGGGCGCTGTCGGTCAGCGGGTCAGGGTTTGATCAAACGTTGCGGCGATACTGTCCACCCACGGTGAAGAAGGTGTCGGTGATCTGCTGCAGCGTGCACACCCGCGCGGCGTCCATCAATACCTCGAAGGCGTTCTCGTCGCTCGCCGCGGCCGCCGCGAGCCGGGCCAGCGCGGCCGGGGCCTCGTCGCGATGCCGCTCGGTGAATTCGCTGACTCGTTGCAGCTGAGACTGTTTCTCGGCCTCCGTGCCGCGCGCCAATTCCAGTACCCGATGTTCTTCCTCGTGCGGACTGCGGAAAGTGTTGACCCCGATGAGCGGCAGGCTCCCGTCGTGCTTGCGGCGCTCGTAGAGCATGGACTCGTCCTGGATCCGGCCGCGCTGATACCCGGTCTCCATCGCGCCCAGCACCCCACCGCGTTCGCTGATCCGCTCGAACTCCCGCAGCACCGCCTCCTCCACCAGATCGGTGAGCTCATCGATGACGAAGCTGCCCTGCAGCGGGTTCTCGTTCATCGCCAGCCCCCACTCCCGGTTGATGATGAGCTGGATGGCCAGCGCCCGGCGCACCGATTCCTCGGTGGGCGTGGTGACCGCCTCGTCGTAGGCATTGGTGTGCAGGCTGTTGCAGTTGTCGTAGATCGCGATCAGCGCCTGCAGGGTGGTGCGAATGTCGTTGAAGCTCATCTCCTGTGCGTGCAGCGACCGCCCGGAGGTCTGCACGTGGTACTTGAGCTTCTGCGACCGTTCGCCGGCCCCGTACTTGTCGCGCATGGCGATCGCCCAGATGCGCCGCGCCACCCGGCCGATCACCGAGTATTCGGCGTCCATCCCGTTGGAGAAGAAGAACGACAGATTGGGCGCGAAATCGTCGATGTCCATGCCGCGCGCCAGATACGCCTCCACATAGGTGAAGCCGTTGGCGAGGGTGAAGGCCAGCTGGCTGATCGGGTTCGCCCCGGCCTCGGCGATGTGATAGCCGGAGATGGACACCGAGTAGAAGTTGCGAACGCCGTTGCGCACGAACCACTCCTGGATGTCGGCCATCATGCGCAGGCTGAACTCGGTGGAGAAGATGCAGGTGTTCTGGCCCTGATCCTCCTTGAGGATGTCGGCCTGCACGGTGCCGCGCACGGTGGCCAGGGTGCGGGCGCGCAGGTCCGCGGCCTCGGCGTCGGTGGGTTCGCGGCCCTGCTCGGCGGAGAACTCCTCGCGCGCTTGATCGATGGCGGCATTGAGGTAGTAGGCCAGGATGGTCGGCGCGGGCCCGTTGATGGTCATGGACACCGAGGTGCTGGGCGCGTCCAGATCGAACCCGGCGTACAGCGCCTTCATATCGTCGAGCGTGGCGATGGAGACCCCGGACGTGCCGACCTTGCCGTAGATGTCGGGCCGCACGGCCGGATCGTGCCCGTACAGGGTCACCGAGTCGAACGCCGTCGAAAGCCGTTTGGCGTCGGCGTGTTCGGACAGCACCCGGAACCGCCGATTGGTGCGGAAGGCGTCGCCCTCGCCCGCGAACATGCGCGCCGGATCCTCGTTGTCCCGTTTGAACGGGAACACCCCGGCCGTGAACGGGAACCGCCCGGGCAGATTCTCCGACCGCAGGAACCGCAGGAGTTCACCGTGATCGGTGAAGCGGGGGAGCGCCACCCGCGGAATCGAGCTGCCGGACAGGGTCTCCCGGCGCAGCGTGGTCCGCAGCTCCCGGTCCCGGACCCGCACCACCTGTTCCTCGCCGCGATAGGACTCCGCGACGCCGGGCCATTCGCCCAGCAGGGCGGCGTTCTCGGGCGCCAGCTCCCGCGCGGCCCGGGTGAGCAGATCGCGCACGGATTCGTCGTCCGGTAGTTCGGCGAGCACCTGCTCGACGCGCTGCACCCGCTGCGCCGCCGCGAGCTGCCGGGCGGTCGCCGCGTGGTAATCCCGGACGGTCTCGGCGATCTCGGCCAGGTAGCGCACCCGCGCGGGCGGAATGATCTGCGCGAACCGCGTCGAGGCGCGGGTTTCCACTCGGGGCAGCACGCCCTCCTGTAGTGGTAGCCCGCGCTCGGCGAGCAGCCCGGTCAGATGGTGGTAGAGCGCCGTCACCCCGTCGTCGTTGAACGTGGCCGCGCTGGTGCCGAACACCGGCATGTCCTCGGGCAGGGCGTGGAAGTCCTCGCGATTGCGCACCAGCTGCCGCGACACGTCCCGCAGCGCGTCCTCGGCCCCGCGCCGCTCGAACTTGTTGATGGCCACCACATCCGCGAAGTCGAGCATGTCGATCTTCTCGAGCTGGGAGGCCGCCCCGAATTCCGGCGTCATCACATACAGCGACACGTCCACGTGCTCGGCGATGGCCGCGTCACCCTGCCCGATGCCGGGGGTCTCCAGGATGACCAGGTCGAATCCGGCTGCCTTGCAGGCGATCAGCATGGCGTCGATATTGTTCGGCACCTCCCGCTCGCCCCGGGTGGCCAGGGACCGGAAGTAGACGCGTTCCCCGTCCAGGGCGTTCATCCGGATCCGGTCGCCGAGCAGTGCGCCGCCGCCGCGTCGCCGGGTGGGGTCCACCGCCAGGATCGCGACCCGCAGCTTGTCCTGCTGGTCGGTGCGCAGCCGCCGCACGAGTTCGTCGGTGAGGGAGGACTTTCCGGAGCCGCCGGTGCCGGTGATGCCGAGTACCGGCACCTGCCGCGCCGCCGCCGCGGCCGTCAGCGCCGCCAGGTCGTCCGCCGACAGCGTCCCCTGTTGCAGGCAGGTGAGTGCGCGGGCCAGTGCCGCCCGATCGCCGCTCAGCACCGCGTCGACGGGGGCGGGCGTCCGGGAAAGATCCACGTCGCACGCCGAAATCAGCTGATTGATCATGCCCGGCAGCCCGAGCCGCTGCCCGTCCTCGGGGGAGAAGATGGTCACCCCCGACTCTTGTAGCCGGGAGATCTCCTCGGGAATGATCACCCCGCCGCCCCCGCCGAAGATCTTCACGTGCCCGGCCCCGGCCTCTTTCAAAGCCTGCGCCAGGTATTCGAAGTACTCGATGTGCCCGCCTTGATACGAGCTGACGGCCACACCCTGCACGTCCTCGGTGACGGCCGCGTCCACGACCTCGCGCACGGCCCGGTTATGCCCCAGATGAATCACCTCCGCCCCCTGCGCCTGGAGGATTCTTCGCATGATGTTGATGGCCGCGTCATGGCCATCGAAGAGCGCAGCGGCGGTCACGAACCGCACTGGATTTACCGGGACATGCAGATCTGGCATGCCAATCCTCCGCACGGAGAGCCTGTAGGTGCTGTGAATTATCCCACAGCCAATACTTGGATGTCCAACTATAGGATCGCCACATACCGCGCAAATTGCGCGCAAGCTTCGAGACAGGCTGAGAATTTTGGAGACGGGCATGGTTCGCGAACTCACGCACTTCATCGACGGCAAGCACGTAGAGGGAACTTCCGGCAAGTTCGGGGATGTCTTCAACCCCAGCACCGGTCAGGTCCAGGCGCGGGTGCCGCTGGCGAGCAAGAGTGAGGTCGAGGCGGTCATCGCGAACGCGGCCGCCGCGCAGCCCGCCTGGGCCGCCACCAACCCGCAGAAGCGGGCCCGCGTGCTCATGAAGTTCCTGACCCTGGTGCAGGACGAGATGGACTCGCTGGCCGCCCTGCTTTCCGCCGAGCACGGCAAGACCATCGCCGACGCCAAGGGTGACATCCAGCGCGGCCTCGAGGTCATCGAATTCGCCGTCGGCATCCCGCACCTGCTCAAGGGCGAGTACACTGAGAGCGCCGGCACCGGCATCGACGTCTACTCCATGCGCCAGCCGCTCGGCGTGGTCGCGGGCATCACCCCGTTCAACTTCCCGGCCATGATCCCGCTGTGGAAGGCCGGACCCGCACTGGCCTGTGGAAACGCCTTCGTGCTCAAGCCCTCCGAGCGCGACCCCTCGGTGCCGCTGCGCCTGGCCGAGCTGTTCCTCGAGGCCGGACTGCCCGCGGGCATCTTCAATGTCGTCAACGGCGACAAGGAAGCCGTCGACACGCTGCTGAACGACGAGCGGATCAAGGCCGTCGGCTTCGTCGGCTCCACCCCGATCGCGCAGTACATCTACGAGACCGCCACCGCCAACGGCAAGCGCGCCCAGTGCTTCGGCGGCGCCAAGAACCACGCCATCGTGATGCCCGACGCCGATCTCGACGATGTGGCCGACCAGCTCATCGGCGCGGGCTACGGCTCCGCGGGTGAGCGCTGCATGGCCATCTCGGTCGCGGTGCCGGTGGGCGAGGAGACCGCGGATCGCTTGCGCGCCAAGCTCGTCGAGCGCATCGGCAAGCTGAACGTCGGCCTCTCCGACGACCCGGGCGCCGACTTCGGCCCGCTGGTCGGCCGTGACGGCGTGGACCGCGTGAACAACTACGTGCAGATCGGCGTCGACGAGGGCGCGGAACTGGTCATCGACGGCCGCGGCCTGGTGGTCGAGGGCGGCGAGGACGGATTCTTCGCGGGCGCTTCGCTGTTCGACAACGTCACCCCCGAGATGCGGATCTACAAGGAAGAGATCTTCGGCCCGGTGCTGGCGCTGGTCCGCGCCAAGGACTACGAAGAGGCGCTGCGGCTGCCCAACGAGCACGAGTACGGCAACGGCGTCGCCATCTTCACCCGCGACGGCGACACCGCCCGCGACTTCGCCGCCCGCGTGCAGGTCGGCATGGTCGGCATCAATGTCCCGATCCCGGTGCCGATCGCGTACCACACCTTCGGCGGCTGGAAGCGGTCCGGCTTCGGCGACCTCAACCAGCACGGCCCGGACTCGATCCGCTTCTACACCAAGACCAAGACGGTGACGCAGCGCTGGCCGGCAGGCGGAAAGGAGACCGCGTCCTCGAGCGGCTCCGCCGCCAACGCCTTCGTCATCCCGACCATGGACTGACGCTGATGTTCGTACTGGACGAGGACGAGAAGGCGATCGTCGAGACCGCCCGCTCCTTCGCCGACGAGCTGCTCGCGCCCGACGCCCTGGAATGGGACGAGCGCAAGCACTTCCCGGTGGACGTGCTGCGCAAGGCGGGCGGGCTCGGACTGGGCGGCATCTATGTGCGCGAGGACGTGGGCGGCTCGCAGCTGCGGCGGCTGGACGCCGTCCGCATCTTCGAGCAGCTGGCCACCGGCTGCCCGTCGGTCGCCGCCTACATCTCCATCCACAACATGGCGACGTGGATGATCGACACCTACGGCACCGAGCCGCAACGCAATCGGTGGCTGCCGGGACTGACGTCGATGGATCTGCTGGCGTCCTACGCGCTGACCGAACCGGGCGTCGGCTCCGACGCGGCGGCCTTGAGCACCAAGGCCGTTCGCGACGGTGACGACTACATCCTCAACGGCGCGAAGCAATTCATCTCGGGAGCCGGGTCCAACGACGTCTACGTGATGATGGTGCGCACCGGAACCGAAGGCGCGCGCGGCATCTCGGCGCTCATCGTTCCCGCCGACACCCCCGGTCTCTCGGTGGGGCCGAACGAGAAGAAGATGGGTTGGAACGCCCAGCCCACCCGGCAGGTCATCCTCGAGGACGCGCGCGTTCCGGCGGCCAACCTGCTCGGCGCGGAGGGCGACGGCTTCCGGATCGCCATGAACGGGCTCAACGGCGGGCGGCTGAACATCGCCGCCTGCTCGATGGGCGGCGCGCAGGCCGCGCTGGACCGCACGGTCGAGTACCTCGCCCAGCGCAAGGCCTTCGGCTCCCGGCTGCTGGACAACACCGCCCTGCAGTTCCAGCTGGCCGATATGCGCACCTCCCTGGAAGCCGCCCGCACCCTGCTGTGGCGCGCCGCGGCCGCCCTGGACGCCGACGCCCCCGACAAGGTGGAGCTGTGCGCCATGGCCAAGCGGTTCGCCACCGATGCCGGGTTCGAGGTGGCCAACCAGGCCCTGCAACTCCACGGTGGCTACGGTTACCTGGCCGAATACGGCATCGAGAAGATCGTCCGCGACCTGCGGGTGCATCAGATCCTCGAGGGCACGAACGAAATCATGCGGGTGGTCGTCGCCCGCTCGGTGGTAGGAGCAGCATGAGCGAAGGCGTGAAGGAACCCGAGGTTCTGATCGAGCAGCGTGACGGGCTCGGCCTCATCACCCTCAACCGGCCCCGCGCCATCAACGCGCTCAATCACCCCATGGCGCTGACCATCCTGGACGCGCTGCGGGCCTGGGCCGACGACGACGCGGTGCGCGCGGTCGTGCTGACCGGCGCGGGCGAGCGCGGACTGTGCGCGGGCGGCGATATCGTCGCCATCCACAACGACGCCAAGGCCACTGTGGCACAGGGTGATTCGCCGGAGGTCGCGGCCGACTCGCCCAGCGGGAAGTTCTGGCGCGACGAGTACATCCTCAACGCCCTGATCAAGCGCTACCCGAAGCCCTACGTCGCGATCATGGACGGCATCGTCATGGGCGGCGGCGTCGGCCTGTCCGGGCACGCCTCACACCGCATCGTGACCGAGCGGTCCATGGTCGGCATGCCCGAGACCGGCATCGGCTTCATCCCCGACGTGGGCGGCACCTGGCTGCTGGCGCACGCGCCCGGCGAGATCGGCACCCACATCGCGCTCACCACCGCGCGCATGTCCGCCGGCGACGCCATCGCGGCCGGCTTCGCCGACCACTTCGTGCCCTCGGAACACCTGCCCGCGCTGCTCGAGGCGCTGGCGACCACCGAGGTCGAGGTGGCCATCGCGAAATTCGCGCAGCCCGCACCGGTTTCGGAGTTCGTGGCCCAGCAGGACTGGATCGACGCCTGCTACAGCGCCGACACCGTCGAGGAGATCGTGCACCGGCTCGAGATCGACGGCCGCGCCGAGGCCGCCAAGGCCGCCGCCGATGTGCTGACGAAATCCCCGGTGGCCCTGAAGGTCACGCTGCGCTCGCTGCGCGAGGCGCGCCGGGCCGCGGACCTCGAGACGGCGCTGAACCAGGAATACCGGGTCTCCGTCGCCGCCCTGAACACCCACGACCTGGTGGAAGGCATTCGCGCCCAGGTCATCGACAAGGACCGCAACCCGCAGTGGTCGCCCGCCACCCTGGCGGACGTCACCGACGCCGACGTCGACGCCTACTTCGGCGCGCTCGGCGATCGCGAATTGGGTTTGGCCGCAGCTAAGGACGAATGATGAGCAACAACACCACGGTCGGGTTCCTCGGACTCGGTCACATGGGCGGGCCGATGGCCGCCAACCTGGTCGAGGCCGGATACGACGTTCTCGCTTTCGATCCCGTGCCCGCCGCGCAGGAGCAGGCCCGCCAGGACGGGGCGACCGTGGTCGCCACCGCGTCGGAGGCGGTGTCGGCCTCCGACATCGTGATCACCATGCTGCCCAACGGCCGCATCGTGCTCGACCTCTACGGCGACATCCTCCCGGCCGCGAAGCCGGGCACCCTGTTCGTCGACTGCTCCACCATCGACGTCGGCGACGCCAAGCAGGCCGCGGAACTCGCTGTGGCGGCGGGACATCGGGCCCTCGACGCCCCCGTCTCCGGCGGCGTGGCGGGGGCGGCGGCGGGCACCCTCACCTTCATGGTGGGCGGCGCGGACGCCGACTTCGCCGCGGCGCTGCCGCTGCTCGAGGTGATGGGCGGCAAGGTCGTGCACTGCGGCGGGGCGGGCGTCGGCCAGGCCGCCAAGATCTGCAACAACATGCTGCTGGGCATCTCCATGATCGGACTCTCCGAAGCCATCGTGCTGGGGGAGAAGCTGGGGCTGACCCACGACAAGTTCTTCGACGTGGTCTCCACCGCGTCGGGCCAGTCGTGGGCGCTGACCTCGTATTGCCCGGTGCCGGGACCGGTTCCGGCCAGCCCCGCCAACAATGACTACCAGCCGGGCTTCGCGACCGCGCTCATGTCCAAGGACCTGGGGCTCGCCGCCAACGCGCTGCGGTCCAACGGGGTGGACGGACAAATCGGTCAGCTGGCGGCAGCGATCTACACCCGCTTCAACCAGGAAGAAGCGGGCAAGGACTTCTCGGCTATCGTCACCGATATCCGCAAGCGATCTGAGGGAGAGACGGCGTGACCGACTTCGAGACCATTCTGCTGGAGCGCAAGGGCCGCGTCGCGCTCATCACGCTCAACCGGCCGAAGGCCCTGAACGCGCTGAACTCGCAGGTCCTGTCCGACATCTCGGCCGCGCTCGACGAGCTCGAGAACGACAACGAGATCGGCGCGGTCGTGCTGACCGGATCCGAGAAGGCCTTCGCGGCCGGCGCGGACATCAAGGAGATGCAGACCAAGTCCTACATGGACATGTTCGTGACCGACCACTTCGGTGGCTGGGACCGCGTCGCCGCCTTCCGCAAGCCGCTGATCGCCGCGGTCGCCGGCTACGCCCTCGGCGGCGGCTGCGAACTCGCCATGATGTGCGACCTGCTGCTCGCCGCCGACACCGCCAAGTTCGGGCAGCCCGAGATCAAGCTCGGCGTCATCCCCGGCATGGGCGGCTCGCAGCGCCTCACCCGCGCCGTCGGCAAGGCCAAGGCCATGGACCTCATCCTCACCGGCCGCAATATGGGCGCCGAGGAGGCCGAGCGCGCGGGCCTGGTCTCGCGCATCGTCCCCGCCGCCGAACTGGTCGCCACCGCCATGGAGGTCGCCGAGACCATCGCCTCCATGTCGCTGCCGTCGGTGATGATCGCCAAGGAAGCCGTGGACCGCTCCTTCGAGACCACCCTCGGCGAGGGCCTGCGCTTCGAGCGTCGCGTCTTCCACTCGCTGTTCGCGACCGACGACCAGAAGGAAGGCATGACCGCCTTCGTCGAGAAGCGCCCCGCCAACTTCACCAACAAGTAAGCGCGACACCAACTCTCGAACTCTCGTTCCCCGCTGCCGTTGGCAGCGGGGCACGGTGCTGGGTAGGGTGGGTGAGGTTCGCCGCAGCCATGCCGGACGCGTGGTCATCGGTAGCGGGGCACGGTGCTGGGTGGGGTGGGTGAGGTTCGCCGCAGCCATGCCGGACGCGTGGTCATCGGCAGCGGGGCACGGTGCGAGGCGGTGGTGTTTACCGACACCGTGCCGGAGGCGTGGCCGAGCGGTGCGGGATCGCTTGCGGGCGAGCGGGATCGGTGGGCGTCAGCCGTGTTTGGACGGGCCGACCACTTCGACGGTCGGGGGTTTGCCGTCGGTGTGGCCGCCGCTGTCGCCTTTCATCGCCAGTCCGCCGACGATGGTGCCGCCGAGGGTGGCGGTAACCGCCACCGCCGCAACGAGTTTGCGGCGGGAGACGGGGGCGGTGGGGGCCTCGACGGGAGTGCCGCCCGGGGCCAGGTGCACGCTGCGGATGCTGCGGGCCGACGGGCGTTCGGCGGCCAGCAGGACCGCGCCGCGGGTGGACACGAAATCGGGCTCCGGGTCGTAGATCATCGGGTAGCCCAGCTGGAGTTTCAGCTCGTCGCGGATGCTCTTGTTGCGGGTGCAGCCGCCGAGCAGGGCCAGACCCGCGGGCCGGATGCCGGTCTCGTCGATCATGTGGCGGACGAACGACGCCGAATGATGGATGCCCGCCTCGACCAGTTCGGCGAAATCACTGCGGGTGACCACGGTGCGCTGCCCGGAGATCGGATCGCAGACGGCCAGTACGCGTTCGGAGGCCAGGGCTTCCTTCTGGCGGCGGATATCGGCCAGGTCCAGGGTGACGCCGCCGCGGGTGAGCAGCCAGCGCAGCAGGGCGTCGTGGCCGTCCCCGCCCAGGACGGTGCTGCGCTTGGTGGCGAGGACGGCATCGTTTCGGCAGTCGATCTGGGTGAGGGTCAGCCCGGACGCGCCGAGGTCGTACAGCAGAATCGAGCCCTCGGTGGGGAGCTTCCGGGTGAAGCGCAGATATCTGAGCTGAGCCACCGGCTCGTCGATGACGGTCAGGCGATTGCGGCCCGCGGCGGTGCGGACGGCCTCGGCATGGTTGGTACTGCGGCAGGTGACCGCGATACCGGTGATGAACTCGTCACGCTCGGCCGCCGACTTCCGCATCAGGCGGATGGCCTCGAAGACCGCCTCCGCCATGCTCCCACCGCCGGCCCGGCGTAGGACCTTGCACCGGTCGATGGGAGGCAGGTGCGGCTGGTCGGAATGGGTGAGCATGGCGCGTGCGCCAGCAGCGCCCGCCGACACCCCCAGGACCAGCACCATGGCCTCAATGGTGAACCTTTTGCGGGCCGAAGCCAAGACTATGACGCAGGAAATTGGCTGCTGGGTCGCTGGGTGGTTACTGACCGGCCCATCGGGTGGGCGAGCTACCGGGGTCGAAGTCGCCTGCGCTCTGCCGGAACTCCGCCAGCAATTGCAGCAGCAGCTGCAATCGTTCCGGCGCCAAACCGGTCTCGGCGAAAACTCGCCGATTCAGTTCGGTGGTGGCCTTGGCCACCAATTCTCTTCCGGCCCCGGTGATTTCGATGAGCGTTGCCCGCCGGTCACTGGGATGTGGCACACGCTTCACCAACTGGGCCGCCTCCAGCCGGTCCACCGTATTGGTGACCGACGTCGGATGCACCTGCAGCCGGGCGCTCGCCACCGCCATCGGCAGCGCACCAGTTTTGCTGAAACTCAGCAACATCAGTAGCTCGTACCGCGAAAAGGTCAAACCGGACGGCTTCAACGCTTCGTCCACCCGCGCCATCACGATCTGCTGCGCGCGCACCAGCGAGGTGACCGCCGCCATCCCGTCCGCGACCTCGCCCCAGCCGTGCTCGGTCCACTGGCGGTGCGCCTCCTCGATCGGATCGAGCGGCAGCGGACGGGGACGCGACATGCCCTGATCATCGCATGTCGCGAAGCGCTCGGGCCGCCCCATAGCAATCACGGTGATTCAAACCCTCGGCCCCGGACCCGAACCGGCGCACTATGGAACTCGCCGATGCGGGTGTGACCGAGTGGCCAGGTGGCGGTCTGCAAAGCCGTGTACGCGGGTTCGACTCCCGCCGCTCGCTCCATCGGAGAACGCCTCCCCGGGCAATCAGCCCAGGGAGGCGTTCCCTTTTCCTCCTGCCGCCGGACGCTCAGGAACGGATCGGTCGCGATCGGCGAATCGGCTTGGGCCCGAACCGGTCCTACTTCGCGTCGGTGGAACACACCTTCCATACGCCGTCCTCCTTGCGGAGGTGTTCGTTGGTGGACCGTTTGCTGTCGGCGGCGCCGGGCAGCGAGAGGGTGCCGAGGGTGACGGCGGTGGCGCGGTCGCCGGTGACGGTGACGCCCTCCACCGAATCCACCTTCATGCTGACCTTGCCCTGGTCCATGGCCTTGCGCTGGGCTTCGGGCAGGCCCTGGTACTGGGCGCGGTCGCCCGCGCAGGTCTGGCCGACAGCCTGGGACGCGCCGCCGGTGGACAGGGTTGCGTAGAAGTCGCGCAGCGTGGTCTCGATCCGCTTGGCGTCGCTCGGTGCGGAGTCCTTGCCGTTCAACGTCATCGCGGTAGCGATGCCGCCGCCGACGAGAACCGCGGCCGCGATGCCGATGCCGATGGTGAGAGGGGTGCGCTTGTGCCGAGTCATCGAGGGGCAGATTACAGCGATTCGGTTTCGTCGGCGGGGTGGCATTTCCACCCGTGACGTGGGACGGTACGTTGGTTAGGCAAACCTCAGCGTCGAGTGGAAGGACGGTCATGACGGCGGCTCGATGGAAACTGGTGTCCGGCGCATTGGCGGCGATCGCGGTGCTCGGCGCGACCACGGCATGCTCCAGCTCGTCCGACGAGGACAACGAGATCCTGGTCTACAACGCACAGCACGAATCCCTCACCAAGGAGTGGATCGACGCGTTCACCAAGGACACCGGCATCAAGGTGACCATCCGCAACGGCGGTGACACCGACCTGGGCAACCAGATCGTCGCCGAGGGCAAGAACTCCAAGGCCGACGTCTTCATCACCGAGAACTCCCCGGCCATGGCGCTGGTCGAGAACGCCGGCCTGTTCGCCGACGTCGACAAGGACACCCTCGGCCAGGTGCCCGAGCAGTTCCGTCCCTCCACCGGCAAGTGGACCGGAATCGCCGCGCGCTCCACCGTTTTCGTCTACAACACCGGCAAGCTCCCCGCCGACCAGCTGCCCAAGTCGCTGCTGGACCTGGCGCAGCCGCAGTGGAAGGGCCGCTGGAGCGGCGCCGCCGCGGGCGCGGACTTCCAGGCCATCGTGGCCGCGTTGCTCGCCCAGAAGGGTGAGGAGGCGACCCTCTCCTGGCTCAAGGGCATGAAGGAGAACGCGGTCATCTCCCAGAACAACACCACCGTCATGAAGGGCGTCAACTCCGGCCAGTTCGACGGCGGCGTGATCTACCACTACTACTGGTTCAAGGATCAGGCCAAGACCAAGGAGAACAGCAAGAACACCCAGCTGTTCTACTTCAAGAACCAGGACCCGGGCGCCTTCGTCTCCATTTCCGGTGGCGGCGTGCTGAAGTCGAGCAAGCACCAGAACGACGCCCAGAAGTTCCTGAACTACATCACCTCCAAGAAGGGCCAGGAGGTGCTGCGCGACGGCGACTCCATGGAGTACCCGGTGGCCTCCGACGTCGCCGCCAACGCGGCGCTGCCGCCGCTGGCCTCGCTGGACGCGCCCAAGATCGATCCCTCGAAGCTGGACTCCAAGAAGGTCACCCAGCTGATGACCCAGGCGGGCCTGCTCTAAGTGACCGCTCGGACCGCTGTACCCACCCGGGCCACCGGGTCGACCCGGGTCGCCAAGGCACTCGCCTGGCGGCCCGGGTCGCTCGTCACCGTCGCCGCCCTGCTCATGGTGGCGGCGACGCTCGTGCCACTGGGCTACATCGTGTCCACCCTGGTCTCCACCGGCCTGCACGAGACCGCCGAACTGGTCTTCCGGCCGCGCGTGGCCGAATTGCTGCGCAACACCGCCGAATTGGTGGTCCTCACCGTGCCGATCAGCGTCGCGCTCGGCGTCGGACTGGCCTGGATCGTGGAACGCACCGACGTGCCGGGCGCGGCCTGGTGGGGACCGGCCTTCGCGGCGCCCCTGGCGGTTCCGGCCTTCGTCAACAGCTACGGCTGGGTCAGCGCCATCCCGTCGCTGCACGGACTGTGGGCGGGCGTGCTCGTCGCCACCGTCTCCTACTTCCCGCTGGTGTACCTGCCCGCCGCGGCCACCCTGCGCCGGCTCGACCCGGCCGTGGAGGAATCCGCCCGCGCACTGGGCTCGGGGCCGTTCGCCGTCTTCGCGCGGGTGGTGCTGCCGCAGCTGCGGCTCGCGATTCTCGGTGGCGGACTGCTGATCTCGCTGCACCTGCTCGCCGAGTACGGCGCCTTCGCCATGATCCGGTTCGACACCTTCACCACCGCCATCTTCCAGCAGTACCAGTCCAGCTTCGCCGGGGCCGCGGGCAGCACCCTGTCCGGCGTGCTGGTGGTGCTGTGCCTGGTGCTGCTGGCCGCCGAGGCCGGAGTGCGCGGGCGGGCCCGCTACGCGCGGATCGGCGGCGGCGCGCAACGCGGTGTCCACCGGATCCGCCTGGGGCTGGGCCGGATTCCCATGCTCCTGGTGTTGTTCGGGGCGCTGGCGGCCACGCTGGGCGTGCCGCTGTGGACCATCGGGCGCTGGCTGAAGATCGGCGGCTCGGCGGTGTGGAACACCGTCGACATCGGCGAATCCCTGGGCCAGACCATCGGTCTGGCCGCCACCGCCGCGGCGATCACCACCCTGTGCGCCTTCCCGGTCGCCTGGGTCGCGGTTCGCTCCACCTCGCGGTTCGCGCGAATCATCGAGGGCGCCAACTACATCACCAGCTCGCTGCCGGGCATCGTGATCGCGCTGGCCCTGGTGACCGTATCGATCCGCTGGCTGCCCGTCTTCTATCAGACCGCCGCCACCATCCTGGCCGCCTACACCCTGATGTTCCTGCCGCGTGCCCTGGTCAGCGTGCGCGCCGGGCTGGCGCAGGTGCCGATCGGGCTGGAGGAGGCGTCGCTGGCGCTCGGAAAGTCCCCGGCCGCCACGTTCTTCCGCGTCACCCTGCGCCTGACCGCACCCGCCGCCGCGGCCGCCGCCGCCATGGTGTTCGTGGCGGTGGCCACCGAACTGACCGCCACCCTGCTGCTCGCCCCCAACGGCACCAACACCCTCGCCATGCAGTTCTGGCAGCTGTCGGGCGAACTGGACTACGCCGCCGCCGCGCCCTACGCGCTGATCATGATCATCGCCTCGGTGCCGGTCACCTATCTGCTGTTCACCCAATCCAGGAAGGCGGCGGGATTGTGAGTCGGCTTGTCGTAGACCAGGTTCGCAAGAGCTTCGGGCCGGGAGCGCCGGTCCTCGACGGCATCGGCCTGGACGTCGCCGACGGCACCGCCACCGCCGTCGTCGGCTCCTCCGGCTGCGGCAAGACCACCCTGCTGCGGGTGATCGCCGGGTTCGAGCACCCCGACGCGGGCTCGGTCACCATCGGCGGGGAAACCGTCACCCGCGAAGGCTTCTCGCTGCCCGCGCACCGCCGCCGCATCGGCTACGTGGCGCAGGACGGCGCGCTGTTCCCGCACCTGACCGTGGGACAGAACATCGCCTACGGGCTGGGCGGCGGGTTCGGGGCGAGCCGCAAACACCGGCGGCACGTGGCCGAACTCCTCGACATGGTCTCCCTCGACCCGTCGTACGCGGATCGGCGGCCGCACCAGCTCTCCGGCGGCCAGCAGCAGCGCGTCGCCCTGGCCCGGGCAATGGCCCGCAAACCCGCCCTCATGCTGCTCGACGAACCCTTCAGCGCCCTCGACACCGGACTGCGCGCCGCCACCCGCCAGGCCGTCGCCGAAACCCTGCGCGCCGCGGGCATGACCAGCATCCTGGTCACCCACGACCAGGAGGAGGCGCTGTCCTTCGCCGATCAGGTGGCGGTCATGTGCTCCGGTCGCTTCACCCAGGTCGGCACTCCGGAGCAGGTCTACGCCGAGCCCGCGGACCTGTTCACCGCCGGATTCCTCGGCGACACCGTGCTGCTCGACGCCAGCATCGGCCCGGTGACCGCCGAGACCCTGCTGGGCCGGATTCCTGTGCAGGACAACGCCCCGACCGGGCAGGGCGCGATCATGCTGCGCCCCGAACAGTTGCTGGCGCACGCCACCGCCGCCGGCGACGCGGGGAGCGCCACCGTGCGCGCCCTCGAATTCCGCGGCGCGGACGTCATGCTCACCCTCGACCTCGACGGCTCCCCGGAACCGATCCAGGTGCGCCGGGTCAGCGTCGGCGCGCCCGCGGTCGGCGACCGGGTCGACCTCGAAGTCCTCGGCGCGGCGGTCGCTTTCACCTCCGAGCAGTGCGCCGCCGCTGGTCGCGCACCCCGCAACGGCGCCGCGCCCGGCGTGTTCACCGTGCCGGACGTCGTCTCCGCGGTCTGATCACACGTGCCCCGGGTCTACTCACACCGTGCACCGGGTCGACGGAATGTGACCGAATGGTCTGGGAAGCACCTATATTGGCGCGGAAGCCGAATCCTCGGCTCGAGGCCGAAGGAGACCCGGTGCGCCGCACGCTGATCGTCATGTCCGCCCTCGCCGCCGCGTGCGCGCTCGCCCCGCAGGCCGGCGCCGAACCGGCCGCCGATCCGGCGCTGAAGGTGCAGGCGGTCTTCGGAACCGAACAGTTCCCCATGGCGGGTGTGGCCGCCGACATCGCGCCCTGCGGCGGCGCGAGCGTGGCCACCATCACCACCGGCGCCGACGGGTCGGCCGTCTACGCGGGCGCGCCGGGCTGCTATCGGGTTCAGGTCGCCGCGCCCATCGGCTGCATGCTCGACGGCGATTCCGCGCTCGAGGTCACCTCGGTGCCCGGCACCACCCCGCTCGCGACGTTCCGCTTCCGCTGCGCCTGAACCGGCTCGCGCGCCCGCACCCTCATCTCCCGCGCGTCTCGTGTGATCGTGATCCCGTGTGACCGACTCCACATCCCGGAATGCACACTGCCCGGGGCTGTTAGCCTCGGTCACACATAGCTGCTCGACATCGCCGTACGCGGAAGGCGTCGCATCACCGAGGGAGTAGGTGACACATGGGCGCGAGATTCGCGTTGGCACACCAGCCTGGCATCGCCGCGCCCCTGTCGATCCGGCGCTACGCGGTGTCGATCGAGACACTCGCGGCCCTGCTCGGCGCGGTAGTGGCGGGACTGCTGCTGATGGCCCCCCTCGATCTCGGCGGCGCCACCGCCGGACCGGTCCTGCAATTGGATCTGCTCGTCCTCAATATGCCGCGCGCCGCGGCGGCCGGAGCCGCGCTGGCCGTGGTGTCGGCGGCCCTGGTGGTCGCGCTCGGTAGACGCAGCGCGTGGATCACCGCCTGCGGCAGCGCGGTCATGCTGCTGGTCGACCAGTTCTGGAACCGGGGCGCGCCGACCATGGACAGCCTCACCACCGCCAATTACATCGACTCCATGTTCGCGGGCATCCTGCTCGGCGCGCTGGCCGTCGCGGTCTTCGGCAAGCCGCTCGCGACCGCGGCCTTCCTCATCGGCGCGCTCGGCTCGATCCTGGTCGGCGACCAGACCTCGCTGCCGCCCGCCGACGGCCAGGGCAACCCGCTCATCCAATTGGCCTCGGCCGGCACCCCGCCGGTGTGGCTGCTGCTGCTCACCGCCGCGCTGCTGGCCGCGGGAATCGTGCTGCAACAGCCCGATTCGGTGACCGAGGAGGAGACCACCGACCTGGCCATCGGCACCATCCTGTCCGCGCTCGTGGTGATCACCGCGACCGTGCTGTCCACGGAATGGTTCGTGCGCCACGCCGGGACGCTCGTGCAGATCGGCGCGGCGATCGCCGTCACTGTCGGCGCGGCCGTACTGGCCGCCCTGCTGCTGCCGGGCCGCGAGGGCACGCTGGTGCTGCTGGCGGTCGCGGTGGCCAATGCGGGCAGCGCGATCATCGCGGTGCCGCGGCCGGATTGGACCGCGCCGTTCCCGGTGCTGGCCCTGCTGGCCGGACTGGCCGCCGGACGCGCGCGGCGCTCACCGTGGCTCGCGCTGGCGGTGACCGGAGCACTGGCCGTCTTCGCGGCGGGCACCGCCGACCTGGCCCACCAGTACTCGGTGATCCCGGTGCTCGGCGTGGTCGGCACCGGATTCGCCATCGGCTGCTGCTTCGGCGCGGCGGTGCCGAAGGGCGCGGGCAGCGCGGTGGTCGCCATCGCGGTGCTGATCGTGCCCTGCCTGGTGGTGGCGTTGCGCGGCAGCGACTTCGGCCGGGTCGCGTATTCGCCGCGCTGGTACCGGGATCCGACCGGCGTGGTCTCGGCGATGCCGGGCTGGTCTGCGCTGGTCGTCACCCTCGGCTGTGCGGCCGGGGTGTACCTGCTGTGGCGGATCCGGCCGGCGGGCGCCGCACCCGCCGCTCTGCTCGCCGCGCCCCACGCCGATGAACCGCGGAAGGTCCTGCCCCGGGGCTAGTCTGGCCGCATGGCCGACACGTCACCGGTGGACCCGACCGTCGATCTCCTGGCCCGGGCGATCACCCAAACCGGCGAGGTCATCGCCGCCGTCACCCCGGATGAGGCCGACCAGCCCACCCCGTGCGCGGACTGGACGGTGCGGGAGCTGGTGACCCACCTGATCGGTCAGATCCTGCGCGACTTCCGCATCGCCGCCCGCGGCGACATGCCCGAATGGGGAGCGCCGCCCGAGGAGGTCGGCGCGGACTGGTCCGCCGAATTCGAGACCCGCGCGCGAGCACTGCTCGACGAGTGGCGGACCGCCGACCTGGAACGGCCGGTGCCCAGCCTGGGCGGGGAGGCCCCGCTGCGCGGCCGCGCCGACCAGCAGATCGCCGAATTCGCCACGCACACCTGGGATCTCGCCCGCGCCACCGGCCAGGACCGGACCCTGGACCCCGAACTCGCCGAATACGGCCTGGCCTGGTCACACCGGGTGCTGAAGCCCGAATTCCGGGGCCCGGGAAAGGCTTTCGGCGCCGAGATGCCGATCGCCGCGGACGCCCCCGCCTACGACCGCCTCGCCGCCTGGTTCGGCCGCGATCCGGCGTGGACGCGGTCGGCCTGAGCTCAGCGCCCGAAGCGCCGGTTCACCCAGTCCAGCGCGTCGTCGAACGACGCGTCGAGCACGCCGCGGTGATCCACCCCCGCATAGGCGTGGTACTGCACCGGCTGCCCGCTCGCGCGCTGCCGCACCACCATGGCCTCGGTGCCCGGTGCGGGCACGGTGGTGTCGGCGCGGCCCTGCAGCACCAGCAGCGGCTGGGTGAAGGACAGGGCGGTGGGGTCGTTCTCGTTCAGCACGCGGATCAACGCGGCCGCGTCCCCGTCGCGCCGGAAGACGTCGTCGGCGTTCAGTCCGCCCCACGAATCCGGTTGCCGCAGTTGCCCGATGCACCGGTCGTCGGCCTCATCCAGCATGGATTGCGCACGCGGCGTGAGGAATCGGACGGGATCCACCTCGGCCACCGTCTGCGCGCCGCGAATGATCAAGGGCAGGAACGACACCGCGCCGCCGGTGAGCGGGGCCAGCGGCCCCGCCACGCCCGCGGTGCTGGCCAGCTGCGAGGCCTGCAGGCCGATGCCCTGGTGTGAGGCCGGGGCCAGCGCCACCGCGCCCAGCAATTGCAGATCCGGCGCCCACTGCTGGGCCTCCGCGTCGGTGAAGACGGCCGCCTGCCCGCCCTGGGAATGCCCGACCGCCACCCAGCGCGTCCCGATATCGGGGTCGATCTGCCGTGCGGCCCTGGCCATATCGGTGACGGCGCGCTGCTCGGCGGTGCCGATCAGATAGCCGTGCGGCCCGGGCGTGCCCAGCCCCTGATAGTCGGTCTGCGCGACCGCGTACCCGGCCGCCACCCAGCGCTCCTGCACCCGCCGCACCATCGAGGTGTAGTCGTGGGCGGGGAAGTCGGGGGAGGTGTCCTGCGAGGGCGCGCACGCGTCGGCGACACCGGTGGTGCCGTGCGCCCAGGAGATCAACGGCCAGCCCCCGGGCGGCGGCGTGCTGTCGGGCACCGCGAGCGTGCCGGTGACCGCGACCGGATTGCCCCGCATATCGATCGAGCGGTACATCAGCAGATAGTTGCGTGCCCCGGCGAGCGCGGGATCGCCTGTGAGCGGCCGGATCTGGATCACCGAACCGTGGGTCCCGGGAATCCGGTCGGTGGCCGGTTCGTAGAACGACGCGAGGGTCGTCTCCTCCGGCCGGACGGGTGTGGAGGTGGCCGGTGTGGCCAGGATCGAGCCGGTGACGGTGGCCGCGAGCAGCGGGAGCAAGCGGCGGATTCCGGGGCGCGAGGCGCGCCGGGACCGCTGTCCTGGACGGGCGCTCTCGTTCTCCGGCACCTCTCAGAAGATACCGGCTTGCACGTGTTTCACTCGGCAAGGCAGGGCCGACCAGTCTGCCCGGAACGCGCTCGCGGTGTCCGGCTGCCTCCTGCACAACCGGACACCGCGATGCACAGCTCTACCTTCCCGCCCAGGGCCGTGAATCGGAATACCGATCGGTCACGATGGCACGATAAGTCAGACATCTGATTCGGCTGTCACGGTGCGCGAACGACAGCATGTGCACGAACGACACAGGCCCCGACCGTGAATCACGGTCGGGGCCTGTGGTGGTGCCCTCGGCAGGAATCGAACCTGCGGCCTTCTGCTCCGGAGGCAGACGCTCTATCCCCTGAGCTACGAGGGCGGGGATGGTCCCGTCCGGTCTCCCGGTCGGGCGGGGAAAGCGTATCGCATCGGCCGCGCTGCGCCAAAAACCGATGCGGACCGGGCGTTTCTATCCGCCCGGTCCGCCGGGTCCTCAGTTCATCGGCAGCGGTGCGACCTTGCGTTCGGCGAGCATCTGCGTCATCAGATCGGCCTCACCCTGCTGGGTTTTGGCCATGCTCTCCGCCAGCGACCGCACCGCGTCGGTGTCGGCGCGCTGGGCCGCGTACTCGATCATCGGCATGCCGCCCTGATGGTGGCGCAGCATGAGCTGCAGGAACAGTGCGTCCTGGGCCGGACCGGTGGCCTGGCCGAGCGCGGCCATCTCCTGATCCGAGGCCATACCGGGCATGGTCTGCACCGCGCCCGCGTGCATGCCCGTGCCCGAATGCTGGTGCGCCGACATGTCGGTCATCCAGCCCATGTAACCGTCGGGGGCGATGAGCGGCTTGTCCCACAGCTGCAGCCAACCCTGCATGCGCCCGGCCTGATTGGCCTGTGTGGTCAGGATGTCGTAGGCCAGGCGTTTCACCGCCGGGTCGGCCGACCCGGACAGGGCGAGACTCGACATCTGCACCGCCTGCGTGTGGTGCACCGACATGTCCTGGGAGAAGCCGACATCCACGGCGCCGGGCGTTTCGGTCTGATGCCGCAGCGGATTGCCGACCAGGATTCCGGCCAGGAAACCGGCGAGCAGCACCCCGACCACGCCGAGGATCGCCAGCAGCTGCCGCTGATTGCGGCGCGGCTGCTGGGCGGGCTCGGCGGCGGGATCCGGCTCGGAGCTGCGATCGGGGACGTCGGCCATGAACGGCGGCACTACTGGGTCGGAGCCGGCTGCTCCGGCTGCGTCGGGCCGTCGGTCGGGGCCGGGATGGTCGGGATGCCGCCGGGCAGATTGGCGTCGGTCGGCAGCGCCGGGGTGCCCTCGGGCAGGCTCGGGATACCGGCGGGGAAGCCGGGGATGCTGGGCATGCCCGGGGTGCCGCCGATCTCGTTCTGCGCCTTGGTCGCACCGGTGCCGTCCATCGGGACCGCGTCGGGGCCGGGGGCGCTCGGGTCGAAGGCGGGCGGGTTGTCGGTCTTGAAGGTCGGGTTCGCGCAGTCCGCGCCGACCTCGGGGTAGGCGTACTGGTTCAGCCGCAGCGCGGTGATGAACTGGGTGACGCGCTTGTCATCGGCGCTGTCCAGCTTGAGCTGGTGGCCCCACGACTGCATCGAGATGGCCGAATCCAGGCCCGGGTACGGCGACATCAGGGTGTACGGCTTGCCCTTGACCTTGGCCGACAGCGTGTCGACGCCCGCCTTGTCGAGCTTGTCCGGGTTGTAGGCGATCCAGACCGCGCCGTGCTCGAGCGAGTGCACCGCGTTCTCGGTGCGGATCGCCGTCGGGTACACGACGCCGGTGCACGCGGCCCACGAGCTGTCGTGCGGGCCGCCGAAGGGCGGGGCCTGGTCGTAGGCCACCCGCTGGGTGGCGGCGATGTGCAGGCCCGCCGCGTAGTCCTTCTTCACCACGCCGGAGATCTGATCCGAGGGATCCTTCTTCTGCGCGGACGGCGTGTACTTGTTCTGTTCCTGCTTGTCCTGGATCTTCGGCACGAGCACCCAGGCGATGCCGCCGATCAGGGCGAAAACGCAGACGACGGCCCCGATCATGAGCCACGGGATCTGGCGCCTTCCGCCCAGTCCGCCGCCACCGCCCTTGCGGGACGACCCGGCGGACTTGCCCGCGGCCTTGATGGCCTTGGCCGATTTGGCACTGGTCTTGCTCGGCATGCTTGTTGTGCTCTTTTCGACGTGTCGGACAATCAAACGACGCGGCCGCATCGTTTGCTGGGCACCTGCCCGGTGGTGCCCGCTCGCGGCGTTCACCTGCTCAGACCATAGGATAGTGACTCGTGACTCCAGCTGACCTTGCAGATCTCCTTCGTGCTACCGCGGCGAAGGTACTTGTCGAACGTGGATCCGACCCTTCGGTCCTGCCCGACGAGGTCAAGGTGGAGCGTCCCCGCAACCCCGAGCACGGTGACTATGCCACGAATGTGGCCATGCAGGTAGGTAAGAAGGCGGGAATGAACCCGCGCGATTTCGCCACGCTGCTCGCCGAGGCGCTGACCGCCGCCGAGGGCATCGACGCCGCCGAAGTCGCGGGACCTGGCTTTTTGAACATCCGCCTGGCCAAGGCCGCACAGGGTGCGATCGTGGAGAAGATCCTGGAAGCGGGCGCGACGTTCGGCACCGCGGACGCCATGGGCGGCACCAGGATCAACCTGGAGTTCGTCTCCGCCAACCCCACCGGCCCCATCCACCTGGGCGGTACCCGCTGGGCCTCGGTCGGCGACGCGCTCGGCCGCATCCTGGCCGCGCAGGGCGCCGACGTCACCCGCGAGTACTACTTCAACGACCACGGCGCGCAGATCGACCGCTTCGCCAACTCGCTGGTCGCCGCCGCGCTCGGACAGCCGACCCCGGAGGACGGCTACGCGGGCGATTACATCAACGACATCGCCGACACCGTGGTGAAGGCCAACCCGGGCGTGCTGGAACTCCCGGAGACCGAGCGCCACGAGCTGTTCCGCCGCGAGGGCGTCGAGCTGATGTTCGCGCACATCAAGAAGACGCTGCACGAATTCGGCACCGACTTCGACGTGTACTTCAACGAGAGCTCGCTGTTCGCCTCCGGCGCGGTGGAGAAGGCCCTCGACGAGCTCAAGGCGTCGGGCAATCTGTACGAGAAGGACGGCGCCTGGTGGATCGCCTCCACCGAGTACGGCGACGACAAGGACCGCGTCGTCATCAAGAGCGACGGCAAGTCCGCCTACATCGGCGGTGACATCGCCTACTTCCAGAACAAGCGCTCGCGCGGCTTCGACCTGTGCATCTACATGCTGGGCGCCGACCACCACGGCTACATCGGCCGCCTGAAGGCCGCCGCCGCGGCGTTCGGCGACAACCCCGACACCGTCGAGGTGCTCATCGGCCAGATGGTGAACCTGGTGAAAGACGGTGCGGCCGTCCGCATGTCCAAGCGCGCGGGCACCGTCGTCACCCTCGACGACCTGGTCGAGCAGATCGGCGTCGACGCCGCCCGCTACTCGCTGGTGCGTTCCTCGGTGAACTCCAGCATCGACATCGACCTGGACCTGTGGACCCGCCAGGACAGCGAGAACCCGGTCTACTACGTGCAATACGCGCACGCCCGCACCAACCAGATCATCGGCAATGCCGCCGCGTTCGACTACGCCTCGGTCGCACCGGATTTCGCGCTGCTCACCGATGACCGCGAGGGCGAGCTGATCCGCACCCTCGGCGAGTACCCGCGCGTGGTGGCCACCGCCGCCGACATGCGCGAGCCGCACCGCGTCGTCCGCTACCTCGAGGAGCTGGCCGGCGCGTACCACCCCTTCCAGTCCGACAAGACGCTGCGCGTCATCCCGCAGGGCGACGACGAGGTCACCCCGCTCAATGCCGCTCGCCTCGAGCTGGTCAAAGCCACCCGTCAGGTTCTCGCCAACGGCCTCGGCCTGCTAGGCGTCAGTGCTCCGGAGCGTATGTAGATGAGTGCCCACCCCGCCGGTCCCCGCCACGCGGACATTCCGCACGCGCCCACGCTGGCCGAGCGCCCCAGCGCGCCCGCCCAGATGATCGAGCTGCCCGCGAACGTGTGGCCGCGCAACGCCTCCCGCGACGCCGACGGCGTGGTGCGGCTGGCCGGTGTGCCGGTGCACGAGCTGGCCGCCGAGTACGGCACCCCGCTGTTCGTCATCGACGAGGACGACTTCCGTTCCCGCTGCCGCGACATGGTCCGCGCCTTCGGCGACGGCGCGCGAGTCCACTACGCCTCCAAGGCGTTCCTGTGCGGCGAGATCGCCCGCTGGATCCGTGATGAGGGCCTGCACCTGGACGTCTGCTCCGGCGGCGAGCTCGCGGTGGCGCTGCACGCCGGCTTCCCGGCCGAGCGAATCGCGCTGCACGGCAACAACAAATCGGTGCCCGAACTGGAGATGGCGGTCGAGGCGGGCGTCGGCGACGTGGTCGTCGACTCGCTGATCGAGATCGAGCGCCTGGAAGCCGTCGCCAAGCGCGCGGGCAAGGTCGTCGACGTGCTGGTGCGCGTCACCGTCGGCGTGGAAGCCCACACCCACGAGTACATCTCGACCGCGCACGAGGACCAGAAGTTCGGCTTCTCCATCGCGGGCGGCGACGCCATGCAGGCCATCGCCCGGGTCTTCGAATCCGACAACCTGCGCCTGCTCGGCCTGCACTCGCACATCGGCTCGCAGATCTTCGAGATCGACGGCTTCGAGATCTCCACCCGCCGCATGCTGGGCCTGCTGCGCGAGGTCGCCGACAAGTTCGGCATGGAGCGCGCCGAGCAGATGCGGATCCTGGATCTCGGTGGCGGCCTGGGCATCTCGTACCTGCCGCACGAGGACCCGCCCGCCCTGGACGGTTTCGCCGCCAACCTGCGCCGCATCGTGGCCGAGGAGGCCGAGCGCGCCGGGCTGCCGATGCCGACCATCGCCGTCGAGCCGGGCCGCGCCATCGCCGGTCCCGGCACCGTCACCCTCTACGAGGTGGGCACCATCAAAGATGTTGTGCTCGACGGTGGCAATCGCCGACGCTATGTGAGCGTCGACGGCGGCATGAGCGACAACATTCGTCCGGCCCTGTACCAGGCCGAGTACGACTGCCGTCTGGTCTCGCGGTCCAGCGAGGCCGGTCCGGTGGTGGCCCGAGTGGTCGGAAAGCATTGCGAGAGTGGGGATATCGTCATCCGCGATACCTGGCTCCCGGCCGATGTTGGCCCGGGCGACCTGGTGGCGGTGGCCGCGACCGGCGCGTACTGCTACTCGATGTCGAGCCGTTACAACATGCTCACCCGGCCCCCGGTGGTCGCGGTGCGAGACGGCAAGGCGCGCTTGATCCTCCGCCGTGAAACGGTGGAGGACCTACTCAGCTTGGAGGTGAAGGCATGACCGAGGTGGCGAACAACGCTGCGAAGAACGGCGTGTGGGGATCGGATCACCCGATCGGTGTCGCGGTCCTCGGCATGGGCACGGTCGGCACCGAGGTGGTCCGCATCATTCGTGACCACGCCGACGACCTGTGCAACCGTGTCGGCGCCCCCGTCGTGCTGCGCGGTGTCGCGGTGCGCGATCTGAGCAAGGACCGCGGCCTGTCCGCCGACCTGCTCACCACCGACGCCGAGGCCCTGGTCACCCGCGACGACGTCGACATCGTCGTCGAGGTGATGGGCGGCATCGACCCGGCCCGCGCCCTCATCTCCGCGGCCCTGAACGCGGGCAAGTCCGTGGTCACCGCCAACAAGGCGCTGCTCGCGGACTACACCGGCGAGCTGGCCGCCGCGGCCGAGAACCACCGCGCCGACCTCTACTTCGAGGCCGCCGTCGCCGGCGCCATCCCGGTGGTCCGCCCGCTCATCCAGTCGCTGTCCGGCGACCGGGTCAACCGCGTGGTCGGCATCGTGAACGGCACCACCAACTTCATCCTCTCGGCCATGGCCGAGACCGGCGCCGACTACGACGACGTGCTGGCCGAGGCCACCCGCCTGGGCTATGCCGAGGCCGACCCGACCGCCGACGTCGAGGGCTACGACGCCGCCGCCAAGGCCGCCATCCTGGCCTCGGTCGCCTTCCACACCCGCGTCACCTCCGGCGACGTCTACCGCGAGGGCATCTCCAAGATCACCTCCGAGGATCTGGAGACGGCCGCGGCCGTGGGCTGCACGGTGAAGCTGCTGGCCATGGCCGAGCGCGTCACCGACGAGGGCGGCAAGGAGAAGATCTCCGTGCGCGTCTACCCCGCCCTCATCCCGCGCAAGCACCCCCTCGCCGCGGTCAGCGGCGCGTTCAACGCCGTGGTCGTGGAGGCCGAGAACGCCGGCCGCCTGATGTTCTACGGGCAGGGCGCCGGCGGCGCTCCCACCGCGTCGGCCGTCATGGGTGACCTGGTCATGGCGGCGCGCAACAAGTTCTACGGTGGCCGCGCGCCGGGCGAATCGGTCTATGCTGAGCTGCCGATCGCCTCGATCGGCGACACCCCGACCCGCTACCACGTGAACATGCAGGTCGCCGACCGCACCGGTGTGCTGGAGGCGGTCGCCGGGGAATTCGCCAAGCACAGTGTGAGCATCTCGACGGTCCGCCAGGAGGGACACGACGAGGGTGCGCGCCTGGTTGTGGTGACCCACCACGCGTTGGAGTCCGCGCTGGCGGATACCGTTGCCGCATTGGCCGAACTGGACTCCGTCACGTCCGTGACCAGTGTTCTGAGATTGGAAGGCACCGAGGAATGAGTGCAACCGCACGCGCTGCTGCACCTGTGCACACGCCGTGGCCGGGTTTGATCGACGCGTATCGCGATCGTCTCGCGATTCCCGCCGACTGGAAGGCCGTCACTCTCTTCGAGGGCGGCACCCCGCTGGTGCCCGCACACCACCTGTCGGAACTGACCGGCTGTGAGGTGTACCTCAAGGTCGAGGGCGCGAACCCGACCGGCTCGTTCAAGGACCGTGGCATGACCATGGCCATGACCGACGCCAAGTACAACGGCAAGACCGCCGTGCTGTGCGCCTCCACCGGCAACACCTCGGCCTCGGCCGCGGCGTACGCCACCCGCGCCGGACTGCACTGCGCGGTGCTGATCCCGTCGGGCAAGATCGCCATGGGCAAGCTGGCCCAGGCGGTCATGCTCGGCGCGAAGATCATCCAGGTGGACGGCAACTTCGACGACTGCCTGGAGCTGGCCCGCAAGGTCACCTCCGACTTCCCCGAGGTCGGCCTGGTGAACTCGGTGAACCCGGCCCGCATCGAGGGCCAGAAGACCGCCGCCTTCGAGATCGCCGACGCGCTGGGCAAGGCCCCCGACGTGCACGTGCTCCCGGTCGGCAACGCGGGCAATATCACCGCGTACTGGAAGGGCTACAGCGAGTACTTCGCCGACGGCGTCACCACCTCGCGCCCGCGCATGCTGGGCGTGCAGGCCGCGGGCGCCGCGCCGCTGGTCAACGGCGCTCCGGTGTCGAACCCGGAGACCATCGCCACCGCGATCCGGATCGGCGCGCCCGCGTCCTGGAACGGTGCGATGAACGCCAAGGAGGAGTCGGGCGGCGCCTTCCGCGCGGCCACCGACGAGGAGATCCTCGCCGCGTATCGCCTGGTCGCGGCCACCGAGGGCGTTTTCGTGGAGCCCGCCTCCGCCGCGTCGGTCGCCGGTCTGCTGGCCGCGCGCGCCGAGGGCTGGCTGGATTCCGGCCTCACCGTGGTCTGCACCGTGACCGGCAACGGTCTCAAGGACCCGGACAACGCGCTCAAGGGGATGCCCGAGGTCAAGCCGATCGCGGTCGACCCGGTCGCCGTGGCCCACGAGCTCGAGCTGGCCTGAGTTGACCGCGCGCGACGCACAACTCATGACGCGGACGCTGCCCGCCGGAATCACCGTCACCGTGCGGGTTCCGGCGTCCAGCGCGAATCTGGGTCCGGGATTCGATTCCCTCGGAATCGCTCTGGGTCTCTACGACGAGGTTACGGTGTCCACCACCGACACCGGCCTCACCATCCGGGTCGAGGGCGAGGGCGCCGATGACGTGCCCTGGGGCCCTTCGCATCTGGTGGTGCGCGCCATCGAACGCGGCCTGCAGGCCGCGGGCGTGTGGGCGGACGGCCTGGACGTGGTGTGCCGCAACGTGATTCCGCATTCGCGGGGCATGGGCTCGTCGGCTTCGGCGGTGGTCGGCGGTTTGGCCGCCGGCCGCGGCCTGGCCGCGAAATTCGATGCCGGACTGGCCTACGGCGATGACGTGATGGTGCAGCTGGCCTCGGAATTCGAGGGCCACCCGGACAACGCGTCGGCCAGCATCCTGGGCGGGATCGTGGTGTCCTGGTCCGAAACCGACGGTCCCGCAGCCGGAAACGGCACGGCCGAGCTTCACGGCCGCGCCTACCGCGCGGTGCGGCTGGAACCGCACGCCTCGTTGCGCCCGGTGGTGCTCATCCCCGAGGAGCGTTCCTCCACCGCGCACACCCGCGGTCTGCTGCCGGACACGGTGCCGCACGCCGACGCGGCGTTCAACGCCAGCCGGGCCGCCCTGGCGGTAGTCGCCTTGACGCAGCGCCCTGACCTGCTGATGCCCGCCACGGCCGACCGGCTACATCAGGGCTACCGCGCCTCGGCGCTGCCGCTCACCACGAAGTGGATCGAACGGCTGCGCGCGGCCGGCATCCCGGCGACCGTGTCGGGCGCCGGTCCGACCGTGTTGGCCTTCGCGACCAGCGAATTCCCCGAGGAACTGCGTGAACTCGCGATCTCCGACGGACTGCGCGTGCTCGAGCCCGGCATCGCTGACGGCGTCTTGGTGGATTGACAGCGCGCCTGCCTTGCCGATGCAAAAGGTGGGAGCTATCCTGAGCGAGTCCGTACATCGTGCGCGTCAGACGCCGGTGCTTCATCAGGGCAAATCGCTCCAGAGGCTCCTTGCTCGGGCTCGAGCTCGAGGCTCGAAACTTGGGGGTAGCCAGTCAACTGGAATGATCTCTCCCACCATTTGGCGAGCCCACCGGTCCGGCGGGACAGGCGATACGGCATCCGAGTCCGGCAGGAGTCCGGACTGCAGGAGGAACCCTCGAACTGGCACACGGCGGTCGAGGGAAGGAAAGGATTTCCGTGACAGATACGGACCTGCTCGCGACACCCGGGGTGGACAGTGATCCAGCGTCCTCGGGGAGCCGCGAAAGTGACTCCGGACAGATTTCGAAGATGAGCGAACAAACTGACGTCGCACGATCGGGGCTGACTGGAATGTTGTTGCCGCAGTTGCGTGCGCTTGCGGGAGAGCTCGGTATCCGAGGCACTTCCGGGATGCGTAAGGGTGATCTCATCGCCGCTATCAAGGAGAACCAGGTCGGGGCCACCACCAAGGCGCCCGCGACCGTTGGTGGCAAGACCACGGGGAAGGCCAAGGCGAAGGCCGAGGACACGTCGACCGGCGGGGAGTCCGTGTCGGCCGCCGACACCGAGTCCGTGAAGAAGTCCGCCCGGTCCGCCGATGCGGCGCCGGCCGAGGCGAAGACCGACCGCGCCGAGAAGGCCGAGTCCCGCCAAAACGCTTCGGAGACGCGCGAATCCACCGCTTCGGAGAAGCGCGAATCCAAGGGCGCGGAGTCCCGTGAGGCCAAGCGCGAGGAGGGCGAGACCGCCCGCGCCGAGGGTGGCGAGGACACTCGCGACGGCGGCCAGCGTGGCCGCGGCCGCCAGCGCCGGGGCCGCGAGCAGCGCGGCGCGGCCGACAATGCCGAGGCCCCCGTCGCCGACAAGGGCGAGCAGGATGGCGGCGAGCGCCGCCGCGAGCGCAACCAGGGCGAGCGTGGTCAGGGCGAGCGCGGTCAGCGCGGCGACCAGGGCGAGCGCAACCAGGGCGAGCGCAACCAGAACGCCGGCCAGCAGAACGGCGCCGGCCGCAACGACCGCAACGACCGCGGTGGTGACGACGAAGAGGGCCGTGGCCGTCGGGGTCGCCGCTTCCGTGAGCGTCGCCGTGGGCGGGACCGCGACGGCGGCGCCGGTGGCGGCGGCGGCGAGGCCCGCGAGATGGAGATCCGCGAGGACGACATCCTGCAGCCGGTCGCGGGCATCCTCGATGTCCTCGACAACTACGCCTTCGTCCGCACCTCCGGCTACCTGGCCGGCCCGAACGACGTGTACGTGTCGATGAACCTGGTCCGCAAGAACGGCCTGCGCCGCGGTGACCACATCGTCGGTGCGGTGCGCGCCCCGCGCGACGGCGACCAGAGCAACCAGCGTCAGAAGTTCGATCCGCTGGTGCGGTTGGACACGGTCAACGGCGGCGACGTCGAAAGCGCCAGGCGCCGACCGGAATTCAACAAGCTCACCCCGCTGTACCCGAACCAGCGCCTGCGGCTGGAGACTCAGCCGAACAAGCTGACCACGCGCATCATCGACTTGATCATGCCGATCGGTAAGGGCCAGCGTGCGCTGATCGTGTCCCCGCCCAAGGCGGGTAAGACGATGGTCATCCAGGACATCGCCAACGCGATCGCGACCAACAACCCCGAGTGCTACCTGATGGTGGTGCTGGTGGACGAGCGTCCCGAGGAAGTGACCGACATGCAGCGCTCCGTGCGCGGCGAGGTCATCGCCTCCACCTTCGACCGCCCGCCGAGCGACCACACCTCGGTCGCCGAGCTCGCCATCGAGCGGGCCAAGCGCCTGGTCGAGGCCGGTCAGGACGTCGTCGTGCTGCTCGATTCGATCACTCGTCTCGGCCGCGCGTACAACAACTCGTCCCCGGCATCGGGCCGAATCCTTTCCGGTGGTGTGGATTCCACCGCGCTGTACCCGCCCAAGCGGTTCCTCGGCGCGGCCCGCAACATCGAGAACGGCGGCTCGCTCACCATCATCGCCACCGCGCTGGTGGAGACCGGTTCCACCGGTGACACGGTCATCTTCGAGGAGTTCAAGGGCACGGGTAACGCCGAGCTCAAGCTCGATCGCAAGATCGCCGAGCGCCGCGTGTTCCCGGCGGTCGACGTCAACCTGTCCAGCACCCGTCGCGACGACCTGCTGATGTCCCCGGACGAGGCGGCCGTGCTGCACAAGTTGCGTCGCGTGCTGTCCGGCCTGGACTCGCATCAGGCCATCGACCTGATGGTGGACCGGTTGAAGAAGACCAAGTCCAACATCGAGTTCCTGATGACGGTCTCCAAGACCGCCCCGGGCGCGATCGACGAATAAGCCTGTGGCGCAAGGCAACCGATTGCCTCGCGTCCGCAGCGAACCACGACGGCGGCCCCCCGTCGGCGGGGCCGCCGCCGTATGTCCGGAACCGGGACCGGACCGAAGAAGAACAGTCCGATCAATGCCGCGCCGCCGATCATGAAGCCGAGCACGAGCGCGGTCACGGCACCGGTGTTCTCCGATGCCGTGACCGCTCGATAGGTGAGGGTGTCGTCCCCCCGCGGCGGGAGTGGGGCCGGATTCACGGATCCCACCGCGTTGCCGGACTCTCCGGGAGCCATCCACCAACCCGCGAGAACCAGCAGGCCGAGCAGCGCCAGGATTCCCCCAGCTGTCGCTTCCTTCCTGGTCGCCATGTCGCCTTTCCGGTCGCTCGCGTGGCCTTCACCTGGCAAGAACTCTATGAACACGGGTGTTCGCATTCCTGAGTAGCGCACTACTCGACTTTCGGGTTTGCTCGCGCGGTCTTCCGGGGCGCGGTCGGGAACAAATGGCTCGGGGCGCCTGTTCTGCCCCATGTCACCCCTCGTGGTGACCACGCGGGAGCAGCGCATAGACTGTTCCGTCGGCAACCATGCCTCTAGTCGGTTCCGGTTCACGTCTTCTCGAAGGCGACCCGGCGACCATTGAAAGGACACCCAATGAGGGCAGGAATTCACCCCACTTACGTGGACACCACCGTGGTCTGCGGTTGTGGCAACACCTTCCAGACCAAGAGCACCAAGGAGTCGGGCCAGATCACGGTCGAGGTCTGCTCCCAGTGCCACCCGTTCTACACGGGCAAGCAGAAGATTCTGGACACCGGCGGCCGCGTGGCCCGCTTCGAGGCCCGCTACGGCAAGCGCGACAAGGCTGCCAAGTAGCTGTCCCCCCGACGCCCGTCCTGCGCTCCGCAGGCCGGGCGTCGGTGCGTTTATGGACCTACTAAGACGGGAGTAACCGCGATGGCCGACAAGACGGCCCCCAACGCGATCGACGACATCCTGGCCGAGTACCAGGGGCTGGAGACCCAGCTCGCCGACCCTTCGCTGCACAACGACCCGGGCGCGGCCCGTCGCGTCGGCAAGCGGTTCGCCGAGCTCGGCCCGATCATGTCGACCTACAACAAGCTGACCTCCGCGCGCGAGGACCTCGCCGCCGCCGAGGAGCTGGCCGCGGACGACTCGTCCTTCGCGGCCGAGGTGCCCGGTCTGCAGGCGCAGGTCGAGGAGCTGGACAAGCAGCTCACCGACCTGCTCGCGCCGCGCGACCCGCACGACGGCGACGACGTCATCCTCGAGGTGAAGTCCGGCGAGGGCGGTGAGGAGTCGGCGTTGTTCGCCTCCGATCTGGCCCGCATGTACATCCGGTACGCGGAGCGGCACGGCTGGAAGGTCGAGGTGCTCGGCGTCACCTACTCCGATCTGGACGGGTACAAGGACGCCAGCTTCTCCATCAAGAGCAAGGAGGCCTCCCGCGACGGCGTGTGGTCCAAGCTCAAGTTCGAGGGCGGCGTGCACCGCGTGCAGCGCGTGCCGGTCACCGAATCCCAAGGGCGCATTCACACTTCGGCCGCGGGCGTACTGGTCTACCCGGAGCCCGACGAGGTCGAGGAAGTCGAGATCGACGAGAAGGATCTGCGCATCGACGTGTACCGGTCCTCCGGCAAGGGCGGTCAGGGCGTCAACACCACCGACTCCGCGGTGCGCATCACCCACCTGCCCACCGGCCTGGTGGTGACCTGCCAGAACGAGCGGTCGCAGTTGCAGAACAAGATCCGCGCCAAGCAGGTCCTCGCGGCCCGGCTGCAGGCCCTGGCCGAGGAGCAGGCCGACGCCGACGCCGCGGCCGGACGCGCTTCGCAGATCCGGACAGTGGACCGTTCCGAGCGGATCCGCACCTACAACTTCCCGGAGAACCGCATCGCCGACCACCGCATCGGTTTCAAGGCCCACAACCTGGATTCCGTGCTGGACGGCAACCTCGACGACCTGTTCAACGCGCTCGGTGAGGCCGACCGCGCGGCCCGCCTGGCCGCGGAATGAGCGGCGCGCCGAACCGCCATGGACGGGAGTCCGCGACCGGAGGATCGTTTCCCACCGTGACAACTGATGTCGTGACGGTCGGAGTAGGTCCCCGGGTACGTCCAGAATCGGTTCGGCGCTCGACCGCGGGCACGGGTGCATGGCGGTCAACGGCTCTCAGGCGTCCGCTGAAGTCCCGGAGAGGCGGGGAAGCACAGTGAGTCGTGCACCATTGCGGCCGGCCATTCGGGAGGCCGTCGACATCTTGGCCGCGGCGGGGGTGCCCAGTCCGCACGCCGACGCCGAACACCTCGCCGCCCACGTGCTGGGCGTCGATCGTGGCCGCCTGGTCCTGATGCCCATGCTCACCCCCGACCAGCTCGAGGAATTCCGCAAGCTGGTCGCCCGCCGCGCGGAACGCGTTCCGCTGCAACACCTCACGGGTACGGCCGCCATGGGGGAGATCGATCTGGCGGTCGGTCCCGGCGTCTTCGTGCCCCGCCCGGAAACCGAGTTGATCTTCGCCTGGGCGCTGGCCCGGCTGGAGGAGATCGGCCACGAACACCCGCCGATCGTCGTCGACCTGTGCACCGGCTCCGGGGCTCTGGCCCTGGCCATCGCCCACGCCCGCCCCGACGCCGAGGTGCACGCGGTCGAACTCGATCCCGAGGCGCTCGCGTGGGCCCGCCGCAACGCCCTGCAATTGGCCGACGAGGGCGACACCCCCATCGACCTGCACGCGGGCGACGTCACCGATCCAGCCATTCTCGACGACCTCAACGGCCGCGTCGACGTGGTCGTCTCCAACCCGCCCTACATCCCCGAAGACGCCCGGCTCGACCCCGAGGTCATGGACCACGACCCGCACCGCGCGTTGTTCGGCGGCCCCGACGGCCTGGACGTCATCCGCCCGATGGTGGCCACCATCGGCCGCCTGCTCCGCGACAACGGCGCGGCCGCCGTCGAACACGACGACACCAACGGCTCCGGCGTCGCCGCCCTCTTCACCGCGCACGGCGGCTTCACCGACGTGATCGAGCACCCCGACCTCGCGGGCAAACCCCGTTTCGTGGTCGCCCGCCGCATCGCGGACTGACCGCTAGCCGGGCTCGCCCTCGACCGTCACGCCGTGCCAGAAGGCGACGTGGTCCTTGATCTTCCGCGCCGGCGGGCTCGGATGCGGGTAGTACCACGCCGCATCCGGATTCTCCGCGCCGTCGACCGTGACGGTGTAGTAGCTCGCGATGCCCTTCCACGGGCACACGGTGTGCTTGGCGCTCTCGCTGAAGTACTCGCTCTTCAGGGACTCCACCGGAAAGTACTGATTGCCCTCGACCTCCACGGTCGTGGCGGCCTCGGCGATGACCGTCCCGTTCCAGATCGCACGCATCATGAGTCCGTGCCTCCTTCGTCCCCGCGAGCCTATGCCCGTCGCGAGCCCGCCGCCCGGGCGGTTGCCGGGTCTCGCCGGGTCCCGGCGCGCCACCCGGCAAGTCCTGGCGGGGGCCTGGTGCGTGGCACCGGGGAAGTCCTGATGGGGGTTCGGGGGCGCAGCCCCCGGAGTGCTCGGGGTTTCCGGGGCGGGCTTGCCCCGGGGCCGAGAGGGGGAGCCGCGAGCTGTCGCGAGTTGATTCATGCCAAGATGTCAGCCGTGAGTACCGTCTACGACTGTGCCGATCCCGACTCCCGCGCCGCCGGTCTGAGTGCCGCGCGCAGCACGCTGAAGAGCGGTCGATTGGCCGTCATCCCGACCGACACGCTGTACGGAATCGCCGCCGACGCGTTCGACAGTCAGGCGGTGGGCGCGTTGCTGGCCGCCAAGCGGCGCGGTCGCGATATGCCGGTGCCGGTGCTGGTCGGGTCGTGGACCACGATCGACGGGCTGGTGTATTCGGTGCGCCCGCAGGCGCGGGAACTGATCCGCGCGTTCTGGCCGGGTGGCCTGAGTCTGGTTGTGCAGCAAGCGCCTTCGCTGGCCTGGGATCTGGGTGACGCGCGCGGCACGGTGATGCTGCGCATGCCGCTGCATCCGGTGGCGCTGGAGCTGCTGCGCGAGGTGGGCCCGCTCGCGGTGTCGAGCGCGAACGTGTCGGGGCAGCCGCCGGCCGCCACGGTGGGGGAGGCGCAGGCGCAGCTGGGCGATCTGGTCGGCGTGTATCTGGACGGTGGTCCGGCCGATCACGCGGTGGCGTCCACCATCGTGGATCTGACCGCGGACACCCCGCGGGTGTTGCGTGAGGGCGCGGTGCCGATCGAGAAGATCGCGGAGGTGCTCGGCATGTCGCCAGAGGAGCTCCGTCAGGCCGGCGCGCGCTGACGGCCAGCTGGATGCTTCTGAGTCAGGGCGTATTCAGCCAGGGCGCGGTCGTCCCGCTGCGGGAGCTGCTGCTGGTGCTGCTGGCCGCCGCGGTCATCGCCTTCCTGAGCACGGGCGGAATCCGGGTGCTGGCCATCGCCTTCGGCGCGGTGGCGATTCCGCGCGAACGCGATGTGCACGTGAAGCCGATTCCGCGGATGGGCGGCCTGGCCATCTATCTGGGTCTGGTGGCCGCCGTCCTGTTCGCGCATCAGCTGCCCGCCTTGCGCCGGGGTTTCGACTATCCCAAGGACATTCCCGCGGTGCTGGCCGCGGCGACGCTGATCGTGCTGGTCGGCATCATCGACGACCGCTGGGGCCTGGACTGGCTGACCAAGCTGGTGGGGCAGATCACCGCGGCGGGCGTGATGGCGGTGATGGGCCTGAGCTGGGTGGCCATCTACAACCCGTTCACCAACGAGACGGTGGTGCTGGATCCGCTGCAGGGCGGTCTGGTGACGGTGGGCATCACGGTGACCGTGGTGAACGCCATGAATTTCGTGGACGGTCTGGACGGATTGGCCGCGGGCCTGGGGTTCATCGCGGCGGTCGCGGTTTTCGTGTTCACCGTGGGGTTGCTCTACGAAGTGGGCGGTTCCACCGATACGTATCCGCCCGCGTTGCTGGCGGCCGCCCTCGCGGGCGCGTGCCTGGGATTTCTGCCACACAATTTCTCACCGGCCCGCATTTTCATGGGGGATACCGGATCCATGCTGATCGGATTGATGCTGGCGGCGGTGTCGACCGGCGCGTCCGGGCGAATTCCGCTGCAGGGTTACGGCCCGCGCGACATCGTGGGTCTGTTGTCACCGTTGTTGCTGGTGGGTGCGGTGATGTTCATTCCGGTGCTTGATCTTGTCTTGGCCGTGGTGCGCCGAGTGCGCGCGGGTGTGAGTTTCTCCACCCCGGACAAAATGCATCTGCATCACCGTTTGCTGCAGATCGGGCATTCGCAGCGCCGCGTGGTGCTGGTGATCTATCTGTGGGTGAGCGTGTTCGCATTCGGCGCGGTCGGCACCTCGTTGATCTCCGATCGCCGCCTGGTGGTGCTGCTGTTCGCGGCCGGGCTGGTTTTCGCGCTGATCGTCACCGCGGTGCCGTCCTGGCGGGAGCTGAGGATCAACTCGGTTCGCAAACCGCCGCGTGGGCGCGATCGCGCCGCCGGGTAGAGTTGCTGTCCGTGAGCACGCCTTCCGATCCCGGTCCTGACGCCCCGCTGCGCGCGGCACTGCGCTACGGCATCGCCGGTTTGGCTGTGCTGGTTGTGGTTTCGGCGATTCTGTCGTCGATCTTCGCCGGTCTGCCCGGCCTGTGGGGCGCCCTCATCGGCTCCGCCCTGGGTGGCGCGTTCATTCTGACCACGGCCGCCTCGGTGCTGTTCAGCGCCAAGATCGAAACGGGCCTGCAGGGCCTGGTGCTGCTGGGCAGCTGGGTCGGAAAGCTGCTGCTGGCAGTGATTGTCGTCGCAGTGCTGCAGAACTACGACTTCTACAGCCGCGGCGCGCTCTTCCTGACCGTGGTCGGCGCCCTGCTCATCGTGCTCGGCGCGGAGACCTACGGCCTTCTGCGCCAACGGGTTCCGACCGTTCACGTCGAGCGCGACCTGTAGCCGGAGACCCTCCGGCGCGGCCGTCGAAACACCGTTCATCCGGCGTTTCCACGACCCCCTACGCATTGTCGTAGATAACTTGATAAACTCTTTACCTGTAGCCAACCGAATCAACAGGGGGGGTCGCCTGAGACCCGCCTGAGAGCAGGTTATGCTTACAGCCGTACCGGACCCTTTCGGGTCACGGTTCTGCACCGTCGACGATGTCGCCGACGCGCGTACAGACGCCAGGGCGTGACTGCCACAGCTGCTGACGAACTTCGAGCCGACCTGAGTCGACCCACCAGATCGTCAATGTCCGATCGAACCGCAGGAGAAAACTATCTCCTGGCGGCCGACCACGGGAGAGAACGCTGAGCGTCACCATTTTGGCAGGCGAGTTCCACGCGCCGTCACTCAACGACTTCTTCCCTCCAGCAGTGCTGTTCGAGGGGACGCCTTTCGAGCTCGACCGTTTGATGCTCATTCGCATCCTGATGTCGGTCGTTCTCGTGGCAGTCATGTTCGCCGCTTTCCGTCGGCCTCAGCTGGTTCCGCGCGGACTGCAGAATGTCGCCGAATCAGGTCTGGTGTTCGTCAAGGAGCAGATCTGCGACGAGGTGCTCGGCAAGGAATCCGGTAAGAAGTTCTTCCCGCTCATCGCGTCGATCTTCTTCACCGTGCTGTTCCTGAACATCTCGGGTGTTATTCCCGGTCTGAACATCTCGTCGAACGCGCGCATCGGCATGCCGCTGGTGCTGGCCGTCGTCGCCTACGTCACCTTCAACTACGTGGGCATCAAGAAGTACGGCTTCCTGAAATACATGCGCTCGTCCATCGTGGTGCCGAATGTGCCGGCCGCGCTGCACGTGCTGCTGATCCCCATCGAGTTCATCTCGACCTTCGTGTTGCGCCCGTTCACGCTCACCGTCCGTCTTATGGCGAACATGCTGGCAGGCCACATCATGTTGGTGCTGTTCTTCAGTGCCACCCAGTTCTTCCTGTTCGATGCCGCCTCCTGGATGAAGGTGTTCTCGCCGTTCTCGCTGCTCGCGGGCTTCGGCTTCACCCTCTTCGAGCTGCTGGTGGTCTTCCTGCAGGCGTACGTGTTCGCGCTGCTGACCGCTGTCTACATCGGTCTGGCGCAGCACGCCGACTCTCACTGACCGACCGCACCAACTCCATAAACCTGCCTTCCACGCCGCCCGGCGGGTGGGCGACAGAAAGGGAATGAAACACACATGAGCACCCTCTCGTACCTGGCTGCTGAAGTTGCCGAGTCCAAGTCCAAGGGCTTCGGCGCCATCGGTTACGGCCTCGCTGCGATCGGCCCCGGCATCGGTGTGGGCATCGTCGTCGGTAAGGCCATCGAGGGCATCGCCCGCCAGCCCGAGCTGATGGGCACCATCCGGACCAACATGTTCCTGGGTATCGCGTTCACCGAGGCCCTGGCGCTGATCGGTCTCGTCGCCGGCTTCATTTTCTGATTCCGGCCAAAGACTAGGAATCAACGATGAACAGCACCTATCTGCTTGCGGCTGAGGGGTCTGACGAAGTCAACCCCCTCATCCCCGAGCCGTACGACATCTTCTGGTCTGCGGTCGTCTTCATCGTTATCGCCTTCGTCTTCGCCAAGTACGTCGTCCCGCGCCTGACCCAGGTGCTGGACGAGCGTTCGCAGAAGATCGAGGGCGGTATCGCCAAGGCCGAGGCCGTGCAGGCCGAGGCGCAGGCCACCCTGCAGCAGTACCAGGAGCAGCTGGCCGAGGCTCGCCTCGAGGCCGCTCGCATCCGCGAGGAAGCCCGCACCCAGGGTGCGGCCATCCTGTCGCAGATGCGCACCGATGCGCAGGCCGAGGCCGACCGCATCGTGGCCGCCGGCCACTCGCAGCTGGAGGCACAGCGCCAGCAGATCGTGACCGAGCTGCGGTCCGAACTGGGCCGTACCGCGGTCGACCTGGCCGAGAAGATCATCGGTCAGTCGGTGGCCGACGAGGCCAAGCAGGCGGCGTCGATCGACCGGTTCCTCGCGGAACTGGACGCGAACGCCGGCATCGGGGTCGGAAGGTAACGAACCGAAAGTGGGAAGCATGTACGCAGCGAGCCGCGAGGCGAGTTCCCGTGCGCGGGAAGCTCTTCGGGCCGCTCTGACCGGTAGCGACACCGTCGCGGCTACTACGGGGTCGGAACTGTTCGCCGTTGTCGCCGTCCTCGACGACCAGCGTTCGCTGCGTGTGGCGCTCGCGGATAAGTCGGTGTCGAGCTCGGCGCGCGCCGAGCTGGCCGAACGCGTCTTCGGCGGCAAGATCAGCGGTACCACGCTGGCCGTGCTGACCACGGCCGTGGCCCAGGACTGGTCGCGCGCCCGGGATCTGGTCGACACGCTGGTTCTGCTCGGCCGCGAGGCGCTGCTGCGCGCCGCGGACGAGCGTGGCCGCCTGACCGCGGTCGAGGACGAGCTGTTCCGGCTGGCCCGGATCATCGACGACAACCCGGACCTGGAGCAGGCGCTGCAGGACCACGGCAAGCCGGCGGAAGCCAAGCTGGCCCTGGTGCAGCGTCTGCTCGCCGGCAAGGTCGAGGACATCACCCTGCAGCTGGTCGACCAGGCCGTGCTGCGCCACAAGGGCGATGTCGGCGGCGCCATCGACGAGCTGTCCGACCTGGCGGCTTCGCTCCGGGAGCAGATCGTGGCGCACGTCCGTGCCGCGGTGGCCCTGACGCCGCAGCAGCGCGAGCACCTGGCTGCTTCGCTGCAGCGCATCTACGACAAGCCCGTCACGGTGCACGTGCAGGAAGACCCGAGCCTGCTGGCCGGCGTCGTCGTGCGCGTCGGCGACGACCTGATCGACGGCAGCGCCGTCGGCCGCCTCCAGCGCTTGCGTCAGTCTCTCGCTTAAGAGACAAACGCACGGAGTTTGATTTTCGGCTCCGCCGAAGAGCGCAGTAACACACCGACATTCGAGACCACAGCGAGAGCAGGAAGAACATGGCGGAGCTGACGATCTCCCCCGATGAGATCCGTAGCGCGATCGAGAGCTACACCCAGAGCTACACCCCCGAGACCTCCATCGAAGAGGTCGGTGTCGTCACCGACACCGGCGACGGTATCGCCCACATCAGCGGCCTGCCGTCCGCGATGGCCAACGAGCTGCTGGAGTTCCCGGGCGGCGTCCTCGGCGTGGCGCTGAACCTCGAGGACACCGAGATCGGCGCCGTCGTCCTGGGTGAGTTCGACACCCTGGAAGAGGGCCAGCAGGTCCGCCGCACCGGCGACGTGCTCTCGGTCCCCGTGGGCGACAAGTTCCTGGGCCGCGTCATCGACCCGCTGGGCGCCCCGATCGACGGCCTGGGCGAGATCGAGGCCGACGAGCGCCGCGTGCTCGAGCTGCAGGCCGCCACCGTGCTGGAGCGTCAGCCGGTCGGTGAGCCGATGGCCACCGGCATCACCGCCATCGACGCCCTGACCGCCATCGGCCGCGGCCAGCGTCAGCTGGTCATCGGTGACCGCAAGACCGGTAAGACCGCGGTCTGCATCGACGCGATCATCAACCAGAAGGCCAACTGGGCCACCGGCGATCCGTCGAAGCAGGTGCGCTGCATCTACGTCGCGATCGGCCAGAAGGGCTCCACCATCGCGGGCGTGAAGTCGGCCCTCGAGGCGCACGGCGCGATGGAGTACACCACCATCGTCGCGGCCCCGGCCTCCGACTCCGCCGGCTTCAAGTGGCTGGCCCCCTACACCGGTTCGGCCCTCGGCCAGCACTGGATGTACCAGGGCAAGCACGTCCTGATCGTGTTCGACGACCTGTCGAAGCAGGCCGAGGCCTACCGCGCCATCTCGCTGCTGCTGCGTCGCCCGCCGGGCCGCGAGGCGTACCCGGGTGACGTCTTCTACCTGCACTCGCGTCTGCTGGAGCGTTGCGCGAAGCTGTCCGACGAGCTGGGCGCGGGCTCGATGACCGGTCTGCCGATCATCGAGACCAAGGCCAACGACGTCTCGGCGTTCATCCCGACCAACGTCATCTCCATCACCGACGGCCAGGTGTTCCTGGAGTCGGACCTCTTCAACAAGGGTGTCCGCCCGGCCATCAACGTCGGTATCTCGGTGTCCCGAGTCGGTGGCGCCGCGCAGACCAAGGCCATGAAGAAGGTCTCCGGTTCGCTGCGTCTGGAGCTGGCCTCCTACCGTGAGCTCGAGGCGTTCTCCGCCTTCGCCTCCGACCTGGACGCCGCGTCGCTGGCTCAGCTGGAGCGTGGCGCGCGCTGGGTCGAGCTGCTGAAGCAGGACCAGTACGCCCCGGTTTCCGTTGAGGACCAGGTCGTCTCGCTGTACCTGGTCGACGGTGGCTACTACGACTCCGTGCCGGTCGGCGACATCCGTCGCTTCAACGCCGAGCTGCTCGAGAACCTGCACGCCTCCGTGCAGTCCTCCTTCGACGCCCTGCAGGGCGGCGCCAAGGTGCTCGAGGGCGACGCCGCCGACACCATCAAGGCCGCGACCGACAAGTTCAAGCAGGGCTTCCTGGCTTCCGACGGCTCGCGGGTCGTCGAGGCCGAGGCCGGTCAGCTGGACCACGAAGAGGTCGAGTCCCTCTCGGTCACCCGCAAGCACGTCGAGAAGTAATCGAGACGAGCACATGCGACTGACCGAATCGACGAATGAAGGGAGTGTGAACCGCTAATGCCAAGCGTGCGCGAATTGCGCTCCCGCATTCGTTCCGTGAGCTCGATCAAGAAGATCACCAAGGCTCAGGAACTGATCGCCACTTCGCGAATCAGCAAGGCGCAGGCCCGAGTTGCCGCGGCCAAGCCGTACGCGGAGGAGATCACCAAGGTGCTCGCCGAATTGGCGAGCGCCAGTGGGAATCTCAATCACCCGCTGCTGACCGAGCGTGAGAACGCCCGCCGCGCGGCCGTTCTGGTCATCACCTCCGACCGCGGTATGTGCGGTGGTTACAACTCCAACGTGCTCAAGCGCGCCGAGGAGCTCATGACCACCCTGCGCTCCGAGGGCAAGGAGCCGGTGCTGTATGTGATGGGCGCGAAGGGCCTGACCTACTACACCTTCCGCAAGCGGACGGTGAACGGGTCCTGGCTGGGCTTCTCGCAGCAGCCCAACTACGTGGACGCCTCGGCCGCCTGCAACCACCTGGTGGAAGCGTTCATGGCCGGGTCCGACGGCGAGGTCGTCAACCCCCACGGGGGCGAGACCATGGCCGGCGTCGACGAACTGCACATCGTCTACACGCGTTTCGTGTCGATGCTGTCGCAGCAGCCCGAGGTGCGTCGCCTGGCCCCGATCCAGGTGACGTTCGTGGACGAGAACTTCGACATGGGTCCGGACAGCTTCTCCGACTCCGAGTCTGCGGAGATCAAGCCGCAGTACGAGTTCGAGCCGGACGCGGATCGCCTGCTGGGCGCGCTGCTGCCGAAGTACGTCAACACTCGGATCTACTCGTCGCTGCTCGAAGCAGCGGCATCGGAGTCGGCTGCGCGCCGCACCGCCATGAAGGCCGCGACGGACAACGCCACGGATCTGGTCAACTCGCTGACCCGAACCGCGAACTCGTTGCGCCAGGCGCAGATTACGCAGGAAATCACGGAAATCGTCGGTGGTGCCAATGCACTGGCGGCGAGCTCGGACCTCGACTAAGGCCCAGGAAGAGAACCAATGACCGCAGCTACTGAAACCCGGGTCGGCACTGGCCGTGTCGCCCGCGTCATCGGACCCGTCGTGGACGTCGAGTTCCCGCGCGGTTCGATTCCCGACCTGTACAACGCCCTGAACGTGGACATCGCGCTCGCGTCCGTGGCCAAGACCCTGACCCTCGAGGTCGCGCAGCACCTGGGCGACAACATCGTTCGCACCATCTCGATGCAGCCGACCGACGGTCTGGTCCGTGGCGCCGAGGTGCGCGACACCGGCAAGCCGATCTCGGTGCCCGTCGGTGACGTCGTCAAGGGCCACGTGTTCAACGCCCTCGGTGACTGCCTCGACACCCCCGGTCTGGGCCGCGACGGCGAGCAGTGGGGCATCCACCGCCAGCCGCCCGCCTTCGACCAGCTCGAGGGCAAGACCGAGATCCTCGAGACCGGCATCAAGGTCATCGACCTGCTGACCCCGTACGTCAAGGGCGGCAAGATCGGTCTGTTCGGTGGTGCCGGTGTCGGCAAGACCGTTCTGATCCAGGAGATGATCACCCGTATCGCGCGTGAGTTCTCCGGTACGTCCGTGTTCGCGGGCGTCGGTGAGCGCACCCGTGAGGGCACCGACCTCCACCTCGAAATGGAAGAGATGGGCGTCCTTCAGGACACCGCCCTCGTCTTCGGCCAGATGGACGAGCCGCCGGGCACGCGTATGCGCGTCGCCCTCTCGGCCCTGACCATGGCCGAGTACTTCCGCGACGTCCAGAACCAGGACGTGCTGCTGTTCATCGACAACATCTTCCGGTTCACCCAGGCCGGTTCCGAGGTCTCGACCCTGCTGGGTCGTATGCCTTCGGCCGTCGGTTACCAGCCGACCCTGGCGGACGAGATGGGTCAGCTGCAGGAGCGCATCACCTCGACCCGTGGCCGCTCGATCACCTCGATGCAGGCGATCTACGTGCCCGCGGACGACTACACCGACCCCGCGCCGGCCACCACCTTCGCGCACCTGGACGCCACCACCGAGCTGTCGCGTCCGATTTCGCAGAAGGGCATCTACCCGGCCGTCGACCCGCTGTCGTCGACCTCGCGAATCCTCGAGGCTTCGATCGTCGGCGAGCGTCACTTCCGGGTGGCCAACGAGGTCAAGCGAATCCTGCAGAAGTACAAGGAACTCCAGGACATCATCGCGATTCTGGGTATGGACGAGCTCTCCGAAGAGGACAAGGTCCTCGTCGGTCGCGCCCGTCGCCTGGAGAAGTTCCTGGGCCAGAACTTCATCGTGGCCGAGAAGTTCACCGGCCAGGAGGGTTCCGTCGTGCCGCTGGAGCAGACCATCGACGACTTCGATCGGGTCTGCAAGGGCGAGTTCGACCACCTGCCCGAGCAGGCGTTCAATTCGTGTGGTGGTCTCGACGACGTCGAGGCCGCTGCGAAGAAGATCGCCGGGAAGTAGTCACCCATGGCTACTGGGTCTGATTCAAATACCATGTCCGTTGACCTGGTCGCCGTCGAGCGACTGCTGTGGTCGGGCCGCGCGTCTTTCGTGTCGGCCCAGACCACGGAGGGTGAGATCGGCATCCTCGCCGGCCACGAGCCGCTGCTCGGCCAGCTGGTCGAGGGCGGCACCGTGACCATCGTGTCCGACGACAACGAGCGTGTTGTCGTGGCCGTGCACGGCGGATTCTTCTCCGTCACCGCCACTTCGGTGCGTGTGCTGGCCGAGTCCGCCGACTTCGCCTTCGACATCGACGAGGCGGCCGCCAAGGCCGTCGTCGCCGATGCGGACGCGAGCCCGGCCGCGCTGGCCAAGGCACAGGGCCAGCTGCGGGCGGTCGAGAAGGCCGCTGCGGCCCACTAGCTCGACGCTGAGACAACGGCGGCGGCCCCGGGGAAATCCCGGGGGCCGCCGCTGTTTTCGTGCTTCTACACTCCGAAGACCACACGCGCGCCCGGTATCGGCCGGGCGCGCGTGCCGCTTCTCACTGGAAGGTGAGAATCGGCTTGATCGTGGTGCCGTGGTGGGCGTCGGCCAGCGCGGTGTCGATGTCGCTGAACGCGTAGGTCTTACTGATCTTCTCGATCGGGAACTTGCCCTCGGCATGCCACCGCAGCAGCTGCGGAATGAACTTCTGCGGATCGCCGCTGCCCTCGATGCATCCGCGAACGGCCTTGCCGTTGCCGGTGAGGTGGCCGATCTCGAGGTCCATGCTGGCCTCGCCGAGGCCGACGAGCACCAGGGTGCCCATGGGCGCCAAGGCTTCCAGGCCCTTGGCGATCACGGCATTGACGGCCGTGGTGTCGAGGGCGAAGTTCGCGCCGCCGCCGGTGGCCGCGATGATCTGCGCCACCACGTCGTCGGCCGCGCCGTCGATGGTGATGTCCGCGCCCAGCTCCTTGGCCACGGCCAGGCGGTCCGCGGAAAGGTCGATCGCCACAATGGTTCCCGCGCCGATGGCCCGGGCCGCCATGAGCGCCGCCATGCCGACGCCGCCCACGCCGAAGATGGCGATCGAGTCGTTCGGGCCCGGCTTCATGACATTGGCGACCGCGCCCGCACCGGTCTGCACGCCGCAGCCGAACGGGGAGGTGGCGACCAGGTCGACCTCCTTGTCCACGACCACGATGCTGCGCGCCGACACCAGTGCGTGGGTGGCGAAACTCGATTGTCCGAAAAACGCGCCCATGACGCGCTCGCCATTGTTGCTCAGCGGCGAGGTGAAATCGGAGCGGCCGCCCGAGGTGTTCAGAATGACGAAATTCTCGCAATAGGGCGGAAGCCCGTTGGTGCATCGAGAACACGTGCCGCAACTGGCGTAGGTGAGCAGCACATGGTCGCCCACTTCGATTCCGGTTACTTCCGAGCCGATCTGCTCCACGATGCCCGCGCCCTCGTGCCCGAGGACGATCGGCAGCTCGGCGGGAAACACGCTCTTGGAGACCAGGTCGGTGTGGCAGACGCCGGTGGCGACGATGCGCACCAGCACCTCGCCCGGACGGGGTTCCTCGAGGCTGAGGGTCTCCATCGAGAAGGGCGCATCGGCTCCTCGGGCCACCGCAGCGGTAATTTCCACGGAATCTCCTTCCAAGACATCCCAATTGTCGGGAGCATAAGAACGTGTTCCAGTTTACGGCCATCGGCGATCCCGCTCAGTGGTCCCGTGGGTGGTCTCGTGGACGGCGGACCTGTAGGCCGCCACGGATACCGGATCGTTCGCCCGGTAATAGCTCTCGCGTCAACCCGGTGTGGTTGAATGCAATCGCCGATCACCGGGTTGTGATCTGAAGCGCCCGGCAATGGGTCGGCAATTCCCGCATTCTCAGCTTTACCTCCACGATGCAACAGCACGATGAGCGAGGGGTTGATGAGCAGGCTTCGAATGGGCACATGGCGGTCACCGTCGCCGTCGTGACGGTCGCGGTCGGAGTCCTCGCACCGGGTACGGCTGCCGCGGATGTCACGGTCCCACTGCCCGACGGGCGTATCGAGGGCCCGGGGGTCACGATCACGAGTGTCGGTGAGCGCGCGATCATTTCGCCGTCGCTGGCCTCCAACGGCGCGGGCCGGACCTCGTGGGTGACGGGCAATGTCACCGCCGAGGTGGAGACCCCGGAGGGGATGTCGGTCCCAACAACGGTCCGCTGAATTTTCCCGGCACCAATAACTCGGGAACGCACGGATCGCCCAACCTCACCACCGACTACATCGTCGGCTGTCAGGTCGCGCTGGGTCAGTTGAGCGCGAACGCCGCGGTCCTCGTCAGCTCCACGCCCGCCCTGACCGGTGGGTTCAGCTTCCCGCTCTCGCCCGGTCAGGTGCAGTGGGTGGCGATCAACAACATCGAGTTGGTCAAGAGCGGCGCCTACACCATCAACTATCAGGACACCCCGATGGAGATCCAGGGCTGCGGCGGTTACGCGCAGGCCCGCCAGGTCTCCGTGGTCGAGATCATCGGTATCGACTACCACAAGGTCACGCTCTACGGACAGCCGTTCAGCATCGGCTGACATATATCTTCGACGCCTCGCTGAACAGGGCATTCATCACATTCGGTGGATGGCCGGACTCCGCGTTTCCGCGGTCGCTACTATCGACCGAAAGCGGGGCCCGGCTTCCGGCCGGTCAGTGATCGACAGCAACGCGGATGTGAAGGGACGGAGCGGCATTGCAAACCGGGATGTGGCTTCTGATCATTCTGGTATTGCTGCTGGTCGGATTGGCCTTGGCCTCGACCTATCGCCTCGTCATGCTGCGTCGCGGCGGCACCGCCGCCCTGCTGCGGGTCCTGCCCGCGCGCGGACACGGCGGCGGCTGGCGGCACGGCCTGATCCGCTACGACGAGGACACGCTCCTCTTCTACAAACTCTCCAGCCTGAAACTCGGCCCGGACTCCACCATGCGGCGGCTCACCATCGAGGTGGGCCCGCGCCGCTCGCCGGCCGACGACGAATACGACATCATGACCGACGAGGTCATCGTCATGGTGTCCGACGGTGACGGCAACTACGAGCTGGCCCTGGACCGCGGCGCCATGGCGGCCTTCCTGTCCTGGGTGGAATCGCGCCCGTCCGAGCGCATCCGTCGCCGCCGCGCCGGCTAGCCCGATACCGAGAGCGATAGTGTGACCCTGTGAGCGTTCACTTGACGCGGATCTACACGCGAACCGGCGACGACGGCACCACCGGACTGAGCGATTTCTCGCGGGTGGCCAAGACCGACCCGCGGCTGATCGCGTATGCCGACTGTGACGAAACCAATGCGGCCCTCGGGGTCGCCATCGCGCTCGGCCGGCCGGACACGCGGATTCTGACTGTGTTGCGTTCCATACAGAACGACTTGTTCGACGCGGGCGCGGACCTCTCCACCCCCGTCGTCGCCGACCCCAAGTACCCGCCGCTGCGCATCACCCAGGACTACATCGACCGCCTGGAGAAGTGGTGCGACGAGTTCAATGAGCCTCTGCCGCCGTTGAATTCGTTCATCCTGCCCGGCGGCACCCCGCTGGCCGCGCTGCTGCACACCGCGCGCACCGTGGCGCGACGCGCCGAGCGTGCGGCCTGGGCCGCGGTGGCGGCGCACCCGGACGACACCAACGTATTGCCCGCCAAATACCTCAACCGCCTGTCCGACCTGCTGTTCATCCTCGGCCGGGTCGCCAACCCGGACGGCGACATACTGTGGCGGCCGGGCGGAGACGCCGCGAGTGCGGGAGAGGACCACTAGGCTGACCCCCGTGAGTGAACGGTTTCTGGTGACCGGGGGCAGCAGGCTCGTCGGTGAGGTCGCGGTGGGCGGCGCGAAGAACAGCGTCCTCAAGCTGATGGCTGCCGCGTTGCTGGCCGAGGGTACGACCACCATCACGAACTGCCCGGACATCCTGGATGTGCCGTTGATGGCGGACGTGTTGCGCGGTCTCGGCTGCGATGTGGTCATCGAGGGCGGCACGGTCCATATCGCGACCCCGCCGGAACCGAAGTACCACGCGGACTTCCCGGCGGTCACCCAGTTCCGTGCCTCGGTGTGCGTGCTGGGTCCGCTGATGGCGCGCTGCAAGCGGGCCGTGGTGGCGCTGCCCGGTGGCGACGCGATCGGTTCGCGTCCGCTGGACATGCACCAGCAGGGTCTGCGCCTACTCGGCGCGACCTCGGAGATCGAGCACGGCTGCCTGGTGGCCCGGGCCGAGGAGCTGCAAGGCGCCCGGATCCGGCTGGACTTCCCCTCGGTCGGCGCGACCGAGAACATCCTGATGGCCGCGGTGCTCGCCGAGGGCGAGACCGTCATCGACAATGCCGCCCGTGAGCCGGAGATCGTGGATCTCTGCAACATGCTGAACCGGATGGGCGCGAAGATCGCCGGGGCCGGCACCTCGGTGCTGACCATCCAGGGCGTCGAGAAGCTGGCCCCCACCACCCACCGGGTGATCGGCGACCGCATCGTCGCCGCGACCTGGGGCATCGCCGCCGCCATGACCACCGGTGACGTGCGGGTGACGGGCATCAACCCCAAGCACCTGTCCCTGGTGCTGGACAAGCTGCGCTCGGCGGGCGCCCGAATCTCGTTCGAACCGGATGGTTTTCGCGTGGTGCAGGCGGATCGCCCTCGCGCCGTGAACTTCTCGACCCTGCCGTTCCCGGGCTTCCCCACCGACCTGCAGCCGATGGCCATCGGCCTGGCCGCGATCGCGGACGGCACCTCGATGATCACCGAGAACATCTTCGAGGCGCGCTTCCGTTTCGTCGAAGAGATGATCCGGCTCGGCGCGGACGCCCGCACCGACGGGCATCACGCTGTGGTGCGCGGTATTCCGCGACTGTCCTCGGCGCCGGTGTGGTCCTCCGACATTCGGGCCGGCGCGGGTCTGGTGCTCGCGGGTCTGGTGGCCGACGGTGTCACCGAAGTCCACGATGTCTTCCACATCGACCGGGGTTACCCGTCTTTCGTGGAGAACCTGCGCGGGCTCGGAGCGGAAATCGAACGCGTCGGAACCTCCGACTGAACGGCCGGTGTCGGGACGTGTTCGCGAAAACCCGTCCTGAACAGGCGATTTGACATGAGAACAACCAACACGTAACTTATTCCAGGTCAGAGCGACACGGACACCGACCCGGGCCCCAGAGGCTAGGGAAACGAGGTAGTACGAGGAGCGCCTGATGATCACATTGGTTCGGCAAGATCAGCGGATTTGGTTCTGCTGGGAGGGCTGAGCTAAGCTTCAAAAGCAGCCTCACCGACAAGCGGGATGAAAGTTCCGGGATGTTGGTGTGTGCGTGTGTTCTTTGAGAACTCAATAGTGTGTCGATGAATGTCAGTGCCAAATAATATATTTGGTTCCAATCATTCTCACCCCCGTGAGGGTGGTTGGACATTTAAGTCGGCTAATTTTCCGGCCGACTGTTTTGCTAGGTTTTCGGACTCTGGTTCGAGATACTTCTGATTCGCTGCTTCGGCGGTAAATCTAGAGTCTTCAACGGA